>NZ_CP036278.1:1321758-2643516 GCF_007748035.1 Aeoliella mucimassa
GCAGCTTTTGCGGACGATCTCTTTCCGCTCGTCTTCGCTAATCGAGCTGGCAATGAACTCTCCGTAGCATTGGAACGCGGAGACGATGTCGCGTTTCTGCTCCTCGCCGCCGAACTTGGTAAAGCCTGGTTTGATGGTGCCGCCGTATACCATGATCGAAGGGCGATTCAGCCGGCCCATCGCCATCAAGCAGCCTGGCATGTTCTTGTCGCAGCCTGGCAGCGCGATCAGTCCGTCGTACCACTGGGCGGCCATCACGGTTTCGATGCTGTCGGCAATCAGGTCGCGCGACTGCAGCGAGTAGCTCATGCCGTCGGTGCCCATCGAGATGCCGTCGGAGACGCCGATGGTGTTGAATCGCATGCCGACCATGTCGGCCTTGGCCACGCCTTCCTTTACCTTGGTCGCGAGGTCCAGCAGGTGCATGTTGCAGGTGTTGCCGTCGTACCACATGCTGGCGATGCCGACCTGGGCCCGCTGCATGTCGTCGTCGGTCATGCCGGTGCCGTACAACATGGCCTGGCTGGCACCTTGGCTTTTGGGCTGCGTAATTTTGCTGGAGTATTTGTTGAGCATGATAGGAGAGGAGTTTGGAGTTGGGTGTGGGAAGTTGCTGATGGCCGAAAGCGGACCGCCGACAGCGCGGATGTTATTCACGACCGCTCATTCTACCTTTGGTTCGCGTTGGGCTGAATTGGGCGTTATGCCCCCAATACCGGGAAATCGATTCGTGGGGGCAAAACGCAGTTCGGCGATTTGCCGAAAAGTACAGTGTTTCAAAGGGTGTTTTGTTCGTTAGCGTCATAATTCTCACTCGATTTCGCCCCACCCCTGGGGGCAAAACGCCCCTCAGCAGGTGGTAGGTACCACCCCCAGCCGACGCACCCGCGCCGATGGGAATCACGTATTAGATCAAACCAAGTGGCCAATTACTAGGAAAAACTGAGGAGGTCGGAGGGTCTTGGGGAGGAGCGTTGCGGGCCGACGGGGGATGCCGTTGAGGGGATGTTGATGGGAGGCCTGGGGTTCGCGCCACCAGGCTACGCGCTGCCGCCGCTCCGCGGCTAGGGTTGTGCAGCCGCGGAGCGGCGACGGCGCGTAGCTTGGGTCGCAAGACCCAAGAAACCAAGAGAACCAAAAACAGAGATCCTCCCAACGAGTTGTCACTCGAACACATATTTGGGGTCGTAGTCGATGTGGTGCCGTTCGAGCATTTCGAGAAACTCCTCGTTGAAGTCTCGTTTTCGATGATGTTCTTCCTGATTGCGGATGTAATGCCGGACAACCTCGCGTTGCGAAGCACTGACACTAAAGGCACCATACCCGGTTTGCCACTGGAACCTCGTCGGTTGGTCCCCTCGCTCGTTCACCCACTTCGATGAATTGGTTTTGACCATTCGAATGGCGTCCGAAACGGCGATCGTTGGAGGGAGCGCCAGGAGTAGATGAATGTGGTCGGGCATGCCACCGACTTCGCGAAGGCATCCATTCTCGGCCCGCACGATCCCGCCCACGTATCGATAAAGCTTTTCCCTCAGCTCTTCACGAATCGTTGGCTTGCGATACTTGGTGCTGAAAACGACGTGATAGTCGAGGCAGGTAAAGGTGCTTGCCATGGTGATACTCCTGAAGAGTCGAATGAGACTCCTATTGTAGCAGGTGGTGAACGCGGGGTGTTCCTGGGGCTCGCGCCACCAGGCTACGCCCTGCCGCCGCTCCGCGGCTTCAGACATAAGCCGCGGAGCGGCGACGGCCCCTTGCTCTCTGGCTCAGCAGACTTCCCTGTCGTAAAATTGACCCATCATGGCGTTTCCAGTCGACATTCAGTGGGTTACCGAAACCGAGGCGAGGCTCGGCGTGCGTTTTCCGGCGTCGTTTGTTTCCGCGATGGTAAAACGAAACGGGGGGAGCGTGGAGACCGAGTGGGATGTGTTCTACTTGTACTCGTTTCTCGACGCGAGCGATCGCAAACGACTCCGCCGCACTTGCAGTAGTATCGATCGCGAAACCAAGTCGACGCGAGAAAGTCGGTATGGCTTTCCTCCTAACGCGGTCGTGATCGGCCACAACGGCGGCGGAGACCTGCTGGTGCTGATGCCGATGGCGGACCACCCCGACACGTTGCAACACTCGGTTTACCTCTGGAACGGTGAATCAGACGAACCACAACTCATCGCCGACGACTTCGCCGATTTGCGACGAGGAGAGTGAGCGGAGCTCGTGCTGAGTATTGTGTGCGTGTACCCTCCCCATAAGCCATGAGGCGGTGCCAATAAAAAACTCGCAGCCCAGACGTTGCTAGGCTGCGAGTGGTAACAGATACTCTTTGTCGGCGAGGCCGAGTCTTCGTGGTGATCGCCCTAGCGTAGCCGGTGGCCGGCTACCAGGGTGACGGCCATGGCCAACGCGCCGAGGCACCAGGTCGAGGGCTCGGGCACCTCTTGGGAGCCGATGGCTTCGAGGGCGTTGATGTCGATCACGCCGTACCCGCCACCGGTGTCGTTTTCGCTGATCACCAGCGAATCGAGTGTCCAGTCGTGACTCCATTCGTGGCCGCCGTGGGGCAGGTACGACACGTTAATCGAGCTGGGACTGGCTTCGAGCAGAAACAGTTCCGAGCCTGTTGCGTAGAACCCATCGGCATCGGCCGGGTCGAGGATCTGTTGAATGCTGAAGACGAAAACATCCGACTTGCCAGCCTCGGCGTCGAAGAGATCGTTGCCGTTCGCATCGCGGGTCATCATGGCGTCGACATTAATGGCATCGATGCCGCCGACGTTCTGGCTGGGCAGGATGGCCGAGGTCGGAATCGGACCCAGCAGTTGCTGTACCGCAGCGGCAATCGTAGCCTGGTACAGGTAGGGGGTTCCCGATTCGTTCCACACGCTTACCGCGTCGGTGCCGATGTCGCCGCTCTGGTAGTCGGCCGATAGCGAGTAGACCACCGCGCCGGTGTAGTCCTTGTTGTCGTCGCCGCCGGTTTCGACACCATCGATGTCGTTAGGCAATGGCATGCCGTTGATCTGTTCCTGCGAAGCCCAGAGTTCGAAGGTAGCCGGAGCCGAGTAAAAGCCCGCCCGCTCAATCCACAGTTCTCCAGCACCACCAACGTTGCCGATCGATACGGCGATGGGGCCTGCCGATGGCAACTGCCATGGTGAGTAGCCGCCGGTCGCTCCGTCGTACACGTTGATGTCGCGATCGACCGAAAACACCATATGGGCATAGTCGTAGGTCATGCTGGTCAACAGGACGTCGCCGGTATTCGCTAGGGCGTCGACCTGGTCGTCCGACGTGTAGGTCGGGCGCGAGCCGCTGTAGTCGCGGCCGTCTTCGGTTCCGCCGGAGCCGTCCCACTTGATCACTTGCTCGGGATCGATAATGCCACCGACACCAAACGCCGAATAATCGCTGTCGTGCGAATACTCTTTGCCTGCCACTTGGCTAGGCAGCAACACGCTGGGTCCAGCGATCTGGCCGTCGTAAGGGGGCACCACTGGCACGAACGGAATGGTTGCCAAGGCAACACCCTGCAGGGTGCAATGGGCTAGCACCAAGCCCAGCGAAAACACGCATTTACGTAGCATCAAAAGTGTCTCCCTGAAGAAATAGAAAATCGCATAGGTCGAGTGTCGTCCCCAAAGGACGAGGGGGTCGCATCCCCCTGCGTGCTGAACGTCTTCAAACGCAGCACACCCCCAATAGTCGGCAGCCCAAGATCGTCTGGACCGACCAGATGTTCATCGCAACGCCATGCGAGCCTCGAGGATTCTACTCGGTAGCACAGTTTGTAGCTAGCCTTTTGGGTATTTTTAGCTAGATGTCCCGGACCCCCCTATAGCGGCCATAGCGGGGGGGAGGGCTCTCTATTGCGATACGCAGGATTTACCGAGAAAACGTGCCAAAACAGATCGTTCCTTTTGGCAGCAGAGGGCTGCTGGCAATGACACCCGGAGATTTAGGGGGCGAGATGCTGCAATTGGTTGCAGATGGTTTTTGGGGGAAGCGACCTCTCATTCCGAGAGTCGTGCAACGTCGGATCCGTCCTTGTCATCGTGTGCCGAGAGTCGCTCGATGGCCAGCGACTTGAGTTTGCCAGCAGCTCACGATGCGTCCAGGGATCCTCAAGGCCGACCGCGTCGTCGTCCATGACTTCTTCGACTACATGGTCTGGTTCTGCTTCGAGTGCAGTAAGCATGGCGAGCATCGCGCCCGCGTCGACTTCGGTGACCACAGCCTCGATGGCTTCGTCGATCGACTCGAACTCCAGGTCGAAGTCTTGATTTAGATTCAGGACTGACATTCGTGGCGACGCACTACCGCCGCTGTGCGGTTGATGGTCTGTTGGCCAAACCTCAAGAGAAACCCTCTGCCGTCTCTGCGTGAGGATTCACCAGCCGAATTCATGCTACTCGCCAGATGCAGCGTCCACATTGTTGGTTTCAGAACTCTTGGAATTGTCCAGCAGATTGGGTAGGCGAGATGTTACTTCGGGCGGGATCTGCTGAATTAACCAGTCGCCGCAAACTTTGATTGAATAGGTGCCCCTTTGTTTCTCGCTGTTGGACAATAGGACGAGATCATCGACGCCATCATATATCCATACCCTATTTCGAGTTTCGACGAAGGCAAACCACGGGGAACCTTTGGGGATACTTGCCTTTGATGTGCCCCTACTCTTCCCGCCTGTTTTGAAGCGATAGTTGATGTAGCCATCCTCTTCGTAAAGCTCCAGTACTCGAGAATCATCGAGGAACTGGTACTCTCCCAGTTGGGTGATGAAGTATTGAGGATAGTCGTAGTAGCGATAGTAATGGACGGCAACAGGAATGCAGGCCGAGACGACAAGCATCATGATCAATAAGAACCGAAGGCTGAACTTAAACTTCACCGGTAGCCCCACTTAGTCGTTGTCGAAAGCACAAGCGGCTGGGTACAGCATAGGGGGCTGGAGGAGCGGGGAGCAAGTCGTCTCAGGGCTGATGCACCAGACGCTGTCTCCGCCCGCTCCGCGACCGCACATTCTCTACCACTACAGCCTCCGCGGCACTCGCGGTATAATCCGGGTTTGTCCTGTTTCTCGAGCCCTGCGAGGTTGCCGTGAATTCTATTCTCGCCATGATTGATCATGCCGTGTTGCAGCCGCAGCAGACCGACGACGACGTCCGCGAAGCGTGTGCGTTGTGCGACCGGGTCGGCGTGGCCAGCATTTGCGTGAAGCCGTCGCAGGTGCCAGTCGCACGCTTGGCGCTGATGAATTCCAAGGTGCTGGTGAGCACCGTGATTGGTTTCCCGCATGGTGGAACCAGCACCCTCACCAAGGCGACCGAAACCATGGAAGCCTGCAAGCTCGGCGCCCGCGAGGTCGACATGGTGGTGAACCTCGGCAAGGTGTTCAGCGGCGGGTGGGACTACGTGGCCGAAGACATTCGCGAGGTCGTGAAAGCGGCCAACGACAATGGGGCGATCACCAAGGTCATCTTCGAAACCGGGCTGCTTGCCAGCGACGAGCAGAAGATTCGCTTGTGCGAGATCAGCGAAGCGGCCGGCGCGGCCTTCGTGAAGACCTCCACTGGCTTTGGCTACGTGAAGAACGAAGCGGGCCAGTTGGTGAGCACCGGCGCGACCGATCACGACATCGTGCTGATGCGCAAACACACGTCCGACGCGGTGCAGGTAAAAGCATCGGGCGGGGTGCGTTCGTTTGCCGACGCTCAGCGGTTCGTGGAGCTCGGCGCTACGAGGCTCGGCACCAGCAGCACGTTGGCCCTCGCCGAAGGGGCTCCCCCGAGTTCCGATTACTAAACGACCGACAGACGAGGAACGACTTGGAAAGAACTGCCATTATTTAATACCCCCTCTCCTAGCCTCTCCCCGCAAGGGGGAGAGGGATGAGTAGAGAAAGTTCTTTCCAAGTCGCTCCTCGAAGCGGTGCTGTCGCCACAAGGGCGGCTACAGCGGCAAATCGGATACGGGCCCTCGTGCCCACATAATACAGAGCGACTCAAAAAGAACTTTCCCATTGTTTATAGACCCCTCTCCTAACCTCTCCCCGCAAGGGGGAGAGGGATGAGTGGAGAAAGTTCTTCTTGAGTCGCTCCACACACCTTCTAACCAACCCATTGAGAACGACGCATGCTTGACTTGTACGACAAAATCGAAGAAGCCGTGGCCACCATTCGTAGCCAATGGCAAGAGACTCCCAAGGCGGGCATCATTCTTGGTACCGGGCTGGGGACTTTGGCCGACAAGATCGAGGTCGAGGCTTCCATCGAGTATGGCGACATCCCTCACTTCCCGGTTTCCACCGCGACGAGCCATCGCGGCCGCTTGGTGTGTGGCAAGCTCAACGGGCTGCCGGTCGTCGCGATGGAAGGTCGGTTCCATCAGTACGAAGGTTATCCGCTCAAGCAAATCACGTTGCCGGTTCGCGTGTTCAAGGCTTTGGGTGCCGATACGCTTTGCGTGTCGCAGGCCGTCGGCGGCATGAACCCGTACTACAAGCCGGCCGACGTGGTGGTGCTCGACGACCACATCAACCTGATGGGCGATAACCCGCTGGTCGGCGTGAACGACGACCGCCTTGGTCCCCGCTTCCCCGACATGAGTGCGCCGTACGATGCGGAACTTATGGACGTGGCCATGGAAGTCGCCCGCCGCGAGAACTTCGTTGCCCACAAGGGAGTGTCGGTCGCGGTGACTGGTCCCTGCCTGGAAACCCGTGCGGAGTATCGGTTCCTGCGGATGATCGGCGCCGACGTGGTCGGCATGAGCACCGTGCCTGAAGTGATCGTGGCCGTGCATTGCGGGCTCCGCGTGTTCGGTGTCGCCGTGGTGACCGATATGTGCCTGCCCGACGCGTTGGAACCAGCCGACGTCGAAGAGATCATCGCCACCGCTGGCAAGGCCGAACCCAAACTGCGGGCGCTGTTCGAAGGGGTGCTGGCTCACCTGTCGAAGTAACCGCGCGCTGAATGATTTAATCTTTGGATGTGATTGTCCTTTGGGATTGTTTGTCTGTAGGGACGTGATTGTCCGTAAGGATTGTTTGTCCAAAGAATCAGGGAACCTCCTCGTTCCATCCCTCTCCCCCTTGCGGGGAGAGGTTAGGAGAGGGGGGTAAGAAACATGCCTGATGCGGCGGGCGGGGGAGTTCTTCACGAGCCGAAACGTTGCCTGGGAAAGAAAATATGACCATCACCGCTGCTCAAGTTACCGAAGTCGCCCAGGCTGTTCAGCAGCGGTGGTCGGCGGTACCGAAGGTGGGCGTTATTTTGGGGTCGGGGCTCGGCGGATTGGCGGATCGTATCGCCGAGCCCACGGTGATTGAGTACACCGAGTTGCCGCACTTGCCAAAGTCCACGGCGATCGGACACGCGGGCCGCCTGGTGTGCGGCACTCTGGCTGGCTTGCCGGTGATTGCCATGCAGGGGCGGTTCCATATGTACGAAGGACACCCTCCCGAATTGGTGGCGCTACCGGTGCGGGTGATGCAAACGCTCGGGGCCGAGTTGCTGGTGGTGTCGAACGCGGCCGGCGGACTCGATCCCAGCTACCAGGTGGGCGACGTGATGGTGATCGACGACCACCTGAATCTGATGTTCCGCAACCCGCTGGTCGGCGCGAACGATCCCCAGTTAGGCCCCCGCTGGCCCGACATGTGCCAGCCTTACGACCAACAGCTGGCCGACCGGGCGCAGCAGGTCGCACGCGAGCAAGGTTTCCTCTGCCATCGCGGAGTGTACGTCGGCATGCTCGGCCCGACCTACGAAACCCGCGGCGAGTACCGCATGGTCCGCCGCCTCGGGGGCGACGTGGTCGGCATGAGCACCGTGCCCGAAGTAATCGTCGCCGTGCAACTCGGCATGCGAGTGCTGGGGCTCTCGACAGTCACCAACGCCTGCAGCCCCGACCAACTCGGCGAAACTACCGGCGAGCAAGTCGTCGCCGCGGCCGCGTCGGCGAGTGATAAGCTAATGGCCATCGTCGAAGGAGTGCTGAGCAGCGTGGTAAGTGAAGGGTAGCGTAAACGCTTTACCATTTCATGCTGAAGGAGCTTCTAGCGACCTAGCCCATCCCCAGCCCCGCAGGGGCGAAACAACTTAGCCCAGGGCAAACGCCGACGAGTTCCACGAGTCAAAGTGCCGCCCTGGGTTCGAGTTTGCCAGTCGATAGCGGTCGAGTAAGAACCTTAGCCACTCGCCGCCGCACGGCCGAGACCGCAACGAGTCATTTCTATCTTATCCACGCATAGTTGCAATAGTTGCCTGATTCGGTGAATAATACCAGAGTGGTATTAACTACACTGTCTGTTCCTTGCCAGTATATGTCGAGTGAACTTTGCATCGTCTTTTCACTGACAGCTATTTAGCAGAAAAGAGTCCCCGTTCACTGGGGCTAGAATGTCAATTCCCAGATACGATCAGTTTATGTTGCCGATGCTGCATGGACTTGCAGATGGAGAAGTTCATCAGTTGCGGGATTTCTACGATCGCTTGGCAGATCAGTTCAACTTAACTGATGAAGAACGCTCTGAGGTTCTTCCAAGTGGCCAGCAGCGTGTTGTCGTCAATCGAATTGCTTGGGCACGCACCTACCTGAAGAAAGCTGGGTTATTGGAGTCAGTTAAGCGGGGGCATATTAGAATTACTGATGCAGGAAGTCGCTTGTTGGCTACAAACCCCGAATCCATTGATCAGAAGCTACTGGAACAATACGAATCATTCCGTGAATTTGCTCATGCTAAGCCAAATGATTCGATTAGTCAGGAGGATGGGGAGTTGGGCACTCCTGAGGAGATCATCGAAGCAGCCTACAAGAAGCACCGCCATGAAATTCAGGGCGAGTTATTGGATACGCTTAAGAATACGGACCCATTCTTCTTTGAAAAGGTCGTTATCACATTGCTGCGAGAGATGGGGTATGGTGGTGCAACTGGCAGAGGTCTGACAACCCCGAGGTCGTCTGATGGTGGCATCGATGGCATTATCTATGAGGACAAGTTAGGACTCGACAAGGTTGTCGTTCAAGCCAAACGCTGGGAAGGAACGGTAGGCCGACAGGTCATTCAGGCGTTCGTTGGCAGTATGGACTATCACCGCTCTCGCAAAGGGGTGGTACTCACTACGGGGTGCTATAGCAAAGAAGCCATCGAGTATATTGATCGTATTGAAGGGAAAACGGTTGTGTTGGTTGATGGAAATCAGCTTACTGCCTTAATGATCGATCATGGAGTAGGTGTAACACGGTCCAAGCGATACGAGTTGTCCGATATTTCTCAAGATTTCTTTAATGAAGATGATGGCTAACTTTGGCAGTCGCTATTGTCCGATTTTCGCACTACTTCTTATTCTTGTGCTCAACCAGGTGGCCAAAAATAACGCTTGCAATCCGCCATCCACATGCTCTAATAGGTGGTGTTCAATAGTTCATTTAATGGGGTTGCGTATGAAAGCAGTTTGAAAACCGATTGCAGCATGCCGGCTGCGACTTTTTGTGGTCGTAGCGGGAGGTTCGTTGCTGCGCGGATGAGAAGTACGCACCGAAGGCCATGCGGCGAGTCGCTGAGAGGGAGTCGCCGGCCGGGGGTGCTGGCAGTCCGTTTTAATTTTCCCACCGGTGGGAATCTATTTTTGAGAAAGGCCTGGGGCTCTTGATTATAAACTGTTGTTACGAAACGATTTACAGCATGGCTGTGGAGCGAAAATAGATTCCCACTCGATGCGTTTTTTCCCAATGGGAAACTATCGGATCGTGTAAGTTGTTGTTTCGTAGTAGCTTATGGCCATCCGTTTTTTCCCAGGTGGGAATATTGGGAAAGTACGGACGAGGGAAGGACTTCCGCTGTTTTTCTCTAATACCCCCTCTCCTAACCTCTCCCCGCAAGGGGGAGAGGGATAAATGGAGACTCGCTTTACCCATCCTACCACTCACTTACTCACCAAACCCGCTAACCATCGCCTTCGGCTTCGGGCTAAACAAACATCTTCTTTTCCCCAGCCCCCAGCCCCCAGCCCCTCAACCCTCAACCCTGACCCCTCACAACGATGAATCCTACTTTTCTGATTGCCAAGAAGCGTGACGGCGGTGAGCTTACCGATGGCGAGATTGCCGACCTGGTGCGGGGGTACGTGGCCGGCGAGGTGGCCGACTATCAGATGTCGGCATTCACCATGGCAGTTTGTTGTCGCGGGATGTCGATCGCCGAGACCGCGTCGATTACCGAGCACATGTTGCACTCCGGCGTGACGCTCGAGTGGCCGGGTTCCGACAAGCCAGAGGTCGATAAGCACTCGACCGGCGGCATCGGCGACAAGGTGTCGTTACCGCTCGCGGCGATGCTCGCTTGCTGCGGGTTGCGGGTGCCGATGATCTCGGGGCGAGGCCTCGGGGCGACCGGCGGAACGCTCGACAAGCTCGAATCGATTCCGGGGTTCCAAACCAATTTGCCGCTCGACGAGATGCGACGCGTGGTCGATCAGGTCGGCTGCGTCATCAACGGGGCGACCAAGGAGTTGGTGCCTGCCGATCGCATGCTGTACGCGCTGCGAGACGTGACCGCGACCATCGAGTCGATTCCGCTGATCACGGCTAGCATCATGAGCAAGAAACTGGCCGAAGGACTCGACGCGTTGGTGCTTGACGTGAAGCATGGCAGCGGGGCGTTCATGAAAACACTCGACGACGCTCAGAAGCTCGCCCGCTCGATGGTCGACACCGGCAAGCGGATGGGAGTGCCGACGGTCGCGGTGATCACCGACATGAACCAGCCGCTTGGCCGACTCGCGGGCAACGCGGTAGAAGTCGACGAGTCGCTGGCGTTGCTCGAAGGTCGCGGGCCTGACGATTTAGTGGAAGTCACGCTGGCCCTGGGGGCCGAGCTGCTGGTGATGACCGGGCAGGCGAACGATCTGGCGTCCGCCACCACGGCGTTGCAAGCGACCATCGACGATGGGTTGGCCATGGAGAAGTTTGCCGAGATGGTGCGGGCGCAAGGGGGCGACCTCGACGCGGTTCGCCCAGTGGCTCCCGCGCAACCGTTGCTGGCGGGCACCGCAGGCTACGTGACGCGAATCGATACGCAGGAAATCGGCCGGGCGATTATCGAACTCGGCGGCGGTCGACGTCGCAAAGAGGATGTGCTCGACCTGTCGGTCGGCGTTGAAATGCTCGTGCGTTTGGGCGATCAGGTACAAGTGGATCAACCGCTGGCCAACGTGCTGGCCGCGCCCGATGCGGCCGACCTGGCGAAGCAGATGCTGCGCTCGGCGATAGAAGTCTCGGAGTCGCCGACGAGTGTTCCCCCGCTAATCGTGGAGCGGGTGGAGTGAGCGCTAAACCCGCTCGCCGGCGAGCCAGCCGGTGCTGAACGCGGCCTGGAAGTTGTACCCCCCGATAGGGCCATCGATGTCGAGCACTTCGCCGATCAGGTAGAGTCCCTCGCAACATTTGCTTTGCATGTCTCTCGAGTCAACCTCGTCGAGGGCGACGCCGCCAGCGGTGACTTCGGCTTTCACAAAACCGAGCGTGCCATGCGTAGCCAACGACAGGTGCTTGATCGATCGCACGATGGCTGCCCGCTCCTTCTTGCCAAACTCGGCCGCCTGGCGATCGAGCGGTACTTGAGCGACTTGCAGCAGTGCGTCGGCCAGTCGCGTGGGGAGTCGTTCGGCCAGGTAGCCGCGGACCACTCGCTTGCCGGAGAGTTGCTTGAGTTCTTGCACGAGTTGCTCTTCGGTCACGTCGGGCAGCAAGTCGAGTTCTACCCGCGGAAGGTGGTTTTTCGGTGTCGCAGTGATCGCCCGGCTGACGTTCATCGCGGCTGGGCCGGAGAGGCCGAAGTGGGTGAACAGCAGCGAGCCACGATCGCGAGCGAGCGGTTTGGGCTGGTTCGTCTCAAAAGCCGAGACCGTGACATCCGGCATCGTCAGGCCCGAGAGTTCGTGCAACCAGTCTTCGCTGGTTTTGAGCGGTACCAGGGCAGGGCGGGGGGGCACGATCGAGTGCCCCAGGTGCTTGGCCCACACGTAACCATCGCCGGTAGTACCGCAGCCGGGGTACGACTGACCACCGGTAGCGAGTATGACTTGAGGAGTTTGCAGCGTGCGTTTCGAGGTCGCCACGGTAAAGTGTTGGTCGGTTCGCTCGATGGTCGACACCGCTTCGCCAAGAGCGAGCTGGGCTCCGCTTTCCTTGAGCAGTTTGAGCAAGGTGAGTTGCACGTCGAGAGCCCGGTCGCTGGTGGGAAACACTTTGCCGGTTTCCGCGACTTTGGTCGACAAGCCGGCTGCGTGGAAGTACTCCACCAGTTCCTCGGGACCCAGTGCGGCCAGCGGGCTGCGGAGGAAGCGGGCTTGCTCGCGCGGAAACGCATCGGCCAGCGTTCTACGATCGGTGGCGTGCGTGAGATTGCAGCGGGTGCCGCCCGACATCAGAATCTTGGCGCCCGGCTTGTTGTTCTTTTCGAGCAGCACGACTCGTCGTCCGCGGTTGGCAGCCCGCGCGGCTGCCATGAGTCCGGCAGCGCCGGCTCCGACGATGACGACGTCGGCCGAGTCGTTACGGGGTGTCATCGGCGCCTGCAGTCATGTCGTTCGGAACAGGTTCGCCGTCTTGGTACTCGTCTTCCAGGAACTCGTCGCCGTAGGGGGCGTCTTCGCCGCGGAGCCCGTAGATGGCGTTGGCCGCGGCTCGCTGTTCCGATTCCTTTTTGCTCTTTCCCCATGCGGGGGAGAATCGCTGGTCGCCGATCTCGGCAGCGACCTGGAAGCACTTGCTGTGGTCGGGGCCTTTTTCGTCGACCAGGCGGTAGTTCGGCGTAACGCCATGCTCGCGCTGGGCGAGTTGTTGCAGCTGCGACTTGTAGTTGCGTCCCATCTCGCCCGACTCGGCGAGTTCGATCTCGGGCACCATACAGCGTTCGATAAACTCCTTCGCTGCTTCGCCGCCGCCGTCGAGAAAGATGGCAGCTACCAAGGCTTCGAACACCGCAGCCAGCACGCTGGAAGGCACCTCGGGGTGGGTAGTCATGCCTTTGCCGAGGATCAAGAACTGGTCGAGCGCCATGGCGGTGCTGACCTTCGCACACGTTTTGCGACTGACCACGATCGACTTGAGTCGGGTGAGCTCGCCTTCGAGGTGCTCGGGAAAGTCTAAAAACAAGCGTTGGCAAACAACCGAGCCGAGAATCGCGTCGCCAAGGAACTCCATCCGCTCGTTCGAAGCCAAGCGGTTTTCGGCCCCCGAAGCATGCGTGAGGGCCGACTCCAGCAAGGAGAGATTCTTGAAATAATACCCGATGCGCGCTTGGCACGCTTCGAAGTCAACCTGCACCTCGTGCGAGGCGTTAAGCTCAGACATTCAGTTTGTTCACCCGCCGGAGCGGCGGTCGCGTA
This sequence comes from Aeoliella mucimassa, assembly GCF_007748035.1. Classification (NCBI taxonomy): domain Bacteria; kingdom Pseudomonadati; phylum Planctomycetota; class Planctomycetia; order Pirellulales; family Lacipirellulaceae; genus Aeoliella; species Aeoliella mucimassa. The sequence continues at coordinate 1,335,153 of NZ_CP036278.1, forward strand.
GCTGTCGCCCCGTCCCCGAGCATGGGGAAAGGAACTCAGCCACGTGACTGTCACTCCGAACAAAGAGTAATTGAGGAGCACATCTTTGATAGATAGCAGAATAAACCGGGCGGGGGGCCGGGTCAACTCTCTAGGCGTATCCGAGATTTCTAGCTCCGAAAGGCGTATTCGTAGTACCGCAAACCGGGCGGCGATGCCGCCTGCGGAGTTGCCGAGGAGCGGGTAGACTGGATCCTCGGTTTCGAAACCAGCCAACCTCGGCATTTTGGCCGCTAAAACGATAAGGACTTTATGACTACTTCGTTTCTCTACTTCGATCTGGGTAACGTACTGCTGAAGTTCAACAACGAGCGGGCGATTCGCCAGGTCGCCGACCTTACGGGGGCCGACCACGACCAGCTTGCCGCGCTGATGGCCGGCGAACGCGAGCAGGATGGTCTGCAATGGCGGTTCGAGGCCGGCGAGTTTTCGGACGACGAGTTTTTCGAAATCGTATGTCGCGAGTTCAGCATTGCGCCCGATCGGGCAGCGTTCGAGGTCGCCGCTTCCGACATGTTCGAACCGATTGCCGAGAGCTTTGCTTTAATTCCCCAGTTGAAAGCGGCTGGGCATCGGTTGGGCATCCTGTCGAATACCAACGCTATCCACTGGCGGTTTCTTTTGGATGGTCGATTTGCCGTGCTCAACGATCAGTTCGCTGAGTACGTGACCAGCTTCGACGCCCAGAGCATGAAACCCGATCGACGCATCTACGACGTGGCCATCGAGCAGGCGGGGGTGCCTGCTAGCGAAGTGTTCTTCGTGGACGACAAGCTCGTGAATGTCGAAGGAGCGCTGGCGGCTGGCCTCGACGCGGTGCAGTACATCGGGCACGAGCAGCTATTGTTCGACTTGGCCGCGCGGGGAATCGAAGTGCCATGCTAGCACTCCTTGTCTGCTGTTGCTTTGAGTGGGGTGGCCAGCTACGATCCGCCACTCCCTGAAATCTTAGGTATCGAGGTGCCTCATGCGGATCGCATTATTTCTGCCCAACTGGATTGGTGATGTGGTAATGGCCACGCCGGCTATTCGTGCCTTGCGCAAGATGCTAGGTGACGAAGGGGAGCTGATCGGCGTTATGCGTCCATACGTGGCCGAGGTGCTAGCTGGCACCCCGTGGCTCGATGAGCAGATCCTGTACAAGCCCGATGTCAAGCAAGGCGAGTATGCCGGTCGGACGGCCATTGCTCGCCTGCGTGCCGCCCGGCCCGACGTGGCCGTGCTGCTTACCAACTCGCTGCGCACCGGGTGGATGGCCTGGCGAAGCGGCGCCGGCACTCGCATCGGTACCGCTCGCAACCTGCGACGACTACTAATTAACAAACGCGTGGCTGAGGATCACAGCCCGACCATCGATTCCTACCTGCGCGTTGCCTACGCTGCGGGAAGTGGTATCGAGATGCCGCAGCTTGAGTTGGCGACCACCGTCGAAGACGAAGCCGCCGCCGACTCGGTATGGCGAGTGCTCGATTTGCCGGTGAACAATCGCGTGGTCGTGATGAACTCGGGTGGCGCTTACGGGGCTGCCAAGCATTGGCCCGCTGAGCACTTTGCCGCGGTGGCTCAGCGACTAGCCCACGAACAGAATCTGCATGTGCTGGTCAATTGCGGGCCGCAGGAACGCGACATCGCCCGCACCATCGTCAAACTGGCGGGCGATCGTCGGGTGGTGAGCCTGGCCGATTTCGATGTGCCACTCGGCCTGACCAAGGCTTGCATCCGCCGGGCGCGGTTGTTGTTGACGACCGATAGCGGTCCGCGGTTCTTCGGCCTGGCGTTTGGTCGGCCGGTGATTTCACTGTTCGGCCCCACGTCGCCGGAGCATACCGAGACGCACGATCCCAACGAAACCGCGCTGACGCTGAATCTCGATTGCCAGCCCTGCATGGCTCGCACTTGCCCGCTGGGGCATCACGCCTGCATGCGGGATTTGTCGGTCGACCACGTCTACGCGACCATCGACGAAGCCCTGCGACGCACGCAAACCTCGGCAGCCTGATCGAGCCATCGGTCGTCGACTGGACTCAACGTGGCTTGATTTCAGCCAGCGTTTCGATTCCGGCGTGACTGTCGATCTTGGCGGATTTCGGCTATTCTGAGGCGCACGTCGCCCGAACTCCGAACACCGCCCTCGCTGCTTGCCGCTTCGCCATGTCCGACTTCGAGAAACTGGGTTCCTTCTATCTTGGCCGCGAACACGATTTGGCCACCGGCGAAACGTCGGCCGCGCCGCTGCTGTATCGTAGCAAGGACCTGACCACCCACGCGGTCTGCGTCGGAATGACCGGCAGCGGTAAAACCGGTTTGTGTTTGTCGCTGCTCGAAGAGGCCGCGCTCGACGGAGTGCCAGCCATTGCGATCGATCCCAAAGGCGACCTGGGCAACTTGCTGCTCGCGTTTCCCAAACTCGCGCCGAGCGACTTTCGGCCTTGGATCGACGAGAGCGAAGCAGCCCGCAAAGGCAAGACTCCCGACGAGTACGCCGAGGCAACTGCCGAGCTATGGAAGAGCGGGCTCGAGCAGTGGGGCGAGGGGCCGCAGCGGATTCAGAACTATTGCGATTCAGTCGAGCGAGTGATCTACACGCCAGGTTCGACCGCAGGAATCCCGATCACGGTGCTCAAGTCGTTCGCGGCTCCGCCGAAGGAGTTGCTCGACGATGTCGACGAGATGCGCGAACGTATTCAATCGGCCGCCAGCGGGGTGCTTGCCCTCTTGGGAATTCAGGCCGATCCGGTGCAGAGTCGCGAGCACATCTTCTTATCCAATATCTTGAACACTGCCTGGCAGGAAGGTCGCGACCTGAGTGTCGCCGAACTGATTCGTAGCATCCAGAAGCCGCCGTTCGACAAGGTGGGCATCATGGATCTCGAAACCTTCTACTCCGCGGCCGATCGTACCGACTTGGCGATGAAGCTCAACAACCTGCTGGCGTCGCCGAGCTTTGCGGGGTGGATGCAGGGGGCACCGCTCTCGATCAAAGACTTGCTGTATAGCGCCGAGGGCAAGCCGCGGCTTTCGATCCTATCGATCGCTCATCTGAACGACAGCGAGCGAATGTTCTTCGTGACCATTCTGCTGAACGAACTCCTGGCCTGGATGCGCACCCAGCCTGGCACCAGCAGCTTACGGGCACTGTTGTACATGGACGAAGTGTTTGGCTACTTTCCGCCGGTCGGCGAGCCACCCAGTAAGCGGCCGATGCTCACCCTGCTCAAGCAAGCCCGGGCGTTTGGCTTGGGGTGCGTGCTGGCGACGCAGAACCCGGTGGATCTCGACTACAAAGGCCTGTCGAACTGCGGCACTTGGTTTCTCGGCCGACTGCAAACCGAACGCGACAAAGCCCGCGTGATCGAAGGGCTCGAAGGGGCTTCGGCCCAGGCGGGGGCGAAGTTCAACAAGCGGGCGATGGAAGTCACACTGGCTGCGCTCGGTAGTCGCGTGTTCCTGATGAATAACGTGCACGAAGAAGCGCCGAAGGTGTTTCATACGCGCTGGGCGATGAGCTACCTAGGCGGGCCGTTGACCCGCGGGGCGATCAAGACGTTGATGGACCCGGTGCGAGAGAAGTTCACATCACAGTCGCAAGCTACGTCGGCACCCTCCGCCGAGTCCGGCGCACCCAAGCCCACCCGCCCGGTGGTGCCAGGCGACGTAATCGAACGCTTTGTCGCTACCAAGGGAGTGTTGCCTGAAGGCCAGCGATTGGAATACCGCGCCGGGTTGGTCGCCGACACGCGAGTGCACTTCGTAAGCAAGACGCACGAGGTCGATCGCTGGCTCGATCGTCAGGCGATGGTGGCTGTTAGCAGCCCTTTGGCTTCCGGCGCATGGCAACAGGCGGAGGTGCTGGAGCAGCCGTACCAACTGCTGGAAGCACCGGAAGCCGAAGCGGGGTTCGACGAACTTCCAACCGAATTGCTGCAAGCCAAGTCGTATAAGAAGCTGGCTGACGACCTGGAGGATCATCTCTATCGCACCGAGAAGCTCGAGAAGTGGGAAGCCAAGCAGTTGGACCTCTACTCCGAAGTCGGCGAGAGCGAGGGGGACTTCCGCCAGCGACTGGTGGTGAAAGCCCGCGAGGCCCGCGATCGCGAAATCGACGAGGTCGAAGCTCGTTACAAAAAGAAGATCGATACCGCCAGCGATCGAGTCGAGCGGGCGAAGGCCTACTACGACGAGCAGAACACCCAGTTTTGGGCTCGAGTTGGAAGCTTCGTGTGGACTATCATCGACATGGTGCTGGCGGTCATTTCGGGGGGCAAGACCACCCGCCGGCGGTCGTCGAGTGCCTCGGCCGCCCGGCGAGCAGCCACCGAACGAGGGCAGGCCCAGCGGGCGAAGTTGAAGCTCGATCAGGCCGTCGCAGCCCTCGAAGAGTGCCAGCGGGAACGGGACGAGACCATCGAGCAGCTTCGAGAAGAGTTCGATCCGCAGCGGCTGGTGCTCGAGCCGATAGCGGTATCGCCCCGCAAGAGCGACATCGACGTCGCCGGGGTCACGCTGGCCTGGCTCCCCTACGCGGTCGACGAAAAGGGGCTTTCGCAGCCGCTGTACTAGGGCGAACGAGCCGTTGCTGCGGTTCACTGTGCGCCCGCTGCGAGGGTAACTAGAATAGGGGCTCGTGCCCGCTGAAAGTCCTCCCCCGCAAGTTTGGTGCTGCTGTGAATCGTCGGATCTCCCTATTGTTTTGTCTGGTTGTGCTGGCCTCGATGAGTGGGTGTCAGGAGTCGATTCGGGATCGTCTGGTTGGCGAGTGGGTGGGGCAACCCGATACGGCCGCCGCGGCGGCTGAACGCGTGGCCAAGCGTCAGGAGTCGCAGGACTCCGAAAAGGCCACCGGCAATGGAATGCCGGTGCAGGATGCGACGAACAAGCTGGAGCAGACCGACCTGGAAGGTCATGAGGTTACAATCCGGCTGCAGTTCAAAGGCGACAAGACCGTGCATATGTCGCTCGGCGACAACAGCGAGCCCCGCGAAGGGCACTGGCGAGTGCTCACGCTGCTGCCGCCCGACGGGGCGGAGATCGAAATCACGCTCGACGCCAGCGAAGCGTCGGAAGCCGACGACCAAACCGCGACGAAAAAGGCGGGCGAGAAGCGGCGATTTATCGTCGATTTTCAGCAAGATGGCGAGAAACCTGGTTTCACGCTGGTAGAAAAAAACTCCGATCCCAAGTTTGGTCGCCTATATTTCGAGAAGAAGCAATAGGTCCGCGGCCATCGGGAGCAAACAGGCACGATGGCGACGATGGCCGGTGCCTTGGATTCGAAGCCTTTAACCTCTGACCCCGGCTGCGCAGATGACTGAACGCGAACGTTGGATCGTATACCCGCTGTTGTTCCTGGCTCTCGGTGCGTCGCTGCGGGACAAGCTGATCAAAACCACCAAGAGCCAACGGATCGAGTGCCAGGGGTTGTATGTCTACGACGAGCAAAACAATCGCCCTCTATTGGTACTCGGTGCCGAGCAGTTTCCCGAACTGCCCAACAGCGTCGGCAACATGATTCATGTCGATAAAGTGCAGTCGAATCTCGTACAGACGAAGAACGTGCAGACCACCAACATGCGGGCGACCAACGCGGTGCAAGCCAAGCAAGTGGTGACGGAAGATACTCGCACCAACGAACTGCTCGCCCACCGACTGCGGACCTATAACCTGGCCGATCCCCAAAAGTCGACTATCGACTCAGGCAAGGTGGTAGGGCCGATGATGGCGGCCGATGTGGTAGTGTCGAAGAACTTCATCCTTACTGATGGCAAGCACGCGCTACCGATCCAAGGCAAGTACACGGTGCCATTCATTCGTATGTTCAACATGCTGACCGCTCAGTTCCAGGCCCAGGAGGATGTTCGCGAAGCGATGCAGGCCATTAAGGACTCGGAGAAGGAACGCGAGAAGGAACGCCAGGAGCAAGAGAAGAATAAGGCCGCGGCAAAGCCTGCAGCGAAACCTGACGAAGCAGCCAAGCCCGCTCAACCAGCTGCGGAAAACCAACCTTCTGCAGAAAATTCTCCAGCCAGCCAAGATGCGAGTCCCAGCGGCGAAGACAAACCGCAGGGTGCGTCGCCACCGGACGAAGTGGAGCCGGTACCAACGGAGTCGCCGGCCGCAGCTGAACCTGCGAACGCGCCCGAAACCATCTCGGTAGAACCCGCTGAATCGGAACCTTCTGCCGAAGCGGAACCGGCTGCCGAACTGCCCAATAACAAACCGGAACCCGAATCGGAGTAGCTGCGTATAGTGAGGTAGCCGTCTCTGATTGCGGCGGACCACATTTGCTGACCAAGAAGGTTACCCACTATGTTTCTTCCCTTCGACCCACTCTATCTATTGATGCTCGCGCCGGCCATGTTGCTGGCGTTCTGGGCCCAGGCTCGTGTGCAGTCGAATTATCAAAAGGCGTCGCGGGTGCGTGCGCGGTTGTCGGGCAAGGGGGCCGCGCGGCTCATCCTCGACTCGGCCGGGCTGCACGACGTGCCAATTGAACCGATTGCCGGTCAGATGACCGATCACTACGATCCTTCGCACAAAGTTTTGCGACTGAGCCAAGGGGTTTACGATCAGCCGTCGATGGCCGCGGTGGGCATTGCCGCCCACGAAGCGGGGCACGCCATCCAGGATGCCCGACATTACGCGCCGTTGGTAATCCGGAATCTGGCCGTACCAGCGGGACAATTTGGCGGAAGTTTCGGCATGCTTACCTTGATGGCCGGGCTCGTGCTCTCGCAGCTGTCGACCTCCGGCGGGGGCCTTGGCAGCCTGCTGTGCATTGCCGGTATGGTGATGTTCGCCGCGGTGGTGGTGTTTCAGTTGATCAATCTGCCGGTGGAATTCGATGCCAGCGCCCGGGCAAAACGGCAGTTGGTCGAGCACCAGATCGTCAGCCGGGAGGAGATGCACTACATCAACGGCGTGCTCAATTCGGCCGCCCTCACCTACGTGGCCGCCACCGCCCAGGCGGTGCTGACGCTCGTGTACCTGCTGATCCGTTTTGGTGGTGGCCGCGACGAATAGCCTGTTGGGCTGACGTTCCGAGGGCCCTCAACTCCGTTTTTTGGCAACGGCTCGCACCAGTGGCGAATAATCGCCAGCCGCGGTACGATTAATAGTCGGACCGTCGCATGGGGCGGTAATCACACCTTGTCCAAAGGAGTACGCAGATGACCGAGGCACGCCAAAGCTCCCAATTTCACCGCGGTAGAACCACTTTCCTGCTTTCTGGACTCGGCTTCGGCATCATGCTGGGCGCCGTGCTTGGGTTGAACATCCAAGGCCTGTGGCCGCAAGTGCCGCTACACGCTACTGCGACCGAAGGGTACGAGAGCTTCTCGATCGCGACCGGTTTGGTCGACAACGAAGTCGAAGGCTTGTACTTTCTCGACTACCTGACCGGCGACCTGGTCGGTGCAGTCGTGAATCCCAAGACCGGCAAGTTTAACGCTCGCTTCACTTACAACATCTCGCAGGACTTCCCCACCGCTGGTCGGAATGCCAAGTACCTGATGGTAACCGGCTTGGCGAACATGCCACGCGGACGGGCTGGTTTCCAACCTGCCAGCAGCATCGTGTACATTGCCGATGCCACGAGTGGCCAGGTTGGTGCGTACATCATGCCTTGGAACTCCTCGATGCAAGCCGCCGGCAAGCCTCAGGCCGGTGCGTTCCAGGTGCTCGACGTGCAGCAATTCCGTACCACTGCGATTCGCGACCAGTGATCCTAGGTAGTCCTTTCCATGCAACTACAAGTTAACGGCGAGCCTCGCGTTGTTTCGAAGCTGCCGACCATTGCGGAGCTACTGGCCGAGCTCGAAGTGAATGCCAAGCACGTGGCTGTTGAAGTCAATTGCGAGCTGGTACCGCGCACCGAGCACGCTGCCCACGAACTGACCGACGGCGACCAGGTGGAGATTGTCACCCTGGTCGGCGGCGGTTGATTTCGGTTTGATTTTCTTCCCCTTTAACCCACCCTTCCTCCCTTGAACGCTACCATCGATACCGCTTCTGTCGAGCCGCTGAAAGTTGGTTCGCATTCCCTGAATAGTCGCCTGATCGTCGGCACCGGCAAGTACTCGACCTATGAGCTGATGGGCGAAGCCCTCGAACGCTCTGGCACCGATTGCATTACCGTGGCTGTGCGACGCGAGCGGCTGATCGACGCCGAGGGACGCAACCTGCTCGACGCCATCGACACCTCGCGTTACACGTTGCTGCCGAACACGGCCGGGTGTTTTAGCGCCGAGGATGCTGTGCGAGTGGCTCGCTTGGGACGCGAGATCCTGCTCGGCCTGGAGAACCCAGGCGCAAGCTGGGTGAAGCTCGAGGTGCTCTCCGACACGCGGACCCTGCTGCCCGATCCCGTGGAAACCGTGAAAGCAACCGAGCAGTTGGTAGCCGACGGCTTCGAAGTGCTCTGCTACACCAGCGACGACCCGGTGGTCGCCCGCCGGCTGAAGAACGCGGGGGCAGCGAGTGTGATGCCGGCCGGCAGCCCGATCGGCTCGGGGCAAGGTATCCTGAATCCCAACAACATTCGGATTTGCCTGGAGTATCTCAAAGAGAACGATCCCGACTATCCGGTGATTGTCGATGCCGGAGTGGGAGCCGCCAGCGACGTGGCCGCAGCCATGGAACTCGGTGTCGACGGGGTGCTGCTCAACACCGCGATTGCCCACGCCCAGGATCCCGTGACCATGGCCGACGCGATGCGCCATGCTTGCATCGCGGGGCGGCAAAGCTACCTGTCGGGCCGCATTCCCAAGCGTTTGTACGCAACCGCTTCGAGCCCCACCGAAGGGGTGATCAGTCTGAAGAAGTCGTAGTCGGCGACCATGGTGTAGCCGTTGCCCGAGTAGAAGGCCTCCTAGTCTGGAATCCCTCTCACACGCTACCCTAGTGGGATGGAGCTTACCACCGCAGACATCCTGGGTCCCGAAGGTCGCATCGCCAAGCGACTGCAGCAGTACGAAGACCGCCCGCAGCAGCTTGCCATGGCCGAGGCCGTGGCCAAGGCGATTGCTGGCAAACACCATTTGGTGGTCGAAGCCGGCACCGGGGTCGGCAAAAGCTTTGCTTACCTGGTGCCAGCGATTTTGGCTGCTACGGCCGAGCGTCCTGCGAGCGATTCGCAGGAAGAAAGTTCGCCCCGCGTCGTAGTGTCGACCCATACGATCAGTCTGCAGGAGCAGTTGATCGCGAAGGATCTTCCGCTGCTTAACAGCGTGATTCCGCGTGATTTCTCCTCAGTGCTCGTCAAAGGTCGGAGCAACTACTTGAGCTTCCGGCGGCTGGCGGCCGCGCGCAAGCGGGCGAATAGCCTTTTCAATCAGGACGACGAATTCAGCCAGCTCCGCGACATCGACCACTGGGCGGGGGAGACTAACGATGGCTCGTTGGCCGATCTTTCGGCCAAGCCGCTGCCGAGTGTCTGGCAAGAGGTTGCTAGCGACAGCGGCAACTGTTTAGGTCGTCGGTGCGCGACTTACAAGAAGTGCTTTTACTACAAGGCTCGCCGCCGGGTGCAGCATGCCCAGGTGCTGGTGGTGAACCACGCGTTGTTGTTTAGCGACTTGGCCCTTCGCCAGCATGGAGTGAGCATCCTACCCGACTACAACACGCTGATTATCGACGAGGCTCATACCGCCGAGGCCGTGGCCGGCGATCATCTGGGGCTGCGGGTTTCGAATTCGCAAATCGAGTACACGCTGAACAAGCTGTATAACGATCGCACCCAAAAAGGGTTGCTGCTGCATCATGGCTTCACCAACATTGCTCGCCAGGTGGAGCGATGCCATCTGGAGTCCGACGACCTGTTCAGCGATCTCTGGCACTGGTCCGTGAGCGAGGGGCCAAAGAACGGCCGCGTGACCACGCCGAATCTGGCTTCTGGGCGGTTGGCCGAAGAGCTACTCACCCTGGCTCGCCAGGTAAAGAACGCTGGCAGTCGCATGGAGGACGAATCGGACCGGCACGATTTCACGTCGGCCCACGATCGGCTCTTGTCACTCGCTGGCGAGCTCGAAGCCTGGCGTCTGCAAACCGCGCCCGACACCGTGTATTGGATGGACGCCTATCAAACGCGTCGCGGGAATGCGAGGGTGACGCTCACAGCGGCTCCGCTCGAAGTCGGTAGTGCGCTGCGCGAGCAATTGTTCGATCAGGTCGATAGCGTGGTGCTGACCAGCGCGACATTGGCCGCGGGGCGCCAGAAGGATGGCTTCGAGTTCTTTCAGTCGCGCGTGGGACTCACACAGTGCGAGTCGCTACGGCTCGGCAGCCCGTTCGACTACGCCAAGCAGGCGACGTTGGTCACGATGCCCAGCATGCCCGACCCTGTGGCGAAGCGTGACGACTTCGATCGTCAGTCGTTGGAAGCGATGAAGCGTTACATTGCCGAGTACGATGGTCGCGCGTTCGTGCTGTTCACCAGCTACGACTCCATGCGAAAAGCGGCCGCGGGGCTCACCAAGTGGCTCGCTTCGCAGAACTTGCGACTGCTGTCGCAGGCCGATGGTACTCCACGGAGCCATTTGGTCGAGCAGTTTAAGCAGAATCCCCGGAGTGTGCTGCTCGGCACCGATAGTTTCTGGCAAGGTGTCGACGTGCCAGGCGATGCATTGCAGTTGGTGATGATTGCCAAACTGCCGTTTGCGGTGCCCGATCGTCCCCTGCTCGAAGCCCGGCTCGAAGCGATTCGCATCTCCGGCGGCAACCCATTTCGCGACTATCAGTTGCCCGAAGCGATCATCAAGTTCAAGCAAGGTTTTGGTCGACTGATTCGCACGAAGAACGACACTGGCAAAGTCGTGTGTCTCGATCCTCGACTCGCGACTAAACCGTACGGGCGACAGTTCATCGAGAGTTTGCCCGAGTGCAAAATCGAGCGGGCGTAATTCGCAAGTGGATGTTTTCGAGTTTGTGTGCGATGCCGCACAATCGATTGGCCAATTCGTTGAGAGAATGCGTCAATAAACCGCAAATTGCTATGCACCGCGTTGATGCAGATGGCATCGTGCGTCGCTTTCATCGTATACTGACGTGCTAGCCAGCCAGCGATCGAGTGACAAACGATTCCATTCTCTTCTCTCAGGGGTTCACTCATGCGCTTTTCACGTCTGTTCGTTTTGTCTTTCGCCTTGCTGTTCGTTTTGATCGCCGCAGCCGATGCCCAACCTGGGCGTGGTTTTCGCGGAGGGCGTGGGGCAGGTGGTCCTGGCGGTGGTATGGGCCCTGGTGGTGGTATGGGAATGGGCCGCGGCATGGGGGCCGGTCACGGCCCGGGCGCGGGGCAAGGTGAGGGCGCAGGCGATTCCAGCTTTGTGACCGATCGCGATACGTTTCACTACCTGCTCGAGCATCACGACAAGATTCGTCGCAAGGTAACCTTGCTCGACAACGGTGTCGAAACATTGACCGAGTCCGACGATCCCGATGTAGCCGCTAAGATCCAAGAGCACGTAGCTGCCATGTACTCGCGTGTTTCCGATAATCGCCCGATTCGCATGCGCGACCCGCTGTTTGCTGCCATCTTTGGTGTGACCTCCAAAATCAGCATGGAGCACGAAGACACAGAGCATGGAGTGCGAGTGGTCGAAACCTCCGACGATGCCCGCGTTGCCCAACTCATTCAGGCCCACGCAGCAGTGGTTAGCCTGTTTGTCTCCCGCGGTTTTGCCGAGGCTCCACTCAATCATTCCGTACCGGCCGAAGGGGTCGCCATCGAATTGGCCACGCCATCGACGCTTACTCCCGAGCAGAAACAGGAACTACTGTCGGCATCGCTTGATTTCGATCGCTTGTACATTCCCGCACTTGCGCTCACCAATGAGGAAAAAGCCAAACCAGCGGCCAAAGCGATCGAACGCTTGTTGCAAGCTTACCCCGACCTGATCGGACGGGTTCGCACGACGCTCAATGCTCCCGTCGTGAGTGAAGACCCTGTGCTACAAGCCATTGAACGGGCGGCCGAACTCGTTGCTTCCGGCGAGCCAAAGCAAGCGCACGAAGCGCTCGAGCCGATTCGCGACCTTACGACACAGCGCCGGGAACAGCTTGGTGTCGACTACGCGATCGATGCCCTCAACCACTACCACGAAATCATGGAAGAGATCGTGAAGCCCGCTATGTCAATGAAGGCAGCCGATGTCGATGCCCACTATAAAGTGGAGCTAAAGCAGATGGCTCTTGCTGCCTCCGACTCGTGGGCGGTTGTCGAGCAAACCGATTTCGATGCAGAGCTGTTTGGGCTCGACACCGAGGCCATCGAAGCGCTCGACACGAAGATTGCTCAAGAGCGGGCTGCGATAACGAAGCTCAACCGGGCGTTGGCTCGCGACGACGCCAAGTCGATCCTCAAGGCGGCCAAGGGACTCAAGCCTCCGTTCGCGAAGATCTACAAGTCGTTTGGCGATTTCGAAGGACTGCAACCCGCCGCATCGCGACGCTAGAATGCGAGGGAGCGACGTACTGTCCTTCCCACCAACATTCTGGCAGCCATGAATACCACGACCGAAGTGATGTCGGCCTTGCAAGCGGCTGGTGCCGAGCAAACGCGTCGCACCTACGCCCGCCATGGTTGCAACATCGATTGCTTCGGAGTGCAAATCGGTCAGCTAAAGAAGATTGCCAAGCAGATCAAAGGCAATCATTCGCTGGCGATCGAGTTGTACGAAACGGGTAACTCCGACGCCATGTACCTGGCTGGCATGGTGGTCGAACCACCGCAAATGACCAAAAAGCAGCTAGACTCCTGGGTGAAGGCTGCTGGTTGGGGCATGATCGGCGAATATGCTGTAGCACCGGTGGCGGCCGAGAGCCCTCACGGGCGGTCGCTTGCGTTGAAGTGGATGAAGTCGAAGCAGCCGTTGATAGCAGCAACCGGTTGGACCACCTACGCGCTGCTGCTGGCTACGTTGCCAGATGATCAGCTTGATCTCAGCGAGGTGACCGAGCGAGTCGATACGGTTGTCGAGCAAATCGATACCGCTCCCAACGGGGTGCGATACGCGATGAATAATTTCGTGATTTGCGTGGGGTGCTACGTCAAACCGCTGCTGAAATCGGCCAAAGCGGCGGCAAAACGCCTGGGGAAGGTCGAAGTCGACATGGGCGACACCAGCTGCAAGGTACCGCTGGCTACCGAGGCGATTGCCAAGGTAGAATCAATGGACCGGGTCGGCAAGAAACGCAAGTCGGCTCGTTGTTAGATTGCCTGTTGTCGCCTTCGTTTCCACATCCAGAGTCTCGATTTTCCTATGCTTGCTGCCCGTGTGATACCGTGTCTCGATGTGAACCAAGGCCGAGTCGTGAAAGGCACGAACTTCGTGAACCTTCGCGACGCTGGTGATCCGGTGGAAGTGGCCGCCCGGTACGAAGCCGAAGGGGCCGACGAGTTGGTGTTTCTCGACATCACTGCCAGCCACGAAGCGCGGGCGATCACTCTCGACATGGTGCGTCGTACCGCGGAGCGGGTGTTCATGCCATTCACGGTCGGCGGTGGCATCCGCACGCTGGCCGACGCCAAGGCGTTGATTACCGCCGGGGCCGAGAAGGTGAGCATCAACTCGGCTGCGGTCAAAACGCCGGAGCTGGTTAGCGAGGTCTCTCGCTGGTTTGGTAGCTGTGCGACTGTGGTGAACATCGACCCCAAACGCATCGTCGGCGAGGATGGCCGTGAGCGGTGGGAAGTACACATCAACGGCGGTCGCTTGCCGACTGGTCTCGAAGCCGTGGAGTGGGCGCAGCGGGTCGAGGAACTCGGCGCCGGCGAGATCGTGCTGACCAGCATGGACTGCGATGGCACCAAAGATGGCTATGATCTCGAGATCACCCGCGCGGTGAGCGAAGCGGTTACCATTCCGGTGGTCGCCAGCGGAGGTGCCGGCAAGCCCGAGCACCTGGCCGACGCCATTCTCGAAGGCAAAGCCGACGCAGCACTGGCTGCGAGCATCTTTCACTTCGGCGAGTACACCATCGAAGAAACCAAGCAAGTGATGGCCGAACGAGGCATTCCGGTTCGCATGCTGGTGTAAGTGCAAATGGCTCCACGCGAGGGCTTTCCCGCGTTGATCGCTTAGGGGGAGTTTCTGGAGTTGCTGATTCGGAAGTAATCGAAATCAGCCTGCCCGCCTGGCTCTTCGGTTGCGACATTAAACAGCCCGAACCGATAGCCCATGAAGTGGGTGAGCGTGTAGGTCATGTGTAGTTGGTTGCCGATGGGGTGCCAGGTGTCGCCGTCGAGGCTGTAGAAGAATCGGGCGAGGTCGGCCTGCTGGCGGAAGTCGCACTCGGCTCGCAGGTAAACTCGCGACTGCTCGAGCGGCACTTGCTCTACGACTTCCGGCTTGCTCGTTTCGGCGTTGATCATCACCAGTTGCTTGCCGTGGTCGGTGGCTTCGACACCCACGAGTCCGTAGTTGCTCTGAAGCAGGATCAGCCCCGCCATATCTCCCGGCTTCAGCCCCGATACGTCGAGGGCAATCTCGCCGGTGCACTCGGGGCCAATGGTGCGTTGGGTCAACGTATTGCGGGCGGAGAGCACGCTCTCGTCCACGCGGCTGGTAGTGGTTCGCAGGTAGCCTGGGCGAGCCGTTAGCGACCAGTTGGAGTCATCAGGATTGTGGTTCCATTGCCACACCGGTGATAGCTTCGCTGATTCGCTCGCGGTGAACTCATCGGAGTCGACAATGCCAGGAATCAGCCCTTCGCTCGCTGGCAGCGGTAGCTCCATCGGCACTTTGCCATCGTTTCCGATCACTGGCCAACCATCTTGCCAGGTGACCGGAACCAGGTAGGGAATGCGCCCGACCGAGCCATGATCCTGAAACAGGTAGGCGTACCAGTCGCCATCGGGGGTGTCGATCAGTCCCCCTTGGGCGACTCCCTTGTCTTGCAAAGCGAGTCGTCCCTCGTACGGGCCAGTGATCTTGTCGGCGCGGTGTACCACCACGGTACGCATGCCGCCGCGGGGCCAGGTGATGTGGAACAAGTAGTACTTGTCGTTCACCTTGAACAGTTGGCTCCCTTCGGCCCGCAGCATGATGTTGTCGCCGGCCGGCGCGCTAGCGTTGCGAATCACCACCTGATTCACCCCGTCGGGCTGGAGGCCGGTCAGGTCGTCCTTGAGTTCCACGATTTTGATCTCGCCGGCACCGTACAGCATGTAAGCCTTGCCATCGTCGTCGAAGAACAACGTGTGGTCGTGCAACATCGGGCGGAAGCTCCGCTTCTGCCACGGCCCGTGATCTACGTCGCGAGTGGAATAAATGTAGGTCTTGCCGGTGGTGTTCGAAAACGTCGACGCGTAGAACACTCCGTCGTGATACCGCAAGCTGCTCGCCCACGAACCCCGCCCGTAGCTATGCTTGCCGTTGTTCAGGTTCAGCTCGTCGACATCGTCGAGCACATCGTACGCGTAACTTGCGAGGCTCCAGTTGACGAGGTCTTTCGACTTCATGATAGGCAGCCCCGGGCTCATGTGCATCGTAGTGCTGCTCATGTAGTACGTGTCGTCGACACGCATGATCGAAATGTCCGGCACATCGGCGTGGATGATCGGGTTACGTGCTGTCTGGGCGTCGACGCGCGGGCCAGCGGCCATGCTCGCAAGCAAGAGAACAGTAAACGACGCAGCGAGAAGCTTCGAGGTGCCAAGCATAATAAGATCGAGAGAGAAGGGGAGGGAAATTCGCGTCCACTACTATTAACGGTACACTGCCCAGCGCGTGAACACAATCGACAAGCCGACCAGCAGCATCAGATGCAGCGTGCACGGCTCCGGCACGCTGGCGGCGGCGATTCCGGTCGACGTGCCGACCCCAAAGTTGGCTTTCCACAGGTCGTAGTCGCCGAAGTCGACCCCCGCCAGTCCGTCGCCAGCATTGTTGATCGCCGACTCGTCGGCCGCGCCGAGGTGGTCGCGCCACACGGTGTAGTCGGCCAAGTTCACGAGTCCATCGCCATTGAAGTCACCAGGCAGGGCATCGGGCGTCCAGATGGCGATGCCCTCCGCGCTACCGGAGTCCAACACGAACAGAAACGCGACCTGCCCCAGGTTGTTGAGTCCCGCAAGCGTAGCGTCGGGAAACTGCGTAGGGCTCACCAGCGGCGTGCCCGAGAACTCGAGCCCGGTGACTTCTTCGCCGGCCAGGTCGTCGCCGGTTTCGACGATGGTGCTCAGCCCGGTGCTCTCGGAGTAGTGATACAGCCCCCGTCCACTGACCGAGCCATTGCGAGTGTTCGAGAGTTCGGCCATGAACACTAAATCGCCCGATTCGTTGATCGTCGCCGAGTTGTCGAAGAATCGGCGGAAGTATCTCCCCCCGCGCGGTACGAGCGTGTCTTCGAGTGCGACGAGTGTAAGTTCATCGACATCGGCGGTGTAGACGCCCGACAGCGCATCGAGTCCCCCCCCGATAAACTCGGTAGTGAATCCAACCGTATCGTCGTCGCTGATGCCGAACACCCGAATCTCATCAGCGGCCGTGGGACTACCAGGCAGCAGCCCGGGTGCGATGAGTTCGATGCCGTTGTCGCCGGCCAGGAATACCCCGTCGCGGAGCACGCCTGGCTGCGAGTACTCGGCCACGAAGGCCACGTTCTGCGAATTGCCAATAAACGTGGCCGGGCCGAGCAGCGACTCGATGGTGGTCGATCCGTCGTTGGCAACGTCCTCTTGTCGCACTAGCTCTTCGAGGTTCGAACCGACGACGCGGAGCAGCGATTCGATATCGGTCGAGCTACCTTGCTCCACGGTGGCAAACGTAGCGACGTCGCCGACCCTGTTTTGAGTCGAGCCGAATCCAAGCCTGCCAAAGGTGCCGCCACGCGGAGCGGTGTCGCCTTGCAAAGCGAGCGTCGTCGTGTTCTGGCCGCGGAGCTGGCGGTAGAGTCCCTGCTCGGCGTTGGTGCCATCGTATATCGCGGAGTAGATGAGGTCGCCATCGTAGTTGTAGCCGGTCGCGGTCAGTCGGAAGAGGCTGTTATTGCCGGTGGGGCTCGCGCTGTAGAGCGGCACGTGCGGAGCAATCGTCGAACCGTTGCCACGAAAGCCATGCAGCAGGAATCCGGCCCCTTGCGTCACCCCGGTTACGCCCGACACAAAGCTATGGTTGTCGAGACTCGCGATGGTCGGCTGAAAGCCGATGACCGTTTCGCCCAGGTAGGTATCGCCAGTGCGCAGGATGTTCACCAGCCCTCCGCTGTCGCGGCGGAAGAAACCGATGTCGTCGGACGAGCCTGCGTTGGTGCCCGAAAGCTGACTGAGAAACGACACCTGCCCCAGATCGTTCAACGCCGGCGCGGCAAACAGGGCGAGCGACCCGTTACCATCCGGCGAGGCATCGCCCGCCAACGCGGCCACCTCGAACTCGGCCCACGAGACCTGCGGAACGATCGCCAGCAAACCACCAATCAACCACCGCCAGCAAGCTGTCATCGCTGTTCTCCCCGTGTTCTAGAAGCCTGTCGAGCGTCGCGAGTGTACCAAACATGATACAGGCAATCCGCAAATCCAGCCAATGAAAGGGAGGCCATCGGCGGCATCCCCCGTCCATATGCCGGTGTGACAGGGCGTCGCAACGATTTGCCCCCATCACTTGTCTATGCTCCCTTATTACTTCAGCCTTCCCTGGTCACCCTGGTCAAGCTCGATCTCTCCCCGGTTTCGGTTATACTCGTAGCGGGTTCCTATTCCATTCACGCGGCCGTATCGAAACGTCTCAGGGGGTGCTTCTCATGCCACGCCACGCCACGATTGCGCTGGTTGTCCTGTTGTGTCTGCCGACTGTTGGCCGGGGAGAGATCACGTGGAGCGGGGACGTGGACCCGAGCGATCCGACGACTTGGACGAGTAGCACGACCGCTTATCTCGGCGACGGAGATGATGGCACGTTGTCTCTAGACGGAGATAGTGATCTCTTAACCTGGAATGTCTACATGGGATACCAGTCTGGCTCTTCTGGCCAAGCGACGGTGGATGGCGTCGGCACAAGCTGGAGCGGCAGTGGTCGTTTTCAGATTGGTAGATACGGCGACGGTTCTCTTTCCATCACGGATAGTGGCAGCGTGAGTTTTGGGAGAGTAGAGCTCGGTGTCTATGCAGGCTCGACGGGGCAGGTCACTGTTTCAGGGGCCGGTTCAACACTTACGAATACTATTCTTGAGGTAGGTATTCAAGGCGAAAGTGTTTTATCGGTCAACAGTGGTGGGCAAGTTCAGAGCATGAATGGTTACTTGCTTGAGCATGGTCAAGCAAACATAGAAGGCCCCGGTTCAGCTTGGATCAACAACGCACTCTATGTCGACGGCATACTTTCCGTTACCAACGCGGGATATATAAGCTGCTTATCCGGTTACATAAGTGGGGGGCCAGAGGAAGCTGGGGTAGTCGAACTCAAGGGGGCTGGTACCCTTTGGTCGAATCGTGGATGGCTGACGGTCGGAGATCGTGGGGCGGGAACTCTGACGATTGCCGATGATGCTTCCCTAATCGCCAATGCTTCCTCCGGTCGCCTGGATATTGGAACTTATGGTGGTAGCGGATCCCTATTCGTAACCAGCGGAGGAACCTTGAGTAGTGGTTCGATGAGATTAGCATCGCATGCTAATTCCAGTGGCCAAGCCACCATTGATGGCGCAACGTCGTCAATGACGATCAGTGGTTCCCTGTCCGTGGGGGTGGCTGGTGATGCAACGCTTTCAATTCTGAACGATGCGACTGTAAATGTGGCTGGACTAACTTCAGTAGCTTCTTCGTCCGATGTGCAGGGGGAAATTCGCTTTGCGAATGGTACGCTCATCACCCACGGCTTGTTAGCTTCTTCGGAAGAGTTGACCGGTCAAGGCGCAATCTACACAAACGGACTGGTCAGCGATTTCAATCTCCAATTCGATTCATCCCACGGGATGAAGAAGTCATTTCTTCTGCAAACACTTCCAGGGCAAGACATAACTATCGATCTTGAGGTCGATGGTTCGGCAATTTTGGGCGTGGGAAACCGAGGCATGGCGACAATGAGCATTGCCGATGGAGTGCAGGTTGCCTCGAATTCTGGATCGCTCGGGTACCACCAGAAGGCAACGGGGATTGCCACTGTTGATGGTGTTGGTTCGACCTGGACTACAGGTAATTTGACCGTCGGAACGTTTGGCTCCGGCGATTTGTCTATCACAAATGGTGGAGAAATTGTGAGTGGTACCACTCGTATCGGTTACCGTGCGGGGGCGACGGGAACAGTGCGAGTCGATGGAGCCGAATCGACATGGATAGACCGAAGTGACTTATTCGTAGGCCTAGACGGGCATGGCGAACTCGCAGTCGGCAACGGCGCTAAAATTAGCAGTGACTCGACCTACATCGGCAATAGCACTGGATCGGTGGGCCGAGTCAGTATTGTCGGCGCGGCATCAACCTGGCTCAATGAGGGGTTTCTGTACGTCGGAAACAGCGGCACTGGGACACTAATAATTTCTGATGGCGGATCTCTTGAAAGTAATTCAATATCGGGTATCGGCTACGAATCGGGGTCTACGGGGGAGGTGGTTGTTGAAGGCGCAGGTTCGACTTGGGACAACCTCAGTACACTTTATGTTGGTGGATTTGGAAACGGCACTTTAACTATTGCCGATGGTGGATATGTTCGTAATTTCTCGGGTAACATCGGTTATAGTACTGATGCCGCGAATTCTGTCAGCATTGCTGGCCACGATTCGACTTGGACGAATCTTGGAAATCTATACGTGGGGCATTGGGGCACTGGGTTTCTCTCTATCTCAGATGGAGCTTTGGTAACCGTCAATCATGAAACATTTGTTGCTTTCGAAGAAGGTGCTTCAGGGGAAATTCACTTCGACGGAGGAACGCTCTCGACGGGTGGATTAATTGCCTCGATCGAGAAACTTACTGGCGTAGGAACAATAGAGACCCACGGCTTGGTAAGTGATGTTGATCTAGCGTTCGATGCGACGCATGGAATCGTACAAACTCTCACCCTGGATCACTCACCTGGAAATAGTATTACTATTAATCTTGATATCAATGGTTCAGGTGCCTTGGGGGCTGGGCATTCAGGAACAGGCATGCTGTCAATTTCAGACGGCATTCAAATCTCATCAACGACCGGTTATTTAGGCTACCACGAAGGTGCAATTGGAGAAGCTTGCGTCGATGGAGTGGGGTCGACATGGTCTATCTCGAAGGATCTTTACATCGGGAAATATGGTGACGGAGACTGGCCTTGTTGAACAATTAGTCACAAACCTCCGTAAAAACTAACGTGGAATGGAACCACGTACCTTTTTTACGGAGATCGAACATGGCTACGAAAGAAAAACGAACCTACAAAGTCACGAACTGGAAGGAGTATAACAAGTCGCTCATCGAGCGTGGAAACATCACTATTTGGTTTAGCGACGAGGCGTTGGAGAACTGGGAACATCCTAACGACCAGACAAAAGTCGGTCGCCCTTTTGTCTTCAGCGATACGGCGATCGAGTGCTTGCTGACGATTCGCGAACTGCTGAAACTTCCCTATCGGCAGACTGAGGGATTCGGCCGCTCGCTGGTGGCGATGTTGGGCGTCGAGGCAGCGATTCCCAATTATTCTTCGCTCGCCAAGCGAGCCAGCAAGCTGAATGTTTCGCTCGATATCGCTAACAAGAGGGGCGACATCGATATCGTGGTGGATAGCACCGGCATGAAAGTGTTTGGCGAGGGCGAATGGAAGATGCGGACGCATGGCAAGTCGAAGCGGCGGACATGGCGGAAGCTGCATTTGTCGGTGAATCCTGACACCCGCGAGATTGTGGCGGAGATTTTGACCGAGAACAGTTGCCACGATGCCGATGCGGTTCCCGAAATGCTGGAGCAGGTGGAGCAGCCCGTAAAAAAGTTTCACGGCGACGGTAGTTACGACAAGTGGAAGGTTTATGAAGGGCTGGAATCCGAAGGCATTGAGCCGGTGATTCCGCCGCAGCACAACGCCAAGATCAAACAACATGGCAACTCTGCGGAGGAGCCTTTGCCCCGGGACGAGGCAATTCGTCAGATTCGACGCAAGGGGCGTAGGAGTTGGAAAGAGGAAGTGGGCTATCATCGTAGAAGCTTGGCGGAAACGACCATGTACCGAGTGAAACAAAGCTTTGGGAGCCATCTCAAAAACCGAGTATTCGAAAACCAACAAACGGAAGCCCGCTTGCGCTGTAAAATCATCAATCAATTCACCCAACTCGGGCTTCCACAGTTCGAGTGGAGTTAGTCAACAAGGCCACGGAGACTTGTCGATTACGTCAGGAGCCATCGTAGAAAATGTGAATGGGATGATAGGTAAACAAGGCGGAGCAGTTGGAAGTGTTTATGTCGATGGTCCCGATTCAAATTGGACCTGCGAGGGAGATCTGTTTATTGGTGAATTTGGCTCAGGTTCGCTTCTGGTTACGAATGGGGCATCGGTACTAAGTGCAGACGGTTACATTGGCAAATCCTCGTTGTCGGTCTCCAAGGTCGAAATTGACGGCAGCGGTTCCAATTGGTCGACTTCTGAATGTCTGTATATCGGGGGGACCGGAAGCGGACACTTGAGCATTACCAGAGGGAGCACCGTGAATACTTCCTTATTCGGCTATATCGGATACGAGCTTGGCTCTTCGGGGCAGGTGGTGGTTTCTGGTAAAGGCTCAAGTTGGGCGGTAGGTCCAATTTATGTCGGTAGAAGGGGTGATGGGTTGCTTAGGGTTACTGACGGAGCGGTGGTTACGAACACCGATGGGCTTATTGGCATGCGATGGGATACTACATCAGAGGTACTTGTCGACGGGGAAGGCTCTACGTGGATTAGTTCTCGCGATGTTGAGATTCGCTATGGAGCCCTTGCGATTACCCGTGGTGGACTTGTCCAAGTCGAGGGAGAGTTGAGTTTTTTCGAGTATGCAACTCCCCGGGGATTTCTCAACCTCTCCACCGGCGGCCAACTCGCCCTCTTTGGCGAGGCCGGCGATTCCATGGCCGACTTCCTCGATCTGGTCGAAGGCACCGACGCTATTCGCTACTGGTCCTTCGAACTTGGCGACTGGGCACCGATCACCGACGCGGTTGCTGGCGATGATTACACACTCGAGTATCTCACCACCGGTGACCTAGCTGGCTACACCGTGCTCACGGTTGGCACGATGCCCGTGGCTGGCGACTTTAATGGCGATGGCCTGGTCGACCTAGCCGACTACACTGTGTGGCGGGATCACTTGGGGGCGGAGGACGAGACGGCCATTGGGTTTGCCGGGGATGGCCTCGCGGGGGTCGACGTCGGGGACTACCAAGTGTGGAAAGCTAACTTCGCCACGGGCGACGCGGGAGAGATTCCGCCGGCTGCGGTTCCCGAGCCAAGCACCGCGGTGCTGGCGGCTGTCGCCCTGTTGTTGGGGGCCCGAGCGTGGCGGCGCGGGGGCTGCTAGATCGGCTGCAATCGCTCTCCAGCAGGGCGGAAACGCCAAAAAGTACCACGATGGCACGATTCGGCTTCCACTGCGGTGGGCCGACGGGCTGTACGATCCCCCGGAACCGGCCAAACGGCCCCATTTTCTTCGGCTCAGGGGTGTGCACTCGGCCTTCTGTTCTGTGTAAACTAGAGGTTTGGCCAACTGCCGTGCCAGCTGAACCGTGGCAGGGCTGCATTTCCGGGACCAACAGAGACAGGACATCTTTCTATGGCTGAGCATGACGACGTCAAGTCGAGTCTCATGCATGTGCGACCTACTTTGGAGGTCGACAAGCTGTTCCGCGCTTGCGTGAAACTGGAAGCGAGCGACTTGCACCTTAAGGTGGGCAAGCCGGCGATGGTCCGTGTCGACGGCTCGCTCCGCCCGATGAAGGGCGACCCCATCACCGATGAGCAGATGGTGCAGTTGTGTTACCCGCTCATGAACGAGCGGAATCGCAAGATCTTCGAACGCGACGGCGGGGCCGACTTTGCCCACACTTGCGAAGTCGATGGCACCGTCTGGCGATTCCGTGTGAACCTGCTGCAACAGCTCGGGCATATGGGCATGGTCGCTCGGCGGGTTAGTAGCTGGATTCCCGACTTCGAGGGGCTGAACCTGCCGCCGTCGATCGAGAGCCTGTGCACGTTCGATCAAGGCATGGTACTGCTGGCGGGCGTTACCGGTTCGGGCAAGAGTACCACGATTGCCTCGATGCTGAACTGGATTAACCGCCGGTACCGCAAGCATATTCTCACGCTGGAGGATCCGATCGAATTCGTGTTCTCCGAAGAGAAGTGCCTGATCAACCAACGCGAAATTGGTTTGGACGTGGTCGACTTCGAAGTCGGCATGAAGCACGCGGTGCGGGAAGATCCCGACGTGATGCTAGTGGGCGAAATGCGTGACAGAGAAACGTTCATGACCGCGATTCACGCGGCGGAAACGGGTCACTTGGTGTTCGGAACCATCCACGCTTCGAGTGCGGCTTCGACGATCGGCCGTATTCTCGACTTGTTCCCGCAGGACATGCACGCGGCGTTGCGGAGTGCGATTGCCTTTAACATGCGGGGCATCATCGCTCAGAAACTGCTCAAGAGCATCAAGCCCGGCGTCGGCCGGGTGCCCACGGTAGAAATCATGACGTTCTCGCCGACCGTGAAAAAGTTGGTGCTGGACGAAGACGACGACAAGCTGCCCGACGCGATTCGCATCGGGGCGGAAGATGGCATGCAAGACTTTACGCAAAGTCTCAAAAAACTGGTAGACGACCAATTGATTGACCGCACCGTGGCCATGGAAGTGGCCCCGAACCGCGAAGCATTGAAGATGGCACTCAAGGGTATCGACGTAGCGCAAGGCGGAATTCTGTGATGCACCGATTGTTTTATATGGCGCTTTGTGCACTGGCCTTGGTCCTGGCAGTGGGCGCACCTTCGCAAGTTGTATGGGCCCAAGACGACGCGGGCGCGGAAGAAGCCCCCGCCGGCGAGGAGCAGGAGGGTGGCTCGGCCATCGACGACGCTGCGGAGGAGCCAGCCGCACCGACCATTTGGACCGGCGTCGAGGTCGACGCCAAACGCGGCAGCGGTACGCTCCATTGGCTCAAGATCATTCCCGTGATCCTGTTGGTCATGCTCTGGACCTTAACCGGCGACTGGGTAAACCGCAGCTCGCAGATCTACGATCTGGGCTACGGTAAATGGAATCCGATCTTCTACTTCCCGTTCCCGATCGCCATGCTGGTGATGGTGATCGTGCCCTTCTACGTGGTGGGCATTTCGCTGCTGACGCTGGCCTATTTCGGCCCGTTTATTGCTTACACGGTGACCTATAACAAGTCGGTTGAGCAGCACCAGAAGGTGTTCACGAGCGACTGGTTCCGCCATATGCTTCGCATCGGCGAACAGGTGCCCGACTACGAAAAGGGTGCCCCGGTCGAGCTGTCGGCCTTTGGCGGCGACGAGAGCACTAACAAAGGCAACCTGATCTACGCCCGCCAGTCGCCTGGATATTTGCTGGTGAAGGAATTGGTGGCCGACTTGGCGACCCGCCGAAGCGAACGCATGGTGCTCGACTACGGCCAAGGCGGCGTATCGGTCAAGTACCTGATCGACGGTGTCTGGCACGGTGGCGAAGCCCGCGAACGCGACTCCGGCGACGTGATGCTGGCCGTGATGAAGCAGCTGGCGAATCTCGACATCACCGAGCGTCGCAAGAAGCAAGAAGGCCAGTTTGCCGCCAAGTTTGAGGGCATTCAGTACATCTGCCCGATCGTGAGTCAGGGGACCAAAACTGGCGAACGGGTGCTGCTCGAACTACGCGGTGGCAGCCAAGTTAAGTTGGTTACCTACGACGATCTCGGCATGCGAGAGAAGATCAAAGAGCAATGGTCCGAGCTGATGGCCATGGACGAAGGCCTGCTCGTTATTGCCGCCCCGCCTGAAGGGGGGCTCACGACGCTCACCGATGTTTCGATCCTCGAAACCGACCGGCTGATGCGAGACTTTGTAACCATCGACGAGGTGCATAATCCCGCCCGCGACATGGAAAACGTGGCCGTACACACGTACGACGCCAAGCAAGGAGAGACGCCGGCCAGCATCCTTCCACCACTTATTCGCACGTATCCCAACGTGTACATCGTTCGCGATTTGGTGGATGCCGAGTCGGCCAAGATCCTGTTCGGCGAAGTGGAAGAGAACCACCTGCTGATCACCACCGCTCAGGCGCTCGAAGCCCCAGAGGCTCTGCTGCGGGTGCTGCAGAAGAAGGTGCCGCACAAGGAGTTCGCCCAAACCGTGACGGCCGTGTTGTGCACTCGGCTGATCCGCAAACTCTGCGAAAGCTGCAAAGTCGGCTACGAACCAACGCCCGACATGCTGAAGAAGCTCGGCATTCCTCCCGGAAAGGTGCAAAATCTTTATCGTCCGCCGAAGCCGGAGGAACTGGAGAAGCCTTGCGAGGTCTGCGGCAACGTCGGCTACGTGGGACGGACCGGCTTGTTCGAACTGTTGATCGTGAACGATAAGGTTCGCGAAGTGCTGATCAAGCAGCCGAAGCTCGACCTGTTGCGAAAAGCCGCACGTATGGCGGGCATGCGTACCTTCCAGGAAGAAGCCATTTTGCTGGTCGCCAAAGGGGTCACAAGCATTCCCGAGGCGCAACGCATTCTCAAGGGAGCCTAGCTCCGACCCTCTGCTGAAGAACAACACCGACGCCAGTCGTCGCTAACCGCATATCCTCGACTCCTGAAATCGTCCCATGATTTACCTTTACTACGCCATCCTCGCTACGATCTTCTTCGCTACTTTTGCGATGTGCATCGACAAAGGGCTGTGGAGCAACACGCTTTCGATCATCAACATCTTGTTGAGCGGGTTGATTGCCTTTGGCACCTACGAGCCGCTGGCCAAGCTAGCCGCCGACAAGGGGATGGGCGAGTACACGTTTGTGCTCGATTTCCTGTTCATTTGGGCCATCTACGTGCTGGCGTTCATCCTGATGCACCGGGTGGCTTCGCAGTTGCTGTCGAAAACGCGGATGCGATTCAAGAATCCGATCGACACGGTCGGCGGACCGCTGACTTCGGCGGTTGCTGGTTGGTTGATGATGTGCCTGGTGGCCGCTACGCTGCACGCAGCCCCGTTCGAACGGGAGTGTTTCGGCGGTGCTTTGGTGCACCAGAATGGCGATTCGGCGATCACCAACCCTGATCTTGCCTGGTTGAGCATTGCTCAAACCGCACTAAACAAGGACAATCTGGGTGCTGGAAAAGGGTTTTCCCTGAGCGATTACGTGAACGACTTCAGCAAGCAACGTGCAGGCCTTGAGAAGCAAGAAAGCTTGCGGGTGAAACGTTAGTCGCCGTTGACGCTCGTATCTAACGATTACGCGAAATAGGATCACCGCGAAACGATGAGCGAAACCACCACGGAGTCACCGGTTCCCGAGAATTACCTGTCGGACGATGTGCAGGCGGTTGCCGAGTACCGATCGGTATCTGGCCTCGCCGTGTTGGCGGCGGTGCTCGGCGTGGCTTCGCTGGCCGCGGTTGCGACTCCCAGTTTGGTGGTGCTCCCCTTGATTGGGGTGATTTTCTCGCTCTTCGCGCTCTACAAAATCGCCCATTCCGACGGGCAGCTCGTCGGGCGTACCGCTGCTTTGACCGGCTTGGCCATGTCGCTCACTGTCGGCGCTGGCGTGCTGGTCAACGGCTGGGTCGTCAGAAGCATCCTGGCTCGCGAAGCGGCCGAATGGGGCCTCGACTGGTGCCAGTTAGTGATGGATGGCGAGCTGATCACGGCCGCGGAACTCAAGAACCCACCGACGGCCCGCCGTCCGTTCGACGATTCGCTGGCCAAGTTCTACGCCGAAAACGAGAACGCCGTGAAGGCCTTGGAGGAGTTCAAAACCAACGACGTGGTCGAGCTTTTAAGCACCGCGCCGGAGGGCTCGAAAGTGGTGCCAGGCGATTTTAAGGCCGGGCTGCGGGAGTCGTCAGGGCGGTATCTGGTGCTCCAGGAGTTCAAACTCGTGCGTCCTGGCGGGGAACCGCCAGTGGTGTTCGGCCTGCAACTTCGTCGACAGACCATCAGCGACCTGAGCGGCGGCGCCTGGTTTGTGAACGAGCAGGCGATGAGCAGCGAGTAACGCTGCTACCGGCAAGCTGCCTGCCATCGCAGGGATACCATCGACCAGGCGGAGGGGCCGAATCGAACTCGGTGGTCGCTGGCTGCTACATTTTTCTTAGCCGTTTCAGGCATTGCGACCCCTTCGCTTGGGGGGAGTTCGAGGCGCGAACTCTTAGGCTTCCGGCTTATTCGGACCTGTGTGTCCAGTAATGTTTGCCCCTCGCTGCGCCTGAGCTTTTCGCCAAGCGTTACAGCTTACCAATCTGGGGGGGGAAGTTTGAGATTCTTGCCTAAGTTGCCCCGGCAGATTTGCATGTAGGTGGTAGCAGACGTCGATATGTTCAGCGAGGCGGTTTTGTCGTTAGCGCGAACTTCGACCCGCCAGCGGCGTAGTTCGTCGTCAAATACTCCCCCCGTTCCGCGGCACATGTATGTGCAGCGACAGTCCCCGAAGAAGGAGTCTTAAAAGTGAACATTGTAAGATGGACGATGGGCTGTGCCTTGATCGCCATCAGCGCTGGCCCAGCGCTGGGGCAGTCGGCAGTCCAAACGGCATTCAACTATGATCTGACAAGCTACAACTGCGGCGAGCCCGCATGCGGCTGTGCAGACCCTGGCACTGGATGCGATGATCTTGGTTGCAGCGATGCATGTGGATGTGGCGATTCGTGCGGGCTTAACCTGTGTGGCCCTTGTTGCTTGGGTGATCCCTGGACCCTGATGGATTGCATTGATCCATGCGGTTGCAGCGCCGTCACTTTCGGTGGTTGGACCCAACTTGGTTACCACAGCGATTCGACTCGCATGTCGTCCGCTTATGGCGACCTCTTTGCCTTCAACGATGTGCCTGATGCAGTGAATCTGCACCAACAATGGTTCTATGCCGAGAAGCTTGCTGAAGCTCCTTGCTGCGGTATGGACTGGGGTTTCCGGTTCGACCTGATGTACGGTACCGACGCTCAGAAGACCCAAGCCTTCGGCAACCCCGGTGCTGCCAATGCCAATCAAGGCTCTTGGGATGCCTCGCTCGATCACGGTGTGTACGGTTGGGCCATGCCTCAGCTGTACGGTGAAGTTGCCTTCGGCGATTGGAATATCATCGCTGGTCACTTCTTCACGCTGGTTGGTTACGAAGTAGTTACCGCTCCGGACAACTTCTTCTACAGCCACGCTTACACCATGTTCAACAGCGAGCCGTTCACCCACACCGGTGCGTTGGCTACCTACAGCGGCATCGACGGTGTCGACGTGTACGCTGGTTGGACCCTTGGTTGGGACACTGGTTTCGATCAATCGAACGGTGGTAGCAGCTTCTTGGGTGGTTTCTCGACCAGCCTGACCGACGATGTTGCTTTGACCTACATTGCCACCGCTGGCAACTTCGGTGCTCGCACCGCTGGTGAAAGTGGTTACAGCCACAGCATCGTGCTGGACTGCACGCTCAGCGACAAGCTGAACTACGTGTTCCAGAGCGACTTGGTTGGTTACGACGACACCGCCGCTGGTGGTGCTTTTGGTGCCCAGGTTGGTATCAACCAATACCTGTTCTACACCATGAGCGATTGCCTGGCTGCTGGTGCTCGTGTTGAATGGTGGAAGAGCGACGGAATCGTGGCCGCTGACAACAGCACCAGCCAGTACGGTATCACCTACGGCCTGAACTACAAGCCGCACGCCAACGTAGTGATTCGCCCCGAAGTGCGTCACAACTGGTTGCCAGCCGATGCTACTCTGCCTGACTTCAACCAAACCGTGTTCGGTATCGACGCGATCCTGACCTACTAAGGTTAATCGTCATCGGTTGTCCTGACGGAGATACAGCCCACAGGACTTAGCATCAAAGCCGGCAACCGATCACAACATGAACCCCACAAAGCCGGGGCTCCTCGAAAGGGGAGTCTCGGTTTTTTTGTGCGCGCAAGGATTGGTCGCAGGACGTTGTTACGTTGCCGGCTATTGGGCCGGTTCAGAGGATCGTAGCACGACACTCCGTGTCGTTTGCCTTCGTGGGGGAATGGAGGCTCTGTCCGGCTCTCTATGGCTGACCTTCTTCCGCTTTCGACGGCTCGGTGTGTCGAGCTGCTTTCTGCAAGCGATGGCGAAATGGGTTGTTTTTTCGCACAGTTTTCATTGGGAAATGGCCACTTCATCTGCTATAAACGGGAGAGATACAAATGTATAGTTAGTTGCCTGTTAGAGAGGAGTGTTTGTGTGGCTAGAAAACATGTGTTAGACGAAGTGAAACAGCGGGAAATCTGCGCGCTCATCACCGCCGGCATGAGCTTGCGGAAGGTCGCCCGCTACGTCGGTTGCGATCGCAAGACCATCTATCGCGAGCGGCAGGCCGACCCGGAGTTTGATCGCCGGGTGCGGCGGGCGGAGATGGCGGCCGACTTGACGCCGCTCGAACTGATGCGGCGGGCAGCGGCCACGCACTGGCGGGCGGCCGCCTGGATGCTGGAACGCCGGGAACGTCGCGAAGCGGCCCGGCAGCACGTGGTCGACAAGCGCGCAATGAGCGACGACGACCTCGATGGCATGGCCCGCGAGGTGCAGCGGATCGTCGATTCGGCGATGCTCGGACCGTACCAGGGACCGATCGTGAAGCAGCAGATCTCGCTGTTATTCAATTGCGCGAAGACCGGGCGAGTCGATTTCCAGCAACCTCGGCAGCTTGTGGAGGAGAATCCTGGCGAGTCGGCTCCAATCCAGCCGGACCTCGAGCAATCGATCGCGTTCCTCGAACAGCGATTCGCCGAACGCGAGAGTCGGGAGCGTTTTGCCCCCACTCTCGAGCAGCCTGGGGCGAAACGCCAGGCGGGCGATTCGCGGCAACTTGAAAAAGTGCCAGTAAATCAAGGTTCGCAGCGAGAATCGCGGCCGGGGTAAACCAAGAATAAAGCCCCCACGAATCGATTTGCCGATTCTGGGGGCATTAGAACCTCCGAGAGTTCGCTATTCGCTAAGAGGGGGTTCCCGCTTCCTCCCCCCGATCGCGGAAGGTTGAGAGCCTCGGTGCAACTAATCAATCTCGGTAATCTGGCCGTCGGTTCGATGCCCGAAACGATTGAACAGGTCTTGGTCGACATCGTAGGCCAGGCCATGCACCGAGCCATCGGAGAATAGCGCGTTAAAGCCACCTGGATGGGCAGATCCAAAGCAAAAGCCGTACTCCCGTGAGTCGAGTTTGCGTTCGTAGCCGTGGAAAGTAGCAGTCACTTGGAAACTCTCTACCGCACTGGCCAAGACATCAGGACCTACGGGGAACATCGTGGAGCGAATGTTGTCGGGGTCCCAGCCATCGGACCATCCGCGATCGTCGTGCCATGCACCTCCCAGGTATTCGTCGCTGAGCAGTCGTTTTTCGGCAATGACCAACGTGTGACTCAAGCCGTCGGTGATCTTCGCCGGTCGAGTGGGACGGGTGTTGCCAGGATTGTAGGAAGGTCTCGCTGAAGCACCGCGAGCCCCCCCCTCGCTGGGGACTGTCCAACTCGTACGCACAATGACTCCCTGGAATTCCCAGCCTTTTTCGACATCCCAGATGCAGGAATAGTCGCCACATGACTGACTCCCCCAAAACTCTCCTTGATGGCAGAAGCTGCCGACCGCTCCGTCGACTAGTGGATAGTCGCCGGGAGTGGCCGCTGCATAGTCGCTCAAGTATCGCTGCGAAGAGGGGTGGCGAGTGACCCCTCGGCGGGTAGGACAGTTAAAGAGACCCACAGGAGTTTGCGAAATCTGCGAGGTACTTCCAAGCTCGTGAATCGCTCCCTGTTCCAAATAGGGAAGAAGCTGAAAAGCCCAACCTAGTCCCTGTTTATCAGGGCCGTTGATCGTGCCATTATTACTGTAGTCTTCGATGTCGGGATGAGGAACGTTTCCGCCAGTGGGGAATACTTTGCGACTATCTAAGTGATTATGGAGAGCCAATCCCATCTGTTTGAGCTGGTTGACGCACTGTGTGCGACGCGCCGACTCTCGAGCCGCTTGCACCGCAGGCAGCAATAAGGCGACCAGAATACCGATAATGGCAATGACTACCAGCAATTCAACCAGCGTGAAGGCCCGTGTTGGGGACACTTCGTATCGAAACCGTAACATAGGACAACATCCTTTACATATCCGGCAAGGTGAAGCGTGAGAAGAGGTTTCGTAGGTGTCTGGTCGAAGGTGCTTTGGGTTTAGAGCGAGCAATAAAGTAGAACGCGGCTACTTGCTGCCCAAGGTAGCCGCGTTCATGTTGGAAAAGGTAAGGTGTAATGAGTAGGCGAACGTTAGCCGTTGCAACGACGGGCGATCGTACCCGCACCAACCAATCCCAGAAGTGTCAATACAATCGTGCTCGGTTCGGGCACCGTGCTGGTCGAAAGCGATCCGCCGCCGAGCGAGGTGCCGAAGTTCTGTTTCCAGACCGTGTAGTCGTCCATGGTGACTTCACCTGGAGTAACTCCAGAACCTTCGTTGGGCAGCGAGATCGTCGCGCCCAGGTTGTCGCGCCATACCGTGTAGTCGGCCAGGTCCACGAAGCCATCGTTGTTGTAGTCGCCCGACAAGTCGATCGCTTCACCCACTACCGACAACGTCACTGCGTTGTTCGTCGCGTAGTCGATTTCCCAACTCAAACCAGCGGTCAACGGAGCGAGCGAAAAATCGGTTGCTTCGAACTGCCCGATAATCGAACCCGAGGAGGCATTGATGTTGTGTTCGAGCACGTCGTTCGAATCGATCACCCCATCGAAAGTCAGGTCGAGATCCCCTTCGGCGGTTACCATTTCGTCGATGGCGGCCACGGCGTCGGTCAGATCCGCACCGGCTTGAATCAAGGTCCAGCTATCGCCAGATACTGGGGAGTAGCCATTGAGTTCGACTTGCAGTTGACCGTTGCCGATATCGGCATTGCGGCCCACGAGGATCGGGGTGTGCTCGGTACCGGTGATCTCGGTGATCAGAGTTGCCGATTGGAAAATGTCATTGGGATCGAACAGCAGATCCAAGCCAACCGCAATTACCGCATCGCCGCCGGTGATGCGGAGTTCATGGCTGCCGGACACCGAGCTGGCATCGGCAACACTGCCCCAGTCCATGCCGCGGCCGACATACAGGTTGTTGCCGCGAGCGTCGCCGGTTTCGTTGGTGCCGTCGCCGGTGATGGCGAGGCCACCGCCGCTGATGTTGATTTGCGAGCCGCCAATACGGTTGCCCATGGCAAAAGCGTTGCTGACTTGCACGACGCCGCCGGTGAAGTTCATGATGCCCATCCGGTCGCCGGAAATATCGCGATCGCTATTGGGTTTGCCACCGTCGCCGATTTCGAAGTCGCCGCCACGTTGGTCGTAGACGCCCCCCGATTGATTCCAGATGCCGGTGCCAAACTTACCGATGACCGTGTAGACGCCTTCCATGTTACCACCAGTGAAATTCAACGTACCGGTACCGTTGCGACCGAGCTGAAAGTCGTCGCCGGAGCGAGTTGCACCACCGTTGACGTTATAGGTGCCAAGACCAGATGCTCCACCGGAGTTGTCGTGCCCACCGACGAAAATGCTCTGGCCCGAGAAGTTGTTGTCGAGATAACCATCTTCGATCGTAATGGTGCCGGTGCCCAATTTACCGATTTCGATCTGACGAGGTTGAACGTCAGATCCATCGATGATGAGCGTACCGCTACTGCCGGAGCCTTCGGCAATGATGAGGTTGTTCAGATCCACAACGTCATCAACGGTGAGTTGAGCGGTGCCGCCGTTGCTGATCGAGGCAACGGTGCCCGAATCGGGGACGCCGCTCGACCAGTTCGAACTTACAGTAAAATCACCAGTGGTCCCAACCCACGAGGTTTGCGCAGTAGCAAACTGGGGGGTAAGAGTGACCATCGAGCAGCAGGTTGCCAACACAACAACCAAACAGTGAGTCTTCATGATGAAGTTCTCCAGTTAGAAAATAGAACCAAGCTTGAAGGACGGTAAGTTACCCTACAATGATGAAGAGGTAATGAAGAGATTATGCAAAAATACTAAACCGGGTCGCAATCTATTAATTGGACCTAGAGGGAAGAATTTGAATCTTTTCTACGAAGAGTCAACCATTCAAAAAAGTAAGGATCACACCGAGACTTGTTAGCCAACCCCCCAACCGTTCGCGATTCGTCTTAAAAAGTTTATGGAGTTGTCGCTTGCCAAGCCGGAAGCTGAATAGCTGTGAGTTCCCCAGGCGAAGACGAAAAGGAGTGCATCATCATGGCCGCTCACCACTGTCGACAGAAGAGAAACCTTGGGCTATTTGGAGCGTCGAAAGCCCCTCATGCAAGAGGAAAACCGGCGACTACTCCCCCCCGATCGTGGGTGCAGGGGCGCTTGTCTCGTTGCGATAATCCCCTTACGCTTGAAAGCTGGCACGCAAGTTGCTTAACTCCCACTTTTCAGGATGCCTATAACCATGGATGCAGAAGATTCTTCCCCCAAGTGGACTCAACTCGAAGCCAACGAACGGCGCGTACTCGGCGTACTGATCGAGAAAGCCAAAACCACGCCCGACGCGTACCCACTCACCCTCAAAGGCTTGGTGACCGGTTCGAATCAAAAGAGGAACCGGTTTCCGCAAATGACTTTGGAGGAAGACCATGTGGAGGACGCGATCGACTCGCTTCGTACCAAGGGAGCGGTATCGATCATCCAAGGCGATGGTCGAGTCGAAAAGTACCGGCACTTGGCCTACGACTGGCTCGGCGTGAGCAAAGTCGAGCTGGCTATCATGGGCGAACTGTTGCTCCGCGGCGCGCAAACCATCGGCGAACTCCGTGGTCGCGCGGCTCGCATGGAGCCGATCAAAGGCATGGCCGAGTTGGGCCCGCTGCTGGAGAGTTTGCTGTCGAAGTCGCTGGTCGTGTATCTCACACCTCCCGGGCGAGGGGCAGTGGTCACGCACAACCTGTATCAGCCGCGCGAGATGGATAAGGTGCGCCGCGAGCATGGCGTAGCGATGCCTGGCGACACAAGCGACTCGGCCCCTTCGGTCACGCCGCCGGCGGCGAGTTCCGGATCGGATGCGGCGAGTCTGTCGTCGCCAGCGACGACGTCGTCGAATCCCGCAGCGGATAAACCACCGGTTGTAGCGACTTCGCCACCCACGGCAGTGGCAGGCGGGCCTTCGGCGGCTGCCGAGTTGGCCGGACTCCGCGAAGAAGTCGCTCACCTGCGGAGCACGCTGGCGGCGTTCCAGGACGAAGCCGAGCAGAGCATTGCCGATTTGCAGCAGCAATTGGCCGACTTACAGCGTCAGCTTGGCGTTTAACGGATAGGAGTAAGGAGGGTGGTGCCAAAAAGTATCGTGTTTTATAGTTCGAAACCAAGGTGGCGGGCAAAGCTAGCTGGCTGCTAAACTGCTAGTTGTAGGCCGGAGCAACCCTGAGCTGCCGGCACCTTTTGTGTCTGCAGCAGTGAACTGGCCTTCTGGAATGGTGGAGCGGATTCTTCAGCGAGTGAGTCAAGCCATTCGGCACCGCCTGCCGCTGTTGCTGGTGGTTTGCTACGCGGTTGCGCTACTGGTTCCCGCGCCAGGGCAGTGGATTCATGATCTCAAGCTGCCGACTTCGTGGCCCGAACTCGCCCGCCCGAACGTTTCGCAGCTGATGGTAGCAGTGCTGCTGTTCCTCGCCGCGTTGGGGGTGGAGGTTCGGCGGTTACCGCTCGTGGGTCGACGCCCGCTACTGGTGGTGTTGATCCTGGCCGCAGTCTGGCTGGTGCCGGCGCTAGTGGTAATGCTCGTGTGGTGGGTCATGCCGCTGGTGATCGACGCCGGCATGGCAACCAAGCTGCTGATGGGATTTGTGCTGGTGGCCGCGATGCCGGTCGCCAACTCGGCGGCTGCCTGGACTCAGCAGTCGCGAGGCGAGTTGCCCTGGGCGCTCGCGATGGTCGTGCTATCGATCGTCGCCTGCCCTTGGATGATTCCGCTGGTGTTAAAACTGATGGGGCTCTCCTTCTCCGAGGGAGAAGCCGACGCGCTCAAGGCGCTGACTGCTAGCTTTACGGGGTTGCACTTTGTGGTCTGGGTGCTGCTACCAACCGCGGCAGGCATCGTGACTCGATGGATCGTCGGTCGCGAACGCGTGGCGAAGCATCGCCCCGAGGTGTTGCTCACCAGTGCGATTACCCTGCTGGTGCTCAACTACATCAACGCTGCGTGTGCTTTGCCTAAGATGGCCGACGACTTCCGCATCGGCTGGCTGGTGTTCTGCGTTGCTCTCGCGAGCGGGCAGTGCCTGGTTGGCCTGGGAGCTTCGCAGCTACTCGGCGAAGCCTTCCGCGTGCCGAGCGGAACGACCACCGCGCTCAACTACGCTCTGACCATGAAGAACACCGGCCTGGCGGTTGCCTTGGCCAGTCGGGTGCTCGAAGGACATGAGATCCTGTTGCTGCCGGTGTTCACCACCACGCTGGTGCAGCACCTGTTTGCCGGTGCGTTACATCGCCGGTCGATGGCCCGGGTCGAGAAGGAATTGGCCCAGCCGCCCGAGTCGGAATAGCCACTGGCCGCCCGTTCGGCATCGTCAACTGGCGAGTTTACCCAGCCTACGCCGGCCGACTGGCATGGAGTAGAATGCGGTACTTTGCCCGTTTCATTGAATTCCACATAGCGCCAGGCCCAGAAGCCTGGTCGAATCCGTAGAGTTGCCATGTCCGTTCGAACACGTTTTGCTCCTAGTCCCACCGGCTACTTGCACATCGGTGGAGTGCGTACCGCCTTGTTTAACTGGCTGTTTGCCAAAGGTCGGGAGGGAGAATACCTGCTGCGAATCGACGATACCGATCAGATGCGCAACGTGGAGGAAGCGCTGGAGCCCATTCTGCATGGATTCCGTTGGTTGGGACTCGACTGGGATGAAGGACCAGGAGTCGACGGTCCTTACGCGCCGTACTTCCAATCGCAGCGGGCGGAGCGTTACAAAGCGGCGGTCGAGAAACTGCTGGAGGTCGGCGCAGCGTATCGCGACTTCGCCACGCCGGACGAGTTGGCCGCCGAGCGCGAAGCCGCCGAGAAGGCTGGCACCTCGGTGCGATACAGTCGAACCTGGATGGCCGAGACCGACGAGCAAGCGGCCAAGTATGCCGCCGAAGGTCGCGCGGGAGTCGTGCGGTTGAAGATGCCGACCGAGGGTACCTTGGAAATCAACGACCTGGTCCGTGGCAAAGTGAGCTTCGATTGGGGCCGCGAGCAAGACCACGTGATTCAGCGCGCGGATGGTTCGTGCTTGTACCACCTGGCAACCGTGGTCGACGAGCATGACTTCAACATCTCGCACGTGATTCGCGCTGAAGAGCACCTGTCGAACACTCCGCGCCAGGTGTTCATCGCCCAGCAGTTGGGCTACGAGGTTCCTGCGTTCGCCCACGTGCCGTTTGTCGCCGAGCCTGGTAGTAAGAACAAACTGAGCAAGCGGAAGCTCGACAAGTACCTGAAGAATCGCGACTTCGCCGCGCTCAACGCGCACGGGCAGAAGATCGCCGAACGCTTAGGACTGGAGACCGCCGCCGAGACCTTCAATCCCGTGATTGTTGATTTCTACGAGCAGGTCGGCTTCCTGCCCGATGCGATTCTCAATTATCTGGTGCTGCTCGGCTGGTCGCTCGACGATTCGACCGAAGAGTTCACCCGCGAAGAGATGATTCAGCACTTCTCGCTCGAACGCGTGAATCGCGCACCAGCGAGCTTCGATGCCCAGAAGCTGCTGGCGTTCCAGCAGCGGGCGATGAACGCGTTGCCGAAGAAGCAGAAGGTTTCGCGGTGCATCGATTTCCTGCAGCAAGCCAAGCTGGTCGCCGAACCGGCGCCGTGCGACATGGCCGACTACGTGGGGCAGATCGTCGACGCAGCCAGCGATCGTTTGACGGTGTTTGGCGATATCCTGGATTTCGACGACTTCTTCACCGCTGACGATCAACTGGTCTACGACGAGAAGGCGTACGAAAAACGGCTCG
Source organism: Aeoliella mucimassa (assembly GCF_007748035.1). NCBI lineage: Bacteria > Pseudomonadati > Planctomycetota > Planctomycetia > Pirellulales > Lacipirellulaceae > Aeoliella > Aeoliella mucimassa. Next base: position 1,372,276 of record NZ_CP036278.1, read on the forward strand.
TGAAACCCGATGATGCAGCGGAGTTGCTGCAGGCGTTTCGCACCGATCTGGCCGCTGTAGAGCCTTTTGATGCAGAAAGTCTCGACAAGGCTCTGCACGCGTTTGTCGAGGCCAAGGGCATCAAGATCGGCCAAATCATCCACGCCTTGCGGGTCGCGGTCACGGGCAAGGGGGTTGGCTTCGGGATGTTCGAAACCCTGGCGATTCTCGGCCGCGAGCGAGTTTTGGCCCGAATCGATCATACGCTTCAGCGGCTGGCAGATTAGTCGAACGGTGGAACCGCGGCGCCTGCTGGCATGCTACAATGGAGGACCTGGTTTCCTCGCTTCGAAAGTGGTATCCGCGGTGAATACGCCGACAAAAATACTTGCTGCGATCATGACGCTGGTAGCGTTGGCTGCCGCCGGTGTGGCTGCGTATTTGGCCTTCGAGTCGCTAACCGGTGGAGTGATCGCCGGATGCGATGGCAGTGCGACCTTCGACTGCGATAGCGTACTGGCTACCGCCTGGTCGCGATGGCTTGGCATTCCCGTCGCACTACCTGGCGCACTGCTCTACCTAACCATTGCCGTAGTGGTGTGGTTCGCCGCCCGCGACCCGCTGGGCATGCCGATGCAGGTGCTGGTGGCCTTGGTCACCTTGGCGTTCGGCGCGGCTGCCTGGTTCGTGAGTTTGCAGACGTTTGTGATTGAGAGTTGGTGTCGCTACTGCCTGATGGTGCATAGCGGAGGAGTATTGATGGTACTGCTCACTGCAGTGCTGATCGTCGTCGCCCGCCGAGCACAGCGGTTGCCGCAGTCGCTAGTCGATAGCGGAGCAGCCATTCCCGCCATGATGGATAGTCGCTCGACGAATCTAATGGCATGGTTCGGTAGCATTGCTTTAGGATTGCTGGGAGTCGGCATGTTGGCGGTTGGGCAATGGCTGACCGCAACGGAGCTGAACGCTCCGCTCGAAGAGATCGCACTGACAAGCAACTCCGCAAGCACAACCGACAACGAGGAAACACCAACGACCGAAGCGCCCGACTTCATGGACAACGGCCCCAGTGAACCCGAGGAAGAGACTCCTGTTACTAACAGTGCCAAACCAAGTCGCCTCAAGGCGTTTACAGCCTTGGAGCGGCCGATCGATCTCTATGAGTATCCGATGCTGGGAGATCCCGAGGCTCCGCAGGTGCTGATCGAGATGCTCGATTACAACTGCAAGCATTGCCGACGACTGCATCCTCGCTTGCTCGCCGCCCGCGAGCGATATGGCGACGATCTGGCGATCGTGCTGTGGTTCACTCCGCTGGAAAGTGCTTGTAACAGTCACCTGGCACCCGGGTTTAAAGGGCATCGCGATTCATGCGAGTACGCCCGCCTGTCGTACAGTGTCTGGCACCTAGCCCCTGAGAAGTTCGAGGAGTATCACAACTGGTTGATGGAGGGCGTAGCCCCGCCCACGATGGCCAACGCCAGGAAAGAGGCTTTTCGTTTGGTTGGCGATCGCGTGTCGCTCGACAACGATCTGAAGCAATCGGTGCTCAAGCAAATCAGTTGGCAATGCGACCAATGGAGCAAGATTGAAACACACCTGCCCATCGTGGTGTTTCCCGATTCAGCGGTGCGCGGCGTCGGCGAGAGCGACGAGCAGGTATTTAAGCTGTTCGAGCAGAAACTCGACGTAACACCGCAGGCGACTGACGTTCCGTAGTCGGTTGCTTCCTATTCGATCAAACCGAGCCACCATCGCTGCAGGGCATCGGCTCGACAAGACAAACATTCAACGTTAGCAAGCGACCTTTTAGAGTTATGGATCAGCCGACTTCCCACGATCAGGACGATCAGCAACGCCCTAGCCGCTACGTGGTGGGCATCGACCTGGGCACAACGAACTCTGCGATGGCGTACGTCGATACGCACGAGCAGCCTTGGCAAGTCCGCACATTGGCAGTGCCTCAGTTGGTCGCCCCGTTCGAAGTCGCTTCGCGCGATACGCTTCCATCGTTTCACTATCAGGGTACCGCTGCCGAGGTGGAAGCTGGCGGGCTGCAGGTGCCGTGGGTGGAGTCCGATTCCGCGAACTGGGCGGTCGGGGTGCTCGCCCGCGATGAAGGGACCGCCAAGCCGGGGCGGCTAATTGCCTCGGCCAAAAGCTGGTTGTGCCATGCCGGCGTAGATCGCACGAGCGAGCTGTTGCCATGGCAAGGCGACGCGGACGTCGAGCGATTGTCGCCGGTGGATGTGACCTCGCGGTACCTCGCTCACCTGCGTGAAGCATGGCAGCAAGCGTTCCCCAAGTTTCCACTCGCCGAGCAAGACGTGGTGGTCACGCTGCCGGCTTCGTTCGACGAAGTCGCCCGCGAACTAACCGTTGCCGCGGCGAAGCGGGCGGAGTTGCCGCGGGTGTTGTTGATCGAAGAACCTCAGGCGGCGTTTTACGCCTGGGTGGATCGCCATGCCGAGTCGTGGCAACAACTCGTTACCGCGGGACAGAAGATCCTGGTGTGCGACGTTGGTGGAGGAACCTCCGACTTCACGCTAATCCGTGTACGGGGCCGCGAAGACTCCGGCGACGTGGAGTTCCATCGCGTCGCTGTTGGCGAGCACCTGATTCTCGGCGGCGACAATCTCGATCTCGCTCTCGCCCGTCATGTCGAGCAGCGACTCGCCGGCGATGGCAAGCTGCCGCCTGAGCAGTGGGAAGTATTGGTCCGCACGGCTCGCCGGGCCAAGGAGACTTTGCTCGGCGACAACCCGCCTGAGTCGCTTACCATCAACCTGCCAGCGGCCGGCTCGAAGCTCATCGGCGGTGGGTTGCAAGTGGAGGTTACGCGGAGCGAGGTGGAGCAGTTGCTCGTCGATGGATTCTTGCCGCGCACCGAGCTTGGCGAACGACCCACCCGGCGGCAATCTGGTTTTCAGGACTTTGGACTTCCCTACGCAGCCGACGCTGGCATCACTCGCTACCTGGCTGCGTTCCTCGAAGCCCACCGCACGACTGGCGACGACGAGCCGACAACGGAGCACGATCCCGCCCGACCCGATTTGGTGTTGTTCAACGGCGGCTTCTTTGCCTCGCCGATGCTTCGCGAGCGGTTGATCGAAGTGGTCAGCAGCTGGTTTGATGATGGTAGCCAGTGGCAGCCGGTGGTGCTCGATCACGATCGGCTCGACTTGGCCGTCGCCCGCGGGGCTGCCTATTATGGGATGGTCCGACGCGGGGAAGGGGTCGGTATCACCGCCAACCTGGCTCGAAGCTACTACATTGGGCTGGCGGGCGAAAAACCACAGGCGGTGTGCCTGGCTCCGGGCAGTGCCTCGGCTGGTCAGGATTTTGAACTCCCCAGTACGTTTCAACTCACGCTGGCCGAGCCGGTGGAGTTCCCGTTGTACGTTTCCAGCACACGTCTCGTCGATCCACCTGGCACCATTGTTCCGGTCGACCAGGCAGAGCTGAAGCCGTTGCCGCCGATTCGCACGGTGCTCGATGCAGGGCGGAAACGCGATCCGCAAACCGTCGACGTGCACCTGCACGCCCACCTGACCGAAATCGGAGCGCTCGAGCTTTCGTGCCGGGCGGTCGATAGCAATGCCAGCTGGCGGTTGCAGTTTGACGTTCGGTCGACCACCCAAACCGACATGGCCGCCCATGAGTCGGCCGCCGAAGGAGAGGGCATTGTCGATGAACAACTCGTGGAGTCGTGCCGCGCGGCGATCGCCTCGGTGTTCGACAAACCCGCCGAGCTAAAGCCTTCGAAGCTGATGCCTAAGCTCTCCGACGTGCTCGAGGCTCCGCGCCATGAGTGGCCGACTTCGGTGCTGCGACGGATGTGGGAGCTATTGATGGAAGTCGAACCAGGACGTCGGCAGTCGCAGCAGCACGAATCGCGTTGGCTCAACCTAGTGGGATACTCGCTTCGCCCTGGCTATGGCTACGCGGTCGACGACTGGCGGGTGACTGAAACCTGGCGTACGGTTCGCAATCGCTTGGCGTTTCCCGCTTCGCAGGCGGAGTCGCTCATCCTCTGGCGGCGGATCGCAGGCGGGCTCACCGCGGGGCAGCAGCTCACCATCGCCGAACCGTTGCTGGCTGGCATTCGGGCGCTCGCTCGGCGATTCTCCGGTGGCAAGGCAGGCAACACGACCGCGGCGTTCGATCCGGCTCAATCACCGGAAGTGTGGCGATTAGTCGGCTCGCTCGAGTTACTGCCGGTGCCGATCAAAACCGAAATCGGTAGCATCGTGGTCGACCTGCTTCCCAAGCGTAAGCTCGAAAAAGTAAAGCACGCGATGCTGTGGACTGTGGGCCGACTGGGCCAGCGAGTGCCGGTGCATGGGCCACTCAACACGCTGGTATCGGCCGCGCGAGCAGGCAAGTGGCTCGATGCAGTGCTCGAGCTGGCGGCCGACGACGCGATGACTCCGCTAGTCGTGATGCAACTCGCCCGCATGACCGGTGATCGCCATCGCGACCTGGAGCAGTCGAAACGCGAGCAGGCAGCCAACTGGCTAGAGCAACGCAATGCGGCCGCGCATCTGGTCGAGCTGGTTCGTCATGGCGGAACGCTCGATCACGAAGAGCAAAGCCAAGTGTTTGGGGAAGCCCTTCCGAGTGGACTTCGCCTGCGTTAGGGTTCCGTGTGCTTCCTCGAACGAAGCTAGCACGGCTACATCCACAACCAGGCTTCGCTCGGCTCGGTCACCGCTGGCGGGAAGCCTTCGGGCCGCGAACGGAACCCGAACGCCCAGTTCGGCGCTTCGAGCAGCATGTCCTGATTGGCCGTGCCGCAAAAACGATGCCCGCAGCCGGGGAACTCCACGTACTCCCGCATGCCTGCCGAAAGTGCTTCCTGGTAATACCAGAATGCTTGCTGTGGCAGCACGGTTTCGTCGGAGTCGCCAATGAGCACATGCACGTTGCCGGTAAACTTGCGATAGTGTTCGGCAAAGCGGTCGAGCGGTACATCGCGCGACGGAGCGGCCAAGAGCAACGAGTCGATCTCAGGAAATTCCGAGGTGACTGCCGCAGCAGCACCAGCGCTCGACGAATAAGCTAGCAGGCGGATCTTGGGATTCTCGATGCCGCAGATGTGAGTCGCTTCCCGGCGGATGAGCAAGATCGCCGCGCGAAGTTTTTCGATCAGGAAATCAGCGTATTTACATTTGTTGTCGTACGGATCGTTGTACCGCACCACTGCACCGAGTCGTTCATCGGCAATACGACTGGCAAGTGCCCGATAGGGGAATAGCTCGCCTGCTAGCGAATCGCAAGCACCGGGGCAGATGACAATCACGTTGTCGGCGGCAATCGCATGCACGGCCATATCGATTTCGTAGCCGTGCCCACCAACTTCGATATCGACGCTCGTAATGCGGTAGGGAGCGAAATCGGAACCTTCGGCAGGGCGGTGCACCAGGGCGCCGTTCGATTCCTCTTTTACCAGGTGGCACGACCCGTACGGCGAGCCAAACTGGAAGTCGAGCTTGTTCCCCTGCATGTCGTAATGCGGGTTCTTGCCGTAGTGCGACGCGATATAGATGCGGTCGGAATTGTCCATGCTTTTGATCGTGAAGCCCTTGGAGAACATAGCGAACGCTTCCAGGCCGACCCCAAATCGAATGAGGTCGTTATTGGACTTCGTGAATCGTAGATGGCCAAACTCTCCAAGTAAAGCTCGATCGTCGTCGTCGCTGTAGTAGGGAACCACGTGGAAATCCATCGGGCAAATGTCACCCGCTCGCTGGCTTTCCTCCAGGAACTTCGCAAACTTGGCATTGCCGGCCGATTCGGTCTGCTTGATGTCTTCCGGCGACTCCTCGAAGCGGAGTAGATAGCCAGGGAAGTGCAGGTAAGCACGGCCGCCGACTGCTAGCAGTTCGTTGTGGATGCGCTCGACTGCTTCGAGCTTATGCCAGAAGTAGTGAAAGGCATAAACCGAGAGAATCAGATGGAACTTGGTGTCGCCGAAGTCGTAGCTGTTCAGGCCACCGTACAGCATCCGCTCTTCGGGAATATACATCTGCTCATAGCGATTGAGTCCCATGCCCCAGAACTCAAAGTCATCGATATCGGCGCCCGCTTGGTCTAAGCTTTGCGATAGTTGAGCAAGTGCTTTTCCACTACCACAGCCTACATCAAGAATACGAACCGGCCCATCGGTATTCGCGGCCAGTTCCTTGCAAACCGATACGAGATTCACATCGAGGATAGCGTTGTAGCCATAGTTCGAAATCAACCCGCGATCGTGAGTTGCGTTACGGTTGTACTCGACAACCCAGTTCCATAGTTCAGATTCTGTTTTAGGCATGCGGGCAGTATACAGGTGAGTAAGTTTACCTGCAATTCGGTGCCCGCTTGAGCAGTGCTGCTTTGCTCTGGGAAGAGATGGTCATCGCGTTAGAGCAAGAAAAGTACATTGAAGACTTTTGTGTCTCTAACGCGATGACCTGTGTTGAACACGCTAAAAATCAATAATGTTCCCGTCGGCAATCGCCGAGAGGTTGCCTAGCGTGGTGATATCGGTCTCGTTGTCGATCGCATCGACATGACCATCCACGTACACAAACATGGTGATGCCAGGATGTGGTCCACCGAACGATTCGCGAGCCGCATCGACTCCAGCATTATCCACTTCGGTACCATCTTCGCGCAACCCACGCGTCGGCACACCCATGACGGTATGAGGATTGTCGCCCGCAAGAAACGCGGTATCACCTTGCCAGTAGTGCTCGCCGACTGAAGAGACATCCTCGGTGATTTCTGGAAGGTGACGCTCGCCGATTGCCAAGGTGTTGGAACTGCCGTCGGTGATACGACGCATCTTGATCTTCGAGTAGGTGAAGATCGGCCCCGCCTTGGTTAGATCCGTGTGACGATTGTAATGTTGCGAACTTTCGGTGTTGTTCTCCATGCCAATGCGAAGTTCGTGACCAGCATTCGCGGCGTAGTCGCCACGTGTGCCAGCGTTTGGAGTTTGCGTCGGCGAGTCGTCGTTGTCAAAGTCGCGATCGGCTGCCGGACGACGACGACTTGGGCATGCAAACACTTCGATTGGCGTGCGCATAGCGGCCGCATTGTCGACACTATCAACGCGCTCGCCTTTGACGAACGAATCGTGCACCGCTTGCTCTTCGAGCATCGGCAACAATTGAAACGCCCACGACTGACCGTAGGGGCTGGTGTCGTTGCGAGCGGAAGGGAAGACCTTCTTTTGGTCGTGATGCATCTGCAACGCCAATCCGATTTGCTTGAGCTGATTCGTGCATTGCGAGCGACGCGCCGACTCGCGCGCGGCTTGTACCGCAGGTAGAAGAAGGGCAACTAGAATGCCAATGATCGCGATGACCACCAACAACTCAACAAGCGTGAATCCACGCCGCGCAGCATACTTGCTTCGCATAGCGAACCTCATTCGAACAGGAGGGAGGGGGGCCGCAGGAAGGAGCCTGCAGCGGAAGGATGGCGATATTTTAAGGAACCGCAAATCGGGATGCAACTTTTGGAAGTTGCGAGTTGCGAGGAATCTCGCGCAACAGAAAAACCCAGGTAGTGCAGGCTACCTGGGTTCTAAAGAAGTGAGTACTCGTGTGGTCTGTGCGGGGGACGATTGATCCGGATCGTTTCGGCACTCCACATTCGAGTGGTTCGCAAACCCCCAACTTCGACTTGCAGACAACGTTCGCTAGATGTCTAGAAGAAACGCGATGCGAGGAGCATGGTGAGTGTTGCCGTCCAATAGCTGTGGAAGACCAATGCTATTGATAACGCTCGAGCCAGTGCGCGTAAGGAGCGGGCAGCACCCATGAGGGGGATTCGTCTTCAAGTATCTTCGCTGCTTGGAATGGCCAGTGGGGATTCGTTAGATGGGCGCGGCCGATCATTACCAGGTCGAGCTTGCCATCGGCAATCGCCGCGTTGGCGGTATGAGGATCGTCCATGCCCCACGCGGTAGTGATTGGTACCTCGGCTTCGCGGCCGACGCGTTCGGCGTAGGGGAGTAGGAACGCGGGCGCCCAGGGAATGTTGGCTTCAGGAGTAGAGAAACCAATGCTCATGCTCAGCAGATCCATGCCGCCCTTGCGGAACGCGCGGACGAGTTCAATCGACTCGGCGAGCGTTTCTTCATCACGGCCGTCGAACTCGATCACTCCAAAACGAATTGTCAGCGGCAACCGTTCGGGCCAGACTTCGCGAACTGCGGCTAACGTTTCGAGCAAGAATCGCGAACGTCCGGCGAAGTCGCCGCCGTAGGCATCGGTGCGATGATTCGAGTGCACCGAAAAGAAACTCTGCGCTAGATAGCCGTGGGCAAAGTGGAGTTCGAGCCACTCGAATCCAGCATCAAGAGCGCGACGTGCCGAGGCTACAAAGTCGGCCTTTACGCGCTCGATGTCTTCCAAGGTCATTTCTTGGGGAACCCTCGGCAGGTTCTTGCCAAAGGCAACCGCCGACGGGGCAATGGGTTGCCAGGCTTCGGGATCGTCTTCGGCCAGATGATTGTCTCCCGACCACGGGCGATTCGCGCTGGCCTTACGCCCCGCATGGGCAATCTGAATGCCCGGCACCGCGCCGTAGGTCTTCAGTTCCTTGGCAATCCAAGCCAGCCCTTCGGCTTGCTCATCGTTCCAGAGGCCCAAGCAGTTGGGCGTGATGCGTCCCTCGGGTGCTACGGCCGTCGCTTCCACAACGACCAACCCCGCACCGCCGCGGCCGATGCCATCGTAGTGGGTGCGATGCCAGTTGTTGGTGAGTCCATCCTCCGCACTGTACTGACACATCGGCGGCACCGCGATGCGATTACGCAGTGTTACATCCTTGAGCGAATAAGGAGAAAATAGCGCGGACATAGTTCGGTTCCAAAACGATGGGTGAAGCGGAAGGAATCGGATTGTGGCGTAGGTTAGCCTACCGGGGGAGGCTCGGGCTGCAGTATATCGGCTGCAGTATGTGGGGTGCGAATGCGGCGAAGGATCCACGGCCACAACAGCAGGGTAGCCAGCGGGCAAAGTGTGGCAAGGGCACCGAACACCAGGAACGGCGATTGCCAATGCTGGGTGGCAATGGCCATGCCGGCTGCACCGCAGAGGAACTGGCTGCAGATCACTGCCGACGAGGCCGCTCCGATGTCGTCGTTTACTTGTTCGAGGACCAGATGGTTCACCAGCGGGCGACTCATGCCGAAGAAATAGGTGAACATTGCGGCCGATAATAGGAACCAGATCCACGCGATGTGGCCAATCAGTAGCACTAGGATTCCACCGACCAAAGAGCCGACTAGCGTTACTGTGAGCAGGTAGTGATCGCTGAAGCGATGGATCAGATGGGCGCACGAAGCCGATCCGACGACCAGGGCCAAGGCGTTGACCGCAAACAACAATGCGAACTGCTGGCGACTCATGCCGAAGTGCTGAATGTATGCCAGTGGCGAAAAAGCCACAAACCCTAACAACGGGGCCGAGAGGATGCTCGTCGATGCGTTTGTCAGTACGTAGTTGGCGTTGCCCATCAACCGTCCGTAACGAGCGGCCATACCGAACACGCCCGCCTTGTAGAGCGTGATGGCCGTTTCCTGATAAAGCATTAGCGACACAGCCAGCATCAAAGCAGCCGCCAGCCCCTGCGCGTAGAAGATCATTCGCCAATTGCCATACTGCATGATCGCCGCGCCGATCGAAGGGGCAATCATCGGGGCGAGTCCCAGGATCACTCCGATCCAGGCGAGCACCTGCTGACGGTCTTTGCCCTCGAAGCGATCGCGGGCGATTGCCATCACCATCGAGGCCCCACCCGCGCCGGCGATACCTTGTAGGATGCGGGTAGCAATCAACTGCCAGACGTTCTGCGACATCGCGCAAAACACCGACGACGCAGCAAACAACGCGAGCCCGATTAGCAGGATGGGGCGTCGCCCAAAGCGATCGGACAAGCTGCCCCACACCAAAAGGGTAAAGCTGTATGCGACAAACCAAAGCACGAGCGAGAGATTCACCAGCGAGACATTGACTCCCCACATCTCTGCCAGTTGAGGGATGGCAGGCAAGTACATGTCGGTGGCTAACGGGGCCACGGCGGCCACGAATCCGAGAAAGAACTTGTAGTAACTTTGCGGCATCGAATTACGTACTTACAGAACCGGTTCCAGTGCGGGGATCGATCGGCAGATCCAGCAGAGAGGGCAATGCATGGCCAAGCATAGCCAGCATGCCCAAGAGAGGCGGGAGCGACCTTAGCCGCTTATACCACCATTGTAGGCGGACGGGAATCCGATGGCAGTGCCCCTCCGCGTACGGTTATCTGATGACGACAGCGCTACGCCATCGGTACGCCGTATTCGCACGCGAGCGATAGCTTATCGGTGGCCGAACAGGTTTTTGCACCAGTAGTGCCGAATCACGCAGAAGCCGGCGGTGATTACGAGTGAATCGCCCCGCTGGTCACTGCCATCGCAGCTTCTTTCAGCACTTCGGACAGCGTGGGATGGGCATGGCACGTGCGAGCCAGGTCCTCGCTGCTCGCGTGGAACGTCATGGCCGCGGCTGCTTCGGCGATCAGATCGCCCGCGCGGGCGCCGAAGATGTGAACGCCGAGAATGCGATCGGTCTTGGCATCGGCCAGCACCTTGGCAAAGCCTTCGGTCTGGTTAAGAGCCTTGGCGCGGCCGTTGGCCATGAAGGCGAACTTGCCGGTCTTGTACTCGATGCCTTCGTCCTTGAGTTGCTCTTCGGTCTTGCCGACCGAGGCAATTTCGGGATGAGTGTAAGCGACGCTGGGAATCGCGTTATAGTCGACGTGTCCATAGCCGGTAGCAATCCGCTCGACGCAGGCAACCCCTTCTTCCTCGGCCTTATGGGCGAGCATGGGGCCTTCGATCACGTCGCCAATGGCGTAAACCCCTTCGGCGGCAGTTTGGAAACCAGCCGTTACGGGAATGCGACCACGCTTGTCGACCGCAATGCCAATGGTGTCGAGGCCCAGGCCATCGGTCATCGGCACGCGACCCGTGCAAAGCAGCACCTGGCTGCACTCAATGGGATCTTGTCCGTCGATTTCGACGCGGGCGTGCTTCTTCTTGCTTTGGGCGCCGGTTACTCGGCAACCGAGTTTGAACTCAAGACCCTGCTTCTTGAACACTTTGAACGCGGCATCGGCTACTTCGGCATCGATGCCTGGCAGGATGCGATCGAGATACTCAAGCACCGTGACGCGGGCACCGAGACGCCGCCAGACCGAGCCGAGTTCCAGGCCGATGACGCCGCCGCCGATCACCACCAGATGCTCGGGCACTTTGTCGTAGTTCAACGCTTCGGTGCTGGTGCCGATGCGCTGGCCATCGGGCTCGACGCCTGGCAGTTTGGCTACTTTGCTACCTGTGGCGATGATAATGTGCTTGGCTTCGACGGTTTGCTCGCCATCGGCCGAAGCGACGACCACCTTGCCAGGACCACTGAAGCGGGCTTGTCCCTGAAAATGGGTGATCTTGTTCTTCTTGAACAGGCCGGCAATGCCACGGGTGAGAGTGGTAACCACGCGGTCTTTGCGCGACAGCATTTTCTCGAGATCAAGCGACAGCCCATCGGCATCGATACCGTGGGCGGCAAACTCTTCGCGGGCGACTTCGTACAGTTCGCTCGATTCGAGTAGTGCTTTACTGGGGATACAACCAACCCGCAGGCAAGTGCCGCCGAGGGCCGATTCTTTTTCAACGCACGCGACGTTCAAGCCGAGTTGGGCACCGCGAAGGGCCGCAACGTATCCACCAGGGCCGGCCCCAATCACTAGTAAATCGAAATTGCTCATGTGTTTTTGGCGAGTGGGTAAGTGAGTGAATCTGGTGAGCAAGTGTGCAGAACCTACTCACCTACTCGCTTGCTCACCAAATCGTGATTGGGAAGCGTCGGGGGGGCGTGCAAACACGCTCTTGCGCCGGTTAGATCTCGATGAGAATCCGGGCGGGTTCCTCGATCGCTTCTTTGATTTCCCGCAGGAAGGTCACAGCCTCGCGGCCGTCGACAATGCGGTGATCGTAAGTCAAAGCCAGGTACATCATCGGGCGGATCACCACTTGTCCGTCGATGGCGACCGGGCGTTCCTGAATGGAGTGCATGCCGAGCACCCCGCTTTGCGGCGGGTTCACGATGGGGGTCGAGAGCAGCGAGCCGTACACACCACCGTTGCTAATGGTGAAGGTGCCGCCCATCATTTCGTCGATCCCTAGCTTGCCAGCGCGGGCGCGGGTGCCGTAGTCGGCAATGGTGTTCTCGATCTCGGCAAAGCCCATGCGATCGGTATCGCGCAGGATCGGCACTACCAGACCACGTTCGGTGCCAATAGCAATACCGACGTCGTAGTAGTGGTGGTAAACCAATTCGTCGCCGTCGATGCTGGCATTTAGCTCGGGGCAGTTCTTCAGGGCTTCGACCACGGCTTTCACGAAGAAGGCCATGAAGCCGAGCTTCACGCCATGCTTCTTGTGGAACGCATCGCCATGCTCGGCGCGAAGCTTCTTGACCTCGGTCAGGTCGGCCTCGTTAAACGTGGTAAGCAGTGCAGCGTTGTGTTGGGCTTCGACCAAACGCGATGCGATCCGGCGACGCAGCGGCGACATCGGCTTGCGCTCTTCGCGTTCGCTGGTGTTACGCGATGCAGCAGCGGGAGAACTTGGGGCACTCGCCGGTGCGGGGCTGGAGGTGTGACGCTGAACGTCTTCCTTCAACAGTCGGCCACCAGGACCGCTGGCGGCGACTTCCGACGACGACAGCCCGCGTTCGTGCAACTCTCGAGCAGCAGCGGGCATAACGCGAGGTGCGGTTTCAACGATGCCAGGATCGTCTGACGCCGGCTGATCGCGAGGTGGCAATTGGACGTGCTTCTCGGGGGCTTTCGCCGGAGCCGAAGAGGCCACTGGGGCAGGGGGGGGCGTCGCCGGGGCGGCTGGCTTGGGTGGCTCGGGGGGAGCTGGTGCAGGTTCTGGCTGCTTCGCTTCCGGCATGCTGGCCGAACCGTTGCCAGTGGGATCAATATAGGCGATCACTTCTCCGACTTCGGCAGTCGAGCCAGCCTTTTTCAGGATCTTCGCCAGGGTGCCAGCCACGGGAGCAGGTGCTTCGAACGTGGCCTTCTCCGATTCGAGTTCCACTAGTTCTTCGTCGCGGGCAACGGTGTCGCCCTCGTTCTTGTGCCATTGGCCAATAACGACTTCGGTAATGGACTCGCCGACGGAGGGGACGCGAAGTTCCTCCATTTCGACACCTGCGGTGTTAGACATGATGATTGCGTTTGGTTGTCGTAGTTGAGAGTGAATCGCTGCGTAAGGTTATTGACCTAGTGCGTCGGCGATCAGTTTGTTTTGTTCGGAGATGTGGGCCGAGCGGGAACCAGTGGCAGGGCTGGCCGATGCGGGCCGGCTAACCACACTCAAGGGGAACTTGCCAAGCAATGTGTCACCATAGTGGCAACGCAGGAATCGCCAAGCACCCATGTTTTCGGGCTCTTCCTGTACCCAAATCACATCCGCGCCAGGCTTTGCTGTGTCGAGCGCGGCCTTCAATGCCTTGGTCGGCAACGGGTAGAACTGTTCGACTCGCAGAATGGCGACGTCCTGCAAACCGAGCTCATCGCGGCGATCATAAAGCTCGTAGTACACCTTACCGGAGCAAAGCAAAATGCGATTCGCTTGGCTCAAGTCGGTAATCCGAGTATCGGGGATCACGCGTTGGAATTGACCGTTCGCCAGGTCCTCGATGTCCGACACGCACTCGCGATGGCGGAGCAGGCTCTTGGGGGTCATCACGATCAGCGGCTTGCGCCAGTGTCGCAACACCTGCCGGCGGAGCAAGTGGAAGTACTGGGCGGGGGTCGAGGGAGAGACCACCTGAATGTTGTCCTCGGCAGCGAGCAGCAGGAACCGCTCCAAGCGGGCGCTGGAGTGCTCGGGGCCTTGCCCTTCGAAACCGTGAGGCAATAGCAGCACCAAACCACTCAACCGACGCCATTTATCTTCGGCACTGGCGATGAACTGGTCGATCACCACCTGCGCGGCGTTGGCAAAGTCGCCGAACTGGGCTTCCCACATCACCAGTGCGTCGGGCGAATCGAGGCTGTAGCCGTATTCGTACGCCAGCACACCAGCTTCGGAGAGCGGGCTGTTGGCGATCTCGACGTGAGCCTGGTCCTTCGACAAATGGTTGAGCGGCATATAAACCGCGCCATTCGTATAGTCGTGTAGCACCGAGTGCCGATGGCTAAACGTTCCGCGTTCGCAGTCCTGGCCTGTCAGGCGAATCGGATAGCCTTGGGTCGCCAGCGACGCAAAAGCCACGGCTTCGGCGGCCGCCCAGTCGAACGGGGCAGCACCGTCGGCCATTTCCATCCGTTTGTCCATGCCCCGTTGGATCTTCGGGTGCACGTTAAAGCCCTCAGGCATACGGGCTTGCACGGCCAGCAGTTGCGAAAGCCGATCGCGTTCCACACCGGTGTCGATGTCGGGAGCTTCGCTCTCGGGGCCACCACGGTAGCCTTTCCACACCTTGCTGAGCATGTCCTGCTGCGGCACGAAGTTGTCGCTGCGGGCCGAGGCGAGTTCTTGCTCGAGGTGGGCTTGCCGCTCTTCAGCAATCTGATCGGCCTCGTGACGGCTCACGCCGCCGAGTTCGAGCAGGTGCTCCAGGTAACCAGCGCGAACGCTCTTGCGTTGTTCGATCGCCTGATACAGCAGCGGCTGGGTGAACGACGGTTCGTCCCCTTCGTTATGACCTCGCAAACGATAGCAATACATATCGATCACGATGTCACGCTGGAACTTGTAGCGGAAGTCCATCGCCAGTCGCAGCACTTGAGCGACCGCTTCGGGATGCTCGCCGTTGACGTGGAAGATGGGAATCTGAAGCATCTTGGCCACGTCGGTGCAGTAAGTGCTCGAGCGACTTTCCTGCGGAGTCGTGGTAAAACCGATTTGGTTGTTCACGATCAGGTGGATCGTTCCGCCGACGGAGTAAGCGGGCAATTCGCTCAGGTTCAGCGTTTCCTGCACCACGCCTTCGCCGGCGAAAGCCGCATCGCCATGCACGATGAGCGCCATGCCGCGGCGGCGTTCGCGATCGCCCCGGCGATCTTGCTTCGCCCGCATGCGGCCCATGGCCACGGTGTTCACGAACTCCAGATGGCTTGGATTGAAGCAGAGCGACAGGTGCACTTCGCGGCCGTTGGCCGTTTCGCGGTTGCTGGAGTACCCAAGGTGGTACTTCACGTCGCCGCGGCCGATTTGCTTGTCGGCGTCGAGGTCCTCGAACTCGCGGAAGATCTGCCGCGGGTTCTTGCCAATCACGTTGGCCAGCACGTTCAACCGACCACGGTGGGCCATGGCCAGCACGATTTCTTCCACGCCGTCGGAGCCAGCGTCTTCCACCGCCATGTCGAGCAGCGGAATCAGGCTCTCTGCCCCTTCGAGCGAAAAGCTCTTCGCACCGAGGAACTTCTTCTGAATGAACTCTTCGAAAATGACCGCGTCGGTCAGCTTGCGAAGGATGCGAAGCTGCTCATCGCGGCGCAGATGGATGCGGTTTTCGTTGCTCTCCATGCGATCCTGCAACCACTGGCGTACCGCCAGGTCGTCGATGTGCATGAATTGGGCACCGATGTACCGGCAATACGTATTGCGGAGCCAGCCCACGATCTCGCGGAGCGAGCGTTCTTGCGGGCCGTAGGAGGTGCGAGTCGAGAAGACGCGATCGTAGTCTTCTTCGGAGAACCCGTAGTAAGCGGGATCGAGTTCCGGCGGTTGAGGCCGTGGCTGCTTCAGCGGGTCGAGTCGGGCGATGATATGCCCGCGGACACGGTGATTGCGGATAAGTTGGTCGACACGTTCCTGCAGGGCGACCAGTTGCACGTCGCCGCGCATCGGGCGACCTTCGCCACCTACGCGGGGGGCACTGGCGGCCGGTGTGCTTGGCAGGCCGGGCGGGGGCAGCGGGTTCGGCGGGGCGTGCTCGCTGCGACGGGCCGACTCGCCATTGCCGCCGTAGTGGTCACCGTTTAGTCCTGCATGGGTGCCATCGGCCGACCCGTTGGAGGGGGCCTGAGACACCGCGGGAGGCTCTACTGCCGGCTCAGGGGGCGATACCGGGGGCATGGCCACCGCTTCTCGCCAACCATCTTCTTGGAAAAACTGCCGCCACTCAGGGGTGACCGTCTCAGGGTTAGCCAGATAGTCGGCGTAGATTTGCTCGATATAGTTGAGGCTTTGGCTATTCATCGATAATGGCTTTGGGGCCAACTTATTATTTGCCAACGACTTATGTTCAAACGGGCGGCTCCGCTCACTTACCGCCCAATACGTTATTATGCGCCTCGTCTTGCCGGTTAGGCAATCGCGGGAAAAGAAAACGGGGGAGTTTTCCCGTAGAATCAACTCCGAACGAGGTCGTGTATCGGCTAGTCCGTTTGCGGTGGCAGCAAACTTTTCGCTCAAGTGCGACCCACAAATCGTGATTGCGGGTGGTACGACTCCCATAGCGAACGCGATCCGCATAGTCGTTATAGTCGGCGAAACGCGTCGTCTGCTGGCGACTCGCTACGCTTGCTGATCGGCAGACGACCACTCGCGAAGCCGTTCGATATCGCGTTTCGGAGGCTCGCCGAATTGCCGTTTGTAATCGCGGTTGAAATAGGAAGCGTCCTGATATCCCACGCGAAAACCAGCCTGCGCGGCGTCCAGGTCCTCGCTCAGCATTAACCGGCGAGCCTCCTGCAAGCGGAGCTGCTTCTGGAACTGCAACGGGCTCATGGCCGTGACTTCTTTGAAGTGGGCGTGCAGGCCCGAGACACTCATGTGCAGCTCCTGGGCGAGTTGCTCGATGCTCAGTGGCTGGTCGAAGTCGCGGCGAATGCGTTCCACCGCCCGCGCCATGCGGTGTACGTCGCCCCCCAGGGTGGCCAGGTGCAGCATGCGATCTCCTTGCGAGCCAGTGAGCAATCGAAAGACGATCTCGCGAATCACTAGCGGTGACAGCACCGCGTATTCCTCTGGCGACTCCGTGAGCCGCACCAAGCGGACGATCGCGTCGAGCAGATTCGCATCGAGTGGGCTGACGTTTACCGCTTTCACGCTGCGGTTGCGATTGGTGATCGCCCGGCCCGATTCAACCATCACGGCTGTTACCACGCTGGGGTCGAGCACCAAGCGAAAGCTCAGGTAAGGCTCTTCCGGTGAAGCCTGCACCACTTCGCTCGTGAGCGGTAGCTCCATCGTGGTGATCAGGTAATGGGCGGGGTCGTAGCGGAAGCGATCGTCGCCGAGCAGGACTTCTTTGCTCCCCTGAGCGATCACGCAGAACGAGGGACCCACCAGGCTGTGGTTCATTACCCCCCGGCTCTGAGAAACGATTGAAGAACACCCCAGGGCGGACTTCCAGGATGCCGCTCGCGGGCAGCTGGCGAGTGATCCGCCGGGTGAGTTCCTGCTGCGTGGTGCTCAGCCGGTCGCGTTCGTATTGGCTTTCTTCGTGGCTCATGCGGTCCAAGTTAGTCGAAACCATCGGGAACCGAGAATCGGTTTACTGAGGAATAGAGAATTGTACAACGATCGTCGACAATCGTTCTATCGCCATAAGAATCGAACGCTCTAGAATCAGTCATCGCACCCCTAACCCGATGACAGCCATTGCTAGAGCGTTTGGAGTACCGTTCAATAGAGGTTGCTCGCGGATCACCGAATCGAAGCTCTATAAGGAACCCAAGGATGTATCAAACCAAAGCCTATTCCGCTGCTAGTGCCACCGCCCCGTTGGCGTCGGACGCCATTCCGCGTCGCAATCCCACCGAGCGCGACGTGAAGATCGAAATCCTCTACTGCGGTGTGTGTCACTCCGACCTGCATCAGGTACGGGATGAGTGGAACGAGTTCGCGCCGACCGTTTATCCCGTGGTGCCAGGCCATGAGATCGTTGGCAAGGTCACCGAAGTTGGTTCGGCGGTTACCAAGTTCAAAGTGGGCGATCTGGCGGCCGTGGGGTGCATGGTCGATTCCGATCTCGAATGCCCCCAGTGCAAGCAGAAGCACGAGAACCTCTGCCCAAATATGGTGCTCACCTACAACGGTCCCGATAAGCATGGCACCGCGCCGGTGACCTATGGTGGGTACTCCGACAGTATCGTGGTCGACGAACACTTTGTGCTCAGCGTGCCGACGAACCTCGACCTACCGGGCGTGGCTCCGCTGTTGTGTGCTGGCATTACGACCTACTCGCCGCTACGGCGGTGGGGAGCCGGCAAAGGCAAAAAGGTCGGCATCGTCGGACTCGGCGGTCTCGGCCACATGGGCGTGAAGTTCGCCCACGCCTTTGGGGCTCACACGGTGCTGTTCACCCGCTCCGAAGCCAAAAAGGCCGACGCGCTAGAGCTTGGGGCCGACGAAGTGATTGTGTCGCGTAACGAAGATGAGATGAAGCAGCACGCAGGCAGCTTCGACATCATTCTCGACACCGTTTCGGCCGAACACGATCTGAATGCCTACCTGAATCAGCTCGGGCCGCATGGCACGATGATCCTGGTCGGTGCGCCAGAGAAACCATTGCCGATCGCGGTGATGAGCTTGATCTTCGGTATGCGACGGCTGGTCGGATCGATGATCGGCGACATCGCCGAAACGCAGGAAATGCTTGATTTCTGCGGCGAGCATCAAATTACCTCCGACGTGGAAGTGATCCCAATTCAGAAGGTCAATGAAGCGTACGAGCGGTTGCTCAAGTCGGACGTGAAGTATCGCTTCTGCATCGATATGGAATCGCTCAAAACCGAATAGAGCGTTCTTCCACCAAGAGTCCCGAACAGAGAGGAGGCTTCCATGAAGACACGCCAGTTGGGCAACCAGCTACAAGTGTCGGCCCTCGGCCTGGGGTGCATGGGCATGAGTTTTGGTTACGGTCCCCCCAAGGATCGTCAGCAAATGATCGAGCTGTTGCGACAAGCCGTGGAGCTTGGCGTGACGTTCTTCGATACCGCAGAGGTTTACGGTCCGTTTACCAACGAGCAACTCGTCGGCGAGGCCCTGGCTCCGGTTCGTGAGCAGGTGGTCATTGCTACTAAGTTTGGCTTCAAGATGAAAGACGACGGCTCGCCCGGTTGGGCCGGCGTTGATAGTCGGCCGGAGCATATCAAAGAGGTAGCCGAGGCGTCGCTCCAGCGACTGCAGGTCGATTGCCTCGACTTGTTCTATCAGCATCGGGTCGATCCCGATGTGCCGATCGAAGAAGTGGCCGGAGCGGTGAAGGAACTGATCGACGCTGGAAAGGTCAAGTACTTCGGACTCTCCGAAGCGGGGCCCGAAACCGTCCGTCGTGCCCACGCGGTGCAGCCTGTCACGGCGTACCAGGGTGAGTATTCGCTGTGGTATCGCGGGCCTGAAGCTGAGTTGCTGCCCACGCTCGAAGAGCTCGGCATTGGATTCGTGGCTTACAGCCCGCTGGGCCGTGGCTTCTTGACCGGCAAGATCGAGCAGAGCACCACGTTTGATAGCAACGACATGCGAAGCCGATTGCCAAGGTTCTCGCCCGCAGCGCTCGAGGCCAATCAGGCGTTGGTTGCGTTGCTCGGCGAGTTAGCCGCTCAGCGAAATGCCACGCCGGCCCAAATCGCCCTGGGGTGGCTCTTGGCCCAGAAGCCTTGGATCGTGCCGATTCCCGGGACCACGAAGCTGACGCGGTTGCAGGAGAACCTGGCGGCGATCAACCTGGGATTGTCGGCCGATGATCTTCGCGAAATCGATGCTGCCGCGGCCAAGGTGCCGGTGCTCGGCGATCGCTATCCCGAGGAACTGGAACGGATGACCGGCCGTTAAATCTGACGATCGGAGATTCCTCGCGAGGTTGCCAGGTACATTCCTTGCGAGTTAGCGAGAGATGCTATAACGGAGGTCGGATGCACGCATCCGATCTCCGTTTTTTATTCTCGTGAGCTACTTAAGCAGGTTGTATGCATACGGAGCCGATCCCAACGAAACGCCGCGGCCGTTTCCGCTTTCGCTTGCGGACCATGCTGATTGCTATGACATTGCTAGCGATGCTTTCGGGTTGGTACGGTCGGCACGCTTACCGTAAGAGTATCGAACGCCCGGTGGTCGAGCGAATCGTCGCCCGCGGAGGACGCGTGGGGCACGACTACCAACGGGAAGACCGACGGGCGGAGCCCCCCGGCCCGGCGCTCGCACGGTCGGTATTCGGGGACGACTTCTTTGCAACGGTCGTATCGGTCTGGTTTGCCGGCTATGGCTACACCGACGAAGACGTGCAAGCGATCACGCGGTTGCCAAACCTTCGCGAGCTGAATCTTCAAGGCGAGCTGATTACCGACGCCAGCGTCGATTCGTTGCTGAAGATCGAGAAGCTAGAGTCGCTTGGGTTGGGCGAGACATCGATCACACCCAGTGCATTTGGGCGGCTACAGCAGTTGCCGAACCTCAAGCGACTGCGGATGACTCTCGAACGCTCCGACAAAGAGTATGTCGCAACACTAAAACACTTCAAGAGCTTGCAGTTCCTGCAATTGGTAGGTTCGGACGCCACGGATGCCGAGTTCGAGTCGCTCGCTGAACTGCGGGAATTGAGAGAGCTGCGAGTGCTCAACTGCGTGCACGTGAGCGATCAAGGAATCGCAGCCCTGCAATCGCTTCCCAAGCTGGAGTTACTAAATATCTTTGGCACCGAAGTCGAAGGAGACTGCCTGCAATCGCTGGCAACGATGCCATCGCTCAAGCACTTGAGCTTGTTGAATTGTCCCGTTGACGACGAGGAACTCGCCGCGTTAGGGGCGGCGGTCTCTCTCGAAGAACTGATGCTGCGAAACACTCAGATTGCCGACAAAGGCATTCAGTCTCTCGCGGCGCTTACTAATCTCCGCGTACTTAACGTGGAAGATACCGACCTGACCGACGAGGTGATTGAGACCTTGTTGGGGTTTAAGGAGCTGGTGAGGCTCGACATCGGCAAGACCGAAATCACCGACAAAGGACTGATGCAGCTGGTCGCGCTCCAGCAGCTAGAGTACTTGGACGTCTCACTTGGCGAAGGGATTAGCGTCGTGGGCGCGCGGACCTTCCAGAAAGCGGCTCCGCACTGCGAACTGCGGTGCATCGAGTGGTATCCCGATGGCACCGCGGCCGCAATTAACGTGCTGACGGGCGAGCCCGAGATGGACTGACATTACTCGCTGCTTGTCGGTAGCATGAGTTCTACCGGAGCCAGCCCTGCGGACTCGACGGTGATCGTCAATTCGCCCGCGGTGCGAGTGCTTTTAACGATGGCCAGCAGGCGACCGTCGCTCGTCTTCTTGGTGGGGCTCAGCAGGTTGGTGGTATCGTCCTGATCGCCGTTGTCGACACCTAACAGCTTGCCATGGCCGGTGACTTCGACGGTAACTTCAGTCGTCGCATCGGTAGCAAGCGTGCCGGCTTCGTCGACCACGCGGATTTCAACGTGGGCAACATCCTGCCCATCGGCGGCGAGAGCTTCGCGGTCGGCCACTAATTCCAACTTGGCTGCTGGGCCAGGGGTGACGAGCGAGTCGGTCGCTACCAGTTGGTCATCCTTGAAGCCACTCACCGCAAGCGTGCCAGCGGTGAATGGAACGCGAGCCCGAAAGTAGGGGCCAAACTTCTCGGTGCTGACTTCAAGCGGCTTGCCATTGAGCGTCAACTCAACGCGATCGCAGTTCGAGGCGATCAGCACCATTATCATCGTGCCTTCTTCCGTTTTCCACAGTCGTGGTGTTCGCGAAGTTGAGAAAAGACGTCGCGGTGCGTTACGCCGCTCTTGGTTGACGGTAAGGTGCACGATCGCTTCGTCGCTCCAATTCAAGCGATGCATCCACGCACGGGGCTTCAGGAAACCACGAGTGTCGAACACGCCTGACTTGCTGCCATGGTTGGGCCACTCGCCGGCTTCGCCAAGAAAGTCGAAACCCGACCACAAATAGATGGAGCTGATGTAATCGTTGTCGGCTACCGCTTGCCAGCTAGGTGGGCCTTGGCCGTTTTCACTGCCGTAGATGACCCGACCGGGGAAGTCGCGGTGGTCCCGGCTATAGAACTGCTCCTGGTAGTTGTAACCAGCGACATCAAGCATGTTCGCCAGCCCAATGTCGTTGGAAGCCGGCACGTTCGACAGTGCCATTGTGACGGGTCGGGTCGGGTCGTGACGCTTCACCGCGGCGATGAGCGACGGCGCGACAACCGCCAGGCGGGTGGTTTTGGGCGATCCCGCATCGGCCGGCGGGGCTGCAGGATCGAAGAACTCCGGGTGCACGTAGGGATCGCCTGGGTAATCGATTTCGTTGCCGATACTCCAGAGGATGATCGAGGGATGATTACGGCCGCGACGCACCATCGCTTCAACATCCTGCTCGGCCCACTCTTCGAAGTGTTCGTTGTAGCCAAACCGTTCGGCGCGGCCGACATTGCGCCCTTTCACCCACTTGCGCTTGCCGAGTTCCCATTCGTCGAAGGCTTCGTCCATCACGAGCAGCCCGATCTCGTCGCACAGAGAGTACAGCTCCTTGGCCATTGGATTATGACTGCAACGCACCGCGTTGGCGCCAAGTTGCTTCACGATGCGCAGGCGTCGCTCGAGCACCTTGTCGGGTACGGCCGCTCCGACCACGCCGGCGTCGTGATGCAGGCAGACCCCTTTGATCTTCATCGCCTGACCGTTCAGGAAGAACCCATCGTCGGCATCGAAATAATAGGTGCGAATCCCAAAGGGAGTGCGAACCACGTCGACCGTTTCGCCATTCTCCACGATGCGTGTTTCCATCGTGTAGAGCGTTGGCTCGTCTAAAGTCCACCGCTGAGGATCCTCGACCATGTGCCAATGAGCGAACGTGTATTTCGCGCCAGCGGCAAGCTCCGACTTGGTCGACTGCTCGCCGAGCCGGCTCCCATCGGGAGCAAGTACCGACGTTTCGACAAGAATCTCGGCAGGCTGTTCGCTGTGGTTGACCACTTCGTTGGTCACGTGGATGTCGGCCCGCTCGTCGGTCACGCGAGGAGTGGTGACAAACGTGCCCCAGGTATCGACGTGAACGGGGTTTGTCACGGTCAGCCAAACATGTCGGTAGATGCCAGTGCCGGTGTACCAACGCGAGTCAGCCACCTGCTGGCGGGCGACGCGCACTGCCAGTACGTTGGTCTCGCCGGTCTTGAGGTAGGGAGTCAAACGAAAGTAGAAGGGAGCATATCCGTAGGGCCGCTCGCCAAGTCGCTGGCCGTTGAGCCAGACTTCGCTGTTGCGATACACCCCATCGAAGTGAAGGGTGACTTCGCGGCCTTGCCAGTCGGCGGGAACCTCAAACGACTTGCGATACCAACCGATGCCGCCTGGCAGGTAGCCGGTGCCGCTGGCATGGTCGGGGCTGAACGAGTGCTCGATCGACCAATCGTGCGGCACCGAAAGTTGACGCCACTGCTGGTGGTCGAGACTCGGGTCGGGCCCTTGAGGGACATCGCCGAGGTGGAATCGCCAGTCGAAATCGAAGGTGAGTTGCTGCCGAGCGTTGTCGGCCGAGCTGAGCGAAGCAGGCAAGCTTAGAGCAACAGCTGCCAGTGTGAGCATCGAGAGAGACCGCAGCGATTGCGGCAGCTTCGCCAAACGAGAGAGCGCCTGAGACATGGGAAAGCCTGAAGACTGCAGGAGGGAGGTATCACAATAAAATGTAGGATTATTGTAACACCTGCCCTCCTGCAATGCAGCGACCAGTCCCTGAATCGCACTTTCCACTGCGATCACAGCTCCCAAGAGCGATGACCGCGACTCCTGTTATCAAAACGTACTAGACCATCAACTCCACACCCTTGGGCGATTCCTCCATTCGGAGGACATCGGGGTGAGTCGAGTCGAAGTAGGTGAACTTCGCCCGCAGGCGGGCCCACAGGTCGGTCCACACGTAAACGCGTACCATTCCCAGCACGGCAATCAGCAGCAGGGTGGCCACCAGGCGGTTGGGCCGCGAGCTAAAGTAGACCGGGCCGTCGCCAATGGTTGGCATTTCTTGCGGAGCGGTGGGCAGACCGAACTCTTTGGCCAACGAGATGGTGTTCCCAAGATTGATGACTGGCACTCCTTGCTTGGAGAAACGTGTCGCGACACAGTCGATCGAATCGGCTCCTGCTGGCATGTTCTCGGTGAGTCCACCGCCGAAGGCCTCGCGGCCATCTTCGCCATGAATCGAAGCAGCACCACCACCGACGTTCACGTAGGCCTTGATGGGGCGATTGCCTGCCGCGGTACGGTAGATATCCATCCGCTGGTCAATCGATTCGCGTAGTAAGTTTGGTTCGAGGGCCGGAATGTTGCTGCGGGTGAGCGATGCCTTGAGCAAAGCTACCGAGTCGGCATCCATTCCGCGGGCGCGATCGCCGAAGCCACCCAGCGTTGCTGCGTTGGAGCGGAACGAGATGATGCCTTCGTCGTACAGCACTTGTTCCATATCGAGCCAGAGCATGTCGGGCATGTTGGCACCGAATTGCGACGACGCAACCGAGTGGACGATCACCGGTTCGGCACCAATGGCTTCGATGGCCGCGAACAAGCAGGTGTTCAAGGCTGGCAGCGAGCCGGTGCAGCCGACGGCCACCAGGTCGCCTTTGCCGACGCCGGCCTTCTGTAGCAGTTCGACCGACACGGCCGCAAAGTTTGGATTCACACTAGTTTGCTTGGCTTCCAAGTGACCAGGCAAGCTGGTCACCGGCGACATGGCGGTGCCGATCATCCCCGACTGCATGGGGTCGAACACGCGGTCGAAGTCGTGGCCTCGTTGCTGCCGGGCTTCGCGGACCGCGTTCATGCCTCGGCTGGCAAGCTGCGCGGCGACGATTTTGGTTTGCAAGTCGCCTTGGTGATGGTGGGTGGGGAAGCGTTCGAGCAGCAGGGTGCCGCCAACTGCTACCAAGCCGATGGCAAACAGGGCCGCTTTCGAGATCTTTTGGGGTCGCCAGTAGACGCGTTTCATCGTGTTTAGTTCCATGCTGAAGTTATGAAGGTTTCCATTCCCAAGACAATCAAGGCGAGTCGCACCACGGCCGAGGCAGTGAGCACGGTGCCTAGCGTCTCGAACAACCCTTGCCGATCAAACCACAAGGCGATCAGGCCGGGAACGATATAGCCAATCACACCGATGGCGGTGTCGACCGTGGCCGAGTCGGTGTTGCCCATCGCGGGAAGGGCGAGCAGCGTACGAACCAGGTGGCCAATCACAAAACCCATCAGCAACATCAGCACGATGCGCCGTCGTCCGTAGATGACGGCAAAGTTCGAAATGCAGCGGACCACCAGGTAGGCAGCCAGCGAGACGGTAAGCGTCAGTACGATATCGAGCGGACGCTGGAAGCTCAAAGCAAAGTAGCCCGGCACAATCATGCCGCCGGCCGCCAGGCCAAACGCTTCGGTAAATAACAGGCTGACAATCAGCCCTAAACCAATCGCAACGGTAAGTGGATCCATAATTAAACTGCCCCCGCATATTCGAGTGTTGGCGAAGCGGTACCGTCGGTGGTGTCCCGGTTGGGGAGCGTGGAGAGGTAACGGGTTCCGCGTTGATTGAAGTAATCGATCATTTGCATGCCGGGTCCGTAGATGTTGCCCATGCCCATGATCATGGCAGCACGGCCCGAGTGTTGACGAATGTTGTTCACGACGTTTTCGGTCGGCAGCCGCTCCGCATTCAATAGCTGCGAGGGGTGCATGCCGTTGGCCAGGGCCCGCTTGGCGAATACCTCGGTGCCGGAACCGATCAGCACGTAGCGATCGGCTGGTTGCCACTTCAGGCAGGCGTCGGCCAGTTGCACCGAACGCTCCGAACGGTCCGCACGGCAGTTGAACAGTGCGATGCGTTGGTCGAAGCTCTTGAAGCGACCGACCACCATGTTCCAGTTCTGACCGGTCGATTCAGGATCGTTCGCGGCAAAGCCGTTGACGAATGCCAGTTCCTTTTCGGTTTCGCGAATCGAGTACATTTGCAGCACGCCTGCGTCGGGAGCGGCCGACCACATGCCAGCCAAGGCAACCCGGCGAGGTACGCCGAGATCCTGGCAAACCTTCAAGGCGAGTGCCACGTTATCGGGGTGCTCGATATGGGCGAACCCGCTGAGGTCGTCCCACGAGATGTTTGCGACGTCGTCGACGGTCACCGCGTTCACACTGCTTCCGCGGTCTTTGGCCGCTTCAGCAAAAATGCCCAGGTGATCCTGCTCGGCCGTGAAGAACTTGCCATTTACCGGCATCGTGCCAGCCATCGCCCGAGCGACGTCTTGTTCGGTGGGGCCCATCACTTCCAGGTGATCCGCACGAGCATTGGTCAGAACCCCATGCGTGCTTTTTACGATGCTCAGTTCACAGACACTTTGAAGCTGTGGGTTAAGCGCCATGCATTCGATCACCAGCGCTTCGGCATTGGCCGCTGCGGCTGCGCGAATCACACGAACCTGTTCGATGATGTTCGATCGCGAAGGGCGATACACCGGATACTCGCTGCCGTCGGGGAAGATCATCCGCGGCAAGGTGCCAGTGGTCTTCGCACAAGTCGAAATGCCACCAGCACGCAGGCCAGCAGCAATCAAGCGAGTAACGCTGCTCTTGCCCCGCGTTCCATTCACATGGATACGGTAAGGAATGCGCCGAAGCAGGCGATTGTGGTAATACGATTCGAGGGCTCCCAAGGCAGAGAGCATAGCGGCCCCGCCCGCTAGTAAGAGAGTGCCATCCATTGTGCTTCCTTCTTGAAGCTACCGCGTGTGCTGCGGTGTACCGGTGAAAGGTGGTGAAAAACGATAACCCGGCGATGTCGCCTACATGAACCAAGCTGAGAGCAGTGGAATAGACACTGCTCAGGTCGCGGTGCTTTCAAGCGTATGGCTTCCGTTTACTCGAAGCTTTGAGAGTCGCGGGAGTCGTGCGCTCGAGAGCGGACTGATTGGTAGGCTAGACCCCTCCTGGGTCGGTTTCTTCAATAAGCAATTGAAATACCAATAGCGCTAGGTGCAGGTTAAAAAACCTGGCTTTGTGAGCAGCGATGAGGTGGGAAATGCGCGGAAGCATTGCTGGGGACTGGGTTTAGCGAGATCTTAACGTGAACCGAGGGCGGCAATGATTGCTAGAGTGCTAGCAGTCACAGAGGTAACTCTTTGCGTACCGATGGTAGGAATTGCAATACGGTGAAACCGTTTACAAGTTCACGGAAGAGGGAACTCGACGACTGCGGTTTCGGGGCGGGTTGCGGGCATCGGCGAAGCGATCGACCTGGAGGTTCGATCTCGGCTTCCCGGTGCAACGCACGCGGTTCGGCTATCGTGTGCCGTGACTGGCCAGCAGCGCCTTGTAAATGCTTTGGTATTCCTCAAACGGTAAAGTTAAGAAACGGGGCAACCGCAGCAGCGGACTGGCGCACCTTAAGCCACGATGTCGGGCGAGGTGGGGGCCTGCTCTGCGATTGATTCGCTCTTGGCCTGGGAAGAGTGGTCAGGCCGTTGCTCAGCGACTGGTGCTCGTTCGGCAGCCAGAGCATCGAGCATTTGCTGAAGCTGCTGGGCTACTTGCGCCATCGCCGGATCTTGCTTAGCCGAGCGATCCCGCTCGGCGGAGACTTCTATTGGTTCTCCGACATCAATTGTAGCATGTAATGGACCGTGTGGAACGGCCTCGTCGGTAAAATCTTCCTCTAATCTTTCCACGGTCTCCAGGATTCGCTCCGGTAGGTTCCGGCCTTCGCGAACGTACTTCCGCGGGTAGTGGGCCATCTGCTGGGCATAATAAAGCTTGCCCAGGTCACGCCACCGCGAAGCCCGTTCGGCGGCGTCGCATTTTCCTTCGATCATATCGGGCATGATTGCGGTGCGGACGTTCTTAACCCTCGAAACCACGCCTCCCGAACGGTCCTTGATATGCCACTTGTCTTCCATTTCGGCCAGCGACTCCATCGCGAGTCGCTCCACGCGTTCAAAGGGATCTCCTTCGCGAACGCAGCCCAGGTATTCCACTTCTTTTACGGCCAAAATGGCCTCGCCTAGTTTCTTCATCCGCTGCACGGTGGAGAGGTGGGTCTGCGGTTCCCAGGTGAAGTTTCGCTCCATCCGGGCTAGGTCCTCGGCCACTGCTGCGTACGGATCTCCATCATAGGAATATCGTACCGCTACCGGGTGTACCATCACCGGTTTCTTGCCTAGTTTCAAACGTCGCTTCGTTGCCTGGCGGGCGATGAAGCCTGGGCCGTCCATCAGGTCCATCAGCACGTCGCAATGACGCGATACGGCCCCCTCGGCAAAGATCACCAGCGGGCGTTTGCCGCTCACCAGAGTGTCGATGGCAAAATTCACGCTCGCCCGGTCGGTTCCTTCCCGGTACACGCTGAAGGCCCCTAGCCGCCGAAGAATGAACTGTTGGTACCAGCCCTCCTGGAATAGGTGCCAACTGGCCATCGTTAGAGTGTTGGTTCCCAGCTCGCCGGATAGCAGCCCCAGCACCATCGGATCGGCGATCCGAGCGTGATTTGGGGCGATCAGCACGCTGTACCCCTCATCGATAGTCTTCCGCATCCGCTCTACATGGCGGCATTCGTAGGTTTCCACCTGATACTGTTTTTTTAGATAGCCTTTCAGCAGAAATCGCAGCAGCCATACCCAGGCATCCGATTCCACTGGGGGGATAAACTCGTAAGACTCCTCATGAATAATGCACTGCATGGCGTCGAGCGGGCAGAAAAAGCGGGGTGCAAGAAAATCGTCCGGCAAAGATGGGGTTTGGCGTGCGGCTTAACGCCGCTCGCGACCGGCTGTATCTTATACTAAAACACTTTGTGCTGCGACGTCTTAGCGAAACTAGCGACCGACACCCCGTGCCCTAAACATGGCCGACGCCCCTAACTACCTCGATCCGGCCGTGCTGGCCCAACTCGAAGGCCTGCAACTACGAGCAGCCCGGATTGTCGAGGGGTACGTCTCGGGCCTGCATCGCAGCCCTTATCAGGGGTTCTCGGTCGAATTTGCCGAGCATCGCGAGTACGCCCCGGGCGACGACCTGCGGTACGTCGATTGGAAGGTATTCGGCAAAACCGACAAGGTTTACCTAAAGCAATACGAAGAGGAAACCAACCTCATTTGCTACCTGGTGCTCGACATTAGCGAGAGCATGCAGTACCGCAGCGAACTGGCGCCGCTCAGCAAGTTGGAGTATGCCCAGAGTGCGGCCGCAGCGTTGGCCTACCTGGTAATCCGTCAGCAAGATAGCGTTGGTTTGGTGACCTTCGACGACGCGGTGCGGCAGATCGCCCGCCCGAGCTCCAGCGCATCGCACCTGTCGCAGTTGGTGCGGCTGATGGAAATGACCTCGGCCGAGAAGAAAACCCGCACCGGGCCGATCTTCCACGAGCTGGCCGAGCGGTTTACCCGCCGGGGCATCGTGTTCGTATTGTCCGACCTGTTCGACGACCCCGAAGAGCTGCTGGCCGGGCTCAAGCACTTCCGCCACCGTCGGCACGACGTGGTGGTGCTGCACACCTTTGACCCCGCGGAGCTCGATTTTCCGTTTCAGCACGCGACGATGTTCCACGGACTCGAAGGCACCGGCGACCTGCTGGTCGAACCAGCCCAACTGCGTCGCGCCTACCAGCAGGAGATCAACCGCTTCGCCAACCAGGTGCGAACCGGCTGCCTGGCCCAAGGGGCCGACTACGTACAGCTACGAACCGATATGCCGCTGAGCGTTGCGCTGTCGACCTACCTATCGCACCGCCGCCGACGCGTGCGGTGAGCTTTTACTACTACTTATGTTTTACTAACCACAGAGTTCACGGAGGACACCGAGGGGCGAGGCCAAAGCAAACGCGGTACAACTTGTTTCTGATGAACTTGCCCTCAAAGGATGAATCGTTTCCTGCATCGCTTTGTCAACTGACTCGCCAACGCCCTCCATATACTCCGTGCTCTCCGTGATTTATTCCTTCTTGCTCCATCCCTGATTCGTGATCTCAATCCCGCTCGCCTTTGGATTCGGAAACCTGGCCATGCTCGGCTGGCTTGGGGCGGCGGCTGCGCCGATTCTGATTCACTTATGGATGCGGCACACCCATCGCGACACTCCGTGGGCGGCCATGGAGTTCCTGCGGCAAGCCATCCAGCGCAATTCACGGCGGCTGAAGCTTCAGCAATGGCTGCTGCTGGCGATTCGCACCTTGTTGCTGGTGCTGCTGGCGCTGGCCGCGACCAAGCCTTACTTGAGTAACTGGAACTTGCTCACCGGCGGACCGCAAATGCATCGCGTGCTGGTGATTGATGCGACGATGTCGATGCAGTACGCCGAGGGAGAGCAGTCGAGCTTTGCCCGGGCCAAGCAGCTTGCGACCGAGATGCTCGACAGCGGCCGCCCTGGCGATGTCTACTCGCTATGCGTGCTAGCCGAGACGTCGGCCGACATCGTGGCCGGCCCCTCGGCCGACCCGCGCCGCATCGCTGCCCAGGTGGGCTCGCTCGAAGCCACCTACGCCTCGGGGCGGCTAGGGGACGTGCTCCCTACGATCGCCGACTTGATGGACCAGGCCGAGACCAATCATCGCTCCCTGTCCGGGCACGAGGTGCTGTTCTTTAGCGACGCGGCCAAGCATACCTGGCAGTCGGCCACCGCAGGGCAGGCCGACCAGAGTACTTTGGCCGAGCTAACTGAACGGGCGCAGGTGACGCTGGTGGACGTGGGTCCCGCGGAGCCAACCGGCGTTTCCATTCATCATTTGCGTGTCGCCAGCGGACTTTCGACTACGGCCGAACCGTTGCATCTGGTGGCCGACGTTACCAACTATGGCGATACCCCGGTGAGCGACTTGCCAGTGCAGTTGCTAGTGCAGGGAACCAGTATCGACGAGCAGGTGCTCACGCTGCCGGCCAACAGCACGTTGCCAGTGGAGTTCGACGCCCGCTTCACCGAGTCGGCCTGGCAGAGCCTTTCGGTCCGCACGCGGGGCGATGCCCTGGCGGCCGACGACCAAGCGTGGCTAGCGCTCGACGTCCGGCCTAGCGTACGAACGCTGGTGGTCGAAGGCACCCCCCGCGCGGCCAGGTACCTGCGGCACGCCCTCGACCCCGGCGGCGGCACCGCTTCGCCGGTACAGGTGGTGGTCGCTGCTGAAGGGGCATTGGTCGATCAGCCGCTGGTGGACTTCGACTGCATCTTCCTCTGCAACATCGCCCAATTCACTCCCGCCGAACGCACGTTGCTCGAACGGTACGTGCTGCAGGGGGGGAGCTTGATCTTCGTGCTCGGCGATCGCGTAATGGCCGATAGCTATAACCAACCGCTGGCTGCCTCTCCACTAGGCTGGGGCGACTGGGCCTTGGCTTCGGCCGCCGGTGATTGGGGGCTCACACTGCAATTGCCGCCAGTTGAATCTCCTGCAGCAGCGAATGCAGGGTGGTTGCCGGCCGGCGTCGGACCGCTCAAAGCCAACCAGCAGCCAGGCATCGATCCGTTGGAGTATCGTCATCCTATCGCCGCGGCGTTTCTCGATCACGAGCGGGCGGGATTGCTCTCGACTCCTGTCTCGCGGTACTTCCAGCTTCAGCCCACTAGCACTGCGCAGGTGGCTTTGGCCTTGCCCAACGGCGACCCGCTGCTGGTGACCAGCAAGCATGGGCAAGGCATGGTAGCCATGCTGGCGACGACCGCTACGCTCGACACGGTCGACCCCAATACCAATCAGCCTTGGACCCTGATGCCTGCCTGGCCGAGCTTCCTACCGATTGTTCGCGAACTGGTCGCTTTCGGGCTGGCGGCAACGTGGGCCGACGACCAAGCCGAGATCGGTCAGGCGATCGCCGGGCCGGTGCCAGCGAGCTTTTCGGCAACCACGCTCAAAGTCGAGCGTCCCGATCAGCAAACGGCCGAGGTGCCGATTATTCGCGAGGATGCGACCGCCAATTGGCAGTACGTGTCGACCAACCTGCCAGGCATCTACACGGCCGGCGACTCGCTCGCTCGCGTTGCGGTGAATGTACCCGCGATGGAAAGCGATCTGACTCGCGTCGACCAATCGTTACTCCCCGAAGCAGTACAGGTGCAATCGGCCCCGCCCGATGCCTCGGTCGCTGGGGAGTCGCTGGCTACGAACACATCGCTCCATCGCACGTTCCTTTATTTCGTGCTGGTGTTGCTGTTGATCGAGCCGCTCATGGCGTGGTGGTTCGCAGGGAGGGCTGTGTAGCCATGCCGAATCTCTGGCCATTGCTCGCCCAAGCCGCCTCGCAAACCGAACGCGAGATCTTCACCCATTGGACCTGGGCTCCGTGGGCCACGGTGCTATTCGCAGTGCTGGTGATCGTCGGAATCGGCTACCTGTACTCTCGCGAGACCTCGCCGGCGGGCCGGGCTTATCGCGTGTTGCTGGCCACGCTACGCTTGGTGGCCATTGCGTTGGTGCTGGTGATGATCAGCGAGCTGATGGTTTCCACTTCGCAAACCGGTTTGCCGCGACTTGTGGTGCTGCTCGACCGCTCGGCTAGCATGAATCTGCCAGCTGCGAATGCGTCGAACGAAAGCCGACTCGACCTCGCCCGACAGTTGCTCGTGGCCGATCAGGCGGAGTGGATTCGGCAGCTCGAATCGCGGTACGAGATCGACCTCCGTCTCGTCGGCGATGGCACCCAACCGATCGACTCCCTGGCGGACGATCAGCTGACAGGCGAACTCGAGACCCTCGATGCCGACGAGGCCGCCGCTCGCACTTCGCGACTCGGCGATGCATTATCGGCTGCCATCGATCAACGAGGCGATGTGCTACCGGCCGCGGTGGTGCTGCTGAGTGATGGTCGGACCACCGCTGGGCGTTCGCTCGACGAAGCCCGCCAGGTGGCTCGCCGCCGCGGGGTGCCGGTCTATGCGGTCGGTTACGGAACGGTCGACGAGCCAGCCGATTTGCGGATCGCCAACTTGTTGGCCCAGACCAATGCTTTTAAGGACGACCTGCTGGCCATCAACGTAACGCTCGAATCCACTTCGGCCGCAGGGCAAACCGCCCAACTGCAAGTGCGCGACGTTGCCGAGAACAAGATTGTCGCCAGTAAGTCGGTGGAGATCGATACTGCCCGCTTCAGCAAGACCGTGCAACTCGTGGTCGAGCCTAACCGCTCGGGCGAAATCACTTACGTGGTCGAGGTAGCGCCGGTCGCCGACGAAACCGATCTGGCAAATAACCGAAAGCAGCACGTGGTCACGGTTCGTGACCAGGCGGTGCGGGTGTTGCTCGCGGCCGGCTATCCCAACTATGAGTATCGATACTTAAAGAACCTGCTCGACCGCGATCGCTCGTTCGAACTCACCAGCTACTTGCAGGAAGCCGATCTCGATTCCGCATCGCAGGACGAAACGACCATTCGTCAGCTGCCGCTCGAGGAAGACGGCCTCGATCCGTTCGAGGTCATCGTGCTGATCGATCTCAACCCGCGGTTGCTCCCCCCTCGGTGGTGGCAAAGCGTCGAGCGGCATGTGGTCGACCAAGGGGGCGGATTGGTGCTCGTTGCCGGGCCACGTTATTTCCCCTGGGCGTACACCAATACTTCGTCGGTAGCGACGCTCTCGCCGATCGTAGTCGGTGGGGCAGGGCGGTCTGGCGGCCAGACCGACACTGGCTATCAACCGCAGCTTACTCCGCTGGCCGAAGAAACCACCTCGTTGCAGCTTGGTCCGACCGCGAGCGACTCGCAAACCATCTGGCGGCAGTTGCCTCCATTGTATTGGTACGTGGCTGCCGATACGCCGAAGCCGGCCGCCCGCGTGCTGGCGACGCATCCCACTGCCCGCACGACGACGGGGGCCCCGGTTCCGCTGATGGCCGAACAATACGTTGGTGCTGGTCGCGTGCTGTATCACGGGTTCGACTCCACCTGGCGTTGGCGTTTTCGCGTCGGCGATGTTTACTTCGCCCGCTACTGGGGGCAAACCCTGCGGCAGCTCGCCCGCTCCAAAGCGTTGAACCAGCAAACTCCGTTGCAACTGGTGCTCGACCGACCTCGCTACGAACTGGGACAGCCGGTTCGCTTTCGGATGCGAGTCGATAGCAAACAGCTCGCGTCGCTCTCTGGTGGGCTGCAGGTGCTGCTAACTGCCGACGATCAACCGAATCGCCGGGTGACGCTCAACCCCAGCAAGGCGATGCCGGAAGAATGGCAGGCGGTGCTCAGCGACTTGCCGCCTGGACAGTATCGGGCGACTGTGGCTGACTCGCGACTGGAGTCGCCCCCCGAAGCGGTGGAGTTCCAAGTGATGACTCCGCCTGGGGAGTTCGCCGATACCACGATGAACCAGACCGGGCTCGAGCAGCTCGCCGAGCAAACCTACGGCAAGTTTTACATGGCCGATTCCTCCAATCAGTTGGCCGACGACCTGCCGAAGGCCCAGCGAGTGCCGCTCGAAACGTTGCCGCCGGTCGAGTTATGGAACCAATGGTGGATGCTGGCCGCGATTACCGGTTGTTTAAGCCTGGAATGGATTTTGCGAAAACGCCGGGCGATGTTGTAGGCCCGATCATGCTGTAGGACAGACCATGCTGTAGAATAGTACTCAGGCGACTGAGTGTCGCGGCCGTTACCTTTTATTACTCCCTTAACCCTTTCCCGATCGCAAGTTGACCCATCCCCTTCAGCAACGTGTTCACGAGGTGCGCCAACGATGGAATCGTCGGGCGACTATCGAGCTTGTCTGCTGGTTGCTGGTAGCAGTCATTGCATTGTTTTTGGTGATCGGACTGGTGGACTTTGCGATCCGCCCCGTCGACCGCGGCATTCGCGTGCTGCTGTCGCTGGTGTTCGTCCTGGGGCTGGCGGCCGTTGCGGTGCGACTGGCCCGGTGGTGGCAACGCCGGCAGTGGAGCGATCTGTCGGCCGCTCAGCATTTGCAACAAGCTTTCCCGCAACTCGGCGATCGCCTGGCGAGCGCGCTGGAGTTTCTGCGACAAGAAGAGGACGATCCCACGGCTGGTTCGGCACCGATGCGTCGGGCGGTGGTCGCCGATGCGACCGCCTTGCTCGAGATGGTCTCCACCAAGCAGGTGCTGGACAACCCCACGCATCGCCGGGCTTTGACCGTCGTTTGCTCGGCTGGCGTGGTGGCCTTGGCCATTGCCGTGCTGGCTCCTGCGAGCACGCAAACATCCCTCGCTCGGCTCTTGGCCCCTTGGAACAACCTGGAGTGGCCCCGGCAGCACAATCTTGAGTTCAGCGATCCTCCCACGTTGCTCGCGCGAGGCGAAGCGTTCGAGGTCGCGCTGATCGACACTTCGGGCCACCTGCCCGAGGAGGTCGCAATCGAGTATCGGTATCACGACGACGATCGCTGGCGGACCGAGCAAACCTGGATGCAGCAGGTCGGCGACGCCATGGTGGCCCGCCGCGAGAATGTTCGCCGCGACTTCGAGTTCCGCGCCATGGGGGGCGATCACCACTCGATGCCGTGGACCAAAGTCGAAGTGGTCGATCCTCCTTCGGTGACCGATCTGCAAGTCACGGTTCACCCACCTGCTTACAGCGGGCTCTCCCCGCTGCCGCTGGGGCGTGGCAACCGCGTGCTTTCCGGCTCGCAATTGGAACTGTCGGCCATGGCGACCGAACCGCTCGCGACCGCCGAACTGGTGGGAGCATTCCCCGAGCCGCTGGCAATCTCCGTTGCCAAGTCGTCGGACCCAAAACAGCCAGTGGACCCGAAGCTGTCGATACCCCCCGAAGCGTGGAAGGTAGCGGTCGAATCGGGCAGCCAGTTGCTCCGACCAAACTTGCATTTAAAGTCATCGCGAGGACTAACCGGCGAGGTCGAACTACCTTCGCTCGAAGTGGTGATGGACAACCCGCCTGAGGTTCGTTGGCTATCGAGCGCGGCCGAACTGTTCGTCGTGCCGGATGCTGTGGTGCCAGTACGGCTCGAAGCCAGCGACAACCTGGCGCTATCGGAAGTGCACCTCGAACTCCGCGCACCTGGCATGGCTGAAACCGGAGGCATGCCAGCGACCATCGAACTTTACAACGCGGGGGCGACTCCCCCCATTCGACCGTCGCTTCCTCCCGCTGGCGAAACGCTCGAGCAGCGGTCGCTTACCACCGAGCTGCAGGTGAGTGCCTGGCAACTGGAGGTCGGAAGCGTGGTCGAACTGCACGGGGTCGCTAGCGACTACCGCCCGCAATCGACGCGCACGAACGTGGCCTACCGATTAACGCTGATCACGCCGGCCGAATTGCAGTCGCGACTCGCAGGCGATCAGGCCGAGATCCTCCGCTTGCTCGAACAAGCCCTGGCCGAACAACGTGCCTCGCAAGAGCAAGCGTCGCGAGTCGCCAGTCAGCTGGAGCCCTCGCGGCAAACGCTCGACGAACTACTGGCCGCGCGACTGTCGCAGCAGGCCGTGGGGCGTACCTTGCTGGAGCCCGAAGCTGGCGTGGTGGCAGCCATTCAGCACTTGCTGGAGCAATTGCAGATCAATCGTCAGGCCCAGCCCGAGTTGGTGCAGCAGCTGCAAGGCATCGTGCAAACGGTCGTAGACCTGGGCCAAACTACGTTGCCAGCGGCTGAGCAAACATTGACCACCGCCCGCAAGCAGTTGGAAACTCAGCTCGGGCAGTCGCTCTCCGACGCGAGTCGCCAGCAGTTAGCTACCACGTTTGGCCAACTCAACCAGGAGCAGCAATCAGTCATCGACACGCTCGAGTCGCTCATCGATCGGGCGAACGCTTGGAGCGACGCGGAACGGTTCATTCGCGAGCTGCTGCGTCTCGAACAGCAGCAACGCGACGCTCGGCAAGCCTCGCTCGACGCGGTGCGTCAGAACTTGCAAGCAGCCACCGATCGAAGCATCGAGCCGGTCGCCAAGGCTGAGTACGCCCGGTTGTCGAATCAGCAGAGTGAGCTAGGGCGACGATTTGAGAAGGTCGTGCAGTCGATGCGGCAGATGGCCGAGGGGCAATCGGTGAGCGACGACTTTGCCTCGCGTTTGTCGAACGCTCTGGCTGCGGCCGATGGCCAATGCATCTCGGCCATGCTCTCGGCTGCCTCGCAAGAGCTGTTTAGCGAACAAGTTGGTCGGGCAGCCGAAACCCAGTTGTCGGCTGCCGATGCGTTGCGGGAACTCATCGACCGGCTTCGCGATCACACGCCAACCGATCCGGCCGAGCTTGCTGCGCGTTTGCGACAGATGCAAAAGCAGCTGGCCGCAACCAAGCAGCAAGCATCTAGCGCACAGAACGACGACGAAGAGCGAAAGCTGGCCGACGACTTGCAGAACTTGTCGCGAGAACTCAATCGCATGACTGCAGAGCAGGCGAGCCAATCCACGCAGCAAGCGAGTTCCACCGCTGGACCTCGTCGCGGTGAGACACCCGAGCAGCAAAAAGAGCGGATGCAACAAACCCGCCGCAAAATCGAACAAGCCGAACGCGAGTTGGGGCAGCGCATCGCGGAACTCGAAGGGGAACAGCAGCAGAAGATTCTCGATCAGCTGGCCGAAGTGCTCGACGAGTTGATTCCTTCGCAGCAACAAGCACTCGAGCAAACCGTCGCCTTGCAAGTGTTCCGCGAGAGCACCGGGCGGTTCGACGACGGAGCGACCAAGCGAATCGCTGAACTCTCGAAGCGCGAAACCGATCTCGCTGATCAACTCGACCAGGCGATGACCGACGTGAAGAACAAGCCTATCTTCCAGTTGGCCCTCGGCGGGGCTGCCGACGACATGCGCCAGGCGTCTACCGCCTTGGCGGACAAGCAAACCGGTCGGCCGACGCAGAACCTGGAGCTAGCTGCCCTCACTCGGATGCGTCACGTGCTCGAGATCCTCCGCGAGCCTCCCCCCGCACCCCCCGAGGAGGAACAAGACGATTCTGACGGCGGCGGAGGTGGCGAGGGGGGCGGCAATCAGCCTCAGCGTCCACCCCTTATCGAATTGGCCGAAGTAAAGATGTTAAGATGGTTACAGGCCGACTTGAACGGCCGCACCCGGATGTTCGAGGCCGATGTGACCGACAATGTGTCGGATAGCCAGGTAAAACGCGAAGCGGCCAATCGCCTGTCGAACGAGCAAAATGAGCTCGCCAGGCTGGTTCGCGAACTACTTGAGCGCAATAATAAAGCTGCCAATCGTCCTGTCGACCTTTAGAATAGTGACAGGCAATTTTACAAACCCCTTAACCCACCCAATCGCCATGCTTTTACTCGAAGCCCGCCGACTCGCGTTGTTCCTGGTGGTCGCCATTGCTACGTGGAGCGTTCCGTCGCTCAGCCAGGCGGTGCCCGGGGAAGCGAAAGACAGCGCGCTCGAAGGCCTCGGCGATCAACTGCTCGACGATAGCTTGCTCGAGGAGCTGATGAAGCAGCCCCCCGCGGTGCCTGCTCCCGCTCCGGAAGAAAGCGACGGAGAAGACTTCGGCCCGCAGGAATCGCCGCTCGAACGAATTGGCGACAAGATGAATGCTGCTGGGGAATTGATTCAATCGCAGAACACCTCCGGCGAGACCAAGGTGGTGCAGCAGCAGATCATCAGCGAACTGGATCAACTGATTGAGAAGCTCAATAAACAATGCAAGAACTGCAAAGGTGGGCAGTGCAACAAACCGGGCCAGCAGCAAACGCAGAAGAACTCCCCGAAGCCCGGCAGCAAAGGCAAGCCCACCTCGGCTTCGTCGGCCCAGTCGGCCGCTGCCGAGTCGCAAGCCACGAACTCTGGTGAGTCGCAAGGCACCCCGGGCGAGGCCACCGACGGCGAAGTGGTCAAGCAACTCTGGGGACAATTGCCCGAGCGGCTCCGTCAGCAATTGCTGCAATCGTCGGCCGATGAGTTCCTGCCAAAGTATCGTGAGCAGCTCCAGCAGTACTTCCGACGTCTGGCGGAAGAGCAAGCCGACACCCCGCCCGCCAACTAAGCACTCGACGAACGACCCAGGAGCATCCCCCCCTATGAAGCCGCTCGTCTGCACCGTGGTCTTGCTATGCCTGTTGTCGCAACCGGTCATGGCTCAAGAGGGCGATACGGAACTCTCGGCGGCCGATATGATGGAGCCGGCCATCGACTCCATCGATCGTGGACTGGCCTACCTGGCGGCGAATCAGAACGAAGATGGCTCGTTTCGCTCCAGTAACATGGGACGCAACCCGGCCGTGGTTGCGCTTGGCGGCATGGCCTTTCTCGCCGGAGGCAACACCCCCGGACGCGGCAAGTATGGCGAAGAGGTCAATCGCACGGTCGACTTTCTGATCGCGAATACCCGCGCGGATGGATTCATCACCAACGCCGAAGGGGCAGGGCACGGGCCGATGTATGGGCATGGCTTTGCCACGCTGTTCCTCGGCGAAGTCTACGGCATGACTCCCCGCGAAGACCTTCGCGACAGCCTGGCCCGTTCGGTCGACTTGATCGTCCGCTGCCAGAACGAAGAGGGAGGCTGGCGCTACAATCCCGAACCGCTCGACGCCGATATCTCGGTCACTATTTGCCAGATCATGGCCTTGCGGGCAGCACGCAACGCTGGCTTGCACGTGCCGAAGGAAACCGTCGACAAATGCGAAGCCTACGTCAAGCAATGCCAGGAACCCGATGGCGGGTTTAGCTACATGCTGCAGAACCGCGGGAGCATGTTCCCCCGCTCGGCGGCCGGCGTCGTCGCCCTCTATAGCGCTGGCGTGTACGAAGGACCCGAGATCGAGAAGGGGCTGGTGTACGTCGACCGCTTCCTGCCCGACCCGCGGCAGATGTCGCGCGAGTCGCACTACTTCTATGGCCATTACTACGCGGTGCAAGCCATGTGGCACGCCGGCGGGCCTCGGTGGCAACGCTGGTACCCGGCTATTCGCGAAACCCT
The DNA here is from genome assembly GCF_007748035.1 of Aeoliella mucimassa. Classification (NCBI taxonomy): domain Bacteria; kingdom Pseudomonadati; phylum Planctomycetota; class Planctomycetia; order Pirellulales; family Lacipirellulaceae; genus Aeoliella; species Aeoliella mucimassa. The sequence goes on from NZ_CP036278.1 coordinate 1,412,114, forward strand.
GGTCAAGTCGCAACGCCCCGATGGCTCGTGGCAAGACTCCGTCGGGGCCGACTATGCCACGGCGATGTCGTGCATCATTCTGCAGATTCCGAACAACGCCTTACCGATTTTTCAACGATGAGTTTTGCTATTCGCGCGCTGGCCTGCACGATCGCACTCGGCGCAATGCTCGCGACGACCGCCCAGGCTGCGAATCAACTGGTGCTCACTTCCGGCGCTCGCACTGCTGGTCAGGTCGTATCGCTCAACGCCGGCACGCTTGTCGTCAACTCCGGCGACAACACCAGCAGCTACGGCCCCGGGGAGTGGCTCCGCTGGCAACATCCGGCCGACTGCGAACCTCGCCCGCAACTCTGGCTGCAAGGGCGAACCCATTTGGTCGCCAAACGCGACTGGACCGGCAAGGTGCCGATCACCCTCAACCAGCAGACTGCAACCATCGATACCGCTTCGCTCGGCAAGATCACCATTCCCCGCAAGCAGTTGAATTGTTTGTTGATCGAAGCCGCGAAGGAACCGCTCCGCAGCCAGCAGATTCTCGCTCAGGCGCAACAACCCGCGGATACCGATCGCGTCTGGCTGGCCGCTGGCGATCAACTCAGCGGCAAAGTGCTCTCGTTCAACGGTGTTACGCTCGAGTTCGAGTTCGCCGGCGGCAAAGTGCCGCTGTTGGCGAAAGACATCGCCGCGGTCGCGCTGGCATCGACTCCGCAGGCTCCCCAGGGCAGCCGCTATTTGGTCGGCATGGCCGATGGATCGCTCGTAGAATCCACCGAGGTCACGCTCGATAGCGAACAACTGGTGCTCACCGCGCTTGGCGAATGGCGCACGCGCAAGATCGACCAGTTGGTCTTCGTGCAGTCGCTCGACGAGTCGATCGATTACCTCAGCGATCTGCAGCCGGTCGACTTTCGCCACACGCCCTACTTCACTGGTACCTGGCCGCTGGCGCGCGACCGAGCGCTCGCTGGTTCGCCGCTTCGTGCGGGGGGCAAGTCGTACGCCAAGGGGCTGGCCATGCACTCGGCCGCCCGCGCGGTGTATCGGGTGCCGGCCGGGGCGAAGCAGTTGCTCGCCGACGTGGCCATCGACGACTCCACCCACCGCGGCGGTAGCGCCCTGTTTGCGGTGTATCGTGTGAACGCCGAAGGGGTGAAGCCCGCGTACAGTTCCGGCGTCGTCCGCGGCGGCGATGCTCCTCGTTCGGTTGCCGTCGATGTCGCCGGTGCAACGGCCGTGGTACTGGTGGTCGACTACGCCGAGGATGGCGACCAGCAGGATCACGCCAACTGGCTCGACGCGAGGTTCGTGCAAGTCGCAGCGAGCGAGCCGCCGCCAGCCGAACCCACGCCCGAGCCCACGCCCGACGCGACCAGCAAGCACGAACCCCAACCGCTCGAACTGGCCGGGCTCGAGAACGTGTTTCAACTCACTCCCCGAGTCACCAGCGGTAGCGGACCAGCGACCGACCAGGCGTTTGCCTCGCTGGCCGAGCAGGGGATCACAACCGTGGTGAGTGTCGACGGGGCGAAGCCCGACATCGACCTCGCCCACAAGCATGGGCTGCGTTACCTCCACATTCCGATCGGCTACGACGGGCTCTCGCGCGAGGCCGAGCTGGCCCTCGCCCGCGTGATGCAGGAGACCGAGGGCCGCGTGTACATTCATTGCCATCATGGCAAGCATCGCGGGCCAGCGGCGGCGGCGATTGCCTGCCTTGCCGATGGTGCGCTCGACCCGGCGGCCGCCGCCCATGTGCTCGAGGTCGCCGGCACCAGCGAGAAGTACCGCGGGCTCTGGCGCGATGTGGCCGAGTTCGCCCCGCCGAAGCCGGAGGAACAACTCCCCGAACTGGTCGAAACTGCCAGCGTCACCGGGCGCGTCGCGGCGATGTCGCAAATCGACATGGCCTTCGAGCACCTGACCGCGCTCGAGTCGAACGAGTGGCAAGCCCCGGCCGACCACCCCGACCTTGACCGCGCCGAACAAGCCACGCTGCTCTGGGAAGGCTACCGCGAGTCGCAACGCTTCAGCGAGCAACAAGGCGAAGCCGACCTCGCGAAGCTCTTCGACCCATCGATCACCCAAGCCGAACAACTCCGCCAGGCCCTCGAACAAGGCGACGTCGCCAAAGCCAGCACGCTGATGACCGAACTAAAACAATCGTGCGCGACGTGTCACGAGGGGTATCGGAATAATCGGTAGAGGGGCGGCGGTACTATTCGTAAATGCTCGCATTAACAAGCACTGCATTGGACTCAGTAGTCGTGTATGGAGTCTGCCATGCCTAAACTGCAATTCTCCATGCGATGGCTTCTTTTGGCCATGACGATTGCTGCAGTCACTGTAGCTTACATCAGCTTGGAACGGTCCAAGTATATCTACCAAGATCGTGCCTTACAGGAATTGCAGAGGCTCACCGATTGTAGAGTTGCAGATGAGGTAGAAGCGGGAAGTCCTAGCGTTCTAGGTTGGTTTGTCTCCAAGGATAAGTTTCATCGTGTGCTGACCGCTCGGATTGGCAATGTGGGAGAACCGATTTACCCACCCGGTTTTTTAGAACAGCATCTCAAAGAGATGCCGTGGCTGAGAGCGGTTGATGCTAGATGGACGGACTTAGACGACCGCCATGTACAGGAGATCGTAAAGGCGGTACCTCAGGTAGAGCATCTTTTGCTGTTCGATGTAGACGTCTCCGATGCTGGTTGTAGAGAGCTCAGTAAACTGGATAGTCTGCTAACGCTGGGGATTGGGGAGGGGGTAAGGAGTGGGCCCCCTCCGCACTTGACTCCTCAATGCGTGATTGAAGTTGCTAAGGTGCGGTCGCTGCGAAAACTGATTATTAGTCTTCCCGATCTTACTTCAAAAGAATTATCACCGCTCGCAGGCTTAACCCATTTGGAAGTCTTGGATGTATCATGGAGTCGTGTCGACGATCTTGCGATCCCGACGCTGACCCAATTGAGGCGTCTGAAGAGATTAGACATTTCGGAAACTGATGTCACAGCGGAAGGGCTCCATCGTCTAAAGCAGCAGATGCCTGGCGTTGAGATCGTTTGGGGGCGAATGTCGTCTTGAAAGGTGAACCGGTTAAAGAATTGCTGGCGACACCCTCGCTTATTTCTGAGATCACAGGTCTGGTAGCAAGTCCAGCCGACCTGGGGTAGAATAACGATGGTGCTTCGGCACCGGTGTTTCCACTAGCGTAAGGTCTGTTGGTGGTGATCCTTGTCGAGATTCCTTGTCGGAGAGCATTGCATGCCCAGTTTCCGTTGGTTGATTCTGGTTCTTGTCGCAACTGGCTCTTGCTGGTCGTTCTCGTCGGCAGCGGTGATCGAACGCGACGAATCATGAGGGGTATCGGAATAATCGGTAGAGGGGCGGCGGTACTAAGGAGGTGGAATAGTGTGCTCGCACTTATCGCATAATCCGATTCCAGGGGAATAGCGGGGAATAGCCATGCACAGCTGGCGACACGCGATTTTGGTTTCCATCGCAGCGTTAGGCTGCGTCGTTATCTTGGCAGTCCGGGCAGTTGCCGAAGAGCCCGCTGCCGGAGAGCCGCCATTGGACAAAGAGCAAGAGCAGATCGAGCGGTACTTTGAGAGTGCTCGCACGAAGGTTGGGCTTTTCTACAAATATCTTGATAAAGCTTCGTCAATGAGCAGGCTTGCTGCTCGGAGAATGGGGATTCAACGCAGATGCGATTTATTCATGCTGCCGGGCGTATTCGAACTCAACAGGCGCGTGAATACCAATTCTCAGGAGTGCAGTGCTGAGGTTCAGAAAGCGGTCCTGAAGTTGTTTCCGCCCACCGGAGGAACTTGGCATGACGTCCGCACTGCTGTTCGCCACGCTCAAGACCTTGCCGCATCGCTCTACAAACGAAAACTCGATCCTTGTGCCTATATTGAAAAATTGAGAGAAGCCCACCAGGCAAGCCATCTTGAGACCCTCTGTTTGCTATTCTACTACGAGCAACTCTATCTGGATGGTCATGAAGAGAAAGCCATCGATCTACTGACGCAGGAGTTGAATGCGAATGTCGAAAGTATGCTTCCTGCGTCTTATCTATCCAAGCCGTTGCTCCGGGATTCTTTAGAAAGGATCATCGATAAACCTGAAAAGGACTCAGCGTTCGCAATGGCACCGCAACTGTTGGGCGTCGTCGGTGATGCGGAGTCGCTTTCGATTTTCGAGAGCACCCGCAAGCGTTACGATTATCCTCCTCGCGGCTACGAAGAAGCGATCGAGGTGCTAAAGTACCGATTTCAATTGCAGGCTCCCGAAGAACGGGCAAAGTGGGATGAGCAAGAACTGCTATTCTACCAGATAGAAATTCTGGAAGACATGTCCGTTGGAGGAGACTGCCAAGAGGACTATCTTCTGGCTGGAGTATTGCGAGCCCGCTTCCACGGAACCGAGTTTTCCAATGCGTTTCTCTACCATAAACTCCCCGACCCGGTAGCCATCACTTATCTTGGCATTCAGGGAGATCTCGAATCCATTCCCAGGTTGGAGCAGTTGTACAAAACCCCTGGTATCCCTCCCAAGTTAATCGACTGGTCGATCAACACCATCAAGGACGGGGGGATTCCAACGCAGGGTTTCTAGTCTCGTAGAACGTGAGCCTCGCACCCATCCTGCCAGTGCCTTGTGGCAATGGGGAAGGCTCTTTTCTGGGGCGATCCTCCATCGACGTGAAGCCAGTGGTTCGCCTGGGCGACACCCTGTGCAGAGTGCTCAGACGCTTCACTGGCGAGAATCTCAGAGACCGTTGCCAGTGTTTTGCGTCTGCCTTACGAAATCTTAATAGGGGACAGATCCGATGGATCACGATTCGCCCAAAGGGCAGCTAAAAGCGTATGGTGGTCCAGTTGCGGCGATGGCGTGGCTATTACTGGTTTCGGTCGGGTGTGATCCAGTTCAGCGCGTGGAGCAAACGGTGGTACTCAAGGTGTCGGAGTTCGCTGTGGAATCCGAACTTGGGGCGAATCCTCTCACTGTAACGATATCCGAGTACTATGAACTCTCTGACAGGGAACGGGAATTGGAGAGCTACAACCCAGAGCGGGGGAAGCAGCTTTATCCATGGACACCGCGAGTTGAAGTGGATGACTCCGGTTCCGCAAGCATCACCTATGGTGTGACAGCCATTGACTCAACCAGTGGGAGTACCCCACCAGAATCCAGGTATCCCATAACCAACAAGACCTTCCGGGTGAAAGTGCAAAGTAAGGATGGCAAGAGCGAGGAACTGCTGCTGCCGATGAAGGTGGGAGAGTCGGTAACAGGCAAGACGTTTCAAGTCGTGGTGGAATCCCTATCGAAAGCAAAATACGTCGATCCGAAGTGACCGGTGGAATGGTCTTGTCCGTTAGTCCCTTTGGTGGATGTAGGGAACATCCTGGTTTCCTGCCCTAGCCGATTCGGAGCGTGCATTCCACCAGCGAAACATCTCTAGAAGGCGGAGGGGGCCCTTCAGCGACCTTCTTCCATTCGCCCTGCTCGCTCTAGACGTTGGTCGATGCGCGAGCGATAATGATCGTTATGCGGAACGTGATCGTTACTGTCGTGGTGCTGGTCGCTATGGGCTGTAGTAGCCCTGGGGGCCTTTTGTTGCCTGTGACTCAGGCAGGTGCCCGCGACGATTCCACTCGCCCGCTTTCTTCGGGGGCCTGCGAACTGCGGCTGGCCACGTTTGCCAGTCAGCCGGCCGACACCACCCCTACCGCAGGTGGCATCTGCTTCCGCCTGGTGAGCCTCGCTTACGATTGGCCCTTGGTCGACCAGCGAGTGCGATTCGCGGTTCCGTTTCTCAAGTGCCGTACCTTGCTATCCCAGCATGTGTTGTTGCGACTTTGATTCAACGTTCGATGCGTTTAGCACCTTCGACCGTTTGAATCCCTTCGCAAGCTAGCGCGAACTGTGCGCGCGGCTTAGGCTCCTTTTGTAGGAACATGCTATGAGTACCGAAAGCAAAGGCCCCGCTTCCCCCACCCCCGAGGCCAGCCCCGGCGAGGGCAAAGGCTGCCTGATCGCCATCTTGTTTTTGTTCGGCCCGATTCTGATCGGAGTGATCTATAGTCTCTTGAAGTAATCGACTGTGAGTCGATCGTACGCGAAATGCCCCGCCCACCCGGGAAGGCCTGGATTGAGGCCTGGCTTTCCAGCTTTCCCCGGGCGATGCCCCGGGCTGGTCTGTGGTTGTCCCTTCGGGGCGTGGATATTCGATGTGGCCAGGGTGCCACTGGCTCCGCCCATTACTGTCCGGAATTAATCTTAACCGATTCTGAACTTGCGCGGTGGGGAGTGGTGTGGTACGACATAGTCCATGCCTTCCCAGCGAGTTGCTAAAGACGAGCTACCAGTGTGGCCCGAGCAGGTCATTGGGGGGAAGTATGTCCGGCTTTTGGAGAAGTTTCTCAAACAACTCCGCTCGGAAGACGCCCACGGTAATCGCAAGTTATTTCTCGATGACGTGTTCGTAGCCTACCTGCTGGCGTTCTTCAATCCCACCATCCGCAGTTTGCGAACCATCGAAGATTTCAGCCAAACGGTACAGGCTCAGAAACACCTTTCGATTCGCAAGATCACTAGAAGTACGCTCTCAGACTTCAATCAACTGGCCGACCCCGAGCGATTGCAGCCGATTCTCGATGCCCTCCGCCGGCAACTTGCCCGCAAGTCAAAACGGCAATCGATAGGTGACGACGATCTCGACGAACTGCTCCAGCAGACCGTGGCCGTCGATGGCACGTTTCTCCCGGCCGTGGCCGAAGTCGCCTGGGCCATGTGCAATACGAACAATCATGGGGCGAAGAAGCATCGAGCGCGGGTGGATGTCCATTTGCCGGTGAGCACGTGGCTTCCCGAGGCAATCGTCATTCCATCCCCTGGCCAGAGCGAGGCCGATTCAGCCATCGAACGGTTGCAGCCCGGTCGTATCTATCTGTACGACCGCGGCTTCATGAGTTTCGCGCTCTTGGCAGCGCACTACGACGACACACACGCGTTGCAATCGCACTTCGTGGCTCGTTATCGCCCAGCGGGGGGCAATTCGCCCACGCTGCGGGAAGTGAAAAGTCGCGAACTCACCGAAAAAGACAAAGCGGCCGGCGTGCTCAGCGATGGAGTGGGACATTTCAAGTCTTCGAATCCGAGCCGACATCGAGTTCCCCGAGTGCAGCTTCGCGAAGTCATCGTCGCTTGCGAAGAAAAGGGAAAACCGTCGCAACTGCGGTTGATCACCAACCTGCTCGATGTACCGGCGCACGTGATTGCCATGCTGTATCGCTATCGTTGGCAAGTAGAACTGTTCTTTCGGTGGCTGAAGAGCTCTGCGAACTTCGGACACTTGATCAGCCACGCAAGCGAAGGGGTGCAAACGCACTTCTACGTGGCGGTCATTGCCGTGTTGCTGATGTACCTGCACACCGGTTATCGACCGAGCAAGTACCTGTTCGCCCTAATGGGACAGGTCGGCCGCGGGGCGGCAACCCTGGAAGAGATCCTGCCGATCCTCCGCGAGCGAGAACGTCAGAACGAACTGGCCCGGCAGTCGGCCGCGCGGCGGAGCGAGAAAAAGAAACAGCAATCGACTTAGAGACGCTGCCACTCGGCCGCGATTCTCACGCTGCCGCCTGCGCAATGTGAAAGGAAAAAGGCGGCGAGTCTTGATCGCGTAAGCCAATCCATGCAATCATAAGACGCCGCGCAACACTCCCGGAATGCAAAGAACCGAACTCCGGACAGTAATGGGCAAAGCCAGTGGCACCCGGCGATCCGCATACCACTCGGAGAGTGGTGCTGCATTCTTTTGCGACCTGTTTTATCTCTCCACTTTTCGCTTGGAATTGGCCACCTATGGTGTTCTAATGATCAGTGCATCACCACGCGATCGGTGCGGCGCTGTTTGACAATTTGGTTGCTGACTGTAAGCGGTAGGCTCGCTGCTGCGCGGTGCTGGCATCAAGAAATCTCCCCGCCGATGGCAACGAACCACAAACCACGAACCACGAACCACAAACGACGGACGACTGACGACTGACGACTGACAACTGACAACGAATCGTTTTGCCCCCACTCACGAGCAGGGTGGGGCGAAACTCCCGGCGGGTGATTTTTGGGGAAGGCAAAAAATGCCGCAAAACAAAGGGGAAAGGCGAATCTGGCCGCCCGTGGAAGGAGAGAATAAAGCCCCCACGAATCGATTTTCGGCTTTTGGGGGCAAAATGCTTCACGCTAGCCCCAGCAAAGGCCCTCATCCTAGCCCTCCATCGGAGGGGGAGGGGATTGTTTGGTGGTGGGGCAGCGCGGAGCTCGACGCCATCCAACACCCCGCAACCGGCGCATGAAAAACCCCCGTTCTCGCGTGGGGCGAAAACGGGGGCTGGGTCGCTTTATGCGTGCGGGACGCGAGCGTTGTGTTAGGCGCCGAACTTGCCCATACGGCCAGCGTTGGCCAGGGCGAGCGACATCAGGTACTTGGCTTCGAACTGACCAAGGCCCCCCTTCAGGCATTCGGCTTCGCCGAACGACTGGCACGGGTCGGTGCGGCAGTTCTTTGCCCACAGCAGCGTCGGTACTGGGTGCCAGCTATGGCTAGCAAGCATCGACGGCGTGGAGTGGTCGCCGGTGCAGATGAAGACGTCGGGCTTGAGCTCCATGATCTTCGGCACGCAGGTGTCGAGTTCCTCGGTCCGCTTGGTCTTGGCTTCGAAGTTGCCGTCTTCGCCGGTCGAGTCGGTGTACTTGAAGTGGATGAAGAAGAAGTCGTAGTCGTTCCAGCTCGACTTCAGCACTTCCATTTGTTCGTCGAGGGTCTTCGCGTCGCCGATGATGTCCATGCCGACGAGTCGGGCGAGGCCTTTGTACATCGGATAGACCGCAATCGCAGCGGCCTTGAGCCCGTAGACTTCCTCGTAGCTGGGGAGCGACGGCTTGCCGGCGATGCCACGCAGGGTGCAGCAGTTGGCCTTGGTTTCGTCTTTGAGCAATTGCTTGGCTTGCTTGACGAACTCGGCACAAACCTCGGCGGTTTTCTTGCTGGCTTCGTCGTTGGCCTTCGGCTCGAGCGGCGGAACGCCAGTGGCCTGCGGGTCGGTGTCGTCGACGTTGTCCGACAGGCCTTCGCCACGGAGAACGATGACAAAGCGGTGTTCCTTCACTGGCTCGACAAAGACTTCGATGCCAGGGATGGAGACCTCACGCAGCTTGATCGCCAGCGGGGCACTCTCTTCCGAAGGGATGCGGCCCGCGCGACGATCGGTGATCTTGCCATCGGCGTCGATCGTGCAGAAGTTCGCCCGAATGGCAACGTCGCCTGGTTGCAGCTCGAAGCCGATGCCGGTGGCTTCCAGGGCACCGCGGCCGATCAGGTACTTGATGGGATCGTAACCGAACAGTCCCAAGTGGCCAGGGCCGCTACCGGGAGCAATGCCGGGGAACACCGGAATGCTGCTACCGAGTACGCCTTCGCTGGCGAGTTTGTCGAGGTTCGGCGTGGCGGCGGTTTCGAGCTCGGTCCGGCCGCCCGGCTGCTGCGGCAGGCCCCCCAGGCCATCGCCGACGAGCATCACTATCTTCGAATCGTTTTTTACGTGGAGGTCGCGGATCAGGTCGTGAATATCCATGGCTCGTGGGCGGGGTTGGAGTTGAGTGAAGGGTCGCCAGGCGAAGCGGTCGCCGTGAGTTCGATTTTACCGCTACCTGCCGATTTGCGGCAGGGCGGGGCAGACCGCCGCCGCTGCCAGCAGGCGGCGATTCGGCGCTACGCTACACGACTGGAAACCGCGCGTGCGGATTTGTCACACACTAAAATCGTTATGGAAGAATCGCATAATATGCCCGTCGACGTCGAACACGTGAGCCAAGAGCGCCGCGCGGGCCCACATGCCGTTGCGCGCCTGGCGAAAGTACATGGCTCGGGGGTCGTTATCGATCTCGGTCGGGATTTCGCCGAAGTGCTGATCGCGGGGGAACGGGTGCAGAATCGGGGCGTAGGGCTTCATCCGCGAAACGAGTTGCGGGGTCAGGCAGTACTGCGTGAGGTCGAGCGCTGCGTAGCCGGCCGCATCGTCCGACGTATCGTGCTCGCGTTGCACACGGGTCATGTACAACGCGTCGAGTGTCTCGATGATCGGCTTGCCGTCGAGCGTTTGTTCGAACGAGTCGAACTCGTAGAACTGGGCCCCGCGGGCGGTGAGTCGCTCGCGGAGATCCTCACGCATCTGCAGCGACTGGTGATTCGGCGAAATGAACGCCAGCCGCACGTTTTCGTAGTTGGCCAGCAGCATGGCCAGCGACCGCACGGTGCGCCCACGGCCGATATCGCCGCAGAATGCGTAGGTTTTGTTCGACAGACCCTTGGTCAGGTTTTCGCAACCAGGCGTGGTGCGGAGCGTTTCGAATCGCGACGAGTAGGACGAATCGTTGGGGCTCGTGAAGTTGAACGTACGCTGCAGGGTGTAGATGTCGAGCAGCGCCTGGGTCGGGTGCTCGTCGGCCCCGGAGCCAGCGTTGACGATCGGCACGCTACGGTTGCCGCTCCGCTCGAGGTCGTTCATCAGGTACGCGCAGCTTTCGGCCAGCCGAGCCATCGGCGACCGCATGACGATCAAATCGAAGTAGCTGCTGAACATCCGCAGCGAGTCGAATCGCGTTTCGCCCTTGGTTTCGCTCGACGTTTGCGGGTCGCGGACCTCGTTGCAGGTAATGCCGAGGATCTGGCAGGCGGCCATGAACGACAGGAACGTACGCGTCGAAGGCTGCGTGAAGTACAGCATCGCCCGCTTGTGGTGCAGCAGGCTGATCAGGAAATCTTGCCCGGCGCGGTGCTTCGAAAGTTGGCGGATGACGTCGGCCACGCCGGCCAGTTCGTCGAGCAACGCGGGATTGAACTGGCCCGAGAAAATCACGTGCCGCAGGCGACCGTTGCGGGCCAATTCCGGGGTTTTGGCCATTTGAGGCCGCTGAAGTCGGCCTTCGTAAAGCAGTAAATCGCGTTCGTCTTGAGTTTTGGGAGCAGAATCGGAAGCAGGCGAAGACATAACCACAGACATTGCGCGAACCTGGGGGAGGAAGGGGGCGAAGCGCTTCGCCAGTTATCGCACAACGAGAAGCCGATCGTCAACACCTGCGTTTTGGAAACCGCGAGAACTTTATCCACAAATCACCATCGAACCCACGAGCAATGCGATGAGCGACGACGTGCAACTTGCTTCACCCGCCCGCCGAACGCTACGGCTGCGCGACTTCCGCTTCTTTGGAGGGAGCCGGTTCCGCGTGGCCGAACTTCTCGCGCATGTAGGCTTCGGCCCGCTCGCCACCTTCACCGCCGGCGCCGGCCACGCCGTGCGAGCCCCCTTTCACCACGTACAGCTCCACTTCGACTTCGGCTTTCTCGAGCGCGGCTTCCAACACCGCTGCGTGTTCGAACGGCACAATCTTATCCGCATCGCCATGCACGATGAGCATCGGAGGATCGTCGTCGCTCGCAAAGCTCGCCGGCGAGACATCCTTCACCCGCTCGGCCTCCAGCTGGTCGGCCGGGGTTCCAGGAGCCACGCCGAGCAACCGAAAGTAACCAGGGTGCGTATGTTCGATCTTGCTCAGCAGCCCCCAGTCGGTGGGACCGGCGAACGGAATCGCAAACGCGACGCGGGAACTCTGCCGGGCGACGGGATCGTCGGAGTCGGGATTCGCCTCGTCGTCTTGCAGCGCCATGTACGCAGTGAGATGCCCGCCGGCCGAACCGCCGGTCACGCCGATACGGTGCGGGGCGATGTTCCACTCCTCCGCGTGCTGGCGAACGTACTGAATCGCCCGCGCGCAGTCGTCGACCTGAGCCGGATGCACGGCCACGTTGGTAAAGCGATACTCCACCGAGACCACCGCCAGCCAGCCCTCGTTGTTCGCCTTGCGCAGGAAGTAAGGCACGTCCGCTTTCGACCCCGCCTCCCAACCACCCCCATGAATGAACACCATGACCGGCGCGGGCTCCTGGGTGTCCGCCAGATACACGTCGAGCTTCTGCGACTCGTGCTGATCGTCGTAAGCAATGTCGCGAAGCACCTGCTCTTCGCCATGAGCCCAACCGACCAACAACATCGACCACACCAACGCACTAGCGACCACCTTACGCATCGTCGTCTCCTTCGCAGTACCGAAGTGAATGATTGTTTCAAGCGGACCCATTCTACCGAGGGGACGCGGGGGGAGACAATCAATTCAGCGGTTCAGGAGGAGGGTCGCATTGTTGGCTTACTTACGCCCACGTATGCAGTATGGAGACTCCGGGGGTTGCGGCAGTTCACTCGCAGACCGCGACGACTTCGATACGGAGATGAGACGATATGGCATCGGCTTTATCATGAGTTGCGGAGTCGTGTAGAACACGGCAAATACCCAACGACTGGGTTCGTCCGCTCGGAGGCTAGCACCGTATACACTCGCATCCGGTGCGGTATCCGCAACATACTGAAGTGCCAGCTTGCGGGCTTCGCGACTTTCCTTGTCGAGACCAATCAGCCACCTAAACATCACATCGTTTCCACTAAATCGAGTCTCTGCTGGAATGATTTATTACCGGTTCACTTAAGTATATGTCTCATCGAAGGCTCACAACAACCTCGCTCGGCGCAAGGCACCTCGGCACTTTTTCTGGACCATCGAGCGTTTGAGGCTTATTATGAGAAACCTTCACTTGGTTGTTCTGGGAAACCCCAACGAACAGGGGGTCTGCTACCAATCGGAATCAGCTCTGAAGTTTACCGTGTACGCTGAATCTAGTTTTGAGCTTGTTGAGGATGCCACATTTACTGGCACTGCTTCGGTTCAACTGAAAGGCAACCACATTAAGTTCCGCGGAACCGATGAACTTGAATGGTACGAGCCAGACAACCCAATGCCTCGCGAACAATGTCCTTGCTGTGACTACATTTCTCTCCCGGAGCGAAACAATTATCTAATATGCCCCATTTGCTTTTGGGAAGACGATGGCATTGATGTCGATCGCCTGGACGTTCATTCTGGGCCCAATCAAATGACGCTTCGAACAGGGCGGGCTAACTTTCAACGAATCGGAGCATGTGATGAGGAGATGCTGGTAAACGTTTTGCCTGCTGCTGAAAGAGATGCTTTCGAGCACCGATCACGGTCCCTGTGAAAGCTGGATTCGACGAACCCGTCAAATATGGATTGTCACCGGGTGGGGCCTGCGAAGTCGATTGCCTCTATGGTGCCCAAGCGTGATACGGAGTTAAGTCACTGCTCGCCGCTCTTCTGCAGCGTGCTTTACGACGGTAACCTCAGCAGCAAGAAACATAGTCGACCAAAGACCTTCACACCGAAGCTCATCTCATGAAAAACTGCTAGGCAGCAAGTCCATCGCCTGTTAGCCTGAGGTTTGTCCTCAACCAAGTCCTTTAGCCACTTAACTCAACATGCATCGACCGACCTGGCGTTTCTCGCTGCGTGCGTTTCTTCTGGCGTTTACGCTTCTGGCGATACTCATGGGGTGGTGGGTGCATTCCGCGCGTCGCCAAGCGTAAGCAGCCGAGTGGGTTGCTTCGCAAGGGGGACACCTTACGTTCGCCTACGAACGTCCCACGGAGAACGGCTCTTATCCCCAAGGGGCGAGCCCGCCGGGACCGGAGTGGCTGCGAGACATCGTCGGTATTCACTATTTCTCATCGGTCATCGGAGTGACTCTCGACCGCGATGAAATCGATAACCTTCAGCCGCTGGGTGATCTCGCACAGATAGAGAGCCTGGCCTTGATGAATTATGTCTCGCCCGAAACCGATTGGTCCTGCCTGACCGAGTTGAAGCATCTCAAGAAGCTCCACTTGGGTTACACGGGACTCGATACCGAGGCAATCAAGAGACTTAAAGAAACACTGCCCGAGTGCGAAGTTATAGAACACTAAAGCCTCGCAACCTATTTGTCGTTATGCGCTAGATTGTGGCGAATTTTTGTAGTGAAGGCCGGTGCACCATGACTGGCATATAAAAGTGTCACGCTGATGGCGTAGAAATTGCACGACTACTCAAATTGCCTTGAAGTCCCCGTTGCAGAAAAGTAACTTGTCATGTTCTGGGAAAACAGTTTGTTCTTGGAGAAATGGGTCTCGTGAAATCGTTCCGCCTCGATAATGGTGTCATCGACAGTTGGCCAGCGATTCTGTTTGCGCTCGGGGTGACTGCCTTTCTCGCATACCTGGGGTGGTTAGATGCCGTTTGGCGAGCGACGTTTATTCTATTTGGCGCGTCCTATTTCGGCTATGCAGCGCGGGGCTCTCTGACGAGTCGCCTACGTTCGAAGTACCCTAACGCTACGCATATCTGGTTGGTTTCAATTGGACTGACCAGTGCCAGTCTTGGAGTGGTCACAAGAATGCTCTTTCCATCTCTTCAAGGCGGATTGACGGACTACGTATGGATCTCCATTTCCTTCTCTACCATTTTACTATTTGTCATGGCCTTGTTGAACAATTAGTCACAAACCTCCGTAAAAACTAACGTGGAATGGAACCACGTACCTTTTTTACGGAGATCGAACATGGCTACGAAAGAAAAACGAACCTACAAAGTCACGAACTGGAAGGAGTATAACAAGTCGCTCATCGAGCGTGGAAACATCACTATTTGGTTTAGCGACGAGGCGTTGGAGAACTGGGAACATCCTAACGACCAGACAAAAGTCGGTCGCCCTTTTGTCTTCAGCGATACGGCGATCGAGTGCTTGCTGACGATTCGCGAACTGCTGAAACTTCCCTATCGGCAGACTGAGGGATTCGGCCGCTCGCTGGTGGCGATGTTGGGCGTCGAGGCAGCGATTCCCAATTATTCTTCGCTCGCCAAGCGAGCCAGCAAGCTGAATGTTTCGCTCGATATCGCTAACAAGAGGGGCGACATCGATATCGTGGTGGATAGCACCGGCATGAAAGTGTTTGGCGAGGGCGAATGGAAGATGCGGACGCATGGCAAGTCGAAGCGGCGGACATGGCGGAAGCTGCATTTGTCGGTGAATCCTGACACCCGCGAGATTGTGGCGGAGATTTTGACCGAGAACAGTTGCCACGATGCCGATGCGGTTCCCGAAATGCTGGAGCAGGTGGAGCAGCCCGTAAAAAAGTTTCACGGCGACGGTAGTTACGACAAGTGGAAGGTTTATGAAGGGCTGGAATCCGAAGGCATTGAGCCGGTGATTCCGCCGCAGCACAACGCCAAGATCAAACAACATGGCAACTCTGCGGAGGAGCCTTTGCCCCGGGACGAGGCAATTCGTCAGATTCGACGCAAGGGGCGTAGGAGTTGGAAAGAGGAAGTGGGCTATCATCGTAGAAGCTTGGCGGAAACGACCATGTACCGAGTGAAACAAAGCTTTGGGAGCCATCTCAAAAACCGAGTATTCGAAAACCAACAAACGGAAGCCCGCTTGCGCTGTAAAATCATCAATCAATTCACCCAACTCGGGCTTCCACAGTTCGAGTGGAGTTAGTCAACAAGGCCATTTGTCATTGTTAATCGTCGCGATCCCGACGTGCTCAATTAAGGACACGGAATGCCGCTGACAAGTCTCAATGGCCCGAACAGGAGTCATAGTTCTACGCCAGTTATCTCGGTTAGCTAGCAGGCTCCAAGCCCTCCCCAAACGACTCCAGAATTCTCCCCAGTTTCTTGTAGTAATTGGCCACCTGGTGTGCATTAATGAACAGTACACTCTCTTGTGATGGGTGCGTCGATCTTTGACAACTCGAACCTCAAGGCAGCACTTGGGCTACGCAGTGCTCCGGACCGTGAGTCGCCTGGGCACTCAGCGGGCAAATGTCCCCAATTGCCCCCACTCAGCAGCGGGGTGGGGCGAAACTCCCTGCGGGCGTTTTTCGGCAACGTGAAAATGTGCCGGGAAACCAAGGCGAAACGCGAAGTCGGCGGGCTCGGAGTAGAGACAATAAAGCCCCCACGAATCGATTTCCGGGGTTTGGGGGCAAAACGATTCGCCTGCCACCCGCGTTGAATCGATGCGTGCCCGCTCTCGCGATGCAAGCGCGAAGCTAATCGGCAATTCGCCAGCGGGCCTGGAACATCCACACGATCAGCACCAGCAGGGCCAGGTTGTATAGCACGGTCGCGCCGACATAGGCGTAGAAGAGGTCGAGGTCGGCCCACACGGCCGCGACTTCCTGGGCGTCGAGCATGTCTTGCTCGAACTCCAGCGGCAATGCAAACGCCGCGGCGAACGGGCTGGCCGCGCTGGTCAGCCGCACGACTTGGGCCCCCTCGGTGCCGGCAAAGAACGTGTCGGAAAAATAGCGGGCAGCGAGCGGGGCGATGAACAGCGTGATCAGCACGATGTAGCTGGCCATCAAGCTCTGCGAAGTCTTGGAAAACACCGTGGAGCAAAACAGCGCGGTCAGCGCGGTCGTGATGCAACTCAAGGCGAAAATCAAAAAGTACCCGGCCATCGTGCCGAGGTTTTCCCAGTAACCGACCGGCATTAAGCAAGCCAGCAGCACCGGCCACATCAGAAAGCAGGTCAGCACGCTCGACACCCGCAGGCCGGAGAGCAATTTACCCCACAGCATTTGCCAGGGGGTGATCAAGGTCACCAACAGCAGGTCGAGCGTTTCGCGCTCGCGTTCGTTGCACACGCTGCCGGCCGAGAAGACCGGCCCGACCAGCACGTTGAACAACAACACGTAACAAATGTACCAAGGAGCATAACGCGGAAAAATGTACAAGCAAACCGCCATGATCGGCAGCGCCAGGAACATCGAAATCTGAATCACCAGCCGTAGCATGAGGGTGCCTTGGCTGAAGATCTCGCTGCGCATTTCCTTGTCGTAGATCGGGTTCATCCCATCTTCGAGCAGCGTGGTTCGCTTGGGAGGAGCAAACAGCCGATCGGGGAACTCGTCGCGCTTGATGTAGAGGCCCACCGACTCGCGAGCTTCGTTGTCGAGGTCGACCACGTCCTTGCCGCCGGAGCCGAAGTCGGCCGGGTACATCAAACGACGTTGCGTAGCAAACCAGAACACCGAGGAGAGCAACAAGCAAATGGCCGGCGCGAAGACGATGCCGAACATCAAGCGAGCCGAGCCGAGGGTGCCGAGCGAGTTCCAAATCAACACGCCGACCAGTGCCAGCGGAAGGATCATCAAATAACTCACCAGCAGCGACGCCGAAGTGCGACTGAAGAAGCTACTCGCCCACAAACAAATCGTACCCGACAGAACCACCGACGAAATCATGGCCATGTAGGCCGAGAACACCTCGTAAGGCGAAACCCCACCAAGCGGCAAGCAGAGCATCACGATCGGCAACGAGCAAAGCATCAGGATAGCGAGATGGCAGAGCGAAGCAAGCAACTTACCCAGCACGATCGCACTCGGCTTCAGCGGGCTGGCGAGCAGCATCTCGTAGCTCTGCCGTTCCTTCTCGCCGGTGATGGCTCCCGCAGCAAAGCTGGGAGTCATCAGCGAAGCGATGATGTACTGCCCGAAGAAGAACAGATTGACCAACCGCTTGGCCTCTTCAGGTTGAGCAAAATCCAACACCGCCGACTGCGGCCAAGCCAGATAAACCACCCCACCCAACAAAGCCACGTAAGCAAACAACAACACAAACGCCCGAAACAATCGCAGATTGCTCAGGAGCTCGTACTGGAGGACAGGATTTTGAGTGAGGTACATAACGAAGTCAGTTGGAGGTTGGACGTTGGGCGTTTGGAGTTATTCGTTGGCAGATCCAGAGTTGTGGTTGTCGCGGCCTCGATTAGAACGAATCAAACCATGGAGCATTCTGGAAGTGGTATCGCATTTTTCCAGGACGCTTGTAAGTTCGTTGCTGTTGCCAAACCCGAGTCCTTGGGAAATCGTAATCTGCGTTTCCAACTCAGCGACGGAGCCGAGAGCGTATCCACAGAAGCGAATCATCTCGGGTGTGGAATTTCGGCCATGCCCTTCGGCAATGTTCGAAGGAATCGACACAGCGGCTCGTCGCATCTGGCTGATAAGGCCAAACCTTTCATCGTTGGGGAACGATCGTGTAGCTCCATAGACATCGATGGCCAACTCGGTGCCGAGCTGCCAAACCTTCAGTTCGCGAAAACTTGCCATGGATTCCCCCCAGGCTTACCTTCCAACTCCCAACTTCCAACCTCCAACACCCAACTAATACGCCCGCGGGTGGACTTTGCCCATCACTCGGCTTGGCAGGCCTTGGATGCGGAGGAAGCCTTCGGCGTCGGTTTGGTCGTAGCTGCCGCCGCCTTCCATGCTGGCGACTTCGGCGTCGTACAGGCTGTTGGGGCTGGTGCGGCCATGGACCTCGATGTTGCCTTTGTACAGGCCCAGGGTGACTTCGCCGGTGACTGGTTTCTGGGCTTCCTTGATGAACGCCATGAGGGCATCCATCTTCGGCACGAACCAGAATCCGTAATACACCATCTCGGCCACTTCGGGGGCCATGCGGTCGCGAAGGTGAATCAGGTCGCGGTCGAGGGTCAGTTGTTCCATTTGCAGGTGGGCAGCGTACAGGGCGGTCATACCAGGGGCCTCGTACACGCCACGACTCTTCATGCCGACGAAGCGGTTTTCGATGATGTCGATCCGTCCGACGCCATTGCGGCCGGCGATGTCGTTCATCGTCTTTACTACTTCCAAGGCACTGAGCTTCTTGCCGTTGACCGAAACCGGTACGCCCGACTCGAAGCCGATGGTTACTTCTTCGGTGGTGTCGGGCGCATCTTGGGGAGAAACTCCCATGCCAAAGTCGACGATCGACACGCCGTTGACCGCGGGGTCTTCGAGCATGCCTGCTTCGTAGCTAATGTGCAGGCAGTTTTCGTCGCTACTGTAAGGCTTGGCCTTCGAAGCCTTGACGGGAATTCCCTTCGACTCGCAGTACTCGATCATCTCGGTACGGCCGGGGAACAGCTTGCGGAACTTCTCCATCCGCCAGGGGGCGATGATCTTGATATCGGGGTCCAGGGCCTCGGCTGCCAGCTGGAAGCGGCACTGATCGTTCCCCTTGCCGGTGGCTCCGTGGGCGTAGGCAACCGCACCGACTTCGCGGGCGACTTGCAGGATGGCCTTGGAGATCAGCGGGCGGGCGATCGAAGTACCCAGCAGGTAAATGCCTTCGTACTTGGCCTGCCATTGCATGACCGGGAACGCGTAGTCGCGGCAAAGTTCCTCTTGCACGTCGAGGATACGAGCCGAGGCGGCCCCGTTGTTGTTGGCCTTTTCGATCATCGCATCGCGATCTTCGCCCGGTTGGCCGAGGTCGACGTACACGCAGTGCACTTCGTACCCCTCGTCCTGCAACCAGCCCAAAATGACCGAAGTATCCAATCCACCCGAATACGCAAGCACGCAACTAGCCATAAGATTCGAATCCCAATAAACGACAGGAAGCCAGAAAAGCCGCAGCAAACGCGCGACAATCAGCCCTCGATTGTGGTTGTCTACTCCCTAATAAGCAAGCGGCGAGCCCCCCGGAAGTGGAGAAGAAACCGCAGGAATTCGGGGATTGCACGCCCCCCGCCGGGCAAAGCAACGCGAAGCCGCTCCCCCAGGCAGGCGACAGCCCGCCGACCTTGCCGATCCGATTCGGCTTTGGTAGGCTAACGAGCTTGAAACGGGCTGTAGCTCAGCTTGGCTAGAGCGCTGCGTTCGGGACGCAGAGGTCGGAGGTTCAAATCCTCTCAGCCCGATTCTCTCTAAGTCTTTTGCTGACAAGCCCTTCGAGGTTACCTGCTGGTGGTCGGCAGTGCAGCTTGCTCCTTTGCTGCTTCCAGCGTTTTTCTCACTCTCCACCAACTTTCATGATGGAGGTAGGTCGCTGGTTCCAGTTAGTCCTCAACGCCATAGTTCCGGAACCCGTGCAGGCCAACGAAAGTGGAACGTGCAGGCATCGTGGCATCCATAGACTACTCGCCTGAATCTAAGGTATCCACTGCTAAAGGGCTCACGCGGGCGTTACGAAACGCCACTGCGCCATGGTCGGTTTGCAGGAAAAGCGGCGCCTCGGCGATCTCGGGGAGAGGGTCTTGGGCGTTGCCGGTGGGGGAGGAAAGTTCAACGTCTTGCTGGACAATCACCCCGTTCAATTTCACCGAATCGAAGCGGGCGTTCTGGACCTTTTTACCGTCGGCAGAGAAGCGTGGAGCACGAAACACGATATCCAGCGATTGCCATTCTCCAGCAGGTTTGGCGGCATTGGCGCGAGGTGGGACCCCCTCGTCGATGTAGTTGAGACCTTTTCCATTCTTGCGGTATACCCAATGGGGATAGACTCCACCGCAGTGTTTGGCCGTAGGGTTCTCGATGTTATGGCTGTCGTAGAGTTGGATTTCGTAGCGAGATTGTAGTTTGACGCCGGAGTTCGAGCCTTTGCCCATCATAAACTCGACGTGAACCTCGCAGTCACCAAAGCTTTGCTTCGTGTAGAGATTGCCGCTTTCTTTTTTTGCGGCGGTTAGAACACCGCTGCCTGGTGTGGTGATGAGATACTTCCCGTCAGGTGCAATGCGAGCGTCGCCGCATTGCACCAGTGACTCATTCACTTCTTCAAAGCCGATTAGACCTTGCGAGCCGATGAGGATGACCTCGCTATCATCGGTGAGTGGCTTTGTGGTTGATGAAGTGCTGGGCTGACCTCGCTCTTCGCCTTGTGCCACGATGACAAGAGCAAGCGATAGGAGAAACGCAATCGTAGTCTTTAGTGGCATCATTGTAATGTTTGATTTCAGGCGAGGGTGTGCCTCTAACCGAACCTGTGAGTGGATATGAGAGAGCATCGGGAAGATGAAACAGATGGAATCGTCATGAAACGGATAATCAAGGAGGGCCTTGTTGAACAATTAGTCACAAACCTCCGTAAAAACTAACGTGGAATGGAACCACGTACCTTTTTTACGGAGATCGAACATGGCTACGAAAGAAAAACGAACCTACAAAGTCACGAACTGGAAGGAGTATAACAAGTCGCTCATCGAGCGTGGAAACATCACTATTTGGTTTAGCGACGAGGCGTTGGAGAACTGGGAACATCCTAACGACCAGACAAAAGTCGGTCGCCCTTTTGTCTTCAGCGATACGGCGATCGAGTGCTTGCTGACGATTCGCGAACTGCTGAAACTTCCCTATCGGCAGACTGAGGGATTCGGCCGCTCGCTGGTGGCGATGTTGGGCGTCGAGGCAGCGATTCCCAATTATTCTTCGCTCGCCAAGCGAGCCAGCAAGCTGAATGTTTCGCTCGATATCGCTAACAAGAGGGGCGACATCGATATCGTGGTGGATAGCACCGGCATGAAAGTGTTTGGCGAGGGCGAATGGAAGATGCGGACGCATGGCAAGTCGAAGCGGCGGACATGGCGGAAGCTGCATTTGTCGGTGAATCCTGACACCCGCGAGATTGTGGCGGAGATTTTGACCGAGAACAGTTGCCACGATGCCGATGCGGTTCCCGAAATGCTGGAGCAGGTGGAGCAGCCCGTAAAAAAGTTTCACGGCGACGGTAGTTACGACAAGTGGAAGGTTTATGAAGGGCTGGAATCCGAAGGCATTGAGCCGGTGATTCCGCCGCAGCACAACGCCAAGATCAAACAACATGGCAACTCTGCGGAGGAGCCTTTGCCCCGGGACGAGGCAATTCGTCAGATTCGACGCAAGGGGCGTAGGAGTTGGAAAGAGGAAGTGGGCTATCATCGTAGAAGCTTGGCGGAAACGACCATGTACCGAGTGAAACAAAGCTTTGGGAGCCATCTCAAAAACCGAGTATTCGAAAACCAACAAACGGAAGCCCGCTTGCGCTGTAAAATCATCAATCAATTCACCCAACTCGGGCTTCCACAGTTCGAGTGGAGTTAGTCAACAAGGCCATCAAGGAGTATGAATTGCACATCACTGCTCTACCACCGCTCAGTCTCGAACAAGCTAACAGAGCAATGAGTGCAGCTCTAAGACTCTGTGCGTCAACCTATCTCGCCCCGCAACAGTGGAGCAACGATCGCCGGCACCTTGTACGTCGCCAGCGATGCCCTGCGCAGAAGGCGAGCGAAGCCCCTAAGGCAATCGCTGCCCCCGATGGCTCTGGTACGCGCATCTCCTGCATCTGCTCCGCGAATGCGTATCCCAGAGCTTGCTGACCAGCCCCTGAAAAATGAAGATTATCGCTTTTGAGTTCAAAGTCGTCGGTGTTCACTAGCCCCGTGTAAGGGCTTTCGGCGGCCACGGCCGCTTGAGCAGAGCTAACTCGATCGAGGTAGGTGCTGTTGAGGGCCGTCTGATTGCTCGACAACTGACCAATCACAAACGGCAGATCGCTGCCGTAGGTGGCACGGATATCGGCAATAAATCCTCTTAGATTGTCCTCAAACACGAGGCTCCGCTCGGCATGGGTGTCGGCTTCGCCTTGCATCCAAATCATCCCCTCAAGACATAACTCAAGAGTGCCGGTGGTGCCGAAGTCGCCCCGAGGCGAAGGCGAGTTGCCGTTCAGGTTTTCGTCGGACTGAATGGTCTCCATGCCATGCTCTACGACGTACTGGAAGATTTTATAGACATCCCCGTCGCCCGAAGTGGTTGTATCGCCGCCCGCTTTCCACTGGCTAAAAAGGTTGGTATCCCCTTGAGCGTATTTAATGATGGCGACTTTCTCCCCACGGGCTGCGTGGTAGTCGGCCATTGCTCGCCCAAAGGTGATCTCCGGTCCGAATTGGTTGGTTCTCGAGTTGCCAGGCTGGAGGAAGTCGTACATCAACGTTATCTGGCTGGGACTCGAATGGCTATTTGAAGTTCCCTTTCCCCAGTAAAAGGGAATGTCCGACTGCGAACCGTTTAGCTCTGCTGGCAAGTCATTGTTTGGTGCACGCCCATCCGCATTTGACTGACCGCCCACTAGATAGACATGAATTTTCTCTGCGTGTAACGTGCTAGGAAGTAGTGCAATTGCCATCAAGAGAACGGCCATCGATCGTCTGGCAGGTGCTGCCATCTGCAATGCCAGGCGTTTACCTTTCCAGGACAGAGCGAAAGCCGCTGCCGCACGTTGCAGTACTTGGTGCGCGTTCATAAGTTGGTTCAATAGGGAGCTCATCACTTCGTCACAATCTATCGTTGGTAAATCAAGGGAGTAATAAGGAACCGCTGGCCGAACCGTTGGGTGCGACCAGCGGCGATAGAGAGTCTTAGACACGTCGGCGCGTTACTAAGTATCCGCAGGCGCCTAACAACAGCAGTAGGACACTGGTGGGTTCGGGCACCCCAACTCCGAGCGCCTGAGCCCTATTGAGCACCTCTTGTTCTGTGAGAACAGTTGTGTAGAGAGCGGCTTCATCAATCACTCCGTCAAACGGGGAGTAAAGACTACCGCGTAGATTCATTGCTCCAAAATACGGGGCGTAGTTGAACTCGGAGGAGAAGTTCGAGGGAGCCTGGGATCCCCCATTGAATAGCAGTTCTTGGGGCATTCCATCGGCATAAGCTTTCAGGCGATCCGTGAGTTCAGCTCCTGTTTGGTCATAAGTCCAGAGCAGATGGTGATGGGAACCGTCGAGGAGGGTTGCATCATCGAAATATCCTCCAATGATCTTGCCGGAGTCATCACGAATATAGAAGCGAAACCTTCCTGGCTCGCCATCGTTGATGGATACGTGAGAGTTGGTGGTCAATCCATCATTCGCAGAGCCGTAGAGCATTATTCTGTTGTCGGTATTGGTCCCACTGAATACAAACTCGTAAGTCGAATTCCCCAGGAAAGAAGAGAACGGCTTGGCGGCATCGGGTGTCGCAAGGTACTGCGACGATCCGCGAGAAAAGGCAACCGCGTCGTCACTGCCTAATCCTCCACCAGTAGTGCCCAATAGGGGGGAGTTTACATAGGTTCCATCCATCGCACTGGCGCCAGCGTCGGCGGCCACGTCGCCGGTGCTTTCACCAAAGCGATAATAGAGGAATGGATTGTCGGAGAGCACTTCAGCTGCGTAACTCGGAGGAGCAGCCAAACTCACATTGCCACAGGCCGTACCAACGGCAAGTAACGACAGCAATATAAGAGTGGGGCGAAAGCTTCGGTCAAAGATCATTATGCTTTTCCTTGGGTGTGGTACTGACATGAAGAGGGGAAGTGAAACAGCCTCATTGAGAAGGGACGCAGGGGCCATGCAAAAGGGCGGATGCAAAGACTCCAGCAGCGACCGGCGAGCTGCTGCCCTATGCCCGCCGGCCGCTACCTGAGAAGTGAAGAATCTTACTTGCGTTGCTTGAACAGCATTCCGGCGATGCCTAGGCAACCAATCAGCAGGGTAATACTGCCAGGTTCGGGCACGGCGACCGAACCATTGGCGATGGTTCCAGGCGTTGATGCGCCGAAGTTGTTCTTCCATGCGGTATAGTCACCGGCGTCAACAAGGCCGGAATTGTCCCCCGTGCCGGGCGGTAGAACCGACTCGTCGGCGCCCAGGTTATCACGCCAAACGGTGTAATCGGCCAAGTTGACGATTCCGTCGCCGTTGAAGTCGCCGGCGAGGTTGAGCGAAACAATAGCCAATTCGCCCGTTAGCAACAGATTGGTCGTATCCCAGTCCAGACCGCTAGCCAGTACCGGCAACACGAGGCTGTCGAACGCTCCGGTCACGGATTCGGGATCGAAGTTCAGCACATCAAATACGTCGCCCACATTAAAGACGGCATCTGCCAGTTCGGTAAGCTGGAATATACCATCGGCGGTAAAGGCTCCCGCCACCGTGACCGTGCTATGCTCTCCCTCCGACTGCACGAACAATTCCAGCGTGGAACTATTAGCCAAAGCGAGGTCGCCGGCCACGTTAAGATCAGCCAGATTATCGAATCCATCAACGATATTCCCTTGAAGATTGTCGACGGCTACGTTGGTCGCGCTACCAGTGGACCTTGTTGCAAAGAGCTCAATCGACAGTTCTCGCGTCCCAATCGGCACGTAGGCCGTGAGGTTCGTTTCACGCCAAGCCGAACCGGTATTGCCGTAGTTTGCGGGGTCGGCAAAGCCGAGGCTGTTACCGCTGCCATCGAGAAACTCAACGCGCATCTCGCCCTTATCGTTACCATCGGTGCCAGCATACATAAGGGACAAAGCAATGGTCTGACCGCCCGCATCGATCGCAGTGCTATGAGCAGAAACATTGAGCGACTGAGTGATGCTGGAGTCGGTGGCCCCCGCTGGAGCTCCTGCGCTATTTCGGTTGGCACTTAAGATCAACGATCCATTGGCATCCACGGGATTGGGGTCGTCGGTGCCATCACTCAACCACCAACCGGGGGTCGCTCCCGAGCCGCTGGTCCAGCCGGCAATCGGGGTAAGTTCCGAATCGTTGTCGGTGCCTGTTTCGAAGTCGCCATTCACAATCGGCAGCGGAGTACTTCCCGCACTCTTGCTGCCGACCGCCAGTAGGCCTGAGTTGCTGATGTCGCCGGTGGAGGCATCGACCAAGTAACTGGTCGAGGCACCAGAAGCCACGGTAGTGGCACCAGAATAGTTGTTGCCAGTGTTGCCGAAGTAAACGGTCCCGGATTCGATATTCACCTCACCGCTGCCGGCAATGCCTCCATCGCCAACCAACGTATAGCTCTTCGACGAACCAGCAAACGTCACCGAGCCTGCATAGCGATCTCCATCCACACTGACAATCGTAGAACCAGTAGCCGAGTCGTCGAACACGACGTGGTCGAGGTCTTGATACTGTTTATCTCCCTCTTGCCAGTTTTGGCTCGAAGCAACATCCCAGACCGAGGTGGTTCCGTTCCAAGTACGCGTAGCAGACGAACCGGAAATGACTACCTGCACCTGCCCCGCGGTCGATCCATTGATCGACGCGGTTTGTCGTGTGGTCAGCTGATTGCCAGATGGGTCAGTAATGTTTGCGGCTACTGAGTTCAAAGAGCTGTTGGTGCCAGAAGAATAGGTCACTAGCGTCTTCGAACCGACGTCCAGATAACCATGGGCGGGAGTGATGTTGAACGTAAAGTCAGTTGTCGAAGCGGTAAACGAGCCCGAGACCGACAGAAGGTCGCCACTAGTATCGGCGTCGTTACCAACGTCAAAGGCCCACGCGCCACCGCCATCGCCCGCCAAAAGCCGGGCGTTGCCAATGATCGAAAGCGTGCCAACTTCTCCGTCGCTATCTCCTGGCACCAGGCTGCCATCGTCGTAGAAGTCGACCGATTTGTTGGTTGTGCCGGCTTGGGCGTCGATGGTACCACCACCTCGGATCACGCCGCTAATGGTTTGCTGATAGTTGGTAAACGAAGAGACGTCCAGCGTCGCCCCCGACTTAATGGTAATGTTCTCGCTCAACAGTTCGCCGGTGTTGCCCGAGCCGGTCACCACCATGGTGCCTTCTTCAACAACGGTGTCCCCGTACCAGTAATGGGCCGACTCGCTCGAAGTATAGCCAATCGTGAGTGTGCCGGAACCTTGCTTGACGACGCTGACGTTCTTGTCGTGCGAATTGGTGAAGGTCACTTGTCCCGACGCCAGATTGACCTCTCCATCGGTAATGTAACTTGAGATGACGGTGTTTCCAGCTCCAGAGAACACGAGTGTATGCGGATCGGAATCGTCCGAGGCGTACACCTTATCGATGGTGAGTGTTCCCGAAGCCGACTCGATGTTGAACAGAGGGTTGTTGACCGTGCCGTCCGCAAAAATGTAACCATTCCAGGCGTTATTGCCACTGCTGGTAAGAGCAATGTCTTCCGTCGTGCGGCCTTCGAAGTCGAGTACCTCATTCGCAATCGTTACTCCACCGGTAAGGGCAAGCTTGCCAGTGCTGTTTGATTCGATCTCCGTTTCGGCAGCTAGGGTGCCACCGACACCCAGGGCGCCATTGTTCGATATCGCGAGAGTGCCGCCTTGAACGCGTATGACTCCGCCAAAGGTGGGGTTGCTACGGTTGATGCTGACCGTTTCTTCGGGAAGCAGGGTATAATCCATTTGGAAGATCGCCTCGCCATCGCCGGAGGTCTCGCCAGTCAGTTCCGTAGCAAACACGCCGCTGGCACCGGTTTGCAGCAACAGCCTGGCGCCACCGCTGATATTCACTACGCCACTGGCCTGGTTGTCGACTGCATCCAGGTTGTTAATGATCACCTGGCCGCCTTGAATGGTGGTTTGCCCGGTGTAGCCCTTGGCTCCGTCGAGTACGAGTGCCCCCCCTCCGGTTTTCAACACGCCTGTGCTACCAAGCACGTCGGCAGAAATGGTATGTACGTCCCGGTTGACATGGACTTCCGCGTCACCAGTCAGGGTCAAGGCGGCAGGGCCAGCAAGCTCGAATTGCAGACTGCTGTTGAACGACAAGTTGCCAAGGGTGACGGGGCTGTCCAGCGTCACCTCCGCCGGTGCGTTGGTTGAAGAAAGGGTCTGCGCAAACAGGGCGGTAGAGCTCGGAACGACGCCGTTAGCCCAATTGGCGGCATTGTTGAAGCTGCCACCCTTATTGAGGATCCAATAATCAGGAATATTCATACCCAACGAAATAGCTCGTGCGCTCGCATCCTGGGCATCCAGTACCGAGGCGTAGAGGGCGGCTTCGTCGAGCAATCCGTCGAACGGCGAGTAGATACTGCCGCGGTTATTCAAGGCTCCAAAGTACGGAGCATACTGAAACTCAGAGGAGAAGTCGGACGGTGCCTTCGAGCCACCGTTAAAGGTAAAACCTACTGGTACTCCGTCCACATAAGCCTTCAGGCGATCCGTCAACTCGGCACCTGTTTGATCGTAGGTCCAGATCAAATGGTGATAGGAACCGTCTAGCAGGCTGGCGTCGTCGAAATACCCTCCGATAAAATCGCCTGATTCGTCCCGTAAATACAAGCGGAATCGTCCCTGCGCACCATCGTTGATGGAGATGTGCGAATTGGTATGTGATCCATCATTCGCACTGCCGTACAGCATGACTCTGTTGTCGACATTCGTCCCATTAAACACAAACTCGTAGGAGGCACTTCCGAGCGAGTTAGAGAACGCCTTAGAGCCCTCGGGGGCAGCCAGGTACTGCTCCGTCGCCCGATCCAACGAATGGCTGCTAGAGTCGGTGGCAGCAGTGCCACTGACTTCATTGAACCTGTAGTACACAAACGGATTGTCGGCCAACACCTCCGATTCATAACTGGGAGGGGCGGAAACTGCGGAAGGTCCCAGTAGCAGTGACAACAGCACTAGCAGGGGGGCTGAAAGTGCAAGAGGGATGGCTCGCCTGCGCATAATCCTATAACTCCAAAGAAGATGGCCTCGATAAGGAATCGTTACGATATATGGGGGTTCAGGAGTACGAACACGCGTACTTCTACGACAACATCAGCATGCTTCTTGATAAGCTCGTTGACCAAGAACCAGAGCGTAACGCGCGCTAAAGTAAGTGGGAGACAGGGACTTGTTGCTTACAGCAACCACTTCCCACCTCCCAGGTGGTCATCGGGCTCTAAAAAGGCTGCGTTGCTTTGGGAGGGGCTTTAAATCTACCCCTAGTTATCCACTTCAGAAGCTGGGGATAAGTCGAAGTATTTCCAAGGATTTGAAACACTAAGCCGCCTGGCTTCACCCGATTTCGCACGATGACCAGAGATTTTGCCAAGCAATTTCTGCGAAAGGCAAAAAAACTATCGAGCCGACTGGCCTGACGGTAAACCGAAGGAATCGATCGCTTCCAACTTGATTGATTGTCGATTCTTTGGGTTCCTGAGAAAAAACATGGCAAAATCCGGCGCCTGCTCGCGAGTGTTTGTAGGCGGCTCGTTTTACCATGTAGCCTACTCGAAACTCATCCGAAGCCAGTTCGTATTGCTCGGCTTCCTTAGGTCATTCGACGAGTGGTGAAGGTCTACCGATGATAAGCGGAAATGTTTCTCGAGATGACGAAGGCTTCGTCACTGCAATAGCACAGAGCCAGAGGGATCTACGTGCCTTCATTGTGAGTCTGATACCACACTCGGTGGATGCTGATGACGTACTTCAAGAAGTCAACTTGGCTCTCTGGCGGAAGAGGCATACCTACGACTCCGAGCAGCTCTTTCTACGCTGGGCGATTGGGTTTGCTGCCATGGAGGTTCGCAGCTTTCGAAGTCGCGACGCCAAAAGCCGGCTGTGGTACAGCGAAGAGGCAATCATGGCGCTCACGTCCGACTGGACGGCGACTGATAGCTTCCGCGAAGAGACTCATCGTATGTTGAGTGGCTGTATCGACAAATTGGGCGATCAACAGCGCAGCTTTATCGAAGAACGATATCGAAACCAAGCCAGCGTTAAGCAGATTGCGACACAGACGGGAAAACCCGCCAGTACTGTTTATAAGATCCTAGCTAAGTCGATCCGTGCTCTTCGCGAATGCGTTAAGCGATCACAGCGTGAACAATTCGGGTGATTCAACCATGGAAACATCGTCAACAAACCATCCGTTCGACGAGAATCGGCTCGTGGATCTCGCCCTAGCGAGTTGCAGCGGGGCGATTGCGGAGGAGGAAGTGCAAGAGCTGTCGGCGTTGCTCACGGCGAGCCCTCATGCGCGCATGAAGTACTTCGAGGTGATGGCTGTTCACACTGAGCTTGAATGGTCGCTACGCAAGAACATACAGACCACGATGCCACCAGATTGCGACGTCTCATTGTTTGCCGACTTGAATAGTGTTCCAAGTAAGTGGGAAATGGGCTCGATGTGGCGGCTCGGCATTGCTGCGAGTCTGCTGGCAGTCATTTGCTGTGTCTTGTGGCTCCGGTGGCGAGACCAGGGCGAGTTCCTTGCGGGGCAGAAGACGATTCCGCCAAGCGTGCCGGTGGAGACCGTCAACTACGTCGGCACCATTACACCATTGATGGCTAAGGTGGATTGGACCGTAGGGCGTTCGAATGCAAGCCATACGAACGAAGTGCTCCAGGGCGACACGCTCTGGCTCAGGGAGGGCGCCATCGAATTGCGGATGGTCTCGAACGCGGTAGCAGTGCTGGAGTCTCCTGTCATTATGCAGATCGTTTCCGCAGATCGCATTCGCATGATTGACGGCGATGTAATGATCAACGTCCCCAGCGAGGCCGAAGGGTTTACGATCGAGTCGGAGGCCGCCGAAGTGCTCCACTTGGGCGCGGAATGTTCTGTCGGAGTCGAGGCGGGCAGCACCAACGTGGTGGTGTTTGATGGCGATCTCGAACTGCGATTTAAGGTCATGCCAAACGACGACGGGGCGAAACCAAGAGAAGTTCTTAAAAAATTGCGTGCGGGAGAGGCGGTGCAAGTCACTCGCGCCGGAACTCTATCTCGAATTGTTGATGTGCAGCGGCTTGGAGTAGGTCGACATGCTGTCGACAAAAATGAGAACGTGATTGCCTCGGTGACGGACAACAACGTACGCGAAGACTTGTGGAGCTTTTACGAGATCGTACCTAACGGTTTACAAGAGGATGCGTTGGCTTACGTCGATCGCCCTTCGCATGAATGGAACGGAGTAACTGCCGCGGGCATTCCCGAGTATCTGATTGGCGCGGAGCTAGTTAAGACGTTCAACAATGACAAAATGATCGGGCCACTCAATATCAGCCTTACACTTGCCCAGCCAGCAATCGTTTATGTGTTTCTGGATGAACGAATCACCACACCAGAGTGGTTAGTGGAGTCTTTTGAGAATACTGGCGACGAGATTGGTCTCGATGAAGGTGAGTTCCTCATTCCCGGTTCGGGAGTGGCTACTGACGTAGGGCCAGGTAAGAGTATTGAGCGTCGATTCTCCGTGTGGAGAAAAGTGATGCCAAAGGGAGGGGTTGCCAATCTGGGACCTAATGGTCCGCTGATTAGTACCGGAAAACGTCATAAGAGCTTGAAAGCCGGGGCCAACATGTACGGCGTGGCGGCCGTGCCATTGACGGTTGAGCCAACAGCACCGAATCGCTAGTGAGCGACGTCAGGTCTTCTCCCTCCTGGGGGTCGATGCGCACAAGCTGTCTTCGCATTGGTTGCTAACCCTTCACACTCCTATTCACATTGTTTCACAACTCATTATTAGGGTAGGTACTATGGCCTGTACTTGGCGGTACAAACGTGGTTTTACATTGGTCGAGCTATTGGTGGTGATAGCAATCATCGGTATCCTCGTGGCGCTTCTGCTCCCTGCTGTCCAAGCTGCGCGAGAAGCGGCTCGGCGGATTCAGTGTACGAATCAGTTAAAGCAAATAGCCTTGGCGATACAGAACTATTCCGATACGAATAAGTGTTATCCTCAGGGGCGAGCTGGATGCGATGGTGCCAGTCTCACGGATGCTGCCAATGCCGGCTTGTCGACCTCGGGTTGGGACAACAGCAGGTCTTACAGCGGGTTTGTTCAGATCCTTCCTTTTATGGAGCAGGGTGCTCTCTACGACGCGATCGACCTGGATCATTTCTGGAGCTCTCCAGGGGTGCCTGAACGCATCGGCGACGACACGCACTCCGTGGCCCATCAAGCCATCGTCGCTACGGTTATCGAGGCCTACAACTGTCCCTCCGATTCGCGTCCGAAGTCAGTGGATTGGGGCAATGGCCCCGAGGCGGTTGGTAGCTATGCACTCTGCATGGGATCGAATGGTCCCACCTATGGCTGGGCCTCCCTTCCTGTGAAGGTCGATAACACAGGAGTGTTCCTCTACGCGCGAAAGATCAAGCCTAGACAGATAACCGATGGACTCAGCCGCACAATGTTTGTGGGCGAAACGATCGATGGACACGAGAAAGCCACTTCCAATCGCTGGACCGCTGCGGCTCGCCATCAGGACAGCTTGAGGTCGACTGAAAACCCACTAAATACACCCCCCGGCTACGGCACACCCTATACCGCGTATGGATACACAACCAATGGAGCATTTGCCAGTCGCCACCCAGATGGTGGATTGTTTGCGTTCGGCGACGGACACGTTGAGTTCCTCAACGACAGCATTGACATCTGGACTTACCGAACTCTCTCCACGCGAGCCAATGGGGACTTGGAAGGAATCGATGACACCGTAGACGACACGCCTACCCCTCGCTAGTTCGAGCTTCAAGCAAATGCGGCGCTCGCTCAAGCGACAAGCAGCAGGCGGTTGCACGATTGCTCTCCAACGCACTGCGCTAAATGTCTACCATTCAAAAGTATACACCCATGTATGAAACCCCTCTGCGTATCGCTATCTTTCTGGCACTGTGTGGCTTTATAGCTGGCTGCAACAACCGTGATGTCACGCTAGTACCGGTCTCTGGGCGGGTGCTCATTGACGGGCAACCTGTTCCATGCGGGTCGCTTCAAGTACTGCCTGCGGGGTATCGCCCTGCTTTTGGCAAGCTTGACGAAAACGGGAGATTCGAATTGACCACACACACCGCGGGGGATGGGTGCGTACCTGGTAAGCACAAGGTCACGATCACCGCCATGGAGATGCAGCCCAACAGCCGCCAGAAATGGTACGCCCCCAAGAAGTATTCCAATCCCTCCATGTCGAATGTCATGATTGAGATCACGGAAGAGACCGCTGATTTGGAAATTGACCTCACCTGGGACGGTGGCAAACCGTTCGTGGAGAGCTTCTAGATCTCAAAGTACTGTGATCTTGTAATCTGCGGACTAATACCCAGAAGCCTCAAGTGGTCGGTATCCTCATAGCACAACATTCGTGCTCAGGATCCATACAACGCAGTCAGAAGACGGAAGCTCACATCGCTTGTCGCAACAAGATCCAGTTGTCTCGTTATTTGGAGATAAAAGCAGGTAACTGCGGAAAAGATAGTTGAAGTGGTGTCTTGTTGCCTCGACTTGAACCGTGTGTTCTGAAGTTTGCCCAATTAATCAGGGCAACCGAATCAATTATTCGTTGTGTCACAAGTTGATCACCACCTTCGAATGACCTCTGTTGCCAAGTTCGCAAACACTTCTTCCACTGCTCGCAATTCAGTTGATGTATCGTATCGCTCGTCGCCATGGCTGCCCTCAAAGTCTGCTAGCTTCTCAGGACTCTTAGAGCTTTGCTTCTCTTGTGGATCGTTTGAGTACCAGAATGGAAGAGACGCTTCGGCCCGTGCGGAACTCCAGGATTGCGGTAATGAATCCTTTATGAGTTTGACGGGACCTGCAACTCGGCTTGTCGTGGCCTTGGGGAGAATGAAGTAGGGAAGCTTTGCAGACGACTCGACTTGCGTGTCCTTGACGTTTGTATCTGCAGCAATAGTCGCTGAAGTCGTATCATTCGTGGTGACTACTGTCACTGCTGGGGAGGAAGGTGAGGTCTGCAGGGACGCCGGTTGATTGAACGGGATAGTGGCACCTAAGTTGTCTCGCCAGATCGTGTAGTCGGCAAGGCTAACCACACCGTCCAGGTTACCATCTGCGCCGGTGCCTGGCGTGGCCACTTCCTGGCCGAACTGGGTTTTCCAGACGAGGTAGTCGGCTTGTTCAACCGTACCATTTCCATCGTAGTCTCCGGGAAGCAGAATCGCTTCGAAGGTTGCTTCGTTCAGCGCCGACCACTCGCCACCATTGAGCGCACGGGCTTTTACCGTGACGCCGGGGGTAACCAACACAGGCGTGGTGTATTCCTGCCCCACAATGTCGCCCCCCATCGCCCTTGGATCCGTACCATCCAGCGTGTAATAGATGACACCACTGGTGCTTGTGATGTCCAGGTTGATACCGCCCGCAGCTATCTGGCCGCCTTGTTGGCTAAAAACGGGGGCATCAACCGAAGGATACAGGCCGGCGGAACGCAACTGGTTGATAAACACATTGGTGCGACCAGTCAGGAAGGTATCGACAACCGATTGTCCCTCCGCTTCCCATTGAGTCTTGGTCAAGGGGGTACTGCGGTGCATGTCACCCCATCGAGCGCTCTCGGCCACGATGGCGTTCTCCATCTCCGTTAGTAGAGACTGGTACCGAGAGATGGTTTCGTCGGGAGTCAGGGCACCATCGTTGAATAAGGCGCGGTAGGCGTGGTCGGCGAACTGTATCCGGAATTCCTCATTGTTTCTCAGGTAGCTGTAAGGCAACGCCGCCTCAACGTTAACATTTAGTCGATTGGTGTTAATGCTTGAGCCGAACAGATTCATCGTCGACTCGGCGTCCCAGCTCACGAATTTGAAGCCGGTGCTGTCCAGCCCCCGCTCTCTCACCGCGTACCAGTTGCGGTGCGGCCAGTCGACATTTCCGCCGTAGAAGTTGACGAGTAAATAGTCGATATAGTTGTCGATGTCCAAGTAGTCTTCATAAGCGGGGTTGTTCGAACCATCGGGGTTAGCACCTTGCAGACGCTGGTACGCCGCGGCGCGCTCGCTCGATGTTCCGCTACCCGCCTGTTGCGCTAACGCCACCATGGCATTCCAGGCGTCCAGGTCGCCATTGGTTGGACTGCCATCGTTGATCGCGTCCCAGTTGTCTTTGTCCCCACCGAAATACATGGCCGCAAACGAGGCGTCGGGACGTTCGGTTGGGTTGTAGACGCCCCAGTAGACCCCATTGATATAGAGATGCACTCGGTTGCTGTGCGACGCGACCTGTCCCAACGCAGCCAGTGTTCTGCTTGCGAATGCGTCGCGGGCGTATTGGGGATGCGTGCCTGCGCCGTCCCACGCGTAGCCGTCGTTCGATTCCATCCTCAGTGTGATGGTGTCGAAGCTTGCGACAGCATCATCGCCAAACAGAGGGAATTCGAGCTTCGTCGGGCCGTAGTCGTCCTTGAACAACAGGCGGAACGAGTGCTTCTTACTCAGGTCATGGCTGCGAAAGGCGCCGCCCTGAATGCGAATGCCTGCGTTCACCTGAAACCCCTCCGACCCATCCGGATAGATAAGTTCAACCGATGTAGCCCTCTCGTAGGCCACGCCGCTGTTGGTCGACTGGGTGTAGATGCCGTCAGGCCCGAACAAATCATCCGTTTCCATCACGATCGAAAGCGTGGGAATCGCGAGCAGGTCGTTCTGGATCGTGCTTGCGTACTGGCCACCGAATAGATCGCCGCCGAGCGAGTTTCCTGCGCTGTCGAAGTTGCCGATCACGTCGGGGTCCATGCCGTAGTCGGGGGATACCCCTCCCCAGCTAGTTGGGAACCCCGTCGCGAGTGTTGATGAATAGCTCTGAGATACAACGTCGTGAACGAACACGTAGGTGCTGCCGACGATTGTGGAATCGTAGTAGCCTTCCTGGAACGCGGCAGCAAGGATGACCATGGTGCCGTCGATCGGGATGGGGGACGTGTAAAGCAGGCCGGAATCGGGTGTCGGTGGGGCCCCGTTGGTGGTGTAGTAGATCTGCGAGCCGGCCGTCTCGTTGCTGATCGAAAGTCTCAACTCGTTGCTGTAGAAACCGTGCGGCACGCTAAACTTCGGAGTGCTCACAAAACCAAGCCTCCCTTCTCCGTTTGGTGCGCCGGGCGTAGGAGTCTCGTAGTAGAACTCCGTCGCAGCCGACATATCCAGCAATGCCGCGGTTAGCTGTGGCCGCGAGAGCAACTGACTGCTGAAGTCGTTGTCGTTCAACGCCTGAAATGCCAGCACGTTGTTGCCAGGCACGAGCAGGTCGTGAAATTCACTCAGGTCGAAACGTTTGGGGCTTAACGCGTCGGAGGCTTCGCGTTCCTCCAAAGCGAGCGACTGCCAGTTAAGATTCTCCGGGGCGTTTTCCACCACGATCCTCTCGCCATTCAAGTACGCGACGAAACCATCGTTAAACTGCATGTCCATCCACAACGCGCCCAGCGCCGACGGATCGACCACATTAAACTCAACGCGCTGATAGATGCTGCTGCGGGTTTGCTCCCATTCGGACTGCAGGTCAAGATCGACTAGTTGGTCCATGTTGAATTCCCGCGAGCTGAACAATTCAATCTCGGCCATTTGGATCGAGTTGGGCATGTTGCTGCCGGTTACGCCGTACTCGGTCTGAAAGTCGAAACGATAGGAGGAATAGCCCGTGGTGTTAGAGAACTCATAGAGCCTCGTCTCAAAGCGATCTTCGAAGTCTTGGGCATTTCTACCATCGACGACTGTAAACGTTTCTCCGTCGTTGGAGCCGCTCAGCGTCCAGCTATACGGGTCGCGGTTCGATGCGTCGTTCGCCGACGTGATCGTGTACCCATCGATAATGCGCGGCAAACCGTCGGTGAAGTGGATTTCATAGTAGGTGCCCGACGGAGCGAAGGCCAACCACTTGGTTGCGTCGGTGTTGTCTAACGCCTTGGCGGGTTCTTCGCCGGTGGGGGAGTTGCTTGAAGACCCACCCTCGAAAGCGACCGTCAGGATGCCGTCGTCCTCCGGGTCGGTGAGGTCACCGCCCACGAGGTCGCTAAGCTCGATACCGTTGGCTGGTCCAGGGGAATGTCCTATTGAGGAGTCGTATCCGACTCCAGGGCCACTTGCGCTCTGCGGCCAGGAGGAATCGTCGAATGCGATTTGGGTCCAGGCGGGGGACGCCCCCGTGTCAAACACGTCCGAAGTCGGCACCCACGCCGACGTAGTCGTCGAGTCGTCGATAAGGTTCACGATCTGGGTGTTCACGCCGTAAGAGACATCGGTCAGTTGTTGTGGGAACTCCGGCGCGTACGACCAGGCGATGTTCTCCAGCGGATCGGTAAGCCCCAGAAATTCTCCGTTCGCGCTCAAAGCGAAGTCCGTATGGAGATTGCCTTCAGGGTCGATATAAGTCTCGGTTTCTTGGCTGGAAGCAAAGACGATGAGGTACTCGCCAGGCGACAAGATGGACTGCGGTAGGCTAGGGAAGGTCCACTTATCGAGGTTGTTGGCCTTGTCGGTCAAGTGCCAGCCGGCCAGGTCAATCACGTCTTTGGTTGGGTTGTAGATTTCAATCCAATCGCTGCTATTGCCATCACCGTCATCAAGCGAGTTGTCGTTCGACGCGACGAACTCGGTGATGATGGGGGCCGAACTCAGCACGACTCGCGGTTCCAGTTTTTCGAAGGTAAGCGACCGAAGCGACTTTCGTGTGTTACAGACATTCATAGGAGTGCAGGTTTCCGGCAGTTGCGATTGCGAGCATGATTGGAGGCTCGCACTTTGAATGGGAAAATCAGAGAAGAGTATCTATGGCAACTTGATGGGGGAGGAGAAGAGTTGTTTCGTAATCGAGTGGAGACGGAGGTGATGAAACGCACCGCCGCATAAGAACAGTTAATGCAAACCCCACGAGTTCGGTGTTTCCAATTCATTCATTGTAAATCCGGCTCGTTCTTTGAGCTACCGATATTGTGGAAGAGCAGTGACCTCGCTCGGGGAGCGGCTCGCTCGAAATCCCTTTCTTGATGCCGGAAGAGTGAGAGCTTTAGCCATCTCCTTCCACTTGCTTCAGATGTTTAGCTGGAACGCCTCCCACTATCGTTCCACTAGGGACGTCTTTCGTGACAACTGCTCCAGCGGCTACGACGGCTCCCTCGCCGATGGTGATGCCTGGTAATACCGTTGCTCCCGCACCGATCCAGGCATGCTTCCTGATGATGACTTGGCCAGGCACAAGGGTCTTTCGGTGTTGGATGTCGACCGGATGGTCTTCGGACGTGATGTTGACGCGAGGGCCGATCATCACATCGTCTTCGATCATGATGCCACCAAGGTCGAGCAGTGAGCATGCGTGGTTGATAAAGACGTTTCGGCCGAGTGTGATGTTCCGTCCGTAGTTCGTGTATAGCGGAGGAAATAGTGTTGTGCTCTCGTCCACCTGACTCCCAATTAGTGTGCTCAGGAGGCGACGTACTTGGTCGGTGTCTTCGGCACTGTTGAGCTGCTGCAGCAAACGCAGTGCGCGGTTGACCTCCGCTGCTACTTGCCGGAAGCCCGGATCGTCGAGTGGGACCTGCTCACCAGATCGCAGCCTTGCGAATATGTCGTTGCTTTGTTCCATGAAAGTGTCTCTGAGCAAGGGGGCACCCATGACCGGATTGCTGGCTCGGACTAAAGTTGCCGAGTCGCTCTATCTCTAGCGGTTCTCATTCAAGATGTTCTTCAACTTGTCGAACGACAATAGGTGTGGTCCAACGAGCAAAGTATAACAAACAAGTGCTAGAAAAAGGGTTCACAGCATAGAGTGGCAACCCGCAAGTTGCTTGCTTCTCGGTGCGAAGGCGTGGTACATTTCGCGTAGGTCGTTTCTTGTAGCAAACACTGGCTCAGGTGCAATCGCTGTGTCTGGCACTTTTCCTAACGCCGACTTGCGTCGTGCTGATCGTTCGAGTCAGCCACGGTATGCGTTTCGGCTGGCGAGCACTGAGGAGGAGATCGCCCAGCTACAGCAACTCTTGTATCGTACGTTTGTGTTGGAAGTGCCTCGCTATGCCGACCCTGGCAGCGATCGGCTGGTCGATAAGTTTCACGACCAGAATCTATACTTCATCGCACTCCGTAACGATCGCGTGTGTGGCATGCTTGCCACGCACGACCAGCCTCCTTATTCGTTTGCCGATGCGGTCGACGACCCCGCGATTGTCGACCAGTTGAGCTTGCCGCTGTGGGAAGCACGCATCCTCGCGGTCGAACCGAGTGAACGTTACGGGTTTGTGTTCGCTGGCCTCGCCTGCCTGGCGTTTACGCATGCCTTGCAGGAGGGCTGCAAACACATTGCCATCACCGGGTTGGCGACGCGGCAACGCATGTACGAACGGATGGGGTTCGCCGCGATCGGCCCGCCAGTGTTGCGGGGGAAGGAGCATTTTGTCCCGATGGCGATCGAACTGTCACGGATCCCTGCGCACGTGTGCCGAGACCTCGAACGTTGGCAAAAACGACACTGAGCGGAGTACTCCCAAGTCCGTTGCCAGCGTCGGCGGAGCGTGTTATGAATCGAGGGCCAGCAACGTGAGTCTCCGTACACGCATCAATCAGTGGATGTTTCACCGCATCCACGGCCGAACGCTTGTGTTCAACGATTGTCGCGAAGACCCACGCATCGATCGCATCGCGCTCAACATCAACGCCGATGACGAAATCGTGGTGATTACTTCGGCCGGATGCAATGCGCTCGACTATCTGCTGTGTGGTCCTCGTCGCATCTACGCAGTCGATATCAACCCACGGCAGAACTGGCTCTTCGAGCTAAAGATCGCGGGGCTTCGCACGCTAGACTTCGACACCTTCTTTTCGTTTTTCGGGCGGGGCTACCTGCCGGATGCCGAAGAGCACTATCGGAAGTCGCTGCGTGCTCAGCTGTCAGCACCCGCGGCCGAGTATTGGGATCGCCAGATTCGCCGATTCCGGGGGCAGAAGCCTTCCCACTCGTTTTATCTGACGGGACCTTGTGGCACGTTCGCCAGGGCGATCAATGCTTACATTGATTACGTGATCCGGAAACGCGCCCTGGTTGATCGGCTCTTTCATGCGGCGACTTTGGAGGAGCAGCGCTCGCTCTATGAGAACGAAGCCCGCGATGCTTTTTGGAAGCCGATGATTCGCTGGTTGGTGAGTCGCGATACGACCATGGCACTGTTAGGGGTGCCGCTCGCCCAGCGCCGGCAGCTAGAGAAGGACTACCAGGGGGGAGTCGCCCAATTTATTCAGGACGCGATGGATGCTGTGTTTACCGAGATCCCGCTGCGCGACAATTACTTTTGGCGCGTCTATCTCTATGGCAGCTACAGCGAAACATATTGCCCCGAGTATCTCACTCGTGAAGGGTTCGAGCAATTGCGACTCGATCGGTTGGATCGAGTGAGTACCCATAGTATGGCGGTGCATGAGTTCCTGGAGAGCCATCCAGGCAAAATCAGCAAGTTCGTTCTGCTGGATCATATGGATTGGTTAAGCACCCATGCCCATCCCGTGCTGATTCGCGAATGGCAAAGCATCGTCGATACCGCAGAGCCTAACGCTCAGATCCTCTGGCGGAGCGGGGGACTCACGACCGACTTCGTGGAACGCCTGCCGGTAACGATCGAGGGCCGGAGTCATAC
Source organism: Aeoliella mucimassa (assembly GCF_007748035.1). Taxonomy (NCBI): domain Bacteria; kingdom Pseudomonadati; phylum Planctomycetota; class Planctomycetia; order Pirellulales; family Lacipirellulaceae; genus Aeoliella; species Aeoliella mucimassa. The sequence goes on from NZ_CP036278.1 coordinate 1,452,041, forward strand.
CGTCGGCGAATTGCTCGACTACCAGCACGAACTCGCCCGCGAGCTGCACGCCAAAGATCGAGTGCATACGTATGGCAGTTTTACGATTGCGACACTTCGAGGCAGTCCAGGGTAGGGCTTCGCTGGGGGAATTCCCATTCTGAGATTGCGTCGGTTTTCGCTGGAAAATGGCCACAGGTGGTGTTCTAATGGACAGGTAAGTGAGGCTGTCGGCTTTCAGCTGATAGCTGTCGGCTGATAGCTTTATTTAATGAAAGGAGGTTTGCGAAATGTGATGCTTGCGATGAACTCGAACCTTCAGCGACGCGCAGGCGAATGGTCGGTTGCGTGGGCGTTCGTTGCTGCGCGTGTGGGTAATTTGGGTGATGGGGCTGCGTCGCTGTCGCTCCTGGTCCCATCCTACGAGTCGCTCGTTGGTGACGCGTTCGAAATGGCTAGCTGAGATCTTTCAGTCGCCGGAAGCTCCCTCAAGATGACATTCCGCAATCCGCAATCCCCAATCGTTTCCCTTCTCAAAATACTTTCCCATGGGTGGGAATCTATTTTGGGCAACTATCACGGAGGTGTTGATGCAACTCACTGCTGGTAAACGACTTGCGATAGATTCCCAGCGCGAAAATAGATTCCCACTCGATGCGTTTTGGGAAATGGGAATCTATTCAAGACCGAAAACCACTAGTTTTGCAGCGTGGGCGCGGATTCAATTTTCCCATTGGTGGGTAAATTGGGAATCTATTTGCGCAGCGATGGGAATCTATTCGTCACGACTAAACCGTGGGGGTGAGTTGGTCGCTGTCGAGATTCACCGTGAACATTCGCTCGCCATCGCGGTTGATCCATTCGGCCTTGAGCGTCGCCGGGCTGAGATGGGTGTCGATTTCGATTCGCAGGAATACGTGCGGCTCCTGGGCGTGATGTACCAGATTTGGGTGAGGCACATCCAGCTCGGGAATCACCCCGGCGTGCAACGGGCTCACGATGAACTGCCAGAGGTCGTAGCCGACACGGGGGCCGTAGTTCAGCGCCCTGGAAACGTGGATGTCGCCGCCGATGAGGAAGCAGCCGGGGATGGCCTGGTTGCGAATGAAGTCGTAGATGGCATCGCGTTCGTAGCGATAGGTGTGCCAGTCGTCTTTTTCGGAGTTGGTTTTGTCGTCCCAAATCATGCCGGTGGCCAAGGCCTTGAAAGTTGCGGTGCTGCTGGTGAGGCCTTGCTTCAGCCATTCCCACTGTACCTTGCCGATGCAGGTGGTTTGCGACGGGTCGGCCCAGCTTGGTTCGGTGCGACTGAACCAGCGAGGATCGATGAGGAACACCTCGAGCGGGCCGCGACGGAACGACGTGTAGACGCCGCGACCGTCGCCGAACGGGTCGGTTTGCAGCGCGCCGTCCGCGCGATGTCCGAACTCGCGGTTGGCGCGGTACTCGGTGAACGCGGTGCGGCAAACATGCTTGCCAGGAAAATCGCCGTGGCCGTCGTTGCGGCCGAAGTCGTGGTCGTCCCACGTGCCCCAGCACGGCATGTTAGCAACCATCTTGGCAATCTCCGGTTGCGACAAGAAGCGACGGTGCTTCTCGCGAGCTACTTTCAAATCGCCTGAATCCACATAAGGAGTATCGCCTAAGAAAATGAACCCTTCGCACCCTTCGTCGACGATGCGAGTCCACACGTAATTCGGATCGGAAGGAGCACAGGAGCCCATGCTGAGCACCATCTTGGTGGGCGTGCCTGCCATGGTATCGGTGCTGAACTTGAAAGGACCAAACGTCTCGACCTCGGAACCATCGGTGATCGGAGTGATCTCGTACTGGTATTCGGTGGCCGGTTCCAATCCATCGACATCGAACAATAAGGTGAAATCATGGTCGGCATCAGGAGTCTTGGTCGCAGTCACGGTGCGACCATCGCTCGATTGCACCGAGCATTGCCAGGTAGTGATGTGCCGCTGGTCGTCGCTCGGTCGGAACCAGATGCGTGCCGACTCGGTGTCGACATGTCCGACCATCGGCCCTGCCGGAGGCGAGGGTGGCAGCGGAGTCACTACGACCGAAGGAGCTGTGCCTGCGGTGACCGCGCGAACATGGTCGGTGACGGCCGCGAAGAAGCGTTCGCTCGCGTCGATGGCTGCTTTGCCGTAAGTCGGTGTGCCATCGGGACGATAGCACTTGTCGAGCCAAAGACTACTAACCAGAAAGCGACCTTTGCCAAACGCTCCTTCGAGCAAGCAGGGACTGCGGCCATCGGCTTCGGAGGCCAAAACGACTTGCATGCCAGACCATTCGTCGAAGCTCTCCCAGTTAGGATCGTTGCGATGAAAGAAATCGGTGCCCACCTGAGTTGCACCATCGGGCCACCAACTGCTGACCAGCGGGTGGTCGATAGCCAAAGCAAACACCGAAGTAAGATCGCGATCGCCGCGTTTGGCGTTCATGCCCTTCGGCAGGTACTTCACGGTATTGCCAAACTGGTCGGACTGAGTCATCTCCAGCACCACCCCGCCGGCAGCGACAAACTGCTGAAGCTCCGCAGTAAACTGCTCGACGTAGGCTCCGTATGGCTCGTCGTTGTTGGTGAACGAGCCAAAGACGATCAGCTGAGGACGATTCGGCTGCTCGAGTGGCGAACGGTCCACCTGCAGCGGCGCGACCTTGCAGCCAGCAGAGGAGAGCAGGGGGGTAAGCCCGGTCGACTTCTCGGTCCAACGATCCGCATGCTCCAGCACGCAAACTCGCACTTCGGCTTGAGGTTGGTCGATGTTCTCGGCGGCAGCGGTGTCGATGGCCAGGGTGGTCAGGCCAGCGGTGCCGGCCACCATAAACTTGCGTCGATCAAAGCGGGAGGAACTCATGGGGTACGCGCCTTATGTAATGGAATCAGCTGGCCGCTTCAGCACTTTGCGGAGGGGAAGGAGTCGAATCAAAGGAGTTATAAACGAAAAACAAGCCGGAATACCGCGTTAGCAACGCAGCTAGCGGGGACCAACCTGCACGCAGGAATCCGCCGCGGTTTGGCTGGCGCGGGTCCCCAATGCCATGCGGGCGTCGGCGTCGATGTCTTCGTCGATGAACTCCACCGAGCCATCGCAGCGAACCATCTGGAACCCGCCGGGATGCTCGCTGCCGAACGCGAGTTGCACCCGCTGGCAGTCGGAGCTACCAGGAGATCCGGGGGATTCGCAGGCCGAGTTGTTGGGGAACTGCTTCTGGTAGTTGATCGGCACCGCCAGCGAACCAAGGCACTCCGAGACGTCGAGGCCATGAGCGCCGTTGCGGGAGATATCGATATCGTCGCTACCGATGGCCCAGTGATCTTTGTGATCGCCTGGATCGGGCTCGCGGGTTCCGCCGACGCGTTCCTGGGCTTCGGTGTCGTGCACGGCCTCGCCGATGAGCATGGTGTTCGACGTGCCATCGGTGATCTGCCGGATCTTGGTGCGACTCCACGAGTAGAGCACTCCGTCGAGGTCGCCAAACCGGGTGTTTTCGGTCTTTATTTTGCCGTTGGAGGTCGAAAGCACCTTGGCTGGACAGGAGGATTTGTATCCGTTGGAGACAATGCCTGTCGCGCTTCCCAGGTACGAAGCCGGGACACGACGCATGACGTAAAAGCTATCCATCGCTACGTCGAGTTGGTGCTCGAGCAACCCTGCGGAAGGACACCGCATGACGGGATAAACAGTCTCCTGCAACTGCGTGTTGCGGCGAATGTTCTCCGGCAGATCACCGATGTTGGTGTAAGCGCCGCCGGGATTGCCCCATTGATAGTTCAGCCCCGAATGCTCCTGGATGGTCGCCGCTTCGTACGAGACCCCCTCTTCGAGATAAGGGAGCGTGTAGTACGACCACATCGATCCTTCGTTCGCCGCAGCGCCTAGTGGAAAGTAGCCAATTGTGTCGTGGTGATTTAGCGAGGCCAACCCGAGGTTTTTGAGATTATTACTGCAACTCATGCGTCGGGCCGACTCACGAGCTGCCTGGACTGCTGGCAACAGCAAAGCCACCAAAATGCCAATAATGGCGATGACTACAAGCAATTCGACCAACGTAAAACCGTTACGAGACACCGTCTTCGTGGACACGCGCATGGGTCCGTCTCCTGCAACTGGTAAATGCCGCTCAGCGGCTAGAAAGCTGACGATACTGGGACTCTTTGAGTGAGCTGTACGCCGACCAGGATACAGGGGTGTGACTTAAAGTCAACAAAAGTGTAGTTAACTTTCGGTTAAGTTTTGCTGCCAGCTAGTTGGTCACATAGAAGACGCAAAGCACCTGAGCCGCTTTTTTGCTGGGGTTATAAACCCGATGAGGAGTCGAGCCATTGAAGTACAAGCTATCGCCAGCGTCGAGCACGAACTGGTCTTCGCCGTAGTCGAACGAGACTTGCCCCGAGAGCACCAACAGGAACTCTTCGCCTTGGTGAGGAAGCAGTTGGGCTCTTCCGCCGTGCGGGGGAATCGTCAGCAAGAAAGGCTCCATCGCTCGCGATTGATGACCGTGGGCGAGCGACTCGTAGTGAATGTTGTTGCCGGGCGAGGGGTCGCGATCGAACTCCTTTCCCTCGCCTTTACGCACGATGCAGAGTTCCGGGCCTGCTTCCAGGCCCTCCAGCAGTTCCGAAAGAGGAGTCCCCAAGCTAGCAGCGATCTTGAAAAGCGCCGGCAGCGACGGCGTCACGCGGAAGTTTTCCACCTTGCTCAGCCAGCTACGCGTCAGCCCGGTGCCAGCAGCCAGTTGCTCGATGGTCATTCGGCGATCCAGGCGTTGCTGACGGATTCGCTGCGCGAGTTCCACCAGATTGCCGTTGGTTCCAGTGGCTGAATCGCTCGAATCCGAGGACGTTGAGGATTGTGAAGATTCAACTAATTTTTCTGACACTTTGTTGACGGGGGCTGGAGGGTCCGTAGACTGATTCACGTGTGTGACTGAGAGTCACAAAGTGTGAACCGCGTTAATTTCCTGTTAAGCAGTATCGTGTTTCGCACCAAAAGTACCGTTTCCTTCCTGGGGTTCAGTTTAGCGGAATGGGGCGATTTCGGGGTAATTAACCTGCGAGGCCAGTTTCCGATCAGTAAAAGCCATCCTGCAGGTCGCCATTCTGCTCAGCTCTGAACCAGCACTGTGAGCCAAAGTCTACTGGAGAACTAGTAAAATGTTGAAGCACCTGACGCACCTGCTTATCGGCCTGGCCTGCATGATTTCGGTCGGACCTGTGTCGGCCGACCTCGTGGCTTACTACGATTTCGAAGATCTCTCGAATGCTGGCAGCCTGAGCGGGCCGGAGCTCATCGCCACGGGAACCGGGCACACGTTGGGAGCCTCAGGCGGCATCGTTGGCAACGCCGTCGAGTTCACCGGCACCGAAGGCAACGTGTTCACTGCCGGACTAGGCTTCGGCGGTGGTGGCGACAACCAGCTGGGCGATAGCTTCACGGTTTCCGCCTGGTTCAATCTCGATACCAATCCAAGCAGCCCATCGAGCCGTTTCTTCGTTTACGAGGGAACCACCGACTACGACATCTCCTTTGGTGTTCGTAGCTACAGCGACGTCGATGGTCTCGCCGATACCCAAACGTTTACCAATGGGGTAGGTTCCGCGCTTTACGCCGATACGCATACTGCTGGGCAATGGCAACATGTCGCTCATACGTACGAGAGCATCGGCGGAATCACCACCATTCGCACTTACCTCGACGGATCCGAAGTAGGTGATCCACTGGTTGGTCCCACCACGAGCCTGGTCTCCGAGGCAATCAATCTTGGCAACGCTCGCAACACCGCGCTGAATCGTGGTTTTGACGGCAAAATGGACGAAGTCGCTTTCTGGAACTCGGCCCTTCCCCCGGAATCGATCACCAGCATCTATAACACCGGCCTCAATGGTCTGGCGATTCCCGAGCCGCGTGATCCTTCGACCTATACGGTTCAAGACTTCTACGACATAAGCAACAACCTCTCTTTGGGAGTCGCGCTCGGCACCGATGGCGACCTCAACATCGACGGGGTTGTCGACTTTGCCGACTTTCGTCAGTGGAAAGACAATGCTCCGGCTGCCGTGCTGGCTGCGGCCGGTTTCGCGGTGCCTGAGCCATCGACTCTGCTGCTATTCGGCAGTGCTGTGGTGTTGTTTGGATTGCGTCGGTTTCGCCATCGTTAAGACGAACGATCGATTGATTTTCCCCACTTCATATCCAAGCAATTAATAGCGAGCATAAACAATCATGAGACGTTCAATCACCGGCAGCATGCATGTTGCCCTGACCGCTCTGGGGCTGATGCTCTGGGCCACGCATGCGGCGGCACAAGTCGAGGTCGTGTGGGTAGGTGCTGATCCTGGCAATAGTAACTTCGATGGCGACTTCAACGTAGCGGACTATTGGGATCACCCTTCGATCAACGGACCCTTCGTGCCCGAAGGAATCTACGACGAGATTGCCATCATCAACAACGGTGGAACCGCCACGGTATCGGGTTCGGTTCCAGTGCAGGGCTCCCTGAGTGTATCCAACGGAACGCTCGCAGTCGGCTCGGGCGGCAGCATCCAAGTTGCCGCGGTGGACACCGTGGATGGAAACTCGGATCCCACAGGGGTGTTTACCTCTGGGGCAGCAACTTTTGGTGGCAATGGTGTGCTGAGTATCGCCAATGGAGGGGCGTTTGAAGCGGAGTCCCTATCGCTGAGCGGCCTGCTTCAGCAGCAAATCACCAGCACTGGGCTTACGGCCATTCAGGTTGGACAGTCGGTGAATCTCGGCGGCAACCTCGAGATCGACTTCAGCGGCTTCACGCCCAGCAGTTCCGGTTCGTGGGCATTGATCGAAGCCAACTCGGTTTCTGGTTCGTTTGTCGATATCTCCGCTCCTGGAGTCACTCTGCAGGAGGGGCTCTTCTGGGGGACTCGAACTGTTAGCGTCGGCGGAGGTCGCGAGGCCGCGGAGTTGTTCGTCGATACGCAGCTCGTCCTGGAAGTCGATGCCGATAGTGGTGGTGTCGCGACCATCAAAAGCCCTGTGGCAGGATTCCCGGTCTCGATCGAAGGCTATCGGATTCGCTCGGCAGCGGGTGGATTGAATCCCGCGGGATGGAATAGCCTGGACGATCTCGATGGTCCTGGCAACGACGACGGCGGATGGCGCGAAACGCCCGGCACCGCAAATCAGCTCGCCGAGCTGAATCAAGATGGAGCGAGCTCTATCGATGATGCTGGTGTTAGTCTCGGTACCATCTTCATGCCTGGATCGCCTTCTGCGTTTCGCGAAGCGGTTCCGGGAACCGACTTGGTGTTCGATTACACGCTGGCCGATGGTTCGGTGCGGCAGGGACTGGTGAACATCAACTCGAGCTATGTGAACGACCTGGTGCTTACCGTCGATCCGACGGATGGTGATGTGAAGTTAAGCAATCCTTCGGGGTTTGCGGTAGAGATTGAAGCTTACGAAATCAAGTCGTCGATGGACTCTTTGGTGCCAGGGGGCTGGACGAGTCTGGACGATGCCGATGGAGCAGGCAGCAACGATGGTGGTTGGCGTGAAACGCCAGGCAGTTCGTCGTATCTGGCCGAGTTGAACGAAGATAGCACGCTGGCTGTGAGTGCAGCGGGCAAGAATCTTGGTTCAATCTACGACTTTGCAACCGACGCTCGCGATCTGGTATTCACCTTCCTCATGGCTGGTGAAACCGAACCACTCATGGGGACGGTATTGTACCAGGAGTTCACTCCGTCGGCGGCCGATCTTGGCGACTTCAACGGCGACGGCCTGGTGAATCTCGCCGACTATACCGTATGGCGCGACAATCTTGGTGGCTCGGCCTCGGCACTCAACGGAAATGGTAGTGGAAGTAGCGTCGTGACCGCTGCGGACTACGAGATCTGGAAGGATAACTTCGGCGCCGACTACACCAATGGTCTATCCGCGGTTGCCAGCTCGAATGTGCCGGAACCGAACACGGCATTGCTCGTGGCTCTCGTCGTGGGAGGGTACTTCGCCATGCAAGTGGTGCGACCCAAACGAGGAAGAGCAACAATTTAGCTCGAATTTGAATTTCCGACTATTCTGATTCTTCATCACATACATAGATTTGCTTCAGGAGAGTGACCCAATGAGAATGTTACTATTGCTGGCAATCGCTTCACTCTGCGTGCCAGCCCAAGCGGGAGTGGTTGCATACTACTCTTTTGATCACGACTTCACGGCTACCGCTGGTGGTGCGGGCTACGATCTGACCCCTATGAACGGTGCCACTGCAGGCGATGCCGGCGGCAAGTTCGGCAACGCGGCCACCTTTGAGCGGGCGAACGAAGAGTATGCCTTCACCGGCGGCGATGTGCTGCAGCCAGGGCAAGACTTTAGCTATACCGCGTGGTACAAGACGGCCCTGGAAAACGAAGAGGAAGGCATCGAAGGAAGCAATCGCTACTTCGTGCTCGAGACCTCCTTGAACGACACACCGAGCGGCGACGGTGCCTGGACCGCTTCGCTTGGTCTGCGAGACGTCTCCGGTACCGATGTCATGGAAGTGTTTACCCACCCGAGTCTGTCGGTGGTGCAAGCTCCCATGGCCTTGAACGAATGGCAAAACGTGATCGTTACGTTCGATGCCGACGGAGGTACCAACGAAGACACCGGCGTAATGAAGGTGTACCTCGATGGCGCCCTGATCGATACCGAAGACAATCTGGCCACCCGCACTGCCGTTGGTGGGCTAGTAATCGGTGGGCATCGCGCCGGCACAGGACGTAACTTCGACGGCATGATCGACGAAGTCGCCTTCTTCGATCATGTGCTGAGCGATTCGCAAGTCGCCATGTTGCAGGAGCAAGCCGTGGTTCCAGAACCAAGTAGCTGGTTAATTGGTTTTGCGGCCTTCGTGGCCATTGCCACCCTCAAGCGTCGGAATGCCTAGCGACTTGTAGCGGGACTCCTTGGAGCCTGCTATTTCCCAGAGGACGGCGCAGGCGGGCAGCACTGCGCCGTCCTTGTTGAGTTTCGAGAGATTGGAGCCAGTCGAGATTGCCGAGCCTTCCATGCTTGCCGTGTAGCAAGCAACCAAGGTTTCTCGATGGCTCGCACAACCTGGGCGGGTTGTGGGACTTGAATAGCAATGTGGGCGATGACGATGAGTAACCTCCGGTGTTTCGTGAATCGAGGAGTGTTTGACAGTGCGCCTCGCTCGCGTTGCAGACTCTCGGCTTGGATTCTTTTGTGTGCTGGTCTCTTCCTGCACTGCGCACCTTGTGATGCAGCCGATTACAACGTCGATCACGTGATTCACATCACCGTGGATGGTCTTCGCGGATCGGCGATCGATCTGTTGGGTCCGACCGAATTGCCGAACTTCTATCGCATCCAGAGCGAAGGGGCATACACCAACAACGCCCGCACCTTGCGGGAGAATACGGTGACCATGCCAAATCACATTTCGATCCTCACTGGGCGACCAAGAGATGGTGAGCTGGGGCACGGAGTGACTCGCAACAGCGATCCTGGCGACGCGAGCGTTACCGTGCATACCGACAAGGGAGAGTACGTGCCGAGCGTGTTCGATGTGGTGCACGACCATGGTGGATCGACCGCGTTTTACGCAGGGTGGAGCGGTTTTAACTATATCGACAACAGTTGGAACGAAGTCTCGGGAGCCGCCGACTTGATCGGTGCCGACAACGGCAAAGACAAGATCGACGTCTTCAATCTGCGAACGAATGACGACATTCAAGCACAGACGAGTGATCTGATCAGCGACTTGGCGACCGACCCTTACACGTACACGTTCATGCACATGCATCGCACCGATGCCGCGGGGCATGGCAATGGCTGGGATAGCGAGGAGTATCGCGATGCGGTGCGACTTGCCGACGTGCAGGTTGGACGCATCCTCGATTTCGTCAGCAGCGATCCCACACTCTCGGGAAACACGGCTGTCATCATCACCGCCGACCATGGTGGAATCGGTACCGGGCATGGCGATATCAACAGCGTCGAAACGTACCGCGTGCCGTTCTACACGTGGGTGTCGGGCGAGCAGATTGGCCAAGAGCTTTACAGCGCCAACGCGGGTGTGCGGGCCGATCCTGGGTTACTCGCGCCCGACTACACCGCCCCGCTGCAACCGATCCGCAACGGTGACTCGGGCAACTTGGCCCTTGATCTGCTAGGACTCGGAGCGGTGCCAGGCTCTTCGATCAACTCCCAACAAAACTTGCGGCTCAAGTTCGAACTCGACGAACTGCAGGAGATGTTCCTGATGGTCGATCCGGTAACCGGCGCTACTCAGCTTCGCAATCAGTCGACCAGCGACGTGAAGTTTGATGGATACGCCATTCGCTCGGCGAGTGGTTCGCTCAATCCCGAGCGGTGGCATAGCCTGGACGACCAGGACGGTGAAGGGCCTTGGCGCGAGTCGAATCCTTCTTCCACCTTTCTGGCCGAGTTGTACCAGGACGGGGATTTCACCATGACTCCGGGGCAGGTGATCGACTTGGAAGAGTTGTTCGATCCCTCGGTGGGGGTGATGGACCTTGAGTTCGAATTGTTGCTCTCGGGGCAATCCACGCCGGTCGCCGCCCAGGTGTTTTACAATATCGTCCCTCAACCAGTTTCGAGCATCGACGAAGTCCTGCTGCTGGTGAACCCCAACAGTGGCGACGTGCAACTGCGGAACCAATCAGGCAGCGATGTTTCCTTCGAGGCCTATAAGCTGCAGTCCGAAAGTGGATCGCTGCTCCCTGAAGCGTGGCAGAGCCTGGACGATCTGGATGGATCTGGCAACGACGACGGTGGTTGGCGCGAGTCGAATCCCTCGAAGGATCAACTGGCCGAGCTACTTGAGTCGGGCGATTTCACGCTTGAGAGCAATCATGTGATCCGGCTCGGCAATATCTTCGATAGCGAAGGTGGCATGCAAGATCTCGCTTTTCAGTTGCTGATCGAAGGCGAGGCGAATGCCGCCTCGCTCCGCGTGGTTTACGATATATTGCCGGAAAACCCCGACTACAACGGCGACGGAATCGTGAACCTGGCCGACTATACCATTTGGCGTGATACGCTGGGGGCTGTCGGAATCGGCCAGCCGGCCGATGGCAATGGCGACGGCAAGGTTGACCGAGCGGACTACGAAGTCTGGAAGCAATCGTTCGGCCAGCTGTATCCTCCAGTCGATAACATCCAAGGCCAAACCGTGCCGGAACCGCCAGCTTATTGGTTGCTCGCGTTGCTGATGGTGGTATCTTGGGTGCAACAAAAAACAATCAAGCGGTGACCTGCGTTCGAAGTCACTCGCATTCATAGAATTAAGGAGTAATTATTGTGATTGAACTAGTCGTATTTGACATGGCCGGCACGACGATCGACGAAGATAACGTGGTTTACAAGACCGTGCGTGCGGCTGTGAATGCTGCCGGGTACGAGTTTACCCAAGACCAGGTGCAAGCTCATGGGGCAGGCAAGGAAAAATCACAGGCCATTCGCGATGTGTTGAAACTCGATGGCCAGCAACACAGCGAGGAAGAGGTTCAGCAGATTTTTGCCGACTTCAAGCAACGCCTCGGCACTGCTTACCAGGAACTCGACGTTCGCGAGCAGCCTCAAGCCGCGCAGGTGTTTGCCGATCTGCGAGAACGGGGAATCAAGTCGGTGCTGAACACTGGATACGACCGTCCCACGGCCGAGATGCTCATCAAGAAACTCGGCTGGGAAGTAGGTACGCATATCGACGCCCTGGTTACTGCCAGCGACGTGTCGAACAACCGCCCCCACCCCGACATGATTCTTAAGGCGATTGAAGTCACTGGAGTTAGCTCGGCGGATGCGGTGGCGAAGATCGGCGACTCGCAAATTGATATCGAGGAAGGCAAGAACGCCGGCTGTGGAATGACCTTCGGTATCACCACCGGCGCTCAAACCGCAGAGCAATTACTGCAAGCAGAGCCTACTGCGGTGCTCGATGGGTTGTCGGAACTGCTGCACGCCATCGAAAGTGCGACCGTCGCCCCGTGAGGCGGCGCTGGTTTGGCAGCTGAGCGTGCCAAATGATTCACGCTCGATGCAGTTCAAGAATCGAAATCGCCGTCCTCTCGCAGGACGGCGATTTCTCCTCCCATCATTGATGGAAGGTTCATCCCAGCGAAGCTACTTTACTCAAACGAGATTGTCGGCTTCTCGGTTTTTCCGAGTACCCAAGAGTAGATCTGTTCGATCTGGCGAGCTTTCGCTTCCCAGGTAAATAGCTTGCGAACCCGATCGACGCACGCTTGCGATTTCTCAGCGATGATAGTGGGATTCGACACCACCTGCTCCAGCCCAGCCCGCATGCGATCGACGATCTCGCTGCGCGAACCGAGCTCGATAGGAAACGCCGTGCTGGCTGTCATCAGTTCTGCTGGACCGCCGTAGTTCACCGCCATCGAAGGCAGGCCGACGGTCATTGCTTCCAGGATGACACCGCCGCCGAACTCGCGAATACTCGGAAAAGTCAGCAGGTCCTTATTCACCAGTTTGTCGACAACCTGCTCGTGAGGTACATTGCCCGCGAACGTTACTCCGTGTTGAATACCAAGTTCCGCGGTCTGGTTCTCGAGCGCCTGTCGCTCAGGTCCATCACCGACGATTTCGAGTATCAGCTTGCCTTGCTTGATCAGTTCGGCAGCCGACTCAAGTACGATGTCGCACCCTTTGTAGGGGACGAGTCTCCCCAGGAACACCGCCTTGATTGGCAATGCTGCGGTGTGCGACCGCTGCCCGGAGAATCGATCGAGATCGACTCCGTTTTCAGGCAGGTAGATGATTTTGTCTTTCGCCCAAGCAGGCATCTGCGCGAGTGTGTGTTGCGAGCCACAGATGATGGCCGACGCGTATTTTCTGGTGCTGCGATAGTAGGGTAGCAATTTGTAGGCACTACGCAGATACGAAAGCCATTCTCGTTCTCTGCGTCGTTCGGCGTCAAACTCACGTGGCCAAGGCAAGCCGCCATTGAGTGGACCGACCACAAAAGGCACCCGATGCTTCGCGCATTTGCGGGCAATCAGGCTTGGCATCGTGGGACTCAGCGGAGTCACTCGATGCACCAGCGAAAACTCTCCGCTCTTGATTCGAGGGCCAAACTGTTTCCAGAGCAATCGCTCAAAATAGTAGTAGGGCAGGGCCGAGGCTGCCATCTTGGTCGTCCAACCCTTGCCAGCATCGCCACTGAGGAAGTCGCCGATCTTCCACATTGCGCTAGCAACGGCTTCGGAATCGATCGCAGTGAACTCACTCGGATCGACGCCCGATCGCTCGATGGCTTCCGCGTTGCGAATCTGCGTGACCAGATGGCCACCGATCACCTTCTGAATCGCCCTCGCGTGACTCCATCCCACTAGCGGAACCGAGACCCATTCGGGATTCGCAGCTTCGGCTATGATCAATGGATTCATCAACAAGGGACTTTCTGCAGGAGATGCTTGCGGGCGGGCTAGCGATACTCTACCGATCACCAGGAGTAATGTCTATCACTACTATTGGTATTGTCGAGTATCGTTAACCACCGCCTTGCGATCAACCGGCACGGATACTACTCATGCAGACCAGGCACGCCCCGAACACATCTCAACTCATCCGCAGTCTGCTGCTACTACAAATCACGGCAACCCGATGGCACAGTTTCGTGAATCAGGCTGGCAGATCTCGAGCTTTAATCTGCCAACTATTTCCGGCATTCGGAGACGCTGTGGCGAGCAACGGTTAGAACTCTTCGAACGTTCCAAAACCATCGTTGCCAGCTCCGACGGATTGCAGTTCTCGCTCGACATTGTCTTCCAGGTCGAAATCGGCAAATGCCTGCTTGGCCTTGGTGGATTTAGGTGGAGCGGACGAAGGAGCGGCAGTACTAGGATGGTGGTCCACGTCGACAGCTTGCTCAGCAGGCGACTTCTTGACCTGATTAAATAGATCCACCACCTCTTGCAGGTGACGTGCTTCGGTGGCCAGCGAAACCGCAGTACTCGAAAGCTCTGCGGTTTGCGAGGCGTTGCTTTGAGTCACGTGATCCATACGAGAAACGGCCACGTTCACCTGTTCGATGCCAGTGGCTTGTTCCTTGGACGCAGCGGCAATTTCGGTGACGATGTCGGTCGCTCGCTTCACCGAGGTAACGATTTCCTTCAGCGTATCGCCTGATTGAGAGACCAACTCCGAACCGGCTTCAACCTTGGAGACCGAGTCTTCGATGAGGCCTTTGATCCATTTTCCGCTGCGCGCTCATCGCAAGTCGTTGGTAGTTCATGAGTTACAGTCAGGCGACCGCGGAGAGTGCCCAGAATAGATTCCCAAGGGTGGGAAGCTATTTTGGGGTGGCGGGAATGGGGACTCCGGGGGCAGATATTCATGATGGTGGCGTGGCATTTCGAAGGAGCTTCCAGCGTCCCGAAGCTTCTCAGTTCGCCACTTCGAACGAGTTACCAACGCGCAGCAGCGAACGCCCCCGCAAGCGTAAACAGAGTCAGTGACTGCTGTTACCACTCGCCTGCGCGGCGGATGCTCACCTGCGGTGGAACACGCATTCTGTTAAACCACTTAACCCTCCAACCACGAGCTGCGGACCACAAACAACGGACAATATAATACTGTTCAGTAGAACACTTTTGGTGGCCAATTCCTAGCAAAAAAAGAACATTCCGTGAGGAAGATTAGGGCTCAATAGGTGATGAGGGGATGGCCATCGGACACGGTGTTACAGAGACTCGAGCCACTCTTGTACCGCATCGAGCCCCACCTCGTTGCGTTCACGCGCCAGGCTGATGGACGCTTGCACCTCTACTGGGTCCAGGTCGGGCCCGCTCGAAATAAACTCGGCCACTTTGTCGACTGTGAGATCGTGGAGTTGGTGAATACTCAGGCTACTTAGTTGGAGGTCGTCTTTGATCTGTTGAATCTTGGTCGTTCCCATTTCCACTTGAGCTTGGAGGATCCGCGTGTTTCCGCTCAGTAGCGACAAAATCGTTGTATGTAATCTGCAGCTAATGATCGCATCGCGTTTGAACTGGAATGGCGTATACATGAGATCGTCGCTGTAGAGATGCATGTGATTATGCTTGCCACATACGTAGTTTCTCGCATACATCTCACTCCCAATCGGTTCTTCGACTCTTACTAAATCGTAGACCCGGCTGGTATCGCTCTCAAAGTAGTCAAGTAAGTCGGTTACCTTGGCTTTGCCCTCCGTTGCGTTCGCGTGTGGGATGCGCAGCGCAGCAGCCACACCATCTCGGTAGACAATGCTGGAGGGTTGAATGCTGAAAGCAATGTCGCTTGAGCAGACAACCTTGGGGCAACCTGCCATTCGAGCGTAGTTTCCCGATTCGGAAGTTCGAGCGACGAACAGATCCGCTTCGCCTAGAGACTGCCGCAGCTTTGGTGCATCCAGAACATTTTTCTCCATGGAATGGAAGAACACCGCTCGGCGCTTTGCGCGAGGATACAACCACCAGTTCGAGAGATTGCCACTGTAATTCGAGGCCAGTCGTCCTCCCGGGGCTTCGCACACCGCGTCCACGCGGTCAAGCTTTGCAGCCCATCGGTAGCCTTTGCCGATGTAGCGTTTCAGCCATTCAATCCTTTTCCGGGATGGGCTCTTGTCCGTTGCCAGCACTAGCTGAGGAAAACGCAATACCAACCGCTTTGCGTATTCCGGATCCAGGAAGGTATCGATGGAAAAATCGTACTTATCAAGAAGCTTTCTTTTTTCGAGTTGTTCAAAGAACGCGAAGTGCAGTGGGTAGTCGTTTGCTCCATGGGCGCGTTGATAAGCAACTAAAGGCATGTAGGGATTTCCTGGTGAGCCGTGACGTTTGTTCGTCAGGCAACGAAACTGATTTAGCGAAGTGAGTGAAGCAGTTTTTGAGCGTTAAGTGCCTAGGTTGGCCAGTGTGTACGATTGAAGCGTCGCATGGTCGTCGTGGAGGTACGCAGTAACAAGCTCGCTCCATTGCATGCCGATGTACAACTCCGCTAAGCGGCTGGCGGAGTTCTGCGACAAGCGTTGGTACGTCGCGTTGTCGTGAAGCAGTGTTTTAAAGCACTCGGCCAACTGAGGAGAGTCTTGTTCTTTGAAAATCAGGCACGACTCACCATGTTCTAAACGTTGGATATACGCGGGATGATCCGAAGCAATGAGCGGCGAACGCGAAGCGAGTGCCTCGAAAATGGTGTTAGGTAATCCTTCGGCATAGCTATGTCGCGACGGTACGGCCACCGCATCGTGCTCGCGCATCTGATCGAGCACATCGCTTGAAGGAATCGTCCCCAGGCACTCTAGCTGTTCGCGAACGCCAAGTTGGGTTGCTCGTTGATACCAGTGCTCAACATCCCCGGGGCCAGCCAGGGTAATGTTTACGCGGACGTCTTGCGATTTGGCTATCGCGCATGCTTCCAGCAGATCACCGACCCCTTTGGCATCGGAGAGTGCGCCTGCATAGAAGACCCGAAGGGTCTTGGGATCTCGGGAGGCTGTCTTGGCCGGTTCGATCGGGGGGATGGGAGTCCAATCCCAGGGGTTAATGCGTTCGAGCGGAAGCCCTAAGTATTGCAGCGACTGCGAAGCGGTAAGGCTGTGATTCGATACAAACGGAACGTTGCTTCCCCGGAGTAGTTTGCCAAACCGCGAGTTCCCCCATCGCTGTCGCAAGGAGTGTTGTTTAAAGATGTCGGCGAAAACCGGCAATGTCGACACCCGATGCTTAGCTGCCCAGGCCAAGGCGATCTTGTGTGGCGTACGGCAAATGAATCGATCGGGCGAGAGCGAGTCGAGCAAGCCATGCAGCGATGTGGAGTAGGCTTGCTGTTCGAGCAGGCCGATGGATCGCAAGTTGTCACTGGCCATCTCGTCGTGTTCACGATCGCAAATGGAGATGGTCGTGACGACATGCTCTGGAGCCAATGCGGCAACGAAGTCGACGCTGTGCTTCTGGTCGCGGTAGGTCTCGGGGCCCCCGGAGCCTAGCCGATGGTAGGCTTCGGCAAAGTCGCCATATTGCAGAAAGACTATGTTCATTCGGGGGATCGCTGAAAGTGGATGACGACATCGCGCGTTAGCGGGGAGCGGTTTGATAGCTCGTGTCCGTCGCGGGAGTGTATTCGATAATCTTCGCCTGTTTGCCACGCAATTGGTTCATCCAGTATCCACACATCCCTTTGGCTTGAGGGAACTTGGCCAACACGCAGTGGGCCGCGTAAAGCGTGGTGTCGGCTGCGGTCCAGCGATCAACTTGCCGAAAGTACCGTCGGGTCTTCACGAATTGCAGAACGTACAACATCAGAGCAACCAGCAAACTGATGCCATAGGTAGGCCAGGCGAGCGCCAGCGCAAGCACCGGGACGATGATTCCCCAGAGCAAGATACCGCGCCGCTCTTTGACCCAGTGTCGTTCCGGCGGGGCGCCGTGCAGGGCGGCCCCCTCGGCGTAAGCGTGACCAGCCCGCACGCAGCGTTTCCACCATTGGTGCCAGGAGGTCATGGCAATGTCGTGCAGGGTCATCTCGGCATCGAGTCGATAGATCCGCCAGCCCGCCTGGCGCAGGCGAACGCAAAGCTCGGGTTCCTCGCCTGCGATGAGCGAATCGCGGTAGCCGCTAACTTGTTGGAGCGCAGCGGTTCGCATCAACGCGTCGCCACCGCAGTATTGGGCATCGCCAGTAGGGGTGTCCCACTCCATGTCGGTGAGACGATGGTAAATATTTTGCTGCGCAGCACGTTCACGCCGACGTCCGCAGACGACCGCGTAGTCGTCGTGGGTGGTGAGGAACTCGCTTGCTTCGCGAATCCAACCCTCCACTAATTCGCAGTCGCCATCAAGAAACTGGACATACGTGATCGATGGATCGAGCTCCATCAAGCGTGCCAGCCCGGCATTGCGAGCACGCGCGGCGGTAAATCCTTTGCTGGTATCGAGATCGACGACATCGACCCCCAGCGACTCGGCAAAGTCGACGCTGCCATCCGTCGATCCCGAGTCGACGTACACGACCGTGCGGTCCGAGCCAACCGCGGCCTGCAGGCACCGTTTCAAGCGATCTCCCTCATTGCGCCCGATCGCGACGATGCCGATCTTGGAGCAAGATTCAGTCATCGCTAGCGGCCTTTTTCTTGGGAATGACGCGGGCGGGAATGCCCACCGCGATCGAGTGGGGGGGCACGTCTTCGAGCACCACCGCGTTGGCGCCGATCACGCTATCGTGACCCACGCGAACCCCGCCTAAGATGCAGACTCCGCAGCCAATGTCGACACGGTCTTCGATAATAGGAATGTCGGCGTTCTCATCCCGGCGAACCACCCCCATCGTTGTGCTTTGTCGCAGGTGCACGTCGTCGCCGATCGCGTAAGCGGAGATGATAATACCGCTGTGATGCCAGACGTGCACCCGCCGGCCCAAGCGACAGGTGTAGGGCAGGGTGATGCCGGTGAGGATTTCGACGAGTTTGAAGCTAACGTTGTAGAGTAGCGTAAACGGCATGCGCACCAGCTTCCACTTGATGCCCATTCGCCAGTTGCCGAAGCGATGCACGGCCACCGACCAGAAGCCTTGGTCGAATAGTTTCCGACCGTGCGTATGGTAATCCTCGCGCCATAGCTGCCAGAGAGTCATGCCAGCGGGATTCAGGTTGCGACTCCCACTTATATCAATAGGCACCGCCGGCGACGTTGGCTGATGGCCCGCCGAAGCTGGAGAGTCCGTTGCGTCTTGTGCAGTGATCGGTGACATGAATGGTTCGCTGGCGTACGACTTGTAAGTCATACTCGGGTGGGAGGCCAAAAATTGTAGCGAGTGAAATCCGACAGTTGTGAATCTGGGTAAGAGTACTTTCGCAGTTGCGCCAGGGTGCGAAGCCGGAATACAAGATGCCCTAATAGCCAAGCACTGTCGGCCATGACGCGCTGCAGTTTGCCAAAGTTCTGTTCGAAATATCTGGCTCTCGATTCAAACCAGTACTTAGGAACTCGACGCAACTTAGCGTCGGTGTTGGTAACTCCGGAACTCTGTCCGACCAAATGGATCACGCGACTTGCAGGCTTATATATAGTCTTCCAATGATGCTTGGCCGCGCGATAGCAGAAATCGACCTCTTCGTAATAGAGGAAGTAGCGATCGTCGAGCAGCCCGACGTCTTCGATCAGTTCCCTGCGGATCAGCATGCTTGCACCCGCCAGCCAGTCGCAGTGATGGATCTCGTCGATTTGTGCCGGGGCAATATCGGAGTTCGGGGAGATACGATTCCACCAACCGAGATTGAGGCCTCGCGCCCATTCGCGACTGGGAGTATGAAACCGAAACGAGGAGGTTTGTAACGAACCATCCGGATTTTCCAGTCGCGAGCCAACGATGCCAGTTCGCTCGTCGTCGAGTTCCGCTAGCAGTTCGATCAACGCCCCGGGATGCACGATGGTGTCGGAATTCAATAGCCAGATGGCGTCGACTTGCGGATCGCAAAGCTCCAGCGCCCGTTTGATACCGACGTTGTTGCCATAAGCAAACCCACCATTCTTAGGAGCCCGAATAAGTTCGATCCACGAAGCCCAATCCGATGTTTCAGCGATGGCTCGTTCGATCTTATCGGCCGAATCGTCCGGCGAGCAGTTATCGACGACATACACGTGGAAGCTAGCACACTCGTTTCGGACAGGGACCAGTGACTCCAGGCACTGACAGGTAAGATCGCCGGTGCCGTAGTTCACGATCACGGCCGCAGTGCGCAGTGGGCTGCCTGCAACGGGGCTCTGAGTAGGCGACGGAGACTGCATCGAGACGTTCCCTAAGAAACTCATAAGGGCAGGGGGGAGTGCTTCGCCTGGTCAGGGGAGTGGTTCATCTTATTCGCTCCCAGCAATTCGAGCAATCTTCGAAGGGAGTGAGGTGAGCAGATCGGCCTGTTAAGCGATCGTCGACCACCTTTAGGGACGCAAAATCCACTCTCATAAGTTACCACATGAGAAAGAAAGAGCGTCTCTCGGGGGGATTTATCAACGAGCTTTTCCAAACTGATAAACAGTCGTGCGAGTTGAACGTGTCATGGTGCTGGTGAGGGTTGCTGCGGGTATCACATTGCTCGATTAATGCGGGTTTTTTGGGCTTTGCTAAATCAAACGGAAAAGTAGGGCCATCCGTACCAAGTGGTCCGCTTTTTGCTTCAAGTGGTGGTCGCTAGGCGGAAGACCCACCCCATGAATACCCACCCCCCCACCTGCCCACCATGAACACCTGCACTGAGGCAACTCTCGAAGCCCGCATTAAAGTGCCAAATGTTTCCCCTGAGCGGCGTGGATCCGCATCTAGGGTGTCCCAAGAAAACCTTGCTCGCCGGTTGGCTCGTCAGGGTATGTCGCATACCGAGGCCTACCGTGGTGCCCGCCAATTCGCTCTCGAATCGGGCGTAGCTGGCGAAGCGATCGCCTGGGACCCCTCGGCCGAGCTTTCCGAAGCCCTTCACGAAGTCGAGATTTCGGCTTACAACGTGCTGAAGCGGACGATGGATATCGTGATCGCCAGCGTCGCTTTGCTGTTGCTGTCGCCTGTGATGTTGGTGACCGCTCTGATTATCAAGCTGACCGACGGTGGCTCGATTTTCTACGGCCACAAGCGTGTTGGTTACCGCGGCCGTGAGTTCTGGTGCCTTAAGTTCCGCTCGATGATTGAGGATGCGGACAAGCTGAAGGCGAAGTTGCTCGAAGAGAGCCACCACGACGACACTCGTACTTTCAAGATTGCCAAGGATCCCCGTCTGACGACGATCGGCGGGTTGATTCGCAAGCTAAGCATCGACGAGTTGCCTCAGCTGTTCAACGTGCTCCGTGGCGAAATGAGCCTGGTAGGACCTCGCCCCGCCGTTCCTCAAGAAGTGGCTCAATACACTTACGACGACCTGCGTCGCCTGGAAGTGAAGCCTGGCATTACTTGCATCTGGCAGGTTTCTGGTCGCAGCGATCTGCCGTTCCCCGAACAATTGCGTCTGGATATCGAGTACATCGAGAACCGGACCATCTGGATGGACGTAACCCTGCTCGCCAAGACGGTACCTGCTGTCTTGAGCACTCGCGGGGCCTACTAAAGCGTGGTGTGTGGGAAGGGTGTATTGCATCTTTCCTCGATAGCTGGTCGACTGAGTCTGGTCTAGCATTGCAGTACTCTTAGGTGTCGGCAGCTTTCGAAATGGTGGATACAGCAGCAGAAGCAAGCGATTATTCATCGCCACTTCCCAATCCCGATTCGCATCATCTATTCGGCATCGACTTTCATGTCGTGCGCATGGCCGATGCGGTGGAATGGGTTATGGCCAGATTGCAGGCTGCTGATCGCCAGTGCCAGCTGGTATTCACACCGAATGTGGACCACGTGGTAAAACTGCGCGACGACCTCGCGTTTCGGCAAGCCTATGAGCGGGCCGACTTGGTAATCGCCGATGGCTGGCCCATCGTCTCCGCGTCGCGAATGTTGCATAAGACGCTTCCAGCACGTGTGCCAGGCTCCGAATTGGTGCCTACCGTGATTGCTTCGGGTACGACTGACTTCCGCCCCCGGGTATTTCTGTTAGGCGGGGCGGCCGGCGTTGGCGAGCGAGCAACGCAGCGGTTGTTAGCAGCTCATCCCCACCTTGAGATTGTCGGAACCGACAGTCCTCCCATGGGCTTCGAGAAGTCCGAGCAAGAGAGCGATCGCATCGTCGAAAAGGTGAATCAAGCCGAGCCCGATCTGCTGGTGGTTGGCTTCGGGGCACCCAAGCAAGAGCTTTGGTTGGCTGCTCATCGCGATCGCTTGCGGGCGAAGGTAGCGATTGCCGCCGGGGCGACCATCGATTTCATGGCCGGCGAGCAAACCCGAGCGCCCGGTTGGATCCAGGCAATGCGGCTCGAATGGCTGCATCGGATCGCTACGAATCCAAGGCGGCTCATCGGTCGCTACGCGAAGGACGCGATCGTTTTTCCTCAGCTAGTGCTCAAGGAAATGTGGACCAAGAAGTAATCGAGGTATTTGGTGATCGAAAGGCGGAAAGCCTTGGATGGCTTTGTGGTCCTGTCACTCACTCGGAGCGAAAGGAAGAGTCCAGCGATGATCCGATGGCTGAAGCACCTACTCTATACATGGCGTTCCAGCGATCGCGACTCTGTCGAGATCGAGGGCTACTGCGAGCAATGCGGTGGTTCATCCCTTGTCGCGGAATCGCAGAGCGGCAAAGCCTGGTGTCCACAGTGCGGGCGGGATTGAACCATTGGCCCGTGCCAACTTATTCAGCCTGCTAATCGCTCTGTTAAAGGACTCTTCAACCACCTAGCGTCGTCCAACGCCACGGAGCTCGGTCTGTTGATAGTAGTATCCCGTATTTTGATAAGGCGGCACGGTACCTTCTTCCATGTACCAGCCGGCCGAACCGGTGGGGCGGATAAACTCTGGCTGCGACAATCGCTTTTCCAAGGTGCGATTGATCATCCCTTGTTGCTGACCAAACTTCTGGAAATCACTCCGCAGTTGGCTCTGCATCTGGTTCTGACGCTGCATCGGTCGCACCAGCGAGTAGTAATTCGGAATCGCACCCTCGGGACGCAACAAGTTCAGGTAGGGACTCGTTGTCGGCCTTGTCGGTTGGTAACGAGGAACTTGGGCCTGGGCATTCGCTGCTAGCACGCTACAAGCCATCAATGTGAATGCTAGCAATACGCTCTTAGCGTAGGGATAGGAAGTCATCGCCATGTTCCTCACTTCAAACTCGGCACGGATTACGGGTTTCGGCCTCTTATTCATTATATCGCTAGGTCAGGGCTCAAACAGAACTGAATGTGGAGGATATTCCGGATTTCACGGTTGTTCCGAAAATTCTTCCCGTTCTGCTCGAATCAAATAGTCTGAAGGGAGCGATTGTGCCGATTCAGTCCACTACGTGGTTCCCAGCGGAGCGATATGTATCAGGGAGTCACTTTAGTTTCATCCGTTTTGCCTCGAAGCCTTGGACCCAGTAATGGCTGATCGATCAATGCAATCGCACAGGAAATCATGGGGGCTTCTTTTGGTGATGCTTCTGATGAGCTTTGGGCAAGGTTGCAGCCTGATGCACAAGCCTTTTCCGAAGCAGTTGCCTCCACCTTCGGTACCACCCACCATTCCGCGTGAGCTATCGAAGGCTACCATTCCCGACTACGTGATCGAGCCACCAGATGTGCTGGCCGTTTCGGCGATCAGCCTGGTACCGAAGCATCCTTACCACCTGCGTCCGATGGACACCCTGATCATTCAGGCGTCGGGCATTCCCGAAGAAGCCCCGATCGGTGGAGAGTATCGAGTGGGCCTCGACGGTAAGTTGGTGATCGGCTTCGATTACGACAATGTACTAGGGCCGAATGGCGACAAGGTTTATCAACCGATTCAAGCCGCTGGTCGATCGATCGAAGAAGTTCGCGAAGAACTGCTAGCCCGCATGGCAGATTTTCGCGAGCCAAATCTATGGATCACCCTTTCCAGCATTGCCTCGCAGCAGGAAGTGCAAGGCGAGCATCTCGTTGCCGCCGACGGCCGAATTACGTTGGGTAGTTATGGCCGAGTGTGCGTGGTTGGCATGACGATCGACGATGCCAAGCAAGCGATCGAAGCTCACCTCTCCTCGAGTTTTGAGGATCCCAAGGTGTCGGTCGACGTGTTTGGCTTCAACAGCAAGGTGTACTACATCATTACCCAAGGAGCAGGCCTGGGCGACCAGGTTTTCCGTCTGCCCGTTAAGGGGAATGAAACGGCGCTCGATGCATTGAGCGAGATTCAAGGGCTCTCGTCCACTTCATCGATTCGTATGTGGGTGGCTCGCCCCGGTGGTAATGAGCAGGGAGGCGACCAGATCATGCCGATCGACTGGTTGGGTATTACTCAACGCGGCGATGTCGCTACCAACTACCAGTTGATGCCTGGCGACCGACTATACGTTGCTGAGGACAAGCTGGTGGCCATCGATACCGCTCTGGGCAAGATCATCTCGCCGGTCGAACGGATCTTTGGTGTCACGTTGCTAGGTACCCAAACCGGCAATGCGTTTGCCACCTATGGCACGAGAAACGGAAGCAACTTCTAACCCGAGCGTAGCGCTTTCAGAGTTACAGTCTCCCCTTCTACTGACCCAGAAGACTGAAGTATACAAGATGTGCGCAAAATCCTATCACACGAGACTGCTAAGTGCATTCATCTGCAGTGCATGCTTGGCCATGTCGACAGGTTGTACTACCCGCTGGTGGCAAGAAGAAGAGTGCTGCCCAACCGACCTGCGATATACCTATAGCTACTGCTCGAACGAAGCAGTACGACGCTGGCCTTGTTGTACCGACGAAGTTGGTTTTGGCGTGAAGCCGACCACCTGGCGGTGCAATAACGCCTATCAGCCGGCAAGTCCCTGTCCCTGCGTGGACGGATGTGTCTGCTCGCCCGGCGGTTCGATGTCGCAAGGCTATTCGAGTCCGCAGATGGAGTCGATTTACACGCCGCAGGCGAGTGAGCCCGACGAACTATTGCTGGAGCCAACGCCAGTCGAGACAGGCCAGTCGATGGAACCATCGGACGAGTGGCAATCGTCTCCGAACGAGCTGTTCTCGCCGCCCGCGAACCAGCCGCCGGTCGACCACACCAATCCGTTTCGTTAATCGATCACGGTTGATCGATCGTGATCGTCGCGAGATTTCGATCAACCGACCGAACGATGACGCAACAGATAGGTCTTGCTGCCCAGAACGAAGAGCATCGCTAGCGACATCAGCCACATCGCCTTGCTCTCGGGCACGGCGGCGGTGGCCGCGGATGGAGAAGTTGCACCTTGCTGAGCGGTGATGGTCACGACTTCGGCTCCCAAGTTATCGCGCCAGATCGTGTAGTCGGCCAAGTCGACAATACCATCCATGTTGCCGTCGGCAGCCGCATCGGCGGTGCCTAAGCTCGACTTCCAAAGATTGTAGTCGTCGAAGTCTACGATGCCATCTTCGGTGTAGTCGCCGTCGGGAAGTACCGTAGCGAATCCCGCCAAAGCGAGGTACCTAGGTTCGGCTTCAGGCAGTTCGTCACTCGTGAATTGCAAGTTGTAGTTGACCTGATAGAAACCTGAGACGCTGGTATCGAGGGACATCGTGACATCGGTCGATTCGCCAGGAGCAAGTGCTGCTATCTCAGGAACATCGATGATCAGGGTGTCGAAGTTGCCAATGGAGGTCACCTCCACCAGCGACATGAGCGAAATAGAAGTCTCTCCGGTGTCGAGGTTGTAGACTTGATACGGTGCTGGTGCGATTTCGGCGCCGCGACGAACAGTGCCAAAATTCTGAATGACGAACGCAACTTGGGTGTCAGCCGCCAACGATGGTGTGGCAACGGTTGCGGCAGTGGCCGACGTGGTCGCAAAGGTCAGCGCAAGAAGGCAGGCAGCAGTGGTGGTCGCGAGGGTATTCATCAGGTGTTAGTCTTGGGAAAGCGTACAAGCAACCTGCCGAGTCGGGACATCGTGCCCCGACTCTTGGCTAGGGAATTGCTTGTGGATCATCTGGTAGGACTATCGAAATCGTCGATAGCATAAAGCGAGGCAAGTGCCTGCTGCGGAAAGCAGGAGTAGGCTGTTTGGTTCGGGGACGACGTTCGACATGCCAATCCAAGAACCTGCGATCGAGGTTTGTGAGGAAAGGTTATCGTAGTACAGGAAATCTGCGGCTCCATTGAGGGATCCGAATCCCAATTGGAACACACCAGCGTTTCCTGAGTTGCTGTCGGGGGCATCGTTGCTGGCAAAGAACGCATCGACAAATGCGCTCGAGGCCAAGCTAAATGGCGGGACATCCATGATGGCTTCACCGCTCGAACTGGTGAAGGTTCCTGAATAAGTGCCTGATACCATGCCGGCGAAGTAGGTGGCTCCCAGGTCGGTAACCTCGAGTGATACCACGTCCGAGTGGTCAAATGGACCGGTGCCCGAAAGCTCTAAAACCACCAGTGGTTCCAGGGTATTCTCGTTGTGAAAGGTAAACTCCGAGGCGGTCGCCAACGTGGGCATCACTGCCAAGCAGAGTGTAGCA
Source organism: Aeoliella mucimassa (assembly GCF_007748035.1). Classification (NCBI taxonomy): domain Bacteria; kingdom Pseudomonadati; phylum Planctomycetota; class Planctomycetia; order Pirellulales; family Lacipirellulaceae; genus Aeoliella; species Aeoliella mucimassa. The sequence goes on from NZ_CP036278.1 coordinate 1,478,085, forward strand.
AGTAGGGGGCGTGTGGCAAAAACAGTGTTCCGGTAAATCAAGGAGTCGATCATTAGCCTTCAACCTCAAGCAGAAAAGAGTGGTTGAATCAGCGGTGCAGTTGACCTACTGATTCGGTTCAGCGTTGTCAATCTTGTCGAAATAAGCAGGGTAGTCAGTCGCCATCGATGTTAGGAAGTTCTTTAGTCGCGCCATCGCATCTTGTTCCGTCTCTTTGTGGTTGATCTTCGTCAGTGCTTGTACTGCATAGACGAAGGGAGAACCACCATAGCGGGCACGGGGGATAGCAGAGCGTTCGAATGTTGTGCAATCGGACCAGCTTGTTGCCACGATAAAGTGATCGTCCGGCGCCCCTCTCATGCCATAGGTCGTCGCTTTAAAGGTATGCTCGACACCAGCAACATCGATTGAGATGGTCTTGGGTTCGACGATCAAGGGATAGCCTTGTTGGTCGTAACAGACTTCCGGCGGGTGGCGAACCAGTGGGCCTGGAGTGCCGACCAGTGCCATGAATTGAACGGATTCGACTCCGTCCTGTTTTTGGTAGTCGCGCCAGATGGCTGTTTTGTATTTCAGCAGGTTTCGCGTGTACTCGGGGACCTCTTGCTCACCAAGGCATTCCCATTCGCCGAACTTCATCGGGAACTGGTTCAACGCGTCGGCGTGGATCACCAAGTCTTCCGCATTTCCCCAGCGTTGGTACACGCGTTCCACGAGCAAGCTGGAGCCTGCCGTAATGGCGACAGCGGCGACAATAACTGCGATGTTGAGAAGTTTGACCATCATTTAATTATACTTAGTGCTTGCAAGCTGCTGAATAAACTTGCAGGATGTGTTCAATTTTCTTGGTCCACGTATAGTGATCAGCAACTTTCTGAGGACCGTTGTTGCCAAGTTGAACTCGTAACTCTGGGTTCCGGGCTAGTTTTAGCATCGCTTCACTAAAGTCGTGCTCAAACTGCTCGGGGGTAGTAGGGGGAACGAGCAGCCCGCACTCCGAATCGATATAATCCTGCGGACCACCCCAATCGGAAGCAATCACCGGCATGCCGTTGGCCATGGCTTCCAGCACAACGGCTCCGCCACACTCGAGCACGCTGGAGAGTACGAATACATCCTTGCTGCGCATGAGCGCAAGGCAATCTTGGCGAGGGAGGGCTCCAGTGAATTCGACGCTGTCGGCTAACCCCAGTTCGGCCGCGAGTTGTTCTAAATTGGCGCGTTGGCCTCCATTGCCGACAATGGTGAGTGTCGCCGAAATTTGCTGACGAACCTTGGCGAACGCCCGCAACAGATAGTCGACCCCTTTCCAATCGACGAGTCGGCCGACAAAGAGAAACGATGTCGACTGCTGGTTAGGATCGCTGGTTCGCGCCAGCTCGCTGGTGACCTCCTCTTCAAGCACACCATTCTCGACGAGTATCGAGACATTCGGTGTCGAGAAACGGGGCAGTGATTCTTGGGTCCTCGTGTTAGCGACCAACAGGTGCGCGGCCAAACGTTTGCCGGGGATAAGCACATTGATCAACTCGGAACCAAACCGCAATGAGTTGACGATTCTGGTGATGAAGCGCGATTCGAAACGATCGCGGAAGGCTTCTGGATACTCCATGCCGCCATTCATGGGGCCAATGACCACCGGCACCCCGATGCGAAAGTACCACGAAGGGGTCCTTGGCGAAACGGGAACCGGCTGATGCACCAAGTCGATCTGGCCGCCCTTGGCGAGGCGGCGCACCAGTCGGCAAAGCGCAAGTTGGGTAAGCGTGTTGACTGTCATGGTGTACCACCCAATGCGTATGCGCCCGGGGAGCCAGCATCCCATCTTGAAGAACAGTCGATGAAGGAACGTATCTTTCACGAACGACGCGTATTGGAAGTCGTCTCCCAGGCTCTCCTGCAACTCGCTCGACACGCGTTCGTGGGTAACCAATCGAGCATCCACACCCGCCCGGCGGAGCTCGCGAAAGAAATGCAATGGCAGCACCGCTTCCCCGCCCATGCGATCGGACGCCATTTCCGCCACCACCGCGACTCGGAGGTTCTGGTTTGTATCAGAAGTCATGAGGAAGGTGAAACAGGTGGGCAGATGGAAACCCTCTGGTGCTTGAGGGCGAGTAACCGTTGATCCGAGTAGAACTCAGATTTGCGAGTGTCTCAGTAGATTGTCCACCAGCATCTGGAGGATGGTTTCGTCGGCGGACGTAAGAATCGATTGCTCGATTCCCAGTCCAAGAGCGTTGGTCAACGCATCCTGAGATTTCTTCGTGGCGTTCGAACGTTGGTAGCCATCGGCCAGATGCATCCAAGCCGAAGCATTGGTGGGGTTCGCTTGTACCAGATTCTCAAGAATCTGAATGGCTTTCGCCGATTCGTCTTCCTTGAATGCAACGATGCTAAGCGTATCGAGCAATTGAGGATCATCTGGCGACTCGGCCAAGGCGATATCCAGCACGCGGTGTGCTTCGTTGGTATTGCCAAGATCGCAGTACGCCAAGGCGAGATTATTCTTCACGTTCGCACTACCAGGCGATTGAGCCAGCACCTTGTTGTACAGGTCAACTGCTTGCTGAGGATTGCCTTGCAGCAGTCTCCAGTCGGCCAGTAGTTGAATGAGTGCTGTGTTGGTTGCCTGGCGTTGTTCGATATCGGCCAGAGCGCTCTCGACTTCCTTGGAGCTGCTCTCCGGTAGATGGCGATTCGTAATCAATGTCTCTAGCAAGCATTGATCGATCCGGTCCGCGGTAAGCCCGGCAAGACCTTCGGCTTGAAGTTGGGCGATGAGCTGAGGTTCTCCCTCATGCAGCAGTACGCCCATCATACGAATCATCAACAGCGCCTTATCATCAACCTCTGTCGTTTCGGCAAAAGCAGGAGCCGAGGTGACCTCGTTCAAGAGAGTCTTGAGGTCGGCAGCGGTAAGCGCACCCGACTCAACCGGTAGTTCCGTCGCGCCGGCGGCAACGGATGCTGCCGCTGCGTTGAGTCGCATTTCTCGCAGTCGCCAGCGGAATAGTTCCGACAGCCATGCTGGTGTTGTTGCCAGTCGCTGATAAATGCGTTTGGCGGTGCCCTCAAATCCAGGAGTTCCATTTTCGAGCAACGACTTGGTCAAAAACTCCGTCTGCCAGAAATCGAGGTAAGAAGTCAGATCAACCACCTGAGCGTTGGGGGCAAGGGCAAGACTTTCCAGCAGGTTGTACGTCGCGCCGCTACGCTCCAATCGCTCGTACAGGCTGGCCAACAATCGTTGGTCGTCAGGGCTCTTCTCAAGAATGCTTTCGAGAAGATCAATCGCCCGGCGGTTATCTGCGGCTGTGTCGCGTTTTGCGAACAGTTTGGCACAGAGCCGAATCACCGGCAGGCTAGGGGAGTCTTCAAGCTGCGCAAGTTCATTCTTCAACAACGACTCGATCTCAGTCGTACTTGTGTTGTCTTCTTGGGCTAAGAGGATTTGCGCCAGGATTTGCTTCGCCGCCAAGTTGTCGGGCTCATGGTCGATAATGCTACGGCAGAGAAACTCTGCCAAGGTGGGAGATTGCGAGGCGTAGAAAATAGAAGCCTGATTGAGAATGCTCAACGACTTTGGATTCAGATCCTGTAGGGCCAACGAAATCGTCTTCAGGTAATACTCGCGAGCCTTCTCCACGACGTTCAGTCGGCTATACAACTGAGCAAGTACATAGGACTTGTCGAGTTCACCAATACTTACTTCGCTCGAAAGGTCTTGGAGCATGGCCAAGGCCTTATCACGCGACTCCAGCGTGCGATCGTAGAACATCACGCAGGCGACCCAGGTGCGCATATCGGACGGCGAGGCAGTAATCGCTTGTTTAAAGGCCTGCTCCGCTTGCTCTACAGCATTCTCTTTTGCCTGGTCGTCGCCGCCTTCCGAGAGAATCAGCAACACCCGGCCAAGTCGTAGTTGAGCATCTGCATTGTTGGGCTGAGCCTTCACCCAAGACTGGGCAAGCGTAAGCGCCTGCTCCCGTTCGGAGCCGCGAGCATAGTAGGGGGCTGCACGGTCGAACAACTGCGGCGACAGCGCCAGCAGTTCGCTCGCTTGGGTCACGTATTCCTGTGCTTCGGTGAATCGGTTCAGGCGTGTGAGCACGTCGATAATACGATCGGCCAACAGAATGTTCCGACTACCCGACTTCCAGGCGCGTTGATAGGATGCCAGCGCGGCTTCGAGTTCGCCTTGAATCAGCGACAGTTCACCATACAGGTATTGAGCCTTGGGCCAGTTGGGCCGGGCCTGATTGATGAATTGAATAAGGGTGATGACCTCACGGAAACGAGGATCATCGCTGGTCGATATTTGAGCCAGCAAGATCTGGACCTTGTACGCCCGCCATTCGGTACCGTCTTCGCCTTCCACTTTTTCGAGATACTTCACCTGCTGGGCAAGTCGATCCCAATCTTGCTGTAGCCAGGCCAGACCAGCTGCTTCGTCGATTATGCGGTGGCTATTCGGTAGGTCATCGTGCCCTTGATCGAGTGTTTCAATCGACTTATCCAAGTCGCCGGCTTGCAGATACAGTCGCGAAAGCTCGATGTATAAAGTCGCCTTGTTGCGGGCGTCGGTCTCAGCTTTCAAAGCCTCGCGAATCGTCTCTACCGCTTTGTCCAGCTCTTTGTTGCCACTAAAGATTTGAGCCGCGAGTAATGCCTTGTCGGTATTGTCGTCAGAGACTTTGCGGAACTCTTCGAGTCCTCGCAATGCTTCTTCTTGGTTGCCAATTTGCTGGTTGAGAATCGTGTAGCCCCGCCAAATGCTGGCAGTCGTTTGACCGTTATCGATCGCCCGCTGAAGACCTTCCAGGGCATCTTGAATACGTCCCTGGGCGAGCAGTAGTTCTCCTGCAATCAAGCTGAGCGACTCTTGCGATGCTCCTGCTTTGAGCGCACTCTGCAAGGCCTTGGTGGCCGCGGTCCAATTGCGACGGCTAGCCGGTTCGCGTTTTTGGCGTTGAATCTCGACGTTGGCTAATGCCAGAAATGCCTCGGCAGCTTCCGACTGCTCAGCTGTCAGATTCGAGAGCTGTTGCTCGGCCAACGCCAGATTACCAGCTTGGGTGGCAACATTAGCTAGTTGTAGCCGAAGCGAACTAAACCGTGGAGTGAGCAGAATCGCTTGTTGATAGGCGTTGGTGGCGATATCCAGCTCGCCCAGCGAAGTGCAAAGATCCCCGTACAACGTCCATAAGTCGGCGTAAATCTTGGGGAACCGGTTCTGGTATTGCTGCAGCTCTGGAGCGGTTAACACGGGGCGTACGAGATCGACCCCCTCGCGAGGCGAGTTGCGTTTCCAGGCGATGCGGGCACGCACCAGCGCAATGCTGGCGGCCACGGCGCCGCGTTCTTCGGAAGAAACGCTCGGCAGGATTCTCTCCAGTGGTTCGATGAGCGCTTCGGCTTTTTCGAACTGTTCGGTCTGTACAAGCAGCGAAGCGAGCGGCACAAGCAACGACAACTCTTTTTGCTTGAGCGTATCCAAGCCGGTTTGGAGGATCTGGATCGCCTTTTCTTGCGAGTCGTCCGCTTGTTCATCCAGATACACCTGGGCCAGCGCCAGGTAGGGAACGTAGTAGTTTGGCTCAGCCTCGACGGCCGTTTGCAGATAGCTTTCGGCTGACTTCCAGTCACCACTTTCTCGCGCAGCGTTGGCCGCGATTAGATTGACGCGCGACTTGGTCTTGGCATCAGCTTCCGTGGCGAGTTCAATCGCCTTGTTCAACGCAGCGTCTTTCTCGGGAAGCACCGAGTCGCTGCCGTGGGTTCGCTCGAATTCGTAGAGTGCCAGCCAAGCGAGTGCATCGTTGGGTTTGTCTTTGATCAGCTGTTGCATCACTTCAATTGCTTGCGATTTCGGTGCTGCTTCGTCGCTACTCGTTTCTTCCGAATTGAGCTCTTCGTAGTCCACCAACGCATTCGCCAGCGTGGCCGCGTGCCAGACCGAATAGTCCTTCGACGCGATGATTTCGTTCAAAACATCAATCGCTTGTTTCCAGCTAACATCCGCACGTCCTCCCTCCCAGCGAAGGTACTCAACAAGCACCGCCGCATACATGCGATTGATGCTGGCGGCTTCTTCGTCGGTGGTCTTCGCTTTGTTGGAGCGAAGATCGGCGAAGATATCGAGAGCTAATCGGTAGTCATGAACTTGGGTCGATAACCGCGCGGCGGATACACCGTACTCGATCTTCTCGGGCTGCAGTTCCCAAGCATGCCGATACAGCTGCACGCTTCGCAGCACCCCGCCGGTTGTCAGCGCACCACGTTCGTAAAGCTCGGCCAGTTTGGCAGCAATCTCCGGATTATCGCGATTCGACGCGTAGTACCTCGACAGGTAACTGGCTGCTTGCTTGAGATCGCCCTTTTCTTCATATCGGGCCGCGGTCTTTAGCAAAGTATTGAGCGTGCGATTCGAGAAGTAACGTTGCGTGAGCAGTAAACAAACCGCCACCGCTACCACAATCAAACCATTGCGAACCACCCAGGTCGTTCCTTCGGATTGGCTCTTCTCAAACTTCTTGGTGCTGGTTTGTAGGATCCATAACACCAGGCCAAACAGAACAGCCGCCAGTGGTATCATCGCCAGCGCGGCGAAGTCGTGAGAGAATCGATGGGCTGCTTCGCCGGAGAAATACTTCAGCAACAGCGCAGTCGTCGCTACTCGAACCACATTAGCCGTGATCGAAACGGGAATCGTAGCGACCAGCAGGACGATCGACTTCCAAAGTCCAGGGCGGGCAAGCGTAATGGTTGCCACGGCCAAGGCCAGAATGCCAAAGAACATTCTCAGGCCGCTGCAGGCACGTTCGACGTCCAGCTGGTGATCGTCGAGCAGGATAACCGTGCCATCAGCGATGGCGGGCTGGCCAAAGAGTTGCAGTACCCATACCGACCATCCGGCCGCGATCCGTTGAAGCGGCATGCTGAGCGCCAGCTCGATAGTCGCTGGCAGTGGCATCGCAAACCACAGGAATCCGATCGCAGGAGCAGCCCAGCGAAAGACTTTCCAGCCACAAAGCATCCAGACGCATCCGCCGATCCAGAACGGGATAGTCCAAGGATCGATATCCGGCAGATAGAAACGACCTGCAACGTATCGGAACAGTGCTGCTACAACTAGCAGTGACAATCCGATGGGAGCTAAAGGCCGATCATCAAAGCCCGGAAAGCTGGATCTGCGTGCGTACAGGATGCCCGCGCAGATAAACGGTACAAGGAATCCATGAGAGTAATCTGGATTCGACGACCAATTGGCTACGGTTGCGACAATAGCTGGCCAGTAAGCCCATACCCCAAGTAGGGCTAAAATTGCGGCTATCGCCGCTTTGGTTTTCCCCGACATCACACCTGATTAGTTGCTAGTCGCTTATTCATTCCGAAAGGAACTGAAGCTTTGGCTGCAGAGCAGTGATCCGTCGGGTCAAACCGAGCAGCTTACTTGTTGGCGTTACGCCGGTAAGCTACTAGGCCAAGACCTGCTAGGATGGTCCACCCAACAACCGTGGTAAGCTCGGGGACTCCTTGAGGCCCGATCACAGCATCATATCCCGCAGTGAATACGCGAATCTGGTCAAATCCAATACCTGCGAGCAACAGCTTGTTTCCTTCAGTGGCGATCATGAACAAGTCAGCTTCAACGCCACGTTCAGAAACCCCCGTTGGATACTCAGTCGTCGAACCGAGTTCCGTTACTGCTGCGTCGCCCTCTTCGAGTGTACCATCAATACTGGCAAGTCCCAGGCCATCGCTGAAAAGTTGTACGCCGATGATGTCGGTTTCGAACTCGATGGTGCACACATAGAAGGGATAACAGGTGGGATCGAAATGAACCATATAGCTGTTAAAAGCCGTGCCAGATTCGATCACACTGGGGACCAGGGCGGGGTTAGCGATCAGGCTGCCACCGCTGTTAATGATCGTGGGAGCGGCAACCACCGACGAACCATCGTGATTCGTGGCCAAGTCGTAGCTCAGCACGCCATTGGAGACTTCTTGAAAAACAACAGGTGTCGACGTTTTCAGGGCACCGGGGGCGACGCTAGCGGGGGCGTCGATAACGGTCGCGTTGGTCGTGCTGGTGATTCCAAACGCAGCGAAAACCGGTGCGGGAGTCGCGAAAACACATACCAGAAATAGGAGGGATCGTGTGGAGGGCATCTTAATGTTCCGGGCAGGTAACTCTTGGTAGCAATTCAGCAGAGGGATTAACCGCAATTGCCGTGCCGATTGATTGGATCTGGCGGGGGGGAAGTTGTGGGGGATGGCCGCAGTGCAGTAGAAGTGCCTTTTTTAAGGCGTTTTCAGCGACGTGCACCAGCGGAAATGTGCGGAATTCGACAGACGAACGACAGCGAAAAGGAAGAGGAACGCAATAGGAATGCTCAAAGTGATAAATAGCGTCGCGGTAAATAAAAAACGGCCGCCGGAGATAAATCCGGCGACCGTTTATAGGGTGTTATGTAGGGGCGTTGCTTTTTAGCCACGCATGCGGCGATATAGCACGCAACCGATACCTGCCAGGGCAGTCCAGCTCAGGATCGTCGTGGCTTCTGGCACCGCTTGAAGGATGAGACGTACTTCGTCAATGCCAATGCCATTGGCGTTGAAATCAACTCCCGAGTCGAACGAAAAAGTGCGACCGTCGGCCGAGATAGTAAATCCATCTCCATTGCTGGCGCCACTGAGTTCCAGGCCACGCCAGTCGCTTTCGTCGTAATAATCGGTAGCTGGATTACCGAATACGTCGTCGGTGTCGTCCAGGGTTTCAATCGAGGTCGACGAGGCACCAGGTTGAACCACCACACCAACGATTTTGGTGTACGAGTCAAAGGTCACACTGCCAGCAGTCACGGCAGTGGCCGAAGGTTGGCCATTGGGGTCAAAGTGGATCATGTACGATCCATACGTGCCGGCCGAGAGATCGGTCCCAGAAAGCTGGCCGAACAGAGTAAACGTACCAGCGGAGCCATCGTGGTCGACAAACACTGAGGTGCCGGTTACCGTTTCGCCTTCCGACCAAATCTAGGCCGAATTGCTGCTTTCAACCGAGCCTTCGTCGGCGTCAGCTGGTTCGGCGATTTCAATCAGGTTGGAGCTGCTGTCGATGGTAAACGCGGCCGAGGCCATGCCCGGCAGCGACAGGGCAGCAAGCAGTGCTGCACATAGGTAGCCAATCTTCATATCTTTAGTTCCCCATCCAAGTGTTAAAAATGTCTAATTGTCAATTATTCTAGTTGTGACTTGATAAACTATAGTCACTGGCAATCGGTGCAAACGGTATGCCGTAATGTTGGGGGGGGCTACTAGGGGGCTGTAGTGCCTGATCTAGGTCGGCTATTCGCGCTTAAATGGCTGCACGGAATGGAATCCATTAAATCTAGGCAAGAGATAGATTGTACAGAGCTGGGAGGGGCCGCCCTGCTGGTTTGGAGAGACAGTACTGCGTAATTATCGAACTGGTAAAAACAGCAAGGCCGCTGGAGTGGGCTCCAGCGGCCTTGTTGGATTGTAGCGTTGTCGTATCTGACTAGCTGCGATTGCGGCGGCGATAGAGCACACAGCCGATTCCTGCCAGGGCCGACCAGCTGAGGATGGTCGTCATTTCAGGTACTGCGGTCAGGACGCGGATATCGTCGAGGGCAATGCCGTTGACGTTCAGCATGTCGAGAACCAGCGTGTATCCACCGTTCGTGACTTGAATGATATCGTTTGACTCGATACCACGGTCGTTGCTGCTCCAGTAGGTGGTTCCCGGCACGTAAGCATCGGTGGCCAGCAGGGCTGGGTTTTCGAAGGCTATGCCCAGGATCGGGGTGTCGAAAGTGATTGAAGCGTACTTCGAGACCTGAGTGCCAGGGTTATCGAAGTGGATCATGTAGCTTTGGTATTCACCCGAGACGCTGGTCGGCACGTTGTTGCTGGAAGCCACGCCATTGGGGGTGATGCCCTGCATGGTCGCTTCGCTGCCGTCGTGATTGACGGTCACGGCCGAGGTAATATTGATGGTGCCTTCCGACCAAATAAGGATGTTATCCCCATCGGTATCAAAAGCTGCGCCAGGCAATGCCGAGGCGGGCTGGGCGACGGCTTCGATGTCGCCCGAAAGGGTGAATCCGCCGAAGGCCGAGGCAGGCACCAGCAGTGCGGCGGCAACTGCCAGTGTGGGTAGGTAGGTTCTCATGGTGTGTGTTTCTTTCCCCTGGAAGTGCTAGGCATAGTGTTTCTGCCTAGCGTGTGAATCATCAGAAGCAGTATCAAAAGCAAAGCTATCATATGCAAAGTGTGTGCCAGAAGGCGATCTGGCGACGGTGCAGGTCTTGTTGCGACAAGGAAGAATGGGCGGTATAGGAGGAAATGGGGGTGCGAGTCACTTGGGATTGAGCGGGGGCAGGTATCTGCCTGCTGGTTCTGGCAATTAGCACTAGCAAATTATCAAATAGGAAAATCTGCATTGGCCACGAAAAAAGGCCGCTGGAGAGGAATCTCCAGCGGCCTTTTTTAATTGTTGGCGATGTCTCTCGTCGCTTACTTACGTGAGCGGCGGTACAGCACGCAGCCGATGCCAGCCAGTCCAGCCCAGCTGAGGATGGTGGTCATCTCAGGAACGGCGGTCAGCACACGAATGTTATCGATGGCAACACCATTGACGCCGATAACGTCTAGGACCAGTGTGTAGCCACCGTTGGTTACTTGAATGAAGTCACCACCTTCAAGGCCGCGGTCGCCGCTGTTCCAGTAGGTGGTTCCCGACAGGTCGGTAGCAAGCAGGGCAGGGTTCTCGAAGGCAATGCCGAGGATCGGGGTATCGAAGGTGATCGTAGCCGACTTGTAGGTCAGCGAGCCGGGAGTGTCGAAGTGAATCATGTAGCTCTGGTACTCACCCGAGACGCTGGTCGGCACGTTGTTGCTCGAGCCGACGCCATTAGGAGCAATGCCCTGCATGGTGGCTTCGCTACCGTCGTGGTTCACGGTCACGGCCGTGGTGATATCAATCACGCCTTCCGACCAAATGAGGATGTTGTCGTTCGTGCTGTAAGTAGCACCTGGAGTGGCATCGGTGGGCTGAGCGATCGCTTCGATGTCGCCCGAAAGGGTGAAACCGCCGAAGGCCGAGGCAGGCACCAGCAGTGCGGCGGCAACTGCCAGTGTGGATAGGTAGGTTCTCATGTTGTGTGTCTCTTTCCCCTGTGGGTGCCGGTTAGGCAGATTGATAAATCGATGCACCATGGCAATCTAGAAAACTAAGTGCAAAAGTCGCGCCAGAGGAGGGAGGTATGGAGCTGCCGGAGTGAGGTTTTTGCGGCAAAGTGAAATTCGCCGGTAAAATAGGGGGCTTCGCTGTTTCGGTAGGATTGGGAAATCTCGCAATAGGCTAGGCGACTGGCCTGGGACTTCTGATTCTGGCGAAAAACAACTGCAATTTATCAAACGGAGAAACAACGGCTGGTGAACGCAAAAAGCCGCTGAAGCGAAGGCTCCAGCGGCTTGATGTTGTTCTCGTTCGCCGAATCGCAGTTAGGCGATTACTTACGCGAGCGGCGGTATAGCACGCAGCCGATGCCAGCCAGTCCGGCCCAACTGAGGATGGTAGTCATCTCAGGCACGGCAGTCAGCACGCGGAACGGGTCGGTGCCATTCGTCAGGCGGCCTTTGGCGACTACCGTGATGGTGTCCCCTTGGATCGTAATGCTGTCGTCCCCGTTGTAGTTGCCTTCGGGGGCAATCGCATCGAAAGAACCAGCGGTGACGTAGGTGCTGCTGTTATCGAGCAGGTAGGTGTAGCCCTGGCTCAGGAAGCCGCTCGAGGTCTGAATGCCAATGATGGGGTTATCGAACGTAATGGTCAGCGTATACGACATCTGGGTGGTGTCACCCGACTGCGATACATTGAACATGTAGCTGCTGAACGGGGTGCCAGCGTCTACCACACCAGTCAGGGCGGGCACATCTACCGGCATATCGACATTTAGCGCGCCAGTGCCTTCGAACACGTCGCTCTTGGTGACGTCGTCAACTGCGATGCTGTTGATCGTCAGCGTGCCAGTGCCACTGGTGGTGACAGAAGGGGAAATACTGAATGCCGAGAAGGCGGTGCCGGGCAGGATGGCAAGCGCCAGAGCGGCAATCCAAGACAGGTGGGTTTTCATCGGTGGGCTCACTTCAAGGTGGGTATCTCGGTCTATTGCCGATTAATTTGGTTAGTTCCACTGTAATTCAAGGCAATTGCTGTACCAAGCGTCTATTTTCAAAAACGATGAGCGGCAAAGCGGGGAATGGGTGAAAAGCACATAATTAATAGGGTGATTTGCGGTTTTCGTATTCCCGAACCTCCGTTAAGAAGTCGAGTTGTAAACCTGCTTTGGCGGGGCGATTCTAATTTATCGAATTGATAGATAGTGCGCAGCAAAGAAGGCCGTAGAATACGATGATCCTACGGCCCTCGAAGTGAATAGCAGGTTATCGGTCAGGCGATGGAAATTAGGCCTGTTTGCGGCGGCGATACAGCACGCAGCCGATGCCAGCCAACCCAGCCCAACTGAGGATGGTGGACATCTCGGGCACAGCGGTCAGTACGCGGAACGGGTCGCTACCGTAGGTCAAACGGCCAGTGACGGTGACCGTGTCGCCATCGATGCTGATCGACTCGGTTTCATTGAAATTACCTTCAGGTGCAATTGCGTCGAACGAACCGTCGGTCACGTAGGTGTTGCCGGCGTCGAGCAGGTAGGTAAAGCCTTGGCTCAGGAAGCCGCTCGAGGTCTGGATGCCAATGATGGGATTATCGAACGTAATGGTCAGCGTGTAGAACAGCTGAGCGTCGTCGCCCGATTGGCTCAGGTTGAACATATAGCTGTTGAACTCAGTGCCAGCGGCAACGCTTCCAGGTGCAGCCGGTACGTCGACTGGCATGTCGACATTGAGCGTCCCGGTGCCTTCGTAAACATCGCCCTCGACAACATCGTCGACAGCCACGTTGTTGACAGTGAGCGAGCCATTGCCATTGGTGGTGACCGAAGACGAAATACTGAATGCCGAAAAAGCGGTGCCAGGCAGGATGGCAAACGCTAACGCGGCAATCAAAGACAGTTTGGTTTTCATCAAATGTTGCTCTCTTCTTAAGGTGGGAATATGGCTTTGTTTTCTACCGGTACCGACTACTGCTACTAGTGCATAGTAATTACCCCGCAGGTGCTGTCCATTGGTTTTTGCGGGAAATGGCTTCTTTGGTCGATTTTGGAAAAACGCTTGTTTTTAAGTGTTTTGTGGTTGTTGGTAGGCGGTCGAACGGGGAGATTTCGGCAGCTTGCGGCGGTTGGCGGACAGAGGAGTCTTGTTTATCGAAGTGGTAAGCACCGCGCAGCAAAGAAGGCCGCAGAATCGGTTGACTCTGCGGCCTTCTAAGTGTTTTACAGCTTCTCAGCTAAGGTGCCGAAACCTAGGCTTGCTTACGGCGGCGATAAAGCACGCAGCCGATGCCAGCCAGGGCCGACCAGCTAAGGTTGGTCGACATCTCAGGTACAGCGGTCAGGATACGGAAGGGATCCGTTCCGGTGCTCACCAAACCAGTAGCAATTGTAATGGTATTGCCGTCGATCGTGATCGAATCGCCGCCGCTGCCCGTGTTGAATGCACCAATCGGTTGGATGGCATCGAACGAAGGCGAGGCGTCCAGCAGGCTGTAACCGGTGGCAAGCTTGCCGCTGGCGAACTGAATACCCAGAATTGGCTGATCGAAAGTAATGGTCAGCGTGTAGCCAAGTGCGGTCGAGTTCACCGGTGACTTCGACACATTGAACATGTAGCTACTGAATTCGGTGAATTCACTCACTTGACCAGGTGCTGGTACGTCGATGGGCATATCGTCCATCAGCGCTCCCGATCCTTCGAAGACGGTGTCGACAGTGACATCGTCGACGGCAACCCCATTGATCTGCAGGGTTCCCGATCCAGTGGTGGTTGCCGACACGCTGAATGCGGCTTCGCTGTGCGAAGCAAGCATCACGAGCAGTGCTGCAGCTAAAAGTGTACGCATGTAGTTAAGCTCCTTAATCCGCCAGGATTCAATCCAAGCCACGGGTAAAACAATATATCCTTGGCGCACTCCTGTTGTGTACCAGAGAGCTAATCAGTGCAAGTGCTGCGCCACTTAAGCGAGATAGCTAAGAAAGGTTTGCGGAATTGCTTGGATTTAATTACCCGCTCCATCGGGGGGCTGAAATTCGCAGAATTGCGGCATCCCGACGCTGCTGAGTTGTTTATCTGATCGCCTTCTTGAATGTCGTCCTACTGAGCGAATGGGCGGAGTGGGGTGTCTGCGGCGTGTGGGATCCATCCGTATTGTGCGAAAATGATTGCAACGCAGATTGGTAATTATCAAATGAGTAATCTTGTGCAGCGAGATTCGTCTGGAACCAGCACCCGATCTCCATGGCCGAGAGACTGCTGGTGATGCCAGGCGGAGCAGCATGGAAAGCCCAATAGGCATCACTGTGAAGTGTTTGAATATCGATCAGCGCAGCAAAAAAGGTCGCAGGATACGTGGATCCTGCGACCTTCTTGTTAGTAGCAGCTCTTCGACTGGAAGCCGAAGCTTAGGCTTGCTTGCGGCGGCGGTATAGCACGCAGCCGACGCCAGCCAAGGCCGACCAGCTAAGGATGGTCGACATCTCGGGCACCGCGGTCAGTACGCGGAAGGGATCAAATCCACCCCTCAGAACACCCTCAGCGATGGTGATCTTGTTGCCAGAGATCGTGATCGAGTCATCTGGGTTGATACTGCCATTCGCCACGATTGGGGTAAACGGGCTCCCAGCCTGATTCATCAGCGTGTAACCGTCAGCGAGCGTGTTGTTCACGAACTGAATGCCGAGAATCGGTTGATCGAAGGTCAGGGTCAGCTCGTAGTTGAGAGTACCATTATTGGGCGATTTTGAGAGGTTGAACATGTAGCTCTCAAACTCGGTGCCAGCGGCAACCGTGGCGACAGCTCCCGGGATATCGAGCGGCATATCGTCGCCGAGCGAACCAGAACCTTCGAAAACATCGTAGGTGGCACCGTTAGCAACGGCCGTGCCATTGATTTCTAGGGTGCCATTGCCAGTGGTGGATGCAGACACAGTGAATCCAGCTTCGCTCTGCGAAGCCAACATCACCAATAGTGCTGCAGCTAGTAGTGTTCGCATCTAAATAAGCTCCTTTACACCCAGGGATTTCGAATAACGCATGTGGATAAACAAGAATCCTTGGCGGCCCCTGATACAGCCCCCGCTGATGATATCCGCAAGTGGCGCGCCACTCCCCCGATTAGGTGATGCGGAAGATGAGAGAAAGTGGACTTTCAGGTACTGATTAGTTCGGAATGCCGTGTTTTATAGAGTGCGGGATGCTGAAAATATGTTGGTGTGGAGTTCGTGCGTTCTTGGCCAGTCCACTCAAAATCAAGGAGTGGGAGAAATGGGGCGTTTGGGGTGAGTGGCTTCGCGGGAATTGACTGATAGCTAAGGCTGTAATTATCGAATGGGTAATTGTTGCTCGTGCTTACTTGAGCCAAATGGGGTGCCCGGATCGGTGCCTGAGCAATGGTTGAATCGATATCGCAGCGACAGATGAGGCATCGTGAACTTGCTCGGCGGAGTGCTTTGAGGTCTGGGGGGAGATTCCCAAGGCCGTCTTATGCCATGCCTCGCAAACCTGGCTTGCGAAGAGCCTTCGCGCGTCGTCAGGTTCACTTTTGGTGAAGGACCCGCGAAAAGCTTAGCGAACTGGAGTTCGTCACTGACCGCCGTATCGCAAGCCAGTTCAGGGCGACTCTTGGGCTTGCAGCAATTTCGGCTTGGCTGTGGGGTTTGCGGCCGATAGTTCTCGCCGCGCTTCGTCGTACGTAAGGTCGTTCTCGGCCGCGTAACGAACCGCTGCCTTCTGCTCCTCTTCGGACACCCCAACACCAACATTGCGGTACTTAGGCCCAGCGCATCCCACCATGGCTATGAAGCAGCAAAGAGAGAGTGCAAATCTCATTGGTTTCTCACGATCAAAAGCGAGTTTTTGCGAGAACGCACCCTACATCATGGTGCGACCTCCCGCAATACGAGCGTCGCGTGGCGATGGTGCTTCACTTGGATCGCAAGGCTAGCAGAACCAGTTCCTTGCCGAAGCGGGGGAGTTTGTTTTCTCAATGGTTTTCATTGGAAATTGGCCACTTGTAGTGATCAAATGAATATGTGTTGTTGGCTGCCGGCTATCGGCTATGAGCTGTTGGCTTTTCAGTGAAAGGAGGTGATTGCGATGTGATGCTTGCTTATGAGATCGAAGTACTAGTAACTCGCAGGCGAATGGCTGCATGCGTGGGCGTTCGCTGCTGCGCGGTTTTAATGCGATGGTGGGGCTGCGTCGCTGGAAGCTTTATTGGCTCTGGGCTTTAGGCTGTAAGCAGTAGGCTAGATCTTTCAGTCGCTGGGAGCTCCTTCAAGATGACATTTCTACATCCAACTCCCAACATCCAACTTCCAACTCAAAATAGTTTCCCATGGGTGGGAATCTATTTTGGGCAACTATCGCGGAGGTGTTGATGTAAATCTATACATATACACGACTTGGGATGGATTCCCACCGCGAAAGTAGATTCCCACTCGATGCGTTCTGGGAAATGGGAATCTATTCGGGCGTGAAAACCACTGGTTTTGTAGCGTGGGCGAAGATTCAATTTTCCCATCGGTGGGAAAATTGGGAATCTATTCGCGAGCGAGCATTGCCGGAGCAGGGGGGCAAAAAAGTAGGCGGGGGGCAATTTCGCAGCTGCTGCCCGCAAGCTGGGAATTACCCCCCGCACTGATAGCTCAGCTGCAGGATGGGAGCCGGTTCGCTCCCTGTTTGGGGATGCTGTTAGCGTGACTTCAAATCGTACTTGAGCGACTCGGCGTTGTCCGCAGGAATCGACAGCGTGAGGGTCGACTGCACGTTGTATCTGCGAGGAATCAGTTGCCGCGTTTCTTCGGTCTGCTTGCCGGCGAAGTCGGGGTCTTCGATCATCCGCCCGGTCTTTTCCGAGGCGGTGATTTCCACGCGATAGTTCCCCGCGATGGGTCCCGATTCCACGGGGCACGAGAAGGCTCCCTGCTCGATCGAGATCGCGGGCAAGCCGCTGCCGGAGTCCATCGGCACCAGGTTCATCGTGCCATGGTCGAGCGGCTTGTCGTCAAGCGTTACCGTGCCGGCCAGGGGGTAGGTGTCGGGAGTGGGTTCGGAACAACCAACTAGGCTGGCAAGCCCGAGCAGAAGCGTAAGCGTTACGAAAGAAATGGATCGAGTGGACATACCGGAAGCGTCGAAGGGGGCGAAGAAATGAAGGTCACGCAATACAAACCGACTCTACGGACGGCCTGGTCGACCGGGGCGAGTCGTTTCGGGCGGCGAGTACTCCGCCCCCACTTCTTCGCCGGCGATGCTGGTCATGTTGCGCCAGAGGTTCAACTCGACATCGTCCTGGATAAACGTGGCCGATCCATCGCACATCGCGACCTGCACCCCGCCGGGATGGCGGCTTCGCGACACGATGTACTGCTCGAAACGCGAACTACCGTACGGCGTGGTGCTGCCGGTGTTGTTCGACTCGATGCAGGGGAACTCGGGGCGATCGTGGCAGCGGCTATTGTCGGGCGACGAGTCGTTCGGGCCGAACTTCGCGGTGATCTGATGGCATCCCGATTCGCAGTTCCACAAGCGTCCCCGGCGGTCGACCAGCGACTCGCTCGAGTCGAGCGAAGAAACTTGCCACATTTCGAGAAACGCGAACGTGTGGGTGGTTCCGTCGGTGATCTGGCGGAGCTTGGCTCCGAACTCCAGGAAGAACGGCGCCTGCTTGCCTTGCAGCATGAAGGTGTTTTGGCCCCAGTTCACGCCGTAGTTGCCTTTGTAGCCCGAGAATTGCAGGTTGTTACCTTGCAGAATCTGCTGGGCTTCGTCGCTTGGGCAGTGGAAAATCGGGTAGTAGCGACGCAGCACTTCCTGCACCGCTGCCGACTGAGCCTGCACGGGGATGTCGTAGTCGTAGATGTCGTCGATACTGTCCTGCTCGATGTAAGGGAACAGGTAGTTGAAGAACGACGTGCATGGTTTGTTTTGTATGTCGTAACCCCAGATCCCGGTTTCGGGGTCGATGCCTTGGCCCCCTTGGGGAAGCTGGCGATGGGTTTGCTCGTAGTTGAGCATCGACAGCGCGAGTTGCTTCAAGTTGTTGCGGCAAGCAGTACGCCGTGCCGCTTCGCGAGCCGACTGCACGGCCGGCAGCAGCATGGCAACCAGAATGCCGATAATGGCGATCACCACCAGCAGTTCCACCAGGGTAAAAGCCGATCGCTTGATGGACGTTTGTTTCATGACTCGTGTAACACTCCGCTACGAGTAGGTTCGGTAAGTGAATTCTCGGACCCGTGCTCGCGCACAACCCCCTCGGGAATCTCACTTCACCCCACTAAATTAAGCGCCTGTAGGATGTCAATCTTTCGAATCGCGCCAGTGCACCAGTGGCCCGACGTCTTCGCGTTGACGAACTTTGACTTGCTGCGGATGGTGGTCCGCGAGGTCCTCGACCTTTGCACTCACTTCGATCGAGAATTTTTGCCCCAGATAACGACTCACTTGATTCAACTGATCGCCGTTGAGAGCTTGGTTGTAAATCAGGATTTCGGCCATATCGCCGTGGAAAAACGCAGGATACGCGGGCGAGCGGCCAATCACTTTTTGCGATACATACGCGCGGCCGAGAGGAGCAGTGTCGACCCCTTGCAGCTCGCCGTTGATGAAGATGCCGGCTCGATTTCGCGACGGGTGGTAGGCGTAGGTCAGCACCACTGCTTCGTCGACTTGCACCAACCGCCGGGTGGCCACCGAACCAAGGTGCAAACCACCGTTGCTGCTGCTCGGCGGCGTCGCATAGACCCGACCCCAGTACATGCCGGGGAACAAGCGGTCGCAGATCTGCAGCGAGTGGATTTGATGCGGTTCGCGGCGCGGGGTATTGGGCTGGTGGACCGGTCCGTTGTAGTTGATCAGCTGACGCGAGGTTTTGACCGACTCGCCATGCGTGGTTGGCGGGGCGAAGTCGCTAGCCGAACGGAACACGAAAAACAGGGTTTGGTCGGGCGTCGACAGCAGCGGCTCGGTCGTGATGTAGTCGTTCTCGCCATCGAAGTGCACCGAAGGGCGGTGGCCAATGCCGTCTTCAACCAGCGTGGGCCGAGCCTCGGGCTCGTGCTGCCAGGCGTCTTCGTTGGTGTCGCCATCGTTTGCGGCTCGGTCGGGCCAAGCGAGGATGTGTCCCTCGTCGTCGGTCACCATCCGCGACTCGGCGGTGAGCCAGAGTGCCAGATTGCGGGTGATCGGCAGCGTGGCCGTGGGTGCCGCAGCGGAGGCCAGATTGTTATTCGTGGGCCCAGCAAATCGCGTGGTGCTCGCTATCCCGTAGTCGAGCGATGTCCGACGAGGCGAAGCAACCACCGAGTTGCCAGCCAGTACATGGACTTCTTTGCTGGTTCCGCCGGGGTTCCAGAAGACGACCTCGCCGGAGTGCACGTGCACCGAGACTTCGCGGTTGTCTTTCACCTGCATGCTGAAGTCGGCGGTCAGACTGACGATTTCGTTCTTCTCCGTGCGTACCGCGAAGCCGCTCGCCTGGTTCGAGATGTTGGCCGACACTTTGCCCGCTTCGAGTCGACAGGCCGAAGGCGACTCGACAACCAGCTCGGCCGGACCAACGAGGTCGACCTTGCCACCCGCGGCAAGGTGCAGCTCGATCCAGCCTTGCTCAATCGCGAGGCGGCTACCAGGGAGCAGGGTGTCGCCCTCGACAAACTCCTGAGCACCAGCCGCCCAGCGGGCATCACGGATGTTCGCGATCGAAGCGACCGGCTTCGACGATTCGTCGTCGGTCGCCAAACTGTCATGCGTGGTCGGTGTGTCGCCGGTCCCGGCGATCGTATCGGGTGCGGAGTCACCAGCAGCGGCAGAATTGCCAGTATTTGGCTGGTTTTCCGCTATTTGTGGCGTGTTGTCTGCTGGTGGATCGATCGTGTCGGGAATGCTGTTGTCTGGGCTGTCGGAGATTGGCTCGGTGGGGGGAGTCGTCGTGGATTGGTCGTCGTTCGACTCCACGGCAACAGTTGCCGAGTCGCGCGAACCGTTGCTTGCGACGAACGCCCAGGTGGTAACGGCCAGCAGCAATGCTGCAGCGATCGCCCAGGGGAGGGTGGTCCGTCGCCAGTCGTGTTTGGGCGTTTTCGATGGAGCTTCGCAGGTGAGCGTCCCGAGCTGGGCCGCCGAGATTTGTTCCATCGCCACGCGCGAAGCCATGCTGTCGCGGGCTTCGAGCATCAGTTCCGCATGCAGCCGGCAGTAATCCAGATACAACCGCCGCGCATGGGGATCGCTAGCCAGGCGGTCTTCGAGCCGCTGGGCGTCTTCGGCCGAGATCGTACCCGCGATGCGCTGGTCGATCCATTGCCAAACGGGATCTTGGTAACCGGGGCGATTCATCAGGCTCCATTCCTGGCTTGTTGGCTATCTACACATTTGAGCAAAGCCATGCGAATGCGACGCAGGGAGTTGCAAATGCTCTGCGACGACCGTTTCAGCAGCTTGGCCATTTCGAGCACCGGAGTTCGCTCTTCGTACGACATTCGCACTAATTCACGATCGGCACCTTTGAGCTTCGACAAACAGTGCTGCAGGTTCGCCAGGCGGTCGCCGGACTCTTCCAGCCCGGCGGTTGCTTCCAGTTGCGAGTCGGAAAGCATGGCTACCAGATCGTCGCTAAAGAGCAGCTTCGACCTCGAGTTTGCTCGGCGGTACATCTGCACTTCGTAGTAAGCGACCTTCAAGGCCCAAGCGGTGAAATTGCTGTCCTTCTCAAATTCATCGAACTTACGCCAGAGCGCCATGACGGTCTGTTGATACACGTCTTGAGCGTCGGTCGCGTTGGAGATAATCGCAAATATGTACCCGAAGATCTGACCTTGCCGCGCGGCTAGGAGTTCCATGAACTCGGCCGCCCGATCGCCGTCGGAGTCGGGTGCACTGCTTGGGTCGTAAGGATTGATCACTCGCACATACCTCGTAACCCGCCTGAGATAGTAAGCCGGTTAGTTAACTGCCGAAGTCTTGAGAGATACATCCAGAAAAGTTGAGAAATGACAAAACGGTTGGCTCCAACCCTCGCGGAGGATGCGATTGGGCAATTTGTAAGAAAAAAACGATTTCTTCAGTTTACTTTTGCCAGCACCGGCAGTGAATACTTAGCCGCTCAACCCGCAGGGATGGAGTAGCGGAGTCGAGTGGTGCTTCTCGATTGGCAAGGCTGGCCAGCTTGGACGTGAATACCTCGGGCGGGGTGAGGCGGGCGTATTCGATCGCAACGTCGTTTGAATACCAGTGCATTATTCATTTCATATTGATTAGCAGAGGATAGCTATATGTTGGTTGCGTACCGACTTGCGCTGCGGATTGCCGTGGTGGTGGGGCTGGGATTACTGAGCGTAGGCCTCGCGGGCAGCGACTGCCGTGCGGTAGAGATCGCCCGTTATGCCATGAACGAGGGAACCGGCGGCGAAACCGCTTCGTCGGCTGGCGGCTCGGCAGGCGACGCAACACTATTTGGCGACATCCAATGGGTCACCAACCTGCTCGCCCCAGCCAGCGGTAACTCTGCTGCTTTACAGTTTCCCTCTGGCGGCATCGACAACTACTTGCTGAGCGACACGCTCGAAGGGGTGACCGATAGCTTGCCGCGAACGATTAGTGCCTGGGTGCGAACCACCAGCGACGGCAACCTGACGATCGCCGACTCGGGTACCGAAGCGCTGAACAGCCGATTTACGTTTCGCACGAATAACACATCCAGCCAGGGAGTGATGGGTGCCTTGCGACTCGAGGTCTCCGGAGGCTACGCGGTGGCCAACACGCCGGTGAACGATGGCCAATGGCATCACGTTGCGGTAACGGTTCCCGATGCGGGAAGCGTGGACGACATCAAGTTGTACGTCGATGGTCAACTCGATGGCGACGCGAGCACCACCCCCTTCAGCGGGGTGCTCGACACCACGATCGCAACAACCAATGGGCTGGTCCGCATCGGCCAGCGCGTGAACGGGCAATTCCCCTTCGAGGGAGTGATCGATGAAGTGCGGTTGTGGAACGAAGAGCTTAGCAGCTCCTCGATTGCTTCGCAGGTTCCGAGCACGCTGCCCACCTTTGGGTTTGTGGTCGACGCGGTGACCGGCAACATCTCGCTACACAATGAGTATGGTTCGACAGTCAACGAGATCGTCGGCTACACGTTGCACTCTGACGCGGGCAACCTAAGCACCGCAAATTGGTTGAGCGTTGCCGAGAACTACGATGCCGACAGCGGTAGCTCCAGCTTCGATGGAAACGACACTTGGTTCGAAATCACCGACACCAGCCAGCCTACTTCTTCGGATCTTAGCGAGTTCACGATCAATGGCGATGGCGGATCGCTCGCCAGCGGCGGAACCCCGCTCAATCTGGGGAATGTGTGGTCACCGCTTCCTTACGAGGCCGTTGGCGACATCACCGCGGAAATCATTTTCCACAACGGCGAGCGTCAAGCGATCGGCGTCAGTTATATAAACACCGGCACCGCCTTCCCGCAGGGCGACCTTGACCTCAGTGGCGATGTTGATGCGGCCGACTGGGAGATCTTCCGCTCGAACTTGCTTTCGCAGTTTCCCACGCTTACCAAACGCGAAGCTTATCTGCTGGGCGATATCGATCTCGATGGCGACAACGACCGGAGCGACTTCGACTTGTTTGAGGCTCTCTACGACACCGCTCGCGGCCCTGGTGCGCTCCAATCGCTGATCTCTGGCACCGCTGCAGTTCCCGAGCCTTCCACGTGGATGCTCGCGTTACTTGGTGGCTTGCTGCTGTTGGGGGCAAGTAAATGGCGTTCGTCGCAAAATCTTACGTATGCACGTATTAATCATGAGGAAACGAAGACCGTGAAGAGGTATCCGCGTTCTATTATCAAAACCATGGTGGCCCTTTTGATCTTGGTGAGCACTGCTGCCGAGGTTTCGGCCGTTGAACTACTGCATTACTGGGATTTCGAAGGCTCCTACGAAGACAAGGCCGGTCTGGCCGACGGCACCGCGGGAGCCGAGGTGGTGAGCGTTACCGGGCATAACGGTAACACGGCCGCTTACTTCCCTGCCGCGCTCGCCAGTGGCGAAGCCTTCGATGCGACCGGTTACGTCGATATCGATAGCACCAAAACCACGAATACCGGCAATGCTGCTTTCTCGTTTAGCTACTGGTTCAAACTGGCGGTAGACGACACGACGGATGCCCGCGGAATTTTCGACTTCAGCGGCAACGGAGGCGACGGTCCTCAGTCGCTGTGGATACAGACCGGGACGAATGAAAATAAGCTCGCCTTCCGTGTCGATGGTGTCGGCAGCGGCAACGCGTTGGCATTGGTCGACCTGCCGCTAGAGGACGATCAATGGCACTTCTTGGCTGCCACGTTCGATCCTACTGGCAACCTCGAAGTCCATGTCGACGGAGCCGGGGTCGATGCGAGTGCACTGGCCACCGGGGTCGGCACGGTTGATTGGAGTCCTGATCAGTACTTGGGAGCGTTCAACGTTGCCACGGTTGCCTCGCGGGGGATGAATGGCAGTCTCGACGACATGGCCATTTACAGCGGGGTGCTGACCTCCGACGAGATCGCAGGACTCTACACCTCGGCCCTCACGCCCGATGCTTTCTTGCCCGAGCCGATTGGCATCGAAGTAAATACCACTACTGGAGTGGTCAAGCTGAGTTACTCGGGCATCAATCCGATCGACTTCGATTATTACGAGATCGTTAGCGAGGGGAGCGAATCGCTCGACGTTTCGAAGTGGTCGAGTCTGGAAGATCAAGACCTCACAGGTTTCCCCGCTGGCGATGGCAGTGGAAATGGATGGGAGTCCGCTGGTGGTAGCAGCGACGCAGCGCTCGGCGAAGTTTACCTCGACGGTTTCTCGACCTTCACCAGCAGCACGACTCCGATCAGCTTGGGCTCGATTTTCCGCACTGACATGCCACAGGATCTGAGCTTCATCTATCGCGACGCTAGCGGCGTTTACGTCGAAGGCGACGTGACCTATGTTAGCACTCCTGCGATGGCTGGCGACTTTAATGGCGACGGCATGGTGAATCTCGCCGACTACACGGTCTGGCGCGACAATCTGGGCTCGTCCGACGAGTCGGCCTTCGCCCCGGGCACGGGAAACGGTGGCGGCATCGATGCTTCGGACTACCAAGCTTGGAAATCCAACTTCGGGGCGACCAGCGGATCGCTTTCGGCCGTCGAGGCGGCCAATGTCCCGGAGCCCGCAACGATCATGGTGGTGTTTCTCGCGATGGCCGCATTCGGCGTGCGTCGCTCGGCTCGCGCGGTCGCGTCGCTCGTGCTGCTACTCGGCTGCGCGACCGCTGTTCAGGCAGAAGTCACCACCGACCGTCTCTATTCGTTCGGCGATGACACCTCGCAGGAGTCGCCAGGCAATGGGGTGACCATTACTTCGGTTGCCGATAGCTGGTTCGACCCCGCACTGAATGGGGCCGATAATCCGAGCCTCGACTACGAAGACTCGCCGATGGGCGGGTACGGCGGGGCGAGCTACACCACGTCGGTTGCTCCGGCGACCTCGCCGCAGAGCACTGCTCGAGGATTCAGCAACAACTATGCAGCAGACTTTGATGGAACCACAGGGTACTTTCGTGGTGGTTTTCTCGGCAATCCGGAAGCCTCGAATGCTTCGGCCGACTACGTGCTCAGCATCAGCTACGGCGATGGCCCTTTGAATTATAAAGGCATCCAAGCCCGCGGGTTTCAATTGTGGGTGAATCCCGATGTCGCAGGCGGCTCGACTCAAACCGTAGTTCGCGATACCACGAGCCATGGACTGGCCATAGGGACAACCGGCAATTGGGTCATGCGATACGCTTCGACCAATTACGACTCCGGCGTGTCCGCGGCTGTGAACGACTGGTCGCACGTCATGGTGGTCGCGGCCGAGCGGTCGGGGGGAAGCACCGCGGCACCGGCTTTTAATGCCGTGATGTACGTCGATGGCATTGCGGTCACCGCGACCTCCGGCACTTACGGCGCGGCCAACACCACGTTGGAGGGGGAAGGGGGCGACCTGACGGTCGGCGCCAACATGGACTCAACTGGCAACCCCATTGAGTTCTTCGATGGTTCGATCGACGAGATGGAGATGTTTGTCGCCGGCACTTCGCAGAAGACCACGTTCACCGACTTCTTTGGTACCGATACCGAATTACCCCGCGTGCAGTATGGTTCGTTCGATCCGGCGGTCGACAACGACTACATTGCTGCGGAGATTGCAACGTTTGGCGATATCACCGGCGACGGGGCAGTGACCAGTGCCGACATCAATCAATTCATGGCTGGTTGGCTTAGCGAAAATCGTGTGAATAGCATCCTGGTCGGCGATCTGAACAGCTATGCCAACGGCGACTTGAACTTCGATGGCATCGTCGACCTCGGCGACGCGGTCGAGTTCAACGGCATCGCGGTAGCCGCCGGACTGGCCGGGCTCGACTTTTCTCAGCTCGGCAGCACTGCGGTACCCGAGCCAACGACGCTCGCCACACTATTGCTCGGCGTTGCTCTTAGCGCAGGCATTCGACGTTACAGGTGATTTATTCTTTTGGTGATCTATTCTTGGGAGAAACTGACTAATGAGACTTCAACAACTATGCGTTGGAAGTGCTGTCCTGGCGCTTCTTGTGTTCGCCTCGACCGCTTCCGCGGCCCAAATTCTGCATTACTGGGACTTCGAAACCAGCTACGCCGATAAGGTTGGCGCGGCCGACGGAACCGCTGGATCCGAAGTCACGACCAGCGTCGGACACGATGGAGCCACTGCTGCTACGTTCCCCGGTTCGCTCGCCGGCGGCGGTGCTTTCACGGAAGAGGGCTTCGTCGACACGACTGGTGCCGACGTCATTGGTGCCTACGCCTTTACCTATTGGTTCAAGATCGCCGACGACGGTACCACGAACCCCCGCGGCCTGTTCGACTTCAGCGGCAACGGCGGCGATGGCCCGCAGTCGCTCTACATTGGCAATAGCGACACGCTGGCTTTCCGCATGGATGGCGCCGGTGGTGGTGGGGCTGCTACGTACGCTCCTGAAGGTGGTCTGGAAGACGACCAGTGGCACTTTGTTGCTGCCAACTACGATCCCACAACCGGTATTGAACTCTATGTCGATGGTTCCACGGTGGTTGGCTCGCTCGATGCCAGCTTTGGTGACGCTGTGGGTGGTTGGGATGCCGATCAGTACCTGGGAGCGTTCAACGTGAACTACACCACGCAGGTTGCTCGTGGGCTCGATGGATCGCTCGACGATGTTGCCATCTACAGCGGCACGCTCACCCCCGCCCAGATCCAGGGCATCTACGAAGGCTCGTTGCTCCCGACTCAGGTGCCAGAGCCATCGACCGCTTTGATGTTGTTGGGTGGATTGACTACCCTGTTGGCTGTTGGTGTTCGTCGCCGGGCTTAGCAGATTTGTTAGGAATGGCAGTTGCCGGACGAGGAGCACGTCTACTCGTCCGGCAGCTTACTTACAGAGATTACGGAACAGAGTTGCGATTCACTTCCCGCGGAATTGTAGGCGATATGAAAAGTAGTATGGAAATCGGTTTTCGAGGTCGAGAGCAGCGTTTGGCGCTTGTATGTTTGTTGGCCTGCCTGGCATTGGGTTGCTTGAGGGTCGAGCCAATTTATGCCCAAGCACAGCCCAATATTGTAATGATTTATGCCGACGATATGGGCTACGGCGACCTCAGCGGCTTTGGGGCTACCGACCTGTCGACGCCGAATATCGATAGTCTTGCCTCGACCGGTGTGAAGTTCACGAACTTCTACAACTCGTCGTCCGCCTGCAGCACTTCGCGGGCTTCGTTACTCACCGGGTCGTATCACCCGCGTACGAGTGTGCAAACCGTGTTTAGTCCGGGAAGCACGCAAGGTTTGAATCCCGACGAAATCACCATGGCAGAAATGCTGAACGGTGCGGGCTACCAGTCGGCCATGGTCGGTAAATGGCATCTCGGCCACACCACGAACATGATGCCCTGGCAGCAGGGCTTCGACCGGTTCTACGGCATTCCCGTATCGCACGACTACAACAACGGCGGCCCGAACTTTCCCGACGGAGTTCCCACCTACGTCAAGGAACCAGGCCAGAACTACTACGTCGAACGAGTGGTGAACGAAAACAATCTTGAGCAAGTCGCCCAGTACACGGGCCGCTTCTCGAACAAAGCCGCTCAGTACATTCGCGAACGCGATACCTCGAAGCCAATGTTCCTGTACGTAGCCCAGCCGATGCCGCATGTTACGTTGGCCGTGACCGACGAGTACGCTGGCACTTCCGAGCGTGGGCTCTATGGCGACGTGATGCAGGAACTCGATGCCGGCGTGGGGACTATTCTGCAGACGCTTGAAGACGAAGGCATCCGCGACAACACCATCGTGGTGTTTGCTGCCGACAATGGACCATGGTTGGTCTACGGAAATCACTCCGGCGAGACCGGCGACCTGCGCGAAGGTAAGCGAACCACCTTCGACGGGGGAGTCCGCACCCCAGCGGTGATCTCCTGGCCCGAGGGAATCGATCCCGGGCAAGTGGTCGACACCCCAGCCGCGGTGATGGATCTGTTTCCGACGTTTGCCGCCATCAGCGGAGCAACCGTTCCAACCGATCGCAAGATCGATGGCGTCGACATCCGCTCGCTCTTCATGGAAGACACTGGCACTACTTACGACGAAGAACGTCCGCTAGCGTTCTACGATTGGGATAGCCGAAGTCTCCATGCGGTACGTAGCGGGCAGTGGAAGTTAGTGTTCCCGCATTCGTACGAAACGGTCGACGAGGCTGGCATGGACGGCGATCGTGGCACCTACGATTGGGTGAACGAACCGTTGGCTTTGTACGACATGGTGAACGATCCCGGCGAAACGAATAACCTTATTAGCAGTAACCCAATGGTTTACGCGGAACTGCTGAGCATGGCGAATGACTTTCGCGCGGATCTTGGCGATAGCCTTACCAGCACGCCGGCCGGCCCGAACGTCCGCCCGATTGGCACCGGAACTCTACTGCCATCGCTCACGATCTATGGCGATTTGAATCACGACGGCGTGGTCGATTTGAGCGACTGGTCGCTGTTTCGTCCAAATATTCTGAAGGACGTATCCGATCTCGATTCGGCACAAGCTTACCTAATGGGCGACTTTGATCTCGACGGACGCATCGGCATAGCCGACTTTGCCGCGTTCAAAAATCAATTCGAGCAACACAATGGTGCAGGTAGCTTCGCTTCGCTTACTCAGGGGGTACCTGAACCTCGCACAGTGGCTTCGGTTTCGGTTGCCATCATCTCGTTGGCCGTGCTTTATCGATTTGAATTCGTACAAAGCAGGCGAAATGGGTGAAATGCTGAGAATCTAACCATTTTATATGTCAGTTTGAGCTACTTCGGGACATGTACTTTATTGCATTGTCTGTAGATAGCGATCTCTCCAGCTCGTTGTTGAAGTAAACCGTTGCGATTGATGGCAATTCGATCGTCCAGTCGCTATCTTGAATCGCGGAAGCCTCATTACGCCCGAGTAACCCGGTGGGCATCTCACGAGGCGAACTTCGATACGGGAGAGATGTTATGCGACGTGAGTCCGCAAAGCTCAACAGGCGGCGTTTCGTAAAGAACACCCTAGCGGCCGCAGGCGCCGCGATCGTGGCCCCCACGATCATTCCGAGTTCCGCACTAGGACGCGACGGAGCCGTGCCCCCTAGCGAGCGCATTACCGTCGGCGGTATCGGCATCGGCAATCGTGGTACCTACGATTTGAACTGCTTCCTGCAGCAACCCGATGTGCAATTCAAAGCGGTTTGCGATGTCAAGGCGAATCGCCGCGAAGCGGTGAAAGCGATGGCCGATCAGAAATACGGCAACAGCGACTGCGACATGTATCGCGACTTCCGCGACTTGCTCGAGCGCGACGACATCGACGCGGTGTTGATCGCCACCGGTCCGAACTGGCACTGCACTGCTGCCAGCTACGCGGCCAAAGCTGGCAAAGACATGTACTGTGAGAAGCCCGTTACTAAGAACATCGTGCAAAGTCTGACGCTACGCGATACGATCAATCGCACCGGGCGCGTCTTCCAGGCCGGTACCCAACGACGGAACCTGCCGCACTTCGCGTTCGCCTGCATGTTGGCTCGCACCGGTAAGCTCGGCAAGTTGCGTCGAGTGTACGCTCACCCTGCTGGCATGCATGCCATGACCAGCGGTTGGCTTCCCCCGCAACCCGCGCCCGATCCGAATGTGGTGGACTGGGACATGTACCTCGGCCCCGCGGCCTGGCGTCCATTCAACGAAGCACTGCTCGACGGTTTTAACTTCGAAAAGGGTGGTGGTCTCGTCGGCGGTGGCGTGCTCGAGTGGGGCTCGCACTGCGTGGACCTCTGCCAGTGGGCGGTCGACGATTGTCCCCCACCGGTGGAATACGACGCTCCCGAAAATGGGCAGTTGGTCGCCCGCTATGAAAATGGCGTGGAACTGATCTTCCGTGAAACTGGGTGGATTCCACTCGGATCGTGCCCGGTGCGTTTCGAAGGAGACGACGGTTGGGTCGAAGCGGGCGACAGCGGCAAGCTGGTACTCAGCTCGCCCGAACTGCTTGCTGGTCGCAAGGTCGAGGAGATCGGCGGCTACCCCGCTACGTTCCACGTTCGAGATTTCCTTGATAGCGTGAAGTCGCGTAGCTTGCCAAAGTGCAACGCCGAAGCGATGTGCAACGCCCATATCGCTTGCCACGCGGCCAACATCGCACTGTTCCTGGATCGTCAGGTGAAGCTCGATAACTCGACACATATGTTTGTCGACGACGCGGAGGCGAATCGCTTGCGTAGCGAAGCACTCCGCGAACCTTGGCGGCTGTAATCCCCACTGACACGGTCTATCTAACCAGGGATATCGGCTTGCCATGGCGGGTGGTTCCCTGTTCTCGATCATTCATCTCACTTGGTTCATTCCCATGTTGAATATTCACAAACAGTTGCGTTTGTCGGCATGCGTCGCTTTGGGCATGGCGGTGCTGCTGGCTGCTAGCTCGGCCTACGCCGAAAAGAGCGAAGCCGAACTACTGGCCAAGCTCAACTCCGATGCTCCCGCGGCCGAGAAAGCCGTGACCTGCAAGTACCTGGCTATCTACGGCACCACGGAATCGGTGCCCACGTTAGGCAAGCTGCTCGTCGATCCAGAATTGGCCTCCTGGGCTCGCATTGCTCTGGAAGCAATTCCAGGCCCCGAAGCCAACAAGGCGCTTCGCGATGCGACCGGTCTCGTCGAAGGGCGTTTGCTCGTTGGCACGATCAACTCGATTGGCGTGCGACGCGATGCCGAATCGACAGAAACACTCGCCGCATTACTCAAGAACAGCGACGACAACGTCGCTGCGGCTGCCGCCGTGGCATTGGGACGCATTGCAGGGAGCGACGCCGCGCAGGCGCTGACTCCCATGATTGCTGCCAAATCCGAAACCGTTCGCTCTGCAGTTGCTGAGGGATGCATCCTCTGTGCGGAGCAATGCTTGGCGAACCAGAACACCGCCGAAGCGATCAAGCTATACGATCTAGTTCGTCAGGCCGAAGTGCCGAAGCCTCGAATGCTCGAAGCAACACGGGGAGCCATCTTGGCCCGCGGGCAGTTGGGCGTTCCGTTGCTTGTCACGCAGCTTCGTTCGGACGATCGCGACCTGTTCCGTTTGGGACTCACCACGGCTCGTCAGCTGTCGGGCAGAGGAGTCGATCAGGCTCTCGTGGCCGAGTTGGCGAATACCACTCCTGAGCGAGCAGCGCTGCTTGTGCAGGTGTTGACCGATCGGCCCAAGCAAGCGGTGCTGCCAGCCATCATGGCGGCCGCCGAACAGAGTGCCAAACCGGTACGATTGGCAGCCATTAGTGCCCTTGGGCAAATCGGCGACTCCAGTTGCTTGGACTTGTTATTCGAGTTTGCCACGAGCGACGATGCGGAAGAATCGCAGCTGGCTAAAAAGTCGCTGGCCACGATTCCTGGCAGCGATGTTGATACCTATCTATTGTCGGTCGTCAACTCCGGCGAGGGCAAAGCCTATCCCGTGGCCATCGCACTGGTCGGCGAGCGTCGTATCGACGCGACTGGCTTGTTGAAGCCCGCACTTGAGAGCGCGAAGCCATCAATTCGCCAGGCAGCACTCGTTGCCCTTGGCGAAGTGGTACAGGCCGAAAATCTTTCGCTGCTGGTCGATAAGGTGCTGGGCGACAAGCACAGCGAAGACCTGCCAGTGGCGATTCAGGCGCTCAAGACCGCCAGCGTTCGCATGCCCGACCGCGAGGCCTGTGCTGCCGAGTTGTCGGCCGCAGTGGAGAAGGCCTCGTCGATCGAACTCAAGAGCAAGTTGCTTGAGATCGTTGCTGCGGTCAGCGGTACCAAAGCCCTCGCAACGGTCGGCGATGCCGCGGTTAGCGACGAAAAAGCGTTGCAGGACGTTGGCACTCGCCTGCTCGGCAAGTGGTCTACGGCCGATGCCGCTCCAGTGCTGCTCAAGGTAGCAACCAGCGACAACGTAGCCGGCAACTACCAGGTTCGTGCACTGCGTGGTTACATTCGCATTGCTCGTCAGTTGCCAATGGATATTGCCAAGCGAAGCGAAATGTGCCGCCAGGCTTGGCAGGCAGCGACTCGCACGAATGAGCAACAAATGGTGCTCGAAGTGCTCGAACGCTACCCGAGCCAAGCCAATTTGGAACTGGCCAACGAGGCACAGGACATTCCTGAGCTAAAGGAGCAAGCAACCAAAGTATCCAACGAGATTTCCAATAAACTCAAAAGTTCCTAAGCAATTGCTCCTGTGCTGTGCGGTTACACGGCCGAAGTCCAACCTTCCTGTGGATAGGTATAAACTTGCGAATTGGCTTGCGACTGCAACTCGCCAACGCGACGCGCAGCCGCGGCCACCGCATCGGTCGTAGGTAGGTAGTCGAATCGCAACCCCACATCGAGCGTTTCGCCCGGATCAAGCATGACGACCCGCCCGTGTTGGGCTTCGTAAGGTTTGGGATTGGGGAAGTTCGTAGCGGGTTCCAAACCGACGACGTACCCATCGGCCGATGGCACGGGGTTCTTCCACAATGCGAAGCAGGGTAGCGAGTTGGTTGGGTACCTGCAAGCAACTCCCTGAGTCGCCGCCTGATTGTGCAGCACCACTTCGGTTTCGGAGGATTCGGACGACAGCAAGTCCATGAAGTAAACCTGTTCGCTCAGCCCGGGGGTCGGAGCTGGCATCGTTTCCCAGACTCCTACCCCTTCGGCGGCATTCGCATCACGAGGCACCAGCGTTTTCACGGGAGCAATCACCTTGGATCCGGCATCGAGTATCGGTTGGCCGACATTCATGTGGTACAGCAACTGACAAGTGGCCGGCATGCCCGAGATGTTTTCAATTTGATCTTGTAGCGTAAATCCCTTTTCTCCCAGGCGGGTGGTTAGCGTGGTTCGCAGTCGTAGTTTGGTGAAGTGGAAACGTGTTTCCTGCACGATTGCCGAAACGCGTAGCAACTGCTGTTCGGGGTCGATCGAAAGAATGACCTCGCTGGCAGGGCGATTCGCAATTTTGCCATGCAATCCATACTGCAGTGTGCCTTGCTCGTCGAACACGGGAGCCCCGTTACTCTCTAGTCCACAGCGCACGATCAACTCGTCGAACCCATCGAGCCAACCAAGTCCACTTGGATCGGATAGGTTGACGAACTTGGGATGCACGGGACCCGCTACCGGCGATTTCCAACCGATGTCGACTCCATCGCAGGTCATTTTCCACACCCCCATGCCTCGCGTGGGAAGTAGATCGATTTGCAAAGGACCATTGCGGAGCGTTAGTAGGTCGACACCGTCCTGTAATCCACCATAGAGTCGACGCAGCGAAGCCGACAGTTCGGCAAGGCCTTCGACCGCGAAGTCCTGGTACTGGATTGGGGTGTCGGAAGCGTATACACTCCAGTTACTACTCGCCATGGTTACCTCGCCTTTTCGACTTTGGGGTTTTGCCGCGTCACCTACCTGATTTACCGCGGCCATTGCTTTCTAATTCTCTTCCCAGGTTCCACCTATCATGATGCAGAACATTGTATCCAGCGACAACGTGCAAGCCATCCTCGATCGTGCTCTCGATGCAGGCGAAGGGCTGCTTCGACTGTCGCCTAACTGGGTGCCACGCAGTTTCCTTCATCCAGGCAAACGGATTCGCCTCGACCCTCGCGATTATTATTCGTACGGAGCCGAACGCGGTGGCATTGATGAACGCTGGTTTGCCAGCACCACCGACGCGGCCAACGAAGGACGCGTGTGGTACGAAGGGCAGAGCTTCGTGCTCTTCGAAGGGCAGCATTTTCTACTGAAAGACGCAGTAGCCGAAGCCGGTGCGCGGATGATCGGTCAGGCAATGTGGGAAGGTTACCAACGCTGGCCAGTTTACTCGAAGTTTTTCGACAACATGGGCCCGATTCCTCACCACATGCATCAAAGCTTTGAGGATGCCAAGCTGGTGGGGCAGGAAGGCAAGCCGGAAAGCTACTATTTTCCGCCACAATATAACAACTGCGACAACAACTTCCCTTACACCTTCATGGGACTCGAGCCAGGCACTACGAAAGATCAAGTGCGGAAGTGCTTGGAGAATTGGAACAACGGCGAGAACGGCATCCTCGACCTCTCCAAGGCGTATCGCTTGAAGCGAGGATCTGGTTGGTTGATCCCACCCGGAGTGCTGCACGCTCCCGGTTCACTTTGTACCTACGAGCCACAGTGGGGTAGCGACGTGTTCGGCATGTATCAGAACATCGTCGAAGGGCGCTACGTGCCATGGTCGCTCTTGGTGAAAGACATGCCGGAGGAGAAGCACCAGGACCTCGATTTCATCGTCGACGAACTTGATTGGGAGCGGAACGTCGACCCCAATTTCAAAGAGAGCAATTACCTGGAACCCATCACGGCCAACTCCGGCGATGGCTGGCGAGACGACTGGATCGTGTACGGACGAGTCGACGGCGCTCAGCTCTTTAGCGCCAAGCGATTGACCCTCGAACCTGGTGCTAAGTGTGTGTTGAACGACCCTGGCGCCAGTGGGTGGATTACCGTGCAAGGCAAGGGACGCATGGGCACCCTGGCTCTACAGACTCCCACGATGATCAAGTTCGGTGCCGAAACCGAAGACGAGATCTTCATCACGCACGAGGCCGCCAATCGAGGCATAGAGATCGAAAACACCGGCAGCGAGCCGCTCGAAGGACTGCGTTACTTTGGTCCCAATACGTTCGATTCCGTGCCAGCTGTTGGCGACTACAAGGCTTAAACTCGCTTGGTTTATATCAGGAGGAAACGATGAGTCACGCTCATCCAAAGCTGCACAATGCGATGTGGCCTGGGCTGGTTGGTAAAGGAGACGAGCCCGGGCTGGAGCCCCCCATTGGTTTGCAGCAAATGCTAGATTTCACTACCGCTGCGGAAGTGGATGGCCAGAAGTTTGATGGCATCGACTGCTTTTTGCTCAATCCCCATACCGATCCAAACTCGTCGGACGACGAGCTTCGCAAGGTAGCCGACGAGATTCAGTCGCGAGGTCTGGCGATTGGCTCGATAGTCGCTCCCGTATGGCCCGGCACGGTCGGCGACTCCGCCATGGGCGACGAAACCGCCCGGAGTAAGTTCGTCGAATCGATTCGCCTGGCTTGTCGCGCGGCGAAGGTGTTCAACGAGCATGGCGTGAGAAAGTACGGGGTGATTCGCATCGACTCGGCCGAGTTCGGCGTTGAGAAATGGCGCGAAGATCCAGTCGCAAACACACGCCGTATCGCCGACACGTTTCGCGAAGCGGCCAAAGTAGCGGCCGACTACGGGGAACGACTCGCGGCCGAGGGCGAGATATGCTGGGCCGGCATGCATAGCTGGCAGGACATGCTCAACCTGCTGGAAGAAGTTGGGATGCCAGAAACGCTTGGATTCCAAGCCGACCTGGCACACACCTATCTCTTTCTGATGGGCTACAACGCTCCAGAGTATGCATTGCTGCAGGACGGTTACAGCGAGCAGGAGTTCTACGAAGCCTACGGGCAAATGGTGTCGAAGCTACGCCCATGGACTATCGATTTGCACATCGCCCAGAACGATGGCGAAGTGTTTGGTGCCGGCTCGCACGACAAGACCGGCAAGCACTGCCAGGCCGACGACCCGCGCGGCAAGCTCGACATCGTGCGTTGCGCCAGTTACTGGCTCGAGGGAGCAGCCGATCGCGGCATTCAGCATATTTGCTGGGATGGGTGCATGTTCCCTAACCAAGTGCTCGAAACACCAAGTACTTGGAATAATATTCTCGAAACCATGATTCAAGTTCGCCAAGCTCACGGGTGGGATTAACCATGACAAAACCTCTTCGTATCGGACTCATTGGCTGCGGCTTCATGGGGCGGGCCCACTCGAATGCCTATAATCGGGTGAGTAACTTCTTCGACCTCGAGTACACACCGGTGCTTCAAGCTGCTTGTGCACGGAACGCCGAGTCGGCCGAGGCGTTCGCTAAGACCTGGGGGTATGCTTCGTTCGAGACCGACTGGCGGACGCTCGTGCAGCGCGACGATATCGACGCGATCGACATCTGCGTGCCGAACCATTTGCATCGCGAAATGGCCATCGCCGTGGCCGAGGCCGGCAAGATCGTGTTGTGCGAGAAACCACTCGCATTGAACACCGCCGATGGCCAGGCCATGTGCGAAGCCGTGGAGAAGGCCGGCGTGCCGAACATGGTGTGGTACAACTACCGCCGCGTGCCTGCGGTCACACTCGCCCATCAGCTGATTCAGGAAGGTAAGCTCGGCCGAGTGTTTCACTATCGGGCCAATTTCTTGCAAGACTGGACGATCGCCGACGACTTGCCACAGGGGGGAACCGCTCTCTGGCGACTCGATGCCAGCTCCGCAGGATCCGGCGTTACCGGCGACCTACTTGCTCACTGCATCGACACCGCACTTTGGCTCAACGGTGCCATTCGCAACGTGAGCGCCATGACCGAGACCTTCGTCAAAGAGCGGCATCATAATCTGACCGGCAAAATGGAACCGGTGAAGATCGACGATGCGTCTGCATTTTTATGTCACTTTGAAAATGGCTCGCTAGGGCTGTTCGAATCAACTCGCTATGCACGCGGGCACAAAGCGTTGTATACGTTCGAAATCAATGGCGAGCATGCTTCGATTAAGTGGGACTTACACGATCTGCATCGCCTGGAGTACTTCGACCATCGCGACGAAAGCAAGCTGCGGGGCTGGCGATCGATTCATGTCACCGACCACGGCGGAGAGCATCCCTACATGGATCGGTGGTGGGTGCCCGGCCTGCAGATCGGTTACGAGCACAGCTTTGTACATCAAGTGGCCGACTTCCTCGAAGGACTGGCGACCGGCACCCCAGTCGGTCCGACGTTCCGCGATGCACTGCAAACCCAGCAGGTCTGCGACGCGGTGCTCGCAAGTGCTGAGTGCGGAAGCTGGAAGAACGTAGAATAGTTGTGATTTGTCTGCAAAGTGTTGACCCGGCGCACTGGGTGAGCGATGGTAAAGTGCAGTAAATCGATCCCTTTATTCATTGAAGTGTCTCAACGGAGTTCTACCTCATGCAATCACGATTCTCTTGGGCCGTTGTTGTACTCGCGTCCGTGCTATTCCTAGCGGCCGGCCAACTGGGTTGGGCGGAAGAAACCGACAAGAGCGAAGAAGGGTTTGTGCCGATCTTCGATGGCAAGACCTTGGATGGTTGGGATGGAGATTCTGAGATTTGGAAAGTGGAAGAAGAGTCGATCTCGGGAACTACTACCAAAGAAAACCCACTCAAGGCGAATCAGTTTATCATCTTCAAGGACGAAGTCGATAACTTCGTGCTGCGACTTGAGTTCTGCATTGCCGACGAGGGAGTTGGCAACTCAGGCATTCAGTATCGTTCGAAGCATCATCCTGAGGTCGGCAAATGGGTCGTGCGTGGTTACCAGGCTGACATCGAACGCACCAATCAATACATGGGCATTCTTTACGAAGAAGGTGGCCGAGGCATCCTGGCGCTACCGGGCGAGGATGTCGAGCTTTCCGATGGCGGCAAGCAAGTCGCAAAGAAAGTAGTCGGCGAACTGGGGACTCGCGAGGAGCTATTCAAAGACGTAAAGGCCGGCCAGTGGCAGAAGTACGAAATCGTGGCCGATGGCAATCACCTGATCCACAAGATCAACGGCCGCGAGATCGTGAACATCGTCGATAACGACACTCCTCGTGCTTCGCAAAGTGGTGTGCTGGCATTCCAGGTGCATGTCGGTGAGCCGATGAACGTCATGTTCCGCAACATTCGTCTGAAGAAACTCGGCGACGACAAGTAACGCGGCGATTGTTAGACCAATGGGTCACCCACTTGTTAGCGGTCCCCCCTCCCTAAGCGGGAGGGGCGGCCGATGTGGGGAATAGTTGATGCGAGTCGCAAGCGAATGGGCCGGTGCTATCCGCAAATGAAGCGGTGGGACATCCGACCGTATTGAGCATGCTGACAAATAGATTCGACATCGGTGTCTCTTCGGCCATCTTCAAGTAATGGCCATGATTCATGCCCATCGACTTGCCGCCAGCGAGCACCAATGGGTAGTTCACTGCGTTGTGTGTTGTACTGCAGGCACTTCCATACAGCACCATGGTGCTATCAATGAGTGGTCCCCGAGCATCGTGGGTCTCGTTGAGCCGCGTGAGGAAGTAGGCGAACTGTTCGGCGAGCCAACGGTCGTAGCTGCCCCATTCTTCCCAGTGCCCATCAGCCTGATCGTGGCTAATTGCGTGGTGGCCCTTTTTGATGCCAAGGGCCAGCTTCGGGAAGTTCTCACCGAAGCCCATGCCATCTTCGCGGGCCATCATATAGGTCAGCACCCGAGTCATGTCGGTCTGCAAAGCGAGCACCATCAGGTCGAACATGGTCCGCAGGTAGGCCGTGGGGTCGACAGCCGGATTGCAGTCGAAGTTAATCTGTGTACCGTCGACCTTCGGCAGTGGAGTGTCGAGCCAACGATCGTTGCGAAGAATTTGCTCCTCGACTGAGCTTAGCGAGGTCATGTACTCCTCGAGCCGTTGGCGATCGGCCTTGCCCAATTTGCGTTCGAGCGATTCGGTGTCTTCCATCACCAGATCAACAATCTTCTTGCGTTGAGCCAGCGATTGTCGGCGTTCGTCCGAGGAGGAACCACCAGCCGGGGCGAAGTATCGCTCGAAGATCGCTCGCTGGCGATTTTCGGAGGGGATTGGTCGGCCGCCGTCACCGAAGCTGAGCGTCGATACACGCGACTTGTAGCCGATGCCGCCGTCGGTGGAGAGGATTAGCGACGGGTAACGGGTGTCCTTGGTGAAATGGCGAGCGGCAACCTGATCGACGGAAATTTGGTTCTGATAAACCGAGCCACGCAGGTCGCCACCGGTCAGCCATGTGTCGGCTGCTAGATGCCCGAGCACGCTCCGGCTATTGGGATGGCTGAAGCCACCGAGGATCGACATCTTGTCGCGGAGTGGATTGAGCGATTCGAGCACTCGGGTGTTTTTGTAATCAGCCCCGCTGCCCATCGGAAACCAGCTCCACTCCTGGTGGGCGGGATTCGACTCTGGCGGCAAGCTCGCACCGTTGGGGAAATATACAAAGCACATCCGCTTGATATCGGCCGCTGGCGGCGCGGATACAGTGTTTGCGAGTCCCATGGCCTCGAGGTATGGCAATGCACAAGCGACTCCCACGCCTCGCAGCATCGTGCGGCGGTCGATCTTCCAGCTTTGTCGACTCATGTGATTGTTCTCCCTAGCAACGGCAAGGTTGCATCAGTCCTTTTATTCGCCTGAATTGGATACGATACTCGTCTCGACGCCCAGGAACGCGGGGCTTTCAACAATCGCTCGAATCGCGGTTTGCACGCGATACTCATCGGCCACTACCCGATCGACAATCGCATCGATCTGAGGCTCATCGGCGTAGTTCGTATCGCGACCCAGAGCATAGGCCATCAGGTGATCGACTACCGATTTAGTGACCGCATCGGGCTGCTTTTCGAGCAGGTAGGTTTTCAGTTCGTCGATGCCATTCACCACCGTACCATCGGGAAGTTCCGATCGTGAATCGATGGGGCGGCCTTTCGCTTTCAGTTGGTAGCGACCCACTGCGTCGTAGTTCTCGAACGCGACGCCATAGGGATCGATCTTGCGATGGCAATCCACACACGATGGTTTGTTGCGATGCAATTCCAGTTGCTCTTTGAGGGTCAGGTTCTGGAATCCAGGTGTCTCGGGATCGAGTTGGGGTACGTTCGGTGGGGGAGGGGGAGGGGGGGTGCCGAGGATCTTATCCTTCAGCCAGACCGCTCGCTTGATTGGATGGGCCTGCGTGCCATCGGAGTGCCCGCACAAGAACGCTCCTTGCGAGAGCAGCCCGCCACGATGCATGTCGGGCGTGATCGACACCGGCCGGAACTCCCCGCCTGTGACTCCTTCGATACCATAGAACTCGGCTAGGTTCTGGTTGAGCATGGCAAAGTCGGAATCGACAAACGTAAGCAAGCTCAGGTTGTTTTCGATCACATGTTGGACGAAGTACTTGGTTTCGAGGGCCATGTCGCGTTTGACAAATCGCGTGTAGTCGCGGTAGGCACCGATGTTTACGTTCATACCGGAATGGCGATCGAGCCGAAGCCATTCGGTGGTGAATGAGTCGATGAACCGCTCGAACCGCTTGTCGGCGATCATCCGCTCCACCTGCAGACCGAGGTTTTCACGCAATGTGCCTTGTTCGGCTAGTTGGTAGAGTTCTTCGTCCGGAGGGGAGTTCCACAGGAAATAGGCTAGCTTCTCGGCCAACGAAACATCGGCAGCAACCTGGTCGAGAGGAGTATCAAGATATAGGAAGTGAGGCGAGCAAAGCGCGGCAATCAGTACTTCCTTGACTCCTTGATGGTAGTTGTCGTAGTCCCCGCGAATGGCTTGCCAGAACTCAAAATAGCGATCGAGTTCCACGTCGGTAAGATCTCGACGAAATGCCTTGGAGATGAATCGATTGAGCACCTCGCGGGTGTAAGCATCAACGTCGGTTTCTTTCAGTGGTGAGTCGAAGAAGATGCCCGTATGGCTGGCCGGCGGCCAGACCTCGTAGTAGGGGGCTTCGAACTCAATCGAACGAACCACAATCGGAACCCCACTTTCGGAGTTCGATTTCACGAGGTGATCGTTCCAAATGCCGAGGATCATAATGTTGGCAAGATCACCGGTATCGTTCAGATCGATCACCGGTATCGGCAGGTTCTCGAGGTAACCACGGAATTCGTATGTCGCAGGCTGTCCTGGTTCGGCTGACACCACGTGAGGTTCCGTGAGTTCGGTGTACTCCATGCCATCGTCGGTACGATTCCCCACAAACGCTCGAATCGCAGCGGTGCGTGGTTCTTCGGTAGTCGGTTCCGCTGTTTCTCCTTCCGCAGTTTCTGCCTCTGCGGATTCTTCTTCAATCGCGGCGAGCGAGGCCACCACGCGGGCGATAATCGGGCCTTCGCTTGGGTAGCACTTGCGAAGCAGCAGCTTCATGTTTGGCGAAGGTCCTTGCCACGACTTCGGCGGCAACTCGGTATGCGGCAATGCCGAATAGAGCAGCAACCCATCATCGACCACACGGTAGCGATTACCATCGGAGCCACGCATGCCGATGCCGATATCAGACTCGATGGTCCGTAATGCAGCGGTTTCCTCTTCGGTAGTCCCGCTTCTGGGATGCCCTTGGTCGTCGAGTATTTCGGCTCGAACGTGCTCTCTGGGAATCGGTGCCGACTGGTAGCCACCAATCACCGCGGCATGGTGTCCTTTGCCGACATCGGTGCCCAAAGTGACTCGATAGTGATGCGATTCCGGCCGCTCGCCTGTGACGATTGCCTTGTCGAGCGCTTTGCGAGCGATGGACTGAAAGTACTCCACATGCAACGGAGAAGTCACCAAGGCCTCGCCGCTGTTGGTAAAACCCATTTTCGACTTGGCTTCGTTCGGCAGGTCCTGCTCAAAAGCGATCGGGAGATGTAGTAACTCACCTAATGTATAGGCGTACTGTTCGCGGGTTAGGCGTCGCAGGTTCGCGTTGACTACTGGTTTGGAAAACTTACGCGACAACTCGATCGAGCTGGTCATCCATTCCACCATCACGCGACGTTCTTCGTCGGTGGGCTGGGCGTCGTAGTCGGGGGGCATGTCGCCTTGGTTGATCATGTCGAGCGCGAAATCCCAATGTTCGGCATCCGACCCATCAATCATATTTGGATTGAGATCATCAATCTGAAAGCCAGCTTCTTGGGTATCGGCCCCATGGCAACCATAGCAGTACTGCTCCAGCAGCGGCTGAGCTTTGTTTTGGTATGAATCGAGCATCTGCTTCGTTGCATCCTCTTTCGAGGAGCTGGCCGAAGAATCAACCGGATCGACAACCGGTGCTTCCTCAGCATGGGCCACCAGCACTAAGGCCGATACGAACAAAACCGAAGCGGAAAGCACGCGGGCGTCGAAGCGACGTTTCGTCAGGGCGCGTGACTCACGCTGATTCATAGTGACAACCTGGGTAGGGTGAATGGCGTCGCGGTTGGGTGGGCGACTGGCCACGATTGGCCAAGTCGAAACCGCGAGTGACAGGGAGTAGTGTCGAACGGAGTGGGCTGTATTCGCTCGTCACATTGTAAGTGGTTGTCCGATACAGGTGTCAAGCAGAATTAGGCCTTCTGACGAAAGATAGTCGAAATTATCGACGTCATCGTTTTCGACTTTGATAATCGGGGGAAACAGCGCACCCCCCTGAAGAGAGGAGTTACAAGAAACCAAAAAATGGTTGCCGCATTCCTACACTTTTGGCGCAATGAAGTTACGCATTTGAGTCATGCGAATGGAGGCCGCTTACTAGAACCTACGCGCTTCGATTAACGTCGAATCGTTGCGT
Source organism: Aeoliella mucimassa (assembly GCF_007748035.1). Taxonomy (NCBI): domain Bacteria; kingdom Pseudomonadati; phylum Planctomycetota; class Planctomycetia; order Pirellulales; family Lacipirellulaceae; genus Aeoliella; species Aeoliella mucimassa. The sequence continues at coordinate 1,520,263 of NZ_CP036278.1, forward strand.
CTTCACCAACGGCTGCGGCAGAACTTGGTTCAAGATCGAATGCATCGTTGGGGGAAGCATCCGTGGAGAATACCTCTTTCGATGCAAAGTCGCCTGCACTCGAAGGATCGTGCGAACGAAGCAGGTCCTGCCATTCGATATCTTCGCGGGCGTGGACGCGCAGCGCAGCGTCGGCGATATCGGGATAGAACTCTGCCAGGCGAGCAGCAACCTGCAGCGGCTCGATGCCCAAGGCCATTGCACCTACTACGTCGGTCATGGTAGTTGATTCGTAGCTGCCCATTTCGGCAACCTGGCTGGCCACGGCGCGGGCCAGCGGGGAGCTCTTCGACCCAATTTCAAAAGTTGCTCGCTTGTACTTGGGAGCCGGCAAACTTTGGCTAAGCCGCTCAAAGAGTTCTTCTGGGGTGTCGCACAGGTCCACGAAGCTGAACGCGCAAGATTTCAGGTGGAAACCTGTTTTCTGGTCAACCGCTTGGCAATTGGCGAAGACGGAAGTCGCAACGGGATTCGAGGCTTCCAGTACGATTTGTTCGGCGATCGACACAAGGGTCGTGTTCTTCCGATTGCCGCGCTGGCTCGAGGGGATGATCATCCAGTAGACCGATTGGAAAGGAGCCTTGTCGCTCTCAAACCGCTCAGCAGGACCTGTCGGCGATGCAGCTCCGCTGTTGCCATTTTGCTGGGAGTGGGTCAGTTCGGTCAGAAGCGAATATGCATTTACCAGTGGCAGCGAATCGGTAGTACCAGCAACCCGCTCAGGTGTCACCAGCATGGCATCCACTCGAATTGAGATACCCAGGTCGCCGGCGAGCGACTTTGCTGCGTTGCCCAGGTCGATCAGGATGCCGCTGCCGGTACCGCCGCCGGTGCTAGCTATCACGACCACCCGTAACTGCTTGGCATCAGGATTCGATTGCATCAAGGCAAACAAGCTGGCATACATCCGGCTGAGTATTTGCTCCGCATGGTCCACCGCAGCAATGCGACCCAGAGGACGATAGCCGCGGGTTTCTAGTGAACGCGGAATGTTGTACAGCCAGCGACGACTCAGCCAGCGGAGTAGCTGTTGAGAGTCGTCGCGATACTCCTTGGGACGCTTCAGCGGCATGTGAATCATGTTATCCGGCGAAAGCGATCCGGCACCTTCAAGGTAGGCGGCTTGCTTCAGCGTCTCGCGATCGGTATCGATCGCCAGAAAATTAATCGGCAATGGATTGGGCGAATCTTCCCCATCGATTGTGGCCACCAGCGCCCGGGTAGCATTCATGGCATTCAGGCCCAGACCACCGGCACCCACTACCAGAGTTGGTATCGCTACCGCAGAGGCTTCATTGATTTCAGGGAGTGAGATGTCCTTCACCCCTTCGTCGTGCGATAGGTTAGCGAGCTCGTCTCGGGACCAGGACGACGAAGCCGTGTCGTTGGCCGGGGCGGGATGGGTTTCTACTACTGGAGCGACGACAGGTGATGTAGGTACTGCGGTATTCGATGGCTTGACGATCGACGAAGTCGCGCCAGGACGCGCGGCAGCGGATTGCCGGGTGGGGACGTGCGCAGCTTCGGAGGTTAGTGCAGCCACGAACTCCCGGCACGAGTTGTAACGTTGCTCCGGGCGTTTTGCGAGCGCCTTGGCTACCACGCGACGATCCGATTCGGCCAGGCTGTGCAGGATCGGTTCGGCTTGTGTGTGTTGCTTCGCGAGTTGGGCGGGAGTACGGCCAGGGAATGGCAACTGGCCTGTGAGCATCTGTTGATAGACGATCGCCAGGCTGTATTGATCACTGCGAGGCGAGGGAGCATCGTCAAACACTTCCGGCGCAGAGTATCGCGGGGTCATGCCACCCATCATCGAGTTCATCGACCGCGTTGCGAGTTCCTTCACCAGGCCGAAGTCGCCCACTTTTACGTGCTCGCCAACCACTAGCAGGTTTTCGGGCTTGATGTCCAAGTGTTGCAGCTTGTGCCGTTCTACCAGGCAGTCAAGCGCTTCAGCAGCATCCCGAAGATAAACAAGTAATTCGTCTCGAGGAATGCCTATGCGACCCGATTCCTGATTCTTGCGGAAGCAGGCGTCGAGGCTCATGTCGGCTAGTTCGGTGACGATGATCAACCGACCGTCGACAATCTCAAATCGTTCCAGCGAAATAACGAATGGGTGACGAACCGAACGGATGCGTTCGAGGCTCTTTAATTCACGCTCGGCAAGCTCTTCATCGCAAAGGCCGAACACAATCTTCACCGCCTTCTCGACACCGCCAGGGGCTGTGGCCCGCCAGACTTCGCCGTAGCCGCCGGAGCCAATGCGTTCAGTTGCTACGTAGCCATCCGGTAGTTGGACGCTAGGAGCAATGGTGGTCGTCGTTTCGGGGGCCGCTTCCATATCAACCGCTCTGCTAAATCGTAACGAAGAGAAGTGTTGTCGCTGGGCAATCGTTGGCTTGCCTACGCTACGAACTGAGCGCGGCCAGCATCGGGGCGTGGGCAGACGAGGCCGACTCGCTCTGCACCACAGAAATACCCAGATCACGACAGGCGATTTGGTCCTTCTCTGAAATTCCAAGTGGTAAAACAACTCGTATGCCTTGGGCAACGCAAGCCGCATTCACAATCTCGAGCCGCTGCAAGCGACGCGATTGATCGGCAATATCTCGGACCACTTGCGAGGCTAACACAAGATAGTCGGGAGGGGCGGTATCCATCGACTCGATGCAACCACCGCCGCCAGCGAAGTCGTGGAACACGATAGTGTGACCCAGTTCGCGGAGCGAATGCAGGATGCGGTGCGAGTCAGGAGCCGACGAGACCCAATCCCACGACATGCCGATTCCCAGTCCTTGCGACGGTTTGAGCGAAACCGCCACTTCGTCGAGTGCGTCGGCGGTATGCGGATTGAGGGATTCGCGGTGCGTGATATTCAGCAATAGATTGCCTGGTTGGCCGAGCGAAGCAAAATGCTCGGCTGCCAGATGCCAGCCCATCAGCTCGAGTCGCGAAGCAACGCGAGTCGGCAGCTTGGCATCGCCCTGAACCATCGACTCGTCGACGGGCGGCAATATCCTGGCGGCTGTCATCAATGCAGCACCACTTGATGGATCGGTAAAGTAGCTCCAGCCAATCGGAATAGCTTGCAGCAATAACGCTTCGTTCATGCTGCGCACCGCGGCCAGTTCAGGCGTAGTGCCGGGCAGCACGATCGACGGCTTCTTGCGCGGCAGCGGCTTGGTAAGCGTGCGTTGCAAACGTCCCAGCGAGGTGCATACGAACGTAAGTTCCACGTCGGCGATGCTTAGCGTGTCGCCATCGACTATTGGCGATTCACGAACGGAGCGCCCATTGAGCGCCGTTCCGTTAGTACTTCCCAGATCTCGCACACAGTACCCTGTTGGGGCACGCACGATCTCGGCGTGCTCTCGCGAAACCGATGTGGAGTTGATTTGGAACGATGCAGAGGCCGACCGACCAATCACAAATGGAAATTGGTCGATGTCTACGGTTTGAAGCTTGGTGCTGTCGAGTGGGTAGTACTCGAATCGCGGCCGTGCATCTTCAGCGGGTGGTGATGACGAAAACACCTGATACAACCTCTGATATAGATTTGGGGCAAGTGGACGGGAAGGCGCAGTAATCCAACGGCGCGGGGCTTCCCGGCTACGAAAACTCTAGCTTATTAGAACTCGTTGGGCGTGGTAGCCAGATGTAAATGCTAGACTCTAGTGTTGTGCATGAGCGAAGAACCTGAACCCTGGGGAGCCGCCTTCTCGTGAGCACCGCTACTACTGATTTGCGTGTCACAATCGTTTCAGCCGATCGAGAGTTGCTTTCCGACTTGTCGTGGACGCTTTCGATCTTTGGTTACCACGTGACCGCTACCTGCGATTTCAGCGACGAAAGCCCTTGCCGTCGTGAACAAAAGCCTGGATTGTTGCTGGTGGATACCCGCGACAATCCGGAGTTGGCTGACTTGCTGACGCAGCCAACGTCGCCTAGTTACGTCTATCGCATCGCCATCGAAACCGCCGAAGCAACCGAAAAGGTACTGCTAAAGGGGGCCGACGACGTAGTTGGTTACCCCGTAAATACAGGTGAGTTGCTAACCCGTATGCGAGCCGGTGTCCGACGTTTGGAATTTGAGAACCGCCTGCTTCGTTATGCGAAGTGCGATCCCGATACCGGTATCCTGACCCGGAACGCCCTCGTACAAACCCTACAATCGGCCAACGCGTCGCATCCCCCCCAATCATGCGTGGCTTTCGGTATTGACTATAGCGATCAGCTTCGTGAACAATACGGAGTGCACGCGATTCGGCATCTGCGATCGACTTTGGCCCGCTGCATCGAACGGCGGTTAACCAACACCGAAACGTGCGGTGTGCTTGGTGATTACAGCATGCTGGTCGCGCTCGACCGTACGAAGGACGCCGCCCGCGAGTTTGCCAAAGCCATTACCGGCGATTTCTCGATCAGTGATACGTTGGTTCGCGAAATTCGGTCAGTGCCCACCATTTCGGCCGCTGTGGTCGAATGGAACAGCGAGGCTCCGGCCACCGAGTTGCTTGATCGTTGCGAATCGACCCTCGAGCAGGTGCACTATTTTGGTGGCGATCACATTGCGATGGCTTCCGAGGTACAGCAACGCATCGCCGAATGGCGGAGCGATCTCGACGAAGGGGTACCGTTTGAGAATGTGGTAGCCCAGGATCTGATGGAGTTGTTCCCTGCGATTCTCACCTGCGAGGAAGCTGCCCAGAACTTCGAAGCCGCGTTGCCAACCCCCGACTTGCAGCTACCTTGCATGCCGGTGGTGGACGAGGAGGGCAAACTGGTTCGGGCGCTACAGTTCTCGAGCTTTTATCATCCCACCGACTCCTCCGGAGCGAACAAACTGCACACGGTGGAATATAATCAGCCGCTAAGCGACTTGTTCGAAGCCTTTAATTCGAGCGAAAGCGATTACTTGGTAGTCGTCGACGATCAATTCCGTCCGCTCGGCTATCTGACCTGCGAAGGTTTAGCCAGCCTGGTGCTCGATCAAGTGAATGCGTCGCGTTACGCTGCCGAAGATAACAGCGATCGACACACTGCATCGCTCGTCGTGCCAGTGGTACCGATGCGTCCCAATGCCCACGCCAAGGCCACGGCAACCTAAGACAAGTTGCCGCGGTTGCATTGTGAGCGTGGTGAGCTAACTCGAAGAGCTTGCGACCGGGGTGCGCCTATGCCCTGCGCGAGAACACACTCGTTGCAGGTGAATAGTCCTATTAGCTAGAGCGTTTTCAAAGTTGCCACTCCGGCGGATAACTTGCTGAACCGCCGGAACAACGACTGCCACGCAATTAGGTGGATCTGCAGCTTGCACTAGCGGGCAGTTATTTGCTTACTCGGTACCAGCCATGGCGGTGAAGTAATTGTTAACCGCGTGGTCGAGAATCTCTGGGGTTGCGACCGGGGGGATCTCGTTGTATTCGCAGTAGTGCAACGCTTGGTCGAGCAGGTCGCGGGCCTGGCACCGACGCAGAGGCCGATTGCACGACTCGTAGTGTCGCGCCAGCAAGTACTCCAGTGCATCGGGAGGGCAGGAGACCTTCAGCTTCTTCGAGAAGATGCCGAACAGCTTGACGAACTCTTCCCGTGATGGGGCACCGACCTCGATCTTGAACGGAATACGTCGCAAGAACGCGTCGTCGGCCAAATCGTGGGGTTCAAGGTTGGTAGAGAAGATAATCAGTTGCTCAAATGGCACTTGTATCTTTTTGCCATTCGCCAGGCTCAGGTAGTCGATGCGGTTTTCGAGCGGAACAATCCACCGGTTCAATAATTCGGTGGGGTTCACGCGTTGCCGGCCAAAGTCGTCGATCAGCAAGCTACCGCAGTTACTCTTTAGCTGCAGGGACGCTTCACTAATATGGCTTACCGGATCGTGCTTGAGTTCCAGGCTATCCATCGTGAGTTCACCACCGACAACGACCGTGGGGCGGCGGATTCGCACCCATCGTTGATCGTGTTCGTGGGTTTTCAGCAAGTTCGATAGTTGCGAACCAACCCGTTCGTGGCAAGCTGCGTCGTAGAGCTTGATAATCTGGCCATCTTCGATAATGGCGTACGGGATCAGAATGTTCTGTCCGAAGCACCGAGTAATACGCTGGGCGACGGTGGTCTTGCCGTTGCCAGGCGGACCGTAAATGAACATGCCTTTGCCAGCGCTAATCGCTGGGCCGAGTTGGGCGAGCATCTCGGGTTCGACGTTAATGTCCGAGAACGCTTCTTCTAACTGAGGGCGTTTTGGCTTCTCGGAGCGAATCGTCTGGGCTTCGACCGAATCGACATAGTCTTCCAGTGGCACAGGAGCCGGGCCAGTGTAGGCCGAGTCTTGCATCGCCAACCTTGCCCGCTCGCGACCTTTGTCGGTCAGCTGATAAACATAGTCACCAAGCATGGCCGAGCCAGTTGGTGCAATGTGTTGCCGATTACGAAGCACGGTGAAACGGTCTTCGAGAATCGGCAGCGGCAAGCAAATTAACTCGGCAACTTGACGACCGGTCATCGAGCCAGCGTTTTGCACTACTTTCAGGATCAAGTCTTCGATTACCGCACCGCTCAAACCGGTTTCTTCCAGCGAGCGAGGTTCAGGCGGCAAGAATCCATTGTCTAGGCCCAACGCTGCGACCAAGCTCTTGTCGGTCGTCTTGGCTTTACCACCAAAATCGGGAGGGGTCGCCGAGGGGCCAGGAGTCGGTGCGGACGGAATGGCCGAAGGGGCCAGCGTAGTCGATGGGGAAGGGCCTGCCATCGGAACCGGTGGATCGAAATCTGGATCGGGCGCGGCAACTGGCGGCATCGTCGGCGACTCGCTAACCGCTTCCTCACTGCGGGGAATGGTGCAGTCTTCCACCGCTTCCAACGGGGAAGCCGCTGGCGGCGGTTCCGTTGCAGGGCGGCCAATCGGAGAGGTCATTTGAATGTTGCCAACCGGCGCTACTTCAGCAGCAGTCGGTCGGGCGGCGGTCATCGCCAGTTCTTCTTCCTGTTTCGCGGTGAGGTTGCGGCTGAGCTGCCAACCAAAGTTGGTAAGCTCAAATCGCTTGGGCCCGCCAGCCTGTCGCACCAGTTGCATTTCAATCAGGTGCGGAATGGCCTCCAGGCACTGCATGGCGTACGTGGGATTCGCAGGATCGAAAAGCTTGTCGTTGCCAGAACGGATCGCAGGCCCGCGTGTATCGGATCGGTTCGCGATTTCGAACGCGCCGCGATTCTTGGCAGCCATTTGAACGATTGCCTGTTCCTCGGCAAGCAGGTTTTCTGCGTGTTCTAGCGTGTGCATGGGGGGCGAGTCTCGCGTAAGTGCTGAGCCAAAAAAGACCTCAGCCAAAGCGTACCTCACCATTGTCTATTCGACCTGAGGTCGACACACAGAGTCGGCTGAAGAGGCGTGGTATAACTGGCCAACCAATACAATCGCGCCAGTCGTTACCGTTTGCACTCAGGCACTATTCGCAGTTCCGAGACCTAGTTGGCGGAGATTGGAGCCACCAGGGCTTCCATCAATAGGTCGGTGTTGACCGGCTTTGGGAACCAATCGTTGACTCCCTTCGAGCCAATTTCCAGGCCGTTTTCTTCGGGCGAAGTGCCGCTTACCGCAAACACGTAAGCTTGTTGATGTTGCAGATTGGCCCGGATCTGGCGAACTGTCGCAGCACCATCGCACCTCGGCATATGCATATCGACCAGGATCGCCCGTGGAGTATCGTGTCTATTTAGGTACTCCAGGGCTGCTTCCCCGTCCGGCACGGTGGCAACCGAAAACCCTTTGATGCGGAGGAGGTTGGCCAACAACTCACGTTCGTTGTCCTGATCCTCTACAAGCAGCACCGTACGAGTGTCTTCGGTGGTCAGGCGGTTGCTGGTAGACGGATCGGGGCGGCGAAGCACGCGATTTTCGTCTAGTCGTCGAAGCGATTGCTGAATCTCGTGAAATGTATCCTGAGCGTCGTCGACCAGATTCATCCGCAGTTGTTCTCGTAGCAAATGCACGCCCACCGATACCGCATGCAGCTCGTTACGAATCGAGTGTCGCACTTCTCTAGGCAACCGCAGAAACTCTTCCCGCACCAACTGCGTATTTACTGCTTGGGAGGGATCTACCTCATCGCGGACGATACGGATTTGCGGCGGCGCGTCGATACCCACTTTGGCCGAGCCCGATTGAATTCGGATAAAATGAATCGTGATTCCGATTTCAGGAAACGAGATTTTCTCATTCGCTCGACGGGAGAAAACTAACATGAGCGAACTTCTTTCTGATCAACGCGCGACTCGACAGCGTTGATGCATTGAAGGCCATTGAACACAAAAGAACTGTGCACTAATGAACCTGGGTATCCGGGCACGGTTTGCGATGCGATCACTCGTGATCACAGTGTAGAGCGTTTGTGATAGCTGTCAAATGGAAATCACGCGTCGATACACTAGTTGCTCGGTGGGCGATTGCTGGTGCTAAACGATGATTGTGGCTCGTCGGAAAGGTACGAGGAGATCGCCACTAGCACTTCGTTTGGATCCAGCGGCTTCACGAGATGTATATCGAAGCCAGCGGTCAAGGCTTGTTGACGATCGCTCTCGCGTCCGTAGCTCCTGAGCCAGCGAATCAAGGAATTGATAGATGGAGCTCCCGCGATATCCTAGTTGGGCGTCTGTTATCTTGTTCCATCACCTGAGTGGCTGCTCTGATGATAGACGTGAATCCTCGGATAGAAAATTACGATAGAGGAACATGGCGCCGATGTCGGTGGAACGGGACAGGTTGGCGAGTTCGACAGAGTGTTGAGTCAACTCATTGATCTTTCGCCGGATATATGGCGTTGACTTTACACGGTTCTTTGACCGCAGTAAGCAGCGACTATTTCGTGAACTTTAAGATCTATGATGCGCTGCGTGACTTGATCGCCTGGATGGAATAACGCGAAGGAGGGGGAAGCACTGCAAGGATTCAATGTGCTTCATCTGGCACTGATCAGGACTAGCGATCACATCGAGCACACCGATTACGATAGCCCGACCGCGGATATCAGCAGCCAGCGATGAGAAGAAGATATCGATTGGCAGATTGAGACCACCAGTGAGCACCTAGTTGGTAAGTACTAGGTGGCCATTCGAACCTATTCAATTCTTCTTTAGTGGCATATTATCGATTGTATTTGCCTCGGCCATAACCGAATCGCGAACTCGATAATACTTATCGGATTAAGCCCGGCCAGCCGTTCGTCGATCGTGCTCTTAGAGTCCGGCGACAATCGCTGGCTGGCGGAATGGTTGCCTAGGAAAGGGTTGCCGTAAGTCGGAAGTTGGTGCTGCGTGACGTCACTGTCGGGCGCGTCGAAAGACGACACCAGGAATTCATTCCCCACAACATTCGAGAACGCAATATCTAACCGATTCTATTTGCTAGGCCCAACCCCAGTTTTCCATGTTTTGTGGCCAGCCGGTCCAGACTCCCCACCCGCTGTGGCAGGCGGGCCGCTCTTATGCGAGAATAAACCGCACTGCGTCGATGGGCTTTTGCAATCAGGGAGATAGATACGTGACGGTCGAGGTTCGGCAGGTCTCCGACAGTCGGCAAGCGATTGCCGATTTCATCGCGGTGAGTAACAGCGTGTACGCCGGCGATCGGCACTACACCAAGCCCACTCGCAAATCGGTGGAGCGTAGCCTCACACGGCCCGAGTTTGCCGGCCGCCAGCGGTGCTTCCTGGCCGAACGCCAAGGCAAGTTCGTTGGCCGACTCGTCGCCCGGTTGCCAGCGGAAGATTCACAGGCCGTTGGAGAGTCATCGGTATTGCCGGCGACCATCGGCGACTTCGAATCGCATAACGATCCGCAAGCGGCTGTCGCCATGTTGCTGGCGGCGGTTCGCTGGCTCCGCGAACAAGGTGCGACCGAAATCATCGGGCCGATGGAGGGCGACACCTGGCATCGCTATCGCTTGGTCACGGGGCCGTTCGACGATCCTCCGTTTCTGATGGAGCCCTACAACCCAGCTTACTACCCTGCGTTATGGCAGCAAGCGGGATTCGCACCGTTCGAAACCTATCACTCGAAGAAGCTCGAAGATGTTCGCACGGCCCTCGAGCGATTTGAGCCCATTCACCAGCGAGCGGTGAATCGCGGGTTTGTGCTTGAGCCGTTTCGTGTTGACCAGTTCGAGAGCGAACTCGAGCGACTCTATCGTTTGTCGCTTGCCATCTTCGCTGCCAACAAGTTGTACTCACCAATTTCGGCCGACGAGTTCTTCAAGCTATACGAATCGGCCCGCTCGCTGCTCGATCGCCGACTGGTTTGGTTCGCCTGCTCGCCTGAGGGAGAAGACGTGGGGTTCGTATTTGCGGTGCACGACTACCACGACGCGGCTGTCGCCATGCGAGGGCAGGACGGTTGGTTGGCGAAGCTGCGGTTCGTGATGCACAAACGCCGAGCCAAGGCGATCAATATCAAGTCTCTAGGCGTGGTGCCTGGTCAGCGGCATTCCGGATTGGGGGTCGCCCTGGTCGCGCAGGTGTATCGTGAGATGCTCGGCATGGGCTTCCAGCGGGCGAATCTCTGTTTGATTCACGACGACAATCCCTCGAGCCGGCTCGACGCGGGGCTCGGTACCATGCTTCGCCATTACACTTTGTACAAATTCGAAGGGGCCATTTAAGTGCAGGACGACAAGGCCAACGTGGTGAGCCTGCTGAAAGCAGCCGCGGAACGCAACGCCGACCGACAGGCGATTGTCATGGGCGACGGGGCCGACTCTACCCAGCGGATCACGTTTGGCGACCTCTGGAGTCGTGTCGATCGCGTCGGGGCTGGACTCTCCAAATTGGGCATCGAACAGGGCGATCGCGCGGTGATCATGATTCCCATGTCGATCGACCTCTACACGTTGTTGTTGGCGGTGCTCAAGATCGGGGCCGCAGCCGTGTTTGTCGACCCTTGGATCTCCCGGCAACAGATCGCCCGCTTCGCAGCCTTCTCGGAGCCCAAGGCCTATTTCGGCATTGGCAAAGCTCATTTGCTGCGGTGGATGGATTCGCAGCTTCGCCAGATTCCCCTCACGGTCACTACCGGCAATCGTTGGGGTGGATGGGCGGCTCGTCACTCGCTGGAGGAACTCCTAAGCACCGCAGGCGATGGTCGCATCGCCGGTGTCGAGGGAGACGATTCGGCACTTATTACGTTCACCACCGGGTCAAGTGGCGAGCCGAAAGGGGCTAATCGTACGCACGGCTACCTGCTGGCGCAGCACGCCGCGTTGCAGCATGAGTTTCCATACCACGATTCCGACATTGACCTGACAATGTTCCCCGTGTTCGCGCTCAACAATCTGGCGAAGGGCATCCCGACGATTGTTCCCGAAATCGACTTTCGCAAGGTGGCCGAAGCCGATGGCGGGGCGCTGGTGAATCAGATCGCACGTGAGCAAGTTGCCACCATCACCGGCTCGCCGCCGTTGATCGATCGTATGTGCAAAGCTCTAGTAGGAAGCAGTCCGCCGAGCTCGCTCCGCCGGATCCTGGTCGGTGGGGCACCGGTTAGCGATGCTCAGCTGACGTTCTGGCAGCAGCGACTGCCGAACGTCGAAATCGTGGTGGTCTACGGCTCGACCGAAGCTGAGCCGGTCGCCCATATCCCTGCTGCCGAACGCTTAGAAATCGCGAGCAACCCAGTCGCCAGCCATGATGGATATTGCGTCGGCAAGCCGACCGATTTGTTGCAGTCGAAAGTCATTCGAATTGTCGACTCGCCGGTCCAACTCAACGAAAACGACTGGAGCGACTGGCAAGTACCTGCTGGAGAGGTGGGCGAGCTGGTGGTAACCGGCGAGCACGTAGGCCGCGACTATTTTCGCAACCCCCAGGCGGTCGCGGCGAACAAAATCGTCGATCGCCATGGAACCATTTGGCATCGGATGGGCGACACCGGTTACTTCGATCACCTGGGGCGTTTCTGGTTGGTCGGTCGGGTGCATTCCACGATTCGCCGCGACGGGGTGTTGGTGCATCCCCAAGTGGTCGAGCAAATTGCTGCAGGCGATCCCGTGGAACAGGTGGCCGCCTTGGGAATCGAAGATGCGGTGCATGACGAGCGGCTGGTAGTGGTTGCGAGCATTTCGCGGGCTACCGACGCTGCTGCCCGCACAATTGCCGATCGGCTTGCCAAGCGGGGTGTTGAGTGGGACGAGATCGCCTTGACCGAAGGGCGTTTGCCCGTCGATCCGCGACATAACTCAAAAATCGACTATGCCCGACTGCGCACGGAGCTAGAGTCGAGCAGGGCCAGCCGCGACTTTGTCCGGTGGAAGCCGAAAGACTTGCGAAATACGTAGCTAGACTCAAGGGGGAATGATCACGTGTCGGATCGCGAACTTACCGCGGAAACTCCCTTTTGGCGGCGATTGCTCGCCTACGCCGACGAGCGATTTCCGCTTGTTGGGCATGGGGTGCTGATCGTCAGCTACTATTCCTCGAACTCGCTGCTCGCTCAGGTGCTCACCAGTCGCGACGAATCGCTGCACTACAACCGCAGTTCGTTGATGGGAGCGATCGTGCTGTTCTGCTTTTTCTTCCATTTACGAGTGTTCGACGAGCACAAGGACTATGCCGACGATTGCCAGTATCATCCCGAACGGGTGCTGCAGCGGGGGCTGGTGACTCTTCGCCAACTCACGTTGCTCGGTATCGCTGCGATTGGCATCGAACTCGTGCTGGCCGGGCTATGGCAACCGCTCGGCAAGCCAGCCGCGCTGGTGGCAGTGAGCGTGGCGCTCGGCTATTCGCTGTTGATGCTGAAGGAGTTCTTCTGCAGCCGCTGGCTCGGCGAACGATTCATCTGGTACGCGGTGTCGCACATGCTGATCATGCCGCTACTGGCGATGATTCCCTTCAGCTTTTCGACGGGAGAGTACCTGTGGAACGCGCCGCCATGGTTTTGGTGGTACGCGTTCGTGGGATTCTTTGTGACGTTCAACTGGGAGATCTCGCGAAAGATCCGCGCCCCCGAGGCCGAGATCGAGGGAGTCGATACCTACAGCAGCCTGTTTGGTCCCCGCGTGGCCGCAACCACGGTGCTGGTGATTCGCGTAATCGACACCGGCATGGTGGCCGCGGTGGGATATCATTTGCAACTTAGTATGTGGTTCTACCTGGCGTTGATCGTCATGTTTCTTGCCACACTCACCAGCTACGTGGCCTTCATTCGCCAGATGACCGCCAAGGCGGCCAAGCACCTCGAGCGAGTCGCCGGGCTGTACATCATTGCCTTCGACCTGGCCTTGGCGATCGAATTGATTCGTAAGTTCGGAGTAACCTTCACGTGGTAAACTCGCCCGATTCCTCACCATTGCTTGTCACTCCCCAATTGCCAACCACCGACGTACTGCTGGTGGGAGGCAAAGGACTTCGCCTGCTCGACCTAACCGCTGCTGGTTTTCAGGTCCCCTCATTCGTGGTAGTGCCCGCCAGCGCAGCAGCCAATGCGTTGGAAGCCGATACTCAACTCGCATCGCTGCTCGATGAGCTGCAAAAACTGACGCCTGAGAGTCAGCAGCTGGCTGAACTGGCTGAGCGGATTCGACAGCGGATTGTCGAGTTACCGCTGCCAAGTGAGTTGGAGCAAGCGTTGGACAAATCCGTCGAGTCGATGGCACCGAGTCACTTGGCGGTTCGTTCGTCGGCGGTCGACGAGGATGCTGCCGATTTGTCGTTCGCCGGTTTGCACGACTCGTTCCTATTCCAGCAGGGCGTCGAGCAGGTGCGTCAGGCGGTAAAACGTGTGTGGGCGTCGGCTTACAACGAGCGGGCGCTGGCCTACCGGTTAGGGCACGCGGGGCAGCGGGGGATCCGCGTGGTACCGATGGCGGTGGTCGTGCAGCAGATGATCGACGCCCGCACCAGCGGGGTCGCATTTACCTGTCATCCCGCGACGTACGACACGTCGAAAGTCGTGGTCTCGAGCCTGTGGGGAGCGGGCGAGGGACTCGTAAGCGAAGGGCTCGACGCCGATACGTTTGTGGTCGACAAACAAACCAACGCGATCACCAGCGAGCTGGCCGAGAAGCCGGAACGCATGGTGCTCGATGCCGCGACCAACGCTGGGCTGCGCCGCGAGCCGACGCCGAGTGAACTTCGCACGCACGCGAGTCTTACCGAGAGCGAAATCGGGCACGTTACGCAGTTGGCGATCGATCTAGAGAACCGCTATCGCCAGCCGCAAGACCTGGAGTTTTGCTTCGATCACGCGGGGGAACTCTACCTGCTGCAAGCCCGACCCGTGGCCGGCGTGCCGGAGTATGGCCCTGCGGCGGGGCATCCACTGTTGTGGGACAACTCGAATATCATCGAAAGCTACAGCGGTGTCACCAGTCCAATGACGTTCAGCTTCATTCGTCGGGCGTACACGATCGTGTATCACTGCTTCGCCGAGGTGATGGGCATCTCGCAAGACGTGGTCCGCCAGAATCGCGGTACGTTCGAGAATATGCTGGGGCTGCTTCGCGGCCGCGTGTACTACAACCTGAAAAACTGGTATCGGCTCATCCGCTTGTTCCCTGGCTACCAATACAACAGCCGGGCGATGGAGTCGATGATGGGCGTGAAAGAGGCCTTTACGCTCGACGAGCCAGAGCCCGAAGCGAGCTTCTTCAATAAGTGGTTCGTCGAGTTTCCCAAGCTCATCGCGCTGCTCGTGCGTTCGACATGGAACTTCGCCCGCATTAAGACGATCGTCGGGCGGTTCGAAAGTAACTTTCACGAGCACTACGATCGCTGGCGGAAGATGGACTTCGAGAGCTTGCCGCCGCACGAGTTGATGAAACTCTACTACGAGATGGAGTCGGCCCTGCTTTGGAATTGGAAGGCGCCGATCATCAACGACTTCTACGTGATGATCTACTTTGGGCTGTTGCGGAAGCTCTCGAAAAACTGGTGCAAGGACGAGTCCGACTCGCTGGGCAACGACCTGGTATGCGGCGAGCCTGGCATCGAGAGCGCCGAGCCGGCCAAGTTCCTGCTCCGCCTTGCCCAGCAGTCCAGCGGCAACCCAGAGCTCCGCGAGATGATCCTCCACGACCCCGTCGAGTCGCTCCCCGCCCGCGTGGCCAGCCGCGACGATTGCCAGGCGTTCGAGGCTGAGATGCAGCGGTATCTCGACCTGTATGGCTTCCGCTGCATGAATGAGCTGAAGCTCGAAGAGTACTCGCTGCGCGATCGTCCGCACGTGGTCTATCAGATGCTCCGCAATTACCTGGCCCTCGACGATCCGGCCGCACTCGATGTCGCAGCGATGCATCGTCGCGAGCAGCAAATCCGTAGCACCGCCGAACAACGCGCGGCCGAGTCGCTGAAAGGCAAACCGATCAAGCGGTGGTTGTTCACGCGGGTGCTCAAACGGGCGCGGCTGGGGGTGAAGAACCGCGAGAACATGCGTTTCGCCCGCACCCGCATCTACGGGGTGGTCCGCGAGCTACTGCGGGCGATGGGGGGCCGTTTGGCCGAGGAGCAGCTGCTTGAGAATCGCGAGGATGTCTTCTACCTGACGCTCGACGAAGTGTGGGACTACGTGAAGGGGACCGCGGTCACCACGGACCTGGCCGAGCTGGCCGGGCTTCGCCGACGCGAGTTCGATCGCTACCGCGACGAGCTGCCAGCCCCCGACGAACGGTTCACCACCCATGGCATGGTGTACCATCGCAACGAGTTCCGCCAGCCCGAAGACCTCGCGACCACCAGCGACGATAGCCAACTGCGGGGCATCGGTGTCTGCGCCGGCGAAGTCACCGCCGAGGTGAAAGTGATCGCCAACCCTTCGGACAACGTGCAGCTCGCCCGTGAAATCCTGGTTGCAGAGCGAACCGATCCGGGCTGGGTTCCACTCTATCCAGCGGTCTCCGGCATCCTCATCGAACGCGGCAGCGTGCTCTCCCACTCCGCAGTGGTGGCCCGCGAGATGGGAATCCCCACCGTCGTCGGCATCCGCGGCCTGCTACATCGAGTCAAGTCGGGCGACACCGTGCACATGAACGGGAAGTCGGGCGTCGTCGAGGTGATCGACACGGGGAGCGACTCGGCAACTCAGTCGTAGGTGGTAGTAAAGTCATCTCGCGAGAGATCGCTGCAGGATCGGGGGCGGGCTCGCTGGGGGACGGGAGTTGTAAAGAACCATGATGCGTTTCTTGGAGAATCCCATCATGTCTCTTTCAAGGAAGTGTTACTCAGTGGATACCCGACTGTATTTGAATTGAATCTACGCTCTAGCGTGCAGTGCATCACTAGAGCGATAAAGAAACCGGCTAGAAGCATTTGTGTAGAGGGTTCGGGAACTACTGTGCCATTGAGGGTAAATCGGAAATTGACAAGACCTTCTCGTCCACCGGTGTTTCGCAAGTCATACCATTCTGTACCCAATTGCCGTCCGATATATGCAGGAATAGCTACTTCGGTATTATTTAGCACCGCGGCCCCTCGTCCTTCGGCTTCAAACAGGCCGCTTCCAAACACCAATGCGTACCAGCCTGGCGCAAGGTTGAGCTCCAAGTCGCCATAAACGTCATCCGACAACAGGGGCACGGTGATGAGTGTGGTGCCAAGCACGTCTGGCGTGGAGAGGTCGTTTGAATTGGGAAAATCGGTCGGCCCTTCTAACGCGACGATGGCACCGAAGACGGTGTCTGCTTCGCTGTAGGGCCCAACGAAGTGACCTCCGATCGAAGTCGTCACAACATTCTGCGTCAACTCGAATCGTACTCCTTGGAACACATAGGGATTTATGTTTGCCCCTGGCACGATCTGCGAACTCACGTCCTCCCGCGGAATCCCCGTGGTACCCAATGTCGCGCTCTCATAAATGATGGCAGCGGTAACGTTTGAGCTAGTGATCAACAGAACGACTGTCAGTAGGTATTGATATTTCATTCCTATTTTCTTCCATGGGTTCTCAGGAATTACCCCCACTATCCAACGAACTTCACCTGTTTTAACAAGACGGTTTCAAGGAGACAATTCCGATGAACTGTGTTGCCAGCATCGCAGGTCCGTATTGGGGATAGGATAGTGTAAAAATGCCGGTGTGCGGAATCGCGTCAACTCGCGATTCACCAACTCCCTAGCGTGGGCTCAACAGCGGAATGAGCCCGCTGGCTTGCATTGCCGCGCACGCGGCCATGGCGAGGGCGATTGAGAGATGTCGCCGGGCGACTAGCGCGGGGCGCTGCGTGTGCGGGGCGTAGCCCATGAAGAGTCGGTCGTGCCAGATGCAGGCGATCGCGGCAATCGCTAGCAGTAAGACAGCGAACTGCAGCGTCATGCCGATTTCGCGGATCCACAGTGGAACTGCGATGGCGCCCGTCGCCAGCAGCGAGATGCCAGCGCACCACACGGCCATCGGCACCCCTCCGGTCCGTCGCCGGCGAATCTCGCCATGCCAGAGGTTTTGCACCAGCACCATCAGGCACCCTCCCACGAACGCAGCGTACAGCAAGTCGTACGCGTACGTGCGATCGGCAATTGCGCACAAATCGCCAGCGGCCGCCACCAGCACCACAGGCAATACCATGTGCAGCATGGCCCGCGCCCGCAGCGGCCAAGTTGGCGGCAGCCAGATGCAGACGAGCGAGCTAACGACCACCGCGCTCAACAGCGGCAATGCCCAATCGAACGAAGCCAACGCCCAGCAGCCGTAGACCGCGAGCATCAGCGTCAGGGTCGCCCCCACGTTGAGCGCCCGCGAAAACATGCCGAGCACTCCGACGATCAGGCAGGCGGACGAGAGACTCAGCACCTGGTAGTAGGCTTCGTTTTCGGCCGCGCCGGTGAGTCGCGAGAGCACCATGTAGGTGCCAAGCGGTACCCACAGGTTGTCGCGCCCGTGACGCGAGATCGCTTCGAACAGTGTTACCAGAATCGCGGTGACTACCGCAATCGGCAACCGATCGTAGAACGATGGCAATGTCGCTTCGTTGCTGAGCACCAGTGGCAATCCAATCGCCACGAGCGCGGCCAGAAAGAACGTGAGCGAGCCTTCGAGCGATCGCTTTTCGTCGTCGACCTCGTACAGAATCCGCCCGTACCGCTTGCCAACCAGCGCGGCTAGGGCGTCGGCCACGGCCAGCGCGAGCAGCGATGCGGCGTAGAGCCAGGGACGCTCGTGGGCGAGCCAGAAGAGTGTGAAGACCATGGCCGGATAGTACTCGACTCCGCGCGATTTGCGCTCGACGCCATGCAAACAGCGGAGCATGCCAAGCGAGCGACTTGCCACGAACAGCACCGTGAGTCCTATCGCGAGCACCCCCACGGTCCAAGGCGAACGAAGCAACCAGGGAAAGCTCAGGCAGATCAGCCCACCCACTAGATGCACCAGCTTGCGAGGGCGCTCCGGTGCGGGGCTGGCGAGTACGGTCCAGGCTTCGGCAATCACCAGAAGCAACACGAAAGCCCCGCCGAGCAGCGCCGCAGGAAGTAGGTCGGCCTGCCAGTCCATCAAATGGCTTCCTCTACGACGAATCGACTGTAGAAGAACGCGCGGTCGCGAGCAAACAACTCACTCGCCAGCTCGTTGCGAGGTTCCCAGCGATCGGCCAGCGATTCGGGCCGAGTCCGCGGGGCGAGCATGTTCCAGTAGGCCATCCTGCCATGAGGACGGCACTTGTCGCGGAGCAGCGAGAAAATCTGCTCGCACAGTTGGTCGTCGAGGTATTCGAAAATGTCCGACAGGTTAAAACCATCGAAACCCGCGTCGCCATGTTGTTCGGCCGCTTGCTGGATGGTGCCATCGACTAGCATGAGCCGATCGAGCCCTTCGCGCACCTTGTCGAAATTCTCTCGTCGCAAGTAGCGGGGCAGGGCGGTGCGGTAGTTGCCGAACAGGATGTAATCGAGATACGGATTGTCGTGCGTCGTGAGTTCGGTAAGGGCGTACTCCGCCCGGGCGAGGATGCGATCGGCCACGCTCCCTTCGACGTAACGAAAGAACTCGGGATCGCGCCCCAAGCGGCCCATCACGGTGCGACTGAAGAACACGCGAAACATCCACCGCCAACGCCAGGTGTTCCACTGTCGGTCGTAAAACGTCCGTCGACCGCTGGCGTCTTTCTCTTCCACCAACGCTTCCACGCGGCGGCGGCTATGCACCCACGGCAGCACCCGCTCGCGGAAGAGATGAAAGTACCGTTCGAACTTGCCAACGTGCGAGATGCCCCGCTCGATCCACTCGGGGTGCGCCTGCCAGTAGGCTTGCACTTCGGTGGGAAGCTGCGGCTTCAAGCGATCGAACGTCGCCAGGCGGGAGTCGTCGTCGTGGATGCCGAGGAAGCGCAGCAGTGGTTCGTAGTCCAACTCGCGAAACGCTGCGCGGCGCAGCTCAACGCAGGCGAGTTGCGCGCTACTGAGATCGGCCGCTACCACTTCGGCCCCTTCGGCCAGCAGCGCCAGGGCGTTGTCGCCGGCCGACGCGATCGACAGCATCCGCGCACCCGGGCGTGGGTTCAGTGCCGTGCAGAGGATGTCGGCATCTTCCCAACAATTGGCGTAACGCACGCCCGAAAAGTCGACTCGCTCATTCAGTTGCTTGGGCATCTTCAATTCAATTCAAACTAACACGGGAAGGTACCGTTGTTCCAAGTCGAGGGCGAAGCGGACATCGCGGGCCCTACGACTTCTTTTTTCGACCATAACTCGCGTGGGCCTGAGCAAAGTCGCCGGCCGACATCGAACCAATGATCGAAACTTCGCCGCTCAGCACTGTTGCAGCGATAATCTCGGCCAGTTTCGGGGCGGTGCCTTCGCCCACACAGCCGAGCATCTGCAGGCACTCCCGCGCGGTCGGCAGGTGGGTGCCACCCCCCACGGTACCACAAATCACGTTCGGAAGCGTGACCGAAACGTACAGTTCCCCGTCGTCGGTCAGGTCCATCCGCGTCGCCCCAACGCTGGCCTCGGCTACGCAAGCTACGTCCTGCCCGCAAGCGATAAAGATGGCAGCCAGCGCGTTTGCGTAATGGCCATGCACGCCGATCGAGCCGCTTTGGATGCCCCCCAGCACCGAAATCTGCCAGTAGCGGAACATCGCCTCCGGCGTGGTGTGCAGGTACCGCCGCACCAGTGGTTCGGGCAGCACGCACTCGGCGATGGTCTTCTTGCCGCGGGCGGACAAAAACGCGAGCATCGTCGCTTTCTTGTCGCCCGATAAGTTGCCTTCGATGTACCACCGCGTTGGTGTCACGCTGTTGCGCTCAAGTATCGTGCGGCACACGGCTTCGGTCGCCAGCGTTACCATGTTCTGCCCGCTCGCATCGCCTGGGAAGAACTCGAGGATGAGATATAGCTCCTTGCCCAGCAGCGATGGTCGTAGATTCAGCAGCCGACAATGCCGCGAGGTGCTCTCGACCGCCTGCTTCAACTCGTCGATCTGCTGCAGCACTTGCGCGAGGAACGCACCTGCGGTGGCCGCCCGGTCGAACACAAAGCAGGGGCTGCGAATCACCGACTCGGTCAGGCACGACGCGGTGCAGCCACCGGCTTGATTCACGACCTGCGCGCCGCGCTGGTAGGAGGCCACTAGCGCCCCTTCGGTGGTGGCCATCGGCACGTAGAAGTCGCCAGACGCGAAGGCCCCATTCACCCGCAGCGGTCCAACGATGCCGACCGGCACCTGGGCCAGGCCCACGTAGTTTTCGATGTTGCCTTCGAGCGTTTCAGGATCCATCCGGTCGTCGGACCCGCAAAGCTGATCGATCGCAATGCCTTGCTCGCGTAGGATGGTCCGTCGAGCCTCGATGGCCTCGGGAGTCTTGGCCGCCGAGTGACGAAACCGCGGCGGCAATGGCTGCTCTTCTGGCAACCGAGGACGATGCCGCTCGCGAAGCGCCTCGGCGTCGCCATCGGCCAGCAGCCGCTGAAGAATGAGCAAAGATTGTTCGCTGTTCTGAGCCATCGCCTAGAGTCCCCTCGAAAAGGTATGTGTCGCCAAGCGTTCATGGTGACAACTGCCCGATGGGCTGTCTAGTAACAGGGGCGAAGCTAGTGTTGACTTGTGCTTGCAGGTTCAACGGATAGAAGAAGTGTGAGGCGATAAGCAACAACTGGCGATGCAGCTGGTTTGACTAACTACGACTAGAAATGGATGGATTGGTCCGCTTGCCCAATGAATATCGACCAAAATCGAAAAGGTACCGCCTCCTATTCATTCCTGCGGTGTTGGTACAGTAGGATAGAGTTAACGTGGTACGCGTCCGTTCGGTCATCTCGCAGAGGAGTAGCTATGAGTCTTGTCATCCGAAAGTGGAATCCGTTGCTGGCAGCTTCGCTCGGTTTACTCGTGGTTGTCGGCAGCGCCTGCGGTCAGAGGGCCATGGCGCAATCCCCGGAGGCTCCTGCAGCCGAGTCGGAGCGAGCAGAGAACAACGCCCGGCCCGCGCGGCCTGCTCGTCGAGGAGGCTTTGGCGGCCCGGTGGAACTTGGCCCCGACGACAAGCAGCACTATCCCGATCCCGCGAGCGACATTCTAGAGGTCCGCGACGACATTCCGCATGGCAAGCTGGAGATGATCGAGTACGAGTCGAAGACCGTGGGAACCGTTCGCAAGATGAATGTGTATACCCCGCCCGGTTACTCGACCGACGAGAAGTATCCGGTACTGTACCTGCTGCATGGCATCGGTGGCGATGAGACCGAATGGAATCGGTTCGCGAAGCCGAATGTGATGCTCGACAATCTGATCGCCGACGGCAAAGCGGTGCCGATGATCATCGTGATGCCGAACGGGCGGGCCCAGAAAAACGATCGGGCGGAGGGCAACGTCTACCAGGCAGCGCCCGCCTTCGCGCGTTTCGAAGCCGACTTGCTGGAGGATGTGATTCCCACCATCGAGTCGCGTTATTCAGTGAACACCGATCGAGAGCAACGGGCGATTGCCGGGCTGTCGATGGGGGGCGGTCAATCACTCAACTTCGGCCTCACGCACCTCGATACGTTCGCCTGGGTCGGCGGTTTCTCCTCGGCACCGAACACGAAGCCGGTCGAGGAACTGATGCCGAATCCCGAGCAGGCGAAGAAGCAACTCAAGTTGCTCTGGCTCTCGTGCGGTAACAAAGACGGGCTGCTGCGAATCAGCCAACAAGTCGAGCGTTACATGAAAGAAAACGACGTGCCGCACCTCTGGAACGTCGATTCCAACGGGCACGACGGCACCCACTGGCGAAACAGCTTGTACCACTTCGTACAACTCGTATTCCAGGACGACACTGCCAAGCCAAGCGAACCGGAGACGGAAGCCGAGGAGTAAGAGAGGGAAGGGCAGAGCCGGCATGCCAGGGTAGGGCTTTGGCTCGCGGAGCTTGCCGGCGCCCAACCCTTCGCTGGGGGACGATTCCCATTCAGGGAATGGGGAGAGCTGGGGGCGGCGTTGTTGCTAGTGGTGACTGTTTAGCTCAATAAAGTATTTTCGATTCTCGCGCCGTTCTCCGGTGTTGCCCTCCCCGGGCCTGATAGCCCGACCCGTCCCGCAAGCGGGAGGGTGAAATTCTTACGGCAATGCGGTTCATTAAGTTTCCAACTTTTCGCTGGAAATTGGCCACATGAAGTGTTCTAATGGACAGGTATGTCTTTGGCTGTCGGCTTTCAGCTGTCGGCTATTGGCTCTTGTGATGATTGGAGGTTTGCGTGAGGTGATGGTTGCTGTGAACTCGAACGTTTAACGATACGCAGGCGATGTTTCGTCTGCGGGGGCGTTCGCTGCTGCGCGGTTGTCAAAGCTTTGGGCTTTAGGCTGTAAGCGGTAGGCTGAGATCTTTCGGTCGCTGGAAGCTCCCTCAAGATGACATCCGCAACTCAGAAATCATAAATCCCAACTCCCCTGTCCCCCGAATCCTGTTTCCTGACTCCTCCCAAAATAGTTTCCCACCGGTGGGAATCTATTTTGGGCAACTATCGCGGAGGTGTTGATGCAACTTGTTACCTATCAACGACTTGCGATAAGTGCGCAGTGGGAAAATAGATTCCCATCGGATGCGTTTTGGGAAATGGGAATCTATTCGCAGTCGAAAACCACTGGTTTTATAGAGTACGCGCAGATTCAATTTTCCCATCGGTGGGAAAATTGGGAATCTATCTGCTCGGGTCAATCGAACACGATGGCGACTCGCCCGAGGCCGTTTTGTTCGGCGGCGGCGATCGCCTGGTCGATATCTTCGAGCTTGAACTGGCGGCTCGTCAGTTCGTCGAATGGAAAGCGGTCGATCGTTTGCGACACAAAGTCGACCGCTTGCTGCAGATGGCGGAAGTCGTAGTTGTGCACCCCCCGAATGGTGAGCAGGTTCCACAGGATGGTCGACAGGTCGAGCGAGGTGGTTGCTTCGGGGAACGAGCAGCCGAGTTCAACGAACCGCCCCCCTTTGCGGAGCGAAGCGAGCCCCGCCGGTACGACCGCTGGCACGCCGGCGACTTCCATCGCGCAGTCGACGCCGAACCCGCCGGTTAGCTCGCGAACCCAGTTGGCGATTTGCTCGTCGGTGAGCGAGGCGACGTTAATGCAGTCGGTCGCTCCGAACCGGCGGACGAACTCCAGTCGCTCGGAATGGATGTCGGTCACGATGATCCGCTCGGCGCCGGCAAAGCTGGCCATCGCTGCAGCGTAACAACCGAGACCACCCGCACCTTGAATCAGCACATGCTCGCCAGGCTTCAGCTCCGCAGCGTCCCAGCCGGCCACGACGGTCGCCGCAGCACAGTTGAGCGGCGCGGCCACGGTGTCGGGAATGTTGTCGGGCAGCTTCAGCAGGCTGGTGCCGGCCGAGATGTGACAGTACTCCGCAAAGCCACCTTGCAGGTGCGGCGGCTGGTCGCAGGCGTCGTGCCCGTACTTTTGCAGCTCCAGGCACTTCATCGGCAACTGGTGCTCACGGCAGTAGTAGCACTCGCCGCACGAGCTGTGCAAGGTCCAGGTCACTCGGTCGCCAGGGGCGAGCGGCTGACCAGCCGAGTCGTGGGTAACGTCCTCGGCCAGAGCGGCGATTTCGCCCACGATTTCGTGGCCCAAAATCGCCGGCGTAGGGCCGGGCCGGCGCCCGCGCCAGGTGTGTAGATCGGAGCGACAAATAGTGCAGCAAGTAACACGAACCAATGCCCCGCCGGTGACCGGCGGAAGAAGTGGATATGCTTTGATTTCGAGCTCGCGACCCGGAGCGGTCATCACGGCCGCGCGGACGGTAGTTGGCAAACTAGCGATCAAACCCAACCCTCGCTTTCGAACAACTGTGGCAACATCGCAACACTAGGAAGGAGATGCGTATGACGATGAACTCCCAGCGTGACCGCATCGAGCGGTCCGGAGAGCACGCCGATTACCGCGCGGCAACCGGCGTTGGTGCCTTCCATCATGTCGGCGGGCTGATCGCCTACCTTCACAACGTCGTGCACACTGGTAATGCCAAGCTGTTCCATGGCTCGAAAAATCATGTACGGCGTAGGACGCCCACGCTCGCCGGGGATGTCCTGTACGTCGAGGGCAACATCGACCAGACCGTCGCGAAGCCACCCGAGCCGGTGCATGATGGCTTCGTTAATTTGTTTGTGAAATCCAGTATCGGTGGCCACTTTGATATCGTGGTCGTGGAGCCAGCGAAACGTGTCGCTCGCTCCGGGGACTTCCTGAATATCGTTGCTGTAAAGTTCGAGCATGTATCGCTCGTACAGGTGAAACGCTTCTTCGGCCAGCGCCGCATCGGCATCGGAGACCTGCAGGGTGCCAAGCTGCTCGAGCGAGGCAATGTCGCCCCGCCAGCGGGCGATCAGCATCTTGTAGAGGTCACGCTTGTTGGTGCCGATGTTCTTGCCGATTTCCTCCAGCGAAACATCGATGCCGACATCGACCGCCGCCCGGTGCAGGCACTTGGCCACGTAATTCTCATCGCGCACCGTGGTTCCAGCGAGGTCAAACATCACCATGCGAACGGCGGACACAGGAGACTCCAAGGCAAAAGAAAACAGGTGTGCGTGATTCTTACTCACGTAGGATACCGACTGGTCGCATCTGGGGGAATGGGGTAAATCGCCGCCGATCCACCGAGAATGCAGGAAACTATCGCGAAGGATTCTGATGCTAATCACAACCATGAAGATTCGGTGAAGAGCGGTTTGGTTTCCGGCCGGTTGAAGGAGAAAAGTACCAATTATCTTGTTCGTTTTACTGAAAAGTGCGCAGGGTGCCGGGCATCTTCACGCCTTCTTAATGGGGGAGTGTTACATCAGTAGATTCGCGCGTGGGCTGCTCGACGAGTGGAGCACGCCAAGTTCGGCACCAGCTACTGCAAACCGCTATACTGCGACTCGCCCGAATCGTGTGTCGTGACTGTTGATCCCCCTGACTGGGAGTGGAACTTGGACAATCCGTATGCTGCATCCGAGGCTGTCGACGCGTCTGACGCAGGTGCTACGGGTATGTCGAAATGGTTGTCGGGGTTGCCGTCGCCGGTGTTCTCGGCCTACTGCATCGTGGCCGCGTTCACGACGTATTTCTGCATGTACGCGTTTCGCAAGCCGTTTACGGCCGGCGAATTCGAAGAGCCGCTGAGTCTTGAATACTACGGCGTCGCTTACAAAACGGTTCTCGTCGCCGCTCAGGTGTCGGGTTATACGATCTCGAAGTTCGTCGGCATCAAGGTGATATCCGAGATGCCGCCGGGCCGGCGGGCGGTGTTCATCCTCGGCTTGATCGGCGTGGCCGAGCTCGCTTTGCTACTGTTCGGCATGACTCCGGTTCCCTGGAACTTCGTGTTCCTGTTCCTCAATGGCTTGCCGCTCGGCATGGTGTTCGGACTGGTGCTCTCCTTCTTGGAAGGTCGCCAGGTAACCGAAGCGTTGAGTGCTGGCTTGTGTGCCAGCTTTATTCTGGCCTCCGGCGTCGTGAAGTCGGTCGGGCGAATGCTGATCGTCGATTTCGGCGTTTCCGAGTATTGGATGCCTGCTTTGACTGGCTTGTTGTTTGTACCGCCGCTGTTCTTGGGCGTATGGATGCTGAGCCGTATCCCCGCTCCGAATCAGAACGATGTGAGCGAACGATCGGAGCGGCAACCTATGACTGGTAAAGACCGCATCGATCTGTTCCTGCGACACGCTTTCGGGCTGAGTGCGATTGTCGTTGTCTATTCGTTGTTAACTGTGATTCGCAGCTTCCGCGACGACTTTGCCGTGGAACTATGGTCCGAACTCGGCACCGAGGGCGAGCCAAGCATCTTTGCTCGCTCGGAGTTGTTGGTGATGTTTGGAGTGATCTTCATTAACGGCAGCGCCGTGTTCATTCGTAACAACCGCACCGCGTTACTCGGATCGTATTCATTGATCTGCGGAGGCTTCGTGCTGGTGCTGGCCAGTCTTGCGGGGCACTCGGCCGGGGTGCTCGACCCGTTCACTTTTATGGTGTTGTTGGGGCTGGGGGCCTACGTTCCTTACGTGGCAATCCATACCACGGTGTTCGAGCGATTGCTCGCTGCGTTTCACGAACGCGGCAACATTGGTTACCTGATGTACCTGGCCGACGCGACCGGCTACCTGGTCTACGTCGGTGTGATGATTTTGAAGAACTACCTACCCAAAGGCATCAATTTTCTGCCTTTGTTCGTGAATACCACGTTTTGGATGAGTTGCGTATCGCTCGGATTAGGAGCGATGCTTCTAGTGCATTACGGTCGGCGCATTCCCCGCGATCAAAGCCCCGTACCGATCGCCGATGAACCTTTGCCCGAAACGGTTTGATTGCCCATCATCCAAAGCAAGCTGGCGAAAACGTCAGCGGTTCAGCCTCCCTCCCCACCGACCCACCTACTGCATTCAAGGCGAACTTCTATGAAACCACGTTTGATCACCCTCTCAGTAGCCATCGTCTGTCTATGGCTTAGTGCTGCACTTCAGGCGGCAGAGCTAGTAAAGTTAAACGAACAAAACTGGGACGCGACGGTTCCGGCTGGTAAGGAAGTCGATGCCATCTACGGCGATCGTGCACTTGTGAGCGACCGAGTGGTCGCCATCGTGGCCGACGCAAAGAAGTCGCGGAACGCCAACCTGACGATCCGAGGCGTGGCGGGGACGGTAATCGACTTCACCGAACGGGGCGATCAGAACGATCAGCTTAGCTGCTTCTATCCTCATGCGGGATCCTACGACATCACCGGCCCGGTCGAATGGCCTGCCGACCTGCCCGCGACCGAAGGCTCGGCCAAAGTGGCTTACCAATTGACTCCCCCCGAGGATGCCACAGCGACGATGTCGCCCTGCACGCTGGTCGTTGGCTACGAACTCGAAGAAGGCAAGAACTATCTCACCATCCGTTCGCTGATTACCAATCCCACCGACGAGACCGTCTCGTTCCAATTGGCCGACGGCATCCGGGCCGATGGTGACTTCAAGTTTGGTGTCCACCAACCGCTGAACGTCTGGTGGTGTCAGGATGAGTACTGGCAGCAAGCCTACGGCGTGATTCCAGTCGATAGCGTCTGGAAGATGGCCGACAAGAAAACCACTAAGCGGAAGCCACGGCTCATTCAGTATCGCAGCGATTCGAACAAAGCTATGGAAATCGCCGCTGGTAAGAGCGTGGTGCTCGAGCGTCGGCTCTATGCAGCGCCCGACACCATGGCCCTATTGGCCAAGATTGCCGCCGATCAAGGCCAACCGACCGCGACGGTCACGGTGAAAGTGACCGACCCCGATGGCCCCGTGGCTGGCGCCACGGTCAAAGCGATTGTCGATAGCAAAGTGGTCGCGACGGCCAAGACCGACGATACCGGCTCGCTGGTGGCCAAGGTGCCGGTGGGTAGCTACCGCTGGGTGATCGAGTCGCTCGGCCGCAAACAGCAGGATCTGAACACCGATCTCGAAGCAGACGGGGAAGTGACGATCGAATCGAAGCTGTCGCAACTTGGCCACGTAGCTGGCTCGGTGACCGACGGCGAAGGACAGGCGATTCCCTGTCGCGTGGCGTTGTACGGTCTCAACGTCGAGGATCCCAATTTCGGTCCCGATAGCGCGGTGCATGGTGTTCGCAATCTCTGGCACACCGCCGACGGAACGTTCGACGTGGCCGTGTTGCCGGGTGAGTATCGCCTGGTGCTTAGCTATGGCCCCGAGTACGACGCAGTGATCAAGAACATCGAAGTCGCAGCGGGCGAGGCCACCGAGGTTGCTGAGCAACTGGTGCATTCGGTCGACACCACCGGTTGGCTCAGCTCGGAACTGCACAGCCATTCGTCCCCCTCGGGCGACAACACCGCCAGCCAGCGCGGGCGGGTGCTAAACCTGCTGGTTGATCAGTTGGAGTTCATTCCCTGCACCGAGCATCAACGCGTTTCGACTTATGTTGCTCACCTCGAGCACTTCAACGCCATGCAGCGGGTGCTGACCTGCAGCGGGATTGAGATGACCGGCTCACCGCTTCCGATTAACCACCAAAATGCATTCCCGTTGGTCGAGCGTCCACGCACCCAAAACGGCGGTGGCCCGACTCGTCACGTGAATCCCGAAGTGCAAATCGAGCGATTGGCCATGTGGGACTCGCAGAGCGACAAAGTGGTGCAGATCAATCACCCTAACATCGGCCAGATGGTCGGCGACAAGAATCTCGATGGCACGCCCGACGAAGGCTTCCGCAAGATGTTTGGCTTTGCCGACGTGATCGAAGTACATCCGATGGGAGCCATCTTCGAACCACTAACTGTCGGCGACGATGGCAAAGCTGGCCGTGGTAACACGGTGAAAAACTGGTTGCAGCTGATGAACCTCGGTTACCGTATTCCCGGCGTGGTGAACACCGATGCTCACTACAACTACTACGGCAGTGGCTGGCGACGCAACTATGTCCGTTCGACTACCGACAATCCGGCCGAGGCCGACTTGATGGAAGTGTGCCATGCCCTCGAGAAGGGCCAGGTTGTGATGACGAATGGTCCCTTCATGGAAGTCACGGCGACTTCAGGCGACTCGACCGTTGGCCCGGGCGAAGATCTGCTGGCCAGCGATGGAGAGCCAGTGCTCCACATCAAAGTGCAGTGCGCGAACTGGTTGGATGTGAACCGCATTCAAATCGTGGTGAATGGCCAGTTGGTACCGGAGTTCAACTTCACACGGGCCGACAATGCCGAAGGCTTTGGCAACGAGACCGTGAAGTACGAAAGCGACCTGAAGCTTCCGCTTTCGGAAGATGCTCATGTGGTGGTGGTTGCCGCTGCCGAAGGGCGTCAGCTCGGCTGGGTCTACGGTCCCAAGCAAGGCAAGACCATGCCGATTGCGATCAGCAACCCGATCTTCGTCGACATCGAAGGCGATGGATTCAAGCCGAACGGCGATACGCTCGGCATCGCGCTTCCCGTGGAAGCCGATCACCAGCCGACTCACGGCCACGACCATCCCCACCCCCACCACTAAGAGTTCCCAGAGAAGAGACACCCTATGCGGCTGGAGAGAGTTTGTGTGAAGAGTTGCTCCCACTGGCAACTCGTGAGTGGGAGCATGGCAGCCATCGCTGCGTTACTATGTTTGCTTGGCCATACTGCCTTAGGGGATATCGTGATCTCGGAGATCATGTATAACCCCGATGGTAGCGATCGCGATAATACCGCTGGATTCAATCGCGAGTGGGTCGAGGTGTACAACAGCGGATCCCAAGCGGTGAACCTCGGTGGTTGGCAGTTTGCCGATCTGTACGACAACGACTACGCCAGCCTGGTGCCGGAAAACACGATTCTACAGCCTGGCAGCGCACTGGTGCTGGTGGGCGACGCGGCGACGTTCGATGCCCAATGGGGCACGGGATTGCCGAGGGTGGAGCTGAGCAATTTTCCGTCGCTCAGTAACACGCCGACCAACGGCAACGAACGACTCGCGTTCTACAACCCGGTAACGAACCAGGGCGACACGGTTACCTACGACGATACCAACGGTTGGCCGACCGACAGCCCCGATGGGTCGAGCATCATGCTGCAACCCGAGTACCTGCATCCCGCGCACAACAACGCGGGCGGCGCCTGGTTGCCTTCGATGTGGGGCGTATACGGTGCCGAGTATCGTACCTCGCCCGAAGGGACCCAAGATCGGGCCTCGCCGGGCTTCGTCGATCGGGTACCTCAAACAGCGTTCGAGCCCTCGCCCGACGCAGCCTGGTCGATGGTGGTGATGCCCGACTCGCAGAACTACGTGAAGAACTCGGCCGACGTGCACATCTTGCGAGAGATGAACGAGTGGATTCGCGACCAGCGCGATGCGTTCAACATCCAGCTGGTGATGCACGAAGGGGACATTGTCAACAATAACAACACCAGCACGCCGACCAGCGGCAACCAAACCGGCGATCAGCAATGGCAAAACGCCAAGGCCGCGATGAGCGTGCTCGACGGAGTGGTGCCTTACGTCTTCTCGCCAGGAAATCACGATTACGGAACCACCAGCGCCCAAACCCGCGAGACACAGTTTAACGACTACTTTAGGGAGACCGATAATCCGCTGGTCGACCCCGCTCAGGGGGGCATCCTGGTCGACACCCTGATACCGGGGCAACTCGACAGCGCGTATTTTGAGTTCACCGCGCCGGATGGTCGTGAGATGCTAATTCTCACGCTCGAGTGGGGACCTCGTCAGTACGTAGTGAATGCAGCGAACCGGGTGATGTCGGATCCCAAGTACGCGGATCATACTGCGATTATGATGACGCATGCCTACATGTATCACGACGAGACTCGCTACGATTGGAGCCGTAATCAGGACTCCGATCCTAACAACAACCAGGGCGGCAATCCTTACTCGTACGGCACGGCCAACGACACGAACGATGGCCAGGATCTGTGGGAAGAGCTGGTGAGTCAGCACGATCAGTTCGAGATGGTGCTCAGCGGGCATGTGGGTGGCGACGGTGTTGGGTACCAGGTCGATCCCGGCAGCGACGGCCAACTCGTGCATCAGATGCTGTTCAACTCGCAATTCGAAACCAATGCAGGCAACGGTTGGATTCGGATGGTTGAGTTCCTCGACGACGGTAAGACCGTACGCATTCGCACTTACTCTCCGCTGCACGACTTGCAAAAGACCGACTCGGCCAATTCGTTTACGTTCGAAATCACTCCGCTCCCCACGATCTTGTCGGGCGACTTTAACGACGATGGTATCGTCGACCTGGCCGACTACACGCTCTGGCGCGACAGTCTCGGTGCCCCGGCCGGCACGTTGCTGAACGATCGCTCCGGCGAGGTAATCGGCACCGCACAGTACCAGCTGTGGAAGGACAATTTCGGCCGCACCTCGGCCGACCACGTGCAATCGGGCGCTACGCAGGTTCCGGAGCCGGCTTCGCTGGTCTGGTATGTCGTGCTGATTTCAGCAACCGTAGCTGGCCGAT
The DNA here is from genome assembly GCF_007748035.1 of Aeoliella mucimassa. Taxonomy (NCBI): domain Bacteria; kingdom Pseudomonadati; phylum Planctomycetota; class Planctomycetia; order Pirellulales; family Lacipirellulaceae; genus Aeoliella; species Aeoliella mucimassa. The sequence continues at coordinate 1,551,667 of NZ_CP036278.1, forward strand.
TCGCCCGCCGAGGCGATCACTGAGTTCAAGCTATAGAAGTCGCTAAACCTGCGGCTCCACGCGACACTTTCCCCTCCTGATTGTTTTTACAGGAGGACAACGGGCGCTGTTGCGGGTAAACTATTTTTAGAAATACACGGCGGCGTGTAGGTGAGCATTCGATGCTTCGCTGCTCGCGGAAGCTGGCCGGAACTCCGGGCGCTTCGCTTTTCAATAGCTTGGAAGATGGTTGAAACAATGCGCAAGGCTCTGCAAGTTGGTTTACTGGTACTCATGGTCGCAACGATGCGATCGGCCTCGGCGGCCCCGGCCGGCGACACTCCCCACGCGAGTCCCTATCCGGTCTCGGCAGTGCGACTAGGGGCTGGGCCTTTCAAGGACGCCGCGGCGGCGAATCGCGAGTACCTGCTGGCGCTCGACGCCGACCGGCTGCTGGCTCCATTCCGCACCGAAGCGGGCCTCGAACCTCGCAAACCCTTCTACGGCAGCTGGGAGAGTGGTGGGCTCGGCGGCCAAACTGGTGGGCACTATCTGTCGGCGCTCTCGCTAATGGTCGCCCTCGGCGAAGACACCCCCGATGGTGAGCTGAACCGCCGTCTCGACTACGCCCTCAGCGAGCTGGCTGAGTGTCAGCAGGCCTATGGCAACGGCTACGTCGGCGGCGTGCCAGGCAGCCGGCAACTGTGGGCCGACGTACGTGCTGGAAACATCGATACGCATGGTTTCGGGCTGAACGGCAAATGGGTGCCTTGGTACAACATTCATAAGACCTTTGCTGGCATTCGCGACGCGTATGTGATTGCCGAAAAGCCGGTTGCCAAAGAGCTACTGGTGAACCTCGGCGACTGGTGTGTCGAGCTGATGTCGCATTTGGATGACAATCAAATGCAGGTCATGATGCGAGCCGAGCATGGCGGCATGAACGAGGTGCTGGCCGACCTGTATGCCATTACTGGCGACGAAAAGTACCTGCAAGCGGCCCAGCGATTCTGCCATCGCCAGGTGCTCGACCCGCTCCGCCGACATCAAGATCGACTCACCGGGCTGCACGCGAACACGCAGATTCCCAAAGTCATCGGTCTGAAACGCATCGGCGAACTGGCCGGCGACGAACAGGCGAACTCGGCCGCCAAGTTCTTCTGGCAAACCGTTTCGCAAGAGCGAAGCCTGGCGTTCGGCGGCAACAGCGTTGCCGAGCACTTCAACGATCCCAACGACTACTCGTCGGTGCTGGAGCGTCGCGAAGGCCCCGAGACCTGCAACACTTACAACATGCTTCGCCTTACCGAGCAGTTGTTCGCTGCCGAGCCGTCGGCCAATTACATCGATTTTTACGAGCGGGCGCTCTACAACCACATTCTGGCGGCCATTAATCCTGAGCATCCCGGCTTCGTGTACTTCACGCCGATTCGGCCGCAACTGTACCGAGTGTACTCGACGCCGGAGAACTGTTTCTGGTGCTGCGTCGGTACCGGCATCGAGAACCCCGGACGCTACGGTAAGCTGATTTACTCTGCAGCCGACGACGGTGGCATCTACGTCAATCTGTTCATCGCCAGCACCCTTACGGCCAGCGACAACGTACAAATCACGCAACAAACGAGCTTCCCTGACGAACCGAGCACACAGCTGACGCTGAAGCTCAAGCAACCGGCGAGTTTCGCGCTGCGAGTCCGTCATCCCGCGTGGGTACCGGCCGGTGAGTTCCAGGTACGCGTCAACGGCGAGCTGATGCAAGTCGAATCGCAGCCATCGTCGTACGCGGAAATCTCCCGCGAATGGCAAAATGGCGACGTGGTCGACGTGGCGCTGCCGATGCACACTACGACCGAACGTCTGCCGGATGGTTCCGACTGGGTAGCTCTGTTGCGAGGGCCGATTGTGCTGGTGGCTCCCGCAGGCACGCACGATCTGGTTGGGTTATTCGCCGACAACGAGCGAATGGCCCACGTGGCCGAAGGGGAATTGGTTCCGTTCGAAGAGGTGCCAGTGCTGCTAACCACCGAAGAAGACTTGCCATCGCACGTGGTTCCGCAATCCGGCGAGGGGCCCATGCACTTCGAACTAACGGATGTCGTGCAGCCGCCGGTAGGCGACGGAGTGTCGTTGGTGCCGTTCTTCCGTCTGCATGAGCAGCGTTACCAGATGTATTGGGAGCTTACCACCCAAGAGCAAATGCAAGCACGCAAGCAGCGTTTCGCGGCCGAGCAGCGCGCTCGGGAAGCACTTGAGCGAGCCACGCTCGACCGCGTTGCCATCGGCGAGCAGCAACCGGAGGTCGAACACCAGTTTGCCGGTAGCGAGACCGAATCCGGTAGCCATCAGGGACGCCGCTGGCGACATGGGAAGTGGTTCGAGTACACGCTCAACACCCGCGGCGAGTCAAAAGCGACACTCATGGTCACCTACTGGGGAGGCGATAATGGTCGCAGCTTCGACATCCTAGTGAATGGCGAGAAGCTGGCCAGCGAGACCCTTACCGCGTCGCATCCGACAGAGTTCTTCACCCAGAAGTATCCAATCGCTCCCCAAACCCTCACCCAGGCAGCCGATGGCAACCTGACCATTCGGTTCGAAGCCACTCGCGGAGTCGCGGGGGGAGTCTACGATTTACGGTTGCTGAACCCCTCGGAGCTCCCCTCCGAAAGTAATCCATAAACCCGCAAACGGCTTGTTTTTCGGCCTCAATCGGGTGTTTCCAAGGTTAATTGCCGGAAACCCTCCCTGAGCGGAGGCCGATTACTGGACAAACCGCGGTTTTCTAGAAAAAATTAAGGAAATGCGTCGGCGCGGCGTTTTCCTCCCCGCCCAGCGCGTGCGTGCAGCATTCCCTAACCAGGCTGGGCTCCTCCGTTGGCTACTCGCCGGGAAGCTGCGACGAGGAGCTGATGTTGTGAAGTGTCGGTTGGCATGCGACCGACTGCGACGAGTACTTTTCAGAGAGCAGGCAATCGATGAATCGGCGGACAGTAATCTGGACCGGGCGCTCACTGTTTGTAGCCTTACTTGGCTACATGCTGTCGGTGGTGCCTGTCAGCGGTCAGGACCAGCTGAGCTTATCAAACGACATGGTGCTCGACGCCCAAGCGTTGCTCATGCCGCGCAATGCTGTATACGGGCCGGTGATCAACGGGGCCTCTTACCAAACCGAAGCGCTCACGACGGTTGGCGACTATCAATACGCTACCTGGTACCACTACTCCGGTAATCAGGAATACGTCTATCTCGGCCGACGTGAGCTGGGAAGCACTACATGGGATGTCGCCAACACCGGTCAGACATTCGACGATGGAGATAACTCGTGGGACGCCCACAACGTGATTTCTATGGGCATCGACACCGATGGTCAGATTCACCTCAGCTACGACCATCACAACAGCTATCTGAACTACCGCAATACCAGCGATGGGGCTGCCTGGGCGAGCGAGTGGAACCCCACGCTGAATGCCGAGCAGAATACGCTCAACTCGAACATCAATCCACCGCCGTCGCCGTTTAACGATGTTACCTATCCACGGTTCATCAACGACCCCTCGACCGGCAATCTGGTAATGACCTTCCGCAACGGTACCAGTGGCGACGGCAACGTCTACATTGCTACCTACGATCCTGCGTCCAATGTGTGGGATACCCCTCACATGATTATCAATGGACGCACGGGTACTTACAGCGACGCGCTTGGTTCTTCCAGTAGTCGCAATGCCTATTTGAATGGGCTCGACATCGATTCCAACGGGCGGATGCATACCACGTGGACCTGGCGCGAGAGCGCTGGCGGCACGAACCACGACATCATGTACGCTTATAGCGACGACGGTGGCGACACCTGGCTTAACAACAGCGGAACCGTGATCGGCACTCTCAACAATCCGATCAATCTAAATTCAGCCGGCGCGACGGTCGTATCGATGGATCGTCGCAATACGTTGATGAATCAGCAAACGCAGCTTGTCGATGGCGATGGCACTGTGCACTCCATCATGTGGCACGCGACCGACGACAATGCCGATGCCGTCAATGGCTTTACTACTGGTCCGGCTGCTTACTATCACTATTTCCGCAACGCGAACGACGTGTGGGAGCGAACCGAATTGCCGACCGATCGCAAGGTTGGCTCTCGCCCCGACATGGCTGTCGACTCCGATGGCAACCTGTATGCCTTCTATGTTTCGCCCGGTGCAGGCGACGGGGCAGGGGTGCTCGACTACTACACGAATGGCGACTTGGTGATCGCCACTGCATCGCGAGCCACCGGTTGGCAAGACTGGGAAATCGTCTACACCGACACTCGCGACTTCGTCGGCGAACCCCAGGTCGATCGCAATCGGTTGCTGCAAGATGGGGTGCTCTCGGTCTATTTGCAAGAGAATGGCAACAACCTGAGCGGCTCGACTGGATCGGCACTGCATGTATTCGAACTCGATCGTCTTGCGCAACACCTGGTGTGGGCAGGCACCGCCGCGGGTGAGTGGAACACCGGTGGCACCAACGATTGGGACAGCTACGGCGACAACCAGGGAGATACCACGTTTGCCAATGGTTACCGAGTAACCTTCGACGACGGCGGCGGTACGATGGCCGTGAACATCACCGAAGCAGTGGCCCCCTCGTCGACGACCTTCAAAAACAACGCCCGCAACAATTACACCCTCACCGGCCAGGGGATTGCTGGTTCGGGAAGTTTGCGAGTCACTGGTGGTGGTTTTGTGACGCTGAATAATGCGGCCAACTCTTACTCCGGCAACACGCAGGTGGAGTGGGGCACGCTCTCGCTCTCTGGCGAGGCCACGATTGCCGCATCGCCGGTGATTTCGGTGAGCGACAATGCAACACTCAACGTTTCGGCCCTTAACAGCACGTTCTCCGTCGCGGCGGGCCAAGTGCTCGAAGTCGCTACTGAAGGGCGCGTGATCGGCGACACACAGGTCGGTTCCACGGCAGCAATGCACGCATCCGGCAGTGTCTATGGTTCGCTCGTGGTGCAGTCAGCCGGCATGCTTCGCGTCGGCGCCGCTGGTCTCACTCAGCAGGTTGGCAACAGCAGTTACAGCCTGATCGACAACTTCGACTCGTACAACAATGCTACGAACCAGAACATCGGCAGTCACAGTTCGGGCGATGTTACCAACGGAGCGTGGGATGGCGTGTTCGATGGCACCAACAACGCCCAGGTGGTCGACGAAGGAACCTCGAACCAGTCACTAGAGGTCTGGGGGCTTCCTGCTCAAGGTGGTAACGGCTGGCGCGGAGCGAAGACCGACTTGTCGTCGAGCTACGACCTCGATTTCACGGTTGAAGACTCCGAGACCACCACGCTGTTCTTCCAATTCAAAGCGCTCGACAACACCGGCGTGTTCGACACCATGTTCGGCCTGTCCGACGACGTGGCCAACATCGACAACGCCGACGCCTGGCAAGACTTTGCCGTAATGCCCTTCCTGGCTGGTGGCGGAATCGGAGCCGCCGACTTCAAGGCGAGCACCACTACGGGCGATCAGATTGCCATCGAGAACGTCGCGGCCGATCAGTGGTACAACGTGTGGCTCGTGGTCGATACTCAGACCAATCTGTTCGATATCTACACGTCGCTCGGCGACGACGATGGCACACTGGCTGTGTCCAACGCCATTTTCCGAAATGGTTACGGCAACAGTTCGATGGCCGCCTTTGGCATCAACGGACGGGAAAGCGGCCGAGTGCAGATCGATAACCTCTACATGTCGCTCGGCGCGAACACCGCCAACCCGCTCACTGGTAGCGGTGGTGGGGTGTACGCAGTCGAGTCGCTGCTGGTCGAGGGGGATCTAACCCTCGAGCAGGGAGCCCTACTGCAACTCGATATCGCTACTGCAGGTGTTAGCGACACCATCGAGGTTACCGGGCAGATGACGTTGGCAGGAACTCTTGAACTCACCTTGGCCGAAGGAGCCACCGCTCCCGAACTGGGCGAAGGATACGACTTGTTCGAGTTTGCGTCGGCGGTCGGCGCATTCGACGACTTTGTGCTGCCGGAGTTGGCCGACGGCTGGGGATGGAATACCACCCAGCTAGGCATTAGTGGAATGCTATCCGTGGGGCTGGCCGGCGATTACAACGGCGACGGAACCGTGAATCTGGCCGACTATACGGTTTGGCGGGATCATCTCGGCAGCGATTGGATTAGCAATCGCGATACGCTCCTCACGGGAGTCGTAGGCCTCGATGATTATCAGGTGTGGAAAGACAATTTTGGTGCTACGCTTCCAGCGGGAGAGTTCGCCGCGCAGGCAGTGCCCGAGCCAGCAACCTTGGCATGGTGCAGTCTGGTTTTCGCGAGTCTATTGCTATATCACGCGTCGCAACGGTACCGTGGGGTGCAAACGAGACTCTGCCGATAACTTGTTCGCAAGTAATAAACTAAATCAAGCGACGTTGCCGTCGATTGGGTGCGACGTCCAGCAGCACTTGGGAGGAACAAATGACTTGTTCACGTGTGTGGTCGCTTTTCGTCTTGTCGATCGTCCTGGCTTGGGCGAACATCGCTTCGGCTGAAAACGTTCTGTTGTTTCCTTACTTCGACAGCAACGGCGAGAACGGCGTGTTCCTGGCCTGGAGCAGCGACGGCCGAACATTTCATCCCGTGAACGACGGTCGGCCGATCTTCACTCCGCCGAAATGGAGCGAAGGACAGCATCTTACCCGCGATCCTTCCATCGTGTTTCACGATGGCTTGTTCCACATGGTGTGGACTTCCAATTGGGATGGCCGTTGGTTCGGCTACGCCTCGTCGCCCGACTTGAAGCAATGGTCCGAGCCAGTGAAGATTCAGCCCTTTGCCGATGGGAAAGAACAACCTAACAACGTGTGGGCGCCTGAGTTGTTTCGCGACCCCGTGGCGGGGGACTTCAAGATCGTGTGGTCTTCGACGTTGCCCAGCGAGTTGAACGACGACGATGGAAGTGCCGATACGCATGGCCACGATCACCGGATGTATTACATCAGCACCAGCGACTTCAAGTCGTTTAGCGAACCGAAGTTACTGTTCAACGACGAGAACTACAGCGTAATCGACGCCCAGGTGGCATTCGATCCTCAAGATTCCGACGATCCGCACGAGGGACGTTGGATCATGGCCCTCAAACGCGAAACGCCCGTTCAGCAGGATGGCAAGAACATCCGTCTGGCGTTCAGCCCTGCTGAGATTTCTCCCGAGAGCTTCACCAACGCGACCAAGCCGATTGTCGGTGCCAGCACCAGTATTCAAGGCCGTGACATGGCCGAAGGGCCTACGCTGATTCACTGGAACGGGGAGTGGCTGCTGTATTGGGATAGCTACGGCGCTCGGCACTACTCGCTGGCTAGCTCGCCCGACTTGGTGCAGTGGACCGATATTTCGCGAGAACTATCGCACCCCGCCCGCCACCCCCGACATGGCACCGTGTTCGCTGCCGAGCGTGATGCGATCGCCTGGCCACTCGAAGCCAAACCATAGCGGTCGACCAGACGCAGTTCGATCGTAAGGCTACTGTTCTGTAGCTCGCTTCTCACAATACTCCTCTCAACCAGGCGCAACCCCGTGAACCGCTTACACTCTATAGCGATCGTTCGTTTATTTTTCTGTTTGACCGCACTGTTGATGGTCGACGCAAGCCAAGCCGATTGGCTGTTTACTTCGTTTCGCGGCAGCGGCGATGGGCTGCATTTGGCTTATAGCAACGATGCCCGCAATTGGACCGAGATTCGCGGAAACCGCTTGAAGCCAGAAGTTGGCAGCAAGCTGATGCGCGATCCTCACATCGTTCGCGGACCCGACAACACGTTTCACATGGTCTGGACCAGCGGGTGGGGCGACAAAGGCATTGGCTACGCCAGTTCGCAGGACTTGGTGAACTGGTCGGAACAGAAATTCCTGCCGTTGATGGAGCATGAGTCCGACTGCCGCACCTGCTGGGCGCCGGAAGCTATTTACGATGCTCGCAATCGGCAGTTTATTGTGATGTGGTCGTCCGATATCCCTTCGGCGTCGCCCGAGGAGAATCCCAAGGGTGGGTACCACCGCGCCTACTACGTAACCACGCGCGACTTCGAGACCTTTTCGAAACCGAAGATGCTATTTGACCCTGGCTTCAACAACATCGATACCACGATGCTGAAGGTCGGCAATAAGTATCGCATCGTGTTCAAAGAAACCGACGATCAACCGGCCGGCATCTGGGGCCGCATCTGCGGAGCCGAAGCCGACAGCCCCACCGGCCCATTCAAACTGCTCGAGAAGCCGATCATCGCCAACGAGCGCGTGGAAGGTCCCGCGGTAGTTGAGGTCGATGGCAGCACGCTGTTGTACGTCGACTACTATGCGAACGGGCGGTACGGGTGCCGCGAGTCGAGCGACTGGCAAAACTGGCGCGATGTGACTAGGGATTGCACCATCATCGATGGCCAGCGACATGGCAGCATTATCGAGGTCTCTCACGAGGAGCTAGCCAAGATCGATCCCTCAGCCGGTGCCGAACCACCCCAAGCTGTGCTAACAGGGGTGAATGCCGACCCGCATATCGCTTTCTTTGGCGACCGTTGCTACCTGTATCCCACGACCGACGGAACCGAAGGATGGAGGTCGACCTCGTTCCAATGTTGGTCGTCGGACGACTTGGTGAACTGGAAGAACGAGGGAGTGATTCTCGATCTTCCTCGCGACCTCGAGTGGGCCGATCTGCACGCCTGGGCTCCCGCGTGTGCTACGAAGAATGGCAAGTACTATTACTACTACAGCGCCGACAAAAACATTGGAGTCGCAGTAGCCGATCGTCCCGAGGGGCCATTTCGCGATCCGCTTGGTAAACCACTCGTGTCGTCGAGTGACTACTCCCGCATGCAGGCGATCGATCCCATGGTGTTCGTCGACGACGATGGCCAAGCTTATTTGTTCTGGGGGCAGGGACGTTGCAAGGCGGTGCCGCTCAACGACGATATGATCTCGTTCGATCCCAAGGAAGTACGCGATATCACCCCGCCCGGCTACAACGAAGGCCCTTTCGTGCACAAACGAAAAGGACTGTACTACCTGACGTGGTCGGAGTTCGATACCCGCGACCCTCGTTATTCAGTCGCCTACGCAACGAGTAGTTCGCCGCTGGGACCTTACACGAAAGCCAAGCAAAACCCCATTCTTAAACAAAAGGGTATCGTCAAAGGAGCAGGGCATCACTCGCTGGCCAACATCCCTGGCACCGACGATTGGGTGATCGCCTACCACCGCTTCCGCATCCCCGGCGGCGATGGTTATCATCGCGAAACATGCCTGTCTCCCTTGCGATTCAACGACGATGGGTCGATCGAGCCGGTTGACGTTTACGAAGCGGTGAAACCAACTAAGTGGTCGGCCGCAGAGTCTGCTGCTCCCGCTACGAAGGTCGAGATCGATCTGTCGCAACCTGGCAAAGAGATTAGCGCCGATCTGTTTGGCATCTTCTTCGAAGATCTCAACTACGCGGCCGATGGTGGTCTATACGCCGAACTCGTGGAGAATCGTTCGTTCGAGTATTCGGTTTCCGATAACGGAAGTTGGAATGCCCTGACCAACTGGCGACTCCTCGAACGCGATGGGGGCAAAGGTCATGTGGTGGCCGAGTCGAATCAGCCGCTGCACGCGAATAACCCGCACTACGCCGTGCTAGGCGTGATTCGCAACGAGGGCCTCGTTGGCATCGAGAACCGCGGTTTCCAAGGATTGCCGATCGAGAAAGGCAAACCGTACGACTTCAGCCTCTTCGCACGTCAGATCGCTGGCTCCGATGGCGACTTGTTGGTGCGACTCGAAGCAGAAGATGGAGCAGTGCTCGCCGAGGCCAACCTTGGCAAACCGACTAGCAGTTGGAAGCAGCTGCAAGCCACGCTGACTGCCGAAGGATCGACCGACAAAGCCCGCTTGATAGTAGCTTCACGCGGCATCGGGCGGGTGGCTCTCGACATGGTGTCGCTCTTTCCGCAGGACACCTTCAAAGGTCGTAAGAACGGGCTCCGCAAAGATCTGGCTCAAACTATTGCCGACCTCAAGCCGAAGTTTGTCCGATTCCCAGGCGGCTGCCTGGTGCATGGCGATGGGCTCGACAACATGTATCGCTGGCAAGACACCATTGGCCCGGTGCACGAGCGAAAGAGCCAACGCAACATCTGGACTTACCATCAAACGTTTGGGCTCGGCTACTTCGAGTACTTTCAGTTCTGCGAAGACATCGGTGCCAAACCGGTGCCGGTAGTGCCAGCCGGAGTCTGCTGCCAGAACGCGGGCGCGCGGATCACCCGTAAGTGGGGGGAAGGCCAACGCGGCATTCCACTGGACGACATGCCGGAGTACATCCAGGAGGTGCTGAACCTAATTGAGTATGCCAACGGACCGGCCGACTCGCCGTGGGGAAGCAAGCGTGCTGCGGCCGGGCATCCCGAACCATTTGGTCTCGAGTACCTCGGTATCGGTAACGAGGATGCCATTACACCAGAGTTCGAAGAGCGTTTTCGCATGATCCACCGCGCGGTCGAGGCCGCCCATCCCGAGATCACGGTCATTGGCACGGTCGGGCCGTTCTCCGATGGCGAAGATTTCGACAAGGGATGGTTGATCGCCAACGACATGCACCTGGCGATGGTCGACGAGCACTACTATCGCACGCCTGAGTGGTTCCTCGAAAATCTTTCGCGATACGATTCGTACGACCGCGAGAAATCGGCCGTATATCTTGGCGAGTACGCTGCCCACGAACGCGACCGCCGCACAACGCTTCGCTCGGCCCTGGCCGAGGCCGCCTACATGACTCACCTCGAACGCAACGGCGACATCGTGCGTTTGTCCTCGTATGCTCCGCTGTTGGGCAAGGTGGGCAGGACGCAGTGGAATCCCGATTTAATTTACTTCGACAACCAGAGCGTGTCGCCGACCATCAACTACTACGTTCAGCAGATGTTCTCGGCCGGCAGCGGTGATACCTACCTGGCGACCGAGTGCGAACAACCGATGTCGGTGGTTCGCGACCACGCGACAGGCGACGTGGTAATCAAACTCGTAAATCTAGAATCCACAGCCCGCAAGTTTGAGTTCGAACTCTCCGGCGCGGCTGGGCTCGCCTCGTCGGCAAGTTGTACGACGCTCACCGGGCCGTTGATGCACGACAACAAACTAGGAGATACCGGGCGTGTGGAACCAGTCAATTCGACTATTTCCGTGGGACCAGAGTTCGAGTACACCGCTCCAGGCAACTCGCTCACGGTGATTCGGCTAACTCCCTCTGGCAAGTAGTGTTTCGCAGCAGTCGCAGTGGTACGATGTTGAGCAGCTATAGCGGTTCCCGTCACCCGAACATCGGAGCGCCACGCATGCTGTACTCATCACTCCCGAAAATTGCTGTTATCGTTTTGTTCGCCGCTGGAGTTGCTTACGCGGCCGAACCGGCAAGCACCGAAGCCGATCAAGCGGAACGTTTGCGGGTGGGCTACGCCCAGACCGAAGCCGAAGCGGTTGCCGAGCTACAGTCGATTCGCGACGAAGTACCCGACCTGGCGAGCTGGAAGCAGCGTCGGCAGCAAGTGATCGAGGCGATGTGGCGCGGGGCAAAGCTCGAAGAACTGCCTGAGCGGACTCCCCTCGAGCCGATCGTGACTCGCCGCGCAGAGTTCGATGCCTACACCATCGAGAACGTCGCGATACAAAGCTCGCCGGGCTTCTACGTCACCGGCACCTTGTATCGTCCCGCCAAGCCTCAGGAGTCGTACGCTGGCATTCTCTGCCCGCATGGCCATGGCGGACGCTTTGGCGAAAATCGCCAAGCCCGCTGCGCGTTGCTCGCTGCGATGGGAGCCATCGTGTTTCAGTACGACATGGTCGGCTACGGCGATTGGCAGGAAGCTGGTTGGGACCACAAGCAGGTACCCGAGTTGCTGCGATTGCAGACTTGGAACAGCATTCGGGCGCTTGACTACTTGCTATCGCTCGATAAGGTCGATCCCAAGCGTATCGGCATGACCGGTTGCTCCGGCGGCGGTACGCAGACTTTCTTGTTATCGGCGCTCGACGAGCGGATTCGCGTGTCGGTACCGGTGTGTCAGGTGTCGGCCCACTTCTTCGGCGGTTGCACCTGCGAAAGTGGCATGCCGATTCATTGGAGCGATACTCACAAGACCAACAACGTGGAGATCGCCGCGTTGGCCGCTCCTCGCCCGCAACTCATGATCTCCGACGGTGGCGACTGGACCCTCAACACACCTAACGTTGAGTTCCCGCACGTGCAGTACATTTATGGGCTTTATGGCAAGCAGTCGCTCGTGGGCAATGCGCACTTCGCCGACGAGGGGCACGACTACGGCCCCTCGAAACGGCAGGCCGCTTACCCGTTTCTGGCCAAACATCTGAAGCTGAATATCGGGCCTTTCTTGAAAGCCGATGGAACGGTCGACGAGTCGTGCTTCGTCCCGCAGTCGTACGAGGACTTGCTGGTGTTCAACAGCGACCATCCACGCCCAGCCGACGCGGTGCCGCCCAATACTCCGCTGCCCTAGAGCGGGTAAGGCGAGAGGTCAATCCGTTTCTTTCACGCCGAGTCGGTCGACCAGCATCGTGTCAACCACCAATTGAATGATGTGATAGGCCACCATCGGCAAGATAGCCAGACCACCGAACGCCAGGGCGACGTCCAAGCCGATCATCAGGGTCTTCTGACTACCAGCAATCGCAACCGCAAGTTGGTTGCCGTGTGGCTCGCCGAGCGCGCGGCAACCAATCCACCCGGCCGCGAACAGCAACAGATGCGAGCCGAGAACGCAGCCAATCATCAAGCTCCACTCCATCAGGTTCACTGTGCCTGGCTCGATGGTTCGCAGCATGTTGCCAGCGCTAACCGCTCCGAACAGCACCATTGCGAGCATGCCGAGTTGGGCGGCTGTGCTAAGCTCTACTCGGTACTTACCGGCCCAGTTCATCACGATACCCGAGCTTCGCAGCAGTTGTGCGAGCATCACCGGAGCGACCACCAGCATCAGCAGTCGCAAGGAAAGTGCGCCCGCGTCGAGTGAGTAATCCTCCTTTCCGAGTAATACTGAGAGCCATCCTGGCAGCACCAGAAAGCACGCTAAGTTAGTCACCAGCGTTACCACCAGCGCGATGGCGTCGTTGCCACCTCCCCGGCGGGTCCACACCGCCGCCGAGGCGAGCGTGCAAGGCACGCACGCGGCAACGATCAGGCCGATACCAAGTTGGTCGTTAAGCACTCGTGCAATGACCCACGCCAGCGGTGGGGCCGCGACGATGCTCAGCAGCAGTGCGAGACCGACCGCTCGACGGTTACTAATCGCTCCGGTGATCTGCGAGAGCGACATCGGCAATGCGGTGATGAACATCACCAAGGCCACGAGCCAGCCGCGGGGGAATTGCGACAGCGGGCCGACCAACTCCGGCGCGAAGGCCATGCCGATGGCCAACACCCCGAGCAGCAGCAACAGAAACCAATGTCGGCGAAAAAACGGATGCATATAACTATTGGGCCTGCAGACGCTTTGCTCGCAGGCGGTTGCCGCGGGCTTGAGGGCCAGTGGAACTTTCGAGCAACTCCACTGCCTTGTCGAGTTCGCCGAGGGCTTCGTAGGAGCGGGCCAGGCTGTAGTTCGCACCGGTTTGCCAACGCTCTACCTCGCTGGCTTGCGACAGCCAGTCGGTGGCGACGCGATAGTCGCCGCGATCGTACGATAACAAGCCGAGCCAGTAAGTGGCATTCTCTTTTGCTGTGCCCCACACCCGGCGGGCGTCCTTGGCTTCTACTTTGGCAATTGCCGCGTCGGTCGGCCGGACCTGAGAGTGAATGTACAACTGCCCTGCGCTACGATGGTCGTTCACCTCGGTCTTCAGATTGCCTCGGCCAGTATCGATGGTCTCGCCTTCGTGTCCACGGAAGTGGAGCAACCGGGCTTTCCACAATCGAGGTTTGTGGACGTAAGGTTCGAACTCGATGGCCAGATTCACCCGCACCGACTTCTTGGGATCGAGCTGTTCGGCGAGCACCTGGTAGGGGTGAGCCCATAGCGAAGTCTTGGCAACACCGGCAATCTGCTCGAGCTGAGTCGACAGCTCCGCGGCATCCACGTACACCAGCAAGGCATCGCTGCTGGTCATGCGTTCCTCGAGCAAGGCAGCCCGGCGCGAAAGCGCGAAGGGCCCGGCAACGATCTCGGCGGTCAGTTCTTCGAGCGTCGTTCCCTCCGGCAGGTAAGGGGCACCTTCTTCGTTGAACTCAGCCGCTAATGCGGAGTCGGCCTTCACCTCGGCCAGCGTCGCGGTGGCTCCCTCCGCATTCTGCAGAGCGAGTCCTAGCTCGGGATCGTATAGGTAGAGCTTTCCTTCGACCAGCGCTCCGCACCACAGCGGACCCTCGTCGCCGGCGGGACGAAGCACCACCACCGGCACGTCCAACTGGCGGCAAAGCTGCGCAAACACCCACGCCCGACCTTCGACCGTCGCGTGAGCGTACGCCAGGCATTGCCAAGGACGCAGCGGAAGCGTCTTATCGTCCTGTTCGTCGAGTTGCAACTGACGCACGGTCCAATCGAACACCAAATCGACCTGAGTCTGCTGCTGCATCTCGCCGAGCGTGAGCCAACGACTGATGTCGCGAGCCCAACTCGCTTCTTGCATCAATCGTCCTTCGTAGCCTTGGGCTTGAATGGCGCGTTCTTTTTCGGTCGGTAGCGAGAACGCGTTACGATCGAGGGCTTCGGTGCTCGCCAGCAGGGCGAGTCGTTCGTGATCGCGAAGCGATTGCGGCAACGTTTCTAACAGCGGAGTGGCCGACCACTCGACCTTCGCCGAGGTTTGTCGCAGCCATTGATTAAGCCGCTCGACGATTTGCTCGGTGGCCATTTGATCGGGGCTCGGTTCCCAGCCGAGTAGGGGTACTCCGTAATCGGTGTAACGGAACAAATCGGTGACCAGATCGCGGAAACGGGTATCGCGGAAACGGAGCACTTCCATGCGGAATAGCCTTTCCTTCGGCATCGAAATCAGCTCCTCGGTGGTGAACTTGCTGATGTCGAACACGAGCGTCTTCGAGTCGATCACCTGATCGACGGTCAACTCATAAGCCTCGGCCGAAACGATGTCGCCGCTACCACTTTGATTGTTGATCTCCGTTTCCATCGATTGGAGGACTTCTTGCCGACGTTCGGGGGGAAGCGCCAGCATCTTCACAAGCTCGTCGTCGCCGCCCCGGGCGCGCTGTGCAGCGATCGTGCGTTGGTCGGCTTCCGACAATGTCGTGAAGAACACATAGATCTGAATGTTCGACAGCTTCTTCTTCGAACTCCGAAACTCCTCTTCGATTTCGGATCGCAGGTTGCCATACCACTTAATTAGGTCTCCCGAGCGAACCAACGACTTAAATCGTCCGTTGTCGGCCGGCACCACCAGCGCGTTTGGAATCGGATTGTTGGGAGCGTTGCCAAGTGTCGCGATTTCGGCCATCACATCCTGGCCATCCGTGCTCTTCTTGGCGTCCAGCACTACCGTGGGGGGGCTCAGTTCGATGATCGATTGCTCAGGCAGGTCGTCCAGTTGTCCGGTAACCGTGCTTAGCAGCGACTGGCTCCGCTCGGCGCTCGAGGCACGAGGGGTGCGCACGGTGCGTTTGCCGTTGTTACAGCCAGCGGTGAGCGTCCACCCCGCAACGACGGCAACGAGTGCCATGGCGACTAGTTTCGATCGATTCATGAGGAATGGCATGCGGGGTTGTGTGGTGGCGATAGAGAAGAGATGTAAACTAAGCAAACGAGCGAACCGTCTCGCGAATCGCAAGCAGTCGCTTGACGAGAGCAGGTAGTTGGTCGAGGGGGACCATGTTTGGGCCATCGCTCGGCGAGCGGTCGGGATCGGGATGGGTTTCGCAAAACAGTCCGTCGCAGCCCACCGCCATGGCAGCCCGGGCGAGCGGCTCGACCATTTCGCGTTGCCCGCCGGTGCGACCTCCGAGGCCGCCCGGTTCCTGGACGCTATGCGTGGCATCGAACACCACCGGGGTGCCGAGCGCCTGCATCTGGGGGATGCATCGCATGTCGTTCACGAGTCGTCCGTAGCCAAAAAAGGTGCCGCGTTCGCAAAGCAGGATATTCTCGCACCCTGCGGCCGACAGTTTGCCCACGACATGCTGCATGTCGCTGGGAGCAAGAAACTGTCCTTTCTTCGCATTCACGGCCTTGCCGGTTCGCGCAGCTGCGACCAAAAGGTCGGTTTGGCGGACCAAGAAGGCGGGGATCTGCAGCAAATCGCAAACCTCCCCCGCCGCGGCGGCCTGGCTCGACTCGTGGATGTCGGTCGTTACCGGCAATCCCGTGGCGGTCTTCACCTGCTCGAGAATCCGCAGCCCTTCCTCCAGTCCAGGACCGCGAAACGAGTCGATACTCGTGCGGTTCGCCTTGTCGAACGAGGCCTTAAACACCAGTCCCACGCCAGTCTCCTGAGCGAGCGCGGCCAGGCGTTCGGCGATCGCTAGGGCGGCGTCGGCCGTTTCGAGTACACACGGGCCGGCGATCAACAGCAGCGGCTCGGAGGGACCACAGCGGTAAGGGCCGATCTGGGCGGGCAAATTTGGCACGGGCATCCCTGCTAAAATTAAAGATAACTACCACAAAATGGGGGTAACTCATGATGACGCACCCCTGCCGGTCAATCAATCCCGACCAGCTCGCGACCGGGCGTTAGGGCTCCACGGCAAACCCCAACTTTTTAGCGACCAGCGGTTCGACTAAGAGATGCATCCGTCTCGGCTCAACGGAAAGCTCCACCGGAAGCAGCCCGCCGGGATCGCCATCTACCTGATAGGTCACCGGCTGGTCTCCCAGGGCTTCGAAGCGAATCTTGTTTGCCTGAAAGGCGTGGACGTGATCGAGCAGGTGATGTCGTCGGCGGACCATGTGAGTCACGTAGCTCAGCCCCGACCACAACGATCCTCGCTCGAGCACGCAGACATCGAGCTGGCCATCGGTGCCAACCGCCGCGGGAGCGATCGGTAGCCCTAGTGCGTAACGCGGCAGGTTCACGCCAAAGGTCCAGCAGCCGGTGGCCTCGAATGCCTCGCCTCGTAGGTTGGTCGCGGTTACTTTGATTTGCGGGTAGCGGTAGCCAGTGATGGTTTTGAACAACGGGGCCGCGTACGCCAAGTGGGTAATGTTGCCCCCTCGGCGATGGTGCACTTCGCGAACCACCTCGGAGTCGAGCCCCGCACTAAACACGATGCAGAACAGCCGGTCGCCGGCGCGGGCGGCGTCGAGCGGGATGACCACGCCCGACTCGATCAGCGGCACAATCGACAGCGGCAACCGCTTGTGACCCACGTAGCGGGCCAGCAGGTTCTCGGTGCCGAGCGGAAAGATCAGCAGCGGCGTGCCTTGCGGCGAGCTGTTCAAAGCCAGGCTCAGGGTGCCGTCGCCGCCGGCCGAGATGGCCAGCCGCAGCTCTCCCTGTTCCATCCAGCGATGCGACAGGTCGGCAAACTCATTGGCGTCGGCCACCATCTTGGTGTCGTAGCCATGCGCTTCGAGCGACTCGATCGCCTGATGCACGACCTTCTGCCCCAAGCCGTTGCCCGCCTTGCGATTGACGAGCATCAGCACGCGACGCGCAGTACCATCGAGCCGCTTGGCTCGTGGCAGCTCGTTGGGCTGTGGGCTGGCTATTGGGGGAGTCTGCATAGGCAGGCGTGTCTCAGGTTGAGAACGCTTCGGCGAGCGGTACCACTAAATCTGGTTTGCCGAAACGCCGCGGTTGCGGCCGCGAAATCGTTGGAACTAGTTGTCGTTAAAAGGTTTAGGTCATCTTGTCTCGTTTTGAAACCGAAGCGGTTCATCACGGGGATTCTAAAGTGTTGTGTATGGTTCACCAACACTTTGTGGCATATTACACCAGCGTATCACCGCAAAAAAAGGTGGATTCTCACGCCATCGCTGCTCTCGAATGCGGTGATTAAAAATTTCTTGTCTCACACTAACCTGAGTGTTGGTAACGGGTTACGAGCAGGCTCCGAGCGCTCGCTGCACCGGCACCGTCGGTTTCTGGCACGCTGCATGCGTTATAGGCGTGTGTGAAGTGGCCGAGGTTTCCCAGGCCCTTCGCTTAACATCGCTGGCCCGCGGGGCCTCGAATGATATGTGGTGAGACGGTTGACTTGCCCCTGACCGTCTCATCTGTCGGCGTGTGTCCGGCTCATTCGAGGCCCGCTTTTTTTTGCGCGAGCAAGTTTCCAGATGGCTGCCAGCGAAAGGGCCAGCACCCACGAAGCGGGCTCGGGCACGGTGACCGAGGTCACCCCGCCGAGCGAACTACTAGCGCCGAGGTGATCGCGCCACACGGTGTAGTCGGCCAGATTCACCAGGCCATCCCCGTTGCCATCGGCTCGCACGTCGGTAGTCGAGCCAAACGTGCTGACCCAGATCTGGTAGTCGGCATCGTCTACCAAGCCGTCGAAGTTGTAGTCGCCATCGGGAATCGGCAGCAGCTCAACACTGGAAATCATTACCGCGTCTTCGGGGAAGATGTTTTGCTGCGCAACTACCTTGTCGACATCGAACACAGGAATCTCGTCAAAATCTTCGCCGGCAGCATCTTGCGCCACCGCCGCGTTGATGATGTCGAGGTCCTCAATGTAGTCGACCACATCCATGCCATCGCCGACCACTCGGCCAAACACCGTGAAGCCTTGGCTATCGAGAAACGAGTTGTTGACAAGATTGAAGAACCATTGGCTGGTGGCTCCCAGACTATTCTTGGCAAAAGACAATGTCCCACGCAGGTTAGAGAGCCCTGGTTCGTCGGGGATCGGAGCGTCGGTCTCGATGCCAGTGGCCTCGAAGATGTTGGCGTTCATCTTGAATCCGCCGCCTTGCACCACAAAGTTGCCAGGCGTGCGATGGATGAAGGTGCCTTCGTAGCGATCGGTATCAGCGTAGTTCATGAAGTTGTCGACGCTATTCGGAGCCAGGCTCTCGAACAGTCGGACATCGATATCGCCCGCGGAAGTGCTAAAGCGAACAATCGCCGACTCTGCAGACGCTGAAATGGCCATCAGACCCAAGCAGAGGATGAAAGCTGCCCTGCGAGGTTGCTTGGTAAGTGCGTTGCCGATTTGCATGAAGAAGGCCTTCAATCCCTGTTGTTTTTGCCTCGATTGCCAAACCATTAGCCTACTTGGTAGGCGGCAAACTGTCCACAATTGCGCGATTCGCTCATCGCGAAGGAAACCTCGGTTTTTGTAGTTCCAAACGACTCCCTGCGGCCATCTCGCCTTCTGCGGCAGCGGGCGACTCGGGTGCGACTGCGAGGTCTCTAGCGTTTGCAACGGCATGGCGCACCGCCGGGCCGTGGGATGTGGTTTTTCGCAACTCGCAGAACTCGGGCGTTTCGGGGCATTTAAGGCTAAAAATCGATGGCTGGTTGTGTTACCGTTCAGGCACAATGTCGGCACTGCGATCGCTGATCGGACCGTGCGACCACCCGCGGAGCGTACTGCCCGTGGGCGTGTGTGGGGGCGATGGGGGAAGGCTCTGCCGCCGGGGGGGCGATTCCTGGTATCCTGAAACACGAGAAATCTCGCTACGAAGCCCCGAATCCATTCGCTTGCCCCATGACTAAGCCCTCCGATCCTCCTCCGGTCGCCGATCTCTCGACGCGTACTCAGGCCATCGAGGCCCTGCAGGTGGGCATCGCCATCGCCGACGCCCGCCAGCCGGATTGCCCGCTGGTGTACTGCAACGACGCGTTTCAGACGATCACCGGCTACAACCTTTCGGAAGTGCTGGGGCGCAATTGCCGGTTCCTGCAGGGCGACGATCGCAATCAGGACGCCCGCCAGCAGATCCGCAACGCGGTTCAAAAGGGCAAGTACTGCAAGGTGCTGATTCGCAACTATCGCAAAGATGGGGCGATGTTCTGGAACGAGCTGAGCTTGTCGCCGATGCGCGACGCCGAGGGGCAGCTTACCCACTTTGTCGGGCTTGCCAGCGACGTGACCACTCGGGTGGTCGGCAACGAAAAACGCCGTGAACGCGAAGCCCGGTTGCAGGCGATTCTCGACACCGCGGTCGAAGCCATCATTACCATCGACGAACGCGGTCGCTGCGAGTCGATCAATGCGGCCGTGGAGAAGATGTTCGGCTACACAGCCGAAGAACTGCTGGGCAACAACATTTCGGTGTTGATGCCCGAACCCTTCCACAGCGAGCACGATGGCTATCTTACGAAGTACATGCACACCGGCGAGCAGAAGGTCATCGGCATCGGCCGCGAAGCGTACGGGCTGCACAAAGATGGGCATCAGTTCCCGATTCGGCTGTCGGTTAGCGAGATTCAACTCGACCGGCGTCGGCTGTTTACGGGGATCATTCACGACATTACCGAGCAGAAAAGTGCCGAAAAACGTCTGGTGCAGTCCGAGCGACTCGCGGTACTCGGCGAAGCGATGGCCCGCCTGGCCCACGAAAGTCGCAACGCCCTGCAGCGCATCCAGATCGCAGTGGAGACCGCGCGGGTGTATGCGGATGGGCTGCCACCGCTGCTGGGGCAGCTGGATGCCATTGAGCGAGCCAACGACTCGCTGAACGCGTTGCTCGAAGAATTGCGGAATTATGCGGCTCCTTTGCACTTGGAACGCAAGGAAGTGTCGCTCGCCAGCGCCTGGCGCGAGGCGTGGAACACCGTGTCGCACCACCTTACCGAACGCAAAGTGGAGCTGATCGAGCAGTCGGCCGACCCCGAGGCCAAGGCCAATATCGACCGATTCCGCATCGCCCAGGTGTTTCGAAACCTGTTCGAGAACTCGCTGGCCGCGTGCGACGATCCCGTGCGGATTGTGGTGGCAGTCGAAAAATCGGACGAGAGCGGTGCTCCTCGCTGGCGGATCAGCGTGAGCGACAACGGCCCAGGACTCGATATCGAGCAAGCCCGGCGGGTGTTCGAGCCCTTCTTTACCACCAAGGCCAAGGGCACCGGGCTCGGGATGGCCATCGCCCGGCGGATCGTGGAATCGCACGGCGGTACCATCGCGGTGGTAGCGGCCGCTACCGGCGCGCAATTCGATATCGAGCTACCTGCCTGACGGTTTCTAAAGGTTCCTTGTGGATGTAGAAGCATCGTAACTGGGCTCCTGTGACGGAATCGCTCACTGTGTGCCACACCATTCGGCACAGCTAGCACGCTATTTCGCGATAAATGGGCGTGAACGAGCATAAAAACCGGTAACTGCAGATGCGGCAATCTCGGCACGCGACTTGCGTAGTTTTTGGTTAGCCGAAAATTCATGGCTACACCTATTCAAGCGAGTTTGACTGCGAGGAGGGGCCGATCCATGGCAACCGCTTCATCAAAATCAATGACCGCTGCTTCCACAGATCCAACTGCGGGCGGCACGCAAAAGCAAACGCTGGTCGAGTTCGCAGGCCCCACAACCCACCCGGCGATTACGCAGATCGTCTGCGAGGTCACCGGCGATCAAGTTCGGTTGTGCGGTCAGGTACCGACCTTTTATTTGAAGCAACTAGCTCAAGAAACAGCGAGCCACGTCGAAGGGATTCGCTGCGTGTTTAACAATGTGGAAGTGTGCGCCAACCGGAGCAGCTGGCGCTAAACGACTAGCAACTGGGGGCAGGCTCGGCGGTGTTCAAACCGCCGAGCTTTTGCTTGCGCGAAGCGATTAGCTATTCACTTCGCTTCGTTCGATGTGGTATTTCTCGATTAACCGATAGAGGCTACGGCGGCTGACGCCGAGCGATTTTGCCGCCCGCAGTTTGTTACCACCTTCGTGCTGCAGGGCTTGCACCACGCGAGCGCGGGTGAGGCTGGCCAGGTCGACATCCGGCGCCAGCACGGTGGCGCCGGAGGCATTCGCTTGACCCACCACCTCGGGCGGCAGGTTCTCTTTTCGCAGCACTTCGTCGTCGGCCAGGATCTTCGCCCGCTCGATGGCGTTGATCAGCTGACGCACGTTGCCTGGCCACGAGTAGCGCGCGATCGCCTCGCGGCATTCGCGATCGAATTCCCAGCCTTCGCCGGCAAAATGATCGGCCAGCAGCAGGATGTCGTCGGTCGTGCGACCTCGCAGCGGAGGCAACATGATGGTCATCATGTTGATCCGGTAGTAAAGGTCTTCGCGGAACCGTTTGGCTTCCACTTCAGCACTTAAATCGCGATTGGTGGCCGCAATCATTCGCACATCGACGTGACGCTCTTTGAGCGAACCGACGCGGCGGAGCGAGCCATCTTCGAGCACCCTTAGCAGCTTGGGCTGCAGCGCTGGGGCGAGCTCGCCGATTTCGTCGATGAACAAGGTGCCACCGTCGGCGACTTCGAACAAGCCAGGCTTCGAGGCGGCCGCGCCGGTGAAGGCTCCCTTCTCGTGACCAAACAGTTCGCTCTCGAGCAGCGGTTCGGGTAGGGCCGCGCAGTTGATCACCACCAGCGGTTTGTCCGACCGGCAACTCGCATCGTGCAGCGCCCGGGCGACGAGTTCCTTACCGGTGCCGCTCTCGCCTTGAATGAGAATCGGCTTCTCGCTGGGGGCAGCCCGCTCGATCAAGCGAAACACTTCTTCCATGGCCGGCGATTCGCCGATCATCTTGTGCTTCGAGTGGCCGCGTTGCAGCAAGGCCTTGAGCTGGCGATTCTCTTTGCGAATGTTCGCGGTGTCGCCCGCCTTGGCGATCACGGTTTCCAATTGCTTCATCCGCACCGGCTTGGTGAGGAAGTCGTAGGCCCCGAGCTTCATCGCCTCGACGGCGCGCTCGATGGTGCCTTGCCCGGTGAGAAGGATGACTTCCATTTCGGGATTGTCGTCCTTCACCTTCTCGAGCAATTGAATGCCCGACATCCCCGGCATCACCATGTCGACCACCGCCACGGCGAAGGTGCGACTCGCCAGGGTGTCGACGGCCGTCTCGCCAGAGTCGGCAGAGGTTACCCGGTGCCCCTGGGCGGTCATGTACGACACCAGTGCTTCGCGAAGTTCCGCGTCGTCGTCAACAATTAATAGGTCGAGGCTAATGTCGGCCATCGGTCGTTTTCTCCTGCAAACAGATCCACCACTCCCTCGATGAGCGACGGTAAGACAATACCCGGACCACTTAAGCAACTCGGGTGCCAAGTGCAGCGGAATCTTTTGGGTGCTTTCTACAAGCGGGAATTGGGCGGTTTTGGGCACACTTCGCAGTGTGCGGTCACTGTGCCGCACAGTTGATGTGTGCGGCGACGCACAGCTTGTTGTACCTTATCCCCCTCGAAATCGCAGTTAGCGCGGCTCGAATAATCGCGTAAATCCTG
Organism: Aeoliella mucimassa; assembly: GCF_007748035.1. Lineage (NCBI taxonomy): Bacteria > Pseudomonadati > Planctomycetota > Planctomycetia > Pirellulales > Lacipirellulaceae > Aeoliella > Aeoliella mucimassa. The sequence continues at coordinate 1,574,981 of NZ_CP036278.1, forward strand.
TTTTTCTCGGTGTCGCACACATAGGGAACCCTGCGGCTTGTCAGGCATCGTCGATGTCGGTTTTGTCGCGCTGCAAACGTTGTATCGCTTGCGGCAAGCCGAGGGCAATAGCACCATCGCATCCAAAGGTGAGTGATGGATCGACTCCCCCCCATCGAGTGTAGGAAGCCTCCGCGGTTTTGCCCCCACTTCGGCGAAATCGATTCGTGGGGGCTTTATTCGCTCGATAGTGCCCCCACCCACATCAAAAAACAACGCGTTTCCCCGAGGCTTCTCGTGGGGGGTGGGGGCAAAACGTTTGGCGAAGTGCCCCCGGTCGAATCAGGTGGGGGCAGAACACCGGTCGCTGCAACATGTTGGGAGATGCTCATCGGTTCGTGATCGCTTGGGTGTGGCGGGCGGGGTATTGCGGTATGTATGTACATTACCACAGCAGGTGGCCAATTCCTAGCGAAAAATGACCGATTGCCAGGGACTCTCCAACACGCTTTAGGCTGCATTTTCAGCCGTTTGTTGTGGGGGGACCCCTACAGTTCGCGATCGAAGTGGTCCTTGATCCGATCGCGAGAATCGGGTGCCACAAACCAGTCGACGAAGCCACAATCCGAGCACACGCGAATGAGGAACTTCGAGCCATGGAAAAAGCCGAGTGGCAACAGCACAGGGCCATGCCCACCATTGGCGGAGACTTGCTTGCTGTAGATACGCGAGCCGTTGCAGTTTCGGCAAAAGGTTTGGGGAGGGTCGATTTTGTAGTTCATCGTAGGTACTCAATAAGGCGTCGAGTTCGCTAGCAGTTGGCAAACGAACCAACCGCTGCAGAACCCATTCGCTGGAGAGTATTCGCAGCAGGGGGTGACTTCTTGCAAACCACCCCTGGTGTGCTAATTGAAACCATTTGTGCCGGGTCGCACATTTGACCAGTTCGGCAAGAAAAGTCGGCCACGAAAAACAAGCGGTATTTCTAGGGTAAGACTCCGCAAGCGGGTAGCGGATTCTCTGGCATCAAAATTGCATTTGTATAGGATTGACTAGCGGGATTGCTTGGACCCGCTAGCCAACTATTCAACGGCACCAGGTGCCTGGAGGCGGTCATGAATCTTCATGCCATCCTATGCCCTGTCGACTTTTCGAAGTCGAGCGAGGCGGCGCTACAGCATGCTTCGGCACTCGCCGTAGAGGCCGATGCGAAGCTCTATATCTTGCATGTGATCGACGAGAGTGCAGCCTACTGCACCGAGTACACCGGCATGGGTTACATGCCCGACATGTCGCAACGCATCGAGTACGAATGCTCTCACTTGTTAGACGAGATCGAGCCAACTGAGCCGAAGGTTCGTTTCGAACGAATACTAATGCTGGGACCACCCGCCCGCACGATTGCGAAGGTGGCCGAGGATAAAAAGGTGGATCTCATCGTGATGGGATCGCACGGGCGGACCGGAGTGTCGCGACTGCTGATGGGGAGTGTTGCGGAAGAAGTGGTACGACTGGCCAAGTGCCCAGTGCTCACCATGAAGCACCCCGTGGGTGTCGACGTGGCTGGCAGCGGGGCGGTGCCGGTGATGTCGAAGGCCACTGCAGAGCAAACCAGCGGTGAGGAAGATCCTGTGTCCCGGCCACACTTGTCGGGTTCGCCGCTGGCGAATGGAGCCCAGGAGGCAAACAGAAGGCCAGGGTAAAACGGCTGTAAGTGAAGAGGTTCCGAGGCATGTCGGATCCAAGGCGTGAATGAAAGGAACAGGACGATGAAAAACTGGTTTATGAACAAGAAAGTGCTTGTTCCGGTCGACTTCAGTGAGGAGTCGATGAAGGCCGTGGACGACGCGATTGAAATGGCCGACACGAACGAGTTGGTTCACGTGGTGCACGTGGCTCCCGATCTCGATGTGACCACCCCGGGGGTCGTGTGGGAGTCGATCAGCGAGGACGTGCAGCGCGAGCACGTGCTGAAGACGTTCGCCAAGACGTTTGCCTCTCCCAAGTACGATGGAGTTTCCTATCACGTGGCGTTTGGCGATGCGGGACGGGGCATCGTTAAGCACGCCGAGCAGATCGACGCCGACGTGATAGTCATGCCATCCCACGGACGCGCCGGGTTCCGGCGTCTATTGTTGGGATCGGTTGCCGAGCGGGTGCTACGGCTGGCGCACCTGCCGGTGCTGGTGTTGCGGCACTAAGCGCGTGCTGCAACAAGTGGCTGCCGCGGTAACCTGCTCACCGCGGCAGCCATCAGTATCGCAAGCAGACAGGCGGTAGATGGTTCAGGCACCGTGGCCAACGTGGCCGCGGTGCCTGCTCCTATGGATTGGCCGAAATTCGCCTTCCAGGTGTCGTACTGGGCGGAACCAATGATGCCGCCGATCGGGTCGTTCGGTAGTACAAAATTGCTGCCGAGATGGTCGCGCCAAAGGGTGTAGTCGGCCAGATTCACCACGCCATCAGCGTTGTAGTCGCCTGGTAGCGACTCGAAGCTGCCGAGTGCGAAGGTGCCCTCGTGGTCGAGCACTGCCCAGGCGGTGTGATTGGTGGTATCGAAACCGAACTGGCTGAGGTCGGCGCTGTCGAGCACTCCGTTGCCATCGCTGGTCAGGTAGTCTTCGAACGTGCCCGAGAAGGCCGCGGTGCCGCCAACTCCACCATCGGTGTTCTGCTCGATGGCCAGCTGCCAGAGAGTGCCGGTGGTGTCGAGTTCAAGTATCGCCAGGTCCATGGGGGAGAGTTCCCCGAGCGTTGCGGGGTCGTAGGTGATTTGCAGCACGTACAGCCCGCTGGTGCCGGAGAAGTCGAGCTCGGCTGCATCGGACAGTAGTGTCGCGTTGGTGCCGGTGTTCGGTGCCTGGTCGATGCCGAGTGTTTGACCCACCGGCGAACTGCCAGCGACGATCGTCGTGGCGCTCTTCGCCGAGTTGATGCCGACGCTGCCCGCGTACGACCCGTTTTGCGACAAGCTTGCCGAGTCGGTCGTGGTATCGGCCAGCGTGTAAGCGACCTCCCAGCTGACCATCGGTTGTTCGTTCGCGTAGTTCAGATAGCCAGCGGGCGTGGTCATCTCGACCTCGACACTCACGGTACCCGCGTAGGTGGCGCTTCGCTTGCCGAGGTGATCGAAGGTAACCTCGGCTGCTTGCGAACTGCCAGGAGCGATGAGCGTTCCGGTGGTGTCGCCCACTGTAGGGGGAAGGCCGACCAGACCAAAGCCATCGCTGGCAGTCACGGCAATCACCTCGGCTGTGGCCCGCAGTGCACCGGTGTGCGATTCGACTGCGGCGTTCGCTAGCGAAAGCCCGGGGGATGTGTCGACTTGAATGGTACTGCTGTTGTTGCCCGACAGCTCGACTGGATCGAAGACCGACAGCGTGTAGGGGACAACCTCGTCGGGATCGCTCGAGTTCAGGTCGTTCGAAATGCGAGTCTCCAGCAGATACTCGCCCGATAGCGTGTCGGCCGGAAGCGTGGCGATGTACCCGGTGTACACGCTACTGCCAGCCGGGGCATCGACTCCGGTGGGTAGCGGATCGGCCGCTTGGAACTCCGGCGAGCTGGTCGGCTCGATCGACGCGGAAAACGTGGTATCTACCAGGCTGGTGTTCTGTACGTCGAAGCCGATCGAGAAGGGGTTGGTGCCGCGGAGAAAGTTGGAGCTGATCGCGAGCGAACTGGGAGCCACCTCCGAGTTGTTGTCGGACGTGCCCGCCTGATTGACCTCTACGTTGTCGATGGCGAACTCGAGTGGGAACGAGGGATCGGTCGGCTCGTAGATCTCGAGGATCATGTAGTCGATCTGACCGAACGGCGCGTCGGTGTAGATATCGAACAGTTGAGTCACATCGATTTCGGCATGGCCCGCCCGCCCTTCGAAGCCACCAAACGCCGAGCCTGCGTTGAACACCTCGTTCAGGTCGAGGTAGGTATACGCTTCGTACGACGAAGAGCCATCCCCCTCGTAATCAAACACTTGAATGCCAAGATAGCTCTGCGCATCGCGGCCAGCGTTGGCCCAGGCGAAGTCGAACGAGAACGTCGTCGCCGGCCCCGAGACAAAAGGATCGAACTCGAACTCCAGCGAGTAGCCATCGACCGTCGGGTTGCCCCACCAGGCGTCGCCATCGATCACCGAACTGTTGCCGGCTGCCTGGTAGTTGTTATCGAAGTAGGTCGTGTTGCCCGAGTAGTTGGCGTACGCCATGTTGATGTCGGGCGTGTAGAACACTTCGCCATCGTCGAGGTCGTTGAGCCCCCCAGTCGGGGATTGATCCCACAGGAAACCATCGCCGGTGGGACCGGACGTATGTGTGTAGTACACCGATTGTGCGATGGCCGAGTGGGTGCAAATCGCGAAACTGCTAGCGAGTAACAGCAGCGTTATCAGCAAGTGTCGAGACATGCAAGTTCCTGTGGTGTCATGCGTGAGTGCCCCGGCAGTGCAGGTTTGCGATGCGATACCCATTCGCATCGATAGGAGTACCCCCAGTTCGGGTGTGGCCGGAATAGGCTATATCTTAGAGAAAGTTTTGCCCCGGTGGCAATCGAAAAAACTGGCGCACGGCTAGCATACAGATACGCTACAGAGTGTCGGCTGGCGATTCGGATGCTGATTCCCCAGCAGTCGGGGGCTCCGACGCGGTCGGCAGCCGGTAGCAGGCGGCTTCCAAGTTGTTGCGCACCAGCAACCGATCGCCGGACAGGGCGGGGTTGTTCCAGGTGATTCCCTCGTCGGTGAGCATCTGCAGGTGGGCTACTTCGCTGTACTTTTCAGGAGTGCAATCGAGCAGCACCCCTTCGCCTTGTTCGGTGATCGCAAATAGATAGTCGCCGACCAGCAGCAGTTGCCCATGCCCAAAGTTTGGGTTGCGACGTTTCTTCCACGCTACCTTGCCTGTTTCGATCTCGACGCACGAGAGCAACGTGTGGTCGAGTCCGTAGGCATAGCCGTCGCGGATCACCAGGTTCGAGAGCTTGGTTTTCAGCACCCGCTTTTCCCAGATCGTGGTGGCTTCGAAGGAGCCGTCGTTGCTCTTGCTGATCTGCACGAGTCGGGCGCCGACGCCGTAGCCTTTGGAGACCAGCACCTGATCGTTCGGTAGCGGGATGGCCTGCGAACACGACGCATCGGCCGACGAACTGCCAGGCTGTTCGAACCGCCACAGCTCTTCGCCATCGGTCACGCGATAGCCTCCCACGGAGCTTTCGTTGACGTGCACGACTTGCAGCACACCACCAATGGTGGCCAGCACCGGCGAGGCGTACGACGTTGTCGGCGGGCCAGTGGACCATTGGATCTTTCCGGTTGCCAGGTCGAACGCATAGAGTGAGTTCATGTAGTCTTCGGCCGCCTGACCAGCCGCGATCACCACCAGATTTTGCTCGGGAACGATCAGCGGCGAGCTGCTATTGCCCCACAGTAGCGGTTCCACTTGGTACTCATCGGGCATGTTGTGCGACCAGATTACGTCGCCAGTCTCGGAGTCCAAGCAGTTGACGATGCCAGTAGCGCCCATCGTGTAGACGCGCCCTTCATGCAGGGTTGGAGTCGCCCGCGGGCCGACGCCCCCCATCCCCCCGCCGACGTCGCCGGGGTCGTGCCGCGAGGTGTCAGCATGGGTCCACACTACGTTGCCATCGTCGATGTGGTAGCAGGAGACGAGTTCCTGGTCGCCTCGCTGCTCTTGAGTCACCGCGTAATCACCCACCACGGCGAAGGCCGACCAGCCGGCGCCGATGTCTTGCTTCCACATCATCTCGGGCGGAATGGCTTGCCAATCGCCAGAGAGCGTCACGTTGGTGGCCTCGGCCCAGTAACGACCACCGAGAAAACCAGGGTAGTCGTTCGGGGTGGTCTGCCATCCGCTCGCGACTTGGTTGCCAGAGAGTTCGGCCAGTTGCTCATCGGGAGCCGCTTGCCAGGCGAAACGAACCTGCCGCCAGTTGCCGTCGCCATCGTACTGCACGTCGATGCTCATGAACCCGAGCACCAAGAGCGCTGCGACGAGCAGCCGCAGCCCCCAGCGTGGCCAATAGCCGAGCTGCTTGACCGGCGGCCAGGCAAACAGCAGCCAACCGAGCGGCACGAGGAACGACAGGTTGGCGATGGCAATCAGCGCGACGGTTTGCCGGTCGGACTCCATGCCGTGCGAACCGAGTACCAGCACCAAGGCCGCCAGCAATAGCATGAGCGCCCACCAGCAGAGTGGGAAATAACGCCGCCACCAGGCCCGCGGTTTGTTCGTGGTAACTTCAGCAGGCTCCGACGACATGGGAGGTTCGACCTTGTATATTAGGAGACTTGGCAAATGCGTAGCGAAAGTGCGTGTAGCCGACTTTAATCCTAAGGCCCTCCCATTTACACGACAACAGCAGGTTGATGGCTGAATTGCCTTCCAACGTGACGAATCAAAGAAAACCACTCATGGCAGGTCGCTCCGCGGTGGTTACCGGTAGCGCGAGCGGCATCGGGCGGGCCATCGCCCTGGCGTTTGCCTACTCCGGGGCCGACGTCCACCTGCACACCCGCGCGAACCGCGCCGGGCTGGCCGAACTGCGGGAGCAGATGACCAGTCTGGGTGTCGGCGGTAGCGACTTCGTGGGCGATCTGGCCGATTCCTCCACCTGCCAGGCGCTCGTCGCCCAGACCTGTGGTTCGGGTGCGGTCGACTTGTGGGTGAACAACGCCGGCGTCGACGTACTCACTGGCCCGGCGGCCGACTGGTCGTTCGATCGCAAGCTCGAAGCGCTCTGGCAAGTCGACGTGCGGGCGACGATGGAGCTTTCGCGGGCGGTCGGCGAGCGGATGCTCGCCTGCGGGCAGGGCAACATCATCAACATCGGTTGGGACCAGGCCGAGTTCGGCATGGAAGGGGATAGCGGGCAGATGTTTGCCGCGGTCAAGGCAGCGGTGATGGCCTTCACCCGCAGCCTGGCGCGGAGTCTGGCCCCGACGGTTCGTGTGAACTGCTTAGCACCGGGGTGGATCGCGACCAAGTGGAGCGGCAACGCGAGCGACTACTGGAACCGCCGCGCCCAGGGCGAAGCGTTGCTCGGGCGGTGGGGGACTCCCGAGGATGTCGCGGCCGCCGCGCTGTTTCTCGCCAGCGAGCAATCGCAGTTCATTACCGGACACACACTGCCCGTCAACGGAGGCTTCGCCGGCCCGTATCAAGGCGAGGCGTAGCTCGCCAGCGTTCGCTTCATTCTTTCGTTCCTATATTCTTGCTTCCCTTCGAGACCTTCTGCTGCAGTGACGCGCGAGACCATTCAATTCGTGACCGGTCGACTGGCGGAGCCATCGCTTCGCAAGCAAGTGGAGACGCTTGCGCGCGAACTCGACTTCGACTACTCGATTGCGGTGCTCCCGATCACGGTCGCCGCGCTGATGACCCCCGAGTGGATCGCCAAGAAGCTAACGCCCGACCCAAACGCGACTCGCGTGGTGCTACCGGGTTACTGCCAGGGCAACGTGTCCGCGCTGCAACAACTGGTCGGCGAGGCGACCATCGAGCTTGGCCCGCGCGACCTGCGGCGGTTGCCCGAGCACTTTGGGCAGCACGCAGTTGCCGATGGTTACGGTAACTACGACATCGAGATCCTGGCCGAGATCAATCATTGCCCTCGGCTGACGATCGATCAGATCGTTACCATCGCCCAGCGCTACGCGGCCGATGGTGCCGATGTGATCGACCTTGGCTGCGACCCCGGCGGTGGATGGCTCGGGGTAAGCGAAGCTGTGCAGGCAGTCCGCGACCTAGGGCTGCGGGTGTCGATCGATAGCACCGACGTTCGCGAGATTGCCACCGCGGTGTCGGCCGGGGCTGAGCTGGTGCTGTCGGTCAGCAGTGCCAACCGCGAGGCGGCTGTCGATTGGGGGGCCACCGTGATCGTCGTGCCCGACGACCCCAAGACGCTTGCTGGTCTCGACGACACCATTGAGTATCTGGCGACCCGCTCGGTGCCGTTGCGGATCGACCCCATCCTCGAGCCGATCGGCATGGGATTCGCCGCGAGCGTGGAACGCTACATGACCACTCGTCGGCGTTACCCTGATGCGGAAATGCTGATGGGCATCGGCAACCTCACCGAGCTGACCGATGTCGATTCGGCCGGCGTGAACGTCGTGTTGCTTGCGATTTGCCAGGAGCTTGGTATTCGCAGCGTGCTCACGACCGAAGTAATTAACTGGGCACGGTCCAGCGTCCGCGAGTGCGACCTCGCCCGGCGGTTGGTCTATCACGCGGTCGAGCAAGGCATTCCGCCAAAGCACCTGGAGCGACAACTGCTCGTGCTTCGTGATGAAAAGTTGGCGAGTCCCGCGCGCGACGAGCTGCAAACGCTTGCTGAGCAAGTGAAGGATCATAACTACCGCGTCTTTGCCACCGAAGGCGAGGTGCATCTCGTTTCGGCCGATACTCATTTGCATCACAAAGATCCATTTGAAGTGATGAAGCAACTTCTGGTGAGCGGCCCCAACGGGTCGTCTCCCAAGAACCTCGATGCAAGTCACGCGTTCTATCTCGGTTACGAAATGTGCAAGGCCGCGACCGCCCTGGCGCTCGGCAAGCAGTATCAGCAAGACGAATCGCTCGACTGGGGACACTTAACTCAGGACGAGCAGCGTCACTACCTGCGCGGCAGCCGGAGGCCCGAATGAGCGAGGCATTCCAGCCGGTAGTAACCGAGCTGCCGAGCCATTGGACCGCGGTCGAGGTGTTCCGTCGCTGGCAACATCAGCCGCATTGTGTGTTCTTCGATAGTGCGATGCCCCATGCGACGCTCGGGCGGTACTCGTTCGTGGCTTGCGATCCGTTTGAGTGGATTGAGCTGCCAGCCGATGGAAGCGATGCGCTCGGTGTGCTGGCGGCGAAGCTCTCCAGATACACGGCGAAGCCGATCGCTGGTTTGCCGCCGCTGCAGGGAGGTGCCGCAGGCCTGCTGAGTTACGACTTGTGCCATAGCCTTGAGAAGTTGCCGAAGCCGCAGCACGATGAGTTCAAGGTGCCCGCTTTGGCGATGGGACTGTACGACGTGGTCGCCGCGTTCGATCACCAGACCGGGCAGGGCTGGCTCGTCTCGCAAGGCTTTCCATCCACCGAGAGCAGTGAGCGACCGCAGCGAGCCACCTCGCGTGCTCAGCAGTTTCTGGAGCTGCTAGAAACCACGGTGCCGCCACCGCCAGCCAAGTCAGCTGAGATACCAATCGGTGAATTGGCTCCGCAGTTCGACGTCGGCGATGGCATCACCAGCGATTTCTCACGCGACGATTACTTGCGGGCGGTCGCGCGGGGAGTGGAGTACATTCACGCGGGCGACATCTTTCAGGTGAACCTCTCGCAGCGGTTGATGGTGCCAGCCGAGGGGAGTGCGAGGGAACTCTACGAGCGGCTTCGCACCCGCAATGCGGCCCCCTTCGCGGGCTATTTCGATCTCGGCAATTACCAGCTGGCAAGCGCCTCGCCCGAGCGGTTCCTGCGGGTCGTTGGTCGGCATGTCGAAACGCGCCCGATTAAAGGGACCCGTCCACTGACCTCGCGTCCCGAAGCCGATTTGTTTGCAGGCGACGAGCTTACGCGGAGCGAGAAAGATCGGGCCGAGAACGTGATGATTGTCGACCTGCTTCGCAACGACCTGTCGCAGGTTTGTTTGCCGCACAGTGTGCAGGTTACTAAACTATGCGGGCTCGAAACGTATGCTTATGTGCAGCACCTGGTTTCGGCGGTGGAAGGGGAGCTGCAACCGGAGAAAACAGCGGTCGACCTGCTGCGGGCTTCGTTCCCCGGGGGCTCGATTACCGGCGCGCCAAAAGTGCGAGCGATGGAGATCATCGCCGAGCTCGAACCAACCGCCCGCGGGGCGTACTGTGGATCGCTCGCGTATATCGGCTTCGATGGCACGATGGATAGCAACCTGCTGATCCGTACGATCACCGCTGGCAAAGGTTGGTGGCAACTCCCGGCCGGTGGCGGTATCGTCGCTGCCAGCGATCCCCGCCGAGAGTACGAAGAGACCTGGCACAAAGCCCACGGCATGCTCAAAGCACGCCAGGCGTGACCGTACCATTTGAGAAGCCTTTGCGACTAGCAGCGACGCTATGATTTTGATCATCGACAACTACGACAGCTTCGTGCATAACCTGGCTCGCTACATCGAGCGGCTGGGAGGGCAAACGCGCGTAGTACGTAACGATCAGATCACCATCGACGAGGTGCGCAAGCTTGATCCGCAAGCGGTGGTGCTCTCGCCTGGTCCGTGCACCCCCGACCAAGCGGGGTGCTCGTTGGAGTTGGTCCGCGAGCTGCATCTATCGGTGCCGATGCTGGGAGTCTGCTTAGGGCATCAGACCATTGCTCAGGCCCTGGGGGCCAGCATCCTTCGCGACGAGCAGCCTTACCACGGGCGGTCGTCGGCGATTCGCCATACTAGCGAGGGGGTGTTCGCGGGCGTGCCATCTCCCGTGACCGTGGGGCGGTATCACTCGTTGGTGGTCGATCCGGTGACGCTGCCTGATTGTCTACTACCGACAGCGTGGACCACAGAAGGGGACACGTTAATGGCCTTCGCGCATCGCGAGCTTCCCCTGGTGGGCGTGCAGTTCCATCCCGAGTCGATTCTCACCGAATATGGTTACACGATGCTTGCCAATTTCTTGCAATTGGCAGGTGTGCAAATAGCGTGCGATTTTGCCAGTTTAGGAAAGTCGGAGTTGCGAGAGCCGGTCGAGCCTCGACCGATGCCCGGTCGACCGGTTACCTTTTAGGAATCGTTCGCACGTTCTTTTCTTCTGCCCGAATAGTGCCATGATGAATTACCACGATTGTCCGCTGCTCGAGGGTGTGATCACGACCCAGAACGAGGACGGTAGCCTGCATATTGCCGCGATGGGACCGCGAGTCGACTGGCCGATCACACGCATGCTGCTGCGACCGTTCAAATCAGCAGTGACGTTCCACAACCTGTGCCGCACGCGCCGTGGCATTCTGCATGTAACCGACGACGTGCTGCTGCTCGCCCGGGCGGCAATTGGTCGGCTGCCCGAGCAGCCAGCCACCGAGCCAGGGCCCGAGGGCTACCCCCCGCGCCTGGCCGACTGCGTGCGCTGGTACGCGTTCGAGGTCGAGACGATCGACGATTCGCAGGAGCGGTCGAAGATGGAATGCCGAGTGACTGACGAAGGGCGGGTGCGCGACTTCTTTGGCTTGCATCGCGCCCGCGGCGCAGTCATCGAAGCGGCCATTCTGGCAAGTCGGTTGTCGCTGATCCCGATGGAAGACGTGCTCGATCGCTACAACGAGTATGGCATGATCATCGACAAGACCGCCGGGCCCGACGAGCGGATGGCCTTCGCCGAACTGCAAGGGTTCGTCAACGAGCGAATGGCCGAAGGCGAAACCCGCACGATGTTCGATTCGTAAGCCCCCTTTCGTGAGAACGCAGCGGCCGACGATGAGCAACCCGCAGTCCATCGAACTACGTACGGCCGCTCGCCTGCACTTTGGGTTGTGGGCCTGGGGCCCCATGCACCCCCGCCAGTTCGGTGGGGTCGGCCTGATGATCGAGCAGCCGAAGCTTACCGTGCGGGCGACGGGTGCTTCCCAGTTCGAAGCTCGTGGGGCGTTTGCGAGTCGCATGCTTGCGGTAGCCGAACGTTGCCGCACTGCGTGGAGGCTTAACTCGTTGCCAACTTGCGTGCTGGAAGTCGTGGAATCGCCTCCTACGCATGCGGGGTTTGGAGTCGGTACGCAGCTAAGCCTGGCCGTGGCCCAACTGCTGAGCGCGTGGAGCGATCCTCTGGAGAGGCACACTGCCAAGCTAATGCCCGGCGAGGAATTGGCTCGCGCTGCGAAGCGGGGCCGACGCTCGGCAATCGGCACCCACGGCTTCTGCCGAGGAGGATTGCTGGTCGATGCGGGCAAAGCGGCTGACGAACCGCTGGGGCAACTGGAAACTCGTGTGGAGTTCCCCGAGCCCTGGCGCGTGGTGCTGCTCACACCTGACAACCAGCAGGGCAAAGCGGGCAAGGAAGAGCAATCGGCGTTTGCCAAGCTGCCAGCGGTTCCTATGGCGACCACGCACCAGTTGCAGCAGATTGCCCGCGAGCGGATCGTGCCAGCATGTCAGCAAGGCGACTTCAACGAGTTTGCCACCGCGGTGTACGAGTACGGGCATCTCGCCGGGCTGTGCTTCGCCGAAGTGCAGGGGGGAGCCTACTCGAGTGATCGCATCGCGGAAATGGTCGCCGCGCTACGTGAGCGTGGTGTCGCGGGGGTGGGCCAAAGCTCGTGGGGGCCGACCCTGTTTGCCATGCAGCCAAGTCAAGCAGCGGCCGAAAAGCTGGTTGCCGAGCTACGGAGCGATACTACCGCGAATCGCTGCACGATTACCATCACTCCCGCCCGCAATCGCGGGGCGGAGTTGGTCGTCGATCCGGTATAAGCTGACGCTATCCGAGGCCGTTACAGCAGCCCGTAAGCAGTGAGCGTCTTGCGAAGCACGTCCACTTCGTGCGGCTCGAGCGGAGTCATCGGCAGCAGCATCTCGCCCGAATCGCGGCCGACCAACTGCATGGCCGACTTCACGGGAATTGGGTTGGTGGCCAGGCCGAGCATGTCGCGACAGAGGGCAAACAGCTTGTAGTGCCACTCGCGAGCGCGGGCGAAGTCGCCTTCATTCACCGCCGCGATCAGCTGCAGCATGTCACCAGGCACCAAGTTGCCGACCACGGAGACTACGCCGTGGGCACCGACCGCCATGAGCGGCAACGTCAGGCTATCGTCGCCCGAAAGCACGGTGAGGTTCGTCGCGGCGATGATCTGCGAGGCTTGATCGAGCGAGCCAGTGGCTTCCTTCACCAGCTTGATGTTCTCAAGCTCGGCCAGGCGAATGATGGTCTCCGGCTCCATGTTCTTCGCGGTGCGGCCGGGGATGTTATAGATGCACTGAGGGATGCCACACTCTTCGGCCAGTACGCGGAAGTGCTCGTAGAAGCCCTTTTGCGTTGGCTTGTTGTAGTAGGGAGCTACCTGCAACGCCGCGTCGGCACCGACGCGCTCGGCGAACTTGGTGAGTCGCAAGGCTTCGGCGGTGCTATTGCTACCGGTGCCAGGCATTACCTTGATGCGGCCAGCGGCCTTTTCCACCACAAAGGCGATTACCCGCTCGTGCACTTCATGGCTGAGCGTGGGGGATTCGCCGGTGGTGCCAACGGGGCACAGGCAGTTGGTGCCAGCGGCAATTTGGAATTCGATCTGCTCGCCGAACTTGTCGTAATCGACTTCGCCGTTGGTGATGGGGGTAGTGAGCGCAACGGAAAGTCCAGCAAACGCCTCGCCTTTGGTCGTCATCCGGGGACCTCATTTGTAAAGATTTTCAGTGGTCCGGTATGATACCGAGCGACCCGCCCGGCAGGCTAGGGGCGGCACCCTCGGCCGACGAGCCAAAAAGGCCTTTTAAGAGCGATTTATCGCCATTCGCTAGGCGTCGCAGCCGGCCACCAAACGCTTCATATCGCGCACTGCCTGCTCCATGCCGACCATCATCGCGCGGGCCATGATGCTATGGCCGATGTTGAGTTCGTGCATGTTGGCAATCGCGGCCACGGGGCGGACATTTCGGTACGTGAGCCCATGCCCGGCGTTGAGAATCAGCCCGCCATCGGTGATCTGCCGGCCCGCTTCGGTGAGCGTCTTGAGTTCTCCCTCGGCGTTGCCATGGTCCGACGCGTGGGCGTAGGCACCCGTATGTAGCTCGATGGCCTCGGCCCCGGTCGCGATACCAGCTTCGAGCTGACGCGGATCGGGATCGAGAAACAAACTGACGACGATGCCCGCGTCCTGCAATCGCTTGACCGCCTCGCCGACCTTGGCTTGCTGCCCGATGACGTCGAGTCCCCCTTCGGTGGTGACCTCTTCGCGTCGTTCAGGCACCAGCGTCACTTGCGACGGTCGCAGCTCGCAGGCAATCTGCAGCATCTCGTCGGTGGTCGCACACTCGAGATTCGTCGGCACGGCCACGGTTTGCACCAGCAGGCGAGCGTCGCGGTCCTGGATGTGCCGGCGATCTTCACGCAGGTGCAGCGTGATGCCGTCGGCGCCTCCGAGTTCAGCGAGCGCGGCCGCCCATACGGGGTCGGGCTCGTTGGTCTTACGAGCCTGGCGGACGGTTGCCACGTGATCGATATTAACGCCGAGTCGAGCCATGAGTTTTCGAGGTCGCTTATGTAAGGTGGGGCTAAGGGGAGACCGGCTGGGCAAACACTTGCCGGCGGTCGAATCGGCCGTCGCGGTTGGTATCGGACTCCAGCAGCCAGGTTTGGGTCGCCGCATCGTAACTCAAGCGATGTTGCACCTGTCCCCCGGGCGAGGTAGCCACCAGCGGACGACCGATCGCAGCAATGGCCTCGGCCAGGGCCTCGTCGGGGCGTTGCGGAGTGTCGCGTGCCCGTTGTTCTGCGATTCGATGGCCGAGCCATAGTATCGCTAAACCAGCCAGCGCCATCAAGGCGACCGGGCGCCAGATCACTAACTGAAGCGGTTCCTCGGTAATAGGTTCGCCAAAGTCGTTGTATTCAGGTTGTTCGTCTTGTAGGGCTGCTGCTTCGGTTCGTACAATTTCGGCCGCTTGTTGGCGATACTCCGATGGTACCTGCAGCACGTAGTCGCTGGCCCAGCTGCCGGAAGTCGCGCTGAACGATTCGGCATGCACGAGCCGGGCTTCGATTTCGTGGTATTCCAAAAAACTCACCAGATAGCCCGCTTCGGCCAGATTCGGTACCCGCGCGACGTCGCTCCAGGGGGCATCCTCCGCGGCCGGCTGACAGGTGGGGCAAACGCCGGTTGCTTGCTGCTGGCGGGAAATCAAATGCTGGCATTTCGGGCAAAGCGGCATATCAGTCTCCCAGGGGCCTGAAGGTTCGAGCGGCGGTGCAAAAGGTGCCATCCGACATTGTTGCGGCGACCACCGAGGATGTCCACGAAATACCGCGGAGGGTGCTCGGCAGGTAGCTGAGAATTTTTCAGCTTTTTTACTCCCTTTCGTACCAGACCGATTGTGGTTAGCCATGCCAGTTGTGCCAATTTTGGGCGTGACAGCTTGGCCGGAAATATCGATTTTCCCATCGCTATTCCTCACCTCGAAGGGGAAAACCGACACACCCGTGGCAGCGAAACGACACCCCCCAACGGCTGATGTTGTTGTTTTGCAACCGTGCTTATTTGTGGCTTCATCAGTCGACGGTTCGACGATTCGACGCTGTCGAATACTGAGCTACCTTTGTGCGTCCCGGCAGGAACGCCGACTGAGATCGGACGCCCGCACTAAGCGAGGCAAGTAACAAACCAAGTGAAGTTCGACATAAGATGGTCGGGCACACCAAGCGGAAAGCGACAACCCCTTGAACGCACATCTTGAGACAAAGGCCTCGGCCATGAACTGCCATTCTTTAGCTTGCAGAATCGAAGACCTGCAGCCCGAAGCAACGCCCCAGGACGTCGCCCGGTTGTGTCTTCTTTTGACAAATGAGTATGCGGATCTGGAACAGCTAGTCGACGGACCGACCCTGCAACGCGCCTGGCGAGAAACCGGTTTGCGTTTGCAGCTAGCAACCGATCAGCATGCTGCGATGGCTCAAGAACTCGAAGAGCTGGCGAGCGGCGACCCCAAGAGCTTCACGCAGGAGCAAATCTGGGTGCTGATTCGCGCCATCAAGGTGCAGAGTCAGATCTTGCAGATGTACGTGGGCCATCCTTTGTTGGATGTGTAGTCGCGACGCTTCGATAGACGAAAGCGGCTTGGCTACGACATCGACGATAGCAGGCCGGCCGCCACGTTCATGTAGATCACGATTCCTGCGATGTCGATGATGCCGGCCACAAATGGGTTGCTCATCAACGCGGGATCGAGCCCCAGTCGGCGAAAGATCATCGGCAAAGTACCGCCGCATAAGGTGCTGCAGATCACCACTAGCACGAGGGTAATGGGCACCACCAGTACTTCGTGCCAACTCGGTGGTTGAAAGGTTGCTGCGACCTGCGGGTCGTCGGGTTCAAACGTGCTGAGAATGCCCATCGCGCATAGATAACCGCCGATGGCGAGCATGCTGCCCAGGCAGAAGCCCATCCAGACTTCGCGCTTAATCACGCGCCACCAGTCGCTGAGCTTTACATCGCCATGGGTCATGGCGGTAATCACCAGCGTGGCCGATTGACTTCCCGAGTTACCACCGCTGGAGATCACTAGCGGGATGAATAGCACGAGCCAAGGGACTCGCTCGAACTCGCCTTGGTACTCGCCGAGCGCGAACGCGGTGAACAAGGCCCCCAGGAACAAGATGCTGAGCCACATGCCCCGCTTCCAGGCCAGCGTGAACCAGTGCGTTTCCAGGTAACTATCGTCTAGCGGATCGACGGCCGCGGCCATGTGAGCGTCTTCGGTGGCCTCTTCACGCAACACGTCGATGATATCGTCGTGCGTGATGATGCCGAGCAGGTGCTGATGATCGTCGACTACCGGAATGGCGATGAAGTCGAAGCTGGCCACTTTTGCGGCAACTGTTTCCTGATCGTCGGTTGCCAGCACGGTTACTACGTCGCGCTGCATCAGGTCGGTGATTTTGGTGTTGGGTTTGCCGAAGTGAGTCACCAGCTGACGAGCCGAAATCAACCCTCGCAGTCGGTTGTCCTCATCCACAATATAGTTGTAATACACCGTTTCAAGGTCTTCGCTCTGGCGGGCGATAGCTTCCAAAGCCTGGTGCACGGTGAGTGTTTCGCTCAGCCGCGCAACCTCGGTGGTCATCACGCTACCAGCGGTTCCCTCAGGGAACTCCATCAGCCGGAGTGTTTCGCGTCGCTCCTCGGCCGGCAGCAACGGAAGCATCTCTTCGACCACGTCGGGATGCACGTCGCTAATTAGGTCGACACGGTCGTCCGCAGGCAGATCGGCTACCAGCGACGAGGTCTCGGTCGGCGATACCGTTTCGAGGATGTCGACCTGCATGCTGTCGGGCAAGAAGCCAAACAGTTCGGCTTGCCGATTCGAATCGGCGGCCTGCAGCACCTGCCAGGCTTCCTGCGGATTGAGCCCTTCCATAAATTCCGCCGCACGGGCGGGGTGCAACGCTGAACTAAACTCGCGGAGACCTTCGGTATCGCCGGAAGTCAGCATTTCGCGCAGTTCGGGGAGTAGCAGCGTATTAATCATGAAGCGGGTCGAATTCTTGCAATAGGCGGCATTTTTCGAGGGGCGAGGGGCGTCCCAGCAGTTTAGTTTCCACACCTTAGACCGTAAACGCCCAGCGACAAGCGAAACCGCATGATTTACCGAATTAAAATACCTTTCTTGAGCCCGGATAGGCTTCGACGCAACCGTGGTTACAATGGGAGATTC
Organism: Aeoliella mucimassa; assembly: GCF_007748035.1. Classification (NCBI taxonomy): domain Bacteria; kingdom Pseudomonadati; phylum Planctomycetota; class Planctomycetia; order Pirellulales; family Lacipirellulaceae; genus Aeoliella; species Aeoliella mucimassa. The sequence continues at coordinate 1,592,354 of NZ_CP036278.1, forward strand.
GTTATTCCCCCGGCGTTACCAGTACGATTGCCGCCTACCATGAGCAGTCCCTTGTTACGATTGGCCACCGAAGCGGATTTGGCGGCAATCAACGACATTCACAATCACTACGTGGTCAATACCACCAGCACTTACGCGCTCGAGCCAATGACGCTCGAAGCCCGCCGTGCGTGGTTTACCAATCGCGCCGAGATTCATCCGGTGACCGTGGTGGAACGCGACGATCGCATCGTCGCCTGGGGCGCGCTGGGCGTATTCCGCTTGCTGGCTGGATACCGCACCACGGCCGAAAACTCAGTGTACGTGCATCCCGACTTTGTGCGGCAGAAGCTCGGCTCGATGATCCTGGCCGACCAAACCCGCCGGGCGGTGGAGCTAGGGCTGCACAGCATCATTGCAGTGATCGATAGCGAGAAGGTCGCCAGCATCGAAGCCCATCGCAAGCATGGGTTCAAGGAAATCGGTCGCCTGATGCAAGTCGCCCGCAAGTTCGACAAGTTCCAGGACGCCATGTTCATGCAATGGCTGCCGAGCGAACCGTCGTAAGCGTCAGCGGTCCGTCATGGCAGCCGGCGTCGCTCTGCTCACATGATCGCTAGAAGACTTCTGGCGGCCACAGGTGGTACAGCATCACGTATACCACCACTCCGGTTACCGACACGTACATCCACACGGGAAACGTGATTTTAGCCCACCAGCGGTGCAGTATCCGCATTCGCTGCATGTACTCGCTTTGCTCGGCTTCGCTGGCGAGCTTTACCTGCGTTGGTAACCAGTCGCCATGGGCCCGCAGGCCGAGGTAGATGGTCCATACAGCGAGAAACGGAACGTTCATCGCCAGGGCGATATGCGACAGCAGTATCGTGAGGTACAGGAACTTCACAAGCCCGTCGCCGCCAAACGGGGTCTGCAAGTTCAGCACCAGGTGGTAGTACAGGTAGCAGCCCAGGAACACGATCGACGCCCCAAACGCGGCCAGCATGGCCCATTTGTGCGCCTGCTCCTTGCGGCGTTTGATCAGCAAGAAGCCAACGATCAGCAGCACAGTAGCCAGCAGATTCAGCGACGCGTTGACATGAACAATCGGGTGCGGGCTCATGACTTCAAATCCCCTTGGGTGCGGGTGCGGACCGCCATCGAGGCCAGTGCCAGCATCACCACGGCAAAGGCAATTGTTACGATCCACGACACGCTGAGCGAAGGTAGCCAGCTGTCTTCAATCACTTTCGATTCGGCCAACAGGTGACGCAAGCCAGCGACGCCGTAAGTGAGCGGATTGATCGTTACCAGGTAGCTGAGCAGGCTATCTTTAGGGGGAGCGAAAAACGCCCCGCTGAGCAGCCACATGGGAAACAGCAACAAACTCATCATTGCGTGGTAGCCCTGGCTCGAATCGGTTTTCCAAGCCAGGTAGAAACCGAGCCCTGTGAGGGCGATCGACAGCACCATCATCAAAACCATCGACAGCAGCACGCCGGTGATGGGGGGGTGAATCTCGGATATTGTTAGCCAGCCGAGCAGCAGAAAGAGCATCGCCTGCAGCCAGGCGATGGTCGCTCCACCGAGTACCTTGCCGAGCACCATGGCCCACCTCGGCACCGGCGAGACCAGCACGCCTTGCAGGAAGCCTTCGTTGCGGTCTTCGATCACCGAAATCGTGGTGAAGATCGCCGTGAACAGCAGGATCATCGCCAGGATGCCGGGGAACTGGTAGGCGTAGCCGAGATCGACCGACTTGAATCCTTCGCTGAACATCAGCCAGAAGATGATTGGTTGGCCTAACGCCCCAAACACGCGAGTGCGTTGGCGGAAGAACCGAATCAGCTCGCGCCAGGCCAGCGTGACGATTGCAGGCACTACAGGAACAGAGCGTACAGCAGGCGAAGCGGTAGACATGGCAACAGAATTCGGTTCGAAGGACAGGCTCGAAAGGGCGGGCGACTAGTGGCTGGCAGGCGTAGGTTCGTTCTCGACTTCGGCAAAGAACTGATGACCCGTGCGGGCGATGAACACGTCCTCGAGCGTCGGCTTGCCTAGCGTGACCGCGTCGATTTGTTCGCCGAGTCCTTCGATCAAGCGGGGAACAAGCTCGTGCCCGTTGGGTTGTTCGAGTCGCACGGTGCCATCCACCACGCTGGCTTCGAGCTGGAGCTTCTCGCGGATTGCCTGGCACAACGCCTGGGAATCGGCCGTGCGAAGGATCAGCGTGTCGCCACCGAGCGACGCCTGTAGCGCGGTCGGGGTGTCGAGGGCCACGAGTTCGCCGCGATGCATGATGCCTAATCGGTCGGCCCGCTCGGCTTCCTCCAGAAGGTGGGTCGTGAGCACGATGGTCACCCCTTCTTCCTTCAGGCCAGCGAAGTACCGCCAAAGGTCGCTACGAGCCCCCGGGTCGAGCCCGGTGGCTGGTTCGTCGAGGATGAGCATCTTGGGGGCGTGCAGCATGGCTTGCGCCAGTTCGACACGACGACGCTGACCACCGGAGAGTGTTTCGACATAGGCCTTGAGCTTTTCCGACAGGCCGAGGCGATCGATCATGCCGACCGCTTTTTGCTTGAGCTGGCTCCCTCCCAGGCCGTAGAGTCGGCCATGATGCATCAAGTTCTCGAGCACGGTCAGCTTCTTGTCGATGCTCGGTGCCTGGAACACGACCCCGATCTGCCCACGTACCGCAGCACCCTGCGTGCGAACGCTATGGCCGAGCACATCGATCTCGCCTTGTTGCAGGGGAACGAGTGTCGAAATCAGGCGGAAGAGCGTGGTTTTGCCGCTGCCGTTGGGGCCTAACAGAGCGAAGACTTCGCCCTTGGCAACCTCGAACGAGACACCGCGAACCGCTTCGTGGTCTCCGTAACGGTAGCGCACTTCGCGGATGGATAGGGCAGGGGAGTCGGGCATTTGGTGGCGCGGGGCGAAAGGGAAACTGGAGGCAAGTGCATGATTTTACAGCGATGCGGCTAAATCGCCACCAGGAATAGCCCCAAAATCCAGCAAGGTAGGTAAATCAAGCTGGCCCGCAACAGCAGGCGGGAACTCACATCGCCGGGCGAGCGAGCAAATACCACCGAGGCCCACAAATAGACGCCTGCCAGCAGCACGCACCAAATCGCGTACGCACTGCTCAGCAGCATCGAATCCGAAACCATGATCGGTACCAAACTCACCGGAATCAGCAGCAGCGAGCCAATGATTGCCAGCTGACCCGCGCGTCGTCCGCTGGGGTCGACCGTGGTGCTCATCACGTATCCGCCGCGTTGGTAGTCGTCTTTGCATCGCCAGGCGATGGCCATGAAGTGAGGATATTGCCACAGGTAAAGCACGCCAAAAAGCGCACAACCGACCCAGTCGAGCTTGCCACCCGCGGCGACCCACCCCATGACAATCGGCAGCGAACCGCTTGCTGCGCCGACCGCAGTGTTGAGCGTCGAGCGTGTTTTAAGCGGCGTGTAAATCACTACGTACAAACACCAGCAAATGAGGCCAAGGGTGAGCGTGGGGGCGCCGGGGCCGATCGCCAGCAAGGCAACTCCGCCAGCCAGCAGCAACAGCCCGTACACGACCGCGTGCCAGGGAACCACTCTGCCAGCAGGGAGCGGGCGATTCGCGGTGCGAACCATCATCGCATCCAGGTCGCGCTCAAGCCACATGTTCAGGGTGCTCGCACTTCCAGCAACCAAACCGGTACCAAGCAGCGTGGCCACCAACACCAATGGCGACCACTGGCTACCAGCGGCCAGATAAAATCCCATGGCAATCGTGATCAGCTCCATGGCCACAATGCGCGGCTTGGTTAATTCCCAAAAATCAGCGAATCGGGAGGTCCAAGCAACGCGGTCGGTCATGACGCCAGTCGTGGTGGGAGTGCTCATCGGGTGGTTGCTCCTTGCTCGAGTCGAGCAGTCGGCTCGTTCCAGCGGAGTGAGTGCGGGGCGTTCTCGTTGGCCACGCCGGGAGCCATTCGCCAACTCAAGAGCAGCACAATCGTCGTCGTGCCGAGCAATAACGCGCCGGTTGCCTGGTGGGCGGTCACTACGTGCGACTGCCACCAGCCGTCGGCCAGCACGGCCTCGGGCGACATCGGCAAGATGCCCCGCAGCCAGAGGGGAGTGCCGTACTTCAAGATCCAGGTTGCCAGCCCCAGCAGCAATTGAAAGAGCATGGCGAAGTTCAGCACCCATCCACTGCGACGAAGAAACTTGGGGAACTCCGCCCGGGTGGCGAGCCACGCCATGCGCAGCACCAGCACGGTCACCAGACCAGCCAGTACCACATGCACCCGCGTGGCATGCGTAAACGCGGTGGTGACAAACGTAACCGGCATGTGACGTATTAACGCGCCGACGATCATCTGCAGATAAACCAGCACGCAAGTCAGTCGGGCGATGCCGAACAAGCGACCTGCAAGCGGTGAGTTTTCGGGCAATTCGAGTTCGTTCCAGCTGCGCGAGGTCCACACCACCAGAGCGGCCGTGAGGGCAAAAAACAGCGGACCAACGCAGCCATGAATCATGGCCAGGATCCGGTCGTCGAGCAGCACGCGGAATCCGCCGAGCGCGCCTTGGGCGATCACTCCGATCACGGTGACGATGCCAGCCCACCGCATCCAGCTGCGAGAGTCGTACTTCCACAGTAGCCCCGCGATCAACAGGCTCAAGAGGCCGATAATCGTGGCCAGCAACCGGTGGCCATGTTCGACAAACAAATCCCACGGGCCCGACCACCAGGTCGACAGTGGGTAGAGGAACATGTTGTAGCCATAGGTTCCCGGCCAATCGGGAACCGCCATGCCCGACTTCGTGGTCGTGACCAGCCCGCCGATCCAGAGCAATGGAAAGGTGAGCACACAGAGCACCCAGGCGACCCATCGCGTCCAGCGGAGCCCGGCCGGTAGCTTTTCGGCCGAAACTTGGCTGTCACGTACTTTTGCCGACTGGGTTGCCATGCAACTGAAACCGAAGGGGTGAGACCGGGGGGAGTGCGCATCGAGGGCGGGAAATTGGATAGCCCGGTATTATAAGGCGTGACCACCTGTCGGCAAAAGCGGTCAAAATGTCGCACCTAAAGGCGACTTGCCTCCCGAAACGTGCAATTATTTGCCTGATTTCAGCTCCCGAGCCTTCACTCGTAGCTCTTCGCTGGTCCAGCCTTCGCGGTTTGCGGCTGCCAGTAGCTTCCGCTGCTCGGGCGGGGCGAGCCGGGCCACCGCGGCGTGGGCCGACCACGACAAATTGGGATGCCGGTTCTCGAACGGCACCCGGCGGGCCACCGACGCGTAGCGGCTGAGCATTTCGGTCGACACCATCCCCTCGCACATTTGCGAAAAGGCCTCGCCGAAGCCATCCTCGCCGGCGTTGATCAGGTCGCCAATCCACCACGGGCCCGCTCGTTGGCACCAAATGGCAAACTGCAGCGGGCCATTCCAGTCCTCCATCGAAGGCTTGCCAGAGATACGAATGCCCGTCGAAAAAAAGTGGAACGGGCCAACGGAAATCTTAGGGCGTTGGCTCATAGTGGCAGTGAAATCGAAAGGAGGGGACAAAGGTAGCAAGCCGGTAGTACGCAATGCGTCGCGCTGCGTGAGTCGGTAGATTTTACTGGCAGCGACACAGATAATGGAGGGCAGTTCTCGCAAGTCTTCAAGGTAGGCACCGATTTCAAGCAGGTTTATACGCGATGGCATCCAATGGATCTTGGGGATCGTACCCTTCCACCCGACTTCGCCGAGTCCGCCGACACGATTGGTCGCGTCGCCTGGTGGCCGAGAATACCCTGTCGGCTAGCGATCTGATTTGGCCTCTCTTTGTGCAAGAAGGCGATGCGGCGCCGAGTCCCATTGCGTCGATGCCTGGCGTCAGCCGACTGTCGATCGACGATGCGGTGCAAGCGGTCGGCAAGGCGGTGGAGTTGGGCGTTCCGGTGGTCGCGCTGTTTCCGGCCACGCCGGTCGAACTAAAGACCGACGACGCCCGCGAAGCCTACAATCCCGAAAACTTGATGTGCCGAGCGATTCGGGCGATCAAGCAGGCGCATGGCGACGCGATCGGCGTGCTCGCCGACGTGGCGCTCGATCCCTACTCGAGTCACGGGCAAGACGGACTGGTCCGCGACGGTTACGTAGTGAACGACGAGACCATCGAGGCCCTGATCGCTCAATCCAAGGTGCAAGTCGAAGCCGGCTGCGACATCATCGCCCCCTCCGACATGATGGATGGCCGCATCGGTGCCATTCGCACCGCGCTCGACGAGGCGGGCTTCGCCGACGTGCAGCTCATGGCCTACGCGGCCAAGTACGCTTCGGCGTTTTATGGACCGTTCCGCGATGCGGTGGGATCGTCGGCCAACCTCGGCACCGGCGACAAGCGGACCTATCAGATGAATCCCGCGAACACCGACGAAGCCATTCGCGAGGTGGCTCTTGATCTGGCCGAAGGGGCCGACACGGTGATGGTGAAGCCGGGCATGCCGTATCTCGATATCGTCGCCCGGGTGAAGCAAACCTTCGCGGTGCCGACGTTCGCTTACCAAGTAAGTGGTGAGTATGCCATGCTCTCGGCCGCGGCCGAACGGGGCTGGCTCGATCGCGAAAAGGTGATGCTCGAAAGCCTGCTGGCGTTCAAACGCGCCGGGGCCGATGGGGTGCTCACTTACTTCGCCTTGGAAGTGGCCGAGCTACTCAAACGGGGCTAACGTGCCCGAGCTACCGATGCTCGTAGCCAGTTGCCAGCAGAGCTTCGCGAGTGCCATCGGCATTCAGTTGCACCAGGCTCGTGTCGGCGGTGAACTCCCCGACGTCGGTCAATCCACAAGCGAGTGGTTGGGTTGCCAGGAGTTCGGCACTCACCGCTGGCGGTACTGCGAGCAGTAGTTCGAAATCCTCTCCATCGCTCAGCGCATGCATCGCAGGCGACTTGCCGCTGTCGACCGCCGCTCGTGCTGCCTGCTCGGTAATCGGCAGCTTGGCCAGCTCGACGACCGCTCCCACATGGCTCGCCTTGGTCATCCGGGCAAGGTCGAGCGAGAGCCCGTCGCTCAGGTCCATGGCCGCGTGGATGTCGTACTGGCTCGCCAACTGCAGGGCCTCGGCCACGCGCGGCGTGAAGTCGAGGTGATGACCTTGCAGGCTGCCACCGAGTTTGCCAGTCACCAACATGCGATCGCCTGGCTTGGCGCCGCTACGACGCCAAGCGGTGCCAGCGTCGACCGTGCCGAACGCGGTGACGCTGATCACAAGCGGGCCACGAGTGACGTTGGTGTCGCCGCCAATCACCGGACAGCCGAGCTGTTCGGCCAGCGGAATCATGCCCTCGGTGAGCTGCTCAGCCAGCTGGCGAGGCTCGTGCTCGCGCGGCAGGTTGAGCGATACCACCGCAGCCAACGGTTCAGCCGCCATGGCAGCCAGATCGCTCAGGTTCACCGCTAAAGCCTTGCGACCAATACGTTCGGCTGCGTGCAGGCCGAGGTCGAAGTGCACCTGGTCGGTGATCATGTCGCTGGTCACCACCAGTTGCCGACCGGGCTCGATATTCACCACTGCAGCATCGTCGCCGATCCCCAGGGCTATCGGGCCACCGGCCGAAAGCTGTTCGGTGAGCCAGCGAACGTAATCGAGTTCCATGGCAAGGTTCCTGTCGAGTCGTATGGTGAGCTTTGGTTCCTGCTCACTATTCTTGCAGGAACCACCGCTCTCGACAGGGGCACTCCACCAAGATCGCTCGCGAGCGATTAACGACGAATCGTACTTCGTGAGGTCGCCGAGGCGACGTTGATGTCGGTGTACAGCGTTTCGTTGTTACGAACGATGTAGAACCGAACTTCGCGGAGCTGGTCGATGTTCGACTTCTTCAGAATGTAGTCGATGTCGTTCATCGAAGCGGTCTGCCAGCGGTGCATGCCGACCAGGATGTCGCCCGATTCCAGGCCTTCGCGTTCCGCGGGGCTGTTGGGACGCACGTCGACGATCTTCAGACCGCCGCGATATTGCGAGTCTTTACTAAACAGGTTCTTAGGAGCCGGCTCAAGCTCGACACCCAGCGTTTCCCAGGCGTCGGAGTGGTAGGACTTGGCAGCCACGATTGGAGTGCTGCCGTTCGAGCGGAGTGGTTCGGCAGCCAGTTTCAAGCCAACCGACTCGCCGGAGCGAGCCACTGCTACATCGACCGCACGGCTGTTGGTGCCGATCAGTGCTCGCTCGATGTCGAGCCGACGGTGGGCTTCGATCTCGCCGATGCGCTCAATCACGTCGCCACGGGTGAAGCCGTACTTATCGGCAGGGCTACCCTCCGCCACGTGTTCCACAACCACCTGCCCCTCGGCTGCGTCGGTACGAAGGGTGAGCCCGTGCCACATGTTCTCGGTCTCTTCCACGCTAATCAGGCGAGCCGCAACTTCCATGGCCGAATCGACGGGGATGGCAAAGCCAATACCCTGGGCACCAGCTCGCACGGCGACGTTCACGCCGATCATCTCGCCGTCGATGTTTAGCAGCGGGCCACCCGAGTTGCCAGGGTTGATGCTGGCATCGGTCTGAATCAAATCGTCGTACGACTGGGTGTCGCTCACCTGCACGTCGCGGTGCAACGCCGACACAATGCCGACCGTCACGGTGTGCTCATAACCAAACGCGTTGCCAACGGCCACCACGGTTTCAGCAGGCATCAAATCGCTGGAGGTACCGACGTTGATCGTGGGCAGCAACTGCGAAGTGCGAACACGAATCACTGCCAGATCGGTACGGGGGTCGAACGCGACAACCTTGGCTACGTACTTCCGACGATCAGCAAACGTCACGTTGATCTGACGCACTCCGTCGACCACGTGATTGTTGGTGAGGATGTAGCCCCGGGGGTCGATCACCACGCCGGTGCCCATGCCGTTCACTTGTCGCGTGGCATCGTGCGTGCCAGGCGATTGATCGGTAACCGTTTTCTGTCCTTGAATGTTCACCACAGCAGGGCTCGCCTTTTGTACGGCGCGAACCAGCGGAGTTAACCGCTCCGGCGTTACCTCCCGGCCATGGCACGTGCCTGCGACAAAGCAGGCGGAAACAAGGAAGATATTCAGCAGTCCACCCACTAGGCGGGCATGTCGGGTTTGGGGCATGGTGGGTACTGGGTCGGTGGAGTCCACGCCAACGGGCGGGTGCGTGGATGCGGGCAGGGTGATAGCAAACGAACGTGCCTGCCCGGGCCAAAGCTGGGCGTGCTTGGGTGTGATCGACCATCCGTTACGATCGGCTTAAAACGCATAAGCCGAGGCCGGTAGAGTCGCCCTAGCTTCACGCGCTGCTAGCACCAAATTTGCCGAATTACTCTGACGCCCAGCTCTCGGCGCGAGGAGCAAACACCGGACGCGATGGCACCGGAAAGAACCTGCTCGGCGGTGCCGACTGCAGTGGTGGCTGAAAATAAGGGCTCACGTTCGGCAGAGAAGGGAGCCGGCAACCAAGTCCACTGAACGAGGGGAGCACCATCACCGGCACTCCGCTCGCGTTGCACTCGCAAGGCGAACACTCGCAGTACATGCAGTCGTCGCAAGCTTGTGGGCCTATGGTTGGCTGTGGATGGACCATGGCCTGCGATTCACCAGCTGTCTGTGGATCGACGATTGCTAGCGGTTCGGGCATGGTCGCCGAGGGATCGCTTTCGGTGGGCTCGCCGCCAAGTGTCGGCCGCGGCGGCATGTTTTTCCGATCAGACAGCGGACCACGAATCTCCTCAGCCCGAGTCGGCTCTCCCTCAGCGCTCGGCAGCTGCTCAGCATTGGTTTGCCGCACCTTTGACTGCAGTTGCGGAATCCCCTGCATGGCGAGCGGCTGTGGTGGAACCATCCGCGGCTGAGCCGCCGGGCGGGGCTCTGGTGGCCCGTCGTCCACCACGTATCGATCGAAGGCTCTTACCAGCGAAGTGAGCGGATCCTCCCCATAATCGCCCGGTTCTGACTGCACCGCGGTCATCGGCTGCCCGCTCTGCATCGACGGATTACCCGCCATGTCGAAGCTGGCGCAGCCCGAAAAACTGCTCAGCCCGGCCAGGGCTAGCAGCGAAAAAACAGTGCGAATTGGGGGGAACCAGCGATTCACGAGTGGCAATCGCAGCAATTTGGGGGGTAAAATGATAACAGCGAAGCTCCAGCGTTCCGCTGCCATGCGCAACTCGAAACACCCGGGGCTTTCGTTTCCATCGACTCCCCAGCACCATAACTTTTGCACGACCGGCAAACTCGCGCTATTTTATCTAAGGTGCTGCTAGCATCCGGCATCGACGTAGCCGGCATCGCCGTCGTTCGGTACAGTCCGCCATTCGTTTCCTTCCGCCCATCCTTTCCCAGCCCGAGTCCATGATGCGAGAGTCTCTCGTTGCCCTGACACTCACGTTTGCCCTGGCGCTGTTGATCCCCGGTGCGTTGGCAGCCGAACCGGCTCCTCCCGTAACTTCCACCAGCGAGTCGCTGGCCGACCAGCCACAGCAGCCGGCCCCGCCGACCGAGGCGGAACTCGAAAGCTGGCTCGCCGGGCTCGACGCGAACAAGTACGCCCAGCGCGAAGCAGCAACCGATGCACTGGGCGAAGCCGGCGCGGTAGCGGTTCCCTACTTGCGACGCGCAGCACTCGGCGATTCGCTCGAAGCCGCCGATCGCGCGGTCTGGATCCTGAAGAAGTTCGCCGAGTCGACTGACGAACAGTTGAAGTTGGACGCGTTGACTGTGTTGGCCGACACCGAGCGTTTTCCCGGCATCGTTCGCGAAGCCGAACTGGCACTCGCGGAAATCTATGAACAGCTTTGCCAGACTCACCTCGAAGAACTCGGCGCCGAGTTCACCATTGAGCAAGGTGGGGTGAACCTGGTGAATCTCGATGCCGAGGTGATTAAGGTGAACACCAACCGTGAGCAGTGGAAGGGCACCGTCGACGATGTGATGATGCTTGCAAAGTTGCGACAGGTCGCCATGCTGCGGGTTGCTTGCAGTGAACTCAAAGACGAGCATGTTCGCCAGCTCGCTGGCATCGAAGGTCTTGAGATCATCGAGTTGGTCGAAACCAAAACCAGCATCGCCTGTGTCGACGAACTCAAGCAAACCCACCCACAGCTTCGCGTGCGACTCAAGAACCGCACCATGCTCGGCGTGAAGCTTAGCGATTTGGGCGCGCCGACCGTGCGTACCATCTACCCCGACAAGCCGGCCGCAAAGGCTGGCATGCGTACCGGCGACGTCATTCTGAAGTTCGATGGGCACGATATCCTTACGTTCGATGAACTCACCACTCGCATCTCGCAGCATCAACCGGGCGACAAGGTGGAGATTGTTGTCGACCGCGAGGGGAGTGAGGAAACCCTCATCGCCGAGCTGGAGCAAGTCGATTGGTCGAAGGACGACCCGTTGAGCGAAGAGGACGAATAGTCCTCCGCAAACTCAGCCTCGCTTAATGAGCTTGCTCATCGCTTTCCAGCTGCGTGTGTTCGCGACATCCTTTGCCGTTAGTCCGGCTCGCCGGGCTTGCAGCACGCCGTAACGCAGTACGTCGAGCCCGTGAATGCTGTGCGCGTCGCTGTTGATCACGATCGGAATGCCTAGCTGTTTCGCGCGGGCGCAGTGCACATCGTCTAGATCGAGTCGCGCAGGGTTAGCGTTCAGTTCCAGTAGCTTGCCGTTTGCCTTGGCCGCCTGCATTACTGCTTCGAGGTCGACCGCGTAGCGATCGCGCTTGTTGATCAACCGGCCCGTCGGGTGGGCGATGGCCGATACCCAGCGGTTTTCGAGCGCACCAAGAATGCGATCGGTAATCTGCTGCCGCTCCTGGTTCTGTCCGTAGTGCACGCTTGCAACCACCCAGTCGGCCTCGGCCAGCACATCGTCCGGCAGGTCCATTCCACCTTTTTCGAGGATGTCGCACTCGATCCCTTTAAGCACCAGGATGCCTTCGACTTCGTCGTTGACCTTGTCGATCTCGTCCCACTGCGTTCTTAGGCGATCGGCATCGAGCCCGCGAGCCATGGTCACCCGCTTCGAGTGATCGGTAATCGCAATGTACTTGAGCCCTCGCTGCTGGGCGGCCGCTACCATTTCGCGGATGGTTTGCTTGCCATCGGTCGCAGTGGTGTGCATATGCAGGTCGGCCACCAGGTCGTCGAGCTCTAGCAGTTTGGGCAGGTCTTTCTTGCTGGTGTAGTCGAACTCACCGCGGTTCTCACGCAACTCTGGCGGATAGCACGGCAAGTCGAGCGCCGCATACACGTCGGCTTCCTGCGCGCCGGCCAGGTACTCCTCGTTGTCGCCATCGACTCGAAATACGCCCCACTCGTTGATCTTCAATCCGCGATCTTTGGCCATGCTGCGGAGGACGACGTTGTGTTCCTTCGAGCCGGTGAAGTACTGCAGCGCGGCCCCGAACGACTCGGTCGGCACCACCCGCAGGTCGACCTGCATGCCCGAGTCGAGCCGCACCGACATTTTCGTATCGCCGCGGGCGATGACGTCGGCCACGTCGTCGAATTCGCCGAGATGATCCATCACCGACGCGACGTCGCTCGCGTCGACCAGAAAATCAAGATCACCAACCGTTTCGCGACCCCGTCGGTAGCTGCCGGCAACGGCCAGTTGCTCCACCGCTTTACAGTTTTGCAGGTGCTCGTGAATGCGCTGCACGATCTCATCGGCCGTGGCCCAGTACACCCGCTCGCCCGCCCGCTCGGCCAGGGCAATGCCATCCATGATGGTCTTCTCGGTCTTCGCACCGAAGCCTTTGAGATCGCGCACCTTCTCGGCTTCGCACGCCTCGCGAAGTTGTTCCAACGTTTCGACCCCCAACTCTTTGTAGATCACCGAAGCTTTCTTTGGCCCCAGCCCCGGGATGCGCATCAACGCGAGCACCCCCTCCGGAATCTCGGCCAGCAGCTCTTCGAGCTGCGGCAGGCTGCCGGTTTTGACCAGCGTGGCGATCTTCTCGGCCAGGTCCTTACCGATGCCATCGAGCTTGGTCAGGTCGCTCTCCTGCTCGACCAACACCGCAATCGAGTCGGGCAGGTCCTGCAACCGCCGCGAACCGTTCCGGTACGCCCGGACGCGAAACGGATTGGCCCCCTGGAACTCCAGAAGGTCGGCCATTTTCTCAAACACAGCAGCAATCTCGCGGTTGTCCATAGTGCGAAGGGAGTCAGGTAGATGGAGGGGGAGGTAAAAGAGGAAAGGGAGGAAGTCTGAATTGCTAGCGGACGATGCACTTACAGCGTTCGATAGTTTCCCATTTCCCAGAATACGATTGTTTGGGAAAATTGATTTCGCCGCCAGGGATGGTTGTAAGTGCTTGGTATGGAACCACTTGGGGAAAGTGGGCTGCTCGGAGTCGGGAATTATATTTTCCCATATGGGAATCTATTTTCGCGGGAGTGGGAAACTAAGTTCGCACCGAACAACCACACGGAACGGCCAACGACCGCCAGGTCGGCGCAAACCGGCGGCCACTGCGCGATGCGCACAAATGTTCATTAGACCAGGTTGGTGGCCAATTTCAAGCAAAAAGTGGGGAGGAAACAGTGCCCAAAAACTGCGATCGGAAGTCGAGTTTTTGTTCACGTCCTGTTCGGCCTGTGGTAAAATTCAGGCATGAGCGCAATTTCGATAGAACATCTGGCCAGGCAGATTGAGCAGCTAACTCCTGCGGAGCGTGAGCGGCTTGAGCAAGTATTGCAAGAGCATGCAAACAAGGTCCGCAACGGCGAGCCGTCTAGCATGGTGCAGGCGGGCTGGGCGAAGGGGCTTGTGATGAGCGACGACTTCGACGAGCCGCTGGAAGACTTTCGGGAGTATGCCGAGTAGTGAGAATTCTGCTCGATACACACGCCTTGCTCTGGTATGCGGCCGACAGCCCGAAGCTAAGCGGGGCGGCACGGTCGCTTATCGAAAGCGATGAGAACGAAAAGTGTTTGAGTATCGCTTCGTGTTGGGAAATTGCCATCAAAGTGAGCCTCGGCAAACTGACGCTACCAACGAGCATTGAGAAGTTCTTTTCCGTTCCCCTGGCCTCGTCGAAGTGGAGTCTCCTCTCGCCGGGAATCGATGAGATGGTGATCGTCAGCGAACTTCCGTTCCACCATCGCGATCCTTTCGATAGGCTCCTTGTAGCACAGGCCATCTCGGAGAGTTTGCCGCTTGTCAGTAATGACAGCCTGCTGGACCAGTACTCCATTGACCGCAAGTGGTGACTGTTGTTGAGCGGTTGGGTAGCACCGACAGTCGGCCGCAGGGGCTCGGACATTGTGGCAAGCTTGTTCTGCCGATTGTCGGTGTCGCTTGCGGTAGAATGCCTTAACGTTCTTTGGCTGCCAGCGGAGTGGTTCTGACAACTTGTGCGACCTGGTACTCTGAAAACGGCATCCAGGCGAGGCTATCGAGGGTTAGCTCCGTTGACGAAGGGATCCTTCCAGGCATGATCCGTGTTTTCATATAGAATCTTGATCGAGGGGTGCTTGATACTAGTCAAACTCTTAGCAGTGGGATCGCGGTCATCTATCCTAACGAGGATTCCATAGTCATAGAGTTTATTCTCTGCTTTGTAGGCTTCCAGGGCATCTTCTCTCATAAGTACGACATGGTCGTTAATTGTCACTTTTGTGTATTCATCCAGTCTTGCAGCGAGGGTTATATGGCCATTGGCTAAGAAGCCATATGCTTCCGAAAAATAGATGACATCTGAATTGGCCACGCATTCGCCGGTTATCTCATCTTGTTCAATTAAGCCGCCTATAGAAACGTCCGTGAAATATCGCTTTCGATACGTCAGGAATTTCGAGTAGTGGCCCGCTGCAGGTTCGATAGCAATGACTGTCCCCGTGTATCCTTCAACTTCGGAGGTTGATGCATAGATACCGCACCAACTATCTAGGGGGGAGTTCGAGCTATCTAGGGGGGAGTTCGAGGTGGAGTCGATCTCAGTCGTGATGTTTTGTGGGGGGTGCGGTTCAGACTCTTGGTTCTGAGATGGTGGATTGTCCGCTGTTAATACCGTGTGATTAAGTCCTGGTGGACTCTGATTCTCTGAATCGTCAGCGCATCCGCTGAGAAGAGCGATTAGAAATGGTAGACAAAGGATGCGAGCCAGAGAGTATGGGCTGCAAGTCAATGACATTTTGGTCGCTCCTTTGCAAGTGGATAACGTGGCCAGCCTCTTTGTCGGGCAGAACTTGACTCCCGCTCTACTCCGCCAACCAGTCGACTAATGCTTGGGCGTCTTCCAGTGTTTCCACGGCTAGGTCGGGGTTGGCCGCGCGGAGTTCGTCCATCGGAGTGAAGCCGGTCGGCACGGCCACGGCGTACGCGCCGATGGCTCGGGCGCAGGTGATGTCGTGCACTGTGTCGCCGATCACGACCAGGCGTGAGTCGTCGTTGCGGGCGAGCTTCAGGTGATCGCTCGCGGCCAGCACTGCCGAGCGGGCGATGTCGTCGCGATGGGGATGGATATCGCCATAGCCGCCGAACGCAAAATGGTGCCAGAGCCCAAAGTGGGTGAGTTTGGCCTCGGCTCCGCGGATCACATTACCGGTGAGCAGCCCGAGCCCGACGTCGTCCATTGTCTGTAACTGGGCAATCAGTGCTTCGACCCCTGGCAACACCTGGCCATCGCAAGCGACCAGAGTCTCGGGAAGCGTCGCCAGGTAGACTTCCTGAAACTCGTGCCAAGTGTCCTCGGTCGCTTCGATGCCATGCAGCGTCATCAGGTCG
The DNA here is from genome assembly GCF_007748035.1 of Aeoliella mucimassa. Classification (NCBI taxonomy): domain Bacteria; kingdom Pseudomonadati; phylum Planctomycetota; class Planctomycetia; order Pirellulales; family Lacipirellulaceae; genus Aeoliella; species Aeoliella mucimassa. The sequence goes on from NZ_CP036278.1 coordinate 1,608,068, forward strand.
AGGGCGATCGCGCGGTCGCTCCGCCCAGCGAATGGCACGTCGCGAGTGAGATCGGTCACCCCGTACAAATCGCGAAACGCCCGGGCGAACGCCTGGTAGCCTGCGCCGTGGCTGAGGATCAAAGTACCGTCGATATCGAAGAAGCAAACTTTCATAGCTCGAATTGTAAGGGGTGAGGTCCGCACGGGGTAGGATTGCCGGCCGAGCGAGCGCGTGGGCGGGGATAGCGGGCCCGCTTTGCAAAGTGCATTCACTTGAGGGGGTGGAGTCCCCGCTCGGTTCGCTCCTGGTTAAGCCGCGTGAATGGCGATGTCGACTTCTTCAGCAGGTTCACCAACTGGGTGGCCGACACGCCAAGCTGATCGGCCGCCTGACGGGTGTCGAAATCATGGGCTGCCAGGTGGTTCAGGGCCTCGGCCACCAGGGCGGCGTAGTCCTCGTGCTGCACGTTCACCGCGATTCGTCCCCCTTGGGTCCGACGTTTCCACCGCTCGCTCAGTGGTTCCACTGCGGTGCGGAATTCCACGGCCAGCCGCAGACGCAAACGCTCGAGCGCCTGCTCGCGGTTTGCCTGCTGGCTACGGCGCTCGTTCGCCTCGGCCGAGATGCCAGTCGGCTCGTGGGTGAGCACCACCGCGGTTTCCACTTTGTTGCGATGCTGCCCGCCGGGGCCGGAGCGTCGGGTAGTGGTCGCTTTGCATTGGGCGGCGAGTTCTTGCGGATCGAGTTGGGCGGGGTGCGTCACGGGGCAGGGCGGGGGGCAGGAGTTTACACGTTGGCAAGCGTTGGTTGGCTGATCAGGACCTCGACTGGCACCTTGCGAACAGCTGCGACGAAGTGTCGCACAGGCAGCAGGCCCATGGTCAGAGGGGCCCCAACTGGCTAGGCTGACAGGGGTAGTTCCACGGTTCTGATGCAGGGATTATTCATGTTTTGGCGGTCTTCGAAAAGTCGACTTCTGGCTGGTTTTGGGCTCCTGGCGTCCCTTGCGCTGGTCGCAGGGTGCGAAACCTCCGCGCCCGAGTTCCAACCCAACGGCATGGCCGCCGCCGACGCTCGGCTGATTCTTGAGCACCAGCAGCAGATCGCTGCGGTGATGCTCGACCTGTTCGGCACGCCCGACGATCCCCAGGTGCCCGACGGGGTAGAGCTCGATCTCGAGTTGCTCACCATGGCCTCTGGCGCGGCTGGCTACGAGGGACACATCGAGGACGACGATCACCTGCAGCGTGGGCTGTATCGTCAGCATTGTGCGACCTGCCATGGCGTGACCGGGCGGGGCCGTGGGCCGGCGGCCGGCATGATGGTACCCGCTCCGCGTGACTTCACCGCGGGACTGTTCAAGTGGAAATCGACCTACCTGAAGGCGAAGCCGACCGACGATGACCTGCGAGACGTATTAATCCGCGGGATTCCCGGCACCGCGATGCCATCGTTCGCGTTACTCGAAGACGAGAAGGATCAGGAGGAAGAAGATAAACGACTCGACGCGCTGGTGGAGTACACCAAGTACCTGGCCATCCGCGGGGCGTTCGAGCAGCAGTTGATCGCGACTGTCGGAGAGCAGCTTGATGCCGACTTTGTGGAAGGGACCACCGACGAGCCGTTCGATCCCGCGACCGACGAGGCCGACCAACAGATCGTCGACCAGTTGCTCACGCAGATCGCTGCCGATTGGCGCGACGCCGAAAGCCAAGTGGTGGTGCCCGATCCCGCGCTGATGCCGGGTGCCGAACGCAGCGAGCAAGCGATTGCCGACTCGATCGCGGCCGGACAGGAGCTGTATAAGTCGCTTCGCACGAAGTGCACCGATTGCCATGGCCCCGCCGGCAAAGGGATGGAGCTGAAGGAAATGGACGTCTGGAACCAGCAGCTCGCCGACTATCAAAAGGAGACCGGCGTACTGGAGGAATCGATCGAGTTCCGCCAGGCCCAGCGGCATCAATCCGAAGCGGAACTCGTAGCAGATCGCCAGTTGCTAGTGCGTCGCAAGCGGGCGGCCGATCGTCAGCTCTACGCCCGCAAGGCAACCGCCCACGATCTAACGACCGGCGTGTTCCGCGGCGGCAGTGAGCCGATCGATTTGTTTCACCGCATCCACCAAGGGATCGCAGGCACGCCGATGCCGGGCCAGGGATCTCCCCGCCCCGGCGTGGACGGGGCTCTCAGCGAGCAGGAAATCTGGCAACTAGTCGACTACATTCAGTCGATTTCCAAATAGCTCAGCCACCGGCTACGCCTGACCAGCCAGACGCATGGCGCGGGCCACCCGGTCGATGCCCACCATGAATGCTGCGGTGCGGAGCGACACATGACGTTCGACCGCCAGGTCCCACACCTGCTCGAAGGCGGTGGAGAGCATGTGGTCGAGTTCGCCGCGAACGCGGTTCAGGTTCCATTGGTAGAATTGCCGGTTCTGCGCCCACTCGAAGTAACTCACGGTCACACCGCCGGCGTTGGCCAGGATGTCGGGCAGGATCGGGATGCCGCGCTCGGTCAGCACTTTGTCGGCGTCGGGGCGAACCGGAGAGTTAGCCGCTTCGACAATGAGCTTGGCCTTGATGCGATCGACGTTTTCGCAAGTGATCACCCCACCCAAGGCGGCGGGAATAAGCACCGTGACGTCGAGTTCCAGCAGTTGGTGGTTGGTAACCGTCTCGGCCTCGGGGTACCCAGCCAGCGAGAAGCCATGTTCGCGCGAGTAGCGGGCTGCCTGCAGGATGTCGATACCGTTGGGGTTGTAGTACCCGCCCGACAAGTCGCTGATGGCGACCACTTTGCACTCCGCTTCGCTCAAAAACTTGGCCGCGTGCGAGCCAACGTTGCCGAAGCCCTGGATGGCGATCGTCGACTTGGCTGGCTTACGACCGATGCGGCCAAGCGCCTTGATGGTGAGAATGCCGACTCCACGGCCGGTGGCTTCTTCGCGGCCTGGAATGCCATAGTGCTCTACCGGCTTGCCAGTGACCACGGCCGGGTTGAAACCCGCGTACTTGTTGTATTGGTTGACGAACCAGGCCATCACTTCGTGGTCGGTTCCCATGTCGGGAGCCGGAATGTCCTTGTCGGGGCCAATCAGCTCGTGCACCTCATCCACGAATTTGCGCGTGATACGCTCCTTCTCGCGTTTGCTGATCGCACGACTGTCGACGGCCACGCCCCCTTTGGCTCCGCCGAACGGTATGTTGACTACCGCGGTTTTCCAGGTCATCAGCGAGGCCAGGCTGCGGGTTTCGTCGAGATCGACCTCGTGGTGGTACCGCAGTCCCCCCTTCATGGGCCCGCGGGCGCGGTTGTGCTGCACCCGGTAGCCGATGAGCGACACGAGTCGGTCGTCGTCCATTTGAACCGGGATCTGCACGGTGATCTCGCGCTCGGGCAGCGCCAGCAGGGGACGCAGATCGTCCTCCAGCTCGAGTTCGTCGGCAGCCATGTTAAAGTAGTGTTGAACAGCCTCGAAAGCTTCCATTGCAGTTCTCTCAAACAACGTTGCTAGATGTTGTCAGCCGGGTTGAATGCCTTAAGCTGGGGTATTGTAGGAGCTTGTCGGATTTGCCCCCAAGAAACTTTGCCATTTGATCAGAACCACTGCCGTTGGCTCACCGCGTGCTGCCATCGGCCATCAGCAACGGCGCGTGCCACGAGCGAGGACCGGAATAAGCCCTGCCCGATTGCTGAAAGCTAGAGAGAGAACGCCTGTGGAGCGTTTGAACGCGCGGCAAACGTAGCCAAGATCAAACGACTTACTTAGAGTATCCTACTCTAAGGTACCTTTTGTTTTATATGGTCGGACCCTCATGCCGGACTTTGAAATTCGTACCGACACCGTTTCGCTAGCAGAGAAGCGGGCCGCCAAACGCAAGAGTAAACTGCCGGGCCTAGTGATCGCGGCCGTGTCTGCCGCCTGCGTGGTGTTGGTGATACTGATCGTAGCGACTCTGATGCGTGGCGGAGGGCAACCTGCCGATCCGCTGGCGGAGCAGGCCACCGGCCAGGCTCCTGCGAACCGTTCGCCCAACGAGTCGCGTGCGACCAGCGAGCCCGATCACGTCGAACCCGCCGAACCAGCGCTGGTGGAGGACGATGGCAAGACCATGTGGGTTTCGCCGACCGCAGGGCCACCCATCGATTTGGCGGGGCTGCCGATGGGGTGCGAGATGTTTCTCGCCATGCGCCCTGCCGACTTGATGGCGACCCCCGAAGGGGAGAAGTGGCTGGCCGCGCTCGGACCACGCGGCGGGCAGGCTGAGCATTATCTGGAACACCAAACCGGTTTGACCTTTCGAGAGATCGACCAACTACTGATCGGCGTTCGCCCAACCGGCGAGTTCGCCACCGAGCTGACCCTAGTAGTGACACCTCGCGAGGGGGCGTCGCAGCGGCTGAGCAGTCAGCATTACTTGCTGGTGGGCCGCGAGCCAACGTTCGTGATCGCCTCGCCGAATGCATTGGCCGAGATCAAAGAGCTAAAGGGGGCGGCTCCACCGCTGCGTCGCGAAGTGGAATTGGTGGTCGGCTCGACCGACTCCAGTCGGCATGTTACGCTGGTGGCCGCTCCAGCGTTTCTGTTCGGCGAAGGACGCAGCATGTGGCAAGGTGCCTTGGCGGGCCTTCGCGATCCCCTGTTCAACCTACTGCCCGACAGCACCCGATGTGCGGCGGTGAGTTTGCATGCCGGCGACGACTTCTTTGCCGAGGTGCGTCTCGCTGCGACCATCGACCAAAAGCCGTGGACGTTTGCCAATCAGTTTGCCGACAAAATCGCCAGCTGGCCGGCCGAAGCCGAACGGGCAATCGCTGGCATTACCGCGACTTCTTACAGCGCTGCAGTGGTGGCTCGCTTGCCAGCCATGCTACGGACGCTTAGCCGATACCAGCGAGTGGGGGCCGACAACGATCAAGCCTTGCTGCGGGTGTATCTGCCGGCTCCCGCGGGGCATAACCTGCTGATGGCTGGCGAACTGTTGCTGTCGGAAACCATGGCTGCCGGCGGGGCGAGCACTCCCCAGGTAGCGGGCAACCAGCCGCCAGCGCAGAGCATCGAGGAGCGACTCGCCCAGCGCACCTCGTTGAGCTTCGCCCGCGATACGTTAGAGACCGCCGTGCAGTTGCTAGGAGACGATATCGGAGTCGACATCGTGCTGATGGGGGGCGATCTGCAGCTCGACGGCATCACGAAGAATCAGTCGTTCGGGCTCGACGAGCAAGACAAGCCGGCCGCCGAAATACTGGTGAGCATCCTCCGCCTGGCCAACCCCGACAAGACTGCCAGCGGGCCTGACGATCCGAAGCAGAAGCTGGTCTATGTGTTGGGTACCCGTCCTGGTTCGATCGATCCCGCAGTACTGGTGACCACCCGCGCCCAGGCCGAGAAACGGGGGGATGAGCTGCCGGAGATCTTTGTGCCGAAGTAGCCTCGAGGCTCTACGATTTTCGGCCGCAATGGGTCGTCGCAGGCGAAGTGTCCGGTGCTGGTTTTGCTTGGAAATTGGTAACGCACGAATGCGGGCATCGGCAAAACGCCACGACAACTGTAGAGATTGAGGGAGAATCCTGTTTTTCTCGTAATCTTGCCTGTTGCCTTTGCTGATTTCTCCGATTGTGCTGCATACCGTATCGTACGAGTGTGGTAAGCTGGAATATTCATGTGATCCCCAGGCGAATGGCCTACGTAGAGATCACACCGGCTTGCCCTACTTCCTCCTCGTTATACACCGGTCGCAATGGAACCCTTCTCGATTGTCTGCGAAACCTGCGGAGCGAAGCTCAAGGTCCGCGACCCGGGGACTATCGGGCAAATCCATGCGTGTCCGAAGTGCGAGAGTATGGTGCTGATTGCAGCCCCCGCGGCCCTGGCTGATCCGGCGACGCCGGCGTCCGCAGCTCCAAGCCCCTCCGCTCCAATCGCAACGGGCCAGCCACCCGTGGAAGGCCTGGTAGCTCCTAGCGATTTCGGTGCCGAACTCGACGACCTACTTACCACAGCCGCCCCTAAATCAACGTCGCCCGAGCCGAGTACTCCCTCCGCTCCCGAACCGGTGGCCGACTCTCCATTACCAGCCGAAGACCTCTCAAGCGAGGCCGTGGAGTCGACGCTCAATCAGACATTAGCCGACCAGCCGATGGCCAGCGATGCCCTGGCTGAGGAAGCGGTTGCCGAACAAGCAGCCGTGGCTGCAACGGGACGCTCGACCACGTTACTGGTGAGCGTGGGTGGTTCGGTCGCCTGTTTTGCCCTGGGGCTGCTGGCCGCTGCCTGGTTCATGGGTGGCGGCGACACTGCCTCCCCGACACAGGTCGCTCAGCGCGATCCGACTGTAGAGACTCCGGCTCCCGCGACGTTTGCGGAGCCAGAAGACGACCCGGTGGAGGTCCAGAAGCCGGTTGTCGAAACCGAAACCGACACCGACATTCCCCCCGAGCCAACTCCTCCGGTGGCCGCTGAGCTGCCGGAGCTACCGGATAACGACACTCCGAACGCGCTGCCCGACTTGCCAGCGCTCGACGAGGAGCAGCCGCCGGCTATCCCAGAGGTGGAAGAACCAGCCGCTGCCGAACGGGTGCCCGACACCTTGCCGTCGATCGATCCGCTAAGGGTCGATGCCTCGAATCTCGATCTCTTGCTGTTAGGCGAGGGGGCGACCGCGACGTCTGAGGAGCAATCGCCCGCTCCCGCGGAAGAGACCCCGCTACCAGATGCCGGCGATCAGCCCGAGGATCCGCTTCGCGTCGCCCTGGTGCCAAGCGAATTACGCTTCGAGCCCGGTTCGGCCAGTCGTGGTCCTTCGTACTCCGAGGAATTCGGCGCCGGTAAGCTTGAAGCTCGTCTGGCCGATACGTTGCCGTCGGTCACCTGGCGGAACGTGCCGCTCTACACCGCAGCCAACGAACTGTCGCGGCTCGCCAGCGTGCCGATCACCATCCGCCCCTCGGCGCTGGAGATGGCCCGCATCACGGCCACGCAGCCCATTTCGGTGGAAGCCAACGACTCGACGGTATTCGAAGCCACTTCGGCAATTGCCGAGAAGGTACGGCTCACGGCCGAGGCCACCCCGACCGGCGTGGTGCTCACCAAGCGTGGACCCGCAGGCTGGTGGAATCATCACTACAAAGACGTGGCCGATCTCTGCCCAGCAACTGGCGATGCAAGTGAGCTGGCGGACGTGGTTCGCAAGTTCGTCGCCCCGGCGAGCTGGAACGAGCCAGACGCCAAGCTGGAGGTCGATGGCAAAACTCTGCGGGTCGATCAAACCACCCCCGTGCAATACGAGATGCTGATTTTCTGCGAGCGGCTACGCAAGGCTCGCGGGCTGGCGACTCGCACCAAGTACCCCTCGCGGCTCATTTCCATCGAACCGCGCCTCGCCCAGCTCCAGGAACCACTCGCGCGAGCCACCACGTTTGCCTTTGTCGACTGGACTCCGCTGGTCGATGTGTTTGAGTACTGGCATCAAACCAGTGGTCTGGTGGTGCTCGTCGATTGGCAGCACCTGGCCGACCAGGACCTTCGCCCTCGCGCGACGATGGCGGCCTCGATCGAGAATACCAAATGGAACGTGGCGCTCGATACCTGCTTGACTCCGCTCGATCTGGCCTGGGTGCCGATTGATGGGGAGACCATTCTGATCACGACGGTCGACAAGGCCGAACTCGACTGCTGGGTGGAGTTCTACCCGGGAGCCGATGCCGAGGCAATTCGCGACCGCGTGGAGAGCCTGGCCGATGCGACCACCCTGGCTGGCATGGCAGTTGCCGAGGATTCGACAGGCCGCTTTGTCATCGTGCGAGGCAACCGCCAGGTGCACGAGGCTGCCAGCTCGGTGAAGTAAGCGAAACCAAAAACACCCTCAAAAAACGCACCAGCCCCGCCAAACGGTTCGCCGTTCGACGGGGCTGGTGCTGTTCGTATACCCAACTTTTTTGCCTTCAGGCATCGACTACATCGTGCGATCCACGGCTTCGGCCACTCGGCGGCAATCGGCCATCATCTGGGCGAACGCTTCGCAGTCGAGCGTTTGGAATCCATCGCTCTTCGCGTGTTCGGGATCGGGGTGCACTTCCACGATAATGCCATCGGCCCCGGCAGCGATCGCCGCCTTGGCCATCGACGGAACCAGCGTGGTATGCCCAGTGCCATGGCTGGGATCGATCACCACTGGCAAGTGAGTGCGGGCCTGCAACCAGGCGACCGTAGCCAGCGGCAAGGTGAATCGCGTGTGGGCTTCGAAGGTGCGAATGCCACGCTCGCACAGCATGACGTTCGGGTTGCCACCGTCGAGAATGTATTCGGCCGCCAGCAGCAGTTCGTCGACGGTCGCGCTCGGACCACGCTTGAGCAGCACCGCGCGATGACTGCGACCACACGCTTCGAGCAAGCGGTAGTTCTGCATGTTGCGGGCACCAATCTGCAGCACTTCGGCGTATTCGCTTACCAGGTCGACATCCTCCGAGGCGACCACTTCGGTCACCACTGCCAGGCCGGTTTCTTCGCGAGCGGCCGCCAGCATCTTCAGCCCCTCTTCCTTCAGACCCTGGAAGCTATAGGGGCTCGTGCGGGGCTTGAAGGCTCCGCCGCGCAGGGCCGTGGCACCGGCCGCTTTCACCGCCTTGGCCGTGGCGACGATTTGCTCTTCGCTTTCCACCGAGCAGGGCCCAGCCATCATGCCGATGTGTTTGCCGCCGATGGTGAACGATCCGGCGGTGATCACCGAACGCTCGGGGTGCGACTCGATGCTCGCCAGCTTGTAGGGAGCCAGCACCGGCATCACGTTGTCGACGCCCGGCGCGCTCTCGAGCTTTCGCAGGTCGCCCGCTTTGCGTTCGTCGCCAATCGCGGCGATCACCGTGCGTTCGGTGCCCCGGAGGGTAGTAGGCTTCAGCCCGGCGTTTTCGACTTCGGCAATCATGTGCTGGATCTCCTCTTCGGTGGCATTACGCCGCATTACGATGATCATGGTTTAGTTGGGTACAGGAGTAAGAGGGATAAGAACAAAAAAAGCCCTGAGAACCATGGGGTTCTCAGGGCTTTGGCGTTTCGTGCTATCTGCAAGGCAATTAGGCACAGCCTCCGTCCCCGGAACCCGGGCGGGTAAAGCTAAACCAGAAAAATCGCCAATAATTGCGTTGCATGCCAATTAGTATCGTCGCATTGCGAGCCGAAAGCAAGGGGATTTTCAAAGAAGAATTCATGAAGTTACTTGCCGATGCCCGCATCAGCGAGTGAGTGATCTACCCTCGCCGAGCGAAGCAGCAAACGCCCAGCCGCGACTGGCGGCTGGGCGTTCGTGAGTATTGCAACGGGTGGGCCGTTAGGCTTGCTCGCCCTCGGTCGTTTCTTCAGTGGCTTCGGGAGCTTCGGGCTTAGGCATCGCCATTTGCTCTTCGGTGAGTGCCTTTTTGAGTCCGGGCACTCCGTCGGCACCAGCCGGCACGTGGATGCTCGAGCCGACAAAGTCGTCGGTGATCGGTTGGTAGCGACCACCAAGTTGCTCGGCCAGGAACCCTTCGGTCACCGCATTGAAGCTCGTGCGATTCTCGGGTCGGGCGAAGCCATGGCCTTCGTCCGGGAACAGCACGTAAGTGACCGGGATGTTGTTTTCCTTCATCGCTTTGACGATCTGGTCCGCTTCTTGTTGCTTAACGCGAGGGTCGTTTGCACCTTGGCCGATCAGCAGGGGACGCTGAATCTTTGCCACCCGTTCGAGCGGCGACATGGCTAGCAGGTCGGCTTTGCCCTCTTCGCTATCGACGTCGCCGACGCGAATCTTCATGACCGGCATGAACGGAATCCAGTAGTCCGGAACATTTTGCAGCAACGTCACCAGACTGCTAGGGCCGACGATGTCGACACCGCAGGCAAACACTTCGGGCGTGTAAGTCAGGCCGACCAGCGTGGCGTAGCCGCCGTAGCTGCCACCCATGATGCAAACGTTGTCCTTCTCGGCAATGCCTTGATCGACCGCCCAGTTCACCGCGTCGAGCAAGTCGTCGTGCATTTTGCGCGACCATTGGGCGTTGGCTGCGTTGATGAACTCCTTGCCGAACCCGGTCGAGCCACGGTAGTTGACGTTCAGAACCGCGTAGCCACGGTTTGCGAGCCATTGGTGCGAGGGATCGTAGCCCCAGCTGTCGCGGGCCCAAGGACCGCCATGCACGTCGAGAATCATCGGCAGTGGGGCGTCTGGCACCCCATCGCCATCGGCATCCGATCCTGGCGGCAACGACAGGTAGCACACCAGGTCGAGGCCATCGCGGCTCTTGATCACCGGCGAGTGCATTTTGACCAATGTATACTGATCGAGATCGTCGCGGTTACTAAACAAGTACTTCATCTTGGCATCGCCTTCGGCGGTGCGATCGTATAAGTAGTACTTCACCGGACCATTATCCATGATGTAAGCAACGGTCCACAGCTTGTCGTCGAGCGTGCGACTGGTGACTTCAAACTCGCCATCGGCGAAGTCAGTCAGGAAGTCGACGTCGCCTTGAATCGTCGCGTCGAGCACCTTCCATTCCCGGCGGGCAAAGGTAAACGACACGGCTTGAATCGTATGGGTGGTTGGGTGCACCAGCACGCCGCCGGCATCGGCCCGGGCGTCTTCGGCCAGCAGGTTGCTTTCGCCGGTTTCGAGGTTCTTGGCAAACAAGGCAGCCGTGTTGCGATCGCGACTGTCCTGGTAGTACAGAATGTTGCCCGACTTATCGAAGCCCGCAGGGCCGCTGGTCATGGCGTCTTCGGGGCCGAACTTCTCGGACATGTCGAAGTCGGCGTAACCCTTCTCGCCCGGTTCACCCTTCGGAGTGAGCCATGCCTGACCACCATCGGGAGTAAACGTGAACCCGAGGCGAACCTTGTAGTTGTCGTCAGGAATCAGCGCGGCAAGACCCGGATTCTCTTGAATCAATTTGCGCTCGCCGGTGGTGAGGTTCACGCGATAGATGTCGTGCAGTTGAGGGTTGCGATCGTTCAGGCCGATCAGCACTTCGTTGGGAAACTGCTCGCTGGCGCCCATCAGTTGGGCGTTCACGCCATCGATGGGAGTGAGATCAATCGTCGCCCGATCGGCCACGTTGGTCGCGTAGACATGCCAGTTCTCGTCGCCCCCTTTGTCCTGGTTGTAGATGATCTGCTCGTTGTTGTACGCCCAGTCGAAACCACGGATGCCACGCAAGGTGTCGGTGGTCACCGGGTGGGCGCTGTCGAGGTCGTCGACGGGAGCCACCCATACGTTCAGCACACCTTCGCTGTCGGCTTCGCCTTCGGGCTTCACCGGCGCGATGAATGCCAGCCATTTGCCATCGGGGCTAATGCGGGCTTGTACGCGTTGGGGGTTTCCAAACAGAACATCGCGGGGGATGAGTGGTACGTCGGCTACACGTTCGGCAGCGGAGCTACTCGCCTGGGGTTCGCTCGGCATCGTTTCGTCTTTCGGCTCATCTAGGGTAGAAGGGGCAGGCTCGGCTTCGGCGACCAACGTCGTCGGCTCCTCTGCTGGTTCATCGGCTGCGTTACTCTCGTCGATTATCTCAGGTGTTTCAGGTACCTCAATCTCAGGCACGGTAATCTCGGGTACCGTCACTTCTGGCACCGAGATTTCTGGAACCGTAACTTCCGGCTCCGTAGGTGCTTCAGGTTCCATCGTCTCATGTTCCGTCGTTACTTCAGGTTCAGTAACTTCGGGTTCGGTCGTCACCTCAGGTTCGGTTACCGGCTCGGTGGTTACCTCCGGCTCGGCGGGGGGAGCCTCTTCTTCGGCGGCCGGTTTCGGAGGCGTCGAAGGCTCGGGAGTGTTGCATCCGCTGACAAAAAACAGGGCAACTGCAACCCATAATGTCAGCTCGGTTAACGTCAAAATTACAGTCTTCATCGCGGAACATCCTCCATGGTGGTGCTGAGGAAGGACCGGTGCTAGCGACCGGCACAGCGCGGGCGGGAGTCGTGGCTACAAGCATTTCGACTGCTCGCCGCCATCCGGCGAGTATATCCCTTTCGCTACGAACAAGCGACCACGGGGGGACTCTTGGCCGCATCTCCAGGTCCTACGCGGCTGCTGGCCGAGGCGTTCGCCATCAAGCAGCGGAACTGGTTAAACTAGGTAGGAATCTAACACCCTTGCTAGCACTTTGCATGGCTTCCCCTGTCCGTACTACATCGAGCAAAAACCGCCCGCGCTCGCGGCGTGCGCCCCCGTTGTTGCCGGTGGTCGCGGCCATCGCAGCGGGCATCGTTATCGATCGCTCGTGGAGTGACTCGGCTGCAAGTGGTTCGGTTTCGGTCATGCATTGGTGGCTCCTGGCAATTGGATTGTGGATCGGTTGGTGGGTCATCGCACGTCAGCAGCGGTGGCGATCGTTGTCTTGTGTGTTGCTTCTCGCCGCCTGCACCGCGCTGGCGGGTGGTTGGCATCACTGGCATTGGAACTTGTTTGCCACCGACGAAGTGGGCCGAATGGCCTCGCTCGAGCCGTACCCTTGTTGCTTGCGGGCGGTGGCAGTCGCCGCGCCGGAGCGGATGGCTGCTCCACCCCCTTCGGCCTATCGAGCCATTCCTCAAGGCGAGAAGAGTCAGTTGCGGATTCGGGTCACGCATGTCCGCCATGGCGATCACTGGCAGCCTGCTTCGGGCGAGTGCGAGTTGATCGTCGATGGCCACTTGTTGAAAGTCGCTGCTGAGGACTGCGTGCAGGTGTTCGGTCAACTCCGGCAGCCATCGCCGGCGATGAACCCTGGGGAGTTCGACTTCGCCGAGCACTCGCGGGCTGATCGCCAGTTGTGCTTTGTGCGGAGCTCGTCGCCTGAGTGCGTGACGGTCGTGCAGCAGGCGAGTGACTGGTCGCCCTGGCGGTGGGTCGATCGGCTGCGAAGCCATTGGCAATCGCGACTGTGGGACACCGTGGGAGCCGAGCACGCTCCGACCGCCGCGGCCATCCTGCTCGGTGCCCGCCATGCCATGCCGCGAGAGATGGTGGATACCTACCGAGTGACTGGTACGCTGCATGTGCTGGTGGTGTCGGGCTTGCATGCGGGGGTGCTTATTTCGTTCGTGATGGCCTTGCTCGGCATGGGGTGGATACCACGCCGGTGGGCGCTGGTGTTGGCCATGGTGCTGGTTGCCTTGTACGCGGTGCTCACGGGAGGGCACCCGCCAGTGATGCGGGCGGCCATTCTGGCCGAGGTTGCCTGTTTGGCCCTCTGGTGCGGTCGCAATCCGTTCGCAGGCAACTCGCTCGCGCTGGCGCTGATCGTCGTATTGCTGCTGAACCCGGCCGATTTGTTTCGCACTGGTGCGCAGCTCAGTTTTCTGTGTGCGGTCGTGTTGTTGTGGTTTTCGTCGGTCCGTTGGTTCGCTCCGCTGACTCCCTTGCAGGTGTTGTTGCGTTCGGTCGAACCGTGGCACGTGCGGGCTGGTCGCCGAGTCGCCGCGTACGTCGGCTGGACGGTGGCCGCGACGCTGGCGGTGTGGATCGTGAGCTTGCCGCTGTTGTTGGAGCGTTACCATCTGGTCACTCCCGTAGCCATTCTGGCATGCGTTCCGTTGTTCTTGTGCGTCGCCAGTTCGCTGATCACAGGATTCGGCTTCTTGATTGTCGGTTGGTTGATTCCTGCGACCGAGCCACTGCTCGCTTCGCTCTGCCGCGGTTCGCTTGGCTGGCTCGACTCGCTGGTGTCGGGGAGCAGCGAACTGCCCCAGGCGTACCACTGGACCCCCGCGCCCGACTGGTGGTGGACCCTCGGCTGGTACGCGCTGCTGGCGCTGCTGTTGTGCGCGGGTGGGTTCCGTTGGAGCTGGCAGCGTACCGGACAGGTGCTCGCGCTGTGGGTAGTGGTGGGGACGTTGCCGGTGCTCGCCAGTCGTCAGCAGCCGCGCGAGTTTCAGGTAGCCTTTCTCGATGTCGGTCATGGGGTGTGCAGCGTGGTGACCACACCCAATGGCACCACACTGTTGTACGATGCCGGCTCGCTCGGTTCGCCGAGCCATGCGACTGAGACGATCTCGGCTTACCTGTGGTCGCGAGGTATCCGCCGCATCGATGGCCTGGTGCTCTCGCATCCCGACGTCGACCACTTTAATGCGGTGCCAGGATTGGTCGATCGCTTTAAGGTGGGGCGCGTGTTTGTGTCGCCGCACATGTTTGCAGCGAATCCGAATCGCAGCCCTCAATCGGCCCCGCAGCAGTTGGAGCAATTGCTGCTTGCTCATGACATTCCGATCCAAGTGATCGAGATGGGCCAGCGTTTGACGCTCGACCGTTCGTCCCACGCGGAGGTACTGTTTCCCGACAAGTTCGGTGGGCTGGCGAGCGACAATTCGAACAGCGTGGTGCTCTCCGTCGAGTGCGACGGGCATCGGGTGCTGCTGCCGGGCGATTTGGAGTCGCCAGGCATCGAGCAGGTGATGGCCAGCGACACGCTTCCCTGCGACGTGCTGCTCGCTCCCCATCATGGAAGCCGACGGAGCGACCCGCCGGGGTTCGCTGCCTGGAGCCAACCCCGCTGTGTGGTGGTAAGCGGCGGGCGGGGTGAGGTTGACCGCAATGTGGCGGATAGCTACCGGCAGGCTGGGGCCGACGTGCTGCATACCGGGCAAACCGGAGCGATAGAATTCACTTTCACCGACCAGGGATGCCAGATTTCTCCCTTTCTCTCCCCGCTTTGAGTTCTGCCAGAGCGTTGGGCCGTGCTCGAAGGGTTCGCTGTTTCTTGCCTCCGCGGGCGAACAGCACCAGAGATAGCTGCGTATGCAGTGCAGGCATTTCGCCAGACCCTGTTTTTTGGAGCCCAAGGTACAGTGGGGTAGCCCATTCAGGTGAAAAAACCTATCTTTTAGGCTGTTCGTAGCAAGGTATTTGGGCCTAGCTCTCCCATGCTGCGAAAGTAGTGCCCTCCCGTTTTTCTCACTCCAACCATTTTTGCGGCCAATCCCTGTTGAGTTTGTCCGCAGTTCATGAACACTTAGGCAACCAAGAGCGTCGAGCTCCAAACGACGCACCCACTCGCTTGCCTGGCGGAGACGATGAGGTCTATGAGTTTGAATTCTTCCAACACGAACGAGAGCGGTTCGACCCTTACCGAACCGCTGCCGCAAACCACCGCGGCACCGCAGGATGCGAACGAGCCCAAACTGATTGACGGCCGACCCCCTGCGAATTCCGAAGCCACCTGGGCGCTGGGCATCGATTGGCCCGTCGCTATCTGGATTGGTGTGATTCACATGTTGGTGCTGGCCGCGCCGTTTTTCTTCACTTGGCAGGCCTTGGCCGTGTGCATCGTGTTGAGTTACGCGACCGGTTCGCTGGGTGTTTGCATGGGGTACCACCGATTGCTCACCCACGGTAGTTTCAAGACGTACAAGCCGATTCGCTGGCTGCTGGCGTTGCTCGGCGGTTTGAGCGGCGAGGGCTCGGCCCTGATGTGGGTTGGCAACCACCGAAAGCACCATAAGTACAGTGATAAAGATGGCGATCCTCATTCGCCACGCGATGGAGCCTGGTGGTCGCACATGTTCTGGTTCCTTCCTGATTGGGGCAAGAAACTGAGCGACGACCTCACCAAGCGATATGCGGGCGATTTGCTCAAAGACCCGATGATGTTGTTTCTGCACAAGATGTTCCTGCCGAGCCACTTTATCCTGTCGGGACTCCTGTTCCTGCTGGGCTACTACGGCCAGTTCATCGGCATGGAAGGTGGCATGTACTCGGGCCTGTCGATGCTGTTCTGGGGCACCGGCGTTCGCATGTTCTATGTGATGCACGTGACTTGGTTTGTGAACTCGGTGACTCATATGTGGGGTTACCGGAACTACGAAACCAACGACGACAGCACCAACCTGTGGTGGGTCGGTTTGCTGGCCTTCGGCGAAGGTTGGCACAACAACCATCACGCCCACCAGCGAGTCGCTGCTCAAGGTCACAAGTGGTGGGAAATCGACCCCACTTACTGGGCGATTTTGACACTGGAAAAGCTCGGTTTGGCTTGGGATGTCATCCGTTTGGAAGACGTGCAGCGACGCGATCAGTCGATCGCCTAGTGATCGGATGATTACAATCTTCGTATCCCCCAACAGGGTGGAGTCACCAAGTGGCTCCACCCTGTTTTTTGTTGGTAAATCAGAGTCACCTTCTTGTTTTTTGGAATGACGACAATCGCTACAAAGCTGGTGGTATATCGCCCCCACCCGAATGAGGGTTTCAATTTCACATCTAGTGACAATTAATAGGAAGCTACCGTCCTTTTGCATGCGGTTTTTCCAATCTCTTAGACAAACGCAAAATCGCCAGCGGAGTTATGCACTAGTCTTCTTTCGGGAGAAAAAATCGAGAGACCAACGTTGGTTAAGAGTGCAACACAATTGGGGGGGTAACCTACCTACTACTGGGGTGAGAAATTGTCCGCGTCGCTGTCAAACGAAGTCATCGAATCGCTTGTTCGAAATCACATTGGTCTCGATACCTATGGAATCATCGAATCGGATTTCTCCGAAATCGGTCATTGCGGCGGATGCTACCGAGAGCTTGCCTGGCCCAGCCCTCGAGAGGGTGCCTGGGCGTCGGCGGTGAGTTGCCCCGAATGTGGCCGCTACTACTTCACCGAAGGTCGCAACGATCGGTCGATGCGGCTTACGAAACACCAGTATCAGGGACTCGGATTGGAGAAACTGAATCTTGCCGGAGTCGACCGCCTGCCGACTGCGAGTTTGGTGCAGCAGCTGGTCGGAGCGGGGGCTCAGGCCAATGAGCGACGCCGCCACATTCGCTACCGCATCCAGCGCGATGTGGTCTGCATCCCTCTCGACGAGCGGGCGCACCCGTTGGGGGTCGCCGAAACGGCCCGCCTGATCGACCTGTCGGCATCGGGAGCCAAGTTGATGGTCGAAGAGCCTTGGGAAGCGTCGATGATACTGATCGACTGCGCCCGACTCGGCATGCCTGAGACCCAACTGCTGGGAGAGATTCGTTGGGAGGAGAAAGAGAATAGAGGGTACTCGATGGGGTGCAAGTTCCTGCTCGGCAGCGATGGCCAATTGCCGCTCGCGTAAGCGGCTTCTGATGAACATCAATTCGTGGCGAGTGCTTTCGCTCCCCCTGATAGGGTAGGGGTGGATGGTAAACCTTGACGATTGGGCGATTGCTGCCTGATCGGTGAAGCTTGGCGGCCATGCGGAAAACGCGACACTCGACCCCAAGCAGGCGACGATGAACTGCTTGAAAGATCGCGCTTCATGGATGATTGAGCGGTCACATCGATTCGAACTCAACGCAGTAACCGCATGCCAAGGATGGCAAAGCTCTCGTTTGAACACGGCGGAGTCGCATTCCGCTGTTCGCTCGCTGCGCTGATGGTGTTGGTTGCTGTGTGGACCGGCTGGCAGGCGATGGTGCCAGCCCCCGAGAGCGATGCGGCATTGCCACAGGCGGCTAAAGCTCCTTTGTTGCCAGTGGCCAGTACCACTCGCCAGGCCGATGCTGCTTATCAGGCGGAAGTGCAACGTCTGGTGGCCGAGGTCGCAACGGTCTGCCCCACGTCGGCCATGCAGCTCGAGCAAGAACTCCTCTCGTCGCCCACTCCGCGACCTTTGGCTAGTAGTAGCGGAGCGGTGGCTCCCAAGGTCGACCTTACCGCCCACCATCAGGTGCATGCTGGTGCGACCCAGTCCAGTAAGATTCAGCCGAGTGCGACGATCACCAGTATTCGAGTTGCCCAAAACAGTCGCCCGCAGCGGATCGCTCCGCAGCGAATTGCCATGGGTAGCAATCCATCGCAGGGCGGCGGTAATTGGTTGGTCGACCCGAACGCCTGGTACGCCCCCGAGGACGCGGCCGCCAACGCGGGTAGTGTGTCGTCGGAGCCAACGTTGGAACCGGCCGACAGCGATGCTACGTCGCCAGCAGTGGAAGCGGCCCCCAGCGAACCAGCAGCCGCCCCGGTTACCCCCGAAGAATCGAATTCCATCACGCCCGACCGAATCCAGCGTTCCCCCCCGCTGCCGGTCGAGGCCAGTCCCCCGCCTGGCGAGCACGGTCCCTCGCTCGTCAGGCCGGTGGAGACTGCTCCCGCCACGTCGCCGGAGCCAAGCATTCCGCCGAAGACCGATGCAACGCCTCGGCGAATCGCTCCTCCACCTGCGGAACCTGCCATCGCACCACCTGTGGTCGAACAACCTCCGATGGAGCAAGCACCAGTCGAGCAAACACCAGTTGAGCAACCTGCCGTTCCGAAGGCGCAGATGTGGGTCGAGTCCCCAAAGACTCAAGCCACCGAGAGTCAATCGCCGAACACCCAATCGCCGAATACTCAGCCCGCTGCACCCGTGCAACGCGAGTCGTTGCCGACGCCGCCGGCCGATCGGCCGAGTGCTCCTGCCGCACCGCAGAGTGCGCCGACAACAGTGTCGCCGCCTGCGCCGACAACTGGGCCCGCTGTTTCCCCCACAGCCCCCAGTACCTTCGCCCCGCCGGCCGCCCCTAACTTGCATGCTTCGGGCAGCGAGGCGGATCGTGCGTCGGCCTGGGCGCAGGCTCGTGCTGCGGGCGTGCCCGAGGGACTCGATCCCCACTTGGAACTGGTCGCTGAAGGTTGTTTTCCCTCGGCCAAGACCTGTGCGAAGTGCCATGAGAAGATCTACAACGAGTGGAGTTGCTCGAGCCATGCGTACGCGAACATCTCGCCGATGTTCCAGAAGTTCGAGCAACGCATCACCGAAGTGAGCCAAGGCACGATCGGTTACTTCTGTCTGCGATGTCACGCCCCGGTCGGTACGACGATGGGGCTGTCGCGCGACCTTCCGCTGTGGGAACAACCGGCCGTGGCCCGCGAAGGCATTACGTGCGTCGCCTGCCATCGGGTGAATCAGCGGTACGTGAAGACCAATGGCGAACGCCGACTCGTGCCCGGCGACGAGTTTGCTGCCATCTATGGCGGCAAAAGGGGCGAAGGAGTTGCCGAGGCCATCGCCCACAAGGATCAATACAAGGTGAAGACCTCGGCCGACGACAAAGGTCCCGGCCAGAACATCCATGTCGAAGGTCGCTACTTCGACCAACTCTCGCAGGCCGAGTACTGCACTACTTGCCATCAAGTGGCGGTGCATCCGGGCATCAAGCTCGAAGTGGTGTGGGAGCAGTACCGCGCATCGCCCGCTTACCGCCAAGGCATTACTTGCCAGGACTGCCATATGGGCAAAGTGCCGGGGCTCCCCAGCGGTTACGAGTGTTGTGCGATTGCCGAGGTCGGTGGCAAGACCGTTCGCGATAACGTGAAGCACTCGAACCATGTGTTCTATGGCCCGGGCTACTCGATCGCCCACCCCGGCATCTTCCCGTTCCATGTGAAGGCCGATCGGTGGAGCATCCCCGAGTGGTTGGAATTCGACTGGCGAGCCGGATGGGGCACCGACGAGTTCGAAGACCGCGTTGCCGATGGTGAGACCCAGGTGCGATTCCCCAAAGCGTGGGTCGAGGCCGACGATCGCTACGACGCCCGCGAGATCATCGACGACAACCTGAAGCGTCTGGAGGGGAAGACCGAGATTCGCAAGCAGGTGATGGAAAACGGCTCGCACGTCGATGGCCCGTTCTTCGACTGCACGCCGAGCGTCGGTCAGGATCTCGACCTCCATTACGTGGTGACCAACACCAACACTGGGCATAACCTGCCGACTGCCAGCCTGGGGGCCCAGCCGCAGCTGTGGGCGAACATCGTGCTGATCGGCCCCAGCGGTCAGCGGTTGTGGGAGACCGGCTACACCGACCGCTACGGCGACGTGTGCGACATCCACTCGCGCGATGTGCGGGCGGGGCTGATGCCGTTTGACTCGCAGTTGTTCAATCTGCAGACCATGTTCCTGATCACCGGCGCAGTCGGTACCGATCGCGAGTTCTACTTGCCGGTGAACGTGGAGTTCGACCAACTGCCATTCCTTCGCCCAGGAGCGATTCCGGTATCGGTGACGAACCACCCTCCGTTTATTCGGATGGAGAGCCGCTCGCTCGCTCCGCTGGGGCGCAAGAAAGTGAACTACAAGATTCCAGGCGAGTTGCTGTGCCAGCCGGGCCGGTATCGCTTGAGCTTCCGCATGCGTAGTCGGGCCGAGCCGATTTACTTCATGGACTTCTGCCGCGCGACCACCGAAATGAAGCGCGGCATGAATGAAGGCATTGTCGACATCCATCCCTACGCGGTGGAATTCACCGTTCAATAAACGACCACTCACGACTGACGTGCTACGATGAATTGGTATGCTTCCCCATGGTCTTTGCGACTTACTCGCCCGGTGTGGCTGAGTTTGTTGCTGTGCGCCATGAGTGGTAGCACCCTCGCCCAGCAGGCGAGTAGCACGTTGTTCGACGCCCCCGCGGCCGTGCCCCCTTCGTCGGTCTACTGTCCCAGCGACGCACCCACTGAGGTTGGTTTTCAGCCCTCGGTGTTGCGGTTCGGGCTGTTGCCCCCTCCGCCGATGACGCCGACGTTTGGCGATGTCTGCCTGTCGGACAACGAGCCAGGTAAGCCAAGTGACGAGTCTGCCAAGCCGGGCGAGCCGCACGCGATGCATCACCCGCCCGCGAGCGATTGCCGCGCCGACCTGTCGACGTGCTACGAGAGCGACTTCAGCCACGACCCGTTCTACGACTCCTGCCCGCTCGACGTGGGGGCCGAGCTGAACGTGTACAATGGCAAGCACCTGGTGCCGGTGCAGTATCCATTGATGGAGCTTGGATTGCCGTTTTACCGCAAGGGACCGATTCCCCCTTCGCTCGAAATCCTCGGTCCCACGAATCCAGTGCAGCAGAAGTTCTACGTGTACGGCGACTACCGCATCGGCGTCGCGCAGAACGATCTGGTCGGCCGCGATATCACCGTGCTTGCGCATCGGCTGAATCTGGAAATTGATTACTGGCTTACCAGTACCGAGCGGTTTCATATGTTTAGTGGTCCTTTCCAGGAAGGGACGAACTTCATGCGGGTGGAGGAAGGGGAGTTTATCGAGGAGCTCGACTTCTTCGACCCCGATACCGACACCATGTTCTTCGAGGGCGACCTCGGACAAATTGCCGGTGGGTTGAGTTCGTCGTATGCAGCGTTCGATCTGCCTTTCACGGTGGGTTTGGTTCCTTTGCTATTTCAGAATGGCATCTGGATGCAGGATGCCATGTTGGGATTCGCCGCCACGGTGCCGGCGCAGAATCACGCGGGCCTTGACTGGTCGAATTACGATATCACCTTCTTTGCCGCTCTCGAAAAAGTAAGCTCAGGCGCTGCGCCTGGCGACGAAGACGCCATGCAGCTGTTCGGTGGAACCACCTTCATCGAAAGTCGAGGTGGCTACTTCGAGCTTGGTTACGCGTTTGCCAATCATCGCTCGAATAGCTCGCGCGATTACAGCAACATCGGCATCTCCTACACTCGGCGGTATCTGAACACCGTATCGAACTCGATGCGTGTGATCATCAACGCCGGCCAGGATGGCCCTCAGTCGGCTCGCACGGCCGACGGGGTACTGCTGATTGCCGAGAACACGTTGATTACGCCGATGCCATACAACTTACTGCCTTATTGCAATGTGTTTGCTGGCTTCGATCGTCCCCAGCCGGCAGCACGAGCGGCCGCGTTTGGCGGGGTTTTGTTTAACACTGGTATTTTGTTTCAAAGCGACGCCCTGACTGGCTACCCGACGCTTGATGCTTCGGGGAACAATACGTTTGGCTTTGCGACAGGTGTCGACTTGTTGTCGCCGAACTTTGACCAGCAACTCATTGTCGAGTTCGCCGCGCTCAAAGTGCATGGCTCCTCGGCTGGGCGGATTGCTGCTGGCGATCAGGCCGGCGTTGGCATTCGCTACCAGGTGCCGATCACCAACGCTCACCTGCTACGGTTCGATGCCATGCATGGCTGGCTCGATAACTCCGAGGACATCAGTGGAGCCCGGGCAGAGTTTCGGTGGAAGTTCTAGTTACTCCATCACGTCGGTTGGCACCCCCATTTCGCTGCAGTAGTTGGTGATGGCTCCGATGAACACCTGGCCGTAGTCGCGCAGTTTGGCCGCCCCCACTCCGCGGACGCGGGCGAACGCCTCCTCGCTGGTTGGGCGTCGGCGGGCCATGTCACGAAGCGATTGATCGCCGAACACCATGTAAGCGGGCACTGTTTTCTCGGCGGCCAGCTCGCCGCGGAGTTCCTTGAGGGCGTCGAACAGCCCGCGGTCGACTCCCTCCCAATCCTCCTTGGTGCGAGCGCGGCTTTCCTTCACGCGTTTCGCAGGAGCTAGCAACTGCGGGGTGGTTTCGCCGCGGAGCACTTCGCGACCACTGGTGGTGATTTGCAGCACGCCGTATTCGCCGACCTTGGCCAGATGCCCTTGCCCCACGAGTTGCTCGATCCAGTCGCGAATCGTGGTGCCATGCTCGTGCTTCAGGATGCCATACGTGCTGAGCGTCGTGTGGTTGAACCGCGTGACGTTTTGATCCTTCGAGCCCGCAAGCACCTTCGCGGTATGGCTCGCCCCGAAGCGTTGTTCGAGTCGAGCGACGCACGAGATGATCTTCTGCGCGTTGATCAACGGCTCGTCGGCGAACGAGAGTTCGTCGAGGCAATAATCGCAGGCGCCGCAGTTATGGCGATCGAGCGACTGCCCAAAGTGTTCGACGATGGCTTGATGCCGGCACCCAACCGAGGTGGTGTAACGCATCATTTCGCCGAGTGAGCGGAGCGCGCCTTCGAGGGCCGCGGGTTCTCCTTCCTCGATCATCCGCCGCCAGAGCACCGCGTCGCTTCCTTTGTAAAGCAGCAAGCACTCCGACTCCAAACCATCGCGCCCCGCGCGGCCGCTTTCTTGCACGTACGCTTCGAGCGACTTCGGCATGCCAGCGTGCACCACGAAACGAACATCCGGTTTGTCGATGCCCATGCCGAACGCCACCGTGGCGACGATCACGTCGATGCGATCCTTGAGAAATGCTTCCTGGTTGCGCGCCCGGGCGGTGTCGCCGAGTCCTGCGTGATAGGGAGCCGCGCGGACGCCGGCCGATTTGAGCGACGCGGCCACGCTCTCCACTTCGTTGCGACTGATGCAGTACACGATGCCCGACTCGCCTGGATGGCGATCAATTACTTCCTGCACCTGGTCGAGCTTGCGAGTGGCTCGTCGCACACGGAACACCAGGTTCGGCCGATCGAAGGGGCCGATCAGCATCTGCGGATCACGCAGTGCCAGGCCTTGGGTGATGTCTTGCCGCACCCGCTCGGCCGCCGTGGCGGTGTAAGCGTGCACCGCCACGCCGGGCAGTGCTTGTTTCAGCAGGCTAAGCTCCGTGTACTCAGGGCGGAAGTCGTGACCCCAGGTGCTCACGCAGTGGGCTTCGTCGATGGCAACGAACGACACGTCGACCGAACGCAGGAAGTTGAGCGTCTGCGGGCGGACCAACCGTTCCGGCGCGGCATACAACAGCTTGATCTCGCCGGTGCGGACCTGCTGCAGCACCTTGCGGCGTTCCTCCGACGACAGCGAACTGTTGATGAACGCCGCAGGAGCCCCACTGAGCTTCAGGGCGTCGACCTGATCTTTCATCAGCGAGATCAGCGGCGACACGATGATGGCCACCCCGGGCATCGCCAGGGCCGGCGCCTGATAGCACAACGACTTGCCACCACCGGTCGGCAGGATCACCAGCGAATCGCGGCCTGCCAGCACCGAGTCGATCGCTTCGCGTTGTAGCGGGCGAAAGGTATCGAAGCCCCAGTATTGTTCGAGCACCTCGGCGAGGGCGTCGTCGTGATTGGCAGGTCGATCCATCGGTGAGCCAGGCGGGGCGAAAGTGGAGTTAGCGAGACTCGGTATTGTCGCTAATTCGGGCGATGCTGGGGAGGGGCAACACTCGGCCGTCCAGCGTCGATGCGGGAAGCGGAGCAACGAAATAAAGCCCCCATTTGGCGAAAAACGATTCGTGGGGGCTTTATCGAGCCCGGGGATTCGTCGCGAGTGGTCGTAAGTCCAGCGAGAATCAGTACTTGTCGCAATCACAAAAATTAGGGGGTGAACAATTTCGCCCCAGGGGGGAGAAGTGGGGGCAATTCGGTAAACATTAGCAGTCATCAGCGGTGGATCACCACCGCCAACCATCCCCGAAATTCTACCGCCACAGGTGGCCATTTCCCACTGAAAAGCGGCGAGAAACTTGAGGAGATTGGCGTCTGTTGGCAATGCCAACCAGCCGTGGCTAAACTGCAGGAGTGAACTTACTTGTCGAGCGATTGTTGCGAGCAAAGGGCGAACTGTTGGCTTTGAGAGACTACCTGATCGATCAGGAAGACTACGACTGGAGTGCGATGCTGTCGCCTTGGTATGGTCTGGTGCCGGAAGAATTCACCTTGTGGATGGTCAACCGGTTTGGCGATTTGATCGTAGTGCTCGGCGATGGCTCGATTGAAATGCTCGATGTGAGTGCGGGGACACGGACCAGGCTGGCTGAGAATCGCGATGAGTTTGGCGATCGCATCGACGAAGAAGAGAACGCCAACACGTGGTTGATGATTCCGCTGGTCGATGCATGCGTGCAGCAAGGGTTGTTGCTCGAGCCTGGGCAATGCTACAGCTTCACCACTCCGCCGATTCTGGGAGGCGATTACTCGGTGGCCAATACCGAAGTGGCCAGCATCGTCGATCACTACAAGCTGTATGGGCAACTCTACCAGCAGCTCAAAGATCTGCCCGACGGCACTCAAGTCAGCTGGCGACGAACTTAAGTCGAGACTCCCGATGGCAACTAGCACAACGGCTCCTCGAGCAACGCTGCCGCGGCGGCGGTTCTATCGCGGGGTCTTCCTGGCTGCAGGGGTGTATAACATCGCCTGGGGGCTGTACGCAGCGGCCGACCCGCAGTGGTTGTTCCGATTTGCAGATCTGCCGCTGGCAGTCCACCCGCAGATCTTTGCCTGCCTGGGGATGGTGATCGGGCTGTATGGGGTGTTATACCTAGAGGTGGCCCGTCGGCCCGAGCAGGGGTGGTTGATCGCCGCGGTAGGGCTGGCCGGCAAGCTGTTGGGCCCCCTTGGCCTGGCGGTGCAGATTGCTTCGGGCAACTGGCCGTTGGCAACGGTGGTACTGTGCGTGACGAACGATCTTATCTGGTGGATTCCGTTCGCGATGTACCTGGTGGATGCCTGGCCCGCGTGGCGGGAAGAGGAACAACGAGGATGAGTTGTATGGTTGGGCTATTGCTGTCCGAAGCCGAGATGCACCCGCTCTTGATCGCATTGATTATGGTAGGGGGCGGATTATGGTTCGTATTTGTTTTCTATGTGCTTTACGCGGCGGGCTGGCAACGCCTGATGGTCTATCGTGCAGCTGCACCGCTGGAAGGGGAGATCTTTCCCTTTCGTGCGGGGCGTTTGGGATCGGTTCGCTATAGTGGATGTCTCACCTACACGGTAAACAGCGATGGCCTGGGGCTATCGGTGTTTTTTCTGTTTCGTCCGTTCCATCCGCCACTGTTTGTTCCTTGGCAAGACATTACCGCCCGGCAGACCAAACTGTATATGTTCTTTCCCTTCGTCGAGTTGAAGTTTGCCCAGGCCAAGGGGATAAGCTTCTATGTAATGCCCTCCCTGGCCGACAGACTGATCGCCACGGCAGGTGACCCGATTGAAATCGCTCCCAAGTAGCAGCATGACTAGTCCACCCAACAACTCGACGGCAGCTGTTCACGAAGCGGAAAGTGGGGAGCCGCAGCCCAACCCCTTCGAGTCGCCTGAATCAGGAGACCCGCAGCAAGGTGTGAATTTGAACCGGGTGTTTCGCGGCCTGCTGATTGTTCTCGGGGTGGTGTTTATCGCTTCGTGTTACTGGAACTGGCAGGAGTACACGCGGTTAACGGAACTGGCTGCCGAATACGAGCAGGCGGCCAAAGCGGCTCCCCCGGGGACCTATCCGTACCGCGTGGTGCCTACCAGGTACAGCGAGCAAGTCGGCATGGCCATCGTCAAGATTGCCTTGGGAGGCATCCTGCTAGTACGTCGTCCCGGAAGTCATTTCCTATAGAGTTCAGGGAAGACGCGTTTGGCGTCTTTTCGATGGAAGGTCCAATTGATTTTGATTTTCTTCCGATTGCGGTCGCGTGAACAGTGGGAGAGTTCGCTTTGAACCTTGTCGAGCGAAGCCAACCGACGTCCCAGGCATTGTCGCTGTATGGCCGAGATTTCGATCTCGGCCATGTTGAGCCAACTGGCATGCTTGGGGGTAAAATGCCACACAATCCGCTCCAGCATTGGCCGAGCCGCCTCCTCGCCAAAGGTTTCGATCAACGACTTCTCGTTGTGCGTGTTGAGGTTGTCCATCACCAGATGAACCCGCTCTGCGTCGGGATAGCGCTTCAAGAGGTCGCGGACGAACCGGGCGAAGTCGGCTCGCTTGCGGTGACGCTTGGCCTGAACGAATCGCTTGCCCGCCTTCGGCTCGACCGCCACGAACACGCTGCAGGTTCCGCAGCGGCGGTACTCGTAGTCCTGCTTCGCGATCTTGCCGGGTGCCGCGGGCTCGGGCGGCCGCGCGTCGTCGACCCTCTGATAGGGCTGCTCGTCGAGGCAGACGACCGGCTCGTTCGGGTCGAGCGGCTTCTCGTACTGCTCGAGGACGTCCTCCATCCGCTCACAGAACTCGTCGTTCAGCTTGGGCACGCACCAAGTTTTTTTCGCCACGGCTTCAGGTCGTGTTCCTTGAGCCACAGCGAGACCTCCGTCACGCTGAGCGAATCGACGAAGCCTTCCTTCACCGCGTGCTCGCACAACAATTCCAGCGTCCAGCGAGCCCGTCCCTCGGGCGGCTCGCTGCACGCCAGGGCGATTACCTGTTGCTGCTGCCGCTTGGTGAACTCTGGGGGGCGGCCCGAGCGAGGCGCATCGTACACCGCCCGCTGGACGCCCTCTTCGCAGAACCGCTTTCGGACGGCTCGGACGTTGCGCGTCGTGCAGCCCACATGCTCGGCGATCTCTTCGTCGGTGCATCCCGAGTCCGATTTCAATAATATCTGGCAGCGACGCACCACTTGCGCCGCGCGGGCGCCTGAGCGTGCTAGCTGCTCCAAACCTCCACGGGCCTGGTGGTCCAGGCAAACAATGTGCTTTTTCATTCCGCAGCATATAGCAGCGGAATGGATTTCAGGAAAGACGTACTAGTCGGAGGAATCCAAGGGCACCTCGGCCGCCGGAAATAGCCGAAGTACTCCTTCGTGGGGGAAAGAATGGTCTGGAACGCACCCAATTGGCCCTGGTCACCGCGGGTGCCACTCTACGCCGTTAACCCTTTTCGTAGTACTGGTTTGATTTGCTTTGCTCGCAGGGCCTGTGTCTTGGTAGCAGTGAGCAGTTGTGGTACTCCTGGCGGTTTGGCTTGTTTTTTTCGTGGGTAGTTGCGGCTGGTTTTGTTTGCTCTCTTGTAGCTGTCGATGATGGCTTGGCGAAGCCTCTCGCACAGGCGTTCGTTTTTCTCCGTTGGATGCAGGTAATCACGCATCGTGCGGCGAAACGCCAACAGCAGCTTGGCGAAACTCAACTTTGCTGGTGTGATGCCTTGCTTCATCGCTTCGACCAACGCGAACAGCGACATCGCCCATAAGCCGAACAACGACCAGGTGATTTCGAGCTTGGCGTTCTCGGCTTCGCGAGAGAGGAGTTTTCGACGGTGAAAGGTCTGCTTGAGATGGCGATAGAATAGTTCGATGCCCCAGCGACGTGCATACAATGCAATCACCTGCTTGTCGCTCAATTCACGCCGAGAAAGGATATTGGTAACCAGGTAGACCGGCTGCTTGCCATCCGTAGCGACCACCAGTCGCAACACGAGCGGTTCGTTGCCACGCTTCGATTCCCGATCGGGCCATAGATAGACCGTGCCGGTCCATTCCCGTACATAACCAAGCTGTTTCAGCAACCGCACATTGGCTCCCACTCGCAGCAGGACGTGTCGGCCACTTTTGATAATCGCTTGCAGCCCTTCGTACCCCATGAATCCGCCATCGGCCGTTATCAAAGCCCCGGCTGGCAAGCTAGTGAGCATCTCCCGCAAGTGGACACGTTCGCTACTGTCACCAGGTCCGACCCGCCAGTCCCACGGCAATCCCGTACCGATGTGCCACATCGTTGTGAGCCAGAGTTGAGGCGAGTTGACTTTC
This sequence comes from Aeoliella mucimassa, assembly GCF_007748035.1. NCBI lineage: Bacteria > Pseudomonadati > Planctomycetota > Planctomycetia > Pirellulales > Lacipirellulaceae > Aeoliella > Aeoliella mucimassa. The sequence continues at coordinate 1,636,225 of NZ_CP036278.1, forward strand.
TTCGCATCTTTGGCCTGCCGTCTCTTGTAGCGACTGTTCTTTACCCGTCGTGCGTGACGAATCGTCGAATAGGCTTGTTCGTGCGAGCGGGTGCGAGGCAATTCAAGGCGACTACCATCGACCGCGAATACGAGGTATCCCGCGGTGAGCCAGCAATCGGTCAGCGTCGCTTGCATCCGTTGTTGCAGCACTGACTGCAACAACGCGGCGAGCGGCTTCGTCCAGCGACGAAGGATTTTTATGAAGGCTTGGTAGGAAGTGGCCAGTTGCTGTTGCTCTTTATCGAGGCAGAGTAGTATCTTACGCACAACGAAAAAACGCTCGGTGAGAGTCTGCTCGTCCGACCAGGCCCATAACAGCGCGGCTGCCATTAGTGACCGAGGAGTCCAACTGCAGTCGTTGCGGAAGCGGATCGTTCGCCAACAGATTCCCGCCAACAACCAACGCAAACATTGCCGAAGGCACACGATATTCAGCCGCACTTGAGTGTCTCGATGTAACATGCCCGATTCCCTTCGGGTAAGTGATGGCCGCCCCTTCCTTGGTTCAACTGAAAGGATGGCCGAAATACGCTGTTACATCGAGACCTCTTTTTTAAGGCAAAGAAAGGGTTAACGGCGTAGGGTGCCACTGGCTCCGCCCATTACTGTCCGGAGTTCGGTTCTTTGCATTCCGGGAGTGTTGCGCGGCGTCTTATGATTGCATGGATTGGCTTACGCGATCAAGACTCGCCGCCTTTTTCCTTTCACATTGCGCAGGCGGCAGCGTGAGAATCGCGGCCGAGTGGCAGCGTCTCTAAGTCGATTGCTGTTTCTTTTTCTCGCTCCGCCGCGCGGCCGACTGCCGGGCCAGTTCGTTCTGACGTTCTCGCTCGCGGAGGATCGGCAGGATCTCTTCCAGGGTTGCCGCCCCGCGGCCGACCTGTCCCATTAGGGCGAACAGGTACTTGCTCGGTCGATAACCGGTGTGCAGGTACATCAGCAACACGGCAATGACCGCCACGTAGAAGTGCGTTTGCACCCCTTCGCTTGCGTGGCTGATCAAGTGTCCGAAGTTCGCAGAGCTCTTCAGCCACCGAAAGAACAGTTCTACTTGCCAACGATAGCGATACAGCATGGCAATCACGTGCGCCGGTACATCGAGCAGGTTGGTGATCAACCGCAGTTGCGACGGTTTTCCCTTTTCTTCGCAAGCGACGATGACTTCGCGAAGCTGCACTCGGGGAACTCGATGTCGGCTCGGATTCGAAGACTTGAAATGTCCCACTCCATCGCTGAGCACGCCGGCCGCTTTGTCTTTTTCGGTGAGTTCGCGACTTTTCACTTCCCGCAGCGTGGGCGAATTGCCCCCCGCTGGGCGATAACGAGCCACGAAGTGCGATTGCAACGCGTGTGTGTCGTCGTAGTGCGCTGCCAAGAGCGCGAAACTCATGAAGCCGCGGTCGTACAGATAGATACGACCGGGCTGCAACCGTTCGATGGCTGAATCGGCCTCGCTCTGGCCAGGGGATGGAATGACGATTGCCTCGGGAAGCCACGTGCTCACCGGCAAATGGACATCCACCCGCGCTCGATGCTTCTTCGCCCCATGATTGTTCGTATTGCACATGGCCCAGGCGACTTCGGCCACGGCCGGGAGAAACGTGCCATCGACGGCCACGGTCTGCTGGAGCAGTTCGTCGAGATCGTCGTCACCTATCGATTGCCGTTTTGACTTGCGGGCAAGTTGCCGGCGGAGGGCATCGAGAATCGGCTGCAATCGCTCGGGGTCGGCCAGTTGATTGAAGTCTGAGAGCGTACTTCTAGTGATCTTGCGAATCGAAAGGTGTTTCTGAGCCTGTACCGTTTGGCTGAAATCTTCGATGGTTCGCAAACTGCGGATGGCGGGATTGAAGAACGCCAGCAGGTAGGCTACGAACACGTCATCGAGAAATAACTTGCGATTACCGTGGGCGTCTTCCGAGCGGAGTTGTTTGAGAAACTTCTCCAAAAGCCGGACATACTTCCCCCCAATGACCTGCTCGGGCCACACTGGTAGCTCGTCTTTAGCAACTCGCTGGGAAGGCATGGACTATGTCGTACCACACCACTCCCCACCGCGCAAGTTCAGAATCGGTTAAGATTAATTCCGGACAGTAATGGGTGGAGCCAGTGGCACGCTAAAATTAGTCCTGCAATGCAACAGTCCGTCTCAAATCGATGTCTCACTTCTTAGCCGGCGGGGTGATCATCAACGATTCGATCTCGGCGGCGACTTGTTCGGGGGGCATCTTCTCGATCAGGTAGCGATGGGTGCCGGCGGGATCTTCGCGCCAGTCGTGGCAGCCTTGCGAGTTATCAGGCACCGAGCAGACGCCCGGCGGCGAAAGCGTCCAGTAGTCGCTTGCTCCCCGCACCGCGTAGAGCACCGCAGTTTGGTCCCAACTGTTGCGGTTGGTGAGCTTGTTGTACAGTTCGTAACCGCGTCGCACGGGGCTGGCCGGGTCGATGTCCGCTAGTTTAGCTCCGGTGTGGACGACCTCGCCGATTTCGAAACCGCTGAACACCACCGGCGTCGGCCAATGGTTGATCACCTGCTGCGTGGCGTCGGGCGTGACTTTCAGGTTGTACTCACCGCTGCCATTGGCAAAGTGCCCTTCGGGGAACACTCCACCCATCACGACCCACTGCTTGACCTTGGCCTTTACCAACTCGGCCCCAGTAAGCGGGCTGAGGTCGTCGGCCGGTGTGTCGAGCAGCGCAGCCAGGTTCGTGAGAAAGCCGACCGTCACGATGGTGACGCTGCCATCTTCTTGGGCGGCGAGCACGCGTCGGTATACCTGCTCGGCGGTTGGCACCCGATAGCTGGCTGGCAGGTCGTGCGGAAACTCCTCGGCAACCGCTCTCGCGTAACGCGAGTCGATCGGCTTGTCGGTCACAAACTCGCCGACGCGGCCGATCGGGATGTCGGGGCGGCCAAACCAGGTGTTGATCGAATCGACGCAGGCGGGCGCCCAAGGATTGTTCGACGAGATGCCGCAGGCGAGTATCTCGGCCTCTCCACGATCGGCCAGCACATGCAGCGCGGCCAGGGCACCCACGTCGTCGACGTCGCCGGCGATGTCGGTATCGAAGATCACCTTCACCGGCGAGTCGGCCATTGCAGCCGGCGCGGCAGCAAGCAAACAGACGAACAGCAGCGTGCGAAGCGACGCGTGAGCAGCAGCCATGATGGTATTCCCCAGCGAATCGAGGTAATGGCAGAGTAAAATCAAGGACTCGATTTTACTACTGGACGTGATCCGATTACAAATAGTGGGCCCGATTACCAATCGCGACCTGTGTAGTCGCAAGTCATCAACCAAGTCCCACGGCCGGATCTTAGCCGATGAAGCAACTTCTCTCTCAGCTCAAGACATTCGACGGCAAGCACGCGGAACCTTTGGAGCGGCTGGCGGCCGACACCCCCGCGACCAAAGCAAATATTCAAAAACTGCTAGCCCTGGCCGAGCACGAGCAGGAGTCGATTCGCGTGGGGGCCACGTGGGTGCTGAAACGTTGGGCCGACGACGGTCAGGAGTACGAGCCCGCGGTGGTCGCGATGTTAATCGAACGCCTGCGTGACGAAGACACGTGGGCCGCCAAGTTGCATTTACTGCAGATGCTTGTGGAGTGCGACCTGCCGAAGGCAAGTTGCCGATCGCTTGCGACGCGGGCGAAGAACCTGGCCGCCAGCGAGAACAAATTCCTACGGGCGTGGGCCACGAGCGTTGCGGTGCAGGTCGCCGAGCAGCATGCTGCGTATCGCCCGACTGCCTGCAAGTTGGTGGAGAAGGCGAGAAGCGACTCAGCCGCATCGGTTAAGGCCCGCGTGCGACAGCTCGAGAAAAAGCACGCCTGGCTGCGTGAGTCAGCGTAGGTCAAGCAATCGCTACACCTAAACAGGCGAAGTGGCTAAAATCTTCGGTATGGACCCCGTGGAACCGACACCGTCGATGATTGCGTTCTTTGAACAGCGCACCCGCGCGCACATCGCTCGCGTCGAGCGTTGTTTGCAAGTGATGGCGCGGGTGACTCCGTATGGCGAGCAACTGCTGGAGCGAGCCGCGCGGCACGACGCATCGAAGTTCGAGCCCGAGGAACGCGTCGCTTATATCTGGCTTACCGAGCATCATCGGCGCCGGAAGCTCGGCGAGGCTTTCACGTATCCGTCGGGCGTCGAGCCGCTCATCGAGTCGGCCATCGCGCACCACATGAGCCACAACCGGCACCATCCCGAGTTCCACGCCGATCCGAACGACATGACCGAAGTCGACCTGATCGAAATGGTGTGCGACTGGACCGCCATGGCCCAGGAGTTCCAGCAATGCGGCGGCAGCGCCCGCGAGTGGGCGGATAGGACCGTGGGCCAGCGGGTGCAGTTCAATGCCGAGAAGAGCCGCTTCGTCTACGAGATGATCGCCCTGTTGGATCGCGAGCTAGTTGGTCCGACCAGCGACTAAATTGCCAGCGAGCGACAGCAACACAAGCATCACGACCCAGGCTTGCGGCTCGGGCACCGCAGCGAGCAGGGGAGTGACGCTGCCGACGCCGGGACCATACACACTTTGAATCGCGGCAATGTCGTCGGGCTCGAGCGCTCCGCTGCCGGGGCCGGTATGGCGTTTGAAGGTCCAGTACATGTTAGAGGTCGGCACATTGCTGTGGGTGAGTCCCAGCGTATGGCCGATTTCGTGGATCGCGGCACCCAGGAAGTCGGGCTCGTGAATCGTGCCGATCAGCGCCCAGGGGTCGCTGTGGTCGAAATCGATATCGCCGCTGTAGTTGCTGGTGCCTGGGAATCGGGCGACCGCCTTGGCGATGGGGCTGCCGTTTTCGGGATCGGGGCCATTGATGTAGACATGCCGCAGGCGGATGGTGCCATGCAGGCTCGACTGGCCGTAGGGGAGTCCGTCGTCCTCGACTTCTCGGAAGTGCACCGGCACCACCTCGGCCCACACGAGAAAGGCCTCCTCAATCGCGGTGCGGATCTGCGACTCCGGCACTGGCTGTCCCCCAGGGTCGAGCAGCCCGCCGTCGAACATGTTTTGATAGCTGTAGGTCAAGTAAACCGAATCGCCTTTGCTGGCTTGCGGCCAGCCCGAGCGGGGCGTGCCGAAATTGGCTACCAGATCGGGATTCGACTCGTCGCCGCCGATGGTGCACCCGCCGGCGGGGCAAATCAGAGTCTCTCCGGCCAGGCATTGATCGCAGCCATCCGCCTGGAGTGCTGGAACGAATGCCAGCACCGCGAGCAAATAGAGATAGCCAAGGTGTCGGTTCAAACAGGGCATACAGGCGACTCAGCAGGGGGGAACCTCGGGCAGATCGCCCGGGTCCTCCATTATGAATGCCCCCTGCAACGGGAGCAAGCAACGAAGTCTCCCTGCACGATTTGCCCCAAGTGCGTTATGATGCAGGGTTTAGGCGTTTTCGTATTTCCACTTTCCGAGCCCCGAATCCTCCCCCTTTCCGCAATGCAAACCAACGAACTTCGCGAAAAGTACCTGGCGTTCTTCGAGACCAAGGGCCACACCCGCGTTGCCAGCGACGTGCTGGTGCCGACGTGGGACCCCAGTGTGCTGTTCACGCCGGCGGGGATGAACCAGTTCAAAGACCACTTTCTCGGCAAAGTGAAACTCGAATACACCCGGGCGACCACCTGCCAGAAGTGCATGCGGACCGGCGATATCGATAACGTGGGGCGGACGCCGCGGCATCATACGTTCTTCGAGATGTTGGGCAACTTTTCGTTTGGCGACTACTTTAAGGACGAGGCCATCCACTGGGCGTGGGAGTTCCTGACCGACAAGAAGTGGCTCGGCCTGCCCGCCGAAACGCTGAGCGTGACGGTTTATAAGGACGATCAGGAAGCGGCCGACATCTGGCACGAGAAGATCGGCCTGCCGACCAGCCGCATCAGCTTCGAAAAGGAAGACGAGAACTTCTGGCCCGCCAGCGCTCCGAGCCAAGGGCCCGACGGAGTGTGTGGCCCCTGTAGCGAAATCTACTACACCGCGCCCGGCCGCGAGGCGCTGGAGATCTGGAACCTGGTGTTCACGCAGTTTAACCGCGTGGGCGATCCGCCAGACAACCTCCGCCCGCTCCCCTCCAAGAACATCGACACCGGTATGGGCCTCGAGCGGACCGCTGCAGCGCTGCAGAACGTCGAGACGAACTTCCACATCGACATTCTGATGCCGATCGTGAAAGCGGCCGCCGAAGTCTGCGGAGTAGAATACAAGTACGACTCCGAGAACGGCCGTCGTATCCGCCGCATCACGGACCACGTGCGGGCATGCACGTTCGCGGTGCACGAAAACGTGTACCCGGGTGCCAATAAGGAAAAGTACGTTGTCAAGCGATTGCTCCGTCGAGCGGTGCTCGATGGTCATCAAATGGGCTTGCGCGATCCGTTCCTCTCGAAGATCGTGCCGGCCGTGGTCGACGCCATGGGGGGCCCCTATCCTGAACTCAAAGAAACGGTCGAACGCGTGGCCGGGGTGATCGAGAAGGAAGAAGCGAACTTCTTTTCTACCATCGATGGCGGTTTGAATCGCATCGACCTTGTCTTCGACGAGATGCGCAAAGACAATCGCACCACGGTCGATGGCCACGTGGCCGCTGATCTGTACCAAACTTATGGTGTGCCCCCCGAGTTGTTCGAGTCGCTCGCAGCCGAGCACAATCTGGCCTTCGATTGGAAGGGCTACCATGAGGCGATGGACGAGCATGGCGTTCGCTCCGGTACCGATCAGAAGATCGTCATGGGCTCGAAGGGGCCGATCGACTCACTAAAGAAAGTGCACCACAAGACCGAGTTCCTTGGTTACGAAATCACAGAGGCCGAAGCCACCGTGGTTGGTATCGTTGCGGGCAAGCCGGGTAGCGATCAGCTGTGCGACAAGATGGAAGAGGTTGGCCACGAAGATCCCGTGCGGGTCGTGCTCGATAAGACTCCCTTCTACGGCGAGAGCGGTGGTCAGGTAGGCGATGTCGGCAAACTGGTTGGCAAAGGCTTCGAGTTCGAAGTAATCGACACGCAGAAGGATGGAGAGCTCTTCATCCACTTAGGGCACTTGAAGAGCGGAGTGATGAGCGAAGGCGACACGGTGACCGCCACGGTCGATACCAGCCGCCGGGCTGCGATTCAGCGGGCTCACTCCGCAACGCACCTGTTGCACCACGCGTTGCACAAGCACCTCGGCGACCACGCCCAGCAACAAGGCTCGAAGGTGGATGCCGACTGGCTGCGGTTCGACTTCACGAACCTCAGTCCAGTGGAGCCGGAGAAACTGGCCGCTATTGCCGAGGACGTGGCTGCCGACGTGGCGACCGCTGCTCCCGTAAAGTGGGAAACCTTGCCGCTGGCCGACGCCCGCAAGCAGGGAGCGATGATGCTGTTCGGCGAAAAGTACCCCGACCCGGTTCGCATGGTGTCGATGGGCCCGCTCTCGGCTGGCACCAACAGTCGCGAACTCTGCGGCGGTACCCACCTGACCAACACCAGCGAGGTCGGCGCGTTTGAAATCATTAGCGAAGAAGGCGTTTCCTCCGGAACTCGTCGCATCGTTGCCTTGACCGGCCAGCGTGCCGAGGAGCAGGCCACGAAGACGGTTGCCGAGTTGGAGCAAGCGGCCAAGTTGCTTGAGGTCGATGGATCGCAAGTCGCCGAGGCGGTTGGGCTATTGCTCAACGAGCAGCGTTCGCTCAAAAAACTGCTCAGCTCTGGCGGACAACCCAGCGACGAAACGACCACCTTGGCCGCTAAGTCGGCCGCGAAGCTCAGTTACCAGCAGGCGAAGCTCGTGCTGGCCGAAGCGGGACGCTTGCTGTCGGTCGCTCCGTTGGCCGTTGTGCAGCGAGTGGAATCGTTGGTGAGCGAAGTCGAGTCGATCAAGAAGCAACTCGCCGAGCGCGATGCGACTGGTCCGTTGTCGGCCGACAAGTTGTTGGAGTCGGCTAAAGATGTGACTGGCACCACGGTCGTGATCGCTGAGACTCCCGGTGCACCGCAAAACTTGATGCGACAACTCATCGATACGCTGCGTGCAAAGTGCGATAGCGTCGCGGTGATGCTGGCCGCTCGCGAAGGGGACGACAAAGTAACGCTGATTGCTGGTATCTCGAAAGACCTGCAAGACAAAGGCGTTAGTGCAGGCAAGTGGATCAGCCCCGTGGCCAAAGCCCTCGGCGGTGGCGGCGGCGGTCGCCCCGACATGGCTCAAGCGGGGGGCAAGAAACCCGAGGAGCTACCTGCTGCTTTGGAGGTTGCCGAGAAGACAATCACCGAGATGCTAGGTGCCTAACCGCGCACATCGCAGTTAACTTGCCAAACCGCCAATTCAACTTACAGCTAGCAAGTTGAATTGTCGCTAAAATTGGAAAAGCGTTCTTGATCGACCGTAGTGTGCTGCCTTAAGATTTTTATTAGGCGGAGTTCATACGATCGGAAGTCGTTGCATCCTGATGCTCCGTTTTTGGGCGAGTGTGCTCGTCGCGTCTTGTCTTCCCGCGATCACAGACGCACACGCTCGCTAGTCTTTTTCCTAGACGGAGCGACTTGCCATGATTCAATTCAAAAGTGGTTTCACTCTCGACGTGAACCGCGGACCCAACTGGCTCTTCTTGCGATTGGAACCGAGCGATCGCAAGGGCGCTAAGAATCTGGCGGCGGATTTGTGGAGCGTGGTGTCGAAACACTTCACCTATCGTGTGGTGCTGGAGTTCAGCAATGAATTCGACGAACTGACTCCCGAACTCATCGAGCAACTCGATAAGTTTCGTGAGGACCTCGAAGCACACGATGGGGCCCTACGAGTTTGCGGTCTGAACAAGAAATGTGCCGAGCGACTGTCGAAGCAGTGCACTGAGTCGCGAATCAAATCGCATCTCTGCACCCATTCGACCGTAGCCAACGCCGTGTTTGGCGACGAGCATGCCCCAGGCGACTTGCCGCCGAAGCCACATCTCGATCCTGAGAGTGTCGAGGTTAAGCAAGATAACGCTTACGAAGCTCTGCGAGTGCATTAAGCACCGCCTTCGGCTGATGCGACTCATCGAATAACCCTGCGCCGGGGAACTCGGCGTTGCGGTCGGAGAGTTGATTCCAGAGTACTACTTGCACGCTGTTCTTCGCCAGTAGCGGAGGCAGATAATACTCTACCCATTTCGCCCGGCTTGCCGTTTCGCTGGGCGTAGCGGGGGCGTTGCGCGACACACGGGTGTCGACCGTGAGCATCAAAAACAGCGGCAGTTCGAACATGCTCCACTGATCCATCAGCTGGCTGAAGGCAATCGCTGTGCGCGGGGCGGTGGCCAGCGGTTGCTGGCCGATATTCAGCTCGAGCCCCAAGCCTGAGAGTCCCAGGTCGGCTCGCACCAACGCGTCCGCGTAGTGCATCGGGGCTAGTTCGATCGGCTGGTTCGCCATGTACTCGGCCCACGGTTGATCGAAGCTCGCCACGACCGGGGTTCGCGGATCGAGTTCGCGAATCGTGTGAATGGCCGAAGCGACGATCTGCAGGCGGTCTTCATCGCCAAGCGAAAGCACCTGCGGGCGATTCATGCGGGCGGCAACGTGCCACAGGTGCACCTTGCCGCGGTAGCGCCGCACGGTGTGGCGAACATGCTCGAGCATGAAGGTCGACAGCGTGTCGTAGTCGCCTTCCCACAGGTAGGTCCAGTCGGGCACGCGTCGCTCGTCGAACTCAAGCAGCGGGCCGCCGACCACCTTCAGGCCATGCTTCTGAGCCCATCGCAGTTCGTTGTCGGTGGCATCCCACTCCCGCCGACCTTCGCTCATCTCGATATCGCGCCAGGCCATCGGCAGGCTTACCAGATTGAACGTATCGACGATCGAGTGTCGCAAATCCTGCGGAGGCAATTCGCCGCTAAGGTCGACCCCCAATAGCGTTGTAAGTGGACCGTTGCGAGTCCGCAGCGCAAGCACCTGACTGGCGTACGTGCCTGCCAGGTCATGACCGGCTGACACAGCCAGCTCGATCGCCTCGTTCGCTTCGTTGCTGGCCGTAGCGGGGATTTGCTGACCCGACGCGGCTCGCGAGAAGTGCCGGGTTGCGGAAAGTACTTTCTGCTCCAGTTCCGGCGGCACCACTAATCCGAGTTGCCGCCAGGCTTCGAGTTGGTTCCGCAAGCGATGCACGACGCCGCGGGCGAGTTCGACTTCCAGGAAGTACGGTTTGTCGCGTTCCATTAGCGTGGCCGTCGAAAGCAGCATCTCGCCCCATTCGCGAACATGCCAGGGAACGCTAACCGTGCCCGAGTCTTTCTCGTTGCGTTGAATGACCAGCTGATTTTCGGAGATGAAAACGCTTCCGTACCATGGCAGCCCGTCGAACCCCACCATGTGCACACGGGACGGGTCGAGCCCTTCGAGCCGGCCCTTGTCGTGTACAAACAGTCGCATCAGTCCCATGGGGTGCAGGGCTTTCAGGGTTAGTGCGTGCCACGCTCGCAGGGGTGGGATCGCGAGGGGGGACGTAGAGGGGCTGGATCGTCAGGAAGTGCGGAATATTTTAGTTTAATTCACCGCCCGCCGAGGGGGCAAGCACTCTGTTTTCTTAAGGCGTAACATTATACTCGGCTTGCGACCCGCCGCACGACCACCAAGGAGGTTCCTATGGCCGCTTTTACGCAAACAAATCTGCCCAATCTGCCTGTACGGCATGGTAAAGTTCGCGACGTTTACGATTTAGGCGAACATTTACTGCTCGTGGCCACCGACCGCATTAGTGCCTTCGATTGGGTGCTGCCGACCGGAATTCCCGACAAAGGCCGGGTGCTCACCGGCGTGAGCGAGTACTGGTTTTCGCAGCTGGACACACCGCATCATCTGATCACGACCAACGTCGACGAGATGCCGCTGCCGGCTGAGATCGACCCCGAGCCGCTCCGCGGGCGGACCATGCTCACGCGGAAGGCCGAAGTAGTGCCGATGGAATGCGTGGTGCGCGGCTACCTGTCGGGCTCGGGATGGAAAGAGTACCAACAGTCGGGCGCGGTCTGCGGAGTGGAGCTGCCAAGCGGACTCGTGGAGAGCGACCGGCTACCCGAACCGATCTTCACCCCAGCGACCAAAGCCGAGATGGGGGAGCACGACGAGAACATCACCTTCGCCCAGATGGCGAGCACCATCGGACAGGACCTGGCCGACGAACTCCGTGCGCGGAGCATCGAACTGTTCGAGCAAGGCTCAAAGCACGCCGAATCGGTAGGGCTGTTGTTCGCGGACACGAAGTTCGAGTTCGGCATCTTCGAGGGCAAAGTCATTCTCATCGACGAAGTAATGACGCCCGACAGCTCGCGTTTCTGGCCCGCGGATCAATACCACCCTGGCGGACCGCAACCATCGTTCGACAAGCAGTTTGTTCGCGACTGGTTGCTCGCCAGCGACTGGGACCGCAACAGCGAACCTCCTCAGCTTCCTGTTGACATCGTCGACAAAACCCGCGCGAAGTACATCGAAGCATTCGAGCGAATCACTGGAAGCGAGTTCGCGTGGAAGTGATGGGGGCATTTGAGGGCGGCTTGCATGAGCTACGTCTCGTCGGAACCAGCGGGAGTCTCATCCGCATCGGGGAAGCTCTCCAGAAATTTCTTTCCGAACCCTTTGAATACGTAAGGGGAAAACTGATTGGGTTGGGCTCCCACTGCTACTCCAATTTTCCACAGCACCAACTGGACTGGAATGAAAATAAAGTAAATGCCGAGCATAAAGAATATGGAGTATTCCTCATCGGGCCATAGTTCTCTCACCACTGGCATACTGAAAAAGATAGCTCCAATCGCCCAACTGCTGCCGAGCCAGAATCGACGGAGTCGCTTGTGAAGCGAGCATATGTGGAACTCAAAACCAATCTGGTCTCTTGGGCGAACAAGCCTGCTAAGTATCGAAGCCATTAGGAGCCCCGATAACATCACCCCAGTGTGAAAGCAGGCGGCTGCTAGCCGACTGAAATCGAGAAGGTCTTCTATCAGTACCATGCCTAGCATGAGCATGCCGAAGACAAACGCGACGAGCAGCAAAGTGGATAGCCATGCAGTTTTGCGACGCATCGTGCGAACGACAAACTTTTCCGCTGCGGGGCGGTTGCAGGCGACGCATCGGTGGGGCGGATGGCTATCCTCCCACAGCATCAGCGTTTTGCCATGGCGCACGACCTCCCCGTCGCCTTCGGGCTCGTAATCCACCGAGTCCAAGTCGGCCTGCGGTGCGGCGTAGGGATTCTCTTCGTTCATAGCTGTTTTTCGCGGTAGCCAAGCAGTTCTCGGCGAATCGTACTACTTTTCTCTCGCCTGGCGAATCCCCGCAAGCTACGTGTCGCCGAAGGCCAGTTCCGATTATAATACTGGATTCCTCCATCCTGTTTCCCCCGATACCCCCCATCCTTCTCATGCTACGTTACTGGACTGCTGGCGAATCGCACGGACAAACCCTGGCTGCCCTGGTGGATGGTTTTCCCGCCGGAGTCGAGCTGGATACCGCGCCGATTGACGAAGAGCTACGGCGGCGGCAAGGGGGGTATGGTCGTGGCGGGCGGCAGCGGATCGAGACCGACAAGGTGCTGATCCGCACCGGCATCTGGCGGAGCACCACGCTCGGCAGCCCCATTCTGCTCGAAGTGCCGAACCGCGATTACAAGCTCGAACGACTCGACGACCTGCCACGCCCTCGCCCGGGCCACGCCGACCTCACTGGCTCGCTGAAGTACCTTGGCTCGATTCGCGGCATCCTCGAACGCTCGAGCGCCCGCGAGACCGCAGTTCGCGTTGCCGCGGGTGCGCTGGCCAAGCAGTTGCTCGCACCGTTCGGCATCACCGCCCTCGGCTACGTGGTCGAGCTTGGTGGTGAGCGAATCGAGCCGATCGAAGGCGACTACCAAACGCTTCGCACCGCCCGCGACCAAAGCGAGATCTACTCGCTGAACCCCGACCGCGATGCCGACATCAAGCAGATGATCGACCAGGCCCGCAAAGCGGGCGACACACTCGGCGGGGTGATGGAAGTACGCGTGGACGGGCTACCATTCGGGCTCGGCACCCACGCGCAGTGGGATCGCAAGCTCGACGGCCGACTCGCCCAAGCGGTAATGGCCGTGCAAGCGATCAAAGGTGTCGAGATCGGCATGGGCTTCGAAGCCGCCCGGCTGCCTGGCTCGCAGGTGCACGATCCCATTCACTACGACGCATCGCAAGCCGACAAGCCACACCTGGGATACATCCGCCCGTCGAACAACGCGGGTGGGCTCGAAGGGGGCATGACCAACGGCATGCCGCTGATTGTGCGGGCGGCGAAGAAACCGATCAGCACGTTGGCCAAGCCGCTAGCGTCGGTGAATCTCGAGACCAAGGAGCCCGACGCTGCTAGCTACGAACGTAGCGACGTTTGTGCGGTGTCGGCTGCTAGCGTGATCGTGGAAAACGTGGTTGCATTCGAGATCGCCGCGGCCTTGGTCGATAAGTTTGGAGGGGACAGTCTGTCCGAAATGCAGGCTCGATACGAACTCTTCCAAAAAATGGCTCAAGAGAGGTAAGAATCCCGGCGTTCAGGGCGAAGTCTCTGCTGCCGCGGCGGCCGACCTCCACTCGCTCTTCTATGCATCAGACGCACCAACGACGATTCTGCCGCTCGATTTTTTTGCTCGGTTGTATCCTGCCAACGCTAGCAGTGCTGGCCTGGACCACCTACGAGCGATGGCCAACTACGACCTCCGCACGCCTCAGCGAGCTGGAGCACGCTCTCGACATGCGAGTGGTCGCAGCGCGAGTGACCACGCCGATGCCCGAGGTCTATCGGGCGAGCGGCTTTGAGCTGCGGAACGTCGAAACCAACGCAGTAGTGCTGACGGCCGATGTGGCGACGCTTGATCATCGCGGTGAGGTTCCTCAGGTAGAGCTGTCCGGTGTGAAGCTGGCCGCTGAGGAGCTAGCACTCGTCTCGGCGCTGGTCGAGCGGACACTCTCCGTCGATTGGCCGAAGCAGGTTGTGATCGAGATGACCGACCTCGCCTGGCTCGGGGCGGCACCCGCTGGTGCTAGCGAGCTGCTGGGTGAGGGTTGTTTGGTCGCTAAGCTGACGACGATGCCGCACGACGAGTCGACCGCTAGCCGTAACTGGAGCTTCCAACTTGGCGACAGCGGAGTGCGGCTCGAAGTCGATCGCAACCGTCAGATCACCCCGCCGGCGACGCGGATGGTGCTCGACACCGCCGGGGCTAGTTTGCCGACGCGATGGATCGCCGAACTCGGCGCCGTGGTCGTGGATGGAGGTCTCGAGTCGCAGTTCGCCGGCAAGGTGACCATCACGCACACCGCGGATGGAGTGACCGGCCTGATGGAAGGCTCGCTCGACCAAGTGTCGCTGGCGACCGCCATGCAGATTCCGCTGCAGGCGACCGCGTCGATCGACCAATTGAAGCTTACCTGGCGCGACCGCCGCATCGAATCGGCCGAGGGGCTCATCGAAGCCGGCAGCGGCTCGATGCCCGGCAGCCTGGCGCGGCTCATGCAGTTTCTGTACGACGACTCGCAGCTCGGCGGGCAAGTGGCCGATGACCAGACGCTTGAGTTCCAACGGCTTGGTACCTGGTTTCGCTTGAACAATCGCGCCCTCGAGTTCGCTGGCGGTATCGACCGTGGCAACTCGATGCGGGCAATCATGCTCGGCGCTGAAGAGCAAGTGCTGTTCGGCAGTCCCACGAAGTGCGCTCCGCTGGGCGATGTGGCCACCGTGTTGTCGTGGCTCGGCACCGAGCAGGCGGACGAAGTCGCAGCGGCGCTGCCGCGAGCGATGCGTCGGTAGTCGTCTACTTCATGCTTAGCAGGATGGTCGACCGCGTTTTCGTGTCGCGATCGTCTCCAGCTCGCCGGCCGAGTCGGCGGTGGTGTTCGTTGTCGACCTGATCGATCAAGAACTGCCGAGGCAGGTTCGCCAGGTCGGGCAGGTCCTGCAAGAGTTCCTTCGCCCGATCGAGATCGCCCGCTTCGAATTGCGTCAAAGCGTCTTCATAGTGCGAGATTGCGTCGAGCACCCGCTGATCGCTCGTCGGCGGACTGATGGCAAACACGTCGATCGACGATTCGATGCCCGGCAGCTCCGCCTGGCAGAGTCGATAGTCGAGCAATTGCCCTGCGAGCCGCTGCACCACTTCGCGAGTCGCGACCACCGGCGAGCCGAGCAGCTTGGTGGCTTGCTCCAGCCGGCTGGCTAAGTTCACCGTTGCCCCGCGCGGGCCGTACTTCAGTCGCACCGAGCTACCGATGTTGCCCACTTGGGCAGTGCCGGTGTGCAGGCCGATGCCGAGCTGCAACGGGGCGGTTAGCACCTGTTGCCATCGCTCCGACACGGCCGGCAAAGCTTGCTGCATGTCGAGCGCCGCCTGGCAGGCCAGCAGCGGATGATGCGATTGCTCGAGCGGGGCGTTCCACATGGCCGCCAGGCCGTCGCCGTAGTAGTCGATGAGTGTCCCTCCATGCTGCATTACGGCCGTGGTCAGCGCGTCCATCACTTCGTTCAATAGCACGTACGTATCGGGAGTCGAGAGCTGCTGGCACAGCGCGGCGAATCCACGCAGGTCGGCAAATAGCACGGTCACTTCCTGCTCGCGTCCCGCCAGCGTGGCGGTATCGAGTTCCACCTGGGCGGCAATCGCCGGGGCGAACGCATGCTCGTAGGTCACTCGGGCGCGGGCCGCTTCGGCTTCCATGGCCAGGCGTTGCAGGCCGGCTCCCACGGATTGGGCCAGCAGCTCGACGAGTTGGGCCTCCATGTAGCGGATGCCGCGGCGGCCATTCTGGTCGTGCGTCGCGCGGTACCCGTACACCATGCCGGTGACCTGATGCTGATCGTCATGGATGGGGGCCAGCACCAGCGAAGTGCCAGCGCCATGCCCGGTGTGGAACATCGTGTGGCCAGCGCTAGCTACCTGCTCGACGAGCAGCGAGTGAAACGACACACCGAACTCAGGGTGAGGCAAATGGCTGGCAACGATGTGCCAGGTGTCGCCATCCTTGCGAAGCACCATCGCCCCATCGAGTCCCACGGGATCAACCACGAACCGAGCCGCGTCGTCGAAGAACTCCGCCCGATTCGCCGACCAGCGATGCAGGGCGCCGAGGGCCTCGAACCACCGACCAAGGGTAGCCGATGCCGGACCTCCCTGCTGCGAGTTGCGGTTCGAGCGATGCTCGCGGGCCGCCAGGGCGATCAGCGGCCGACCGTCGGTCGACTCCAATTCGCGATCGGCAATTTCAATATGGGTATCGTCGACCAGCAAGTGCAGGTGATCGACCAGTTCGAGCCGGGTGCCGCGCGGCACCGCAGCGAAGGTTTCGAGCCAATCGACTCCGTCGCACTCCACCGCCACCTCGGCCGACGGGCGGTGGGGGATCAAGGTAAACGTGTCGGCGTGTGTCGGCGCTTGGGTCGCGTTTAGCGAGTGCCAGCGGCCCGACTCGTCGCGGGCGATCGATGCCAGCTGAGCAACGGAGTACTGCTGGTGCTGGCGCGGGTTGTAAACAGTCAGGTCGATCATGGCGCAACGGGGGCTAGTGCAGGGGTTGCACAATGATAGGTCGCATCGCCCGGGTGGGCTTTGTACCGCACGAATCAAGGCGAAACGCACTCGCCGAACAACCGCTATAACCGTGCTATCACCGCCGCGGCGACTGTTCTGGACACTTGCCAGCATTTGCGGAATAATCGCCGCGTTCACGGGACCGCTGCGCGCACTGCTGGTACGCCTCGCCCGTGGTGTTTGGCCCCATGACAAGGAAGGACGAGGCCAATTAGCCCGCTTTTGTATATCACCGGATGCGCTCTCTGCTTGCTGGCAACTGGCCAGGTGGCAAGTCTTGCGCTGAGTGGTTGGATGCGGATGCGCCGCCGGCAGCAGCAGTTCGCCGACGACAAGCAGGCGTTTCTCGAAGCGGTGGCCATTACCGCACGAGCGTCTCGCGCCGATAAGCAGGACTACCTTGGTTGGACCGGGCAGCGCGAGCTGCGCATCTCGGCGATTGTCGACGAGGCGTTCGGCGTTAAATCGTTTTACTTCACCGATCCCGAAGGGGCTCCGTTGCCGAGCTTCGAGCCGGGGCAGTTTCTTACGTGTCACCTTGCGACGTCGGCTGGCGAGAAGCCGCTGGTGCGGTGCTACTCGCTCTCCGACCGACCGCGTGAAGAGTACTATCGACTTACCGTGAAGCTGTGCAGCCCGCCCGCGGATCGGCCGCAGCTTCCCCCCGGCCGCGGAAGCAGTCGACTGCACGCCATGCAAGTGGGCGACCGGCTGTCGGTGAGTGCCCCGCGGGGTGGTTTCTTCCTCGACCCGCGCCGTCGGCATCCGTTGGTGCTCATCGCCGGAGGCATCGGAGTCACGCCGATTGTCAGCATGCTGGCATCGCTCGCCGAAGCAGGCGATGATCGCGAAGTCTACTTGTTCTATGGGGTTCGCAATAGCAACGAGCATCCGCTGCGCGATCAGATTGAAGAGATCGTACGGGAACACCCGAATGTTCATCAGTTCGTACTCTACTCGCAACCGTTGCCAGACGACACGCAGCCAGACGACTATCATGAGCAAGGCCGGATCACGGTCGATTTGGTTCGCCGGATCGTGCCGACTGGAACATTCGACTACTACTTGTGTGGTCCCGGCGGCTTGATGGAGACGATGGTCGAAGGCCTGCTGGCCGCCGGAGTTCCGGCCGATCGAGTTTTGTACGAAGCATTTGGGCCGGCCAGTATCCGTAAGCCGAGCGACACTGCCGAGCCAGCGACGGTTGCCGCAGGGCCTCCGACGAGAGTGGTGTTGGCCAACAGTCATCACGAAGTCGATTGGGACAATCATTGCGAATCGTTGTTGGAGTTGATCGAGGAACTCGGCGTGGCCATCGACTCGGGGTGCCGGTCCGGCAACTGCGGGATGTGTGCCGCTCGTGTGCTCGAGGGCGACATTGCAACGGTCAAGCAACCGGGGGCCCAGGCGCCCGAGGGGTACTGCCTGGCTTGCATCAGCGTGCCGAAGTCGCCATTGGTCTTGGATTTGTAAGGGGTAGTGCATGATCGGTAAAAGTTCGGGAGCCTTGGTTGTCATGTTGTTGGTGCTAGTCGGCATCGGCATGAGTGCGCTCATGGCCGCCGATAACCAGCCGGTGCCTGGGTACTCGCCACAGCAGTGCGATCCGGCAACCGTGGTCGGGCACGAAACCTGCATCAAGTGTCACGAAGCGGCCATGAAGCAATGGATGCAGACGCCGCACTATCGCACGTTCGACGCATTGCACCGCACGCCCGAGGCCAAACAGATTGCTGATAAAATGGGGCTGCGATCCATCAAACGCAACGATACCTGCGTGACCTGTCACTATACGCGTCAGGTGGTTGGCAATCGCGAACGAGTGGTTGCCGGCGTAAGTTGCGAGTCGTGCCATGGGGGAGCGAAAAACTGGCTGGATCTGCACGCGGACTATGGGGGGCCGAACGTCACCCGCGAAATGGAAACTGCCGCGCATCGCGAGCAACGCCTGGAAGCGAGTATTGCCGCTGGCATGAACAATCCCGAGAACCTTTATCTTGTCGCCCGCCAGTGCCTGAGTTGCCATACTGTGCCCGACGAGAAGCTGGTGAACGTCGGCGGGCACAAGGCCGGCACCGATCAGTTTGAACTCGTTGCCTGGTCGCAAGGCCTGGTGCGTCACAACTTTGTGCGTTCCGGGGGAGCGACGAACGCAGTCAGTTCTCCCGAGCGATTGCGAGTGATGTATGTCGTGGGGCAGATGGCCGACCTCGAAGCTAGTTTGCGAGCCACCGCGAAAGCCACCGAGATGGCTACGTACGGGCAGGCGTCTGCCGGCCGGGCCGCGCGAGCGAAGTCGCGTCTGTGGGAAGTGCAGCGTCGCATCGACCATCCGCTGCTCGGCAAGGCGCTCGACGCGGTGGCCACGCTGCAGCTGACGCTCGACAACCAGCAGGCGATGCTCGCAGCCGCTGATCAGGTGGCCGAGGCCGCTTACGAGTTTGCCACGGTCGATGGTAGTACGCTGCAGGCGATCGATCGCTTGTTGCCAGCGGCGAATCAGTACAAGAACTAACCCAGCGCTCCCGACTTTCCGACTTGCCAACCAACCAGAGTCACTCCCTTTCGTATGTCGACTGCCGAAACCACCTTTGCCCGACCTGCTCGCTGGGATGTTCCTTTCAGCGAGATGATGAGCCAACGCGATGTCGAGCGACTGCTTGGTGTCGAGCCGTTTCGCAGTATCGACGCGAGTCGATTTCCGAAGTCGCTGCCGCTCAACGGTATCCTGAAAAACGACGCCCGCATCGTCGAGTTCCAGTCGGGCGATTTGGTGATTCGCGAAGGCGACTACGGCAGCAGTGCGTTCATGTTGCTCCATGGCACGTTGCACGTGGCCCTCGAAAGTCTGGCAGCGGCCACCACGGCTCGCGCCCCGCAACCTCGTAAGAGCTGGCTGCGGGCGATTGCTCAGGTGTTTGCTTCGCAGCAGGTGCCAGAGATTCGCGAGCGGCCGGTTGCCGTGGGCCTCGACGACGACCTCGGCCTGCGCGGCGAGGGGGAACTCGCCCACGTGTTTCTGCAGGACGTGCCGCGGGTGCTCGATGGTAATCGCACGGCCAAGCTCGAGCCGGGTGAGTTCTTCGGCGAGCTGGCCGCTTTGGCCCGTTCGCCTCGCACGGCCAGCGTGTTTGCCGAGACCACGGCCGTGGTGCTCGAGATCCGCTGGCAAGGCTTGCGCGACATCATGCGTCGCGCACCGGCCGTGCAGCAGCATATCGATCACCTGTATCGCACCAACAGCTTGCGAGTGCATCTTCGCGAAACACCGCTGCTGGCCGATTTGCCAGCCGCAGCGCTCGACGAAGTCGCCGCGGCGACCGAGTTTGCCTCGTATGGTAGCTTCGATTGGAACATCGACTTTGCCAAGAGCGAAGCGATGTCGCCGCTCGAACAGATCGCTCGCGAACCGTTGATAGCCGAGGAAGGCTCGGTGGTCGAAAGCCTGAGGCTGGTGCGGTCGGGCTTTGTGCGGATGAGTCGCAAGTTCGGAGCAGGGCACCGCACGCTCGCTTACCTCGGCAAAGGCCAAGTGCTCGGGGCAGGGGAGTTGCTGGTGGATGTCGACGAACACCCCATTCGACACGAGCACTCGTTGCGGGCCGTGGGGCATGTCGACTTGCTGGAGATTCCGATCGAAGTGGTTCGCAGTGCGGTGCTGCCACACCTGAGCGACGCCCGTCGTACCGAGTTGCAGGCCGCCTCGACGCGGGCGATGCCCGAGGTGAATCTCGACCGCCTGGTGGCCGACGACGAGCAGGCCGCGCCGACTCCGTTGGTGGACTTCATGGTCGACCAACGCTTGGTTAACGGCACCCAAGCCATGGTGATCGATCTCGATCGCTGCACCCGCTGCGACGACTGCGTACGTGCTTGTGCGACCACCCACGATGGGAATCCGCGGTTTGTTCGCGAAGGTCCTCGCTTCGGGCGCTACCAGTTCGCAAGCGCCTGCATGCACTGCACCGACCCGGTATGCATGATCGGCTGCCCAACCGGGGCGATTCATCGCGATATCGAAACTGGCACCGTGCGGATTAACGACTCGACCTGCGTGGGATGTGCGACCTGTGCGAACAGTTGCCCTTATACGAACATCCAGATGGTGGAAGTGCGCGATCAACTTGGGCATCTGGTGGTCGATTCGATGCAGGAACTGCCGATCGTGAAAGCGACGAAGTGCGACTTGTGCAGCGACGGACTGGGAGGCCCTGCCTGCGTGCGGGCTTGCTCGCACGACGCTTTGGTGCGTTTGGATATGGCCGACTTGAACCAGGTGGCCAAGTGGATGAACCGTTGAGCCGGACGAATCGTTAAAGCCTCCTCCACCGACGCATTGCTGCTTGGCCGTTTGACTACCCATTGTTTGCTGACTGTTACCTGAATCGCTCGTATGAAACCATTCGCCCGTCGCCGCCTTCGTTCGCTTGCCATCGCCTTTCTGGTAGTGGTCGGGCTGGGGTATTGGTTGCAGTGGATCGACCAAGGCCTCG
The DNA here is from genome assembly GCF_007748035.1 of Aeoliella mucimassa. Taxonomy (NCBI): domain Bacteria; kingdom Pseudomonadati; phylum Planctomycetota; class Planctomycetia; order Pirellulales; family Lacipirellulaceae; genus Aeoliella; species Aeoliella mucimassa. Next base: position 1,657,333 of record NZ_CP036278.1, read on the forward strand.
GCCGCCGGTCGTACATGTCGGGTTACGTGCTGTATGGTCTGGTCGCCTTCTTGGCCGCGTTCAACGTCCGCAAAAAGTTGCCGACGTTGCCGCTCGGGAATGCCTCGACCTGGTTGCAGCTGCACATCTATGTCGGTCTGGTCACTGCTGGATTGTTTGTGATGCACATCGGCTGGCGACTGCCGAACGGGTGGTTCGAGTGCATGCTGGCCACATCGTTTTCGATGACCACAGTTAGCGGCATCCTCGGATTGATCATGACGCGCCGCACGCCGCAGATGCTCAACCGGGTCCGCGACCAGGTGGTCTACGAGCGGGTGCCGATCCTGCGCCGGGCGTTGGCGGTTCGCTCGCGAGAGATGGTCATGCAGTCGGTCGCCGACTCCGGCGCGACGACGCTGGCCGATTTCTACGCCGGGCGGCTGTTCGACTTCTTCGCCCGCCCACGCCCGTTTGGCTACTACCTAAAGCCGTCGAGCACGCGTCGCAAGCGTCTGCTGTACGACATGAAACAGCTCGACCGCTATCTCTCGGTGCCCGAACGCGATGCCTGCGAGCAGTTGTTCGCCATGGTACGCGAGAAGGACGACCTCGACTTCCAGGAGATGCAGCAGCGCTGGGTGAAGCTGTGGTTGTTCTTGCATATCGCGTTGACCTACGTGCTGATAGTGTTGGCGACGCTGCACGGCGTGCTGGCGCTGTCGCATCGGGGGGACGTGCTATGAGGGAGAAACTGCCGAAGTCGAACATGGTGGGGTACGATCGCCCGCACCAACCGTGGGTTTGCGGCCGCCTGGCCGAGGGCGATCCGTGTGCGTTTGGTCCTAGTGAAAAAGGCATCTGCCCAGCGCTCGCTGAGTGCAAGCCGGTGGAGATCGATGGCCACTGGCAGTGCGACCGCCCCGCGACCCGCGGCGGTCCGTGCGAGGAGGGTCCTGCCGACCAGGGACATTGCTGTCGTGCGAAAAAGTGCCAACCTACTCGTAGTTTGCGTGCCAAGCGGGGAGTGATTGTTCGTGCGGCCATGGTGTTTGCTACTGGTGTCGTACTGATGATGCTCGGCGGCAGCGCCCGCAACGAATGGCTCGCTCCAGGGCCGCTCTGTTCGCAACACTCGCAAGTGCTGCAAGGTCAGGCGTGGGAAACCCGTTGCACGAGTTGCCATGCCGCGGCCGAGCACCAGGTCGGTAGCTGGTTCACCGCGGTAGTCGGTGCCAAGCTCGGGCCGGTGCAACCCACCAAGTGTCTGGCGTGTCACGACAAGACGATCGACGCCGAGCGGGCGCTCTGGCCGCACAACGTGCCGGCCGACTACCTGAGCAGCCTGGCCGATCCGGTCCGCGAAGCTCATCATGGTCACCCGCCTGCGGAGCTGGCCTGCTCGGTTTGTCACCAGGAGCACCACGGCGCCGACCACGACCTGGCTGCCATGGCCGACGATCGCTGCCAGGCGTGTCACACGCAGCATTATCATCGCTTCGACAGCGACCATCCTGAGTTCACCCGCTGGCCTTATCAGCGACGCACTCGCATTGCTTTCAATCACTCCACGCACCAAGGCAAGCACTTCGTCGAGAAGCAGCATGAGTTCACTTGCCAGCAGTGCCATGTGGAGGATGCATCCGGCGTGGTGCAAATGACGCTTGGTTACGACGCTTCCTGTGCGGAGTGTCACAACAGCGACATCGCTACCAGCTCGGCCAGCGGCGTGACTGCGGTCGCGCTGCCGATGCTCGATACCGAGTTGCTCGCCGAGGCGGGGCACGACCTTGCTGACTGGCCGGCCCGTGCGACTGGCGACTTCGATGGCAAGCTGCCGGCAGTGCTCAAGCTGCTGCTGGCCGACGATCCGGCCGCCCAGCAGGCGTTTGCCGTGCTGGGACCCGATGCCGACTTCTACGACGTCGACATCGACGATCCCGAGCAACTCACCGCCGCGGCCAACCTGGCGATGGCCATCCAGCGGCGAATCGATCTACTGCAATCACCCGATTCGTCCGAGTCGGCGGAAGTACAAGGGCTCACCGCCGAACTGGTTGCCGCCGCGCGACTCGCCTGGTCCGGCGACGACTCCCCGGCCGAGGCTCCCACACCCCGCTCCGGCACCTGGTGGGTCGACAACGTCGGCCTGTCGATCCGCTACCAACCGACCGGGCACGCCGACCCGCTGCTCAAGGCCTGGCTCGAAGCGATCGTGTCGATCCGCGACCAACCGCTCCGCGAGTCGCTGCTCGCCGAGTTCACCGGCCCCGGCGCATTGGGTCGCTGCACGGTGTGTCATAGCATCGACTCCAGCGACCTCTCCACAGGGCTGCAGATTCATTGGAAATCGCACGACCGCCGCGGCGACCCGCGCGGCTTCACGCGGTTCTCGCACGCCCCGCACTTGCTGCCGAGGGAGCTCCGCGATTGCACGGCTTGCCATGCACTCGACCCGAACGCCAGCACCGAAGGAAGCTACTCCGGCTACAACCCGCAGGCGTTCACCAGCGAGTTCGCCGCCATCAATAAGGCCACGTGCGCGGCGTGCCACCGCTCGGGCGCAGTAAGCGACCGCTGCACGGAATGCCACAATTACCACGTGGATTGGCCCAGCGAGTAGTCTGCTCCCCAGGGGCAGGATGGCGACTCCGAGATAGATTCCCACCGCCCCCAAATAGATTCCCACGACACAGAAAATAGATTCCCAATTTACCCAACGATGGGAAAATTGAATCGGCACGCACTCTATAAAACCAGTGGTTTTCACTCTCGAGTAGATTCCCATTTCCCAAAACGCATCGAGTGGGAATCTATTTTTGCAGTGGGAATCAATCGCAAGTCGTTGGCAGGTAACAAGTTGCATCAACACCTCCACGATAGTTGCCCAAAATAGATTCCCACCCATGGGAAACTATTCTGGAGAGGATTCAGGATTCAGGATTCAGGGGGCAGGAAAAGTGGGATTTAGTAATGCAGAATGCGGAATGTCATCTTGAAGGAGCTTCCATCGACTGAAAGATCTAGCCTACCGCTTACAGCCTAAAGCCCACAGCCAATAGAGCTTCCAGCGAGGCAGCCCCACCACCCGCGTTACCAAAGCGCGCAGCAGCGAACGCCCACGCAACCGAAATCGGGCTCGGAGAGCCCTCCTTGTATCTTGCAGAAAGGTTGGTATCAATAACCGAGCCGTCTTCTGCGGAGTGAGCGCAGCGAACGTAGCAGAAGACGGCGGCCGCCGGTAGATCGTGCCCTCCTGGGTCCTCACGAGACCGAAATTGTAGCTGGATCGCCGGTCGGCCGCCTGTCGAAGTAGCCCGAACAGTCGCCGGAGCTGTCTCATCAACAAGCTCGTATAAGCAAGGAAGGGTAACCGATGGAAAACAGTTTGCAAAGTACTTGGATTGGGGTTGATGTTGCCAAGCATCATTGGGACGTGGTCGTTGCCGGGCAAACCCAGGTGCATCACTTCCCTGCCGACCAAGAGGGATGCCAGCAACTTCAGCAGTTTCTCGCTCAGCATCAGGTAACCCATGCCTGCCTCGAAGCGACAGGAGGCTACGAACGAATGTTAGCCGACTTCCTTCGTGAGCAAGGGATCGTGGTGAGTATCGCCAACCCACGTCAGATTCGCGATTTCGCCCGTACTCAAGGCCAGCTTGCCAAGACCGATCGTCTCGACGCGCTAGTGATCGCTCGTTATGCGGTACTGATGCAGCCCAAGAAGACCAAAAAACCCTCGGAAAACGAGCGGAAACTCGGTTCCCTCCGGACACGTCGGCAGCAAGTGAGCGATGCTCTGACGCGGGAGAAAAACCGGTTGGGTACACAGCACGATGACTTGGTGCGCCAGTCGATTGAAGAAGCCATTGACTTCTACCAACGACAGCTTGAACAGCTCGATCAACAGATCCAACAGCTATTACAAGCCGACGATCAGTTTCGAGAACGCTCGGCACTGCTGACCTCGGTGCCTGGCGTGGGGGCAACGACGGCCGCAGCCTTGATCGCTCACTTGCCAGAGCTGGGATCGCTTAATCGTGGCGAGGCGTCACGTCTTGCAGGCCTGGCACCGATTAACCGTGATAGCGGAACCTTGCGAGGCAAGCGGATGATTGGCGGCGGCCGAGCGGTCGTACGCAAGATGCTCTACATGCCCACTCTCGTCGCGACCAAGCATAACCGAGTCATTCGCGAGCACTACCAGCAGCTGCTGCAACGAGGCAAAGCCAAAATGATCGCCCTTACCGCCTGCATGCGAAAACTACTACTGATACTCAATGCCATGATTAAAACAAATTCCACCTGGAATGACCCCCGGGAGACTTGATTTTCAAGACAGTCGCTACAGCACGCTTGCGTGGTAGATGGTTTCAGTGGTTTGCATGTTCACTCGCTTACATCATTCCATCCTCCAACAACGAACCACTGACGACTAACAACGGACTACAAGGTACCTATCCATTAGAACACCACAGGTGGCCAATTCCCAGTGAAAACTGGAGCATCCAGAAAAATCGTTTATCCCTCGAATTTACCCTCCGCTGGCCCAATTTCAGGAACACGGGTCGGGCTATCAGGCCCGGGGAGGGTAGCACCAGAGAAACTCGCGACAATCAAGCCAGCATGGCAGAGACGCCGAGCAACTGGGTAGCACCGACCGCTGGGCGCACAACGCATGGCCACTTCGCAAAACGCACCACGCCCAGTTCTCGGTGGCCAAAGCCCAACAGGTCGAAAGGTTACCCCATCCGTGATGAACCGTGTGCGTCCGTGGCCAGAAACACTGCTACCGGGGACTCACGTCCCATGCTACGTGCTACCTCCGCTACGCGGTTGGGATGGGAGGAGCTTTCGTGCTGTAGCGAGAATGCGTTCGTTGAACGTGTCGCTCTGCAGGTCGTTCATTGAACACGACAGCGGGTACTCAAAGTGCTATCGGTGCTACACTTGAGAAGTTCTATTTCTGTGTTTTCGTCAAGGTCGAAGACAAAGTACTCTTCTGTGTTGAGTAGCGATTCTTGAGATACTAGCTGCAAGTCAGCTGCCTTCTGGTTATCGACAAAAAGTTGACGAATCGATCCTGCATCGCTCTGGGAGTTACCTGGTTCGGAAACGAGTCGGGTCTGCGAACTGAATCTAATTAGCTCCATGGTGAAGTGATGATCTGGGGCAACAAATGTGAGGTGCGTTGTCTCTGTGGTAGAAAGCGATTGAAGTAGGGCGACAAGAGAAGCGTTGCGGGAATCGCAATCGATGGTCAGCACTCGTTCACTCGTCGGTCGACTCCGATTCACGTGAATCTCAGATACGGCCACGTTGTATTTCACCATGCCAACCGACAATAGGTAGGAACCGTGAATTCGAATGGCTGATCTCAGAGTCCCAGTCAATCGAATGTTCTTTGCTAGATGAATGGCTTTCATCGCACGAGTATGCCTGGTGATATGGCTATCGGTAGAGGTTTAACTCTTATCGGTATCCTCAGGGAAATCGCAATGTAGAGTGCATGTAATGCACCGGCTAATGGTGATTCAGGGTCTTGCGAGTCGGCTGGGTTCTTGGCTCATGTGGCGTCGATATTGTTGGGGCGGCAATCTTCTTGTGGAGGACGGTCTATTATCAGACGAAAGTGCATCTTATAGTTGAGTAAATGGGTGCAACACACTAGTTCTTGGTGCTTGTGCAGGTAATTGCAGATTGCCTTTCACGCGATGAATCCTTATTAATTTATGGTCTTGTAGGAGATGAAGATCTGAACTTTTCAGGATCATGGGGGGCTTGCGCCGTGAACAACCAACCGCACTCTCACCGAGTACAACTGGCTGAGCGGCCCCGATGCTTAGCTCTGAAGGCTAACGTACCTCTACCAGCCATGCTGGGCTTTTTGCTGATGGGTAAATCACCACATGCTCTATGTGAGAAGCGACGATGGAAGGAGTCCAGGGTTGCTGGCAAGCAAGATTGAGTGCGTTCGTTGTCACGGAGTTGGGACGCTTTCGGTGGAGACCAGTTCGTACAGTCCCGGCACGATTGCGTATCCAAGTGAGAACGATGATTGGAAGGGAATGACGACATCGTTCTCTTGTCGTATCGGTAGGTAGCCTTCGTAGTGCCGAATAGTTCCATGGGTCGTTGTGATGGCAATGGTCAACTGTTTTGCAACGTCGTTCTTGCCGGAGTCGTGCAGGTGCGTTGACTGCAACGCCTTGTTGACCGCTAGTTGTTCCTCGGCTCTGAGAGGTTTCCAGGTCACGTCGCTGTCATCCGTATGAATACGGATCGAGGCGATTGGGGCTCGTAAGGAGGTGCGGAAATTGTTGATCCATTTCTGCTGATCATAAAGATGAATGGTTAAAAGCAAACACATGGCGACCAAGCCCCAGCGGATCCAACGCTTCGACCGGTCGCCTGGCTTCGACTGGCCGGGCTCTCCCAAGGCGATGATTGTGGAACCGAGAACGAAGGCAAACACAAAGGAGATAAACAGTGGCAAGATCCATGGAGCGTCTGGTGCAATAATTCGTACAAGCTCGTAAGTAATGACAAAGGTTCCCCCCTTAGCAATCAGCAAGGTGCTCGGGGACTGCTTGCTTTTGTTTCGCGGTATTGTATCCCGATTCATTGCTCGCAATCCGATGGAATGAATGCTGTGGCTAACAAGATAGTAATTTTACGCGGGCCGGCGGGCATGGAAGTTAGTTTTGATCGAATGGTGCCCATTGGCACACTGCAAAAACTCTAGTGTAGTCGCAAAGTGTCAGCCAGCGAAAGGTGTTTGCTACCGCGCACGAAAAAGCCACGGATCAGCACGGAATGCGCCCGGGGGTCAGTGCCCGGGGTGTCCGTGCTTCTCCGTGGCAGGTGGTTGCGAAAGTGGCAAACCGCCAGCGAGCGCGATTAGCGTTTGGCTGGTAGGCCGACGATCGACAGCTGTTTGTCGTACTCGATTTGCATCGTGTACTTCATCACGTAGCGATCCACACCGGTGGCGTTGGCCGGCACTTCGACGTCCCAGCGAAGCATGCCATTTTCCATGTCGTTTTCGCGGAAGTCACGGTCTTCGCTCATCGACTGATCGCTGCTCACCAGCGTGATCTTAATGTCGGCTTCGCCAGCGGTTGGCATGCGATCCATCAAACGCACCTGGGCGGGCTCGGAGCCGAAGTTCTCGATCGATAGCTCGTAGGTGAAGTCGACCACGCGGTTACCACCCTGGATACGTTCGACCTTGTCGACCAACTCGCGTGACGTGCGAAGCGACGAGTCGATGCCGAGGCCGATGCTGAACGATTCGCCGATGCTCACGGTCGGTACTTCGCCGCGGCCGACAAACTCGTCGCCGAGGAACGTGGAAGCTGGGCCGGCGAGCAGCACCTGGTTGCTATCGTTCGTCGCACGGGCTTCTTCGTAGATGCTCGAGGTGAGCACAGGGATCGCCAGGCGGTAGAACTTGGCCGCCAGCGGGTGCGACGAGATCTGGATGAGCTGGCGATCGCTCCGGCTGGGAAGTGTCATCTTACTCGCCAGGCGGTAGCTGACGCTCACGCCTTCGCCTTCGATCTGCTTCAGGTCGTCGGACTTCTTCAGCTCGATGCGGGCGGTGTTGTAGTCGAGGATCTGCATCTTCTGGGCGACATCGTTGAGGAACCGGTCGGCCATCTCGCGATCGCGAATGTCCCAACGATTTGAGACTTGGCCGCTAGCGGGGCCACTGAATTCGCCATTCGCGGGAGCCTCGAACAAATCGCCGGCGGCTGCTTGCTGGTTGGCTTCCTCTTGGGATGGCATAAACGCAGGGGCACGATTCACCCCCTGCGCGGCACCGCCGCCCCCCATGCCCCCCATCGACGAACTGCTACCGAAAGCGAATCCACCGAAGCTATTGCCACGGTTGTCGGCGACGACTTTCCGTTGATTCTCGAGCTCTTCGCGGGCCGCCTTGTAGTCTTTGCCGCTGGCGGCCATCTGGGCAACCAGCTCGGGCTGGGTGCGGCCGAGTTTCACGACAAGCGGATCGAGCGACGGGGCCTGGGCGACCAGCGACGGGGTCGCTGTCGACAGGGTCATCTCGACGTCGGTCCAGTCTTCGCCGCTCATTTGTTGGATCGAAGCGTTGTATTCCAGCAACACGCGATCTTGTTCGCCGGTCGCGCGCAGATTGTACGACGGCGACCACGTGGCGTTCGATACCAGATAGCTGAGCTTGATGCCAGCCGCGTTGGCTTCGGTGACGTTCACGAACACGACCGCTTCGCGAAGCGTTTTGGCCGAGCCAGCCGCGACCATGCCGCGCTTGCGCTGCAGGGTGTTGAGTTGTTGTTCGAGTTCGCGCATCTCGCGGGCGACTTGCAGTTCGCCTTCGGCGATTTCTTCGCGCTGGGTGAAGTTAAAGTCGGTCAGCTCCACCAGCGTTTCGGCGTTGAGCACTCCGTTCTTCAGCTCACGATCAGCAGTGACCGTGGTGAACTGCTCCATCTTGTCGAGGTACTGCTTCCGCTCGTTGAGCAACTGTTGCTTGCGGCGGGCAGTGGCAAGCTCGTCGGTTTGTTCCTGGATCTGGGCGTCGAGGTCGCGAACTTCCTGACGAACGTCGAGTTCCATCGGGCGGACGCGATAGCGGACCGAGCGGATTTCGACCCCCTTCAACGGTTCGGCATACAAACTGGCCGGCAGCACGTTCTCGGGCAAGTTGGTGACCACCACCTCGGCCAGCCCGGAGATTTCGTTCAAACCAACCTGACGGGTGACCAACGCCTGGCCTTGGTAGACCGTGACCGCGGCCACTTCTCCTTCGATGATCATGGGTTCGGAACCAACAGGTTCCATGGCAACGGCCGAATGGGCCAGCATTAGCACAAGACTGGCAGCAAGCAGATGGTGCTTCATGGGAGACTCCAGAGAAAGAGAGAGGGAAGGGCGCAGCGCGTCTACTGGTATTAGACGAACCGTCACTGCATAGAGTTCCCGCGAAGCAGAAAGTTTATTCCTGCTTTTCCTCTTTAGAATCATGAAGCAGCGCGAAACGCTACTTTTTTGGAGGTCGCACGGTGAACAGCGAGCACTCGAGCATGGCCAGCATTTTGTGAGCGGTCGAGCCCACGATCATGCCAGGTACGCCTTCCCAGGCGACAGTGCCCATCAGCAGCAGGTCGATATTGAGCACCCGCGTTTGATCGGCCACCACGTTGCTCGGCACTCCATCAGCTAGGTGCACCACAAGCGGCTTGCTGAGCTGGGCCGCTTCGGCCCGCGCCGAAAGCGCGTTGAGCTTTGTGCGGGCATCGGTCATCGCATGCTCGTGGGCTTGCTGGATGCTGTCCTCGGCAATCTGACTGAATTGCAGGAACGGACGCGATGCTTCTTCCACCACGTGGGTAACGTGCAGCTCGGCGTCGAACAGCTTGGCCAAGCTCAATCCGTAGTCGAACAACTCGTTACAGACCGGGGAGAAGTCGGTGCTGACGAGAATCTTCTTGGGAGTGGTCGTGCTCGATGGCTTCACCACCCATACAGGCACTGTGCAGTGCGACAGCAGGGCGATCGACGTGCTGCCGAGCAGCATGCCGGACAGCAGGCCATGGCCGCGCGAGCCGATGAGCACCAGATCGTGCCCAGCCGAGGCCGCGCGGTCGACCAGCACGGTTCGCGGGCTGCCGAGTTCCACGGAGCTTTCCGCGGTCACGCCCTGCCTGGAGGCGTCTTGCGCTTGGAGCTTCAGGGCTTCCTCGGCCCGACTGAGCACCGTTTTTTCGTCGTCGGAGGCTTCGGAGAGCAGCCGCTTGGTGCGCTCATCAAGGTCGAGCGCCGCCAGGAAGTGGACTTTGGTGTCGGTGTCGCTGTGGGCCTTAGCCGCGGTGGCCAGGGCAATGGCCTCGTCGCACGCGTGATGCGAGGGAGTATCGCCATCGGCCGATGCAAGCCAGTCGCCGCGCGAGAGATCCACCCCTACGAGTATATTTTTGAAGTCCGCCACGACAGCCTCCTACGTGCGAAATGCCGAACTCTGCAGGGCAGAGCGAAACAGATGAGTCTTACTGCATTATTCCGCACAGTAAGGCGGAAAAACAATAGGGTCGCCCGCTTTCTGGCCGGGAGTCCGAAGCTTTCCTCGAGGGAAATGTGCAGTGTGCGGGTGCAACATTTCTCGTCGCTTGCTGCTACAACCCCCAGAGCCTACTTGCCACCTGGGGGGCGAGAGTGCGAAAATACGGGATTCCTAAACACCGCTAGCAGGAGAACATCGCACGATGCCCGAAGACACCAACGCCTTTGCCGACAAGTTTGCCAAAGTTGGTTTGACGTTTGACGACGTGTTGATCCAACCCCGTTTTAGCGAAGTGGTGCCCAGCCAGGTGGATGTGAGCACCAATCTCACGAAGCGCATCAAGCTGAATCTGCCGCTGCTCTCGTCGCCAATGGATACGGTGACCGAGGCCCAGATGGCCATCGGACTGGCCCAAGAGGGGGGCCTGGGGGTGATTCACAAGAATCTGTCGATCGATCTACAGACCAAAGAGGTCGACAAGGTGAAGCGCTCAGCCAACGGCATCATCATCGATCCGGTCACGTTGCCGCCGACTGCTAGCGTTGCTGCCGCACGGGCGACGATGAGCCAATCGAACGTCTCCGGCGTGCCGATCGTCGACGCCCGCGGCAAGCTCGTAGGCATTTTAACTCGGCGAGACATGCGTTTTCTCGAAGGGGACGACTTGCCGATCGCCGACGTGATGACCAAGGAAGCGCTCGTTACGGCCACGGGGACTGTAACGCTTGAGGAAGCTGAAAAGATTTTGATGGCAAAAAAGGTCGAGAAACTTCTGCTGGTTGACGAAGATTACAGACTGACAGGCCTGATTACCATCAAAGACATCGACATGATGCGGCGCTTCCCCAATGCGGTGAAGGATCCGCAGGGGCGATTGCGGGTGGGTGCAGCCGTCGGCGTGTTCGATTTCGATCGGGTGGAGAGCCTCATTGCCAAGGAGGTCGACTTCCTGGTGGTCGACAGCGCTCACGGCCACTCGGGCAATGTGATTGAAACCGTAAAACAAATTAAGAGCCGATTTGACATCGACGTCGTCGCTGGCAACATCGCTACGTACGAGGGATGCCGCGACCTGATTGATGCGGGAGCCGATGCCGTGAAGGTGGGCATTGGACCTGGATCGATCTGCACCACGCGAATCATCTCGGGCATTGGAGTACCTCAGATCACCGCGGTCAGCGAAGCAGCCAGGGCTGCCGAAGGGACCGACGTTACCATCATTGCCGATGGCGGGATTCGATACTCAGGAGACATTACAAAAGCCATTGCTGCAGGTGCCGACGTCGTGATGATCGGCGGCCTTTTGGCCGGACTCGACGAAAGCCCAGGGCAACGGGTGTTGTACCAAGGACGCACCTACAAAGCGTATCGCGGCATGGGGTCGCTCGGCGCTATGGTGCACGGATCAAAGGAACGGTATCGCCAGGCCGACATCGACGACGATGGAGGCAACGGCAAGCTGGTTCCTGAGGGAGTAGAGGGACGCGTACCCTACAAGGGGCCGCTGGGAGCATTCATCTACCAACTGGTAGGCGGCTTGCGAGCGGGCATGGGGTACTGCGGCACCAGGACTATCGCCGAACTGCGTAAGGAAACGCATTTCGTCCGGGTCACGCCGGCAAGTGTTAGGGAGAGCCATCCGCATGACATCGCCATCACGCAAGAAGCGCCAAACTACACCACCGAATATGCCGGTGGTGAGCAAAGCTGACGAGTCGCCAGTGCGGCGTTCGGAGTGCGGAACGCACCTCGATTGCACCGTGCCGGAAGATTCGCTCCGCCTTCCGAACGCCGCATTGCGAGATTCCACCTGGCTGCCAGCCGCGTTGCTGGCCACCCTGGTGTTGTTAGCCAGCGCCTTGCAAGCCTTCGGCGAAGAGCCCGCACCGCTCCAATGGCGGCCTGCACGGGCGATCAAGCCAAACCAATCGACCGAGGTGCAGAAACCCCGCGGCGAATCGGGCTGGGCCACGACTGCCGACGTGCAACCTGCGACCGGCGCAAAACAAACGCAATCAAACGAATCGGGCCGCGTGATTCAGGTCACTTACCGCGAGTCGAGTGGACCGCAGCTCATCACCCAAGGCGAAGCCCGGGTGTCGGGCGTCGTGGTGCACCCTCGCGATCCTCGCTTCAGGGGTACCGGTCCTGCGTATCGTCTTTCGCAAGATCCTTTTGCCGACGATACCGATCTCGACGCAGAGCTGAATCGCCAGATCGCCGAGCCGTTTGGCGATCCCGATCAACAGGCTCCCACCCTCGATGGTCCTGCTCCCGGTTTAGAACCTGGCGAGTTGCCCGAACCGCTGCAGCCAGGTGGTCTCAACGAAGGTGGTCTCGAGATGACTCCACCCGATGGTTTTGATATGCCAGAGGACGACTTCGACGCCCTCGATAACGGCGTTGCCCAGCCAGGCGTCGACCCCACCTTCCAGGATCCTACGCAACAACCGAATCTCGACTCCGAAGCGGCCATCAGCAGCCCGCGGGCTCGCGAGAAGTTCGACGAAGAACGTCGCAAGGCTACCGAAGCGTACGACGAAGCCTTAACGGACCTGCGTTCCGATCGCATTGGGCGCATTCAGCTGGGCATTAGCCTGACTGGGCGAGAAGGACTCGATTACCCCTTCGAGGGGACCATCGACGATGGCACGCTGTACGAGGGTCGTGAATGGCCGGAAGTCACCTACATGTGGAAGGCGGCCGCCAACTGCCACAAGCCGCTGTATTTCGAGCAGCCTCAGCTCGAACGTTACGGCCACTCGTGGGGACCTTATACTCAGCCTTTGATTTCGGGTGCTCACTTCTTTACCCGCATCCCGGTGCTGCCTTACTGCATGGGCATCGAGTCGCCGACCGAGTGCATCTATCCGTTGGGTCACTACCGTCCCGGCAACTGTGCTCCGTATATGATCCCCGCGGTACCGTTCACCTGGCGAGCTGCTTTGTTCGAAGCAGGGGCTGTGACTGGAGCCGCGGCTGCGATTCCTTAATCGCCGCGTGGGCCTAGATTGATTTCAGGAGAGCCAGTGGGAACAATAGTAGTTCCCACTGGCTTTTTTTGTTTCGATCCACTTGGCCACGAGTCGTGCCATGTTGTACGCTATTGTCATACTCGCGATGCTTGCCTTGTGGTTCGTCGCCGCGTACATGGCCTGGTGGGCTTTGATCTGCATTCAGATCAATCGTTACTTCCAATGCGTGAATCTGATCAAGCCTAGGTTTCAGCTGGTCGACCTGCTGGCGGTTTGTCTTACGCTGCAGGTCCCTTTGGTGCTCATCTCGCTGAACGTCCGCTACGGAAGCTTGCCGACCGAGGTCGTGTTGTTCTTCGGCGGAATCTACTCGCTGGTCTATCTTGGCATTGCCTGGTGGGGAGCCGCCGCGCTGTCGGTCATCCAGGTGCGAGGTTCGCTTCGCAGAGGGCTCTTTATCGGTGTGCTGCAACCGTTGGGGCTCGGTTTGATTCTGGCCAGTATTCATGTGCTGCTGTTTGTCCCCTTCATCGTTTACGAAGGCGAGCCAAGCGACACGTACGTCGAACTGCTGATGCTGATTGGCTACATTTTTGGAACTTACCTCTTCTGCCAGGCTTGCAATTGGGTGCGGGCGGGGAGTGAACTGGCACACCATCCATCGAGAACCACTTTGTGATGCAATTTGTTAGTTGTAGTGTAGGCTCCCTCTCCATCCTACTTGGTTGGGGGTACGCTCTGTTTAATCTGGCCAAGGTACAGAATCTGGAACCGGAACCCTCGGCTGATGCGACCGTTCGGTTGCAGCTTGGCGATCTCTTCTCGCTGTTCGTGTTCGTCATCCCTCCGCTACTGGTGATCTCGTTTTTTCGTGAGTCGACCAAGGATCTGTTGTCCGAGTTGTGCATCGGTGGAGGTATGTTGCTGCTGTTCTTTATTGTGCTCTGGTGGTTGTGCGTCGAAGCTTTGTCGCTGCAAGGCATCAGTAGTAACGCACGTCGATTCGCCTGCCTGGCCTTTTTGGTTCCAGCCTCGCTTATCGGAGGTTTGCTGGCGGTGCAACTCCTGGTCTCGGCGCCGTTCGTCATGTTTGATGCCAACCAGCCTTGGCACTGGTGGGCCATCATCTCGGTAGCGACGGGACTGCTCGGTGCGGCCATTGGTTGGGGGCAGCGACGCGTGTTTCGCTTGGGTAAGCCGCAGGTGTCGAGCGACGATCCCTAGCGCTGCGGGTTGTGCGGAACATTCCGCAGCGACTCCGCCGAACCCCCCCCTCGGTGGTTCTCGATCGCAAGGTAGACTTGCGCGATGATCCAATTCTTCTCAGTGATGGTGGTTCTAATCTTCATGCTCGTCGGCTGGGCCTGCGCGCTCATTGCCTTGCGGGCGATGTTCGCAGCGACCAGTGATCAAACGGTCAAACCATCACGGGAGTTCAGCCTGGTCGACCTCATGGCATTGTTCGTTGCGGTGTTGCCCCCGCTGTTGCTGTTTTCGTCCACCGCATCGTTTCCGCATTTCGACTGGCAAACCAAGTTGATCTTCGGTGGACTGCTGATGCTCGTATTCGCCCGCGCGTGGTGGCGAGCCGTGCTGTTGCTCACTCAGCTCAGGATCAACCAGAGTGTGCGTCGATTTGCCTTTCTGGCGATCATTCTGCCGGTGATCCTCGTGGGAACCGTGGTGGTCGCTGGGGGAGTGCTGACTGTGTACCCAGCGCTTACGTACGCAAAGCTGGCCAACGATGGTTGGCTGCTGACGATGTCGCAAATCGGCGGATTGGGTTATGCGATGCAACTTGCCGTGCATTGGGTAAAGCTGGGCTCGCCAGAGTGGCAGCCAGCGAGTGAGCCGGAAGCTCGGCTTGACTCCGCCACGCCGAGCCGGGCACAATTCAACCAACGCCCTCTGCTTTAGCCGATGGACTCATGCGATAGGAGGGTACCGCATGCCGCTTACCGACGAGACACGCGACCAAATCACCGAATGTTTGTTCGCCGGTCGCAAGATTGAAGCGATCAAACTGTATCGCGATGCAACCGGTACAGGGCTGAAGGAAGCCAAGGACTTTGTGGACACCCTGAGTGCTTCACTTCGCGAAGAGTATCCCGAGAAGATGCCTGCCGAGGGGAGCGGGTGTGGTGCCGCGGTGCTCGTATGTGCTGGCTTGGCCACCGCATCGCTCTATAGCTGGCTGGTGTAAGGGCTGCTTGACTTCGAGCCGAGGGTCGGTCAATCTGCATGGTTTGACAACCCTTTCCCTACGACAAGCTTGCAACATGCCCGCGACTCCTACGAAGCTCGAGAAACCATCGGACGATCGCCTGCGGATCACCTGGTCGGATGGTACGCTTCGCGAGTATACGGTTCGCGAACTGCGAGAAGCGTGCCCTTGTGCGAATTGCCGCGAGAAACATGGCGGCCCGCCGGCACCCTCGAACGAACTGCCGGTGCTGCAGCCAGGGCAGGGGGGGCCGATCACCTTGGCCGCGATGCGCCCAGCAGGAAACTACGCTTACAACATCGAGTTCAGCGACGGGCACGATAGCGGCATCTACATGTTCGAGTTGCTCTACCGCCTGGGAAAGCCAGCCGAGTAACGAGCGGGAGCTTTTTCAACGTTTCCACTCCGACGAATTGTTTGCGAACCCCGGGAAAAGCCGCCGTACCTGCCGAGTACGGATGTGCAACGTGCGCTAGCCGCTCATTTTTCGCAGCAGCCAGTCGCCGAGGTTCGGCGAAAGCTGGTTCAGCACAAACAGCAACCGCGCCCGTCGCGGCATGATGAGCTCGGCCTTGCGTTTTTCGCAGGAGCGGAGGATCTTCTCGCACAGCTTGTGGGGATCGATCGAGCCTACCTTGGCCCCGCCGCCCGGTTTGGTCGCCGAGTCGGGCAGCCCTTGAACGGCGGCTCCGTAGCGATCGCCTGCGGTCGGTTCGATGCGTTTGATCGGTCCCGGGCAGACTAGCAGCGTGTGCAGCCCAGCTGGCCCGCGTTCGAGTCGCAGTTGTTGCGCCATGGCGGCGAGCGGAAACTTGCTCTCGCTGTAAGCTCCCAAGAACCGCGGGGCCAGGCGACTGGCGAGCGAGCCAATCATCACGTAGTGGCCGTGACTGGTGGTCAGCGGATCGACCGCAGCCTTGGCCAGATCGAACGCCGCGCGTGTGTTAATTTTCCATAAAGCATCGAACTCCTCGCGACTGGTCGAGGTCAGCTCGCCGCGCATCGAGCGCCCTGCCGCATGGCACACGAAATCGAGCCCTCCCAAGGTCTCCACCACGGAAGCTACGAGTTCATGGGCGAAGCCTCGCTCGGTGATGTCGCCCGGAGCCCCAAGTACGTCGCTGCCATCGACTCGCAGCAAACTGGTGGTTTCGGCCAACCGTTGTTCGTCGCGGCCGTTGATCACCACGCGTGCCCCGGCGGCGATCAAGGTTTCCGCCAAAATACGCCCCAAGCCGGCCGAACCTCCGGTAATGAGGCACGCTTTGTTCTGCCAGTAGTTCATAGAGAAGATGAAGATTCGATGAGCGAAACGCGGAGGCCGTAGCAAGGCTCCATAATAGTCCAGTTCGCAGTCGCTCGCCAATGCAGGCTGAGCGGGTTATAGCGGGCATGCGGTTTGTGGATCGCCAGCAGTGACCTATATTTGCGGAGCGAATATGCCCCGCGGTTACCCCCCACATTCCCAGTATGGCAGCGAGGAGTAAGAATAGTGCCTAGCATGACCTTCGATTTTGCCCCTGCCTCGCGTGCCGACGATACGGCGCTCCCCCACCCCCAATTGCCCGCCATGTCACATTCCCAGGATTTTCGCCAACGAGCTTACACCAAGATCGTTGCCACCCTCGGCCCTGCGACCGATAGCTACGAACGGATCGCTGAATTGGTGCAGAGCGGGGTCGACGTGTTCCGCATGAACATGGCCCACGGTGGACCGGAAGAGCAGCAACCGAAGGTCGACATTATTCGGCAGGTAAGCAAGGACCTGAACCAGCCGGTCGCCATTTTGGTCGACCTGGCGGGCCCGAAGATTCGCTTGGGCGAAGTGGCCAACGGGCTGATTCAGTGCGAGCGGGGCGACGAGTACTATTTTGTCGACGGCGACGAGCCAGGCAACGAACGCGAACTCACCAGCACCTACGAACCGCTCACTTCCGAGTTGTCGAAGGGTGACTCGGTGATGCTGGCCGATGGGTCGGTGATCATGCAGGTGGTCGAGAAGCAGCCAGGCCGAGTGCGGGCGGTGGTGACCCAGGCGGGCGATGTTCGCTCGCGACAAGGCATCAACCTGCCAGGCGTGAAGCTCAGCGCCCCAGCGATTAGCGTGACCGACCATATGCACGCCATCTGGGCAGCCAAGGCTCAGGTCGATTTTGTGAGCCTGAGCTTCGTCCGCGCGCCGGACGAGGTCCGCGCCCTGAAGGACATCCTGCGCTCGTCCGGCTCGAAGGCCGACGTGATTGCCAAGATCGAGAAGCGCGAAGCGCTCGATTGCCTGGAAGAAATCGTGCAGGCGAGCGATGCCATTATGGTCGCTCGCGGCGATCTAGGTGTCGAAATCAACGTGGCCGAGATGCCGATTCAGCAGAAACGCATTATCCGAGTTTGCCACCGCTACGAACGCCCGGTGATTATCGCAACGCAAATGCTCGAAAGCATGCACGACTCACAACGCCCCACCCGGGCCGAAGTGACCGACGTGGCCAACGCGGTGCTCGATGGTGCCGACGCCTGCATGCTGTCGGGCGAGACCGCGATCGGCAAGTTCCCCGCCAAGGCGGTGCAGATGATGAACAGCATCGCCCTGGCGACCGAGAGTGCGATCCCAAGCATGATGCGACGCGACTCGAAACGCGACGACTACGCAACGCTGCACAGCGTCACCCGGGCGGTGGTCTGCGGTGCCGGCATCATCGCTCGTCAGCTCAAGGCAAAGACCCTGGTGGTCTCGAGCCATTCCGGCGGAACCGCACTGGCCCTGTCGCAGCAACGCAATCTGGTGCCGACCATCGGCGTTAGCGCGAAGGAATCGACCCTTCGCAAGATGTGCCTGTACTGGGGCGTCACTCCGCTGCGTGGTGCCCCCGCGTGCGATATGCAGGAGCTAATTCGCTCGGCCGACGGTTGGGCCCGCTTGCTGTTTGATGCGAAGAAGGGCGACCCCATCGTCATCGTCGGTGGGTCCCACCTGGCGGCAGGACCCGACGACGACGAAATGGCTGGCGGCGTGCACGACGTGGTCGTGGTGCACGAAGTCGAAGGAGAGTAGTCGCTTCGACTATTTGACATCCACAGGCTTGCGGGCGATCGAGCTTTCTTGATCGTCCACCAGGTCTTCGGTCATGAGCATCACATAATGCATGCTGCTCGTGGGACCAGCGAAGCCGAGCACCCGTTCGTCGACTTCCATCCGCTGGCTCACGACTTGGCCTTTTTCGATGTCGAACTTCACGGTGCCCTTCATCAATCGTTGAACCAGTTGCGATTGAATCGCAGGGTCGACCGACGACAGCACTTGATAGCTGGCTTCGATGGTAGCGATTCCGTTCGAGACCTTCGTCAGCTCGAAGTGCCGACGAGTTTTTACCTCGCGAGAAGCACCATCGGCGGTTCGCACTGCAACAGTGCGCGGCTCGTTCCAGGTATCGCCCACCGCAACAGGCTCGGCTGGTAGGAGCAAGGTGACCGGGGCCTCGGTATCGGCGGCCGGTTGGTGATGCTTGACCTCGCGCTCGATGACCTCGCCGCGGGGCGACATGCGAATCAAGCTTAGCGGGGTGCCGACCGCACGCGCAGCATCTTCGAATCCGGGAGGAGGCGTCTTGTCCTTCTCGCTGTCGTAAACCATCTCGGCCCGGTCGGGCAGGCGGTTTGTCATTTTCACACGGTCGACCATATGGATAAACTCAATCTCGCCGTCGCTCATGACGTCTTGAACTTTCCAGACTTTCAGCGATTCGCTGCGAGTCACCGCCTTTTGGGTGGTGCCTTCGATAGTGCTTTGCACGCTCGCGCGATGGTCGATGGTGTAGCGAAGTATGTCGCCCGCTTTGAATTTGTAAGCCAGCGTTACCTTCTCGCCAGCAGGAGGGGGAGCCAGGGTCGGTTCCTGGGCTTTCAGCGGGGCGGATACCATCAGAGCGATGGCGAACAGATTGATCCAAGCGGCGGGTTTCATTGTGGAGTCCTTTCCACGAGTTGAACTAGACGGCGTGATGCCAATTTACTCTCTTAATTGACCTCCCCAGCCGAGTTTCTCACGCAGGGTGCGGTAGTAACCTTTGCCAGGAATGTCGAGTTGCTTGAACGTGGCACCGCTTCGTGCAATGCGAACACGGTCTTCCGGATGCAGGGTGGTAATCACCCGTCCATCCAGCACCAGCGAGGTTGCCTCGTTCGGCGCGGGAACCGCCAGTTCGTACACTCGATCGGCCGAGTCGACTACTGGGCGGTTGGTCAACGTGTGTGGGCTAATCGGCGAAATCACGAACGCGTCGAGATCTTTCCGCAGGATCGGGCCGCCTGCCGACAGGCTGTGGGCAGTCGAACCAACCGGCGTACTGACGATCAGCCCGTCGCAACTATAGGTAGTGGCCAATTCGGCGTCAACGTAAAGCTGTACCTGAATCATCGAGAACGGCGAACCTGCTAGCACCGATACCTCGTTCAGGCCGAGCAGTGTCTGTACGGTCGCCCCGTTGCGGACCAGCGAGCAGTCGAACATCAGGTGCTCAACGACATTGGCCTCGTGATGCGCTACGGCCGGCAGGGCTTCGGCCAGGTGCTCGGGTCGCACATGCGCCAGGAATCCCAGCTTGCCTAGATTGACGCCCAGCACGGGGAGTTGCCGCTTGCCCATCAAGTGGGCAGTGCGGAGCATGGTTCCGTCGCCACCGAATACGACGACCATTTCGGCCGATTCGGGAATCGTTCCGTCGGTCAGGTCGAGCACTCGACCAACGACTTCCAAATGTTCGGCAACCACCGGTGCCAGGCGTTCGAGTTCCGCAGTGAGATGCGAACGGCTACCGTCGGCGATTAACACAGCGCGGGGGCGGGGGGTACTCATACGTCCTCGTTTTCATCCAATCAAGCTGGCCTGGCGAATCCTTCAAGTGTCCGGTTCCGGCGGTTCAACGGCAAGAGCACTGGCGGAAAACCCTGTTCAGTGCGGTGAACCAACTGTCGACTCCTCCAGAGAGGACTGGAGAACCGGAATAATCGGAAATCCTATTTGCTGGATGCATTATCCCGCATTTCGTGGGCTAGTCTAGCTTGATGCTTTCAATGGATCACCCAGCGACCTAATACCAAATGGCAACCATCCTTCAGCAACGAAAAATCCCCAGCGGATACGTCCACCTGGCTCCCAGCATGCTCAGGCGGCTGAGTAGCGCCCGGATCGCCGTGTATTATTGTGGGGAAGATTCGGATCATCCGGTGTTGTATCGCGACGCAGAAGTGGAGTTGGACGAAGATACCCTGAAGCGATTGATCGCCGAAAAAGGGAACAACCTGTACGTTCGCCTCAGTGACTTTCGCGACGCCTGCAACGACTTGGCCGCGTCGCTTGGCGACCTAGTGTCCGACGAAACCGTGTCGCCGGCCGATCGTTTTCAAGTGATGCAGATCGCTGTGCGGTTCGAGATTGAACGCACGCTAAAAGCAGTAGGCCCAGGCAAGTTCATCGAACTTGTGGCCAAAGTTTCGCAGCATCTTAACAGCCTGGTGACAGAGAACGAGCTGTTACCGAACGAACTGTTCGCCATAGCTCGGCACGACTCGCAAACATTCTCACACGTGACGAACGTTGCCGCCTACGCGGTGATGCTGGCCCAGCAACTCGGAATCACCGATCAGACCGAGCAACATGAGATTGCCATGGGGGCGATGCTGCACGACCTCGGTAAGCGATCAGTTCCCAAGCATATTATTACGAAGCCTGGTCGCTTGTCCGATGAGGAGAAGTCGCTCATTCGCACCCACCCGCTGCGTGGTTACGAAGAGCTGCATCCCCGAACTGACGTGACCCAAGTCCAGCGATTGATGGTGTATCAGCACCATGAGCACGTGGACGGCAGCGGCTATCCCGTCCGGATCTTGAAGAAAGAAATACATCCCTGGTCGAGATTGCTGGCCGTGGTCGACGTGTTTGATGCCCTGACCGGAAGTCGACCTTATCGACAACCGATGGCAATAAGTGAAGCGTGCGAGTTCTTGTCGGAAAGAGCGGGCAAACATTTTGATAAGGAGATGGCCTTGTTGACTAACTCCACTCGAACTGTGGAAGCCCGAGTTGGGTGAATTGATTGATGATTTTACAGCGCAAGCGGGCTTCCGTTTGTTGGTTTTCGAATACTCGGTTTTTGAGATGGCTCCCAAAGCTTTGTTTCACTCGGTACATGGTCGTTTCCGCCAAGCTTCTACGATGATAGCCCACTTCCTCTTTCCAACTCCTACGCCCCTTGCGTCGAATCTGACGAATTGCCTCGTCCCGGGGCAAAGGCTCCTCCGCAGAGTTGCCATGTTGTTTGATCTTGGCGTTGTGCTGCGGCGGAATCACCGGCTCAATGCCTTCGGATTCCAGCCCTTCATAAACCTTCCACTTGTCGTAACTACCGTCGCCGTGAAACTTTTTTACGGGCTGCTCCACCTGCTCCAGCATTTCGGGAACCGCATCGGCATCGTGGCAACTGTTCTCGGTCAAAATCTCCGCCACAATCTCGCGGGTGTCAGGATTCACCGACAAATGCAGCTTCCGCCATGTCCGCCGCTTCGACTTGCCATGCGTCCGCATCTTCCATTCGCCCTCGCCAAACACTTTCATGCCGGTGCTATCCACCACGATATCGATGTCGCCCCTCTTGTTAGCGATATCGAGCGAAACATTCAGCTTGCTGGCTCGCTTGGCGAGCGAAGAATAATTGGGAATCGCTGCCTCGACGCCCAACATCGCCACCAGCGAGCGGCCGAATCCCTCAGTCTGCCGATAGGGAAGTTTCAGCAGTTCGCGAATCGTCAGCAAGCACTCGATCGCCGTATCGCTGAAGACAAAAGGGCGACCGACTTTTGTCTGGTCGTTAGGATGTTCCCAGTTCTCCAACGCCTCGTCGCTAAACCAAATAGTGATGTTTCCACGCTCGATGAGCGACTTGTTATACTCCTTCCAGTTCGTGACTTTGTAGGTTCGTTTTTCTTTCGTAGCCATGTTCGATCTCCGTAAAAAAGGTACGTGGTTCCATTCCACGTTAGTTTTTACGGAGGTTTGTGACTAATTGTTCAACAAGGCCTAAGGAGATGGTGAAGTGTTGGAACTCGACGATAAAAAATCAGTAGCCATTCCTGCCTGGACCGCGATCCCGTTGCGGGCCGCGCTGCCAGAGAAATTGGGCGACTATTTTGGTCGCTCCGGAGTGATGCCAAGCCTGCCCGATAGCCGCCGGGGATACCATCGCAAGTACATGCGAGCCAAGGCGGTTGCGCAGTATCAGGACACATTCCTGGCAGTTTACCTGGCCGACATCTCCCGTTCGGGGCTTGGGTTCTACTCGCCGATTCAGATTTTCCCTTGCGAAGTCATGAACCTGTGGCTTGGCCGCGAAGGACATATCCAGCTAGTAGCCAAAACCTGCGTTCGGATCGGCCATGCTTGCTATCGCTGCGGTGCGCAGTTTAAGGTCGACTGATTACTCAATGACCTTAGCCGCTATATAGATGGCAAGGCTCGACGATTCGCCCGGCGCGTCAATCTGCATGCCTGAGAGTTGCACGACTTTTCCGGGAGGGCAGCAAGTCGTTGTTTTCAGTACGATAGTGGGCGTTTCCTCGGCGTTCAGTTTGTCGCCATCGGGCGATTCCGAAATCACGACGTTCGATTGTTCTAGGTGGGATTCTTCCAGTACCAGCTCGCACTCGATCGATTCTGGTGGAGCCAATCGAGTTTCGACTTCGAGCCGGCAACCAGTCTCCAAGAAAGAAATCGAGGTTTGCCGGCCACGCGCGGTGGTATTCACATCACGAACCAGTGGAGTTCGTGTCTGAAAAGCGAGCGAGGTGCTTCGCCCGGTCATCACCGCGGTGCTGAGGTGTCGCAGACGATCTAGCTGCTGATTACTATCAAGCTGTGTGAGGTGCTCCACGAACCTCGCCCGGTCCAGCATGGCTGGCAAGGGGGCCTGGTCTTCGCTGGTGGTCGATTGAACGATCCAAACCTCTAATTCCACAATCAGGGGAGGGGGCGATGTCGCGCGAGCCGGCTGATCGACCGGGACTGTGGCCGGTGAATCGTCGGCTGCTGCGAGCTTTACGACGCTGAGGAAAAGAATCAGGGCCACCACGATTCGCCGCCATGGGGTGCGTTGCATCACCTGCTCCTGGGCCTGAGGATGAGTTGCTGGAAACCGCCAGTTAGGAGTTTAACCCCAAGCAGCCAACGATTGCACCAGATTTTTGGCCACGCAGTGCAAATTTAAACCGTGTGTCGGCTCTCTACCGCTGAGCGGCACGATTGGGCGATGCCCGCCGCGTCGAGCCCGAGTTGAGCCATGAGTTCTTCGCGTTCCCCATGTTCGACAAACTTGTCGGGAATACCCAGACGATGCAAATGAGCTGTTTCGGCACCAGCAGCGTTAGCCATTTCGAGTACCGCGCTACCGAATCCACAGGCCAAAGCTCCTTCTTCCACGGTGAGCACCACCGGGTTTTCGTTGAGCGCCCGCAGCAAGGTCGCCTGGTCGAGCGGCTTGATGAATCTAGCGTTGACGACGCCGAAGTCGAGTCCTTCCTCGTCGAGCACTGCTGCGGCTTCCAGGCAGTCGGCAAGTGTCGAGCCGCATGCAACCAAGGTTCCATCGCGTCCCCACCGCAGGATCTCGCTCTGGCCGAGTTCGACTGGTGCGCGAGGTTCGCCATCGGTCCGCGCCACGGTGACCGCTTTGTCCTTCGGGTAACGCACGCCACACGGGCTGGTGTGTTCGAGGGAGAAATCGAGCATCGCAGTCAGGTCGTGTTCGTCGCCGGGGGCCATGAGCACCATGTTCGGGAACAGACGCAGGTAGCCAATATCGAACACTCCATGATGTGTAGGACCATCGGGGCCAGAGAGACCACCACGGTCCATCATGAATGTTACCGGAAGGTCCTGCAGAGCGACTTCCTGGAACACGTGATCGAACGCGCGTTGCAGG
Organism: Aeoliella mucimassa; assembly: GCF_007748035.1. Taxonomy (NCBI): domain Bacteria; kingdom Pseudomonadati; phylum Planctomycetota; class Planctomycetia; order Pirellulales; family Lacipirellulaceae; genus Aeoliella; species Aeoliella mucimassa. The sequence continues at coordinate 1,681,525 of NZ_CP036278.1, forward strand.
AAGGTGCTGTAGATGTCGACAATCGGCCGCAGGCCGACCTTGGCTTGCCCCGCGGCGAACGCGACCGTGTGGGCTTCGCAAATGCCGGTGTCGAAGAACCGATCGGGGAACTCCTCGCGAACCGGCTCCAGTTTGTTGCCTTGGCACATCGCCGCAGTCATGACGGTCACTCGCTCGTCGCGGCGCATCGCAGCGGCAATCGCATCGCGGGCGACGTTCGTATAGCTGCGAGTCGACGAGCGGTGCATTTCGAGCACTTCGTTTTCGCGACGCTTAAACTGCGGCGGAGCGTGGAAAAGCACCGGATCTTCGGCCGCGGGGCGGAAGCCATGGCCTTTTTCAGTGACCACGTGTAGCAGGATAGGGCCATCGAGTTTCTTTGCCAGTCGCAGGTACTTGCGCAACAGGGCGATGTTATGGCCATCGATCGGGCCGAAGTAACGCATGCCCAGTTCTTCGAAGAACATGCCACCGCTCAGGCCGGCCTTGGCTGCTTCTTTCACTTGTATTAAGAACCGCTCAACGGGATCACCAAGCAGCGGGACGTTCGACAGCAGTTTGGCGACTTCCTCTTTGAGACCAACGTAGTTGCGATTCATTCGCACGCGGTCCAAGTAGTCGGCCATGCCGCCGACCGGCGGGCAGATCGACATCTCGTTGTCGTTGAGGATCACCATCAACCGCCGGCCATCGCGTTTCGAGTTGTTGATGGCCTCGTAAACCACGCCTGAGGGGAAGGCTCCGTCGCCGATCACTGCGACGCTCCAGCGTTCGTCGTCGGGACGGGCGATGTGGTCGCCGCTGGCCAGGCCCATGGCGGTCGAGACACTCGACCCCGCGTGCCCGGTGCAGAACAAGTCGTAGTCGCTCTCCGTAGGATTCGGATAGCCCATCAGCCCACCAAGGGTGCGGATGGTCTCGAACTCCTCGTATCGTCCGGTGAGCAGCTTGTGCGGGTAGATCTGATGACCGGTATCCCAAATCAGGCGATGATGAAGGAAGTCGAAGGTTTGATGCAGTGCAATGGCTAGTTCCACAACCCCTAGGTTCGACGCAAAGTGAGCACTCCGCGACGAAATCAAGTTGCACAGCACGTCGCGAATCTCGTTCGCTAGCCGTTCGAGTTCGGGCAGCGAGAGTTTCTCTAACTCGCGAGGAGAGCTGAGATTAGGCAGAATAGGGGCGGGTTGCTTGGTCATGCTTTGCTGAATAGGGGAAGCGGAGCACCTTCCAGTCAGTCCGCTGCGGCGAGTCGTGTGGTTACTTCTTCCGGTCTACTAACATACGTGCTAGCAGTTTTAGTGGTTCAGCCTTTTCGCCCAGCGGGGCAAGGGCGGCGATCGCTTCGTCCACCAGTTGGGCGACAAGTCGGCGGCTTTCGTCGACCCCTACCAGGGTAACATACGTCAGCTTGCCATGCTCGGCGTCTTTACCCAGGCGTTTGCCGACCTGTTGCTCTTGGCCGTGGGCGTCGAGCAGATCGTCGGTGATTTGGAATACCAAGCCGAATCGCCGGCCATATTCCGCCAGGGCTGTACGGAAGGTATCGGACGCCTCGGCGGTGAGGGCACCCAGTTCGAGCGACACGAGGATCATGGCGGCCGTTTTGCGATGGTGAATCGCTTCCAGTCGCTCGCGGCTATTGTTCTCGGCAGCACCGGCCAGGTCGTCGGCCTGGCCACCTACGAGCAGCGTCGCCCCAGCGGCTTGTCCCAACGCAGCACACGCCCGAGCGGCCACGCTGGCCGGGGTAAGCTCGGTGGCCAGCACCTCGAAGGCCCGCGCCTGTAGCGCGTCGCCCACCAGGATGGCCGTGGCTTCGTCGAACTTGCGATGGCAGGTCGGCATGCCGCGACGTAGGTCGTCGTCGTCCATCGCAGGAAGATCGTCGTGCACCAGCGAGTAGGCGTGGATCATCTCCACCGCACAGGCGGCGGGCATCGCTCGTTCGATGGTGCCACCGCAAGCCTTGGCCGCGAGCATGGCTAGCAGCGGGCGTAACCGCTTACCGGGAGCCAGCACCGCATAACGCATGGCCTCGCTTAGACGTTCGGGGCAACCAGCGTCGAACCGCAAACGTTGGTCGAGAGCTTGTTCGACCTCCCCACGCATCGAATCCAATTCGGCAAGCAAGTCGGCAGGCGGGGCGGTATCGGACACGGCAATTCGAATCGCGGCTAAGCGGAGGGTGATGATTACAAAGACGGCTAAACGCGTGGGCTTCTCACTCGACGGTGCGGGCAGGATCGCCGCTGCACACTCTCCCCTGGTCCAAGCCTATTATACTAGAACAGGGTGCCGTGGTCGTCCCCGCCGCCGCCGCGACGGCGGGTTCTCGCCTGTTTTTTTGCCTCGAGGCTCTCGTGCTGCTCGTCCTCAAATGGCACGGTCACCGGGTTTCCGGCGGCATCCACTCCCGAAAGCAACTCGATTCTCCGAGTAGCTTGCTCCAATTGGGCATGGCATTGTTTTAGGTGGGCGATGCCTTGTTCATAACGCTCGAGGGCGTCGCCAAGCCCCAACTCGCCTGTTTCCAGGTCGCCGACGATGGTTTCCAACTCGGCCAGCGACTCTTCAAACGTCAGAGTCGATTCTTCCGAGGGTTTGCGTTTGACTTTTTTCTTGGCCATGTGTGCTGACTTCCGTTTGCTTACTCATCGACCGAGTCGATGGTGCTGGTTACCTGTCCATGTTCGAGTCGTGTGACCAGTCGATCTCCCACAGCGACGTCGTCAGACGATCGGACGACTCGACCCGACTCGGCGTGCTGCGTCACACTGTATCCGCGACTGAGCACCGCCAGCGGACTGAGCGATTCGAGCTTGCCGCTAAGCGTGGCCAGTTGATGACGGTTGTTAGTGGTGATACTCGTGACCGCGCGACGTGCGCGAGCGTCGAGTTCGTCCACGCGACGTGCGCGGTCGAGCACCGATGTATGCGGGTTGGCAAACACTCGCCGGGCGGCTAGCGAATCGATCCGCTGCTTGCCCAAGGTCACTTGTCGCCGAATGGAGTTATGAAGCCGATCGCCAAAGCGAGTGAGCTGCGCGATCACCTCATCGGACGAAGGAACCACCCGCTCGGCCGCTTCGCTCGGAGTTAGTGCCCGCACGTCGGCCGCCAGGTCGCTGAGCGATACATCGATCTCATGCCCAACTGCGCTGACCGTCGGGATGTTCGATGCCGCGATCGCTCGCACAACAGGCTCTTCGTTAAACGCCCATAAGTCTTCCAGGCTGCCACCCCCGCGGCCGACAACCAGCACGTCGAGCGGGGGATCGAGCTGGTTTGCCATGCGAATGCCAGCGGCAATCTCTTCGGCGGCTCCGTCGCCTTGCACGCGAGCGGGTATCACCAGCACTTCGATGCCAGCCCAACGTCGTCGCAACACTTCCAGGAAGTCGCGAATCGCGGCACCTGTGGGACTCGTCACGAAACCGATGCGGCGGGGGAAGCGGGGGAGCGGGCGTTTGCGCTGCGGATCGAACAGCCCTTCGGCGGCTAGCTTCTCTTTGAGCTGACGTAGCGCAAGCTCCAGAGCTCCCACGCCTTGCGGATGGGCTTGGTCGATCACCAGTTGGTAACTGCCACGCGGGGCGTAGAGGTCAAGATGCCCGTGACAAACAAGTTCGACCCCATCGGCCAACTTGAAGGGGAACTTACTGGCGGTGCCGCGCCAGATGACCGCGCGAATCTGTGCTTTGTCGTCCTTGAGCGTCAGGTAGCAATGGCCCGACTGCGGCCGGGCGAAGTTCGACACTTCGCCGGCGACCCACACGCTGGTAAAGCTTTCCTCGACCACCCCTTTGATCTGAGCGGTGAGCTGACTGACCGACATGGCGGACTGGTCGCTCGTACCCAGCGGTGCGTCTTGGTGGGAGGAAGCTGCAGGCATGCGGTCGACAGGGGGCAGGTTGCTGGGTGGTGGACGGGAATGCGGTATTCTGGCAGGAAATTGCCAGACGCACACCCCCCGCTGGCATTAGGCGGCGCGACGCTCGACGAGCATAGGAATCGTGGGTTCGTTCACCACAGTCGGTTCCAGCGGCCAGGTGGGCTGGCAGAACGCGGCTTCCTCGCCCTCGCGGCGAACTCCGCTCTCGGCCCAAAGGGTGGCTTCTTCGGTGAGTTCGGTCATGAACGACTCGACCGCTTCGCGATATTGCTTTGTCTGCTCGCGGTCGATCCCTGCTGGGATAAGAATCGGAGGACCCACGATCGCCCGAGCGCGGCTGAAGGGTTTGGGGACCGCAAAGCGATCCCAGCTGTTGAAACGCCAGGGACGATCGTAGCCGAACCCCATGGCAATGAGTGGCAAACCGGTACGCGAGGCAAGGTAAATCGGGCCGTCGGCCATCTTCCGGCGGGGGCCGCGGGGGCCATCTGGCGTGATGGTCAGGTGCTGCCCGCCGCTCAGTCGCATGAGTTGCTTCAATGCGTCTTGGCCACCTCGGCCAGTGGAACCACGCACGGTGCCGAATCCACTCAAACGGGCGACAACCGCCAGGATGTCGGCATCACGGTGCCGGCTTAGCAGCATCGACAGGTTGCTATGGCCCCGTAGGTGCAACGGAAACAGGATGTTCTCATGCCAGAAAATATAAATGCCTGGCTGCGAAGCACGAATCGGATCGAGCGAGCGATCGTAGTACAGCACGCGATAGTCCAGCGTACCCATCCACGCGTGAATCGCACGCGTGGTCAGAAATCCCAGGAGTCCAGTTCCAAACGTTCGCATGGAGGATGAGTCCCTGCAAGCACCAATACCGATCATTAGCCGGCGGATCCTTTACTCGCCAGCGGGAAACCACTCGCCGCTAAACACTTCAACGGCTGGACCTGTCATATACACATGATTGTCGGTTTCGTTCCACTCCAATTCGAGCCGACCTCCTAGTAAATCGATTTCCACGCAACGTTCGGTCCGCCCAGTGAGTACGCCGGCCACGCATACCGCACTGGCACCGGTGCCGCATGCTAGCGTTTCGCCGCTGCCGCGTTCCCAGGTGCGTTGGCGGAGTTGGGTGCGGCTGATTTGCTCGACAAACTCCACGTTCACCCGATTGGGGAAGGCGGGATCGTGCTCGATCTGAGGCCCAACGCCGAACACGAGGTCGTCGCTAGCATGGGCGACGAAAATAACACAGTGCGGATTTCCCATCGATACCGCGGTAACGCGATACAGGTTGCCATCGCATTCGAGCGGGGCCTCAACTACTTGCTTACCCCCCAATCGCGTGGGGATCTGTGCGGCCTCGAGCACTGGCTCGCCCATATCAACGCGCACCCGGTCGACCTTACCGCCGTTGGTGGAGAGCTCGAGCGTCAGCACGTTTCCGCCCGATTCGATGGTGAGCGTCTCTTTCTTGGCCAGTCCATGGTCGTACATGTACTTGGCGACGCAGCGGATGCCGTTGCCGCACATTTCGCTGTACGAACCATCCGCGTTGTACATCCGCATCTCGGCGTCCGCCCGCTCGCTGGGGCAGATGAGAATCAGACCGTCGCCGCCGATGCCAAAGTGCCTGTCGGCCGCTGCAATGGCGAGTTGCTCGATGTTGCTCGGTAAGTCTTGGCGGAAGCAATCGACGTACACATAGTCGTTGCCGGCGCCGTGCATTTTGGTGAATCGCATGGTCGATGTCGCAGTAGAGCAGTGGAAAGGTCGTGGCAACCGCGCAGGCGGTTGGCACTCCGACGCGCAACAAGTATTAGACCAATTTCGCAGCCTATTTTCTACAACCGGTTAGGTGGTTGGTCGACTGCTGTACTGCGGCTTCGTGCCTTAGCCCATTAGGTCCAACCGTCCCCCCGACTGCCCGGTAGGGTCGATGCTCTTCGGTAGCTCGGCGGCAGGCGTGGGCTCGTGCGTGTCGACCTGCTCCGCGTGCTGTTCGGAGGGGAGGTCGTCTTCCCACATGCGGCGGCCATCGGCATCGCGATCGCCCGCTCCTTGGTCCTCTTCCGTGGTACCGATGCCCGAGGCTTTCTCCGACCGGTCCGCAGCGTCGGTGCCACGTTCGCTGGCAGCGTTGGCCTGCTGGGCTCTTTCGGTTTCCGAACCACGTGTTTGCGACAGCGGTGCACCTGCCGCGCTTCCTTGAACGCCACCGAATGATCCAATGCTCATTGTGGTATCGAAGGGCTGAGGGTTGGAGGAAAGGGCAGCCATCGGGTGGCTGAACAGTAAGCATCTCCCTATGCAAACTTAGCTTGCGGTAGGGATACTGACTGTCGGCCTTCGGTGGCTTACGGCTTTATCGAGTCCAAAACCCTCGCTGCGTGGGTGGGGTTGCGACGTTTTCTCCTCCGAGTTGCTCCATCAATTCGTTCACCGCAGGCAACGGGGCACGTTCTACTTGGGCATTTTCAGCGGGGCCAGTCACTTTTATCAACAACAAATTCGCACTCGCCTGACCAATCATCGAGCGTAACAGGGGAATATTAAAGTCGTTTCGGCCGACCGTGGAGTAGAACTTCAGGTCGAGTTGGCGATCGAACGTCGTGGTGCCTTGGCCGTACAGGCTCAAGGCGTCGCCCAACAAGCTAAGCTCACTAAACCGGATGAGCTGGCCATCGATCTTGAACTGGGCGTCGATGCCGTTGAAGGCTGTCTTGTCGGGCACGCGGTTCCGCAGCACCTTGAGCATACGAGCCATCACTGGTAGTTCGTAGAGCTGAGCATCACGCACAGTAACCCGCCCGCCGCCCCGCAGGAGATCAAGACTTCGCCCCATACCTTGCAACGTCGCCTGGCCCGACATCGTGCCCGACAGCTCTACCGAACCGCCCAGGTAATCGGTCGAGAGTCGCTGTAGGTCGCAATCGTCGAGATCGAAGTTGAACGTGTAGAACTTGCCAGTTTCCATCGGCACGTGCGAGTCGAAGGCCAGCTTGCCGCCATACAGATTGGCTTCGATGCGCTGCAGTTGACTGGTGCGGCCAGTTAGCTGGTTGATGCGTTCTTCGGCGCCGCGACCTAGCCAGCACTCGTAGGCGTCGACATACAGTGGCCCTCGCACTTGGGTGAACTGCATGTTGTTCCAGAACACACTATCGAGTTCCAAACGACCCGTGGTAAATCGCAAACTTCCTTCGTGATGACCTGCCAGGTGCACGATGCCGGTCACGCTTCGCAGTGGCAGGCCTAACTCAAGATTGTTCTGCTGCAGGCCGAGTGACACTTTCCAGTCGCTCGTAACCTGGGTGGAACCTGCCGATTCGCGAGAGAAGCGAAGGATGCCGTTGTGAATGGAAAAAGTGCCGCTCGGTTTTAGGTAATCCATGACCTTACCAATGCTCGAAGCGGCCGCTTCCTTGAGTTCGTAGTTGGCCGAGAGCCGGTCGACATTCAGGTTGCGGAACTCAAGCTGCCATCCCCCTTTGTCGTTCGGAACCCAAGAACCATCGGTCTCGAACATGGTTTGCCCATGCTGACCACGCAATCCGTTGAAGGTGACCGTGTTGTTGATCACCACGAAGCTGCCTTGCAGTTTCTCAAGCCGATAGGGGAACGCTTGTGGCTCGATGAACACCAGGTTGTCGATCGGTTGGATCTCGAGGTAGATGTTCGGAGCCGAGTCGGTTTGCAGGCGATGCGCAATGCGGGCGACGAAGTTCACCCGCCCGCTCAGGGGATTCACCGCTCGCCAGGCGTCCTGGTGGGCCGGTGGAAGCGAGTGCAGCAGCGTATCGTCGAGCGGCAACTGCTCCCCTTCGAACCTCAATTGCAATACGTAGAGTCCATCGGGTTGCTTGCTGCAGGTACCGCTAGCTTGCACAACCATCGGCGTATCGGGTTGCTTGCTCACCAGATTCGTGAACGACCAATCGCCATCCGACTCGTGGGCGGTGCCTTCGATGTGATCGAGTGGGTAGCGAAACTTCTCGAACCGTACTCGGGCGTCGTGGAATGTGAGATCGGTCGTAGTATGAGGCTCGCCAATCGGTTGATCGCGTTCGTACTTCCAGTCAATAGAGATATGACCTTCGACGCCAAGGCTGTCGACGATGCGTCGCACCTTGTGTTCGGCTGGATCGATCGCATCGACCAGGCTGTCGGTAATCGGAATGCGTTTGGCCGACACTGCCAGCCACCCCAGTGGTTTGGGGGCATCGTCGCTCGGCGCACACTGGCCAGGGCAGGCGAATCCAGTGAAACGCCCGTTGAGCGTGACCGGTTTCAGGTCGAGCAGGGCAGTGAGGTTCTGGATTTCCATCGCGGGGCCGCTGCCATCGTTCTTGTCGGTGACGACCAGCTTCCCCTTGCCTTCGGTAAGGCGGTAATTGAATTTCTCGCGATCGATGAACGATACCTTCTGACAATCGACCGTCACATTGGGTATCCACTGCTTGCCATCGAACTGACCAGCGATCTCGGCCGAAACCAAACCTCGTGGTTCGAATCGGTGCCAGGCCTCGAGGGCGGAATCGGGAAGCAGCTTTTCGAAGTTGCTGTCGATCGTGAGTTGTTCGGCTCTCGCCCGAAACGCCATTTGGGCGTTGGGACTCCAGCCGCGTCGATCGACCGCTAGCGACAGGGAGGCTTCACCAAGGTTGGCCGACGCCTGCACAATCCGCAACTGCGTGTTCGAGGCGGTGCCCTGGCCGGTAATGTTGGTCACCGGGCGCGGCACGCCAGCCAGTACGACTCGGGCGCCGATCAGCTGATAGTCGACATTCCAGGTCGGCGGTTGGTTCGGTTCCACCCGCCCACTGATGTTCAGATTGGCTTTGCCGCTGACCTCGCTCACGCGGGCGAGCTGCGGAACGTGTTGTCGCAGCGAGTTGGCCGCCGTGGAGCCAAGGTCGAGCCCATCGATCTTGATACTTCCTTCCACGATGCCTGCTCCGGTGTCGGCAGTCGAGTCGAACGTGAACGACTCAGCCAGTTCGCCACCTACGGAACCGGTAATGCGGAACGTTCGCTGCGTGGGGTCGTCGGGAGAGTACTCCATGCAGCGACAGCCGAGGCTTACCTCGCGCAGCGTGACTGGCGAGCACTCTCCGTTGCAGTTGTCGGTTAGGGTGACGATCGCGCCGACTAGTTCGATGTCGGCCGGCTTGCCACCCATCGACGGCGGAGGGAACAGTCGCGAGAGGTTCCACTGACCATCGGTTGCGCGAACCGCTTCGATGCGAGCGGAGCGGATGCGGATGCGTTCGACACGCGACTGACCAGCGAGTAGCGATTCGGTATCGAACGGACCGAGTAGCTGCATCTCCGGCACTTCGGCGATGGCGATCGTGTGACCAAAGCGATCGCGATCGCTGATCACCAGGTCACGGAGCACCACGCCGCGCCCGGTTTCGAAGTGAGCCGAGCCGAGCTTGACGTCGAGTTCGCTGTAGTGATCGGCCAGCAGATTCTCAGCGTAACGTCGTACTTCGTCGTCGAGTCGCAAGTAAAGATACCCGCCGACCAGTAGCGCAATGGCCAGCATCGTGAAGATGCTCCACTTGAACACGAACCAGCAGCTATTAATCAGTCGAGCGAAAATGGCGAGCGATTCCTTGCGCAAGGTATCAAGTCCGTCGGCGCAGGCGCTTCTTGCGCCCCACCGTATTTGGGCGCGAGATAGTAGAAGCTGCCCCCTGATGGGGTCAAGGGAGAAGCCAGGGTGCTAGCAGTTATTTGTCGGCGGACCGCAAGCGTCGCATGCGATGCACTCCGATAACTGCTAGCATGACCGACGCACAGAGCAGCCCTGTCGAGGGCTCGGGAACGCTGGTAGGTCCCGTGAGATGCATCACGAACGCATCCTCGCTGGGCAGCTGGTTGCCTTCGAAATCGCCCCAGGTCGTGCCGACCACATAGAGTCCCCCCGCTGGATCGGCTGAGATCTCATTGGCGTACTGATAATTGCTGTCGCCATACTGCTGGGCGACGACCAGTTCACCGTCGGGGGTGAATTCCAGCACCACCACATCGCCTGCAGTGGTATGGTCCAACGAAAAATCGCCTTTCGATTGCCCCGCAATAAGCAGGTTGCCTTCGAGATTCATCGTCATCGCCAGGGCGTAATCCTCATCGTCGAAACCAGAGTAAGGAGGATCGCTTGACGATACACTTCGCGACCAGACTTGATTGCCAGCAGCATCGAACTTCAGTAGGAAAAGCCCCTGACGCTCGATCTGAGTGCTGCTCTCAATATAGGCGGAGTAAGTAAGATAGGAGTTGCCCGAAGCGTCGGTAACCACATCGATGCCAGAGCCAAGTTCGAGGGTCAAGGCGTTGGGGTCGGGCACATACTCCCACACTAACTGGCCGCTGGAGTCGTACTTATTGAGGAAGGGCAGGGTGCCATCCTCGGTACGACCGGCCAGAAAACTGTTGCCCGCGTGGTCGGTGGTTACCGCCAAACCTGAATCTTCATAGATGTTGTCCTTCTCGACTCTCCATTGCAGTTCACCATTTGGGTTGAACTTCGCCAGCATTGCCGCTCTTCCATACTCATCAAGCATTTGTGGCGCCGTGCTGCCAGCAACAAAGTAGTTGCCATCCAGGTCGGCCGCCCCGTCGGTTACGCCTTCATACTCGCTGCCGCCAAACTGTCGGGTCCAGATAAGATTACCTGACAAATCGAACTTCGACACGAATCCATCTTGGAAGCCATCAGCATAAGTCCCAGCATTGGCAAAGTCGCCTTCGGTATTGCCTCCCACATAGAGGTAGTCGGAATACTTGGTGATGTTAGACGCAAAGTCTCCAAATTCGGTCCCATAACTGACCATCCAATCGACGTTGCCCGAACGGTCGAGCTTGCCGACCATGGCCTCGTACGAACCATCTACGGTCCAGCCAGCAAAGTAGGCACCGTCGGTAGTCGCTTGTACGCCTTGGATGTTCGTCCTGCCTGGTAGATTCGTGAGGTGAACCCAGTCCAAGGGATACTGATCGTGGGAAACCAACGGACCTTTGTGGTCGACAGGTACCTCGACCACTGGTGGATCGAAGGCAGCTGCCTCGCTGGCCAGGGACATGAAAACTGCCAACGCCGAGAACGCAGCTGGCATGAGAGAGGTTAGGGCCTCGAGTTGCCATCGCTTCATGAGACAGGATCCGATGCTGAGTATCTTGATAGTGTTGTCAGTAATTGTCGGAGAGGATGATGCAGCCACCTTGTTCAGCAAGATTGCTGCATCCGTTTATTAGCGGCGGCGACTCCAGCCGAAACCAAGTCCAGCAACTACACACACGAAGCAAAGTAGGTTAGTCGATGGCTCCGGCACTTGGCCATTCAGGTGCATCACGAATCCGGAAGCTCCGAAGGCCGATTGACCGAGGAACGAGGAATCGGCAAGCCCTGCCAGGTAAACGCCACCTTGGCCATCGGCGGCGACCCTCAAGCCAAGCTGGTAGTCAAAGTCTCCGTATTGTTCGGCCACGAGCAAGTCGCCATTGGGGGAGAATCGCAGCAGGTAGACGTCGCCAACCGTATCGACGTCGGAGGCCACGTTGCCGGTGGTTTGCCCGGTGAGCAGAGTGTTGCCATGCTCATCGAGATCGAGCGACCAGCCTTGGGCTTCGTTCGGAAGTGGGCTAAAGGGATACTCTTCGGTAACAAGCGAACGGGACCAAACTGGTTGGCCAAGCTCGTCAAGTTTTATCAGGAATGTCCCCTTCGGATAGTTCACCGGCGATTCAATTCCATCGGAAGTGCCCGTCAGGTAGACGTTACCTGCCGAGTCGGCGACTACATCGAGACCCGTGAACGCATTGGCTTCCAGCCGCAGCGGTTCTTGATCCGAAACGTATTGCCAGCCCAACTCGCCTGCCGAATTGTACTTGTTCACGTAGGCATGGCCGTTGACGAATCCAGCCAGATAGCTGTTGCCGTTGCTGTCGGTGTCGACCGCCCGCCCCCAGTCGGTGTCACTGAAATCGGTCTGCACTACCCAGTCGAGATCGCCGGTCGGCGAGTACTTGGCAAGGAACGAATCGTCGCCGCTCGGAGTGCCTGCGATATCGCCCGAAGTGTAACCCGCGACGAAGTAGTTGCCGTCTAGATCCACGGCGCCGTCATAGACGAAGTCGGTATCGGTCGACCCAAATTGTCTGGTCCAAATCGGTGTGCCCGTGCTATCGAGTTTCATCACAAAGGCGTCTTGATCTCCCGGTACGGATGAAATACTTCCGGCCAGGTCGCCAGTGGTAGTACCCGAGACGTAGACCGCTTGGCCACCGAACTGTTGGACGTCGAGCGCCGAGTCGACGCGGCTAGTGCCGAACTGGTAGGTCCATAGGGCATTGCCTGCGGAGTCGAGTTGTCCCACGAACGCATCCGAGTTGCCATAATGAGTGCTGCCCAGAAGGCCATCGGTGTTCCCCGCGAAGTAGGTACCGTTGTCGGTGGGGGCCAGTCCGTTGATCGACGAAGAGTTTGTCGTGGTATTGGTTAGATAGAGCCAGTCGTGTTCGTATTAGTCGTGGGAAACTTCAGGCCCAGTGGGATCAGCCAATTCGTTCACCACATCGGCGAAAGTGCTTGTGCTCAGAAACCAGAGAGTAAGTGCTGCGACTACAATCCAACGAAGTGAAGAGATAGTGCTCTGCGCAGAGAGTTGGGAGAAAGTAAAGGTGCTCTTCATGGCATTAGGCCTGTCCTGGGTGCAAGTTCGATGGGATCGGTGCTTAAGGTCAATTGTTCACACTAGTGCTCTGTTACACCTTGATTTCAGGGTACACCGATTTCAGTTTGGTTCGTGCGTCGTCGATCTTCATTTGCCATTCGACTCCGCGTTGTATTTGATTGACGTCCTCGTGCCAGGCGGCCGACTGCTCGCGCAATTGCTCGGCACTACCAATGCGACGCCCCGCAACGCATTGTCCGGTGAGACAGCTCAGTTCGTTCTCGGCGATGTTCAGCCAACTGCCGTGCTTGGGCGTATGGTGGAATTCGATCCGGCGGACTAGACTGCGGGCACGCTCCGGTTCGAATGCGTCGTAGAAGGCGCCGATGGTGTGCGTGTTGAGATTGTCGCACACCACGAGCACTTTCTCGCATTTTGCGTAGCGGCCCTCCAGGAGGTTCGCCATCTCGACGGCCCAATCGACCTTGGTCTTCTTGTCCCGCACCGAGACCTGACGCCACAAGGCAAGTGGCTCGGCGAACATGAAGACTTTGGCCACTCCCGATCGCCGGTATTCGTAATCCACTCGCTTTGGGTGATGACGCGTTGCCGGAAGGGGAGCTTTGATCTCTTCGACCAGTTGAACCGGTTGCTCGTCCATGCACAGGACGGGAAGACACGGATCGTAGGGCCGGGAATAAACGTCCAGCACGTCCTCCATGTGGGCTACGAACTCGGCGTTCGCTTCGGGAGGGATCACCCAGTATTGAACGTTGCGTTTGGTGTTCATGCGGTTTTTTTGAGCGTGCGCCGCACGGTTTGGTAGCTGATCGAGTCGACAATTTCTAGCTCTACCGCCTTTCTTGCCAAGAGACGCAGCGTCCACTTGCCGTAGCCCTTCGGGGCCTCTCCCAGCCGCATGGCGATGATCTTTGCCTCTTGTTCGCCGTCAAGCAACTTTTCGGTGGGCGGGCTGTCTCGCTGTTTGCCGTTGAGCGTCTCCTCAAGGCCCCGCTCGACGAACCGCTGCCGCACATTTTCCACTGTCTTCGTGCGACAATCCAACGCCTCGGCGATCTTTGCGTCCGTCCAGCACGCACCCCCAATATCTGCCTTCAGAAGGATGTTGGCTCGCTTCACCTTCTGGCTGGTCCCCTGGAGCCGTTTCACGACATCTTGCAGAACGGAACGCTCCTCCTCGGTCAGTTCAACGATATACTTCTTTCTACTCATGACGACCTCCTTGTCGAAATGCACGGGCAAAACGCAAGGAAGTCTCGCATCAATGGGCGGAAAAGCCAACCCTAATTCCTAGCTGTCACGAAGCACTAGTATGGGAGTGCCTCGTCCTGGATGTCAACCATAAACGAGTATCAAGTGTTCTAACTGGAGTAGGCTGTCTTGTTGGAATGAAGTGAGCACCGGAGCCGCTCGGATCTAGCAGTTTTCAGGGAATCCCCCCCGGAAGAGTTCAAGCGTTTGTGCTTCGCGGGCGACTTGCACGTGGCCTGGCAGTTGGAACTTACCCGCCTCAGCACCCGATATCGCTGTCGACAAGCGTTCCCAGTCGGCCATGCCCATCCCCTGTTCAGGCCAGCCTGCGGCCCGCCAGGCTTGTCGGGCGACTTGTTGCACGACGATCGCCGGTTGGTCGGCGAGTAGCGTCAGGTTGAACTGAAGTCGATGGTTCTCCACACGCACCGTCTGCTCGACGAGGGGGGCGACGATCGACTCAAGGAGTTCACTCCATTGGTTGGCTTGTTCGGCTAACCTCAAGAGCGACCGATCGGGATCACTAGGTAGCCGCTCGCGGATGGCTGGAAGCAACTCGTTGCGGAGCCAATTTCGGGTGAAGTGCGATTCGTGATTCGACGCGTCGGTGCGATATGGCTGATCGAGTTGTTGCAGGTAGCTCTCGATCTCTTCACGCCGCACCGCGAGCAGCGGCCGGACGACCGACACGCTGGCACTCAACGATCGGACCCGGGGAATGCCGGTCAGGCCGTCGATTCCCGAGCCACGCAGCACTCGCATCAGCACAGTTTCCACCTGGTCGTCGGCCGTGTGGGCGGTGGCGATGTATCGGGCGCCGCAGCGCTCGGCTGTATTCAGTAGAAAAGCGTAGCGGGCGTCGCGGGCTGATTGCTCGGTATCAAGCTGCTCGCTTTCAGCAGGTTGGCCGAATTCGCCCCGCAGGTTGAGTGTTTGGGCTAACTGGGCAACCCAGGATTGATCGCCGTCGGAGTGCTCGCCCCGCAGGCCATGGTTAAAGTGGGCGACGATCAGCTCGCCGGAACCGGACGTTCGGCGGTGCAGCTCTGCCAGCCCTCGCAGCAGCGCAACGCTGTCGGCCCCGCCCGAAACGGCTACCACCACATGGCACGATCTCCAGGTGTTCGTGGGCCAAACGGCTTGGATGGCGTCTTGTAGCATGATCAGGCGGGCCCGCTGGGGCATCGTCGGGCTAGGCGTGGGGAGTAAGCGGTTAACTGCGGGAGTGGTTCGGGGCGAGCCGGGGCCGACCCGAATCCTGTGTTGCGGATTTCCAAGTATTTGGTAGCATACGATTTAGGACAATCTTAACCCGTTGCGGGGTTCCGCTCGTTTGGGTTGAGATTGCCCTGTAGGCGATAACGGAATTCCGTTGCCTTGTCTCCCGCTGGTGTCGTTGTGACGCGAGTTTCGGTCGGTAGGGCAATCGCTTGATAGGTACCTCAGTTGATGATCCTGAGCAAAATTGTAAACAGTATTGCGACCCGTTCGCAGCCGGCGTTTTGGCTGGTGCTGCTCGTCGTGGCTTGGCTCTGCGGCCGAGTCTCTCTGCAGCGTCCGACGCGTTGGAAGCGGACGACAAAATCGCGGCCCGCCCCGCAGGCGGTCCCTCGGCCCCCGGTGTTTGCCTTGGCAGGCTACCGGCTTTGGCCCGCGGGCATCGTAAGCGAGGCCTGGCCGCCGGGAACTGTCTGGGCTGCCATCGCCTGGTTAAAGGCATGGCTCTCTCGGGCAATAGGCGTTCGACGACTCGCGGACGATCCAGCTGGCTACTTGCCCGGCTGGCCTGCCTTTTCCCTGGTGCCGCACCACTTATCCTGTTTGCAAACAGCTTAGCTTCTCGGCCTTGGTTTCGATAACCGCTCCGCAATGGGCGGGCGATCGAACTTCTATCAAGCGCAGCCTCGGCTTGCGCTCGCGCAACCGGCGGACGGGTTCCGACCACCTGCTTCCATGAGTTGTTCGCTTGGCGGCAAAACACGCGCGAACAGCCATTTATATAGCCGTTGAAGTTTATGAAAGGGTAAAGCATGGGTACCAACCTACTGCTGCTTGCCGATGGCGAAATCATGCAGGCGGTGCTGTTCGCCGTGGCAGCGGTCGCCGGTGCTGGAGCGGTGAAGCTGATCGACTACCTGCGTCGACGCGATGTCGAGAAGGAAGCCGAACTGATACGCTCCGATGCCAAAAAAGACGCCTCGACCATGTTGAAGGAGGCAGCCGTCGAAGCCAAAGAGATGGCCCTGCAAGAGAAAGCGAAGATCGAAGACCAAATGTCGATCGTCCGCCGGGAATTGCACGAGCGCGAACGCACCATCGACAAGGCCGAGGACAATCTTCAGCAGCGAAACGACCAGCTCTCGAAGCAGGAGAAAATGGTCGAAGGCAACCAGCGGAAGCTGGCCGAGAAGCTCGAGGACGTCACTCGTCGCCAGAGCGAACTCGACAATCTGCTTGATGTCCAGCGGCAAACCCTGCACCAACTCAGTAGCCTGAGCCCCGACGAGGCCAAGGAACTGCTGCTGCAGAAGCTCGATACGGAGCTGGCCCACGAACAAGGCGTGCTGATCAAGAAACGCGAACAAGCCATCGCCGAAGCAGTGGAGCCAAAGGCCCGCGAGATGCTGATCACCTCGCTGCAGCGTTTTGCCGCTGCCCACACGGCCGACGCGACCACCAGCACGGTCGATATTCCCAACGACGACATGAAGGGTCGCATCATCGGCCGCGAAGGTCGCAACATTCGGGCGTTCGAAAAAATCACCGGCGTCGACGTCATCATCGACGACACGCCCGGCGTGGTGATCGTCAGCGCGTTCGATCCGGTCCGCCGCGAGGTGGCTCGCTTGTCGCTGGCCAAGTTGATTGCCGACGGGCGGATTCACCCCAGTCGTATCGAAGAGCTGTTTGCCGAGACCGAAAAGGAAGTCGACAAACTCATCGTCAAGTACGGCGAAGAAGCAGCCCAGGAAGCCGACGTGCACGGGCTGCACCCCAAGATCATTCAGCTGCTCGGTCGGTTGCGGTACCGCACCAGCTATAGCCAGAACGTGCTGCGGCACTCGATTGAAGTCGCCTTTGTCACCGGCATGTTGGCCGAAGAGATGGGCATGGATGGCGACCTCGCCCGCCGGGCTGGTTTGCTGCACGACATTGGCAAAGCAGCCGATCACGACGCCGAGGGTGGTCACCCGAAGATTGGTGCCGACCTGCTCAAGCGATATGGCGAGAACGAAGTAGTAGTGCACGCCGCATTGGGGCATCACGACGACATTCGTCCCGACATGCCATACACGGTGCTCACCGCCGCGGCCGATGCCTGCAGTGCTTCGCGCCCCGGTGCCCGCCGCGAGACGCTCGACCGCTACATCAAGCGGATGCAGGAACTCGAATCGATTGCTACCGGGTTCGAAGGTGTGCATCAGGCGTTCGCCATTCAGGCAGGTCGCGAAGTGCGGGTGATTGCCAACACCGAGGCCACCACCGACGAGTCGGCGGCCAAAATCTGTCGCGACATTGCGACCGCGTTCGAGCAGCAATTGACCTACCCGGGCGAGATTCGCGTGACCATGATTCGCGAGAGCCGATTCAGCGAAACGGCCAAGTAGCCCCCCGAGTATGTTTGAGTGACCAGTGGCGGAAAGTGTTCGCCCGATGGCTCTGCAGCCATCGCCATCGGCGAGCACTCGTTTGGCGGTAAGCGTGTTTTCCATTGTGCTTAAGTCGCTTTGACCTTCATCGAACCACATGACCGTATGACGTTAGGCGACAGCCTCCAGACTTTCGACCTCCGACACCCCTGCTCACTATCGTGAAACTCCTATTCATCGGCGACATCGTTGGCAAACCAGGACGCGAGATTGTCTGCCGCGTGGTGCAACCGCTCCGCGAGGCCGAGTCGTTGGACCTGGTGATTGCCAACGCCGAAAACGCAGCGGGAGGCTCCGGCCTGACGCCTGCCATTTATCGCGAACTCACCGCCGCCGGCGTGGATGCCATCACGCTTGGCGACCACGTTTATCGTCGGCGCGAAATCTACAAGACACTCGAAGCCGAGTCGAACATCGTCCGCCCGGCCAACCTGCCCGACGAAGCAGTTGGGCCTCGGTGGGCTGTGGTGCAAACCGCGTCGGGCGTGCAAGTCGCCTTCGCCTGCATGCTGGGGCGCTTGTTCATGAACCCAATCGACAGCCCCTGGCGGGCGGCCGACGCGGTGCTCGCGGCGATGCCGAGCGACGCCAAGGTTCGCTTCATCGACTTCCATGCCGAAGCGACTAGCGAGATGCAGCAGATGGGCCGCTACCTCGATGGTCGTGTGTCGGCCGTGCTCGGCACCCACACCCACGTGGCCACCGCCGACGAGTGCATTCTGCCTGGCGGGACCGCGTTTCAGTGCGATGTCGGCATGACCGGCCCGCACGAGAGCATCATCGGCCGCCGGATCGATCGCGTCCTCGAAAGCACCCTGACGTCGCGCCCGGTGCCGTTCGACGTGGCGACCGAAGATGTCCGCCTGAACGGGACCATCGTCGAAGTCGACGAATCCACCGGTCAGGCGACGGCGATCCGCCGGTTGTGCGTCGACGAGCAGCGGGCGGAGCAGCTCACCAGCTAGCAAGTTCTCGAAGCTGCTAGTCCGGCGGGTTGCTTGTGATCCACTTCCCCTCGCTTGGTACTCGTCCCCCCAGCTCGCGCGGCGTACGATACAATGGAACTTCGCCCCGCTAGTGGTGGCGGTCCGTTGGTCCCTGTCGAATTGCCTGTGTCTACTGCGAATCCTCATCGACGATTCTCCTGGTTGGAACGAACGCTGCTAGTCGCGGCTTCGTTGGTGCTCACGGTGCTGCTTGTCGCGGCCGCGATGCTGTCGCCCGACTCGCGCGGATTCGGCACCCACCAAAAACTCGGTTTCGGCGAATGCTTTGTCGTCGCCCAGTGGGGAGTGCGGTGTCCCTCGTGCGGCATGACCACTTCCTGGGCGCGATTGCTCGACGGGCAGCTTACCGCTGCGCTCGGCGCGAACGCCGGGGGAGTGCTGTTGTGCCTGGCGTCGATCGCAGCGGTCCCCTGGATGCTAGCAAGTGCCATAAAGGGACAATGGTGGTATTTACGTCCCACGGCCAGTTTGGTACTACCCGCTTTCGCCGTGCTGGTGCTGGTGCTCCTTGTGCAATGGATGCAGCACACCGGACTGGCGTTGCTACGACATGGATGGTCGTAGTAAACGGAAGATCGCGACTCGCCAGCAAGGCAACGCCAGCTTGGTTTCGCGATGATCCAACCAACCCGGATAAGGACTTTCCCTCTCCACCAAATTGGTCGTAGGCAACGTGAGTTGTCGCCGGCCCCTGACTCCTCTACCCCCTTAGGATAACGATGGACCGTTCTCCGATCATGCGACATACATGCTCTTGGCTCTCGTTGGTGCTGCTGGTAGCGACGACGGTTACCTCCTCGGGATGTCATACCATCCTGGCAACCGGCGTTTACCTGCTGCAAGGTGGCAACGTAGTACCTGCCCAGTGCGAAGCACTGGAAGAGCAACGCGTGGTCGTCGCCTGTCGCTGCCCCTCGGCGAGCGAGTACAGCATTGCTGGCGCGCCCGACCAGATCGCTCGCAGCGTCACCAACTTGTTGCGGGAGAACGTGCCTAAGGTCGATGTGGTCGATTATCGCGAAGTCGATAAATGGCATGACGAAAACGACTGGGGTGATTTCGAAGGCATGGGCCGCGCGGTGAAAGCCGACCGCCTGGTGGTGATCGACCTTGCTCACTTGGACCTCTACAAAGGCCAAACGCTGTACCAAGGCAACGCCGACGTAACCGTGACCGTGTATGATCTGACCGGTACCAAGAGCAAGATTGTCTGGGAGCACGCGCTAGGCGAAGTGCTCTTCCCACGCAACAGCGCCATTCCAGTGCAGGACAAGTCGCCGAAGCAGTTCCAACGTGAATACACCGAAATCCTGGCTCGCCAGATCGCCGTGTACTTCTACAAGCACGACCCGAACGCCGACTTCGCGCTCGACGCCATCGCCAACCAATAAATCCATCAGCCCGCGCACAAAAACTGCGCAGGAGAGGTGGTCGTGCGATAGATTCCCAATTTACCCATCGATGGGAAAATTGAATCAGCGCACACGCTGCAAAACCAGTGGTTTTCACACTCAAATAGATTCCCATGGGTGGGAAACTATTATGGTTTGGGGAGTTGGGGGTTGGATTTTGGGAGTTCTGATTGCCGAATGTCATGCTGAGGGAAGCTTCCAGCGCCCCGAAGCATCTCAGCTGGCCAATTCGAGCGTGTTACCCACGCGCGCAGCAGCGAACCCCCACGCAACCGAACATTCGCCTGCGCGTCGCTAGACTTTCGAGTTCAAAACAAGCATTACACCTCGCTAATCTCCTTTCAATAAAAAAGCCAACAGCTGATAGCTTAAAGCCGGTAGCCACTGATGCCTGTCCATTAGAACACCTATGGTGGCCAATTCCCAGCGAAAAGTTGAAAGAATCAAAACACCGAATTCACCCCCCGCTTGCCCAATTCCAGGAAGACGGGTCGGCCTATCAGAGCCGGGGAGGTGGGAAGTGGAGAACTCGCATTATTTCTTCAACTCCGGCACCCAAAAACCCCACGAACGCGGCTTTCTTGCAGTCGCCCACATCAATAAGCAGACTATTGAAGACACTCACTCCCTCACAGCACACAGAGCGGGCAAGCGTTTCAAATCGCCCCGAAGGGGCTATCACATGCCAGCCCACCGCATCGCTCCGGGAAGCGGAACGGATGCTGGACCTTCACCTACAACTTCCAGCCGACGCCGAGTAACCGAAGTCTATCGTCGCAGAGGATACCTATTGCTTTCTCTCCAAGCAGCGTGGAGTTCCAGTCAGGCCTGCCGCAATTCGGTGGGTAGTTTTCCCCTCCACTCTCTATCCCCTCCGGCCTCTAGGCTCCTGTTTGGCGAGCTGATATGCTATCGCGGCTTTTGATGGTTCCAGGCGTAGGGATCGGTTGCGCATGCTGCTTATATTCGTGGTGCTTTACTTGTTGGCCTCGATTGTTGTGGGGCTTTACTTTGCCCGGCGGGTGCGGGGGGCAGCCGACTATGCCGTGGCGGGGCGGGCGTTGCCGCTTTCGATTGTTATCGGCACCACGTTTGCCACCTGGTTTGGTTCGGAGACAGTCATCGGCATCCCGGCCAAGTTTCTCGAAGGGGGGATGAGCGACACGGCCGAGGACCCCTGGGGGGCGGCGTTCTGCCTGATTCTCGTGGGGCTGGTATTTGCCCGGCCGCTCTATCGATTCTCGCTACTCACGATCAACGACTACTTTCGCGAGCGATACGGCGTCGCGATCGAACTGTTCTGCTCGGTCGTGAGCGTGCTGTCGTACCTGGGATGGGTGGCCGCCCAGATTTCGGCACTCGGCATCGTGTTTTCATTGCTCTCGGATAGTGCGATCTCGCCATTCACTGGCATGTTGATCGGCACGGTGGTCGTATTGTTCTACACCCTTTTCGGTGGCATGTGGTCGGTGGCGGTTACCGACTTTCTGCAGATGATCGTGATCGTGATCTGCCTGACCGCGATCGCGGTGATTGCCTCGAACCTGGCCGGAGGACCGATGCGGGTGATGCATGAAGCCCACGCCCGCAACATGTTGCACTTTTTCCCGCCGCTCGAAACGAAACGCATCTTGTTTTTTATTGGGTCCGGCGTGACCTTCTTGCTGGGGTCGATTCCGCAGCAGGATATCTTCCAACGGGTGATGTCGGCCAAGAGCGAACGGATTGCGGTGATCGGCCCGATCATTGGTGGTTCGGCTTACCTGGTGTTTTCGTTCATTCCGATGTTCATCGTCGCCAGCGGCTACGTGCTGATGCCCGACGAGCTGCCCGTCCTGATCGAGCAGGACGCGCAGCATGTGCTGCCGACGCTGGTGATGGAGCACATGCCGCACGTGACGCGGGTGCTGTTTTTCGGTGCATTGCTCTCGGCGATCATGTCGACCGCAAGTTCCACGATTCTCGCTCCGTCGACCGTGTTCGTGCAGAACGTTCTGAAGCACTTCTGGCCTGAGATGAGCGACCGGCAAGAACTGCTGTTCATGCGAACGATGGTGCTGCTCTTTACGCTGCTGGTGCTGGCGTACTCGATTGCGATGGATGGCACCAGCGTGTACGACCTGGTATCGAGCAGTTATCAGCTGCCACTCGTGGGGGCATTTGTTCCGCTGGCCGCGGGGCTTTATTGGCCGCGGGCGACGAACCGCGGGGCGATTACGTCGATCGTATTCGGCCTGGCGACTTGGATCTTGTTCATGTCGACTTCGCTTGGCGAACGCTTTCCCCAGCAGCTGGCTGGGCTTGGCATGGCGATATTCGGCATGTGGTTAGGGACGGTGCTCACTCCGCCGCAAAGCAAGGCTGAGCGACCCAGCAGCGAACAATAGCACGCTAGTGCCAGGTTCTGGCACCATGGTCGCCGGAGAGGTGCTGGACGTAGCGAGGCTCGTGCCGAAGTTTGCCTTCCAGGTGACATAGTCGCCAGCGTCGACCAGCCCCGAGCCATCGAGCGTGCTGCCGGGCGAGAGCGCTACGTCGGACTCGCCGAGGTGATCGCGCCATACGGAGTAGTCGCCGAGGTCGACGATGCCGTCGCCGTTAAAGTCGCCTGGGATGCCAGCCAGGTAGTCGGTGAGAGTGACCAGATCGCTGCTGTAGTCGTAATTCACTTGGAAGGAGCCGATGCCGCTGGCAGTGGCGACTCGCATGCCTGCGGGGGCGTTGCCGAACTGCCCTTCGAGCGTGGTGGCCTGAACGATCTCGAACACGTCGTCGGCCTGCGGAGCAAAGCCCTCGGCCAGCGAGATCGACAGGTCGCCAGCCAAGGTCGCGGTGCCTTGCACCTGCAGTTTGGTTTGCGAACTACCATCGGCGATCTCAATGGCCAGTACCGCGCCGGCCTGATGGGTATAGGTGCCCTGAATGGTGAGTGTGGATGCGGTCTCAAGTCCACCGGTGTTGAGTACCAGGTCGAGCTGCTCGGCAGTCAGGTTCCGATCGGAGAGCACGAAGCCATCGAGTATGGTGCCAGTC
Organism: Aeoliella mucimassa; assembly: GCF_007748035.1. NCBI lineage: Bacteria > Pseudomonadati > Planctomycetota > Planctomycetia > Pirellulales > Lacipirellulaceae > Aeoliella > Aeoliella mucimassa. The sequence goes on from NZ_CP036278.1 coordinate 1,704,472, forward strand.
TCCCGCCCGAAGATGGCGAACGTTTGCAGGCCGGCATTTAGCGAGAAGTCGATACCACCGTCTTCAGGATCGAACACACCAGCAAGGCTCGTGAGCGACGGAGAGACACGATTCCAAGTCGCAGCATCGATGGCAGCGGTGCTTGTTGCGTTGGTCTGCACGGTTTCGTAGTTGGAGGTCGTCGCCTGCAGGTCGCTGGGATTGGCCGACATGTAGAAACTGTTGTTGCCGCGCGGCTGAGTCGAAGGGTCTCCGGAGACTGCGGAGATGCTCGGCTCGGCCGACTTGACGAACAAGTACCAGGTGCCGCTGTGCGAGAGATCGACCGTGGTCGAAGCGAGTCCGCCGGCCGCGGGGGCAGATGTGTTTTCGCCGGCGACTAAGATAATGCCGCCGCCGCTCAGGTCGGTACCGTCGTACGAGCCACCGGCTCGGGTGCCGTGGGTTGAGCTGTTATAGATCGCCCAGTCGCTGCCGAGGTTGAGGTCTTCAGCTTGAATCGCGATGGCGTGTTCGTTCGACGCGGCCGCAGTGCCTTGCGGGCGGACGATTGCTCCGGCCGTGGCAATCACGTTGCCGACGACATTGCCGGTGCCATCGAGCGACTGCCCGTCGTCGAGCGTTAGCCCAGCGGTTGCTGAACTCACGTCGAGCGTGCTGCCGCTGCCGACAGTGATCGCGGAAGTGGCTCCCAGCCCGTTGCCAGCGACGAGCAGCGTGCCTTGTTCCACGCGGGTGGGGCCGGTGTAGGTGTTGTTGCCGGAGAGGGTGAGCGAACCGTTGCCCTGTTTCACGAGAGGACCACTGCCGGAGATCACGCCAGAGACTTGCCCCGAGTAACCAGCGGTATCGATGGTTCCGCCTGCGGTCGCGAGCACGCTCGGCAGCTGAATGTCAGGAGCCGCGGTGGCGGTGAATTGTCCCCCGTCGAACACGAGCGTCGACCCTGTGGCAATCGCCGACACTTGGCCGGTCTCGAGCTCTGCTCCCGAGTGGAGCAGTAGTTCGGCCGCCTGACCGTTCGTGCCCACCAGCACCCGACCTGCAGCGACTTGGCTATTCGCAAGCGACGTGGGACCACCGATGCTGAGGGTGTCGAACACGCTGAGCGTACCGCCGGAAACGTCGAACGAGCCGGTGACATTCAGCCGGCGGGCGAAGCCATGGCCGGTCGCGTGGGTGACCTCGCCTGCCAGCACCACGGTGTCGGCCAAGGTGGGACCAGCGCCGCTCCGCGTAACAATGTTGCTCCACGGTCCGTCGCCAGAGGTAAACATCTGCGTCGGCCCTGCGAGTTCGTTCACGTAAGCTTCCAGTTGGGTGTAGCCGGCTGCGGTGGTTTGCTTCCAGTCGTTGGGATCGTTGGGGTCGAGGCCTTGCGACTCTTCCCAGTGATTGGCCATGCCATCGTTGTCGGTATCGATGAATTGCGCGCGGGGAATCAAATACGCTGGATCGCTGCCGTAGCCTGGGAACAGATCGGTTTCGCGCTGAATGATTCCGCCGAGCTTGCCATAGCTCTCGACTTCTTCGACCAGGCGGGTGCCGACCGGTTCGCGGATGATCGACAAGCCGGCGTTCTCCAGCACGTAGGGCAGGGCGGTAGCGGCTGGCATCGCAGTGGTCGTTGGAAACGCATGCGGGCTGGCGACCACGTCGGCCCCGGGATAACTGGTCACTGGCACCCCGTCGAGCACTCCATCGCGGTCGGCGTCCACCCAGTTGTCCTCGCCATAGATGTGGAAGTGGCTGGTGCCGCTCGTGAACGGGGCGCTACCGTCGACGGGGCTCTCGATAAAGTAGTTGCCAATCGCGTTCGCGTGCGATTCCATGTTGTTGGTATCGCCCATGATGTAACCCGCGTTGTCCCACCCGTAGACCACGTTGTTGATGAACTCGTTCTCGCCGCGGACTTTGGGGTTCCGCGTGACGTTGTCGGCAAACAGGCTGCGAATCACACTGAAGCCGCTTCCCTCAGGTAGCGTCATCAACCCGCCAGCGCTATGGCCCAGGCGATCTTGCCCTTGGGCGATGATCGAGTCTTGAATGGTAATGTTGTTGAGCCCGCTGCCTTTGCCATCCCAGTTGAGCGAGAAGGTCTCGTCGACACCCCAGGCGACCGAGACATGGTCGAACATCATGTTCACCCCGTTGGCCGCGCCGCTGGCGTCTTCGCGATAGCCGGCCTCGCCTTTATGGATGCCGAGATAGCGGGTGATGGTGTTGTTCGCGCCGGAGAAGCTGACCTTGTTGCCATGCACCACGATCCCCCCGGGAGCGGTCTGGCCGGCGATGGTCACGTTGTCCTCGACCACGATGCCGGAGTTGTCGGGGGAAATCTGAATGATGCCACCGACGTCGAACACTACGAAACGATTCGGCTGACTCACCGCATCGCGAAACGAACCAGCACCCGAGTCGTTCAGGTTGGTCACATGGTAGACACTGGCGGACGACAGATTGGTCCGCGCTCCGGATGCATAGCGGCCAAAGCCCTCGGCCTCGGGGAAGGCGAGCACCTGCGCGACCGCGTGGGTCGAGAGGAGCATCACCAGCATCGTAGCGACAGCAACCTTGCGATTCATAGGACTCTCGATGGCTCGAAGAGTATTCGCGAACAGCTCGAAACGGAGGTGCGATCACCAGGGACGATCAGCGGACCACGCGTGTAGTCGCCTGAAGATCTCGCTCGTTGGGCCTTCGCGCTAGTTCCGGGAAAAGATGCACCAAGCTAAATATTTATGATATCAGCCGCTTCCGGAGGACGCGAGTCGCTTTTCGCAAATGGCCCCTGTTGAGGGCGGCAACGTGCATTAATTGTCGGTGCCTAGCCCAGCCAGCTCGCAGAGATTGGCGTTCATCACCGGTTGTGGGCAGCTCCACACCAGGAAGAACAACGCTTCGCGGCACCAGCGGCCCACGCGATGACCCGATAGATAGCCGGCACCTTTGGCCGCGGCCAGGGCCGCCTGCGTGCTGCGAAGCACCAGGCTGTTGGCTCGCTGGCGGAGCGATTCCTTGGAGCACACCGCGTCGCCCTCGGCGACGGAGAGTAGGTCTTCGAGGATGTCGAAGAACTCACCGGCCAGCGCGGCGTGCGGCTGCGTGAACTCGGGGCGCTTGGGGGCTTCTTCTTCCAGGTAGTCGATCGCCGCGGCTGCCAAACCCAACGCGAGGGTCGAGGTCTCGTGACCACCAGGCGTGGACGATCGTCCCGCGAGCATGACGTTCTCTACGGGACCTGCTACCAGCGAGTCGCTCGTCACCAGCACGTTGTCGAAGGCCACCTTGCCAGTGTGACTTGCCGACAGACCGACCAAACTGGCAGGTTCGCCCGGTTGCACACCCGGCTGGTTGGTGGGAACAAACGCCAGCACCTGTTCGGCGGTCGGCGTGTCGCCATCCATCACTTGGGCGCCGGTCAGGATCGCATCGGCATGATCACCCCCGGTGACCCACGGAGAGAACCCATCGAGCACAAAACCGTTGTCGACTCGGCGGGCGGTGAGCACTGGTTTGCTGAGGTGGCGATGGCTCGTTGTAAGGTGCGAAATGCCAACCGTGGCAAACATGTCGCCAGCGGCCAGTTGCGGGAGCACCTGCGACTTGAGCGAGTCGTTCTCGCCCGCTGCGACGCGTCGGCAGGCGCCTGTTCGCTGGGTGATTACAAACGTGGTGGTCAGGCACGCGGCCGCAAGTTTCAGGTAGCCGCGGACTACGTCGACATCGCTCCAATGTTGCCCACCATACTCGGTCGGCAGAAACCACTCGAACACGCCGGCTTCGCCACAGAGTCGAAGCTGCTCGGCCGGCCATTGGCCGGTCGCATCGGTCTGGTCCGCGAGCGACTTCAGTTGCTCGCAGAGGACGTCGAGTTCGGGATCGTACGGCGAGGTGATTTTTGGAGTAGTCATGTTGGCATTCTAGCACGGCCGGCAAGCCCCGCTCAGCCCCCAGCCCTGCGCCAAACGGGCCTGTGCTACACCAAGGCGATGGTACCGGTGCTGTCGCCGACCGATTCCACTGGGGCACCGACCGCTTGCAGCATGGTGAGCATCAGGTTCATCAGCGGTGTTTTATCGGGGAAGGTCTGGTGGCTGCCGGTGTCGAAGGTGCCTCCCAGGTTGCCTGCTAGCAACACAGGAACGTCATGGTGGTCATGACGATTACCGTCGCGGATGGCGCTGCCGTACACGATGCCGGTGTTGGCCAGCAGCGTCGAGTCTCCTTCGGGAATGTTGGCCATGCGATCGATGATGTAGGCAAACTGCTCCACGTGATAGCGATTGATCTTACTGATCGCGGCCATCTTATCGGCGTCGTGATCGTGGTGCGACAGTTGGTGATGGCCACCGGTAATCTCGAGCTCGCGGTATCGGCGATTGCTTCCCTCGTTGGCGAACATTAAGGTGCTCACGCGAGTGAGGTCGGCCTGGAACGCCAGCACCATCAGGTCGCCCATCACGCGGAGGTGGTTGGCGTATTCGTTGGGGATTCCGTCGGGGCGGTGGATGTCGGTCTCCGAAAAGCGGCTGGCCGGGTTTTCGATGCGTCGTTCGACGCCGCGAATGCTTTCGAGGTACTCTTCGAGCTTCTGGCGATCGGTGGTGCTGACTTTCCGCTGCAGGCGGCGGGCGTCTTCGGCCACGAAGTCGAGAATGCTCGACTGTCGCGCCCGACGGCGATGCTGCGACTCGGCAATGTCTTTAGAGTTGCCGCCGCCGACCAGGCGATCGAACACCTGCTGCGGGTTCACTTCCTTGCCGGCCGGCTGAGTGGCCGACTGCCAGGAGATGCTGTTCGAGTAGGCACAGCTGTAGCCGCTGTCGCAGGTGCCGGCCAGCCGGCCCGCTTCGCAGCCGAGTTCCAGCGTGGGGAACGGAGTGTCGCCGGCGATGTACTTGGCCGCGATGTGATCGACCGATACGCCGGCGCGAAGGTCGCGTCCCTCGGTCTTCACCGGGTGCATGCCGGTAAGGAAGGCGGCCGCACTACGGGCGTGGTCGCCGGGGCCGTCGCCTTTCGCACGAGCGTTGTCGACTGCCAGGCCGCTGAGCACCGAGACGTGCTGGCGCACCTTTTCCAATGGCTCGAGAATCTTCGGCAACGCGAAGTTGCGCCCCACGTCTTGCGGGGTCCAATCGGGCATGTGAGCCCCGTTCGGCACGTACATGAATGCCAACCGTTTCGGCGCTTCGGCCGCGGCGCCGATCGACGCCGAACTGGCCATTGCTTCCAAGGCGGGCAGCGCAATCGCGGTGCCCAGGCCGCGTAGGAACGTGCGTCGTGCAATCGGTTGGAAAGCCATATTCACCTCTCGGGGGGATAGTTGGGGGGAGCCGCTGCGAAGCTCAACGTTCCGCAGCGGCTATCGTTTACGGTAGGGGAGCCGGTTCGGGGCTCTCGTCGCTAGGCACCACCTTGTCGATGGTACCGTCGGCATGGAAGGTCACCTTCTGGATTGCGCACTGACGCTGACCTTCGAGCGGGGGCTCGTTTTTGGTCGAGGGCCAGTAGTGATACGCGATGTACCACTGCCCGGTCTTGGGGTGTTGGAAGAACGAATGATGGCCAGGTCCCTTATGCTTAGGGCCCGACGTCAGGATGGCTCCGTGGTACTCCCAGGGACCTACCGGCGACTTCGCCGTGGCGTAGTGCACCGAGTAGTTCGGATTGTTCCACCCGCCATGGCTGTATGACAGGTAGTAGGTGCCATCGATCTCGTGCATGAACGCCCCTTCGGTGAAGTTCGGGGGCGTATCGACTTTGATCTCTTCATCGAACTCAATCATGTTGGGCTTCATGCGGAACACACGCAGCTTCGCGCCGGCGCTACCGCCAGCGTAGAAGTAAGCGGTACCGTCTTTGTCCTGGAACACCATCGGGTCGATCGCTTCGAACCCGTCGCCACCGGTGAGCAGCGGTTGGCCGATGTCTTCGAACTTTCCATCGGGAGCATCGCTCACCGCGACACCAATGCGGCTCGGCGTGGGATTCTGTGGGCCAACGCTGAAGTACAAGTAGTACTTGCCATTCTTCTCGGCGATACCGGGCGCCCACAGCCAGTGATCCTTGGCACCATCTTCCTTGATCCAGGAGATGTCTTCGATCTTGAGAATCGGTTCGCTCTCTTCCCACTTCACCAGATCGGTCGACGAGTAGGCGACGAAGTCGAACGAGTGAAACTGAATATTGGGGTTCGTGGAGTGCGAGGGATAGCCCCAGTACTTATTACCGAACACGGCCACGTGAGGGTCGGCGCCTGGGAACGCAGGATTCTCGGCAGCGCAGTACGAACCTGCGACGCAGCACGCGCCGAGGCAAAGCAAGCGGAGGGTGGAAAGGGATAATCGGTTCATCAAAGCTGGCATCATAGGAGTCTCGGAGTCGATCAACAGGTGAAGCATCAAAGGGTCGTGTTACTCGGCAGTCACAAAGCGGCGCTGTTGAAACGCAGGGCTTTCGATCACTGCCAGAATGAGGGTTTGCATTTTGTCGCCGTCGTCGAGTGCTCGGCGACAGATTTCGCGCAAAGTGCATTCGTCGTAATATTCTAATCCACGGCCAAGGCCATAGGTTAGTAGTTTTTCGGCCAGGCAGCGGCGAAACGCATCAGGCTGGGCCGCCAGTAGCGACCGCAGATCGGCGACGCCGGCAATTTTGTCGCCCGAAGGCAACTCGCCTGCCGAATTAATCGGGCCAGTGTTATCCTCGGTGCGCCAGCGGCCGACCATGTCGTAGTTTTCGAGGGCCAACCCGAGCGGGTCCATTTTCTGGTGGCACACCGCGCACGAAGGCTCTGCGCGATGCAGTTCCATTTGTTCGCGAACCGAGAGGGGACGCTTGCTACGCTCGGCGACCACTTCCAGGCTGGTGATGCCTGGCGGCGGGGCCGGCGGCGGTTCGGCCAGCAGTTCGCTGAGCACCCACTTGCCCCGTTTAACTGGCGACGTGCGATCGGGATTCGAGGTCGAGGCCAGCACGCCCGCCATGGTAAGCACCCCACCACGCACGCCAGGGTAGGGGGCAAGCTCGGCCAGCGAGACCCGGCGGAACTGATCGCCTTCGATGCCTGCGATGCCGTAGTGCGTGGCAAGTCGCTGGTTCAAGTAAGTGAAGTTGGCGTCGATCAACGTTGTGAGCGGCAAGTTCTGTCGCACCACGTCGGCGAACACCAGGTTGGCTTCGCGGGTCATCGCTTCGCGAAGCTCGGCGTCGAAGCCATCGAACTGCGACTCGTCCGGTTCCAGGTCGGCTAGCAATCGCGTGCCGAGCCATTGGCCGGCAAAGTTGGTCGTGAACTGTTCGCTCCGACGATCGCGAAGCAAGCGGGCGACTTCGGCGGGTAGCTCCGCCCGTAAACGCCCTTCGCTGGCGAGTCGCAGCAGCGTGGCATCGGGAGTCGAACTCCAGAGGAAGTAGCTAAGCCGCGCGGCCAGTTCGTACTCGTCGACCTCGTAGCCGGCTTCTCCTTGAGCGTCGCTTCGTGGAGCTTCGTCGACGTTGCCAATGTACAAGAATCGCGGCGAAACCAGCATCACCTGCAGAGCCACTTGCATCGCTTGCTGGTAGCTATCGCCCGCCTGACGGCGACTATCGACGAGCGTGATCAGGCGGTTGAGTTCGTCGGCCGGCGCCGGACGGCGAAACGCGGCCAGCATGAAGTCAGACAGCGTCTGAGCCACTGGGGTGCGCCAGGCATGCTCGTCGCGCCAGTCTGTTGGTGAAGGCTCGGCAGCAAACCACCGTTCGTAAGCGGAGGGTAGCTCGCCAAACGCAACCGGCAGTGGGCCGATCACTTCGAAGCGTTCGACATACAAATTGCGATCGCCCTTGGTGGCTTCGTCGTAGAAGTCGTTGCGGAACGCGACGCCAAGTCGCAAGTTGCCTGCTTCGGTATCGATGGCAAACGCAATCTGCTCCGACTCTTCCTGTGTGGCGTAAACCTCCACGGTTTGCACTGGCTGGCCATCGACCATCAGCGACATCTTGACTGGTTCGTCTCCCGCCTGACTCGCAGAGACCTTCGCCCGCAACCAGTAGCGGCCCGGTTGGTTGAAGTGGTACACAAACTCGACTGAGCCGACAGTCGACAGTGTGCGACTCTCTTCGCCGTCGAACTGTCCCCCTTCCCATTTGTCCTTGGGAATCCGCTCGACCCCTGTTTCGACCGATTCCGGAGTCGGAATCGCCAAGCGTGAGATGTCGCGGGCCGCTTCCAGGTACTTTTCGAGCAGCACCGGATTCACGGTCAGCACATCGGCGTTGTTATCGAAACCGTAGGCGAGCACGTCGGGGGGGAAGGTCTTGCTCGGTTCGAAATCGACCCCCAGCAAGTCGCGAATCGTATTGCGATACTGATCGCGATTCAGTCGGCGGAGCGTGATCCAACCAGGATCTTGCGGAGTATTGCAGTTGAGTTGATTGAGTCGAGTGTTGATCCATTCGGCCAGTTGTGTCCGCTCTTCGGCAGTCGGGGCTTCGTAGTCTTCCGGCGGCATCGAACCATTCGACACCCGCGCGAGTACCTTCTGCCAGTCGGCGCGATCCTTTTGAAACTGATCGGCCCCTTGGATTTCGTCGAGGGCGATGCCGCCGTCGGCCGACTCGCCGGAGTGGCAATCGTAGCAATACTGCTCGAGCATCGGCTGGGCCAGGTGACGGAAGTCGGCGACTGGTTGCAGCGACTCGTCGGCAAACGCAAACGAAGAGCTAACACTGGTTGCGACCAGCGCAAGCACGAAACGGAATGATGGAATCAGGCGGGGCATGACGGTCGCTTGGCGGAGGGAGGGAACAATAGCGACTTCGGTGGGATTTGTGCGTATTATACCCGTGCTGCAGCGAATTGCACGCTCAACTTGTCATCGCGAAGCGATTAATCTTCTCAGAGGATACGAGGTGTCGTATCTGCGCACATTTCTCGATGTTTTGCGAGCGCATCGCGGCCCCTGCCGTAAGATAGGTAGTTTGCATCCCACTGCAGAACTACTTCGCAGAATCTGCGGAGCCAAATACGGCGGATCTCAGGTCGCTGCAAGCGGTTGCCATGGCGGCCGAAGTCGGCAGCGAGTTCAGCGTGTCCTTAGTGGGGGCACTGCTGGCGGCCGACGAATCGAGGCCGTTGCCTTCAGTCAGAGATTCTTCATCCAGCTCACGACAGATTAGTCCATCGTGCATGTAGGTCCGGTCTCGCCCGCTCCGCTTGGCTAGGTAGAGAGCCTCGTCGGCGCGGGCGATCAGGTGATCGAGTTCTTCGCCAGGTTGAATGGTTGCCAAACCGCCGCTAACGGTGATGTTGCGCTTCAGGTGGGCGAACAGGTCGGAAAGTTGGGTGAATCCCTCGCGGGCCTTATTGGCCGCGCACTGCGCTTCGTCGAGCGAGGAGTGGGGCAGGATCACTGCGAACTCTTCGCCGCCGTAGCGGGCGACGAAGTCGTGCCGGCGGAGCGACGCGCGAAGCACGCCTCCCATGCCGGCCAGTACTTCGTCGCCGGTCTGGTGTCCGAAGTCGTCGTTGATCGCCTTGAAGTGGTCGACGTCGATCATCAGTAGCGAGAACGGGGTGCCAAGCTTGCGATAATCGCGCAATCGGTTCGCCATTTGGTCGTCGAGTGCACGGCGGTTGGGGAGCTTGGTCAGGGGATCGGTCAGCGCACTGGTCATGTGCGATTCGATTTCGCGTGCCTGATCGGCGATTTGTTGCTCGGCCTGATGCAACTCGGTTTGTAGTTGCCGGTTCGCGGCCAGAATCTCGCCGACGACGCCGGCCACCAGATCAGTCGTTGGATTGTGCCGACCGCCGGGGGACTCTTGGAGTCGCGACTCCATTTTCTCGAAGCGATCCCGATGATCCGATACGCTGGTGCCAATTTTCTGAGTCAAGCGATGCAGTTCGAGAGCCACTGAGCGAGTCCGCCGAAGATCGGCGTTGCGACTATCGGTGCTGGAGCTACGAAGCCAGACACCAATGGCGATGCCGATGGCCATCTGCACTAAGCCCAGTAGGCAACCAGCTAATACGAAAAGCAAAGTGGAGCTCATGAGAAAGCTAGCGAGGGTAGGAAGCGACACGGGAATAAAAGCATAAATTGCATGAATACTTTCCAAGGTTAGTCCACCCAGCACATGGCCGCGGAGATCGTGCGGGGGGAATGTGGTTACCCTCGGCTGGTACCCGTTTTTCATGCGGGTTATGGCGATTCTTCCGGCTAGTCCCCCACGCAAAGGGGACTCACGTGTGGTAAACTACTCGCCGGTGGCCACGATGGCCGACTGACGAACCATCCTCGATCTGGAACCTATTGCCTACTTCTATGTCATTAGCCGACATCTACTCTACTGATCAGCCCGGCTTGTCGTTCGAGCTGTTTCCGCCCAAAACCGAAGCTGGCGAAGAAGCCTTGCTGAAGCATGTGCAGCGCCTGCTCGAATTCTCGCCTGGCTATATCACCTGCACGTATGGGGCGGGGGGATCGACCCAGAACAAGACGCTCGACATCATTGGCCGCGTGCACGAGATGAGTGGTCTGCCAGTGGCTACCCACCTGACCTGCGTCGGTAGCACCGCCGAGCAGTTAGGCGAGTACCTGACCGAAGCCCGCAAGCGCGGAGTCGACAACGTCGTCGCCTTGCGAGGCGACCCACCGAAGGGGGAGGACTCGTTCACCGCGGTCGAAGGTGGTTTCAAGTACGCGAACGAACTGGTGGAGTATATCCGCCGAGACTTCAGCGACATGGGGATCGCGGTAGCTGGCTACCCTGAGAAGCACGTGGAAGCCCCCAGCTTGGATGTCGACCTCGAGAACTTGAAGCGTAAGGTCGACGCGGGGGCCGACGTGGTGGTGACCCAGTTGTTCTACGTGAACGACGACTTCTTTGCGTTCCGCGACCGCTGCGTCGCGCTCGGCATCAACGTGCCGATCGTGCCGGGGTTGCTGCCGGTGACGAACTTCGCTCAGATCAAGCGGATTACTTCGCTGTGCGGTGCCAAATTGCCAGGCGAGTTTGTCTCGGCCCTTGAAGCCGCCGGCGACGAAAGCGACACCCAGTTCCAAGTGGGGGTCGACTTCGCTACGCAGCAAATGGCTCAGTTGCTCGAAGCTGGGGTGCCAGGCGTGCACCTGTACGTGCTTAACAAGTCGGAAGCCGCTAGCGGCGTGCTCGAGAACCTGGGCTGGAAGGCCAACTAGGGCTCGGCCATTTACTCCTCGGCTGGTTCTTCCACGTCGGGTTCCTCGTAATCCGCTTCTTCGTCCATGAATGGATCGACCGCTTGGTCGTCGCCGATGGTGCCGCCCTGCGCTTCGACCTGCTTCAATACGTAGTCGATCGCGGAGTGGTCGAGATCCTCCTCGTTGGAGAATTGCAGCATGAAAAAACTTTCATCCTTGAGCTCAACGATCAGTGAGGAGTCTTCAGCCCAGGTGTCACTGAAGTAGGGGGTCACGCTTTCGATATCAGCGTAGTCGGCTTCCAGCACATAGAGTTCACCATCCTCTTCGCCCTGATGATACGAGATTACCCGCTGGTTGGTGACCAAGCTGCCATCTTCGTTCCAACTCCAGAGTCCAGCGCTGTAGAAGAAGAGGATCGACTCATCGGGGCGGATCGTGACCGCCTGGTCGATCGCTTTGCGGGCGGGGCTGCTCAGCTTGTTGCCCACGACCACCATGGTATCGGGCATGGCCCCCGATTCGAGCATGGTGCCGAGCCAGACGAAGAAACCCAGCACGGAGACCATGCATACGGCAGCGACGATACCTACAACAATCAGTACCTTCTTCATCGTTCCCCCACCCCTCGGCGATTAGATTGAGACCATTGCTCCGACCAAATGTCAGTGCTTACAGCATAGCAGAGCAGCTGTGTTGGTGGGATCGACCTTGGGGAACTCCGGCGAACTACAGCTTGGGAACTGGTCGACTGGGCTTTTTGGGGGGGACGTTCGGCATCCGCTCCGGCTGCGGATTGTTGTTGTTATTGTTTTGATTCTCGCGACGGGCGACGACGTTGGTGAACGTCTCGTTCCATTGCCAGCCGAAGGGAGTTTCGAGCTCTTTCGACGCTAGATAAGCCCAGGGAGTCTCTTCGTGTTCTGCGACGACCCGCTCGAGATACATGCGGGCGAGGTCGGCCTCGTTGGATAGCACGCTGCCGGTTGAGACCTCGTCGGATGGCATCAATACCCAGGTGTCGTTGCGAGGGTTTTTGAACTTCATCCCTTGCTTGGCCATGGCCAGCATCGTGTTGTATCCCTCGGTCCGAACCTTCGCGGCCAGCGTGCGCCCCATCGCCAGATCGAACCCGGCCTTCCAGCGAGGTTCGGAGATTTTGTCGCGATCCGACTCGCCGCGCTTCATCATGGTGGTCAGCTGTTGCAGTTTGGGCTCTAGCTTGGCGGCCGCTCGTTGGGCGAGCGTCAGGTCGCGGGCCAGTTCGGCTTCGTCGTATTTCGGGAACCGTAGCCGGATGTCCTCCATCTGTTCGGTCCAACTCAAGGTGGCCGCCTGCACGAGTGAGGCCTTGGCCGAGTTCTTTGCCAGACGCCGCTTGTATTCATCGACACTCACGTAGTCGGGGCGGTAGCGACGCATGATGAGCGGGTCGAAGAACATCGCAATGTGCGTGGCCATCGCCTCGGTCTGCCTGCGGCTCACGTGCCCTTCGCGACGGTTCGGGTGCACCGAGAAGTAGATGCCACCGGTTTCGTAGGTGATGCGCGATAGCCCGAACGGTCCAAAGCCCGATTCCAAGCGTTCGTCTTCGTCGTTCCGCCCAAAGTAGCGGAGCTGAACCCGCTCGGCCATCAGCGATTCGGGGCCTTGATCAACCGGCACGTACTGCGGGCTTTGATCGTAGCTGGGATCGGGGTCGACATACTTCACAAACGCTTCCCGGCGACCAAACGGAGCGGGCACGCCGACCACGTACACCGGAATCACGCTTTTTTTGCAGAGGTCGACCGCCGCATCGAGGTACTGATAGTCGTTGCCTGCTTCGTCGGTGAACACTACTATCATCACGTTGCGTTGCGGCGACTTCGTGCGGTAGCGACGGAACTGGTTGGCCACTTTGCCGATGGCCGAGAACACGTTCTCTTGGCCAGTCGCCGCGTTCTGATCGCTGTAGATCAATGCTGCCTTCTCTTCGATCGCTTGCATGGCTTGCTGCACGTCGCTCAGCGAGGAGGTCGGCTGCTTGGTGTGGATCGTCACGTTTGCTTCGAACGAGGCGACGGCCGTCAGCAGCGGCGCTTCATCGTCGTTGCGTTTAAAGGCCTCGTTGCCGGAGTCTTCGATGATGCCGAGTTCTTCGTAGATGCGTTGGAACCGCTGGGCGATTTCTTCCCGCTGCGGTTGCAAGCTGCCCGACTCGTCGAACAACCAGATCACTAGCGTGGGGCGCTGTTCAAGCGACAGGAGAATCTCGTTCGTAATCCGATCGACGGCTCCCGAGGCGGCGGTGGTGCCGACGTTGCCAGAGCCTTTCACCAGCATGCGATCATCGATCGTCGGAGCGGTAGTCAGGGTGAAGTCGGCATCCATCGCCGGCAGCTCGCCGGTGAAAGCTTGCGGCTCGTACTCGGTGAGCACTTCCGAAAAATCGGCCCGCTCTGGAGCGGCAGCGGCCGCGTCGGCCATGGCATCGTCGCCCAGAGTGCCGATGTCGGCCGGATCGAATTCGGTGAACTCCACCTCGGTGATCGGAGGCAAATCCTCGACTTCCGGCGGGGCGGTGCTCAGCAGAAAGTCGTCCTGCACCGGAATCAGGTAGGCGAGCGTGGCCAGCAGAATCAGGACCGCCAGGTGCAGCACCAGACTTACCAGCCACGAAATGGTCTCGCGGTCGATCGGCAGTTCTTCGCCGCCGGTCAAGTCGATCCACCAGGTTTTGAGGCTCTGAACCAGATTCATAGACGAGTATTACGTGGCGAGTGTCGGTGGTTGCGGCTGACAACCTGAATCGGACGCCGATGTCTTTAATAATACCAACTTTGTAGAAATTTGCGAAATTGCCAAGCCATTTTGGCGGATACTTCTCCCCGGCCAGATGGCACAATTCCTGTCCCACTTCCGGGCAGGGCTGCTATAATAAACGGTAGTTCCCGCACATTTTCTTCCCGATCCGGCTCCAGATGGGCCATGTTCACTAATCTTTTTGTCTCGCAGCTACGGAACGAGAATTCGATGTCTTCAGCCGTCCGATTGTCATTTCTTGCAGTAATTCTTGGTCTCAGCCAACTGTCGTTTGTCGAATCGGCCATGGCTCAGAAAAAAGACGTGCCTGAGCCCAAGGACGTGACCTTCGAAACGAAAGATGGCGTGCAGATAGCGGCCACCTACTACAAGAGCACCGCAGGCAAAGATGCCACGCCGGTGATCTTGCTGGCCGATCTCAAGGATTCGCGAGCGGTGTACGACCAACTCGCTCGCCGGTTGCAAACGCCGCAGACGAGTGAAGATGGTGCCGAAGGCGTGCAGCACGAGTCGTTCGCCGTGTTGGCTGTCGATCTTCGTGGTCACGGCGACAGCACCAAGCAGCGCGGCCGCAACGGCGCGGTCCGCGAACTCGATGCCGCCAAGCTTCAGCGTAACGACTTCCTGGCAATGGCCGCCTACGATATGGAAGCGGTTCGCAAGTTCCTGGTCGATAAGAACGACGCTGGCGAACTGAATATCAATCGTTTGTCGATCGTCGGCGCCGGACTGGGTGCCTCGGTCGGAGTGACCTGGACCGCAGTGGACTGGAGCGCCCCGCCGCTTGCGGTCGGTAAGCAAGGCCAGGACGTAAAGGGCTTGGTGCTGATCTCGCCGAAGTGGTCGTACAACGGAATCCAGATGACCAAACCACTTCGTCACCCCGGAGTGCGCGAGCAAATTGCCTTCATGGTGATGTACGGGTCAGGGGACCGTTCGTACGTGTCGGATGCGAAACGCATCGAGAAGCAGCTAGAACGCTATCATCCCAAGCCCGATTCGCTCCCCGAAGGCGAGCCTCACTCGTTGGCCATGATCGATCCCAGCACCAAGCTGCAGGGCACGCAGCTCCTCACCCAAGGTGGCGACAAAGCTTCGGATCTGATCGTCAAGTTCCTTACCGTGCATGTGGCGAAGAAGGACTTCGACTGGACCAAACGTGGCCGCGACTAGTCCAAAGAAAAACGACACGCACAGCGATTGCCATGCGTGTCGTTGATTTGCACATTTCTGATTATCAATCGGCTCAGCCCCCCGAGAAGGTCGCGCTGATTGGAGCCTGCAACCGCGCCCGCGGAGCGGCCCGCACGTCGCTTGGTAGCTCGGGAAGCGGCACCAGCCGACTTTGCGGTGCGTAACTAGCAGCCGCGGTGCCGGACGCATCGAACACATTCACTTGCTGCGCGGCGGGGAGTCGCTCGGGGATGCGAAGCTTTGCCCCGATTCGCAACAGGTCGGGATGCTCGACCACGTCGCGATTTAGCTCGTAGATGTCCCGAGCGCGGCCCGCATCGCCGAGGTACCGCTCGGCGAGCTTCGCCAGGCTGTCGCCATCGCTCACGACGTGATAAATCGGCTCGTCATCGTCCCACGATTGATTTGCCACGGGGGCAGTGAGCGAAGGGGCGTTCCACGAGTTACTCGCTTGCGGCGGCAACGTAATGCCAGTGCTGGGGGGGCTGGGATTGTTCCAGGGATTCGCAACTGGTCCCCCGTTAGCGGCAACCGTGGTTCCTGCATCCGCTGGTGCAGGGCTCGTGTTGGGCTGCGGCGTCTGCGTTGCTATTGGTTGCTGCGTCGGGAACGAAGTTCGCTTGAGCGGAACGGCAAACATAGTCGACTCTAGCAGCGGTGGTGGTTCGAGCGATGCCAGCCGATCGTCACTGGGGGCGTTGGTCGGTGCTGCTGCAGGGGGAGTCGGCGCGGGGGTGGCTCTGGCGATGTTGTCCGGCGCGGCCGCGAGCGGAGGAATCGAAAACGGCAACGAATTGTCGGTCGCGGGGACGTTGGGCCGCGCGACTTCGTGCGTTGTGGGAGCCGAAGCAACGCCTTGTTCTTCCCAATGCCCAGCGGGAGCGACCGAAGTATCCAGCGCGCTCGGCGAACCTTGATTGGCAAACGTGCCAGACGGCACCGGGGCAGCATCAATCGGCTGTAAACGTTGCGGGGCCCAATCGCCTTCGCTGGTTGGCGTGGCCGTGCTGGCGGGCGGTCCGAACAACGAAGCGCCAAAGAAACCAGCGGACAGCAATCCCGCCGCGGAAAGTAGTTTTGCAATTTCAGACACGGACAAACCTCGCCATCGGCATCGAGCCCGTGCCTAGCAATAAGCACGCGCCTGCCATGATCGGTTGCGAATCATCGTCCGTGAACAGTGAGTCCCAGGGCAGCTCCCGCCTTGGGTGTTTCCTTCGTAGTTTATTCGGAACCAACGTGCCTTTGGTTCAACGAATTGCTGCTAGCATTCGCAAGATTCAAGCGCGCAGCGCCTGTTAATCGTCCTAGAAAAGGCTCGCTGGTGGGCGAAGCCCTGCCGACTTTGAGGGTTGGTGAGTTTGGCGAAGCGATTGCGGCGATCTCGAAGCGATCGACCTACTTGGCAAACTCAATCGAGCGGGCGGATGGCGATCTCTTTGAAGTACCACACGCTATTCGAGTCGTGCGCCTGCAGGGCGATGGCTCCTCCTTCGTCGGAGAAGACGCGCCCTTTGCGATCCGCGGAACGTTTGGGATCCTCGGGCTCGGTGTAGTCGAGCACCTGTTTCCCGTCGAGGCTCACGGTGATCTGCTTGTCCTTCACGCGGATCAGCATCTCGAACCATTCCGATTCGTCGATGCCGGTTTCTTCCACAGGCTCCACCGCGTACAGGCTGCCGGTCTTCTGTTGCTCGGGGCGGTTGTTTAGCTGCACTTCGTATCCCTGGTCGAGCAGTCGCCATTTGGTGCGGAGCTTGGTGCTCGTGTGCAGGAACACACCGCTGTTGGCGTTTGGCTCCGCCCGGGAGACGAGCTTCAGCTCAAAGTTCTTGAACTTCACCGGCTCTTTGTCGTTGTCGCCAACATAGAACAGGTGGGCCGCGCGGTCGCTCAAGGCTTGAACACGGATGGCGCCGTCCTCGATGGTAAAGGCCTCCGGGTCGAAGTTGGCGTGCCAGCCTTCGAGACTCTTGCCATCGAACAGCGACTGCCACTGGGAAGCTTCGGCTGGCTCATCGGCCAACACCGGCGACGCAATCACGCAAGCAAGCAGAAGGCCAACGAAGCAACGCATGGCAGGGGTTCCAAGCAGGGGGGAGGAGGGGGCCGGTCGAGATGAATATAAACCGGGCACGATCCCAGGTGCCAGTAAATAAGTCGTGGGATGGGGGCTTTTTGGACTTCCGGAGGCGGATTGGCGGAATTTAGGAGGCTGCAAACCGGTTCGCCCACTACCGATGCGAAACGAGTTGCAGTGGTCGATAGGTCCATTGCATGGCTTGGATGCGTTTCGGTGTGCTAAACTGAAGCCACGCATCACTTCGAAGAGGCTTGGATGTCAATTAGCGTGGGATCGTGTTTTCACTCGCCCCTTCGCTTTATCTGGTACGCAAAACGAGGGCTAAGATGAATTGCCCGACAGCACTACTGGAGACTATCGGGCTGCTGCTTTCTGCTCCCACGACCCTCGCACCATCCTCGACCGTTGTTGAGAGTGGAAGCTTAAGATGGACTTATCTGTTTTCTGTCCACTACGAATACGCCAATCTTGAGCCAGTGCGCCTCGGCGTGTTCAAGTACATTGACGTGTTCTACAATCGCCAGCGACTCCATCAGACGCTCGGTTATAAAACCCCCGAAGCATTCGAGGCCGAATACGCCCCGGCCGTAGCGGCGTAATAGAAAATAGCCCCCGCCGCTGTCCGAAAGTCTTGGGCTATCGCCATGGTAACATGGCAGGCGATGTGGACGAATCCAATTTTAGGTTCAAAAGCTATTAGGAACTATTATGAAAACGATCATTCACCAATCATGCCTCTTGCTCGTCTGTATCCTTTTGGCTTCTCCATGCACCCTAGGGTTAGCCGATGAGACGGAGAATTACATTGACTGGGAAAAGTTCTCCTCCATGGAGCCAAGTCGACAAGGCTACTTCCAATACGATGAGAGACTCATGTACTGGATGGATCTTACTATGGAATTGAACAAGTTCTTCTGGGACTTGTATTCGGAAGATATTGCAGAAGGAAATGGAGGAAAGCGCGTAAGAGAACTCGTCCATGGGTTTGGTGAGCACGGTTTCGAGGTAGACATTCGACTCTATCTGATGGCACCAGATGTGTTTTACCCCACAGATTGGGATGTGGATACGCTGTTTCCCAACACTCCGAAAGACAACATCGCAAAAGGCTACTACAAAGAGTTACTTCGCATCGTTAGCGAGACGCAAGTACGTGACTTCTTAAAGGAACCAAAGAAACTTGATCGATATTTTGACTCTCTGGTGCATAGTAGAGCGCTGTTCCATGGTAGGGACCTACTTGTTCTAAACAAGAAAGTTAAAGAATTACAAAGAGAATTTACTGGGCAATCCAGTAGCTACGCATGCCATGCTCGTGATTTCATCATACTTGTTCATGCAACTGGACAGGATGAGTTGCTTAAAGGTATGCAGCCAATGGAAGTTCACAAGAAGTTCCCGCAATGGCTCGAATGGTACGAAGAGCACAAGACGAGGTTGGTAGGACACCCGTCTAAACCAATTTGGATATACGCTAAAGACATTCCTCCAGATTTTCCTCCAGAACTATTTCCATTTGAAGTATTGCAACTCACTGATCCCAGGTATCCCTTTCCTGATTGGGATTTTAAGCTAGAGCCAGTAATCTTGGGGCTAGGTCAGGAACTCGATATGAATGCTAACTCTGTTGACCACGCAAAGTTGATTGCTGAAAAGGCTAACAACAAGACCGGTCTTCCTGTTAGCCCTGAAAGAGACTAGTGGCAGGCAAGAAACGGGGATGGGTCCAATTATTGACTCGCAGGGTTCCGCTACTGGCGTGCCACCGACAGCCTTTCCCGATCGTATGACGGAGGTGATGATCCGCCACGTTACCCAATCACCAGCAGTGGGTTGGATGCTTGGTGTGGGGCGTCGCGACACTCGAAGAACTGAGCTGCCAACGAGCCCCAACTACAGATCGGCTTTAACGCGTATTCTGGGACGTGGGTAGCGGTTTCGTTCTGGCCACGGATGAACGCGGATCATCATGGATGGGGTAGCCTCTTGGGTTTCGCCCACCGACAACTGGGCGTGGTGCGTTTTTCGGAGTGGCCATGCGTGGTGCGCCCAGCTGTCGGTGCTACCCAAAAAATCTCCGCGGGCTCGGCGACTCTGTCATGCTGGCTCGATTGTCGTGCCGTACTCTGGTGCTAATCGAAGTCGGATTTGAAACAGTGAGGGGCGTTTTCCGCTTCCCACCTCCCCGGCCCTGAGAGGCCGACCCTCCGCCAGCGGAGGGTGATTTCGAGTGATTTTCGGATCTCAAAGTTTCCAAGTTTTTGCTAGGAATTGGCCACCGATGGTGTTCTAATGGACAGGTGTTTTTGGTCCGTTGTTTGTTGTTAGTGGTTCGTTGTAGGAGGGTGGAATGGTTTAGCTGATTTTGAATTCCAATGAATGTCAGCATCGGCGCGCAGGCGAATGTTCGGTTGCGTGGGGGGCGCTGCTGCGCGTGTGGTAAAGCGGTGGTGGGGCTGCGTCGCTGGAAGCTCCTGGACCCACCCTACTACCTTCAAGATGACATTTCTACATCCATCTCCCAACATCCAACTCAAAATAGTTTCCCATGGGTGGGAATCTATTTTGGACACTTTCCGTGGAGGTGTTGATGCAACTTGTTACCTATCAACGACTTGCGATTGATTCCCACTGCGAAAATAGATTCCCACTCGATGCGTTTTTGGGAATGGGAATCTATTTGGGCGCGAAAACCTCTGGTTTTGTAGAGTGTGCGCGGATTCAATTTTCCCATCGGTGGGTAAATTGGGAATCTATTCGGGGGCGGTGGGAATCTATTTGCTCAGCGAATGGGACCTGCCCCACCCGACCGAGGGGGGGGCGGCGTGTGTGCGGGGATTGGGCTCCCTGAGGGGGTGGCAGGATTGGTTGGATGGGAGGGGTGGGGGGGCGCTGGAAGCCCGTGGTAAGCCCATTGTGATTCTTTATTCAAACGGGTAACTTATAGGATTCGATATAGCCCGCCGGCGTAGCTTCAATCGGCAGAGCACCGCATTCGTAATGCGGGGGTTGGGGGTTCGACTCCCCCCGCCGGCTTTTTGAAGCGTCTGCTCGTAGCACGATAGAGCTGCGCACAGGCGTTAGATGACCTACGACTTACAACTATCTACCCCCAAGGTAACCTAAGTATGTCGATGACTCAGGCACCGTCTGCCGGAATCAAGTCGATGGTGGTTTCGTCCACTGGATTCGGACCCCGTGAGATTGAGGAAATCACCCACGCCATCTCCGAGAACTACGCCAATTATCGCGAGCTCAAGGAAGGCGTTCAGGATCTCGAAGCACAGCCAAACCGCTCGCCCGCTGCGTCGGCGCGATTGGGCGTGTGCCAGTATTTGCTGGGTCGCTATTCCGACGCGATTGAAACTCTCAAGCACAGCGATGGTGGTGCCCTGACGCACTACTATCTGGGTCGCTCGTACCTGGCCCTCGACCGGTACAGCGAAGCGGTCGAATCGTACGACGCCTCGCAACGGGCCGGCTACGATCGCGATATCGTCACCCTGGCCAAGGCCGAGGCCCTGCGATACTCGAAGCAGCCGGAAGAGTCGCTGAAGCTGCTCGATACGCTTTCGGGCGCGGTGGAGCAAACCGCAGAGTACTTGTACCAGCGTTCGGCAACCGTGCAGGTGCTCGGTGCTCCCCGCGTTGAGGTGCTCGCGCTGCTCGAGCGTGCGGTGCAGGCTGATCCCTCGCACGGCGGGTCGCTGTTCGGCCTGGCGTTGGAGAACGATCGCCATGGCAACGACGACTACGCCCGGGAACTCTACGAGCGGGCTGCCAAGCAGTTTCCGACTTATGTCGGCACGCTGTTGAACCTCGGTATCCTGTACGAGGATATGCAAGCGTTCGACCGTGCGAAGCAGTGCTACAACCGCATTCTCGACATGTTCCCCAACCACAAGCGTGCCCGGCTGTACTTTAAGGACGCCGACGCTTCGCGGGACATGTACTACGACGAAGAAGCCCGCCGCGAGCAGGATCGCTTGAGCCAGGTGCTCAGCATCCCGGTGACCGACTTCGAATTGTCGGTGCGGAGCCGAAATTGCCTGCAAAAGATGGGCTTGATGACACTCGGGGATCTGACCGAGACCACTGAGCTCGAACTGCTTTCGAGTAAGAACTTTGGCGAGACTTCGCTGGTCGAAATCCGCGAAATGCTCACTTCCAAGGGGCTCGACCTGGGGCAGTTTGCTCACCAACGCCGCGAAGAGGATCCGCCGTACGATCCCGAATCGCTCAGCGACGACGAGCGGGCGCTGCTGGATCGGCCGATATCCGACCTCAACCTGTCGGTGCGTGCCCGCAAGTGCATGGTTCGTCTGGGTCTCACCACGATTGGCGAGTTGGTTCGTCGCACCGGCGACGACCTGCTGGAGTGCAAGAACTTCGGCGTGACCAGCTTGAACGAAGTTCGCGAGAAGCTGACGCAGGCCAATCTCAAATTGCGTGGTGACTGATCGACTCGACGTGGTGAATTGAGGATTTCGGAATGCGGGATGAGACAGAGTCGAACGATTCAGCCAGTCCGCGGCCCGAGAGTTCCTCCCCCCATGCGGTTCGGTACCAGTTGCATCATACCGATGCCAATTGCGCCGCTCGGCTCGGCACGTTAACTACCCCGCGCGGCGAGGTTCCGCTGCCGACCTTCATGCCGGTCGGCACGGTCGGCACGGTCAAAGGCTTGGTGATCGACCAGGTCGCAGCGACCGGCGCCGGGATCATCCTCGGTAACACGTATCACCTTGCACTCCGACCCGGAGCCGAGGTGGTATCGCAGCTCGGCGGACTGCACGCGTTCAGCGGCTGGAGCGGCCCGATACTCACCGATAGCGGCGGGTTTCAGGTCTTCAGTCTGGCCGAGCGGGTGAAGATCACCGAGCAGGGCGCCCAGTTTCAGTCGCACATCGACGGGGCTCGGTTGAGCCTTACGCCGGAGGAGTCGATTGCGATCCAGGAGCAGCTGGGGAGCGACATCGCCATGCAGCTCGATCACGTGATCGCGCTGCCCGCCGAGCGGCCCGCAATTGCCGATGCCATGCTGCGGAGCGTGCGTTGGGCCGAGCGTTGCCAGCAGGCAGCCCGGCGAGAGGATCAGTCGATTTTCGCCATTGTGCAGGGGGGGCTCGACCCTGAGTTGCGCCAGGAATCGGCCGAACGGCTCGTGGAGCTCGATTTCGCCGGCTACGCGATTGGTGGTCTGAGCGTGGGGGAACCCCCCGCGGAGATGTACTCGACGATCGAGGTCACTACGCCGCATCTGCCGGTCGACCGCCCGCGGTACCTGATGGGGGTCGGCAAGCCGGAGGATTTGATCGAGGCTGTGTACCGGGGGGTCGACATGTTCGACTGCGTCATGCCCACCCGCAACGGCCGCAACGCCCTGGCATTTACCGACGAGGGGCCTGTGAGGCTGCGAAACGAGTGTCATAAGGTCGATCCCCGCCCGCTGGAGGAGGATTGCCCGTGCCCCGCGTGCCGGCACAGCCGGGGCTACCTGCGTCACCTGTTCATGGCAGGCGAAATGCTGGGGCCGGTGCTGCTGTCGATCCACAATCTGACCTATTACCAGCGCCTGATGGCCGGCGCTCGCGAGGCGATTGCCGCGGATCGCTACGCGGAGTACCGCCAGCAGAAACTGGCTGGCTGGCAGTCGGGGGGGTGATAACCCCGCGAAGCCCTCCATTCGTTGTGGGCAATGCGAGTTTGGGGATTGCTCCAATCCCCCTTCCCCGTTGTGGCGTAAGGACTTATGATGATCCCTTTGGTCTAGGGACCGGGGCTCGGCATGTGTGAGCAGCCGGGCCGTTTCTGTTATCTTGCTCGCTCGTTGACAACGAATAGGCGGTCGTAGTGGACTGGTTTTCCTCCATAGTGCTCTTGGCTCAAGAAGCGGCAAATGCCCCTGCTGCCGCCGATGGCAATAAGGATGCCCCCAGCCTATTCAGCAGCCCGATGATCCTCATCACGCTGCTTTTCGCAGCTTTTTACGTCATCGTGCTATTGCCTCAACGCCGGGAACAAGATAAGCGAACAAGAATGCTCGAAGCGATCAAAGAAACCGATAAGGTGATCACTTCGGGTGGCATGTTCGGAACCGTGACCAATATTCAAAAAGATACAGGTCGGGTCACCTTGCGGGTGGACGACAATAACGGCACTAAAATCAAAGTCAGCCTGGCCTCGATCGCCCAAGTTCTGGGAGACGATAAAGCTGAAGGCGAGAACTAGTCTAGAGATCTACGAATCGAAATGAACAAGTTGACTTCATCGCGGCTGCTGTCCGCACTCTTGTTGATGATCATGCTGTTGGCGACCACCAAGGCTGTGGGACCCGTCACCGCATTGGCTCAGGACGAAACTCCCGCTGTCGCCGAGCAGCCCGCTACCGAGGCGGACGAAGCCCCGGCAGCCGAAGAGCCCGCGGCAGAGCAACCTGCTGACGAGCCCGCGGCCGAAGAGCCGGCGATGACCGAAGAGTCGGCCCCGCCGACCGAGGAACCCGCTGCGGAAGAGCCTGCGGCTACCGAAGAGCCTACTGCTGAAGCAGCTACCGAGGAGCCAGCTGCTGAAGAACCAGCCGCGGAGCCTGCGACGGAAGAAGCTGCTGCCGAGCCAGAAGCTCCGGCCGAACCAGCCGAAACCGCTCCTGCGGCCGAACCGACTACTGAAGAACGCAGCACCGAACCAGCCGCTGAGACGCCTGCGACTGAAGATTCGACGACGGCTGAATCCCCCGCTGCTGATTCCACCGCGTCGACCGATGCTGCTGCTACCGAGTCCGGTGAACAAAACACCTTCGTGGCCGCTGGCAAAGTGCTATTGATCCTGGCCCTGGTCTTCATCGTGCCCGCCATTCTGGGTTCGCGCCTAGCCAAGTCGTTTAACCTGCCCGACCATGGGTGGAAGATCTCGCTGGCGATTGCCACGACGCTGGCCGGTATTCTCGCGATTGCCTCAGCTGCGACTCGCGAAGGTGGCTTCAAGCTGGGTCCCGACCTGGGTGGTGGTGTGACCCTGGTATACGACCTGAAGGATCCCGATTCGGTGGTCGACGACAAGGACCAGAAGAATCAGCCAGAAGCCGAAACGGAGGAAACGACCGAATCGCGGGCGCCGGTAAGCATGTCGAAGATGCTTGCAGCCCTCAAGCAACGTGTCGACCCGAGCGGTACCAAAGAAGTCACTATCCGCACCCGCGGCAAGAGCATCGAGTTCATCGTTCCCAAGGCCGGCGATGCGGAGCTGATTGATCTCAAGCGTCGTATTACCGACCTGGGACAACTCGAGTTCCGTATCTTGGTCGACAAGAATCGTCCCGAGTTCGAGCGCATCGTAAAGAGCGCATTGCTGCTGCCACCTGGTCAGAAAGTGGTAACCCAGGGTCCCGATGATGTTGCCCGCTGGGTTCCTTACGATGTCGAAGAGTTTGGCAAAGTCGACGAAGATCCTGCAGGCGATGATGTCCGCGGCCAGAGTGTCGTGAAGCGGATGGGTGTTGATGAGACTCCTGAAATCCTGGTGTACCTTGATCCCTATGACGTGACTGGTGAATTCCTGTCGTCGGCGAGCAAGGGTGTCGGACAGGAAGGCTTCGAGGTTCGATTCAGCTTCAATGCCAAGGGGGCCAAGCGTTTCGGCCAGTTAACTGCCACTCACACGCCGAATCCCCGTCCTTACTTCTTGGGCATCATCCTCGACGAAAGTGTCCGCTCGGCACCGAGTATTCGTAGTAAGATTACCAACAGCGGTACCATTAGTGGCCGCGGGATGGACGAAGAAGAAGTCGACCACGTCGTTAGTATTCTCGACGCGGGTAGCTTGCCGGCCGAGTTGCAGAAGACTCCTGTGAGCGAAGAGCAGACGGGCCCCGAGATTGGTGAACTCACCATTCGTCAGGGTACCCGTGCCATGGCTTCTTCGCTGGCAATTGTGCTGCTGTTTATTCTGGTTTACTACCGGTTTGCCGGTATCGTGGCCTGCCTGGCACTCGTGGTGAATATTGTGCTGGTGGTAGGAACCATGGTGATGCTGAACGCTGCGTTCACGTTGCCTGGTATTGCTGGTTTGGTGCTGACCGTCGGTATGTCGGTGGACGCCAACGTGCTGATCTTCGAGCGTATTCGCGAAGAACTCGCTCGTGGTTCGACGCTACGCATGGCGATTCGTAATGGTTTCGACCGAGCGACAACCACAATTGTCGACGCGAACGTCACGACGCTCATCACTGCGATTGTGCTCTACGTGATTGGTACCGACCAGATTCGTGGTTTTGCCATCACGTTGTTCCTCGGCATCATCATGAGTATGTATACGGCCATCTTCTGTGCCCGTATCCTGTTCGATATCGCCGAGCGGAATGGCTGGATCAAGCAACTGTCGATGATGCAGATGCTGACCCGCGCCAACATGGACTTCATGGGCAAATGGCCCGTGGCTGCTGTTCTGTCGCTGATCGTGATCGTGGTCGGTATGTTTGGTGTCGCTTCGCGGCAGTCGAACTTGCTGAACATCGACTTCACCGGTGGTACCTCGGTGACCATGGTGCTGACCGAGCCGCTCGACATCTCTGATGTCCGCAAGGCACTCGATGAAACCGAACTGGCGGATAAGAACCTGCTGGTCGTGGAACGGAAGCAGGATAACGCCGAATCGAGCTCCGAAGCCGCAGCAAAGACTCGCACCTACAAAATCGACTGCAGCCTGCAGGACGAGTTGGACGAGGACGGCCAACCGATTACCAGCGCTGTGTCGTTGGTCGAAGATATCCTGGGCAAGGCCTTCGAGGGCCAACTGAAGACCCATCACGTGAAAGCCGAACCGGTGGATTCGTTCACTGTGGGCGAAGGTGAGAACGTATTTACTGGGTTTAAGTCGACCATCCATTTCGGTGCCGATCTTGGGGAAAATGCCTCCGACGACTTGGCCGGCGTGACTCACGACTCGATTCAGGCCGACTTGATGCGGGTACTCAAAGAACGCGACCATGCGGGCATGGCTCCCGTGGTTACCAACGCTGAGTACACCGACGGATCGAGTCGCCGCTTTGCCAACTGGGAAGTCCAACTCAACGGCATCGAGCAGTCCGAAGCTCAAGCGGTGGTCGACGATCTGGTCAGCGAGTACAACGGCAAGCCGATCTTCCCGCTGGCCAACAAGATTGGTGGACGCGTCGCTGGTGACCTGCGACTGCAAGCGATCTACGCCATCGGCGTTAGCCTGCTGGGCATCGTGGGTTACATTTGGTTGCGATTCCAGAAGATTAGCTACGGTCTTGCTGCCGTGGCTGCCCTGGTGCACGACGTGCTCGTGACCTTGGGTCTGATTGCTCTGAGTGCCTTCGTGGTGAACAACGTTCCGCCGCTGGCAACCGCGCTGCAGCTGGATGCGTTCC
The DNA here is from genome assembly GCF_007748035.1 of Aeoliella mucimassa. Lineage (NCBI taxonomy): Bacteria > Pseudomonadati > Planctomycetota > Planctomycetia > Pirellulales > Lacipirellulaceae > Aeoliella > Aeoliella mucimassa. The sequence goes on from NZ_CP036278.1 coordinate 1,731,122, forward strand.
AGATCAGCCTGTCGATCGTGGCCGCGTTCTTGACCATCATCGGTTACTCGCTGAACGATACGATCGTGGTGTTCGACCGCATTCGCGAAGTGCGAGGCAAGAGCCCGCACCTCACCGCGGATATGATCAACACCAGCGTGAACCAAACGTTGAGCCGTACATTGCTTACCTCGTTGACCACATTCATCGTGGTGGCAATTCTTTACTTCTTCGGCGGCGACGGAATCCACGGATTCGCCTTCTCGTTGGTGGTCGGTGTGATCGTCGGTACTTACAGCTCGATCTTCATTGCCTCGCCAGTGCTGCTGTGGCTCTCGAAGTTCGAAGAAAAGTGGGACGCCTAGGTCCTGTCACCCCGGCTGGTTGGCAATTTGCCGAAACTTGTCTGGGGTGCACAAGGTAATGCAACAAGAAGGGCGGAACTGTTGAGTTACTTCAACAGGCGTCCGGCCTGCAAACGAGCCTCTCGGTGCTTTAGGGCAGAGAGGCTCGATTTGCGTGGTTTATTGTTGCTTCTGGGAGTTGGACCTTGGACATAGCCGCTCGAATCGCGAATTGGCACCGCCCCATCTTGGTGCTGGCGGCAGTTGCTGCCGTGGCCAGTGCGGTTTCGCTTTGGCGTCCTGGGCTGTCCGACGAGTATTCCCTAAGCTCTCTGGCCGGCAACAATTCGCAGCAGTTTCGCGACCTCGAAGCATTTATCGACGAATTCGCTGGCGTCGAGCTGACACTGATCGTCGTCCGATCCGAGAATGCACTTTCTCCAGAGACGCAAGAATGCTTGGAAGAGGTCGTTAAGCAATCGAGCGAGTTGCCAGCCGTCGACGGAGCAGCTTCGATCTGCCAGGCCCCGAAGTTGTTGCGGCGGTTTTTGGCCGACACCAACATCGCCAAGGGGCTGTTGGTCAGCAGCGACAAGCGAGCCGCAAGCATCATTCTACAAATGCGCGACGATTCGGTGGTCAAGGAGATGACCCGCGGCGAAACGGTCGCCGCGCTAAAGCAAATAGTCGCCCAGGCGCGGGCCGAGCATCCAGGGCACGAAGTAGTGCTGACCGGCCCTTACGTGCTTAGCTACGAGATGACCCATCTCGTGTGGGACGACTTGGTGACGTTCGGCATGCTCGGCGCAGCCGCTTCGCTGGTCGTGCTGTTGTTGTCGCTCGGTTCGTTCCGCCTGGCTGCTTATCCGTTGCTGGTAGGTGTTGCGAGCGTCGCTATTACGCTGGGCTTGTCGGTATGGCTGGGCATCAACACCGCGCTGAACCTGCCGATGCTGGTGCTGCTGACCGCTGTGTTAACGATTGCTAACTGTGTGCATCTTGCCGTGGGTCACGACGAAACACGAGGTCACGCCGAAATCACGATCCGCCGGCTGATTCGTCCTTGCACCGGAGTCGTCGCCACGACCATGGTTGGGTTCGGGGCAGTCGGTGTTTCGGCCCTCGAACCGGTCCGCACCTTCGCCTTGCTCATGCTGCTAGGCTTGGGAGTTGGGCTGGTGCTGAGTTTAGCCGGCGCGTGCGGCACGCTGACGCAGTATAAGACGCAACCGATGCTATCGCGGCCGATCGATCGCTTGCTTCGTGGTTCGCTCTTATTAGCGCGAAAGAATCCGTTGCCGATTATGTTGCTGTTCTTGATCGTAGGCATCGGCGGCGCAGCCCTCACCGCGAAGTTGCAGTTCAGTTTGCGGTTCCTGGAAAACTTTCGTCCCGACGACGAGATTCGTACCAACTACGAATTCGTGCAAGACACGCTGACCCCCATGCAATCGATGGAGCTGCTAATCGATCGTCGCGACGGGAGTCAGGTGCTCTCGCCCCACTCTCTGGCCGCGATTGACCAATTGACAGAAGAGTACGGCAGTCGCGAACCAATCGTCCGCATGATTTCGGTGGTCGACCTGTTCAAGTTCGGCAACTTTGATTTGCCAACAACCGACTCGGCCTTGAAACGCCGAACCACTTTACTCACGACCGCGCTAAAGATGTTTCTCGGCGACGAACCACTCGCTGAGTTTGTACATCCAGAGAAAGGAACCATGCGTGTGGCGTTCTTCGCCAGCGAAGGACCTGATGCGGCGAGCAAGATCGAGTTGGGAGACGAAATCTGCGCGCGAGCAGAAGAGCTCCTCGGCGATGAATACCAGGTCCGTATGACTGGGCTTTACTACTTCTACGCTCACGTTGCTAGAGAGCTGCTCCGCGATCAAGTGGTATCGCTCATCGCCAGCACGATTGGGGTGCTCTTAACCATGGCCTTGGTGCTAAAGTCATGGCGGCTAGCGTTCATCGGCATGATGCCACCACTGTTCGCTGGGGCGTCATGCGTCGGCCTGATGGCGATTTTCCATGTGCCATTCAATACGGTGACTTCCATGATGCTGGCCATCGCGTTGGGAATCGCGGTGGACGATACCATCCACTACCTATGGAGATATCGCTCGAGTCGAGCGAAAGGGCAGAGCGTGAAGCGAGCGATCGCCACGACTCAATTGTCGGTCGGGAGAGCTTGCACGCTTACCAGCGTGGTGATCGCGGCTGGTTTTGCGGTGATGGGGATGTCGCGATTTCTGCCGATCGCCTACTTTGGCTGCGTAATCAGCGTTGTGATGGCCGTTGCGCTGGCGGCCAACTTGCTCATGCTGCCCGCGCTCTTGGCCGTTGTGGATCGCTGGCGAATGCGAACTCAAGCCGCCAGGCTGTCGACATCCTAATATTGTGAGCTACGCCGCTTAAGCTTGTTAGCTGTACGGTTCGGCTGGTAGCAGATCTTCTTCTGCCGACTTGCTGAGCGTCTCGCAAGGCGTGTCCCACGGCAAGCGAATGGTAAATCGGGTGCCAACGCCGGGAGTGCTATCGAAATCGATCGAACCGCCGTGTTTGTGAACCACGGTGTTATAGACAACCGACAACCCCTGACCGGTGCCACGTCCGACCTCTTTCGTCGTGAAGAAGGGGTCGTACACTCGCTCGCGGATATCCAACGGAATGCCGACACCGTCGTCTTCGACCACGATCACCGCATGATCGGGTTCTTGAATCGTGCGGAGCGTCAGGCGTCCCTGTGGTTCGTCGTGCTCGCCATACTTCTGCTGAATGGCGTCCGAGGCATTCACAATCAGGTTAAGCAGCACTTGGTGGATCTCATGCGGCACGCATACCAACTCTGGTAGCTTAGGATCGAGGTGCAGATGCACCTTGGCAATCTTCTTGAGGGTGTTTCGGGTAACTGTGGTCGCACTCTCGATCGCCTTGTTAATGTCAAGCGGAGCGCAGGATTCCTGTCCGGGATTGGTAAAGCGAGACATCGCTTGAACTACCTCGACCACACGACGCACGCCTTCGAGGGTTTCCTCAATCGCTTGAGGCAATTCGGTGCGGACCATCGAGAACTGTTCGCGATCCTTGATGCTAATCATCTCGCCCCAGCGTTCATCCCAGGTCTTGGAGGGACCGGTCAGATCGAGATTGCGTTCGAAGGCCTCGAACACGCGTTCGATCTTCTCGGTGCAATGTCGAACAAACTCAATGTTCTGGTGAATGAACTGCATCGGCGTATTGATTTCATGAGCCACCCCGGCGGCCAGTTGACCAACCGATTCCAGCTTACGCGCCTGATTCAACTTGTCTTGCAGTTGTTTGTATTCGGTAAGGTCTCGCAAGATAGCCGTCCAGCGTTTGCCGTCGCTAGCGTCAAATTGGCTAAGGCTCACGAGCATCGGTACTTCCTTGCCCGATTTGTGAACGCCATTCACATCAATGGCAGGTACTGCTTCCTCGCTCTTTTTGGTAAGAGTCTTGCCCACGCATGCTTGCCAGGTTGCGATGGCCGGCTCGGTAAGGAGCGTGGCAAAGGACTTGCCAACCAACTCATCACGCGAGAAACCGAACAAGAAGCTGGCCGCCTGGTTCGACGACTCAATCACGCCCTCGGTGGTCATCGTTAGAATGCCATCCACGGCGGTTTCCACGATCGAGTCGATCTTGCTTTCTGCATGACGCTCGAGGTCCCATTTCTGCGTCAGCGCAATGGCCAGCTGACAAACTTCGACATTGTCGAAGGGCTTCTTGAGTATGAGTAGCCGATCGCGATAGGGAATGCGCTCGATGATCTCCGACCACGAGTAATCGGAAAACGCAGTGCAAATCACCACCTGCAATCGTGGATCGACCTGCCATAGGTGCTCGATGGTCTGTAGCCCGTCCCAGCCGGGTGGCATACGCATGTCGACAAACGCCATGGCAAACGGAGTGTTCTCCAGTTGGCTGCGTTTGACCAATTCGTAGGCTTCTTGCCCCTGATGGGCGGAGATAAGCTCGAACGTCGGAACGTCGGTCGACGAGGCTTCGTCGCCGAATACGAGCGCGCTCAACTCGTCGAGGGCTTCGTCCTCGGTGTCGAGTGCGAGTATCTTCCGATAGTCCTCGTGGATGGCAGGATTGTCGTCGACAATCAAGATCCGCGTGTTCGTGGCGACTTGTGGCATTGCCAATCTCTCTGTGGTGATCATGAGCGAGTTCTTGCTAGGCGGCTAATGGGATGCAACGACAACAGGCTTGCAGGGAAGACTGAGTGTGAACGTGGCCCCCTTCATGTGGCCTTCGCTCTCGACAGTAAGTTCGCCTTCCATGGTGGCTGCGGCATTGGCACAACTGTGCAGTCCGAAGCCGTGGCCGCCTGACTTTGTGGAAAAGCCATGCGAGAAAACCTTCGTAAGATTATGTGGCTCGATACCAACACCGGTATCAGAAATCTGAACCAATAGGCGGTCGTCTTTCGTTAACGTCGTTAATCGCAATACGCGCTCGTTGTCGCTTTGCTCAAGCAACGATTCTTTGGCGTTCTTGACCAGATTGATTACGATTTGCAGTAGTCGCTGTTTATCGACCAGCAATTCCGATAGTTCACCGAAATCGCGGACGATCTGAATCTGGTGGCGATCGAAGGAGGATGCATTGAGCTTAATGACATCCTCCAGTAGTTCGTTGATATTCATCGGTTCCACCAGCCCGCTCGTGCCTGCGTAGGACTGCTGGGTGGCGATAATCGCCTTGATATGTTCGATATTACTCGTCAGTGATGACGACTCGATCATCATCACGTTGTCTTCGGTTTCGAGACTCTCGGCTAGTTTGTCCAGAAACTTCGGGATCTGTTTGCCTCGTTCGTCGTTCTTAAGGAATTCTCCCAGATCGTCGGAGTGCTCGTTGAACAGGTCGACCAGACGCTTCAGTTGCTTGCGTTTGGAGGTCTTCAGGCGTTGGAAGATCGTATTCGCCGAGACATTCACGCTATTGAGCACGTTGCCAACATTATGCAGCACGCCCGAAGCGATTTCCGCCATTCCAGCGTATCGAGCCGCCTCGACAAACTCACGATGCACCCGCTCGAGTTCCAGTTCGGCCCTTCGGCGTTCGGACACTTCGTTGCTGAGTTCGTAATTGGCGTCAGACAGCTGTCGCGTTCTTTGATCCACGCGAATTTCCAATTGATCGTTCGCTTCTTGAAGCTCTTGTTTGCTAGTTTCGACTTGATCGAGCATGCGATTGAACTGATCGTAGAGCACCCCGAGTTCATCCTCGCTGTCTTTCGTCACACGGATCGAGTAATCCTCTTCCGCCGAAATGCGTTTGGCGGTATTGGCCAGATCCAGAATGGGACCCGCAATCGATTGCTGCAAAGGGGCACACACTAGATAGGTGATGCCCGAGCAAATCAGTACAACCACCAGCACAATGACGGAATAGTCGAATATTTCACGGTTCAGTGCATCGAGATTGGCCACGATATAGATGGTGCCTATCACTTCATCATCGGATTCAATCGGAGAGGCTACCGAAAGCAGATTCTTGCCGAGAAACGCGTGTCCCATCTCTGTAGGGGCAGCGGGAGGGTCGATGGACGTTTTCGAATGGGAGTAAGCGGTAAAGATCTCACCATCAGGCAGGTAAATGTACCCCGCTTCGATCGATGGCTGCAGTCGTAGTGAATCGAGCAGCTGCTGAGCCGCCAAGTTGTCGTCGAATTCAATCGAGGCGGTCGTGTTGGCCCCCAGCAAATCGCACAGCGAATTGAGCTGACGAACCATGGCAGCGCGTTCGAACTGCCAGTGTTTGAACAGCAACGCCACGGACGATAGCAACAGCGCAGTCAATACCGCAGAAAGCACCAAGAAGGTGAGCTTTCTCTGGATCGGCAATCGGTTTAACCAGCGTTTTAGCATGGGACGCGATCTGTTACGGGGTGGACGATGCAGTTTGGGGATCGATAATTTTCGCGAGCGATAGCAACTTGGAACTGATCTTTAAGCGGCTTCCAGCGGCCGTCGATCGGCTGCAAGCAAAACGAACCTTGTTGTTTTCCAGATAGAATTGCATGCTGCCACCTGCTGAAATGAATTCGTCAGATTCGCCAACGGTCAGTACAGCAACGTCAGCAGCGGCTGCAAGCAGTTCTTGGTCTTTGTCAGTAAGTTCTATTCCTGGGATGAACAAGATATGGCAATGTGCGACTTCGGACGTCTCGGTAACGGTGACGATCTCAATGGTTCGACCCGATACTTTCTTACGCTCAGCGATTTGATCAAGACTCGAACCAAATGGATTGGAACTGGCGATTCCGATAACAAAGGGTTGATCATCCTTGGAGAACGAATCGGATGGCCATTCGACGTACTTGGAGAATTGGTAAAGAAAAGCAGCTTTGATATCGTATTCGCGGTTGACAACTACGGTTTGAGCAAACGCTCCGCTGCAGCAACCTTGGATCAATAACAAGAGCAAAGCTAGTCGTCGCGCCCGAAGTAAACAGCGCGTTCGCAGAGTGCTGCTTGCATGGCAAGAGCAATCGTTGTGCGAGGCACCATTTGTTCGTGCGACATTCATCCGAGCAACTTCGCTACGTTCCTGCAACCTTTGCAAGCTCGTACGAGCGGCCGGGTAAGAAGCCACTATTCCCGCGCATGGTTATCGGCGCGCGACACCACGGATCGGCGGAATAGTTTTGCAGCCTCACGATACCTGCCCACTCATTCGAGCTATCCACTCAAGACCACTTTTCGAGACTCGACTCCTAAGCGGAAGTCCCGAGTTTCGAGAAGCACTTGAGGAGTGCTCTAGTCGTGATGACTAATGCCGAAACCGCTCTGCAAAATGGCGATATCGACCTACATAAGGATATTTAGCTTGTGGCTAGGTCGAGAGTCGGGAAACTGAAAAAAAGCAGGCCACCACTTCGCTAGGAAGTGGTGGCCTGAAAGTAGCTGTAAGGATCGAAGCGGCTATGATCGCCCAATCATGGGCTAACCGTTAAAGCCGGTACCAATCGTTTGTTCGTTAAACGATTAGCAATCACTACTGATCGTCGTCCTCTTCTTCGTCCTCATCGTCGTCGCCGTGTTCGACCAGCGGCACGACCTTTAGATTGCGGTAGTGCACTTCGTCGCCATGCCCGCAGAAGCCGATATGGCCTTTTTCACGGGTGAGACCAGGGTGGTTGTGCCCATCCTTCGTCTTGCCTTCCGGAGCGACTTCGTCGAGATCGACGTCGGTGATTACTTCGCCGTTAAGGGTCACAGTGATCTGACGGCCTTTCACGCGAATCACTTCGGTGTTCCATTCGCCCACGGGCTTCAGGAAGCCTCGCTTCGCAGGGGCGATACCATATACGGAGCCATGGTATTGGTAAGGCTGCAGGTTCGCGTACTTATCGGCCGTGTTGTCGAGTACCTGGATCTCGAAGCCCGAGTAGGCCGCATCGCCCTCGAGCGGAGCACGAATGCCGATGCCATTGTTGGCGCCTGGGGTCAGCAGGAACTCAAACGAGAACTCGAAATCGGCGTACTCGTCCTTGGTAAAGAGATTACCACCCTTGCCTGCAGGGCAGACAATCGCTCCATCGCGTACTTCGTACGAATCGGTAGCGCCGACCCAACCTTCGAGCGTTTCGCCATCGAACAACACGATGGGTTCGGGTTCCACTTCCTTTTGCAGTTCTTCCAGATCGTCGCCACCTGGCAGTTTGCCAGCAGCAATGCGTTCGCCGAAAGTTTCACCACTCTCGCCGAAAGGCATCTCGTTCGCTTGTTTGATCGCAGCCAGGACTTTTTCCTTGTCCTTTTCATCTTCCTCGTGATCAATCAAGGTCGCGAGCGCGGCCCCGTAAGGATTATTGCTATGGCCCCCTTTGCCTTGATGGCAAACGTTGCATTTGGCCTTGCGACGAACAAAGTTCATGTAGTCTTTGTCGTCCATTGGTTTGACGATTTCGTTGATAAACACTCGCTGGATGGCCGCGGTTGCGTTGGCAACCTTAGCGGCCATGCCACTTAAGGCCACGATCGTGGCGACGAGCACAAATCGGCGTGCGCGAAAATCGAGGTAGTTAGTCATGGCAAGCTCAACAAAAAATAAGAAACGAGGTGGGAGGGAACCAAGTTCGTCATACCAGGCGTTACGCCGCCGATTCGGTTCCCAGGGGAGTAGTTTCTAACAGGTGGGAGATCACGTCGTCGGCAGATATGCCATCGGCCTCGGCGTTGAAGTTTGTGATTAAGCGATGTCGCAGCACCGGACCGGCCACTGCCCGTAAGTCGTCGCTTTCGACGCAATGGCGACCTGCCAGAGCGGCTCGTGCTTTGGCGGCCAACACCAAATACTGACTGGCCCGAGGGCCTGCGCCCCAGCTTACGTATTGATCCACCATCGGCGGCACTTGCACCTTGGCTTTGCCGCCGCGGACGCGAGTGTTGCGAACGATGGCGATTGCGTACTGGGCAAGGTGGTCGGCAATCGGTACTCGCCGCACTACGTGGCTTAGCCGTAGAATCTCTTCGGCCGAGAGCACTTCGGATACCGACACTTCGATGTCGGCCGTGGTTTGTTTGACGATGGCCAGTTCTTCGTCGGCATCCGGGTATTCGACTTGCACCATGAACATGAAGCGGTCGAGCTGAGCTTCGGGAAGCGGATAGGTGCCTTCCTGCTCAATCGGGTTTTGGGTCGCCAGCACGAAGAAAGGTTCGGGCAGTGTGTATCGCTTGCCCCCGACGGTGACTTGCTTCTCCTGCATGGCTTCGAGCAATGCCGCTTGCGTCTTGGGCGGAGTACGGTTGATTTCGTCGGCTAGTACGATATTGGCAAACAGCGGGCCTTCGAGGAAACGAAACTCGCGTTTGCCGGTCGACTTGTCTTCCTGAATGACTTCTGTGCCGGTGATGTCGGCCGGCATCAAATCGGGCGTGAATTGAACCCGGCTGAAGTTGAGCGACAACGCATCGGAAAGCGTGCGAATCAGCAGTGTCTTTGCCAGTCCCGGCACACCCACCAGCAAGCAATGGCCGCGGGCGAACATGGCGATCAGCAATTGCTCAACCACTTCGCGCTGACCGACGATCACTTTGCCGAGTTCACTCGTCAAACGATCGCTGGCTTGCCCAAGATGGCGAATGTCTTCCAGATCGCTGTCACCAAGCATGGAGTATTCCTAATGTCTCTAGCGTGATGTGGCCGGCAGGCGGGAGGTGGGTAGGGAGTCAGGGGGTGCCTGCCAGCAAGGTTAGTCCAATATAAACTCGCGACGCTCCGATTGCAGGGTCCCCAAGCGGATTTCGTCGACCTTCTGTTCCCCCTTCTTAGGAGGGGATTTTCCGAGAAACAGGATGAATTCGTCGGTGGTAACCAGCAAGCCCTGCCCACAAACGGTAAGGTTAGCCCCCTCGTCAGTTTCGAGAGGAATCGGCACCCGCGATGGTTGGCTGGTCCGAACATTGAAAGTATGGATGGCATCTTTCGTTGGGCAGAAGACCTCATCGCCCGCCATGCATGCCCGGCCGCGGAGCACCAGGTTGCCATCCATCGGATGCGGCCATTGGGATAGCCGCTGGCCAGTGGTGGCATCCAAAATCCAAAGCTGATTGCCCGCAGCAATCAAACGATTCTCCACAACGCCCAGTACGTACTCTACATCCCAAGGCTGGGCGTTGTACCACAAGGTTTGACCTGTTTCGGAGTCGAGTGCGAACATGCCGGCCGCATCGACCGGAGCACATACAATGCCTTCGCTGGTCGCCAGCACGGCTCCACGGGTGCGGGTGCCAACCAGGGCTAGATCGTCTGGTGCGGTGGAGCGAGCACGCTCGTACTTGCGGGCCCACTTCATTCGCCCTGTAATTGCGTCGACGGTAACCACTAGGCCTGGAGCCGCAAGCACGAGCTTGTCTTCCACCTGTGTCAACGCGTCGCTGCTGAGCGAGGCTCCTTCTCCCGAAATGGCACACACCGGCGTCCGCCAAACGTTGCGACCCGTCGTACGAGCAAAGCAGGCGACCGACACCTGGCCCCCTTGCTCAGTGTGTTGTTCCACCAGGTAGATGTAATCATCAGTCACTAGCGGCGCGGTAACAAACTGAGTTCCTTCGTCTGGTTCAATTTCGAGTTCTAGTTTTCCCTCGGCCGACAGATCGAGCACCATCAGGTGTTTGGTAGCAGGCGCGGCGCTCGAGCGGATGGTCGCATTCGCTTTGGGAAGCGTGACGGCATAAAGCAGGTCGTCGATCAGACAGCCTTGTGGTGGATTGGAAGATTGCCCAGCGGCCATAGGGCGATTGTTGAGTACGAGCTCTCGTTGGATGACCATGCCGTTGCGTACTTCCACCTGCATTTGAAGCTGTCGAGCACGGATCGCAATTTGTGGAGCAGCGAGTGAGTTGTCGGCATTGTTTTGCCGAGAAGCTTGCGGGCGAGCAACCGGCGGCCCGTAGACGGTGCCGGTCTCTCCAAATAGTGGTTTGCCTGTTGCTGCGTTGAGGGCAATCCAAGGATCGCCCGCGCTGAATTGCAGAAGTTCCGCGTCGACCGGCGTGTAGATCACCATTTCGTTGCCGGTGAATGGCAAAAGGTAATCGGGGATCGCCGGTAAGGGAGCTTCGGCCGGGGTGCCCACCTGACGGAGCCATAAGTCCACCGGACGCTGGGCCGTGCGCACTGCCGGCGTGGGGGCTTCGTGCCGCCACACCACCTGATTGAGGTCGCCGACTGCGGGGCTTGTTTGTTGAGCCGCTGGCATCGGCCAGTTCTTTGCCGATTGCAGGCTGCTGGCGACACTCTCGGCGAGCACCGCCTGGCGGCCCGCGAGCACGCCTTGGGCATTTGGGTACCAGGCTTCGAGCAACGCGAGTTCTTGTTCGGCGCGGGCGAAGTTCCGCTGACGAATCGAGATCACCGCCAGCCGGGCCAGCATGTCGGCCACCGGAAGATCGGTATCGGGGTAAACCAAACTGGCCGTCGCTGCCCGCTTGGCAAGATCGCTCGTCGCGAGCTGTTTCAATTGGGCAGCGGTCCAGGTTCCATTGGTTAGGATCACTCCCCACAGTCGGCCGTCGTCAGACGAAAGTCGCGGCGAGAGCATCTGCAGCGAGCTGCGTGCTTTCGACAGATTGCCCGCTTCGAGCGACAGATCGGCCATCGCCAGCAGAGCGTCGTCGCCGACGCTGCTCACAAAGTACTGATCGATCACCTGCTGAATACCAGCCGTGTCGCGGGCAGCGAGGGCGGTCTCGAGCATCTGGCGAGCGGTGGCGTCGACTCGTTGTCGGTATCGCTCCAGACCCTCGGCAGGCCACCGACTCAGGTGCCATTGGCAGGCGTTGCCGATCGGCAGGAAGCAGTCGTCGGAAACCTCGACCAGTGCGTTGTTCGATTCGGCAGCTAGCCGCAGCATTCCGTCGACCGCTTCGTCCCAGGCCTTAGCATCGGCCAGCGCCTGGAGTTGTGCGAGTTCGCGTTCGATATTACTAGTGACTTCGACAACCCGAGCCTCGGCCGCCGGAAGCGGCTCGGAAGGCATGAAATCGAGCTGCCCAAAGGCCCAATTTGCCAGCAACAGCGGTATGCACAGGGTGATTTTTCGCATGGCCGAATTATAGCAGAATTCACTGCGGCAAAACCTATCTACCGAACCTTGACCCGACACAGACTGTCAGCTAGGTTACAACCATGGACACAAAGACCCTCCTTAGCCTTGCTCTCCTACTACTGCTTGCTCCGAGCACGCCTTAGGGACTTTGCAACCATACTGAATGCAATCTACCAACCCTGAGGTCTCTCACCTCGGGGTTTTTTTGTTTCTATGTCACTCCGTTTTCCTCTCATTTACTCCACAACTACCCATGTCACGTAACATCGTAATCTTCGACACTACGCTCCGCGACGGCGAACAATCTCCAGGTGCCAGCATGAACCTTGGCGAAAAGCTCGAGGTCGCCCAAGCGCTAGTCGATCTGAAGGTGGATGTGATTGAAGCAGGGTTTCCCATCGCCTCGCCTGGCGACTTCGAAGCGGTTCGCTCCATTGCCGAAAACACCAAAGGGGCGACGATCTGCGGTCTGGCACGTTGTAACGACAAGGACATCGACCGAGCCGGCGAGGCTTTGAAGCCCGCCGAGCAGGGACGTATCCACGTGTTTCTCGCGACTAGCGCGATCCATCGCGAGTTCAAACTCAAGATGGACAAGCAGGAGATCATCGACCGGGCCATCGCTGGAGTGAAGCGGGCGAAGTCGCTGTGCGACAACATTGAGTTCAGTCCCGAGGATGCCGCCCGTACCGAGATCGACTTCCTCTGCAAAGTGGTCGAAGCAGCCATCGCAGCGGGGGCCACAACGGTAAACATTCCCGACACGGTGGGGTATGCGACTCCTGCGTACATGGGGCGTGTGATTGCTGACCTGAAGAACCGGGTGCCGAACATCGACCAGGCGGTGATTAGTGTGCATTGCCATAACGACCTGGGACTGGCCGTGGCCAACAGTTTGGCGGCCGTCGAGAACGGCGCCGGCCAGATCGAGTGCACCATCAACGGCATCGGCGAGCGGGCGGGAAATTGCTCGCTGGAAGAAATCGTTATGGCACTCAAAACTCGGTCGGACTTCTACCACTGCGAAACCGGCATCGACACCACCCGCTTGGTGCCGACCAGTCGCCTGGTATCGAGCGTCACCGGTCTCGAAGTGCAACGCAACAAGGCGATCGTTGGCCGCAATGCGTTCGCCCACGAGTCGGGCATCCACCAGGATGGCATGCTCAAGAATCCCACCACCTACGAGATCATGCGTCCCGAGGATGTTGGATTCCAGAAGACCGACTTGGTGCTCGGCAAGCACAGTGGTCGTGCGGCGTTGGCCGATCGGGCGAAGTCGCTTGGCTACCATTTGGAAGGGGATAAGTTGCAGGAGGTGTTCGAGGCCTTCAAAAAGCTGGCCGATAAGAAGAAGGAAGTCTACGACTCGGACATTGCCGCGTTGATCGACAAGCGAGTTGCCGCCCACGACGATCAATGGCAGTTGGTTCGCTACGAGCTGAAGCTCGAAGCCGATGGCATCCCTGCTGCGACAGTCACCCTCAAGCGGGGTGGGGAGCAGGTGACCGACACCTTCTTCGGCGGCGATGGTCCCCTCGACGCTCTGTTCCGCGTGATCGAGAAAATCACCGACACTCAGGTGATGGTTCGCGACTATCGCGTCCACAGCGTGAGTCAGGGTAAGGACGCTCAAGGTGAGTCGACCGTTGAACTCGAATATCAAAACCGGTTGTATCGTGGACGCGGTGTTTCGACCGACACAGTTGAAGCCAGTACACTGGCCTTTATCAACGCGCTGAATCGCATCGCGTTGTCAGCCGGCGAGCCAGTGAAGACGCAGTATCGCGACACGGTTTAATACTTGTGTTCGGCCGAGTTGCTGTTAGCTGGCAACAAAGGCCATGTAGTAGAACACCCATCCGGTGATGGCTGTCATGGTCATGCCGATTGCCGCCACGCGCCCCCACAGCTTGTGTTGAAAGCTGTGGGCGCCTGGCACCGGTGGTTTGGGGAATTGTCGCAGTGCACTGACAATCACATATACCCAGACCAAAGCGGTTGGTACCGCGAACATCAGGTGTACGATCAGGGCCACGCCGGCTGGGCAGCTCCATTGCGTTGCTTCGCTGAAGTAGGGCGAAGGCTCTGCGCGGGCTTCCCATTTGGTGAGGAACTGCATGTCGACTTCAAACGCAACCACGGCCAGCAGCAGCACGATGCCGAGTGTGAGTTGAATGAGCTTGTGCGATTGCCATTGACGACGAAACCGCGCCAGGGCAATGCTGCCTGCCATCAGCGGAATTACCAGGAACATTGCCAGGAACACCACGTCGAGCATCAGCGATGCCCGCGTGCCTAAGAAGCCATCCACCCCTGGAAATTCCATTCCATCCTCCGTGATCAGGTCGGTGTTCTCGACGGACACGACCTGCGAAATATGCTAAGCAAGATTGTGAATGCAGGAATTGTAAGTAGTTTCGAGCAAAGCCCGAACCCCAGTTGTCTTGTGTAATGCGGTGCCCAGCGAGGGGGCTCGGCGGTCGACCACCCAATTGCGGTTTCCGCTCTAAAAGGATAGTCTAGAGCCGTCGTTCAGCAATGCCCCAATGGGGTGAATGACTGCTGGTGGTCCCCGAAACCGGTGGACCGCCCGCTCACCATATGTCCCCGTGGCACAACTGGATAGCGCGTCGGCCTCCGAAGCCGAAGGTTGCAGGTTCGAATCCTGCCGGGGACGTTTTTTTCCGCTCGCTTGCGGTACACCGGCCGGCAGCAGCACGCGACTTCCCCTAGTCAGGGGGATATCTGGCTGACGGATGTCTGTTTGATCGAGCCTTCGTGCTCTCTGAGCACCGAATCCCAGGTTTTCAAAGAGCAATGCACTAATCGAATGAATGTGCATCTGTAATTAGAACGCGCGGGGTGGCCATTTCCCATCGAAAACTGGCAAAGTTCCGCACTCAAATCCAACGTTCTCTACAGTGGATTGGCATACAACCGTCTGAGTCTGCTTCGGGTATCTAAACATCTCCAACAGACTCCTTAGGGTAGAAAGTCTGTTGGAGATTGACACACGAAATGGATTGTTTCAGTCGTGGTGTAGCGCGATCAAGCAGTTGGCTTGGAATTGTCCCCTATAATACGCATTCTAAAGAAGAGCTGCGCGCTTTCTATTGCGCTTTCCTATTCCCCCCATCATAATGCGACTTTCCGAGAACATGGAGGTCGCGATGAAAGTGGCGGGGCATCTTCCGCTTGCGGAGTTAAAGCGATTGGAGCGTGTGGAGAAGAACGTCAATCGCTCCAAGCGGTTGCGGATTCTGATCTTAGGTCACGAGGGCTGGACGGCCCCCGCTGTGGCAGCCGCTGTTGGGCTATCGCGACGGGCGTGCCAGGAGTGGGTCGCCCGATACAATCGACACGGGCTGGCGGGGCTGGACGACCACCGCGGTGGGTCGTTGAACCTGCCACTCACAGCCGACCAAGAGCAGACGTTTCGTGAGCGTCTCGCGGCAGGGCCAACGAGCGAAGACCTTGTCTGCTCGTTGCGGGGCAAGGACTTCCAACGCATCTTGGCCGAGGAGTTCGGCGTGAGGCGGTCGTTGCCTGCGGTGTACTGGCTGCTACACCGATTGGGCTACAGCTACCTGCGTCCCAGGCCGCGTCATCGCAAAGCAGACCCTGAAAAGATCGAGGCGTTCAAGCGGGAGTGGCCTGAGCGAATCAAGGAGATCGCCGCGGAGCATCCCCATAAACAGCTGCGGGTCTACTTCCAGGACGAATCACGGTTCGGACAGCAGGGGACCAACACCAACCTGTGGGCCGAGCGGGGCTCCCGACCGACCGCCGTCCGTCAAACCGAATACGAATACTTGTGGGTGATTGGGGCGGTCTGCCCGGAAACCGGACACGCCGAGGGCCTGCTGAGCCCGCAACTGAACACGAAGATCATTAACTCGTTCTTGGAATCGTTCTCCGAAACGATCCCCGAGGGCGAGCACGCCGTGATGATCTGGGATGGCGCCGGCTTCCACACCAGCAAGGCAATTCAGGTCCCAGAAAACGTGTCGCTGGTGCAACTGCCGCCCTACAGCCCTGAACTTAACCCAATCGAAAACCTCTGGCATTACCTCAAAAGCCACTTCTGGAGCAACCGGGCCTACGACGACTACGATGACTTGGAAGAAGCGGCCATGACCGCATGGCGGACCGCCGTGCTCAACGAAGAACTCATCAAAACCGTCTGTGCCGCCCCGTATGTTGATGGCGGCTCAAACGCGCAGGTTTAAATTAGAATGCGTATAATTACCGCAATACTCTCGGCAATCTCTTTCTCTGCTTGAAACACGTCTAATACTCTTGCTGATTCGTAGTCGTACCAGCAGCCTTCACCATTGTTAGAGTTCGCTTGCGAAGTTTTTCGTCTCTGAAGTCCTGGTACACTCTGGTAGTGCTTAAGAATGAACTCACGATCATCTTTCTTCTTCAGAGGTAAACCGGCCGCACGCAAGTAATCGCATACGCGAGATTGTTTGATAACGACTTTACTCATCTTGTATGGTACCTTTAGTGTAAAAATGTTCTACTCAGAATCCAAGCACTGAGTGTTAGGTAGGTAAGCTTGCCCCTTATGCATCGCCTCCTTCCTCTGTTGATCGAAGATAGACTCGACGAACTTGTGAATATGTCCACTTACACCCTTGTCGTGTTTCGTAGCCGCGGGCGTTCAGGTGGTCGGCTATAGATTGGAAGGATTTCCCATTGATGCGAAGCTCTGAAATAAATGGAGCTACGTTTTGATCGGCTTTAATGGCTTCCTTTTTGCGGTTGCCGTTGGCAAGTCTCCTAGCTTCGTGATTCAGATTCGAAGTAACTTCATAGCCATTGGCTAATCGTTGTTTCATCTCCTTCTTGCGACGTTCAGACTCCGCGAGCCTCAATTTATCTGCTGATCGCCATGCCTGCTTAATGGCTCTCCTGGACTTCCTAGCAATGGCTGGCAGAAGTTCTCGCAAGTCTACAGGACTGAACTTTCGGAAATGGCTGGCAGTTAACTTCTCTATTTCCTGTTGGGCCAGATCACAAAGAATGGGCCGCTTCGTATCACACAATACGCTTAAGGCCTTAGTGTTCTTGAGGAGGCTGTAGCTTCTGCGGTGAATCTTCGGTAGCCCTAGGTAGGCATCCGCATCACTGTTGCTGGCATCAACAATCAGTGAGAGAGCCTCCCAATCAAAGTGCCTGCTGTAGTACTCAGCGAAATTTTCCATTTCGGAAGCAATTTCCATATTGAATCGATTTGCTAATTCTTCGAGCTCCTGCCGCTGATCCTCGGCGTGGTCTCCCCAGCACATTAAATGCATTCTGGCGGTCATGTGATTTGCGTTCGCTTGAGCTGTCATGGAGCGTCTGGTTTTGGGGCTGAAAAAAGGCCCGTTTGCTGAACTCTATTAAGACTTTACCAGAGTCGATTGAGCTGTCAAGGAGTGTCTGGTGTGATTTGTATTAAGAAAACGTCAGTCTGGATTTCTTGGCTATCGCACGCTTCGTATCGATATTTCTTCAGTTCAATTAAGAGTGCTCGCGATTAGCAAATGTAGTGGTCTTGGATTTAGTGGAAAGATTGACGAGGTCTTCAGTAGCGATTGAGAGGCGCGTCGGCCTCCGAAGCCGAAGGTTGCAGGTTCGAATCCTGCCGGGGACGCTTCTTTCCGCTCACTTGCGGTACATCTCGGCCGGCAGCAGCACGAGACTTCCCCTGGTCAGGGGAATGTCTGGCTGACGGATGTCTGTTTGATTGAGCCTTCGTTATCTCTGAGCAGCGAATCCCAGGTTTTCAATTAGCAATGCACCAATCGAATGAATGTGCATCTGTAATTAGAACGCGCGGGGTGGCCATTTCCCATCGAAAACTGGCAAAGTTCCGCACTCAAATCCTACGTTCTCTACAGTGGATTGGCGTACAACTGGTCTTCATGATCTCGGCTGAAGCGTGCCGGTACCACGTTCTCGATCGGCAGGCTCAACGTAAAGGTTGCCCCCAGGTTCTCGCCCGGGCTATCGACCGACAGCGTACCGCACAGCTCCTTGGCGGTAATCGAGCAGGCGTGCAAACCGAAACCATGGCCGAAGCTCTTGGTCGTAAATCCGTAGGTGAAGATGCGTTCGAGATTCTCGGCTGAGATGCCGACTCCGTTGTCGGTCACCGACACGCTTACCATGTCGTCGCTGGTATGCACGATCCGTAATTCGATGTGTCGCTCTTTGAGCGTGAGGTCCGATACCGCTTCTTTGGCATTCTTGATCAGGTTTACCAGAATCTGCATCACTTTGTGCTTGTCGGTAATCACCGACGGCACCCGGGCGAAATGGCGTTCGAGTCGGATGTCGTGGCGGATCAGCGATGCGTCGTTAATCTGTATCGCATCTTCCACCAGCTTCTCGACTTGGATCGACTCGAGCATGCTGCTCACCTTGGCGTACGACTGCTGCTTAGCAACAATTCGCTCGATGTGTTCAATGTGTCGTTCGAGCGTATGGATCTCGACCAAGGCATCCTCGTTTTCTCGGAGCACCGCTTCGGCAGCGCGGGCGAGCAGCAGAGGGAGTTTCTGCCCTTGCGGATCGTTAGTCAGATAATCGACCAGGTTCTGTTCGTTTTTTTGAAGCAGGTCGCAGGCCTGCTTGAGCGTGGTTGCGCGGCTTTTGCGAAGCCGATTCCGCACCATGTGGGCGGAGGTGTTCACGCTGTTCAGCACGTTGCCGACGTTGTGCAATACGCCAACCGCGATTTCGGCCATGCCCGCCTGACGCGATACTGCAATGAACTCTTCCTGCAGCTTTTGGCGTTCGGCGGCAGCATGGTTGCGATGCTCAAGTTCCCGCTGTTTCGCGCGTTCAAGTTGCTTGTGGATACTGGTTTGCGCACCCTCGTTGTACAGCTCTTTTACTTTGTTTTTAAGCACCGCGACCGTACGCTCCGCTGCTCGACAACGGAGTTCCCAGTCGGTTTGCACAGCGGTTTGCTCGTCAATCATTGCCTGCCCCATCCGAAATCTCCCAAATTCGTCTATCCGTCACGCAAGGCCAGTGCGACCATGGTTTGATTGATATGCAGCCCGTTGAGCTGCTCGCCGTAGGTGTCGAACCCGATGGAGGTTCTACAAGTCTCGCTCAGGATGTCGCCAAGTTGGTCGTGCGAATCTTCGCTATCCGCCTCCTGAGCACGCAACACGCAATTGCACATCAGCAGGAAGTCGATCGGTCCAAAGTTGTCGGCCAGGTTATCGAGCTCTGTTTTCAGCGAGGTCGACATGTGATTGTGGGCGCCGATTTCGAGCACCATGCCTTCTTCTACACCGCAGTAGAAGATGAGCGAGCCATCTGGCATCACTTCTTGAATCGAGCGGACGTAGATCTCTCCATTGCAGGAGAAAGTGACAGGATTCTTGAGAATCACCTCCTCGGTCACCTGTTCGGGATTGAGCCCAATCGCGTGGGCGTAGGCCGACAGGGCAGGGTAGCCATCGAGTTCGTAAACACGACGGGCCGCTGTGTCGACTTCGGTCACCACCAGACTGATCGGGGTTGTCGTAAAATGCTGGTGCTTGAGCACCTTGAACGGGACTCGGCTGTGGGCTATCGTAAGCACCACCGCGTCGCTGCAGGCCAGGCTGTTGTGGATGACTTCGGTCTTTTCGAACTTCACGTCGTCGCCGGCCGAACCGCCGAGCAGCGGAACGCCCTGCAGTGCATCGGCAATCAACGCCGAGGTGACTTCTTCCTTCATCGACAAGCCATCGATGAACGACAAACAAAAACAGCGATCGAGCTGCGTGTATTTGTAGATGTCGAGTTCGTGCAGCATCTGCTCCACGGTGCGGCTCACCCGCGATTCGTCGAGGTGGTCTAAGTCGGTGAGTAGCGCAGTCGACCAGGTGAGGTCCTCGGAATCGATGCCAGTGAGTACCAGCGAGCCGTGCAGATGCCGCCCCGATAGGTGCTCGCCAGCAGTGGTACATCCCACGATGTGCGAGTGCGGAAACTTGTGGGCCAGCGCGGCGGCAACATCGCCAGCGTCTTGCGCTGTGGATACAAACGCCAAGACCATCTGCGGCTCGGTGCCCCAGTCGGCGGTCGCTTCCGATACGGCCAGCGAGCCGTCGGTTGCGGTGGATACCCCTTGGTAGATTTGCATCGAATGCCCCTTACGATGGAAAACCGGCTCCCCAGATAACACAATCAATGTGCAGGTGCCCCCCGGTTAACGTAACGAAAACGTACCTTATGGCCCGGCGAGTGCGGCCCGCTTGCGGACTATTTGTCGTGCAATGTCTTGATTCGAAGTGCCCCGCAGCGAAGCAGAATCGGTATAAGCCGAACAGGTGGTTCGCAGCAGACCAGCAACCGTTTACGATGGTTGAATGGGCAGGTGTGAGCTGTGCGATGGAATCGCCGTAGCCATCTCTCCTTTCTATAAGATGAACTCCAATCAGGAATAAACTTCGATGTACACGCCGACCAACCGAACCGTGCGAATGGCCATGACTCTTGCGGGGATGTCTTTGTGTTTGGCCCCAGCGTGGTGTACCGCGGCCGATCGGCGCCCGAACGTGATCGTCATCATGTCCGACGACCAAGGCAGCATCGACGCCGGTTGCTATGGGGCGACCGTTATTAAAACCGCTGCGACCGACGCGTTGGCCAACCAAGGCGTGCGATTCACGCAGTACTACTCGGCCGCGCCGGTCTGCTCGCCATCGCGGGCGGGGTTGCTTACCGGTTGCTATCCCTGGCGGGTCGGCATGCCTGGCAACGGATCGGGGCCACCGAGCGAAGAGCACGATAACCTCGCCACCTATACCGGCAGTGGATTGCCGGTCGGTGGGTTCACGATGCCTGGCATGTTCCAGAAAGCTGGCTACGCGACAGCTCATATCGGCAAATGGCATCTCGGCGTTGGAGTGGGGTGCCAACCCTTGCAGCAAGGCTTCGATTACTCCTTTGGATTCATGGGTGGCTGCATCGACAACTACTCGCACTTCAACTACTGGGGCGGACCGAATCGCCACGACCTGTGGGAAAACGGCGAGCGCGTCCATCGCCCTGGCGAGTTCTTTCCAGATCTCATGGTCGAAAAAGCCGAGTCCTTTATCGATAGTCATCGCGACAAGCCATTTTTCATGTACTTTGCGATCAATGTTCCTCACTATCCTTACCAGGGCGATTCGAAGTGGATCGAATATTACAACGAACGTCAGGTGCCGTACCCGCGGAATCTCTATGCGGCCTGGGTTTCGACGCTCGACGATCGATTGGCTCAGTTGATGAAGTACCTGGACGACACCGGGCTGCGCGAAAACACCATCGTGGTTTATCAAGCCGACAACGGCTATTCGACGGAACAGCGGGCGCATCATGGTGGCGGAAGCAGCGGGAAGTATCGGGGGGCGAAGTTCAGTATTTACGAAGGGGGAACGCGTTTGCCGGCGATCATCTCCTGGCCGGGGCATCTGCCAGCCGGCGAGGTTCGTAGCCAGGTCGCCCACGGATGCGACTGGCTGCCGACGCTGGCCGAAATATGCGACGTGCCGGTTGATTCGCAGGCGAAACTCAATGGTCGTAGTTTGTTGAAGGTCATTCAGTCGGCCGACGCTTCCACTCCGCACGACGCGGTCTGCTGGCAATTCCAGCAACAGTGGGCGGTTCGGCAAGGTCCATGGAAGTTGATGCGCGATCCACAAACGCATGACGGAACCACCGCCCCCGCGCTGGTGGACGGGCATTGGTTCCTCGCGAATATCGACGACGACCCCAGCGAGTCGACCAACCTGGCTTCGTCGCACCCGGAGTTGGTCGAGAAGCTCAAGCAGGTCTATCAGCGCGAAGCGGCCCAATAGTCAGTCGGCGAAAAACACCGCTAGCCACACGGTCGGTTCGGTGGTCGAAGTCCGCGCGACCCGATGCTTGCGGTGAGCTGCAATCAGCACCTGATCGCCAGGGCGGAGGTCGAGCATCTCGCCATCGGCGAACTCGAGCGTTGCGTCGCCGGCCAGCACCGCGACCCACTCGTGCTCCGCCTGGTCGTACCAGAATCCCTCGGCGCTCGCCTGCCCAGTGGAAACGATCCGCTCGATCCGCACGCTGTTCGACTCCGCCAGCACGGTCACCAGTTCCTCTGGCAGTTCAGTCGGGATCGCCTGAAATAGATTCGTCATCGCTCAAATTCCTTGGGCAGTTCGCGGATACGACTCGTCAGCGACCATCGTAGAAATAGATTCCCAATTTTCCCACCGATGGGAAAATTGAATCGGCACGCACTCTATAAAACCAGTAGTTTTCGCCCTCAAATAGATTCCCATTCCCAATAACGCATCGAGTGGGAATCTATTTTCGCGGTGCCAGGCGGTCGCAAGTCCTTGATAGGTAATAAGTTGCATCAACACCTCCGCGATAGTTGCCCAAAATAGATTCCCACCCATGGGAAACTATTTTGAGTTGGGAGTTGGATGTTGGGAGTTGGATGTAGAAATGTCATCTTGAAGGAGCTTCCAGCGACTGAAAGATCTCAGCCTACCGCTTCCAGCCCAAAGCCTACCGCTTAGAAACCGCGCAGCAGCGAACACCAGCGCAAGGGCCATCGGGCTCGGAGAGCCCTCCTACAGCGCGCTTGCGTGGTAGATGGTGTCGATCGATTTGATGTTCACTCGGTTACACCATTCCACTCTCCAACAACGGACCACTGACGACAAACAACGGATAAAAACAACTGTCCATTAGAACACCGCAGGTGGCCATTTCCCAGCGAAAACTGGGAAGAGGAAGTCGGTTTTTATGGCGGAGTTTTGCGAAGCAAGTGGAGTCTGCTAGCGATGCTACGGTCGCAGGTCGAGTGTGAGTTGCTCGCCTGCTTTCAGGTCGACCTGGTACTCGCGGCCATTTGCGGTCACGATGGCCGGCCTGCCGAGTTTCGACTCGATATCGGCTTCGATCAGTTGACCATCCTCCCAGGTCAGATCGACCACGAACCCGCCACGGCCGCATAGGCCGGTTACCTTGCCATCGGGCCAGGCCGAAGGGAGGGCGGGGAGCAGGTCGAGAATCGTGGTACCTTCGTCGGTCCGGCGGTGCGATTGCAGCAGCATTTCGACGATGCCGGCCGTGTAGCCGAAGTTGCCATCGATCTGGAACGGCGGATGGGCCGAGAACAAGTTGGTGTAAACGCCGCCACCGCCGTAGCTGGTTTTGGGCGACGAGGTGAGCTTCAGGAAGTTGTTGCTCATCAGGTGGGCATGATCGCCATCGAGCAGACGCGCCCAGAAGTTGATCTTCCAGGCCATCGACCAACTGGTGCCGCCATCGCCACGCAGGGCGAGCGTCTCCTCGCAAGCCTTCGCCAGCTCAGGCGTATCCTGCGGAGTGATCTCTTCACCAGGATGCAGACCCCACAGGTGCGACACATGGCGGTGCGTGGTCACAGGGTCTTCCTTGTACAACCATTCCTTAAGCTGACCGTGCGAGCCAACCTGCAGCGGAGCGATGCGGCTGGCAGTGTCGCGCAGGGTTTCGGCGAACTCGGGATCGGTGCCGAGAGCGTCGGCCGCACGGGCGGTGTTAAGGAACAGGAAGCGAAGAATCTGATGGTCCATCGTGGGACCCATCACCAGGCCGCCGCGCTCCGGCGAGTTACTCGGCCCGCTAACCAGCCAACCTTGGTTGTACTTGGGATCTTCTATCAACCAGGCTAAATAAAACTCGCACGACTTCTTCATGGCCGGGTACGCCCGCTCGCGAAGAAAGGCTTCGTCGCCGGTAAACTGATAGTGCCACCACAGGTGCTGGCAGAACCAGGCACCACCGACCGGCCAAAGCCCATGGTCAGTCGCGTTGATGGCCGCGGCCCCGCGCCAACCGTCGGTGTTGTGATGGAACACCCAGCCAGGCAAATCGTAATGCTCGCGGGCGACCTTCGCACCAGTCACGGTGAGATCGTCGATCATGTCGAATAACGGTTCGCTGCACTCACTCAGGTTGGTAGTTTCAGCGAGCCAGTAGTTCATCTCGGTATTGATGTTGGTCGTGTACTTCGCATCCCAGGCGGGCGCGAGCGACTCGTTCCAGATGCCTTGCAGGTTGGCCGCTGCGCTGCCGGGACGACTCGAGGCAATCAGCAGATAGCGACCGTACTGAAACACGAGTGTTTCGAGTGCCTGGTCGGTCTGCTTGGCGTGGGCAATCAGTCGGTCGTCGGTCGGCAGGTCGGGCGCAGTGCCATCGCCGAGCGTCAGTGTGCAACGATCGAACAGCTGGCGATAGTCGGCCACGTGTTCCTGGCGAATCGCTTCGTACGTCTTACCTTCGAGTTTGGCGAGTCGCTCGTCGCAGAGCTTCGTAGGATCGGCATCGACCGTTTGGTAGTCGATGTACGAGGTCGAGGTCACCAGCAAGATCGTGGCACTGTCGGCATCGGCCACGGTGAGCTTGTTGTCGCTGCTGGTAATGGTTCCACCTTCTATCAACACGCGGGCGCGACACTCGAGAGTGATTACGCTCTTGGCGGGTTGGTCGTTGCTGGTGTTATCTTTGACCTTGGCTTGCAACATGAGCAATCCGCTGTTGCCGTCGACGGTTGCCGACTGGCCACGTAAGTCTTGGGGAGTCGAAAGCCCAGCAGTGAACGACACCTTGCCAGCCTCGCTGGCCTCCAAGCGAATGGCGATGGTGCGTTCGGGGTAGCTGGCCAGGTACTCGCGCTCGTAGATCACTCCATCGTGCTCGTAACGAACCTTAGCGACTGCTTCGGAGAGATCGAGCGACCGGCGGTACTCCGTGGGGTTCTGGTGCGTGAACTCCAGATGTAGATCACCGAATGGCTGGTACGCTCGCTGGCGGAGCGGCTTGCTCATCAGACCGTTGGCAATTCGCTCGGCCTTCGATTGATCGCCTTCGAATAAGGTCTCGCGAACCTCGGCCAGCAGTTCGGGACCACCATCGGGGTTGATATAGTCTTCGGGGCCCGACTCCCAAACCGTATCTTCGTTGAACTGCACGCGTTCGGTATCGGTCTTGCCGAACACCATCGCCCCCATGTGACCGTTGCCAATTGGAAGTGCATCGGTCCACGCGCGGGCAGGTTGATCGTACCAGAGTTCCAAGGGAGCCTGCTCGGCATGAGTCGTACTGAGCGACATCGCGAACAAGGCTGCAATCATAGCGACGAACGCATACAGGTTTCGCATGGTAGGAGTCCTGAAAAGGAGGATTGCGAAAGTAGAAACCGTCTGTGAGTAGCGAGTAATAACATAGCACATCCCACGCACTGGACGAGCATCGCACAGCGGAACCAACACGAAAAAAGCGTCTGCGAAAAATTTAGGCCTAAGCCGACTCCGCAGCCGCTTTTTTGCCGGCCGCTTCACGCTTTTCGCCAAGGACGACAATCACGCCGGCTAGCAGAATCAGGCCACAAGCGGGATAGAACACCATCTGCGGCGGGGGCTCCGAGAGAAAGAAATAGCCGAGAATGCCAGCAAACACAAACTGCAACATCGACGCGAGGGCGACCACCTGTCCGCGAAAGTATCGCATCGCGTTGTTGAGCATCGAGTGGCCGATGACCGTCGGGACCAATCCCAATGCGAGCACGGAGAGACCATCTTGTTGCCAGTTGATGTAGGTCGAGTGAGCCATCCACGGAGCGAGCAAGAACGACAAGATCGCCGCCAGGTAGTAGAGCGGCACCAGATAGAGCCAGATCGTCGGATGATGGCGGTAGCGACGGCCGAGTGCCAGGTAGACCGCGAGGAGCATCATCGAGCCCAAGCAGACCAGGTCGCCATACAGATACTCTTTGCTCATGTGATAATCGGCCTGGCAGAGTATCACTAATCCGATAGCGGCTACGATGGTAGCGACCAGCTCTCGGCGGTTGAGTCGCTCGCCGGCCAATGGGATTAGGAGCAGCGGCATTGCGATCGGCACCAGGTTCACTAGCACGGTCGCATTCACCGCAGTAGTGAGCCGCGCGCCGTACATCCAGGAGAAGAAGTGCAGCGTCAGCACCACGCCTGGTATCAACGGGTCGGTGTAATGGCTGCGGACCAACTGCGCGCGATGCTTCCGCCAGTCGCGAATGTAGACGGGTGTGAGCGCGACTGCAGCGATCAAGAGCCGCCAGCCGGTTAGCATCACCGGATCGACTTCGCAGTTCTTGATAAAAATCACCGACATCGCGCAAGCGAACACACCGAGCAGCAGTAACAGCAAGGGAACAGCGGCCATGGGTGGAGTACGCAGGCGAGGGCGGTGGAAGGGGGCGTCGGCAGGCCTACCAGTATAGCGACCCATCCGCTCGTGCGGTGAGGGGTGTCCGCCGAGTTAAGTCACCTGGCGAAGCTGCATGGAGTCGATGACCTGCTCGCCAGCCAGTACGTTGGTGATGACAACCAGCCACATCCCTTCGGCACACCACTCGCGACGCTTCAGGTAAGCTATTGCGTCTTTGATGGTTTTCTCGGGATCGTCGGAGAACTCCATGTAAAACGGCTCGACGCCCCACGGCAACAGCATCTGGCGGAACACGTCCTCGCGATCGGTGAAGGCAAAAATCGGAACCCCCCGCGGACGCAGCGCACCGAGCACGTGGGCCAGGAAGCCGCTACGGGTAAACACGATGATGCCCGACTGCCCAAGATCCTGGGCCAGTGTCGCGGCCGAGCGGAGCATCTTGGCCTTTGGTTCGCGAAGTATGATAGTCGAGTTCAAGTCGTAATCGACCGACGGCTCGATACTGCGAATGATGTTTTTGAATACCTCAACTGCTTCGAGGGGATACTCGCCGGTGGTAGTTTCGCCGGACAGCATCACTGCGTCGGCCTGCTCGCGAACGGCGTTAGAAATATCGGAAATCTCCGCCCGCGTCGGCATCGGCGACGACACCATCGACTCGAGCAAGTGTGTCGCGATGATCACCGGCTTGCCCTCCGCCTGGCACGCTTTGACGAGCTGCGTTTGCACCAGCGGCAGTTGGTGATAGTCGATCTCGATGCCGAGGTCGCCGCGGGCGACCATGATGGCGTCCGACGCCTTGACGATCTCTGCCATGTTCCGCACGCCGGCTTGTTCCTCGATCTTTGAAACAATGCGGGCGGACGATCCCATCTCGTTAAGGAACATTCGCAGTTCGTCGACATCGCTCGCTTCGCGAACAAACGACAGGGCCACCAGGTCGATGCCGGCTTCGACGCCAGCCGCCAGGTCGTTCTTGTCCTTCTCGGTCAGCGAGGGCAAGTTCACGTGCACGCCTGGCAAGTTGATATGCCGACGGGAGCCGAGTTTGCCATCGGTGAGTATCTGGCAACGAATGTAAGTGTCGCCTTTGTCCATCACGCCGAGTCGCAGCAGGCCGCTATCGACCAGCACGATTTGCCCCACCTCGACTTCGCTCGGGAGCCCTTTGTAGTTCACTTGCACCCGCAACGTGTCGGACGGTGGGCGTTGGTCTTCCGAGGTGCAGAACTCCAGCTGCTCTCCCTTTTTGATGTCGATCAGTCCCTCGACTTCGCCGGTGCGAATCTCGGGGCCTTTGATGTCCATCATCACCGCGACATGGCGGTCGAGCTTGGTCGATGCAATCCGAATGCGACAGATGATGTCGAGCACCCACTCGCGCGAAGCGTGCGCCATGTTGAGCCGCAGCACGTCGACCCCCGCGGCGATGAGTTGCTCGAGCATTTCGGGCGACTCCGTAGCCGGACCGAGGGTGGCAATAATCTTGGTGTGCCGGTAATACCTGGGATTGAGCATCGGTCGGTCTATGGATGGGGTGGGGGTGGAAAGCGGTCGCCATTTTTGCTGCAAGTTGCGTTCCGTGTCGACGCCAATTCACTTGGCGGTCGACCACCAACGAGCAGGCGATGGTCGCAAAGCACGGGGAATCTCTATCGCTGGAGCTCGGCCGGGGAGTGTCGGCCGAGGCCAGTACCCGAGCCGGCCGGCCGTGAGCTGCCCAAGAAGTAAACACTAGCGGGGCGTTTTAGGGCAGGGGGGCCTGAATTTATCTGCAGTACACGCAACTGCTAGCGGCGTTTTTCTCGAGGAAAACGACGTTGTCGAAGAAAGTCGGAAAAATAGCTGTTGCCACAGAGGTTGTGTGAACGTATATATTATCTGTTGAAACAACTAATTGCATGTCGATTAAATGGGAGAGCTGTCATGACTGCCACTGCTGCCGATTCCAGTCCTTCCGAGCTTCAGCAAGAGCTACGCAAGCGGCTTCCCTTCGATACGTTCGAGGAAGAAGTGTTTCTCAACATGTGGCGCACCTTCGACTTACTACAAAACGACACCTGCAAGCTGCTCGATGAGCACGGGCTGACCTCGCAGCGATACAACGTACTGCGGATCCTCCGCGGGCATGGCAAGCCTGGCCTGCCGGCCGGGGAGATCGCAGCCCAGATGGTCACCCGCATGCCCGATATCACGCGGCTCATAGATCGGCTCGAAACCGATGGCCTGGTGAAACGCACCCGTAGCGAGCAAGACCGCCGCTGCGTACGAATAACCAGCACGCCGAAGGCGGCCAAGGTGCTCGCGAAGCTTGACGAACCACTGCGAACGATTCACGAGCAACAAATGAATCGTCTCAGCCGCACCGAACTCGAACAACTCAACGCGATGCTGGTGAATCTTCGCAAGTCGAATACTCCATCGAGCGATGCCGCAGAGTGACTCGGAAGAATGATGTCATCGAGCGACGTCGTTCTCGGCTGCGATGGAGAGAAAAAGTAACGATGGTTGCCTTCGGTGGTGAAGGGAACCCCAGCGGTGTTTTCTGTATCAGTGTTTATGTCCATGTCTCTGTAGGGAGAGTCAAACCATGAAAAAGATGTTCCGTTTCGCTTTGTTTGCCGCCATGGCGGTGGTTGCTTCGTCGGCAAGTGTGCAGGCCAAAGACTACGAAGTCGACGGCGCGCACACCTCGGTTTCGTTCCAGGTCGCCCATGGTGGCATCAGCTGGACCCATGGCCGATTCAATACGGTTAGCGGCGCGTTCACGGTCGACGCGGCCAACCCCGCCAGTCAGCAGTTCACCATGAATATCGAAGCCGCCAGCATCGATACCAACAACGCCCAGCGGGATGATCACCTGAAGAGCCCCGACTTCTTCAACGTCAAGCAATTCCCTGCGATCACCTTCAAGTCGACCTCGGTCGAGAAGTCGGAAAAGGGGCTTAAGGTCACCGGCAACATGACCATGCACGGCGTGACCAAACCGATTTCGTTCGAGCTGCAAGGTGGCAAGAGCATCGAGTTCCCCGCCGGCGTCGAGCGCATTGGCTACTCTACTGCCTTTAAGCTCAAGCGTTCCGATTATGGCATGGCGAACATGCTCGAAGCCGTAGGCGACGAGATCTTCGTGAACATCAGTTTCGAAGGCACCAAGGCAAAGTAAACTCCCATGCCCGATCCTATTCATATCTCGATCGCGATGGCAGCGGCCGCACTGGTGGCCGCCGCCATGGCGGGCGTCGTGTGGCTCGCTGGCCGCCGGTTCGCGCCGGGTAGCAACGTACTACCCTCCGTTGGTTGGCTGCTTGGCATCGCTGCTGGGCACTACGTCGGCGTCTGGTGGCTCGGTTTGTTGCCGAACCTGCAACTGGCGGAAGCCAGCAGCCGGATGTTCTGGATGGTGCTGCCAGCGGTGCTCGTTGTCGAACTGCTCGGCGTCGTCCCCAAGGTACCTCAGGCTTTGGTCTGGCTGCTGCGGGCGGCGCTGGCGTTAACAGTGACTCGCGTGCTGTTGCACGGGTCGACTTACGTTGCCAATAGTGGCAGCGGTGGTGACTCCGCTCAGCCAATGTCGTTTTGGGTGCTCGCACTGCTTGTCGCTGGCGGACTGCTGCTGGTGTGGGTTGCGGTTCGCAGTTCCACGCCGCTCCGCTCCGCCTGCCCAGCTCCATTGGTGCTCTCGGCGGTTGCCTTGGCCTCGTCGATTGCCATCATGCTGTCGGGCTACGCGACTGGTGGGCAGCTTGGCTTGCCGTTGGCCGCTTCGCTAGCCGGCGTGTTTGCCATCGCTCTCTGGCGCGGCAAAGTGTCCGACGCCACACCGACGGTCGGCTACGCGGTGATCGCCATCGGTTCGCTGCTAATCATCGGGCACTACTTCGCCGAACTAAAGGCTCCGCACGCCCTGTTGCTGGCGGCCAGCCCGCTCGTGGCTTTGGTTCCGACCGTGCCGGTGCTCGGCCGAGTGCCTCGGTGGGGGCGGGTGGCTGGTTCGCTGGCGTTGGTGCTGGTGCCATTGGCCTTGGTGTTGCAGCAAGCGGGGCAGACGTTCGTCGAACGCTCCGCGCCGACTGGTCAATCGTCGAGCACGCCGAGTCAGGCGTCGGTGAGCGACTACATGAGTTTCGGCAAGTAACGCCGCTTGTCGATGCGTCCCACGTGTTCTCACGGAAGAAACTAAGATGAACCGCCGTCAACTGTTGCATGCCATGGCCACGACTCCCTTTGTGTTGAATAGCCTGACCGACGTCGAAGCGTTTGCCGACGAACTACCCGCCAGCGAGCGGATGCCGGCCCTGTTTCTAGGGCATGGCACGCCGATGAACGCGATTGAGGACAACGAGTTTGTTCAGGGCTTTCGCGACATCGCCAAGAAGATTCCCAAGCCGCAAGCGATTGTTTGCATCTCGGCCCACTGGTACACCCGCGGTACCAAGGTCACCGCGATGGCTCGGCCGCGGACGATTCACGACTTCTATGGCTTTCCACAGGAGTTGTATGCAGTGGAGTATCCCGCTGCTGGTGATCCAAAGCTGGCCGCCGAAGCCCGCGAACTGCTGAAGCCAGTAAGCGTGGAACTCGACCAGCAGTGGGGCCTCGACCATGGTGCCTGGTCGGTGATCAAGCACATGTACCCCCAGGCCGACGTGCCGGTGGTGCAGGTGAGTGTCGACCAAACCCAGCCGGCCAAGGCCCACTACGAACTCGGGCAGCGGCTCGACGCGCTCCGCGACCGCGGGGTGCTGATCCTTGGCAGCGGCAACATCGTACACAACCTGCGAAAGATCGACTTCGCCGGCATCGACCGCGACGACTACGGCTTCGACTGGGCCGTGGACGCTCGCAATTTCGTAAACCAGCAAATCGCCCAAGGCGACTACACCAAACTGCTCCGCCCCGAGCAGCAAGGCATCGCCCTGCGAATGGCCATCCCCACGCCCGACCACTACCTGCCGCTGCTCTACGTGCTCGGCACCAAGCATCAACCGGGCACGGCCAAGGTGTTCAACGACAAGATGGTCGCGGGGAGTATTAGTATGACTTCGGTGCTAGTGGGGTAGGGGCGATGACAGTCCCTGCGTATTTGCAGGGCAGAAACGGAAATGGCTCCGAAGATTGTGCAACAGAAACTGCTCCGTAGTTACTTGTGTTTCTCCGAGGCAGGAGATCTGCTGTACTCAAAACACCACAATAAAGTGGTATCGAATAATAAGTGGGCACGACCAAAGGGGGCAATGTATGAAGTCTAGCTGCATTTCCTAAAAGCCTCAAGTACAGACAATCCCAAGGCCTCGTTTGTAGCTTTCAAATCAACAAGGATACTGTGGGCGGGAAGAAAGTCGTGTCCACCTTCTGGCTTGTTTCGTACGGAAGGAATGATCTGCAATGTTGTATTGTTCGCTTCCACCGAGCAGTAAAGTGATTCTCTGTCTATTCGTCCCCATGACCGCTCGCCAAAGGCTTTCAGCACTGGGTTACTCTCATCATTAGACGGAAACGATGGGACTGACTGTAAAACTGAGCGAAATTCTAGTCCAAGTTGAGATGGTAGTTCTGCCTTTTTAACTATGCGGACTGGCTCCGCAATACAACTCAAGCCAATGTCGTCACGAACGCTGGCGTGAATGACATACAGGTCTTTCCAGAGATATATTCCCAAAGTCATATTAAAACATCTCGATTATGATAACTGTAACTTTCTTTGACTTTCCGTAGTCCACTGCTGCTTCAATAGCTGCCTTTTGCATGCCTGTCATCGAGTGAGCTGGAATTGCGATCTCTAAGCTACGACTTGTTATGTCAGAAGCCCTGATGACTTTACCCGCCCGTTCGCCACCCTTGTACACTGCCATGAGGTCGATGTACCCATCAATGAGCTTGTTTAACTGATGACAATCTTGATAGGTTTTGGATGTCAGATCAATCGACTTGATGCTTGTAGCGACGCCATCCTTAAAGCGATCAATTGTCTTAAAGCCATTGGGTAAGTTGCCACCAAGCTTTGCTTCTACTGCAAAACCTCTGTTTCCAGCTCCCATTTTCCATACACTATTCTTGTTGAATATTCTCCTGCCAGTTAGAGCGGTTTTTGAGGTTGCCATCGATCCAGATGGTGTGGCAAGTCCGGTTGCAATACCGTAGAAAGCAATATCGATATGCGCTAGCAATTCAGCTGTGGTCTCAAAGTTATAGAATCGATCATGGATACTTGGATCGTTCAAGCCAATGTCTACCGACTGTTTGAGGATTGCCGAGTTGTTCATCGAATCATTGTGATTTGCCTTAAACCAACTTGACCAATCGTGGTTGCCTAACTTGCTATTCAATTCACTGAGGGATACGCGATAGCCGTGGCCAAGGCCTTTATCCGCTCCTTCACATGGGGTGTGTTCGACGAAGCCGAGCTCAGGATAATAGTGTCCAACCAATACGGGGGGTGCGTCAGAGCCAAAGACATTAAAGAAATTTGGTTCATTCACGTAGTAAAGAGGGATTCTGTACTTAGGTCTATGCTCTGGGTCATAGAATCCAAGATCCTCGGCCTGACGCCACGTGATGACCTGAAGGTATCCATGCTCCAGCCGATCTAGACCTGTTGTATCGAGAAAAGTAGTTGGTGTATTTCCCACATACCGATACTTATTTGTATCTCCAGCCTCAAAACCAATTGGGTCCTCGCTCAGCCACTGCCCTATTGATGGGTCGTAACTCATCCTGCGACCTCCTGTTCAAAGTAAGCCTCCACAGCCGCGTGGGGCTGAGCGGCAAGTTGTATGATTCGACGATTCCGGATGTGAGCACGACCCTGCTGACGCCGAGTAACGTGCAATTGTTCAATGCGTTTGAGTTCTTTCTCACCTTCGCGTATGGCCCACTTTTCCCAGGGCTTCATTGGACGTTCAACGCCATTTTCTATAACGACGCCCTGCCCAGTATGCTTGAACCCGTACTTAGCAAGGCCTACTTCGCTGCGATACAGCGCGGTTGCAATCGCATGAAAGCCCCAACGGTACGGATTGCCGGCTGTTAATTGGGTCGCAGCGAATTCTGATAGTTCATACGCTGCGCGGAATTGCATCCAGTCGAGACAGCATCTGGCGCGAGTTTCGTAGAATACGGAAAGCTCCTCTGTTGGAGTCATTGACTTGAGTAACCACCCGTCCCGAACATGTTGCATGACGACTGGAGCAGGCCAACTATAGTAATGTTCGTCTGGGTAGGAGATGAGTCCCTTAGCTGTTGCTTCAATGTTAAAACGTTCACCAGAGCAGAGGTCATCCCATCGAACAAATAAATGATGTGCCGCACTAACGAGCTTTAGTGGATAGCCAAGCCGGCGTCCGATGGCCACAAATAACACTGGCAGTGTTGCGCACGTGCCTCCGCGGCCTTCGATGATACCATGAATAAAATGCAACCGACTATCAGTGCAGTCAAAAGACTGTTCCAGTGAATCTGTTGCGTATTCAATGCCGATGTCGCGTTGAAGCACTGTAGCCAGTGCGACCATTCGGTAAAAAGCCTCTGAATGGCGAAACTCGGAAGGCCTTCTGTCAAATTGTTGCCTATTCCGGGCTGTTGATCGAGCAACCATCGCAGCCCATTCGTCCAGTACGGCAAGGTACTGCGAGATACTTAACTCTTCCGAACCACACAACTTGTCCGCACATGCCAGATTAACTTCGCCGATGTCGAGGCGAGCGTACTCATCAGCAGGCATCTCGTGGAACTGTCGCATCATGCATTAAGGCTTAAAGATGAAGTGGAGTTAAGTGCCAACCATTGTGGTGCTACAACCCGCATTTCGCAACCTTATTTTGTTGAAAAGTAGAATCTCAGAAACTAGTAGTTTTGGACCATGAATACGAGATAATTGCATCGCTCAAAGTCTAATGCGGTGTTACTATACGTGTTTTTGCGACCATGGTTGGTGCTGGTGAGTATGCCCTGAAGGGTGCATCTCTCCCCAGTTTCTGCTCGCAATTGGCCACCTAGGTCGCTATAACTGGGGAGTGAGTCTGTGCGCACGTTCAGGTGCGTGTCGGCTCGTTGGTTTACCCCGATTGGGGAAGCCGTTGGACGTCCGGTCTGCTGGCGCGGCGGCGTATGCTGCTGCGCGGTGGGAAAAGAGTGCTGGTTCTACGTGTTTGATTTTAGGTTCCGAATTCACTGAGGCAGTCAGCGGAAATCACCGTTGCGAAATCGTCGTCGCGAAGTCCTGCTTCGCTGTTCTTGCTTACTCGTTCCTTCTTCCCCATTCCCCGTTCCCGCTTCCAGAATAGATTCCCACCGCTGGGAATCTATTTTTCGTCCTCTTGGAGACTTACGACAACGCGATGGCAAAAACCGCCTGCAAATGCCGACGATTCGACGAGATGCGTCGACGTAAGTCCGCTAGGAATAGATTCCCAGAGAATCGTGTTGCGCAGTTTTGGGAAACTATCGAAGGTGGAATTCGCCGCGGGGAATCGGGGGAACGCATGCCTGGGGGGCGATGGTTGCCGCAAACCCCTACTGGTTTAGTTGGCGTACCCGTTGGGGTTGGCTTGGTGCCAGCGCCAGGCCGAGGCGACCACCTCTTCGACCGACGTGTACTTCGGCTTCCAGCCCAAGGTTTCGAACGCCTTGCTGCTGTTGGCCACCAGGGCCGCCGGGTCGCCGGGGCGGCGTTCGCCCATCACCGCGGGGATCTCGTGCCCGGTCACCTTGCGGCAGGCGTCGATCACCTGCTTGACGCTGAAGCCGTTGCCGGTGCCGAGGTTGAGTTTCATCATCTGCCCTTGCTCGAGTCGCTCGAGGGCGGCGACGTGGGCACTGCAGAGGTCTTCGACATGAATGTAATCGCGGATGCAGGTGCCGTCGGGCGTGGGGTAGTCGTCGCCGAAGATGGTAACGTGCTCGCGCTGGCCGAGGGCAACTTGCAGCACGATGGGAATCAAGTGCGTTTCAGGATCGTGGTCTTCGCCGATCTCGCCGCTATGGTGCGAGCCTGCCGCGTTGAAGTAACGCAGCGCGGCCACGCCGAGTCCGTAAGCGTGCGAGTAGGCATCCAGGGCCTTTTCGATCGCCAGCTTGGTATCGCCGTACGGGTTGATCGGCACCTGCGGCATCGACTCGTCGATCGGCGAGCTGGGGGGAACTCCGTACGTAGCGCAGGTGCTGCTGAATACGATTCGCCAGATGCCTTTCTCGCGCATCGCGTCGAGCAGGTTGAGTGCACCGACCACGTTGTTGGAGTAGTACTTGGCCGGGTCGGTGACCGACTCGCCAACCAGGGCGAGTGCGGCGAAGTGCATGACTGCTTCGGCGCCCGACTTGTCGAGCGCGGCAGCGAGGTCGGCGGGGTTGAGCAGATCGCCTTCGATCAACCGATCGGCCGGCACCGCACCGCGATGTCCTTGATAAAGATTATCGAACACCCAGGCTTCGTGGCCCGACTCTTCGAGCGCCCGCACAGCATGGCTGCCAATGTATCCTGCTCCACCAACGACGAGAACTTTCATTGCAATCGCTTTCGTTTAACACCAACCGGAGTACCTCAACCACTTTAACCGTTGAAGTCGACCTCTAGCATACCGAGAATGCCCCCGGTTTGCCCAGGGTTGCGAGATGCCGGCGAATGCTGCCGATACCCTGTTAAGGCAGGCGTTAAGCACTGCAAGACAGCCCTGCTTGAACCTTTAACCATTGCGACAGTTTTAACGATATGGCTAAGAAACCACTGAAGCCCCGACGCGAGCGGTCGGCCAGCGAAGTGCGCCAGCACCGCGAGGCGTTTCTGCGCTATCTGCGTAGCGAATGTCATCTGTCGGAGAACACCGTGAAAGCGTACGGCCGCGATCTCGAGCGGTTTGTCGCCTGGTTGGGCGGGCGGCGGCTGGCAGGGCTCAGTGTGAGTGATCTGGCGGGCTACCCCGCCTGGCTCCGCGAGCAGGATCTCGCGCCAACTAGCGTGAGTCGTCACGTGGTGTCGCTCAAGGTGTTCTTCAAGTACCTGCAGCTCGAAGGGGTGCTGACCGATAACCAAGCCGACCTGCTGGTCACTCAGAAGCTCTGGCAGAAGATTCCCACGGTGCTCTCCGCTAGCGAGGTCGAGCGACTGCTCGCCGCCCCTCCTAAAGGGGAGCCTTGGTGGCGTCGCGATCGGGCGATTCTCGAAATGCTGTATGCGACAGGTTGCCGGGTGTCGGAGTTGGCGACGATCAAGCTGGCCGATCTGCATGTTGCCGAACGGTTCTGCCGGTGCCATGGCAAAGGCGACAAGCAGCGGATGGTTCCGCTCGGCGAGCCAGCGTGTCGGGTGATTGAAGAGTATCTGGACAAAGAACGCCCGAAGCTCGCGAAGCGGAATACGAGCGAGCCTGGCGAGTTGTTTCTTTCGGTGCGCGGACGCGCGATGCGGCGGGAGCGGATCTGGGAGCTGGTGAAAAAGTGCGCGGCCATCGCGGGAGTGAATAGCGACCTCAGCCCACACAGCTTGCGGCACAGCTTCGCGACCCACCTGCTGGCCGGCGGCGCGGACCTGCGCCACGTGCAAGAGATGCTCGGCCACGCCAGCATCGCGACCACTCAGCTATACACCCACGTCGACCACACAAGGCTGAAGAAAGTGCACGAATCGTTCCACCCACGAGCATAGGGGAACTATCGAAATCATTCCAATGAACGAGAAGGAGCTGCGAATACTTTCTGTTCTCAACCTTGTACTCGAAGGAAGACAATGGAAAGCCAAGAATCGCGAACTGCCCATAAATGCCTGCGCTGCGGTGACGAGCTACCCAACGGCGTGCGTTACTGCGTCGCCTGCGGAGCCCACAACATGGACCCAGGTGCAGGAGCCATCAACACGGCCAAGTGCGAAATGGCATCGAACAAGCGAACCGCCTTCTGGAGCTCGGCCGCTTGCTGGTATCGCTGGTTTCATGGCATCCGGCGATAAGGTTATTGCTGGTAGTGTGATGCTCCTTACATACGAAGTTACGAATCACTTCCCGATTCGCCGTACCCGAACATGTCGAAGTAGATCCCCCAGTTGTCGCGGACCTTGGCTTCGATTTCGGGTGGGATTTGGTAGCGGTTGGTTTGGTAGTCGCCGGTTCGTTCGATGTAGCGGTCGACGCCCGGCTTCACGCGGTCGTAGTTGCCTAGGTCGAGCTGCTCGTACATCCGCTGAATTTCCTGATGCGGATTGGCGGTGAGATCTTCGTAGCGAATCTCACATAGATTGCCTTCGGGAATCAGCTCGCGATCTTCCTGGTAAGCTTTGTACATCACTTGAAGGTTTTGGAGCACTTCGCCTTCCATCCAATCGTACTCCGGCAAGTCGGGCTGCAGGCCTTGCACGTCGGAGAGCGACTTCCAGAGTCGAATGGTGGAGGGGAAGAGCTTGAACGGATCTCGCGAGATGTGCACGAACTTCGCGCGGGGGAAGATCTCGAGCAACCATTTGACCCGCGCGGTATGCGGGGGCGACTTGAGGATGATCCGCCGGTTGCGCGACACGGCGATCGACTTCACGAACAGCTTGAGCAACGCCTGCCAGCGCCGGCGGTCGCGTTTGGGGACCTCGCGCAGGTCGAGGTACTCGGAGTGCACCGGCCCGTTGTGGGGAAACGCCCAGCACAAGTAGGGCGAGGGCAAGCCGAGGTTGCACAGCGCGAACTCATCCTCTTGGGGTTTGTCCCAGCCGGCTTCTACGTTGTCCATCGGCCGCTTCGACGGAAGCAGCCAGGAGGTGAGCGGAGCTAACCATTTTTGCGTGACCAGATGACAGTGCGGCAGCATGCACTCGTACGTGTTCGGGTAAGTGTGCTCGGGATCGGTGATTAGCAACTCGTGCAGTAGCGTGGTGCCGCTTCGCCAATGACCGAGTACAAACAGCGGTGGCTCGGCCAGTACCTGACGATGTACCTGGCGGCCGAAGCGAAAGTTTTGCCAGGCGGCGGCTATCGAGTTGAACCCGCTGACCGGCGTGATCGAGGCGGCCGTGATCATCGACCGCGGTGTCAGGCGGCATTGTCGGGTGGCGAGCAAGCTCAGCCAGGTGCCGAGCCGCATGCCGTGCCAGAATCTGGGCGTAAGGATGCCCCAAGCGTGCGTCGGGTCGGCCGAATAGCGTGGCTTGGGTGTCGAAGGCGACATCGGGGCTCCGTTAACAAGGTGGTTAGGTCAACGGAAGTGGTGGTTCCGTCCATGGGTTCGGCGACGACACACACGCGGTCGACACCGATTGTTCTGCAAATCGCTATTGTGACTGGTTTGTCGGATTGTCGCTACTCGGTGTTTTCGGCTCGTCGGCCAGGCCGGCCAGCAGCTCTGCGTCCTCGGCATCGAACAGCTCGGGTGGCTCGCGCATGCGGGACAGGGTTTGAGCTTCGAATCGATTGTCGGCTCGCGTGCGAAGCCAGACAAAAATCCACAGCAACAGCACGATTCCGATGAAGCCGAGCCCAGCGACCCAACCCCAAATCGGGTTCTCCGAAGCTGGCGTTACTTGCAGCGGGCTGCGGCCCACGAACAGCGGCGCCAAGCGAAGCTGCCCGTCCGCGTGGCGGCTGGTGTAGCGCCAGTTCTTGAAGAAGAACCCGGCTACCCGCACCGACTCGCGAATATCCTCTCCTTCCGGAAAACCGTCCGGCAGCTCCAATACGCTGAACATCACCGGGTTGTTAGCCGAGTCGCTCGTAAACAGCGCCAGCTCGTAGTAGTGGTCGATGCCGCAGGCGTCGGCATCCACGTCGCTGGCGACCTCCACCCGTAGCGCGCGTCGCACGACTCCGTCGAACGTTACCAGCTCGCCTTCCTGTTCGGCAGGCAAGTTAAAAAACGGGGCGACCGCGTAACTGTTGTAGCGGGCGAGCGACACCACTTGCTGGGCGACTGCCCGATGGGCTTTGTCTCCTTCCTTAGTCTTCTCTGTCCAGGTTTGGCGATGGCGTGGCATTTGCCGATCGGCCCAGTTGATCAGTTGACTGGCCGGCGTCTCTTTCATGCTGGCGAGCAACCGATAAAACGCGATCGTCTCCCGACTCGTCAGCGGCTGGCGGTGTTGAACGTTGTCGAGCAGCGAGACATCTACCCCCATCACTCCGAGGACGCTCATGCCGTAATTAACCTGTGGTGGATTCCACTCGGTCGGAAACCACTCCAAGTTGGCGGCCGCGATCAACGGAACCAGCTTGTCGCCTTGCTCGTCGATCTTCACAAAGATGCCTTCCACGGCAATCTTGCGATTCGCGGGCGACGCGGGATCCCACTTCGCCGGCACGCTGCTCGAGTAGATCACGCACTCTCCGTCGCTCGCTTTAGCTCGGCATTGATGCACGTTGCCAGCGTCGGTTGCCGGTGGGGTGTCGCTGACGATTTCCCCCTCCCAGCGGATGAACGCCCCGCGGAAACTGTCGGGATCGTCCAGCAGCTCGGCGAGTGTCGTCGGCTTCGGCGTCGAGGCGTAAAACACCCGGCGATCAAACGTTCCGAGTCGAGCGACCAGGCGGTGCAGCTCTTGTTCTTCGTCGATCGAGAGCGGCAACCGATGAGCGAACTTGGCGAATCGGCTCTCGTCCCAGTAGTCGAGCGCCAGCGAGCGTTCGAGCCGCGTCGGTTCGGCGGTGTTATGCGTCGTCTCTTGGGCAAGGGCCAACGCCGGCACGATACTTGCCACCAACCAGGCGACCAGGCCTACCAAGCCATGCACACGTTTGGGGAGCACTGCGATCATCGTTGCGAGTCCTCCCCGTCCGCTTGTAATTCGTCTGCTTGCACTTCGTCGCTTGCTTTCGAATCAGCCACCGGCGCGGTGTCGGCCAGCGATTCGAGCCCCGCAACCACATCGGCCGAGTCTTCGCGGTACCGCGAGCGATCGGGCGCCGAGCGATTGGTGCTGATCCAGGCGACCGCCAACGCGGCAATCACCATCGCGACCGCCAGCAGTTGCCAGGCCGGCCAGGTGGGCTTTTCGACTTCCACGGGAGCCACGACCACTATCGGCGCGATCGTGCGACTCACAAACGTGGGACTCAAACTCAGCTCGTCGGCCACGCCGGTCGTGTGCGGCCAGTTCTTGAAGAACAACGCCTCGACTCGCATCTCGCCATGGTTGGGAATTTCCCCCTCCACGCTCCAGCCAGCGGGAAGTTCCAGGCAGTAGAGTTGGAACGGGCGAGTCACGTCGCGATCCGACTGCACGATGAGCCGATAGTAGTGGTCGATGCCCAGGTCGTTGGCCGCAGGGGTGAGTTGCTCGATGCGATGCACGCGCCCGGTGATGGAAATCACCTGCCCACGATACACGCTCGGCTGGCTGAGCAGTTGCGAGTAAACAATCGCCCCGCGCGAAGCGGCCGCCAGTTCGTCGGCCGGGGTGTCGCGGGCGACCTCGATCAAGTGGAACCACGCCTCGGTCTCCGAATCACGGAACGGGGTGTTGTCCTCCACCGACTCGAGTAGCTCGGCATCCACGCCCGGCAGCGGGGCGGCGATCGCTGGCTCGCCAGCCTCGGTGAGTGTCACCGCGGGGGTTGCAGGGGGAGTGTCGCCGAACAACCGTGCGAGCTTCTCACGCATCATGTCCGATTGCACGGTTTGCATCAGCACCACGATCACCGCGAGTCCAACCGCGAGCGATACCAGCCGCATCGGCACTCCTGCTGCAGCGGCACGCGGCGAAATCGGTCGGCGAGGTCGTGTAAAACGTAAGGCCATAGCGAAACAGGGCTCTCCCAAGTGGGGGAGGTGACTGGAGGAAAATTCGTCAGCGGATTACCAAGGGTTGCCAAAGTGGAGTCAACTTGCGGAGCCCCGTTTACTGGTATCGGAACCGCTCAGCCGAGTTCATCAGCTTGCCAGGGGGCCGCTACCTAAACTACCGGCCGCCAGCAAAACCAACGGCCCAAAGCGAAACCACGCGGCAACTGCTCCATTCTACCTTAATAGGGCCGATGGAGACAAAACCGGTTGTCGCCGCGGATCGACCCAACAGTAATTTCAAATGGCCTGCCAGGAACCACAGGGACCGCAGGAAGTCGCAGCAAACTGCCAGAAGTTGGTGGAGCCAGCAGGCCGCCGAGGCAATTTGCAGCGAGCAGTCGCCTGGAGGATTTTGCCCCCAAACCCCGGAAATCGATTCGTGGGGGCTTTATTCTCCCTGGGCGAAGACTTTGTGCAGGGCGTAAGCCATTACCACACAACGACTTCGGCGGAATGGCCTCGTTGCACCGATTCGCCGTTTTGCCCCCAGGCGATTCGGGTGGGGGCAAAACCATGCTGGTTGCGGTCGCCAGGCGAATCGAGAGCACGAGGTCACGATTTACTAGGTCGCGATTCGCTGGCCGAAGCCAATCCCGCCCAAACCTCCCAGCGATTTCCGCGGCCCAGGTGAGTGCGTTGGCCAACTCGACGGGAGCCAGATTGTCAAAGAGCGATGTGAATGGATGTTCACTCACTCATTAGAGCAGACAGGCGGGGGATTGCAAGCATTAAATTTGGCCACTTAGGCGGGGACTGGGCGGCGTGTTTTCTCAACTTGCGCCTTTGATTGTGCGACCAACGAAGCAGGCAGCAAGGATTGCAAAGGCGGACAAAGCGAAACTGGAGGGCTCGGGGACTTGTTGATAGATCCACACACTGTCCGCTTGCCTCAGAGCGTTTTCGATGGCCCAACCTGCAAAACGGTCATCCCGTGTGCTAGCCACAAACACGCTCACCGAATGTTCGGCGATATCCAAGTCGGAGACGGCTCCTGTACTGTACGCAGGCACTCCAAGAAAGGTGGTTAGCTCGATGGCTTGTGGTCTATTTGTTTCGTAGCGTAGTCGTATCGATCCCTGCCGATTCTGCCAAAGCACGAACGTCCTCCGCCGTGGCAACCGTGAAGCCAGCGAACATCCCGCCGGGCAAGGTGTGGTCGACAACTGCCTGGTACTGTTCTTCCAGGGTGCCGCCTGGAAACTTGAAGAGCTGCGTCTCGGTCAGGTCGAGCCATTCGCGTTGGTTGACGTCGTCGTAGGTCAGCAGCCCATCACCTGGAACAAGCCAGTCGTGCTGAATGACCGCCGCAGTGGCGGTTCCGTGGAATGCCAGTAAGATCACGCTAGCAATGAACTTAAGAATCCAATGGTACCGCATCGCAAGGCCCCCACTTTGTGTGGCATCCAGTAAACACCCCTCCGTCAACGACTTGACACCAATGTATGTTTAACACTTGTGGGCTGGTGTGCAACCATGGGTGGTACTTGAATCCCAAAGATAGAATCATCGTCAAGTCGATCGTTGGGCGCGCTGAACAAAGGTGTTTTGCGCATTCACCCAACCGGCGGGGCTGTAGGAGCGACCGACAAGCCAATGGTCGGCAAATACAACATCCTCACTGCAAGGTGCGGCGAGTCGCAGTGTTGTTTCCCTGAAAGCCATGCCGATTCTGCAGAATAGAGATTCCAACCGTGTTTCTCCGACAAATAACTGTAAATCGTCTGGCTTTTTGCTTATAACGACTACTGAAGTGCTTTGCTGGACGGGGGAGACTTATTTCGTCCAGCGCTCGCTAAGGCGGGGGGAACTGTCAATAAGCCGGTCGTGGCGACGGAGTCGATCGGCGTGCCTTTCACCACACCAGGAGTGTACTAATGACGCGACCACTAACGACTTTCTGCGCCGTTCTGGCGTCCTTGTGCCTGGGCGTATCGAGTGCCTCGGCCGCTGTGCTGTATAGCGACAGCATGGAAAGTGGAGCAGGCTGGGGCATCAATGCCTTCGGCGATGGCGACCATGCGGCGACGTTCGGCTACGACTACAGCGCCGACGACATTCCCGAGGCTCCCCACTCGCAAGTGGGCGATTCCGCGACCACCGGCGTGAAGCTGGAAGCCAATACCGCGAGCGACAGTGCGGGCTCCTCGGGATTCACACTGTATCCCGTGGGACAGAGCTTTACTGGCAGTTATCAACTTCGCTTCGATGCGTGGATTAACTACGACGCCAACGAACGCATCAACGGCAATTCGGATGGCACTACCGAATTCATCGGCGGCGGCATCGGCTACGATGGCGTCAAAGAAGACATTGGTTCGGGCGCGCAGCTCATCGTGACCGGCGACGGTGGTTCGTCGAACGACTATCGTGCGTTTGGCGACACGAACTTCCTCG
This sequence comes from Aeoliella mucimassa, assembly GCF_007748035.1. Taxonomy (NCBI): domain Bacteria; kingdom Pseudomonadati; phylum Planctomycetota; class Planctomycetia; order Pirellulales; family Lacipirellulaceae; genus Aeoliella; species Aeoliella mucimassa. The sequence goes on from NZ_CP036278.1 coordinate 1,774,415, forward strand.
ACGCCGCTGAGATGGCCGGTCTTTCTCGCGACGGTGGCAATGTTTACTACGCCGACTTCCTGCCAGGCGTCGCACCGCCCGCTGGGCAGAGCCAAACCGCCTTCCCGGCAGGTACGCCCGGTACCCCTGGTTTTCAATGGGTAACCTTCGAGTTCACCACCGACGGCACGATTGCCGATGTGATCATGGAAAAGCCAGGCGGTGAGCGCCTGCTGATTGCGTCGATCAACGCCAGCGGCAACGACCCGTTCAGCTCCGATGGCAACATCAGCCTGTTCTACGCCGACTTCTTCTCGTCGGTCACGGCTGAGCCTGGTTTGACGTTTGGTATGATCGACAACGTGGTCGTCACCCAAGTACCCGAGCCCACCACGCTGGCGCTACTGGGCTTGGGACTCGGTGGACTGATGCTTTATCGCCGCCGCTAAACGCTGCTAGTTACTTGAGCTACTTACACCCTCACGCACCCCTGTGCGTGGGGGTGTTTTTTTATGCGCAGGAAGCGGCCAGACGTTAGGTGCGGTTTTAACTTTAAGGATTGGCGGTGCTGGGGGCTTCGCGGGGTGTTGTGAAGTCAGGCGACCAAGGGCATTCGGCGATCGCTGGAAATACTACATCGCTAGTGGTTTTTAGTGAGACTATTTTTCGGAGAAATGCTAGCGATGTGGTTGTAGTCGGTGCACAATGTGGGCTTGCTTGTCATGCGTTTCGCGCGTTGATGTTGTGAGTCGCGAGAAGCAGCAGAGAACTCATGGGGAGTCGAAGAGGGGGAGCTGGGAGTACCCGGCTCGCGGGTTCGGTCACAAGGAGGGGAGCTCATGAACTGTAGCGCGAGGGTCTTGCTAGGACCCCTGGTCTTCTTTGCCGCCACGGTGCAAGCGGCGTACGTACTGCCCGAGAGTAAGCGGGTCGCCTTCGATGGCAACGAGAGCGATGCCTTTGGTTGGAGCATTGCAGTCGATGGCTCGCACGCGGTGATCAGCGCCGACGGCAGCAACGATCAGGGACTCGATTCCGGCGCGGTCTATCTGATGGACACCGCTACCGGCACGCTCACCAGCAAACTCACCCCCGACGATGGCGAGGCGGGGGACTCTTTCGGCTGGAACGTCGGCCTCAGGGCAGCGACCGCCATCGTAGGTGCCCCGCACGACGATGACTTAGGATTCAACGCTGGCTCGGCTTATCTGTTTGATGCTTCGACAGGCGAGATGCTCCATAAGCTGACCGCCAGCGATGGCCAACAGGGTGACTTGTTTGGGGTGAACGTCGCGGTAGATGGCAACCTGGCCTTGGTGGGAGCCAGCAACCGAACGGAGCAGGGGAGCAGGGCGGGCGCGGCCTACCTGTTCGACGTCACCACCGGTCTGCAGCTAGCGAAGTTGGTGCCAGACGACAGCGCCGAAAACGGCCTGTTCGGCGGAGCGGTCGCGTTGTCGGGCAATCGAGCGTTGGTCGGCGCGTATGGCGACGGCGAGTTCTCCGGCGCGGCGTATCTGTTCGACACTACAACCGGCGCGCAGCTAGCGAAACTCACCCCGAACGATGCCGCCGCGAACGACTACTTTGGTTTCTCGCTGGCCATCGAGGGCGATTTGGCACTCATCGGAGCCTTTGGCGACGACGACAATGGCCACAACTCCGGCGCGGCTTACTTGTTCGACGCACTTACCGGCGAGCAGCGGGCCAAGCTGGTCGCCATCGACGGCGCGGCCGGCGATGGGCTGGGGCGTGCGGTCGCCCTGTCGGGACCGATGGCCATGCTCGGCGCGTATTGGGATAGCGACCAAGGCGACCGTGCGGGCTCGGCTTACGTGTTCGAAGTCGCCAGCACCGCGCAGGTGGCCAAGCTCGTCGCCCGCGACGGCCAGCCCGACGATTTCTTCGGCGAGTCGGTCGCCCTCTCGGGCAGCACCGCGATCGTCGGAGCGTGGGGCGACGACACCGCCGGCGCCACGGCCGGAGCGGTCTATTTGATCGATCTCGACCAGGTGGTCAACGTCCCCGAGCCAGCGACCGTTGTCGCCGTAAGTTGGCTGAGTGTGGCTCTCGTGATGGCAAGGCGTGGGAGCACCGCTCGGCTATTTGCCAAGCGGTAGATCGTGCCGGCGCTTGGCTTCGTCGCGGACAAAGATCTCGGCGACTTCGACCACGCAGTTATCGCCATCGGCGCGGACTTTCGCGCAGTCGGGCGAGCTGGTGCTGCCTTGCTTGACGCTGGGATAGAACGCCGAGGCGTTCTTCAGCGGAGCCTTCTCGCCATTGATGCGGGGCCAGCCGAACGTGACATTCACCTTCGGGATGTTCGAGCGGCGGATCTTGCTCGTCGAGTAAACCTCGACAAACGCCGAATGGCGGTTCCAGTAGGTGAAGTCTTCGCCTTCGAACAGCAGGCTGCCGACTTCCAGTTCCGAATCGTCGGCGTGGTTCTTCACTTTGCAAGTGAACCAGGTCGCGGGGGTTCCCTTATGCTCGACGGTCTCCCCCTTGGTGATGCTCCAGGTGTAGGTGCCTTGCTTCCAGACATAGGGGCGGCGAACGCTGGCGAACTCCCCTTCGTAGCCGGCGCTCTCGACCAGGCACTCGTCGTCGGCCATCTGGACATGATCGAGCCCGATCGGCATCTTCTTGTCCGACGACCAACGCGAGAAGATCGCCCCATGCCCGCGATGCACCCGCTCGCGGCTCTGCTTGTCGGCCCAGCCGTTGATGTTCGACTGAATGCCACCATAGAACTGCAGCCCGTTGATCTTCGCTAGCCCACACGGCGAGATGTAGAGGTTGTAGGTGTCGGGCACGTCGCGATCGATGGTGATATCGACCTCGAGCGAGGTGAAGTGTTCGATCGGCTGCTCGAAGTTCCACCAGATGTTCGCCAGGTGCCACGGGCGCGGGGGAAGTTCCACCCCCACGGCTTTGGCCATCGCCTGCGGCGAATCCTGCGCGCAGGGATCGGTCGTCTCGTCGGCCTGGGCGGTCAACGCAACGGAGTAGAGGGATAAACAGCTCATCAGGAGCAGCATGGCGTATCGCATGGGGGGGCTCGAAGTTGGGAGGGGGGGCAATTGCGCTGCCAGCGAGGGGGACGGCAGCGGTGGGATTGGCTACGACTTTAACCCACCGGAGCACCGTCCGGCAAACAGTTGGCCCGGTCGGTGGGCTTCGGATAGGTGAAGCCCCAAGCCGGCAGCGGCTGGGCAAAGTGGTCTGGTCAGGTCACGCGCGGCAGCGGGTCTCGTCGCCCGCTCATATTACCTAACCCGTTTGTGTTCCACCACTTACGAGTCGTGCTGGGAACTGGCAGCGACTTTCTCGTTTTTTTCTGCTCACACGGGAATAGTGGTCGAGTTCTCCGGCGAATTGATTAGGTGAACAGAGACAACTCGTGCTATAGTACGCGAATCATCGTGTGCGATGCACGATACGGAACACTCCGGTTTCAGCACGGAACAGGCTGAGAGAGGAGAGGCAAACAGTGGCACTAACGCAGACCGAATTTCACGGTATGGTTTCGGACCACGCTCCGGCTTTATATCGACTCGCTTATCGCATGGTAGGCGACTCGCATGACGCTGAAGACGTGGTGCAGGAGACGCTACGTAGTGCCTGGAGGAGTCGCGATCGATTTGATCGCGGCCGAAGCCATCGGGCTTGGTTAGCCTCGATTCTCCGCCGACGTGTGATTGATGGATGGCGTCGCAAAGCGCGCACTCCACACCCTGCGGGGGAGCATGGGATCGAGATAGCCGTGGATGGCGTGGATCCATTGGCCTCGGAGTTGACCGACGAAATGCAACACGCCTTGCAACAACTGCCTGACGATCTTCGGGAGTCGTTACTCCTGGTCGTCGTCGGCGAGTTGACCCACCAAGAGGCGGCCGACACTTTGGGAATACCGCTCGGCACGGTGCTCTCGCGTGTAAGCCGCGCCCGCCAACGACTTCGCCAGTATTACCTTGCCGAAGCCAAAGGTTGAAGTAGCCTTGCTACGTTGACCGACGGAGAGGTTTAGAGAAGTATCAACAAGTGGTTTTATAGTGCGAACCGCTTGGAAGGATGCATGCATTTGCGTCCGTTTAAATACGCGTAAAGCGTAGGAAAAATACGCGGAGGGAATTTGCCAGAACCTCCATTTGTATCGTGTTTTTTCTAGGTTTTATGTGGAACTCCAAGGGCCAGTTGGGGTTTCAATTAGTGTGTCAGGGGTATGAACCGATGTTAGCTGCAAGCGTATGCACATGCTGCCGTTGCGCACATGCTCGGCGCTTGCTATATGAGGAACCGACGAGATGAATGGAGAGTCTCAACGGTCGCGGAGCGGTCAAGCAATGTTTACTGAGTCGAGCGCGAAGTCACCTTTCGCAAAGTTACGTTTTGATGTGGATTCGTTAGTCGCCCCGTTGGGAGGAGCCGCAGGGTCGACGCGCGACGAAGCTTCGGGACTACGGTTCGGTTTACCTGCCGACCCACTGATGGACGAGGTGCTCAAGGCCTCGCCGGCAGTGCCGCAGGGGTTTGTCGAGCGGCTTCATCGCTTGGTCGACGATCTCTCGGAAGACACCGCGGCTTGATGCTGGAATCCGCAGCCAACTAGCGATTCCGCGCCTGACCTATGGGGGCCACCCTGCAGGGTGGCTATCTGCTGTTTGCGCAGCTTGTGTTGATTACCAACCAGCACACGCGCCTTGCACGCTGCGGCTTGTCTAATCGTCCCTAATCGACCTCGCGGGCATCTTTCTTTGGCCATTCAGCAATACTCGTGGTAGGGTGCTGCGTATAATTTCACGTCTTCCCCGAATGCCTGTTCGGTACAATCCGACCGAGTAGCCGCTTGCGCACTGGTTTTCGCACGCTACTGGGTGGCAAATGCCAGCTCGATTCGGGTAAGATAGGTGGTTCGCCAAAGCGGGCCACCCCTGCCTGCTAGGCCCCACCTGTCCCGGAACCAGGTGGCGTACCTGCCCGACTTACCGAGTCCATCGCCCCAGCGCGAGGAGAGGGATGCCGCATCGCTATTTCTATCTGCTAATGGTCGGCCTACTGTGCCTGCCTGGTGTATCGACTGCCGCTGATGATGCAGCTGAATTCCTAGAAGCCATGCGTAAGCATGGCATGCATGATCTGGCGCTCGATTATCTCGATTACGCTCGTACCGATCGTCTGGTGTCGGAGGAGTTCAAGAAGAAGATCCCCTACGAGCGGGGTACCACGCTGCTTGCCAAATGGCAGGAGACCGTGGCGACTGCCGAGAAGGATCGCATCGCCGCGCAAGCGCGAAGCGAACTCACGGAGTACGCCAACGCGAATCCTTCGACTCCCGAAGCCGCCGACGCCCTGCAGCGGATGGCTGGTCTGCTGACCGTGACCGCCATGAATTCGCTGGCCGTGCTCGAGATGAAACCGGTGGTGCCAGACGATGCGCCCGAGATCAAGAAGACCGCTCGGGGGCAACTGGCCGAAGCCCGCACGTTGTTCGAGCAGGTCGAAAAGTCGATTCAAACGCAGCTCGATTCGTATCCCGATAAGTTGGATCGCACCGAGCAAGCGGAGCAGTTCAACGAGCGGCGCCAGTTCCGTCGGCTGCTCGCTCAGGTGCGGATGCAGCGGTCGGAAAACCTGTTGCAGCAGGCCAGCACCTACGGTCAAGGCGATGCGGCCGCCAAGGCGTTGTACGAAAAAGCTCGTGACGAGTTTCAGAAACTGTTCGACATCTACGATGGGTTTCCTCCCGAGTCGCACGAGGCCAAACTCGGCCTCGGCAAGGCCCTCAAGGCACTCGGCGACACCAAGCGGGCCGATACCTGCTTTGAAGACATCATTGTGATTTGCCACGATGTCGGGGCGTATCGTTATCTCACCACCGAGGCTCTGGTAGAGCAGGGCGAGATGATGCTGGCCGAGGGCAAGCTCGATGCCTTGCTCGAAAAGCAGGGAGTCTGGCTCGCCACCGCTCGCGGCATGGAAAGCCGTCAGCCAGCGTGGCTCGATCTGAAATTCCTGGTTGCCGAAACCATGCGTCAGAAGATCGACTCCGAAGGGGTAAAAGATGGCGACAAGCGGAAGATGATCACCGAGGCCCGTGACCTCTATACCGATCTGGCGCAGTTGCCGAGCAAGCATCAAATGGTGGCTCGGCAGATTCTGGCCGAGAGCTTCCCGGTCGATCCGAACGAAGCGGAACGCGTGCGGGTGAAGACCTTCGACGAGGCCCTGCAGGCGGCAAAAGACTCGATCAACCTGATGACCGTGGCGAAGCAAACGCTGCCGGTCGCCAAAGCGAACAATCCCGAGGGGGTCGAGGTGCTCCAGCAGCAGGCCGACAAGGGATTTCAGGACGCCATGTATTACTTGTCGATCGCTCAGACTTTGGTCGACGACGATACACCGCTGGCGGAGCTGAACGAGAGTCGTTGGCTGACATGCTATTTGATGTGGGAAGACAAGCAGTTCTATCGCACCGCGGTGCTGGCCGGCTTCATTGCCCGGCGTTATCCCGAAGATCCCAAAGCCAAGATGGCAGCGAAGCTGGCGATGATTTCGTACCAGCAGCTGTTCCAGCAGGCACTCGAGCAAAAAGCCCCCGGCGCCGGCGAAGCGGAGGTGGCTCGGCTGAAAGACATGGCCAGCTTCATCACTCGCCGGTGGAGTGGTTCGGCATTGGCCAACGAAGCCTTTAGTTTGCTGATGGTCTTTTCGATCCGCGACCAAAAGTTTGAAGAAGCGCTGGAGCTACTGAAGGAACTACCCGAAGAGCAGCGCCCTATCTACCAGGCCAAGATTGCCAACGCGATGTGGGAAATGCAACTGCGGGCGAGCATCGAAGGGGATCAGTCGATCGACCGGCAAGCACTGAAGTCGCGGGCGGTCGAATTGCTCGACGATAGCTTCGCGAAACTTGCCCAAGATCCCACTGCAGCCGATACCCTGGCCGCTTCGACGCTCTACCTGTCGCAAGCCCGCTTGGACGAAGGCAACTACCAGCAAGCGATCGATATGCTGGAGAATCCCAACTCCGGCGCGATCGCGCTGAGCAAAACAAATAACCCCATCGCTTCGCGGCAAGCTTACGCCATGGAAGCGTACAAAGGGGCCCTGCGTGCCTACGTGTCGGTAATTCCGCCGCAGACGGAAAAGGCCGTGGAGACCATGACCGCGCTGGAAGAAGCAGCCGGCGGCGGTGGCGAAAAACTCACTCGCGTGTATCTGGGGCTCGGTGTGCAGTTGCAGCAACAGATCGACGAGCTGAATGGCGAAGGGAAAACCGACGAGGCGAAGCGAGTCGGCGAGGCGTTCGTCGCGTTTCTTGATAAGCTCACCGAGCGTGGTTCGACCGATCCTGTGGTTCGGCAGTGGATTTCGCAGACCTACTACCGACTGGCCGAGGGGCTTGCTGGCGATCCCACCGCCGAGGAGCAGCGGCAGACCTACTACGCTCGTGCGGCCGACGCTTACAAGCTGCTGCTCTCGGAAGAGACCATCGGCAACTTCGAAACGAACCAGTTGCTGGCCTTGCGATTGCAGTATGCCAACGCGCTGCGTCACGCGGGTAAGTTTAAAGATGCCATGCAGGTGTTCGAGATCATTCTCACCGAGAAAGAGATGATGATCGAAGCCCAGACCGATGCCGCGTACACGCTGCAGGAGTGGGGCGCGAGCGGCGTGACTGCCAAGCTTAAGGAAGCCGTTACTGGAACCGGCCCGCTGAACGACAAAGGCAAGCCGACGATCTGGGGATGGAACTACCTGGGCAAAGTGGCCGCGAGCGTTGCCAGCAAAAATGCCAGCAATAAGCAAGTCGCCGCCCGGTTCAAGAACCTGTTCTACGAATGCTGGCTGAACATCGCCCGCGTGCGTTACCTGCGTTCGGAAAGCGAGCAAGGCAACGCAAAGAAGAAGTCGCTGTCCGAGGCCAAGAAAGTGGCTTCGACCATGGTTCGCGACTACCCCGCATTGTTAGATACTCCGCTCAAAGCGGAATATGACGAGCTACTAAAATCGATTCAACGTGGTGAGGGTGCTCCCACCCTGGGGCTGAAGGAACTACTCGACGAGTAGCAACTCTGCCCACGGCCATCTCTGCATTGGTGAGAATGAATATGAGAGTTACAAAACTGCAATCGGCGCTTCCCTGCCTACTGCTCGGCCTGTGGCTGGTGAGCGGAACGCTGCCAACCGCTTCGGCGCAGTCGACCGACCGCATTCGTACGGTGGGTGGTTCGGAGACCGGCGAGGTGATCAATATGTCGCCGTTATCGGTCACGCTTGATAAGAATGGCGAAGAGAAAGAGATTCCGGTTACCGAGATTCGCAGCATTCTGTTCCGCCAAGAACCTTCGGAGCTGACGCAAGCTCGCTTGAATGCCACGAATGGTGGATACGAGAGTGCGGTGAATCGCCTGGAAGCGATTAACATGTCCGAAATTCGCAACGACTACATTCGGCAAGAGGTGGAGTACTACAAGGTTTACTGCGACGCGAAGATGGCGCTAGTCGGTTCGAAACCGATTCTCGATGCCGGCAAGGCGCTTAACGAGTTCGTTTCGAAGAACCCGCGGAGCTTCCATATTCTCGAGGCGACCGAGTTGCTCGGCGATTTGCTGGCAACGATGGGGAAGTATTCCGCCGCCCAGGCGCAGTACGAACGTCTGGCCAGTGCCCCTTGGCCGGAGTATCGCATGAGGTCGGCCGTGCTGGTTGGTCAGGCGATGCTCCAACAAGATAAATACAAAGAAGCCCTTCAGCAGTTCGATACCGCACTCAAAATCGAGGACGACAGCGCCGGCGGCAAGGTGCAGCGGCTTTCCGCCGAACTAGGCAAAGCGGTCGCTACATCGGCTACCGGCAACGTGGACGAAGGGCTCAAGTCGGTCGAGCGGGTGATCAGCGAGGCCGACCCCGAGAACGCCGAGCTGATGGCCCACGCTTATAACGCGCTAGGCGAGTGCTATAACCAATCGGGGCAGCCGAAATCGGCACTTTACGCCTATTTGCATACCGATTTGCTCTACGGCCGAGTGGCCGATGCCCACGCCGAAGCGCTCAGCAAGCTGATTCCGTTGTGGGAATCAGTAGGCCAGGACGGCGAAGCCCGCAAAGCCCGCCAGGCGTTGCTCAATCAGTATCCAGCCAGTCGCCAGGCCAAGGATCTATTGGGTCAGTAGCCAGCCGAGCCAGCTCGCGGCTTTGCGTTGCTGGCAGGGGCTGATTAAACTAAAAGTTCAGATCGCAAAGAGGCCGTCAGCTGGGCCTCCTGAGAGACATAAGACATCCTATCGCGGAGGAATCGTTTGATGCGGAGTATCGCTTTGGAGGGGAAGAAATCGCCAGCAAGCTCGACGCTTGCCCTCATGGCGCTGGTGATTGCCCTGGGCGTGTGGATTGCATCGCCTCCGGCCGCGGTGGCCCAAGACGACAATGCCGAAGCACCGGCAGCGGCTGCCGACGGTGGTGACGCTCCCGCAGCGAACCCAGCTACCGGCACGGCTCCGGAAAAGAAACTCAACTACCTGGCGTGGGTCTACGACGCCCTTGGTATCGGCTACAGCCTGATCTTCCTGGCCTTGTCGTTTACGCTGGTCGCCCTGTTTGTGATGAACCTGCTGCAGGCCCGCCGCGAGAACGTGCTGCCAACTGACTTGCTCGAGGGTTTCGAAGCTCATCTGAACGCGAAGCAGTTTCAGGAAGCCTACGAACTGGCCAGCTCCGACGAGTCGTTCCTCGGCAAGGTGCTGTCGGCCGGGTTGGGCAAGGTATCCAAGGGATACGACCAAGCGCTCGAAGCGATGCAGGAAGTCGGCGAAGACGAATCGATGAAGCTCGAGCACCGCTTGAGCTACATGGCGTTGATCGGCACCATCAGCCCAATGGTCGGACTGTTCGGAACCGTACACGGTATGATTAGCTCGTTCCAGGAGATCGCCACCTCGGCAAGTACCCCTCCGCCATCGGAACTGGCGAAAGGTATTTCGACCGCGTTGTTCACCACGCTGTTGGGCCTGGCGATCGCGATTCCGGCGATTGCTGCTTACAACATCATTCGCAATCGCATCGATCGACTCGTGCTCGAAGTCGGCATCGCCAGCGAAGGGCTGATGAGCCGATTCCAGAATGCTGGCAAGAAGCAGCAATAGTCGCCGATAGGTCGTAACCAACTCACCGCTTCGCCCGTTTCGCGAGCAATCTCGATGCGCATCATAAAGAAAAAGAACACGCAGATCGCCGAGGGGGATATGACCCCGATGATCGACATGGTCTTTCAGTTGATTGCCTTCTTCATGATGCTTATTAACTTCTCGAAGGTCGATCAGGATCAACGGGTAAACTTGCCGCTTAGCGAACTGGCCAAGCCGCCAGAGATGGCGTACGAGAAACCGATTACCCTGCAGATGACAAAAGACGAAGGCATTATTCTCAACGCAGGTGGTGACTCGTTGATGACCATGGACGAGTTGCGCAATGCGTTGAAACGTGAGGCGTCGATCATTCGTGCCGCCGGCAAGGACGTTACCCTCGACGACGTCACAATCGTGATTCGGGCCGACAAGAACGCCCGCATCGGCAAGGTGCAAGAGATGATGGATGCCGCGCAGCAAGCCGAATTCAATGCGTTTGCGTTGCGAGGGCAACAAGATCAAGCCCAAGATCAGGCGCGAGTAAAAGCTCAGTAATTGTTGTGCACCCCTTAAGCACTTGACGATAAGCCAGTCATGAAGATTCGCAAGAACACCCACGACGACAAGATCGAACTGCAGATGACACCGATGATCGACATCGTGTTTCAACTGTTGGTGTTCTTCATCATGACGTTCAAGATCGTTCTGCCTGAAGGCGACTTTAATATTCGCATGCCGCCGCCGGCGGAGAGTTCCAATGAGATGCCGCCCGACACGCCGACGCTCACCCTGAGGATGACCGCCGACGAGACTGGCAAACTCAACGGACTGAAGCTGGGCGATTTGAGTTTCGATACTTTTCAGCAACTGCGGGCTCATGTTCGTAAGTTGGTTAACGATGAAGCCGGTCCTGGTACGGCCAGCGATCGTGAGATCGAACTGCAGTGCGACTTCGATCTGCACTACGAGTATGCGATCAATGCCATCACTGCGATTTCGGGTTATATTGAAAACGGACAGCAATTTAAGCTGATTGAGAACATCCGTTTCTCAGAACCAGTGGAGTAAGCCGCGCTACGCAGCACGCTTCATCCCGGGTATCTTCTTACCCTTTAACTGATAGACGTAGGCTAGCACTTCGGCCACTGCGGCGTAGCTGCCATCGGGGATCGGGTGGTTCACGTCCACTTCCTTGTAGAGCAACTGCGCCAACGGTTTGCGCTCGACGATGGGAATGTTGTTCTCCAGCGCGAGTCGGCGGATACGCTGGGCGAGCACCCCGGCACCTTTGGCAACCACCACCGGCGCGGCCATCACACCATGCTCGTACTTGATGGCGACCGCCAGCTCGGTGGGGTTGGTCACTACCACGTCGGCCTGCGGGACCGCACCCGACATGCGATTCATTACCATTTGCCGCTGCACCTGGCGGCGGCGGGCGATAATCTGCGGATCGCCCTGCATGTTCTTCATTTCCTCTTTGATTTCCTGGTGGGTCATCTTGAGGTCCTGCTCGTGCTTCCATTTCTGGAACGCAAAGTCGAAAAGAGCGAGCGTGAGCAAAGCACCGCCGACCCACAGCAGCGTGGCGATCGTCACGTCGATCAGCATCATCGCGATTTGGCCGATCTCCAAGCTGCTCGATAGCAGGATCTGATCCCAGCGGGCGTAGATGGCTGCGCCGGCCACCGAGGCGACGATCGCCACTTTCAGCAGCCCGAATCCCAGTCGGGCGACGCCCTGCATCGAGACAATCCGCTGCACGCCCGAAAGTGGGTTCAGCCGGCTGAAGTCGGGAGCCAGACGGTCGGGGACAAACAGAAAACCAATTTGCAGCACCGTGGAGCCAGCGGCGGCGAGCATCAACAGAAACAGGATCGGCAGCACTGCCAGACCAATGCCGCCGATGGCTCGCTGCAGTTGCGTGAGTAGTAGTTCGCGATCGCCGGTGAGCGAGTCGACTTCTCCCAGGTTTCGAATCAGCAGGTCGGTGGCCGATTCGACGACCGTCGACCCCATCAATCGCAACAGACCTGCTGCGATCAGTAGCAACACCGCCGAACCGAGATCCTGGCTGTACGCAACCTGACCCTTCTCGCGGGCTTGTTGCCGGCGGTGCGGGGTTGCGTCAAAACTCTTTTCGCCCGAATCTTCGGCCATGGTTTGCGGAGGTTAAGGCCCTGTGTTTTCGATCGAGGCAACATTCTCCTGCAATGTGAGCAGGGCGTCGGCAATCGGTTCTTGAAAGGTCCAGGCCACGGTGCCGAGCGACATGAGGATCAGCCCGATGGTGAGCATGCTGTTCAAGCCAAAACCGACCGCAAGCACGTTAATCTGCGGCAGCGTGCGACTAATCAAACCGAGGAGCAGCGTCGATAGGAACAGTGCAATCAATAGCGGAGCCGATGCTCGGATGCCGAGGTGGAAGCTCTGCGTCAGCAGGCCGACCATCACATGCACGTACGAGTCGCCGAGCATCGCCCGCCCGGGCGGGGCCCATTCGAACGTGTCGAGCAGGGCGGCCATCATCATGCGATGCCCACCCACAGCGACGAACACTGCCATGGTGACGTAGTGGAAGATCTCGGTGAACACGGAAGCCGAGCCATTAAACTCGGGGTTCGAGATTTCAGCGAGCGACATGCCGCTCATGTGCGAGACGATCTGCCCTGCGACTTGCACGCCGGAGAAGAGGATCTGCATACCGAGGCCGAGCATCAGCCCGATCAGAATCTCGTTGAACAGCAAGCTGCCGAACGCCAGCAGATTCCACGGACTGGTGTAGGTCAGGTGAGCGTAGAGCGGCATCACCAGCATCGTGAGGGTGATGGCCAGGAACGCGCGGAACACTTTCGGCACACTAGTTAGCTTCAGCAACGGCGCAGTCGCCACCAGGGCGCCGATGCGTCCTAGCACCAAGGTGAACACGGCCACCTTGGTAAGCAACATTGCTTCTAGCCATTGCATGCTGCGGGCCCCCCTTCTGTTTTATTGCTGAGCGTGTGTGCTGCGGTGCTAAAGGTAATTCGGAATCTCGGTAAACACTTGCTGGCTGTACTCCATGAGCCGATTGATGAGCCACGGCAAAGTCCACGCCAGTACGATGACCATCGCGACCAGCTTGGGAACAAACGCAACGGTTTGTTCTTGGATCTGCGTGAGCGCTTGGATCAAGCCAATGATCAAACCGACCAGCATGCCGGCGATTAACACCGGCGCGGCAATGAACATGGCGATTACCATCGCTTCGCGGCTAAGGTCGACTGCGTCTTGAGGATTCATGAGGGATCGGGCCGCAAGTACGGTTAAACAAACACTTGGAAACTCTGGAGCAACATCTCGATCACCAGCCGCCAGCCATCGACAAGCACAAACAGCAACAGCTTGAAGGGAAGCGAGATCAACACCGGTGGCAACATCAGCATGCCCATCGAGATGGTCACGCTGGCCACGACGATGTCGAGAATCACAAACGGCAAGTAGATCTGAAAGCCGATGAGGAATGCGGTTTTCAGTTCGCTCAGCATGAACGCGGGCAACAGCGCCTGCAGCGGCACCGCCCGCTCGTCCGACTGCACTTCGTAGTAGGCGTAGTTCGTGTAGAGTTCGCCGGTCGCGGGATCGATCTCGCCAGGCATGTAGCTCAGGAACAGGTGGACGTCGTCGTGGTTGTTGGTACGTTCAATCTGTTGAGCCATGAACTTCCGCATCGGAGCGACACTGCGTGTGAAGGCCTCGTCGATGCTGATTTCGTTCTCGGTGTAAGGTTTGATGCCTTGGTCGTAGCTCTGCTGCCAAACTGGCATCATCAGCAGCAGCGTGACGAACATCGCGATCGACGTAATCACCTGGCTCGGCGGCAACTGCTGCGTGCCGAGTGCCTGACGCAACAAGCCGAGTACCACCACGATGCGGACAAAGCTGGTGGTCATCAACAAAATCGCAGGTGCCAAACTCACCACGGTGAGCATCAGCATCACTTGCAGCGTCGATGTGAGCCGCTCCGGCTTGGTCCAATCGTTGGGCCCACCGACTTGTTCCACCAGCGAGTTGCTGATCAATTCTTGCTGTGCGATCGCCTGATGGGCGCAGCAGCCCAACAGTAGCATGGTGAGCAGAGCGATGATCATTGGTTTGCCGTTACGCATACTGGCGACCTCCCTTGGTGGTGCTTACCTCGTTGCCGAGGAAACCGGGCTCGGTCTTCTCTTTGGCAAACTGACCAAAGATCTCTTCGAACTCTTTTTGACTTCCCTTGCCGGCGCTTTTGGAGCAAACCGCCAGCATGCGGACTACTTCCTGCGGATCGTCGATCTCGGCCAGCTTCTCGACGCCACCCTGGCTTACTGAAACCAGCACCAGCTTGTTGCCGAGGTGCAGCAAATGGCCAAACTGTTTGCCACCCAGGGGAATGCGACCCAACATGCGGACCGCTTCGGCTGGCAGGATCTGCGAACCTTGAGGCATGCCGCGCTTGACGAACCAGGCGAGCAACATGAACAAACCGATGACGAACGCTAGCGCGGTAACCGCGGTCATGCCGGAACTGCGGGCCCAGTTCTGCACCATGGCCGAGCTGCGCTCGCCGGCTGCTGTGGTGGGATTGCTGATCGAGGGGGTGGTACCAAAGTGGGGGCGACGGGCGGAGTCGGCTCCGTCGGTGGTGGTGTCGGTAGCACTGTTGGCAACCCCGTCGGGAACACTGTTGGGTAAAGCAATGGCGGTGAGAGTGGTATCGAGTGTTGCGGGCTCGCTCGTCGGCGACGCCGAGGGTTCGGCACCTTCGTCTTCGTGCGTGGCAAACGAGAACAGCGGTTCGCCATCCTGCTTTTCGTAGGCCGACGTTGGACGACTGCCGGATCGACCCGACGGCCCTTGGGCGGCAACTGGTTCGAGCGATTCGGCCAGCGCACTGGTCGACATCGCAAGCACCAACAGGACTGAGGCAGCGGCGGGCAAAGGGGGAGGGATTCGCATGCAGAACTCCGCATTGAACTTCGGGGACCGGACGCGACTTATAGGAATTCCCAGGCGCAGGGGCCAGTGCGATTCGTGCTGGCGCTATCAGGAATCCCCCACCGAGGGGGTGTTTTGCCCCCATTGGCAGAAAAATCGATGGGTGGGGGCAATTCTTAGGGAAGATCGATGCGTTGTAAGTGGTTTGGCTGTCGTGGTTTAGGAAGATTGCGATGGCCATAAGTTCCAAATGGTTTTGCCCCCTGGGGGGCAAAATAACGCTAGCAGACTTCGCCGAAGCGAAGCCGACAAATCAGCCTGCTGGCCGACGTGCCAGCAGTGGTTGCCCCCTGCCGACGAGCAGCAGCAGGCTACCAACGCTCCATTAGATCACCCTGGGTGGCCATTTCCCACTCAAAACTGAGGAATCAAATCAACAAAATTGTGATCACTTGTATAGGGGGTAGTGAGCCATCGAACGGGGCTGCGAAGTGGCCTGGATGACTGCCGCATGGTTTGGCGATGCAAGACGCCCGGGGCTATACTGCGGGTTGTACGCTACGACAATCGCCGCCATCGAGACACTCTTGCCGAGGAACTTCGCATGCTTGGTCGCCATCCGCTATCGGTTACTCGTCGACTCGTTCTGCTGTGCTTCATCGGTTGGACGAGTCACGCAATCGCGCAAGACGAATTGACTGGGCAACCACTCAGCCCGTTTGGGATTGGAAGTTGTCATGTGAACAATCGCTCGGTTCGCGACTACGAGCGGTGGGTGCCGCAGATGCAGGAGTTGGGATTCGCTTCGTACCGCACGCCGCATTGCAACTGGGGCTCGCTCGAGCCAGAACCAGGGCGGTGGGAGTTTGCGGAACTTGACGCCCAGATGGACTATCTCGACGCGCATGGCTTCCGCTACGGCGCGCTGCTCATTGGGAATCCGAACTGGAACACGGCCGACCCACCCGGTCACTTGCCGGTGAATAACCTGGAAGCGTGGTCGAACTACGTGACGCAGGTCGCCAAGCACGTGAAGGGACGCACGACTCGGCTCGAGATTTGGAACGAGCCGCCAAACTTCACCGGCAAGGATCAAACGCCGGAGGACTACGCCAAGATTGTGGTGGCCGCTTACGACGCAGCCAAGGCGGTCGATCCGTCGTTCCAAATTGGGCTGGCGGCGAAGTCGGCCCACGTGAATTACCTGGAGCAGACTATTCGGGCGGGAGCCAAGAATCACTTTGACTACATCGTGCTGCATCCCTACGAAGTGATGGATGGCATCGCCGACAACCTGGGCACCGAGGTGTTGTTTGTGAACATCGTACCAACGGTTCGCAAGATGCTGGCCAACTGCAATCCCGAAAAAGAAGAAGTGCCGGTGATGTACACCGAGCTGGGAGTCGACGCCAGCAAGGGACTTGAAGTGCAGGCCGACGCCGCGGTGAAGGCCTACGCCCTGTCGATGGCCGGCGGTGTGGAATGCCTCATGTGGTTCGAAGGTCGCGACGGCGACAGCGGCCCGATGGGCTTGATCGATCGCGATGGAAACAAACGCCCGGTGTACAACGCCCTGAGCACGTTGGTTCACCAATTGGGGGCGCATCCTGATTACCTAGGCTGGGTGCGGATCCGCGAGCAGGGACTCGGTTTCGTGTTCGAGGGAGCGAATGGTCCGGCGATGATCGCCTGGGGTCAACCGGGCGAGCCGACCGAGTTGCGGATGCCGAACGAGATGACCGTGGTCCAGCTTGCTTCCGGCGAGTCGCAACAACTCCGCGAGCTTTCGCTGGGAGTGACTCCGGTGCTGTTTACAGAGCTGCCCGATATCATCGTGAATCGCGCGAAGGCGAACGCCAAGAAACCGCTCGACTGGGGCGGCGACTATACGGATGCCAAAGAGGTATCCATCGAGTACGGCGAGCAGATCGTCGAGCGAGGGCTGCACACCCGCGCGGGCGAAGACATTGCCAAGGCTGTGGTCGCCTACGGCGGCTCGGCCCGCGCTGGCAGCGTGCCGGGTGGCAACGCGTTTATCGTCGACCCAGGATTCTTATGCTACGACACGGTGCCGATTGAAATCGAGCTGGAAGTCCGCCGGCAAGAACAAAACGAGAACGCAGGCTTCAAGCTGGTTTACGAGTCGCCCGAAGGGTTTAAGACTGCTGGGGGATGGTACACCATTCCCGATAACAAGCAATGGCACACGGTTACCTTTCGCGTCGACGATCCGCAGTTTGTGAATTACTGGGGGTATAACTTTCTACTGCAATCCGACGGCAACGTGTACAATAAGTACTACATTCGCAAAGCGACCGTGCGAAAGCTCGAATAGTAAAGCGTCGCCGATTAAGATTGACCGAAACGAATTGCCATGCAGCCGACAGGTCGCAGACGGGAACTTACCGGTGCTCAGTCGTTTTTCGCACTGTTGGCAGCAGTGCTATTAACATTCGCGGCGCACAATGGCTATTATGCGTGGCGAGGGTGGGACGACTTCGACAAGTGGGCCGTCGCCCGACCGATGTCGACCAAGATCGATCTATCGCAGCCGCAGCAGATCACGCTGCCATTTCATCAGACCTGCAGTATCTCGCACGGCGAGGGATTCTACCTCGACGCTCCGCAACTATCGGACGAGGACAAACAGGATCTACCTACACTGTTCGCAGGGCTCGATGGCAGCATCGAGATTTGTGACACCGCTGGCAACATCGTCAGCTCGGTCGAGATGCATGACGAGTACGTTTACTATTGGGACGACCAGATCATGCTCGCGAAGCTTGACCCCTTCGAAGAGGGGGAGTACCAAGCGACCATCTTGATACGTTCGGGGGCAACGAAGCTGGCGGGGATCGACCAAACCTTGTTGGCCGCCTACCAGCTTTGCGGTTTGGAACGCTTAGCGGTTACCATGTCGGCTGTTATTGGCGGGGTATCCGGCGTCGTGGGGCTGCTCATCGCCGGTGGAGTATGGTCATCGTGGAGATCGATTCCCAGGGACTCACCGCCGGATAATGCCGATAGTGAAAAGCCGAGCGAACCAGCAGCGGTGTCAGTGAACGACTAAGCACACGCGCTGTCGCCGACGATCAACTCGGTGACACGAACGCAGAAGTTGTCGTTCAGCACCAGCACTTCGCCGCGGGCGATCATGCGCCCGTTCACGTACAGGTCGACCGGGTCGCCGGCCAGTTTATCGAGCGGCACAACGGCTCCCTGGCTCAGTCGCAGCACATCTTCGATATGCATGTGGGTGCGGCCGAGTTCGATTTTGAGGTCGAGTTGTACGTCGCGAACGAGTTCCAACGTAGCAGCTTCGGTGTTAGCGGGAGTGCCGCCGAAATCGTCGAGCCGGAAAGGCTCGATGCCTGGCGGCAATTCGTTGGGCGAGTCGATCGAAGCGATCGCCTGCTCCGCCTGACTTAAGAGTAGCTCAATATCGTTCTGCGAGACGTTCGAACTCGTGGAAGAGGAACTCGGGGCCGGCGGAGGTGTCGGCGGCGTCGCGGCCGGCGCAGCCGCCTTCGGTGGCTCCGGCGGGGGGGGAGTCGTTCCACCTGCCATGCCCGAGAGCATGGCGTCGAGTTCACTCTGGTCCAAAGTGACTTTCTGAGGAGGAGGGGAGGAAGGGGGAGGAGTGGCCTCCGCTGGGGGCGGTGTAGGAGGATCGGGCTCCGAAGAGGGAGCCGGCGACTGCCCGCTAGCCTTTTGCGCTTCGGCCAGTAGCCGTTCGATATCGTCTTGGCCTAGATTGTCGTCTGCCATGGGATTCCCTTCCCTCGATCAAGCTTCTATGTGTCGGCGTCCTGCCTGCTGGTGCGGTTTAGCGTTCGACGAAGTTGAACTTGCTGAACAGCACTTCTTGCACCAGTGGTTTGCCCAGGGCGCGGTTGGTTTTCTCTAATATCCGGCGTTTTAGCAAGGCCAACTCCGGATCGGTGAGATCGGTGCTATCAGCGCTACCGAGTGTCATGATCACCTGCTCGCGGAACCGCACTTTGTTCCTTTCAAACTGAGCGAAGAAATCGGACTCGTCGTCGGATAGCACCACGCCGAACAGTTCGAAGTCGACGATCAGCGTGGTGTCGTTCTCGGGGTTGTAGCGTGTGACGTTGAAAAGCCCCAGGTTGGCTTCGAGCGTCGACTTTTCGGCCAGCAAGGCAGCTTCCTGGGCTTTGGCCTTGGCCTTGGCGTCTTCGTCTTCCAGATCGCCCTCTTCGGCAGCAGCTACTTTGCGAGCGGTGCTTTCGGCATCCTGAGCGGTCGGGATGAACACCGAAGCAGCGCCGACTTCCACCACGACAATAAGGGTGACCACCACCACGGCCTTGATCAATCCGATCAGACCGAAGCCTTTCTTAACGGGCTCGTTCGTGGTTTCTGGAGAGTCTGCCATGACAACAAGTGGCTCAAAGAGGCATGCGCGACGTGCGGATTTATTTCAACATCCGCTGACTGGTTATGTGTAAACATACAACGCGAAACGGGCAGAGCTGGTGAAGATTGGGGGTTTCCGAACCTAGTCTTCGTCCGCTGTAACCCTTTCATCCCACATCAACACTTCCACCCGCGCATTGCGTTTGCGCTCCATCGGGTCGAGCCCGGTGTCGAGTGGCTCGTACGATCCCGCGGAGCCCAAGCGGATTCGTTCGGGTTCGATGCCAAGCTTGATCAGCTCCTGCATCACGTTATAGCAACGGTCGTACGCGAGATCCCAATGGTCGCGGATGTTCTGCGAGGTCTGCACCGGACGCTTGGACGTGTGGCCACGTATCTCGAGCTTTTGCGGCTTGCCGGCTACCTGTTTAGCGATGCCGAGCAGCTTTTGCCGCGCATCGTCGTCGAGCTCGGCCGAAAGCTCCTCGAAGTAAATCACACCGCCGGTCGTGGCATTTCGGCCCGGGCGGACCGTCTGCACCCGGTTGTTCTCGCCGGTGACCGCGTCGACATCGTTGCCACCGTCTTTCAGGTTCTTGCGCAACGAACGCGACTGGCTCGGGGCAATGTGCGACATGTTCGAGTTGGCCTGCGACTGACCGGGAATGACCGCCGCCATGGCAGCATCGTGGCCAAATTGTCGGCGCATCGACTCAAGCATGGCCTGAAAGCGTTCTTCCTCTTTGATCTCACTCATCGACACGAGCATGATGAAGAAGGTCAGCAGCAGCGACATCATGTCGCCAAAGGTAACCACCCATTCGGGAATACCTGGTTCTGGTTCTTCTTCAATAGCCATGGGAGTCGCAAAGGGTAGAGGTCGAGGAGCTTCAGGAATGAATCAGGAATGAATTTAGGCCGCTTCCTCCGAAGCACGTTGTTTCGGAGGGATAAATGTATTGAGTTTTTGCTCGATAATACGAGGGTTTTCGCCCGACTGGATGGCCATGATGCCGCGGATCACGATTTCCATCATCAGCAGTTCCTGGCGGTTCGTGAAA
This sequence comes from Aeoliella mucimassa, assembly GCF_007748035.1. Classification (NCBI taxonomy): domain Bacteria; kingdom Pseudomonadati; phylum Planctomycetota; class Planctomycetia; order Pirellulales; family Lacipirellulaceae; genus Aeoliella; species Aeoliella mucimassa. Next base: position 1,794,924 of record NZ_CP036278.1, read on the forward strand.
CCGAGTTTCTCAGCAAAAGGCAGGAATACGACGTTCGAGGCAATCGCTCCGTACATGGTCGTAAGCAAGGCCACGGCCATGCCGGCACCAATCTTGGAGGGGTCGCTCATGTCGCCCAGCATGATCACCAGGCCCATCAGGGTGCCGATCATGCCAAACGCGGGGGCGAAGCGTCCCATGCAGTCGAACACCGCTTTGCCGTCGCGATGGCGCGTGGCAACTGCATCGAGTTCGGTGCGTAGGATGTCTTCCATCACCTCGGGGCGTGTGCCATCGACGGCCATTTGCACGCCAAGGACGATAAAGGGATTCTCGACTTCGGCCACTTTGCTTTCCAAGGCCAGCAGCCCATCGCGGCGAGCGACTTCGGCCAGGCTGACGATTTGGGTGATGACGTCTTTGATAGGTTCCACTTTCCAGAAGAACACTTTCATGCTCACCGAGAACACGCCGAGAAAATTAGGCAGCGGAAAGCAGATGAGCGCGGCTGCGATGGCTCCGCCGAACACGACCATCACGCTGGGAGCATCCCAGAAAGCCATAAACGTACCGCCACCGATGATGATCGACCCGCCGATCAATGCAAAGGCAACGATGGTTCCTACTACGGAGGCTATATCCATGATTTCAGTCGACTACGTAGTCCAAGCGGCTCCGGACGACTCCCGCAGGGGAGTCGCCGAAGGCATGAGCTGTTTGTGTTGGTGGTACTCAATCGTGCGGCGGACCACCTCCTCGGGCGGTTCGGTCACCACAACCCGATCGCCAGTGGTGAGCGTCACGAACGTGTCGGGTAGGGCTTCCACGTATTTGATGAGCTCTGCATTCAGCACGAAGGTGTCGCCGCTGAGTTTGGTGAGCAGAATCATCGTTATTTCTCGCCGTTTCCTTGCATTCGTCGTAATCAGAACCACGGGGGATTACTGATTATCGTCTACCGTAGCTTACAGTTTGGTGGTTGGTGTTCAGTGGGGATGCTCTAGCCCGAGATTTCTCTCAAGCTAGAGGCCAGCGTTGTGCGTTGGCTTAGTTACCTACGAAGGGCTAGCAATTCGTCGAGCAGTTCCTGCGAGGCACTAATTACGCGGGCGCCGCCACGGTACTGGGTAGACGCCAGAATCAGTTCGATCAGGTTCTGCCCGATATCGGTGTTCGAAAGCTCCACCGCACCCGCGGTCAGGGTGCCAATACCATCCTCGCCCGGTCGACCGACCACCGGCTCGCCGGAGTTCACGCCGATCTGGAAGAGGCTATCGCCGACTTGTTGTAGACCTGCGTTATTCGTAAACCGGGCCATCAGCAACTGGCCAATGGTACGCTGGGTACCATTGGAGAACTGCCCCTGAATCAATCCGTCTTCCGAAATCACGAAGTCGGTCAACACGCCTGGTGGGAAACCATCCTGGCTCGAAACGTTGAGCGTGCTAATGTTCTCGCCTAACGCATCGACTTCGCCGAGTGATTTTACCGAAGAGAAGTCGAGTGCAATTTCCAATGGAGATTCCGACGCGGTATCGGTTCGGAAGATGCTGATGCGTGCGTCGGTGTTCTCATCGAGATCACCTTTGGAGTCGAATACCAGCAGCCCGTCGCCGATGACGGTCGATTGGCCATTGGTTGGTTCGTTGCTCGAGCTGGTTGCGTACCATCGATAGGTGGTCGAGTTACCAGCCTTGTCTTCTAGCACCGTGGTAACACGTACGTTCAGCGGCAAGCCTAAGCTGTCGTATACCACGAATTCGGTCGAGGTACCCGGGCCATCCGCCACCTGCGTGGTGCCAAAGTTCAACGTGACCGACTCGCTGGTGTTGGAACCCGTGGGAACCACCTTAAACGCGGTAAGTGGAACACTTACTGCGTTTTCTTCACCATAGTTACTAGTGACCGTGAGCCGACCATTCTCCAAGGTCACGCCAGCTTGAGGGTTGTCGAACGGCGTCGTGTTGTCGCTCGATGTGCTAGCGAGACCCATCGTGTCGGACATGAACGACATCAAGTCGCTTACCGTCGAAGTCGCGGTAATCTCCATGCTCTTGCTGGAGATGGTCACCCCATCTTTTTCCGGAGCGAACGAAAGCGTACCAATCTGGAATGGGTTGGAAACCACGTCGCCCGATCGTGTAATCACGTCGGTCAGCAAGGTCGCCCCATCGACAGTAGGGCCAGTCAGGTCAAGTTCGTCGGTGCTGGTTGTCCAATCGGCATTGCTCATCGAATCGACGAACGTAGTCGTATGCACCGCAGTAGTCGGTGCGGCAACCTCGCCCACTCGCTTGTAAGTCGATCCGGTGTCGTCCGATCGATAGATGCGAAGCGTATCGAAACGACTATCAGTGGGAGCATCCAAGCCGCTCAGGTCGATATGCAAGCGACCTCCGGTAGCATCGGTCACCGAAACGGGGCCGAGTTTTACACTGGGAGTTGATTCAAGCTCCTGGCCGGGAGTCGAGTCGTAGTAGGTAACGTAGTAAGTATATGTATCCGGTTCCAACGAAGAATTGTTGAGCTCCGGATTGGCTACAATTGCCGCGTCGTTTTGCGTGTCGGTAAATGTGGCGTCGCCAGCGGTGTAACCTGACATGTCGAGAGCGTAGAAGGTCGAGCCATCCGCTTCGGTACGATAGATGGCCAGATCCTGCCATATGCCGTTCGGTACTGTCGGCAGACTCGATAGATCGACGCTTCCGCCGGTGTGTCCCGATAAGGTAATCGTGCTCCCAACGGAACTTTCATTGCCATTCGCGTCGAGATATACCATGCGGTACTGCACTGTACCTGCGTTAGGCCCACCCACCGCTCCTCCGGTGCTCGCCGAACCGGTGTTGGGAGCATCGGTTTCGCTGAAGTCGGTCGTTACCATGCCCGAGGCGTCGGGTTGCTCAATGGCACCATCGCCGAGTACGAGCGACTGGATGATCTCCGGTTGGGTGGCCACCTCGACTGCTGGGTTGAGCACACCTGTCATGTAGGCGTTTTCGGTCGCCTGGGCGACACGCTCTTGGCCTAGGGGGATGGTAAGCGGCTGAGGGGTCGATTCGATCAGGTTGTAGTTGTCGTCCACCGAGTACCCGAGCACCCGTTGGCCGGTGGTGGTCACAATCTCGTTATTGGCGTTCAGTTGCAACTGGCCGTTGCGGGTGTAAAGCACGCCGTTGGAGCTTTGTACCATCAGGAACCCGTCGCCTTGGATCGCGATGTCGAGCGGGTTCGAACTGATTTCGATCGTGCCTTGCGAAAAGTCGGGCGTCACGGCAGCTACCTTTACACCCAGGCCAATCTGGCGAGGGTTGGTACCGCCAGAGCCAGCCGTCGGAGCACCACCGATGCTGATGGTCTGCAGGAACTGCGTGGCAAACACCGCCTCGGACTCTTTAAAACCAACCGTGCTACTATTCGCTACATTATTGCCCACCACGTCGATCGTAGTTTCGGCAGCCTGCAGACCGGTTAGCGCGGTGGTGAGTGCGGATTGTAGACCCATGTTTATGTCCTAGTAGCTTAAGGTAAGGTAGCGTTCGCTGCGGGGGGTAGGTGTTTCAGGTTGGTCGCCAAGTTCGCGAAGGAAAACTCGGAGTTTGACCGATCGATTCTTAAGAAGAGGGAGGGGTGATTTCGGCCACGTTCTTGAGCGAGACCGTCACCTTGCTCGCAAGGGTGAGCTTTTGTGGGGTAGTGTCGAGCGTTTTGCCACGGGCACTGGAGCTGGTAGTGTCGGTAAAAGTCGAAGTCGTTCCGCTAGCAGTGGTACCAATCAATTTCTTGTCGCCAGAGCCGGAGCTGTCGGTACGATAGATTCGCTTGACGCCCTTGGTTTCCGGCAGATTGTTCACTTGAATGGATCCTTCGAAATCTTCCAGCGAAGCTGTGGAAACCCCGACCTGGAAACTGTACTCGTTTCCATCGGAGCCTTCCCAAACCACTTCGTAGACGTAATCGCCTTCCTCCACTTTGCCTTCGGTGGAGCTAGCGGTACCTGTGGGGGCAACGGCCAATTCGAGTTGGGCTTCACCGCCATCGATGGTCACGGCTTGTACGTTGCCAGTCACCCGCTCTCCGTCATCGGTCATGGCGAGCACGTCAGCTCCAATCAAGTTGGTGGCACTGCTGATATTCTGTCCTAGCAATACGGATTCGAGTGTTTCGGTCAGCTTGTCAGTTGCACCGACCTCGCGAATCTGACTGATCTGAGCCAAGAGTTGGTCGTTCTCGAGCGGATTCAACGGATCCTGATTCTGCAGCTCCGCAATCATCAGATCGAGAAACGAGTCGATATCCAACTGGCTAATCGCGCTCGTTGCGCTCGACGAACTTGCGCCGCTCGTAGAACTGCTGGTAGAAGAAACCTGGCTCATCGTGTCATCCTTGACAGGGACGGTTATTGGGCGGTCGACAATTAGGCGACCGCGTTGAACTCACCGTTGTGATTGGTATACGACTGGCGGAGCGAGTCCGTCGCTCCGGCGGTATCACCGGCACCCTCTCGTAGCGGCGATTGAACGCCGCGCAAGGCGCGGGCTTGTTGGTTGCGATCGTTACTCTCTTGCCCAGCTTGCCAGTCGGGATTTCCTTGCTGGCTTTGTTGCTGGACGTTGACCTCAAATTTATCGATACGTATTTCTTGTGCAGCTAATCGTTCGCGAAGCGCCGGCAAATTGTCGAGCAGCACGTTCTTAGCCGCTGCGGTCTCGGTCTCCAGCTTGGCGGTCATCACCCCTTGCTGCAGATCGAGTTCGATCCGCATGGCACCGAGTTCAGGTGGGCTCAAACGAAGCTGAATGGTGCCGCCGCGGGACTCCGCCGCTTGAAAGGCCTTCGATACCCGATTAACGAACCGAGTTGGATCGACCTGTGTGTGATCGACGCCTTGAGTTTGTGCTTCGCCACCTTGTCGGGCTGCACCGGTGGACCGTTGCAGGAACGACTGAAAGCTGGTGCTCGGCGGCGCTGGTTTTTCACGGGGTTCGGCAGCCTTGGCATCGGCCGCTTCGGTTTCCTGCGTCTCGGACGTCGACTCTTCGGTCGTTGAGGTGTCGAGCGTCGTGGTGGTTGCTTCCACATTGGTTGTTGGGGCAGCGGTTGTTTCGTTCGACGATTGCGTGTCGCTGGTTTCAGCCGGAGCGGTCACTTCGCCGACAACCGGGGTAGTTTCCGGAGTCTTGGCAGGCGTTTGCTCATCAACTTTGTTGGTCGGCGTGTCGTTGGTATCGGTCGCTTCGACATCCTCTTCCACTTCGGCTGCGGCAACCACGGTAGTGGCTGACTCTTCGCTGGTAGCGGTGGCCGATTGGCTGTCATCGATCACGTCGGTAAGTAGTGGGTCGGCCGCGTCTTCTGTCGATTCCGATTCGCCGGTGGTTTCGCTGGTTACCGCACCTTCCTGCGGCAACGCGTCGCCGGCTTCTTCAGGCAGTAGATCGGTGCTAAAACTCTCGGTGGTCGCCGCGGAGTCTTCGGTCGAACTATCGCCGGTGCCTGAATCGTCTTGCGTGTCGGTGACGACAATCTGTTGCTCATCAGCACCCGTATCGACGATCTCTTCTTGAACCAGTTGCTGCGACGCTTCGGCAGAGACCACCAGTACGTCGTCGGACGCATCATCCTCTTCTGTAGTGGTTTCGGTGTCTTCCTTATCGGTCGATTCGGCGACCGGAGTGCTTTCGTCTTCGCTGGCAGGGGTGGTTTGATCCTCGGGCGTGTCGGTTTCGGTCTCTACCGCAGCAGAGTCCTTCTCCACCGGTTCTTCATCGTCCACTTGCGGACGTTCGGGGGCTTCGGCTTTGCGAGCATCACCAGCCGTGTTCAGTGCTTTGTCGAGTGTCTTGGCAAACCCAGTAGCTGATTGCAAGTCGGCACTGGCAGCCTTACCGCTGGTAGCGGGTGGGGTGATCAGCAGCTTGTTGATAGCAGAGGTCGACATGGCTAGCTAAGGGGCAATCGGTATTGGATATAAGGGGAAACGTCAAAACTGGTGGCTAAGGTCCCGCGTCGGTTCGTTGGATTTGCTCGAGCATGTTCTCGATCTCGGGACCTTCCGGGAACCCATCGAGCATGAGTTGTTGTATTTCGTGGTATTGGTCGAGTTCGCCTTCTAGCTTGAACTGCAATAGAATCTTCGCCAATTTGCTTTGTTGCATTTCTTTCATCAGGATAATGGCGTCCCGCTTGCCATCGGGTTCGTCCATAAAACGCAACAGTAGTTCCTTGGCTTCCGCGGGTCGCATCATCTCAAGACCATTGACCACCGCGGCCAGATTCTCTTCGGAAGCAAGTTCTTTCTGTTGCTCGAGACGGTCTTTCAGCTCACTGGCTATCTGATCAAATCGTTTGCGTCCCTCGTTTAGGTCGCGAAACGTGCGTTCAAACTCTTGCTTGCCGACCGTGAGTGCGTTGATCTTTACTTCGTAGTCGCGGAGTTTCACTTCGCGGAACAGCTCCACGTCTTCCATCGACACTTCTTCAGGTGGTGCAACCTGTTCGCCTAGGTTTTCTTCTTCGGCTATTTTGTCGAGGTCAATGTCGTGAACCAGGGCAACTATGCGGAACATCTTTTGATTGGTCAGCAGATTGGTCTGCCACAAGTACGCGAGCCCCACAGCAATCGCAATGAGCGTTGCGGTAGAGACGTAACCAATCAGTGTGAATAATGCTCGCATGGAATATTCAGTGGATTAGGAGTGTGCTGCTCGAGTGTCTTCGCTTTGGCGGCGAAGGAACTGTTGCGTGGCGATTTCGTCCATGGTTCGTTGTTCGATTCTGGCTTGCTCCTGCTCGAATCTTTCTCGTCTTCGATCGTCCAGTTTTTCAATCACGCGAACTTGCTGCTCGGCCTCGGCCAACTGCTGACGGCGTTTCTGCAACTCTTCACGCACCGCTTGTTGCTGTTGGTGGATGCTGGCAGCTTGGGTTTTAAGGACTAACTCGTATCGCTCGAGATCCATGATGATTCGCGGATCGATCGTTTTACCGCGTGCGCGTAGTTGCATTTGGCGGCTCTCCTGAGCCTGCACATCGAGCGCGGTAAGTTGCTCGCTGAGCGCCGTGTCGGCACGCAACGCATCGGCCACTCTCGCAAGGTGAGCGTCGCGAGCGCGGGTGCGCAGTTTGTGTAGTGCTTCGAATTCCGAGCGATAAGTGGACATAAAAACCTAGTTCGAAAAGCTCCTTGTTTCAAATTCGCTACGTCGCGGCTGCCAATTGTTTCTCGGCCGCTGCTTCGGCCGGCGGCACTGTGATGCCTCCACAGCGGGCTCCGAGTTCAAGTAGTTGCTGGGTGGAGTTTTCCATCGAGCAGTGTTCGGTCGGCTGTTGCTGTAGCATGTGGGCAATCGCTTCCCGCATGTCGATCGCTGCATCGATCAGTTTGTTCGACCCCCGCCGGTAGGCTCCCACGCTGATTAGGTCTTCGTTTTCGTGATACACGGCCATGAGTTTGCGGATGTTGCGGGCCGCCGCTAGCGAGTTGGCCGGCACAATATCCGGCATCAACCGACTGATGCTCTTCAGGATGTCGATGGCCGGGTAGTGCCCGCTCGAAGCGAGATCGCGCGACAGCCACAGATGACCATCGAGCAAACCTTGCATCGTGTCGGCAACCGGATCCGAGGGATCGTCGCCTTCGACGAGCACCGAATAGAAAGCGGTGATACTGCCATGCTGGTTACGGCCGGCACGCTCCACGAGCTTAGGCAACGTCGCAAACACCGAGGGAGGGAAACCACGGGTCGCAGGAGGCTCGCCGCTGGCGAGGCCGATTTCGCGGAGTGCGGTCGCAAACCGAGTGACGGAGTCGACCAGCAGCAGCACGTTCTTGCCGCGATCGCGATAGTGCTCGGCAATCGCAGTTGCCGTGAGTGCAGCCTGCACACGCGACACCGCGGGTTCATTGCTGGTCGCGCAGACGATGATGCTCCGCTTCAGTCCCTCGGGACCGAGGTCGCGTTGGATGAAGTCGTTGAGTTCGCGGCCACGCTCGCCGACCAGGGCGATCACATTGACGTCGGCCGACGAGAACTTGCTGATCATGCCCAGCAGCACACTCTTGCCCACGCCCGGGCCGGCAAAGATGCCGAGTCGCTGTCCTTGTCCGCAAGTCAGCATGCTATCAACCGAACGAATGCCGGTCGACAACGGTTGATCGATTCGCGGGCGTTGGCTTGGCATCGGTGGATCGCGATCGACCAGCGTGCGATTGAACAACATCGGCTGCGGGCGACCATCGACGCAGGTGCCGTGGGCGTTGATCACGCGACCGAGCAGTTCATCGCCGATGCGTATCTGCCGCATCGTGCTGACCAGCTGAACCTGAGCCCCGCGGCGGACTCCGGCTAGGCTTTCGAATGGGAACACGAGTGTGCGATTATTTCGGAAGCCGATCACTTCGGCAGGCACATGGCCGCCCGAGCTGCGCTCGATGTGTACCACCGCGCCGACCGGCGCAGGGAAGTCGGCCACCGAGGCGGTGCCGCCGGTGGTTTCGAGGACGCTACCCACCAATCGAGTGGGGAACGCGCGGTCGAGGGTTTCGAGGTAAAACAGCATGTTAGTTCGTTAGTTCCTGTTCCAAGCGTTCCAGTTGCGACTCAATGCGTTGGTCGATCTCGCCGAACTCGGTGCGCACCACACAACCGCCGGGCGAGACGGAAGCGTCGGCCATGATCTTCGCCGGGGCGAGTTGTTTGAGGCTGTCGATGATGTCGGCCGCTGCCGCTCCGAGGTGCTTACAGTCTTGAGGACTCAGGTGAATGGTGATGCTGGCCGAACTCGAAGCGAGTTCCAGCGACTCGCGAATCAGTTTCAGCGGAGCCTTGGGCTCTTTGCCGAGTTCGTGACGGATGATGCGTTCAGCCATGCGGGCTGCCAGGTGCACTGCCGAACCTTCCCATTCGCTAAGCCACTTTCCACGTGCATCGGCCAATTGATGGGCAACGCTCATCAGGGCAGGGCGAAGCGTTTTCATTTGCTTGTTGATTTTCTCTTCCAACATCTCTTCGATCGCAGCCTGAGCGGCTACGCGACCTGCAGCCTCGGCCTTGCGGAGCACTTCCTCGGCATCGGTGTGAGCCTGCTGAATGATTTTTACCGCTTCGCGACGCACGCTCTCCAGATACTCTTCCGCCCGCCCAGCCATCTCCTCAAAGCTAAAGGCCACCGGGCGCACTTCCTGGCCGCTGAAGTACTCCTGCTCGCTGCCGCGTTTTATGATGGTTGCCACGTGTTAGGACTCGGGGTGTGGGACTATAGTGTGTTCGGGAAGGCTCGTTAGGCGGAGGTCGTGACTCGTTCGACAAACAGTTTGCTTGCAACGGTGGCGACTTCCTGCTGGGCGTCGGCGAAATCGCTCAGGCGAACCGCCGACAACGTGTGCATCCGCCGGCGAAGCTCTTTGCCTATGCTTTTCGGAAGCTGTTTGATCACGTGATCGCAGACCTGCTCGGTCGCTCCAGCCAGGGCCATCACGACTCTTTCGCTGGGGCACCGGCGGAACAGGTCGGCCAGTTGATCGCAGTTCAGTTCGACGATGCGGTTGAAGTTGTATTGCGGTTGCGGAGGTTTCACGGCCACCGGCGCGGCGACTGGTTCGGGAGCCGGTTGAGGGACTGGTGGAGCAACTGGGCGAGGTTCAGAGGCCCGCGGCGATGCGAACTCCGGTTGTTTCGCCCGGCCCAAGGCAGCCAATTGGGCGGCGACCCGGTTCACCGGTTTTGGTGCGGTGGACTGTTCGCGTTTCTCGCTGGTAATCGGACCAATCTCGGCGGCCAGGGCTTCGTTGTGACGGGCAATGTCGGCCATCACCGACCGGCTTGTGTGGCGACTTGAGTGTTGCAGGATGGCCTGTATCGAACGCATGCGGTCGGCGCGTCGTCGGCGTTCGGCTTTTTGCACCGAGATCCATTCCGCAAGTTCACGCTCGATGACTTCAAGGCTCTCGCGGTCCGATTCGCCTAGATCAGCAAGCCGCTCCAGTGCCGCCGAACGTCGCGAAGGGGGTAGGGCCGCCAGTACCAGGCTGGCGCAGTCCGGCGACAGGTGCGACAGCACTACCGCAACGGTCGACAAGTGTTCGCGCTCGAGCATCGAAGCAAGCGAAGGTAAATCCCCCCGCTCGAGCCATCCAAAGGGTTGATTGGTATCCACCGCCCACTCTTCGGTCGCAGGTTGCATCGGCATTGGTGCCGACTCGTAGTGGGGCTCGTACTGTGACTCGTAAGTAGTCGCATTGGAACTCGTCAGTGAGAGTTCCACCCCGGTGTCCTGCGGAGCGGATGCTACTGCGTGCGAGGGACGCAATACGCTGCGGAGTTCTTCTTGTTCGTCGGTATCGAACTCCTGCAATTCTCTCATTGCCTGACGTAGCGTGCGGGCTTCCTCGGTCGACAACTGCGCAAGCAGTACGGCGGCCGACTCGGCATCGAGGCTACGCATCAGGATGGCGGCTTTTCGAAGCATTGGGGTGAGTTGAGTTTGCATGTGGGAGATTGCGGGAGACAATTAGGAATCGGTGTTAGCTAGCGTTGTTAATCCATGCTCGCAGAATATTGGCCGCAGCATCGGGGTCTTCACGAACCATGTCGCTCAGGTCTTCTTTTAGCGAGTCGGTTTTCTTAATCTTCAGTTTTGGGCGTTCGTTTTCTTCCGATTCGCGAGCGGTTCCCTCCGCGTACTGCGGAGCGCCGAAGTCGATTTCGAGCGAGCCTGTCGGGTCGGCGTCTTTCGCCGGTTTGAGTGCCGAACGGAGCATCAGCAAGCTAACCGCAGCCAGCCCCAACATCGACACACTACCCCAATACCGCCCCGCCCAGGCCATCGCACTCTCGGCCATGGTCGGTCCCGGAGGAGCCTTCCGCTTCACGGCATCGTAGAAGATGACTTCCACTTGACGGTATTCGTCTTCACCGAGCGACAGTCGTGGCAGAATATTCTGTACGAACCGTTCGACGTCGATCTTGGTGTTGGTTTCCAAGGTGCGCATTTCGGTGTCGGTAATCTCGGTGGGATCACCGTCGGGATTGTTCTGCTGCCAGATATCGACCACGTAGTCGCGAGGAATCGCAATCGAAGCGTAGAGTTCGTCGGGTTTGAAGCCTTCGGATATTTCTTCGATGGTGGTTTCGCCGACTTTGAACTCTTCGTTCGTGTTATCGCGGGCAATTTGTGTGGTGTTTTCGCGATTCAGGCCTTCGTCTAAACCATTGCGACCCGGGCCATTTGGCACCAGGCCAGGACGACCACCCAGATCGTTCACGCGAGAGTTCTCCGACTCCGATTCGGTGACCGAGCGAATGGCCTTCGATTCGTTGGGAGTCGTTTCGATCTTGCGTTGCGAAGACTTGTTGTTGAGATCTGCACTCACTTCCACTCGCACGCCGGGGATGTAGCTCAGCCCTGTGATGATGCGGCTCTTGTAACTCTTCTGCAGTTCTTCGCGTTCACGCAAGTAGGGGTCGTCGAACCAAGGCTCGTTGCCGTTGAAGGAGTCGTCGCCACCGTTGATAAACTGCACGTTGTCGGTTGTCAGTGAGCTGAGGGAGCCTGCTACCAGTTTCTTGACATTGCGGGCGCGGTACTGGTCCATGACTTCTCCCTGCTTGGGAGTGACGACCACGCTAGCGGTAGAATTACTTGTGCGATTGAGTCCATGACGTTCGGCGATATCCAGCATGACATTGGCGCTCTCCACCCATGGCATGTGGGTGATGATGAGCGACAGTTGATTCTCGCGGGCGGTTTTGGTCCGCAATTCAAATTGCCGACGGCTTTCCATGGGACTCGCCTTGTCGATAGCATTGTCCATGTAACTCGAGAAATTGGCGGGCAGTGCTCCAGCGTTTGCAATCGCGGCGATGGCATCCTGCTGCTTCGACAATGGAACGCTGATGCGGTCGGAGTCGATCTCCCACCCACTCACGTTGGCTGACGACAAGGCCCCCATCATCTTGTTGAGTTCGGCCTGGCTGAAGCGTTCGCCGCCGAACAGGAATGCGTCAGGACCCGATGCAGTAGTCTTGAACAAGAAGGCAAGACTTACCACAGCAACCAATAGCAATAGGCCCGAGGTGATCCGGGCACCGGGAGTCATCGACTCGAATAAGTCGCGCAGTTGGGCAATCAGTTGATTCACAGCGGTTCCGTCCGTCGTGTCGGGGTATCAATTCGTGGGATTCGCTACCACATCCATGTGGTAATGGGTTTAGATCTGAATCTCGCGGATCTCACGATACACATCCATCGCCTTGTTTCGCATCTGCATGGTTAGCCGAAAGGCCATATCCGCTTTCTGCACTGCGGACAGTACCTCGGCGGGGTTGATGTCTTGTCCGGTGAACAGGGCTTCCACGGCCTGGTCGGCCTCTTGCTGCATGCTGTTCACTTCCTTGATGGAATCGACGAGCATGTCCTTGAAGCTACTATCGTTCGATTGCCCAACGCTCTTCGTGAGCGACATGGGCATCGACATCGAAGTAGTCGACTGGGTGGAGGTGATGCTGTTCATGGGACTGTTTTAGGGAGGGGAGGGGGGAGTGTGAGAGCTTAAGCTATGATGCGGAGCGATTGCTCGCTCATGTCTTTGGTAATCTCTATTACACCAATGTTGGCCTCGTAGGCTCGCGTGGCTTGCATCGCATCGACCATCTCGGTGGTCATGTCGACGTTCGGATACTGCACGTACCCCTGCGCGTCGGCATCGGGATGGCCAGGTTGGTATTTCATTAAAGGTGGTTTGTTCGACGTTTCGACGCTACCAATCCGCACGCCTGCTCCCCCGCCGGGACTGTGAATCTTGGTATCTGTTTGAAACGTGACGTATCGCGGACGATACGCTTCGGGTTGTCCCAGTTCGTTGCGTGTAGTCGACATGTTGGCCAAGTTCGACGAGATGGCATTGAGTCGCATGCGCTGGGCGACCAATCCGCTCGTGCTTATATCAAAACTGCTAAACATGATTAACGTTCTCGTTAGACTTTGACGATTAGTGAAACTGTTACACCACGCGTTCGGATATTGCAGTTTCCATTAAACGTATTTGTTGAGTCATCAAACTGATCGCCATGTTGTGCATGTTTTGGTTCTTTGCCAGTTCGGTGACTTGCGATTCGAGACTGACGTCGCTGCCGTCGTGGTACAGGATGTGTTTGGTTGACTCGGCGACTCCTTCAAAGGCGTTGTATTCGCGAGTGCGTTCGCGGTTGCTCAGTACGCCGTGCGATATCTGGTTGCTGTTGGGTGCCTGTTCGCGTTTCACGAGAGCCTCTTTCAAGCTCTCTTGGAACAACTCTGGTGATAGGTCACGTGTCTTGTAGCCAGGAGTGTCGATATTGGCAATGTTGCCTGCCAACACCCCGTGCCGCGCCTGGGCGAAGTTCACCACTTGTTCGAGCACTGGAAGTGTCGTGTGGTTGAGTAGGTTGTTTAGCATGCCATTTCTCGCAGGGGGTAATGCCCGCCCGGTTGCGATGGTAAGCAACCGACGTGCCAATCCATTCTGGTAGTTGCCGAGCAGGTAGCAGTAACTGCTGCCACTCGGAGTTTCCTGTGGTTTCGCTTGTTTGCCTAAGGTCCGCGAGTTGCGAGCCTGCTAGCCAGTCTTGTCTGCTAGCAGCTATTGTTGCCGAAGCCGTTCGGCATTATTTGCCGCTAGCACACTTGGTCTAGGCGACATCTGCCAGGTTGTTTTCTCGAGGGGCGACTCCGTAGTTGCGTAGTTTTCCGCTAAGGGTTCGCACGCCGATGCCGAGGGCGGCAGCGGTGCGGGCGCGGTGTCCGTTATGTCGTTTCAAGGTAGCGAGAATCACTTGCCGCTCGACTTCGGCAAGCGTGACGTCTTCGCTGGGAATCAGTGTGTCGACTGTGATCTCTGGTACAGGTTCACTTGCTGGAGCCGAGCCCAACCAGGAGCGAATCGTGTTGCCGGCAATCTCCTGATGGTCTGCTAGCACGCAGGCGCGGGTAACCACGTTCTGTAGTTCGCGGATGTTACCGGGCCAGCGATAATCGAGCATCACCTGCATGGCGTCGCTGCTAAAGCTTCGCGGGTCGCCCCCTAAACGGTGGTTGGCTTGGTTCAAGAAGTGCTGGACCAATTGAGGGATGTCGTCGCGGCGCTCGCGAAGTGGTGGCAATTGCACTGGTACCACATTCAAGCGGTAATAAAGGTCTTCGCGGAACCGGCCTTGGGCCACTTCGTGTTGCAGATCTCGGTTCGTCGAGGCCAGCACCCGCACATCGGCAGTCACGCTATGGCTCGAGCCAACCGGTTCGAACTTGCGTTCTTGGAGCACTCGCAACAGCTTCGCCTGTAGATTCAGATCGATTTCGGTGATTTCGTCGAGCAGCAGGGTGCCGCCCTGGGCGAGTTCGAAGCGCCCGACGCGATCGGCATCCGCTCCTGTGAAGGCTCCTCGACGATGGCCGAAGAGTTCGCTTTCGGTGAGTTGTTCGGAGAGTACCGGGCAGTTGAGGCTGACCAGTTCTGCCCCTGCACGCTGGCTGGCCAAGTGGATTTCGCGGGCGACTAGCTCTTTGCCGGTGCCGCTTTCGCCGCATATCAGCACGGTTTCGTCGGTGCGGGCGATGCGTTGCAGTTGCTGCCGCAGCTCTCGCATCGCTGGGCTGTCGCCGACCATTACGCGACCGGTCGGCTCGGCAGTGGTGAGCAAACCACGCCGGGAGCAAGCGGTGGCGACCGCTTGTTCGAGTCGATCGATGTCGAAGGGCTTTTCAATGTAGTCGAACGCACCGTGACGCATGGCTTCGACCGCGGTATCGATCGACGCGTGCGCGGTGATCATCAAGATCTCCACTGGTAAGCTCAAGCGTTCAATCTCGCGGATGAACTCCAGTCCGTCCATGCCGGGCATCTGCAGATCGGTGATGACGACGTCGCTGCCATGCTCGCGGAGATAGATCAGTCCCTCGCGTGCGCTGGCGCAGGCGTGTACCTCGTATCCACCATGGCGCAGGACGCTGGCCACCGACTCGCGGGAGCGAGCGTGGTCGTCGACCACCAGGATTCGCGTTGTCTGGGTAGACAAGCTCATGCAGCCGCTCCCAGAGTGCCACGGTTGATCAAGGGGAATCGCAGAGTGAAAGCTGCACCACCTTCAGGGCAGTTCGACACGCTGACTGTACCGCCATGGGCTTGGACCACGTGCTCGACAATCGCCAGGCCGAGACCGGTACCAGAGCTCTTGGTGCTGAAGAACGGCTCGAACAGTTTGCGGCGGAACTGTTCCGGCACGCCTGGTCCGCTGTCGGCAACCTCAATTTCCAAGGCAGCACTGTTTTCAAAAGTAGTGATCACCAGCTCGCCACCGTCGGGCATGGCATCGAGCGAGTTAAGCACCAGATTAAGCAGCGCCCGGCGAACCATTTCGCGATCGCCTTGAAGCACCGTATTGGGTGGAATGTCGATATCGACATCCACTGCTTGTGCTTCGAGTTGAGGAGCAAGTGATTCGATGACCTCTTCGACCAACGAGCCCACAATAAAGCTACTCGGTTGCGGCTGACGGTGTGCGGTGAAGCTGAGTAAATCGTTCACGGTAGCATCCAGGGATTGAAACCCTGCCTCGACTTGGGAAAGAGTATCGAGCGCCACGGAGTCGTCAGCGAGACGACGACGTAGCAAACTCAGGTTCAAGGTAACGGGTACCAGGTTGTTCTTCACTTCGTGGGCCACGTGCGAAGCCATTTGGCCCAGGTCGGCGAGTCGGTTTTTGCGAGCAAGCTCGCGGTTCTTGCATTCCAGTTCGTCGCTCAGTCGAGCCACTTCGGCATGCAGCGTTGCATGGGTATGTTCCAATCGGAGTGTTGCGGTGTTCCAAGCATCGAGCAGTGTCTCCAGATCAGCCTGGGCGGTGAGCTGCTCGTGCGCATCGCCGGAGTACAAACGCAGATGGGGTGCGTCGGTCGGGGGGGATTCGGAGGACTGGTTGGAAGGAGACGGATTCATGTGTTGGGGTTCAATGGGAATTGGAGGTTAGATCGATGGAGGTGCTGGCGGGACCACTGTCGAGCATTGGAGTTCGTGGTTGCGGGCTCCGCTGCTGGGCATAAGCACCCACCGCCCGCTGGGCTGTGCCCGCTTGTTTCAGACGGGCCGCCACGCGGTCGCGATGCTCAACCATCCGCAACTCTTGTTGGCGTTCGAGGTCCATCACTTCTTTAAGCAGTTGATTGCACTCTTCGGCACGTTTAGCACATGCTTGGCGATCCTGTGCCGACCGCCACACGCGTTGTTCAGGATCCTCCGCCTGGAACGGACGTAGGTGGCGCTCCACCAACTGCAAGGCGGCAATCAGGTGTTGCTTGGCACCGAGTAGTTGCAGCAAGCCAGAAGTATCCGCCGAGTCGACGGCATGTTGTTGCTTGAGCCCGATATCGCGAAGTTGCAGCAGTACTTGCTGCTTCTTGCGAATGAGTTCCGCCAGATTGTCGGTTGCCAGGGAAGTCATAGTAATTCAGGGACAAGGAAGGGAAAGAGAGATACTTCGTACTACCATTCGAGCATCTGCTCCAACATCAATTTCCATTGACTGCGATTAAAATTGGTGGTCTGGGAGAAATCGGCATCCTCGGGGAGTTGCTGCAACAGCTCGAGCGCCTGCCCCACGTTGAGCCGAGCCTTCACCGGGTCGTTCAATCGACGCCAGCAATTTGCAATTTGAACGAAGGTCTCCAGTACAAACGGTTCGTTCTGATACAGGGTGGAAACGTTGGAGTATTCATCAATCGCCTGCTTGAACCGCTCGGGGGAATGTTCAACGCGACCAAGTGCAAACAAAGCCGATCCTTTGAACATGTAGCAATTTCTGAGCATCGCACGATCAAGGGGAGTAGTGGACACGCTATTGGCGATGTCGACTCGTACCTGCTCGTAATGATGCAACGCCTTGTTTAAGAGGTGCTGCACCTCGCGGGTTCCGCTTTCGCGTTCGTTGGCGGTTTTGGCTTGCTCAAGGTCTTGCAGCGGTTTTTCCGCAGCGCGTCGGTACGATTCAGCAATCAAGTAATTGGCGAGGCGCGACTTGTTACCGCCGATTTTTCGTTCGACCGCTTCACCAAGTCGGTCCACGGCCTCGTCGTAGCGTTCTGCGTCGTACAACAGATGCCCTAGCTCGAACAGCGACTCTCGCCATTCAGCTGATTCTGGAGTAAGACCGCTGCTGTGCAGATTGCTGAGCAGTAGTTGCTCGGCTTCGCGGATGCGTTCATGATCGCCGAAGGCTTTTGCGCAGTCCAAGCGGGCTCGGAACACCGCCGCGTCTTGTGGGTGGAGTTCGATACATTCTTCGAGGGCGAACACCCCTTCGTCGACTTCGCCCAACGACAGATGGGCTTGTCCCAGGCGAAGCAGTGCTAGTGCATTGCGTTTCACAGGCTCATTCTTGAGATACTCGTTGAGCATGCGAATCGCACTGCTGTAGCTCTGTCCGAGTTGATAGCACTCCGCACTCTTCCATACCGCTTCAGTATACTCAGGCGTAGCGAACACCCTTCGGGCGTATTGCTCGTAGTCGACTCCCGCTTCTCGCAGCTTTCGGCGGCCTTCCCGTTGTACTTTCTTCGCATCGACGACACCACGAGCGGCCTCATCGACTAAATAACGACCCCATTGATTGTAGGTGTCGGCTTCGAGTTCAAGTTGCTTGGTTTTACCAAGCAAGCTCCCCAGTTGTTCTCCGAGAGTCTTGGCCGATTCGTATTGGTCGCGTGCCAGGAAGTCGGCGTGCGCGGCCATCATGCGTTGACGCAGTTCGTGCAACGGCATGTATTCATTGCGATAAGCTCTAGGGCTGTCGAGCACCGACAGACAGCGCCGATAAGCCGTGAGTGCCTGGTTGTCGTCGCGTTTTTGTTGGCGGTAGATGTCGCCTTCGGCCACCGATGCGGCAATACCAGCCGGCGAGGCGGAGAACAGTTTGCGGACACGCTCAAATTGGCGGATTGCTCGGTTGGTCTCGCCATTAAGCCCATACGCAACGCCGGCCAGGTACATGGCTTCTTCGGCGTTATCTTCCGCAGGTGAGATGCGTTCGAGCTTTGTAATCGAGTCTTTTACCGCTGCGTAAAGCTGTGTTGGTTCTTGGTTCGGATCGATGCGACTAGCGAGAAAGCGTTGTAGTTCTGCGATGCACGTATGAGCCGAAGCCATGGCGATCTGGTTGTCGGTGAGCAATTCAGCGGGAATCGCCTGGAGCGTAGCTCGTGCTTCGTTGTATCGGCCGAGCTGACAGAGCGTATCGATGCGATCGAGCAGCGTCTTCGAGCGTTTCTCGCCCTGTAAATCGTTGCTCTCGAGCGCGGTGTCGATATGTTTGAGTGCTGCTTCGAACTGCGGGGGATCGCTAAGCGAGTAGGCAGCAGCTAGTGTGAGATGCAGGTCGGTGTGATCGGCTGAGTCGTCTTGCAGAGCTTCTTCAAGCACCCGTAGACCAGCCGTGGCGTCGCCGCTTTCCAGTAAGCTGCGACCAAGCAGGTAGTTGCCTTCCTGTATGCGAGTCTTCGGAAAGCCTGCCGATTTGGCTTCCTGCAGGTACTTCGAAGCAATCAGATACTGACTCTGGCGTTGTAGTGAGGACCATTGTTGCTCGGCCTCGGCGGCTTTCACCGCGCCGAGAACAAACAATGGACCACCGTAGTCAGCCGGATCGATTTCACCGCTGTCGGTGAGTTCGACCACCAGCAGGCGTGCTTCTTGCAGTTCGCCTTTGTCGTAGGCTTCGAGAGCATCGGCGATGGTTGGTGAGCTGTCTGATACCGTGAGTGCGGCAAGATACAACCAGGTGCCGATGGTTGCGAGCAGCACGCCGAGGAAGCCGGCGCCCAACAGGATCTGGCGCAGCAGACTTACCGCGGCCCAGTCGCGGATGCCGTGCACGTAACCCATGAGCTTGCCGATCAGGCCGGCAGGCTTGGTTTCGTTCGCGTTGGTCGATGTTTCGTCGGCCACCAGGATCGGTCCTTCGATTCCTTGCAAACCAGCCGATTTACGTCCATGTAAATCTAATAGGCGCAGGTTCGTCTAGGGCTTCTACAAAACCGAATCAACCGAGTCAATGCAATCTGTGAGCGCATGCAAGCAGTTGCAGGCAAACGGCCCTTGAGATAGCGTGCGCGCAGAGTGCTAGCACGAGAGTAGTTGCAGAGCTATTAGCCGCAAACTCGCTCCATGACCCAGCGGTTGACGTCCGCGAGCATGCAGGTGGTTAGATCGTCGCTGCCAGGGTATTGGCGGATATCGACGTTGCAACCGGCCGAATGAAGCAGTCGCAGGTCGCGGCAAACAGCGGTTTCGGGATACTGTGGGTAATCCCGAGAAGAGGAGAGTAAGAAGGGGAGCTTACGCAATCGGTTTACGTTGCGTAGCAGCGAGTGGCGACGAGGCAGAGCACCATTGATCGATATCACGCCCGCGAAACGTTCGGGGGTCTGCATGGCCAATCGCAGTGCCATGCTGCCGCCGTTTCCATGGCCGACAAGGAAAATGCGGCTGTCGTGAACGCTGAATTCGCTGCGGGCCAAATCAATGGCTTCGCTCACCGCCTGGCCAGCAGCAGCAATCGCTACGGGCTGCTGAACCCATTGGTAGCTGCGGAGTTGATCGTTGCATTCGTGAGAAGCCTGAGGGGCCACGGCAACGAAGTTTTGTGTGCTAATGTGCTGCATGACTTGCGGCAAATGCCGCTCGTTGCCACCTTTTTCGTGGAGCCAAACGATCAGGGGATAGGAGTATCCCATCTCGTAATTTGTCGGCAGAAAAGTCGCAACGGGGGTGTCGACAGTCGTTCGAGCGGGAGCCATCGCTAGCGCGGTTCCCAGGCCACTGGTGGGTGGGGTGGGAATTAAGTGTTGCCAGGAGGATTCGTTCGCTGCGGTAACGGCACGTCGGCGTTTCATGCGATTATCTCAGGGGGGACTGGGTATGTATAAATTCGTGCTACGACCAATGCGGTTGTGGTTCCGCAAGGCGGTGGGAGGAAACCGACCCGGAGATAGACCGGTAGTCAGAAGCAGATCGAATGTTACCGACTTGGTTAGTAAGAAAGACCAAGGCTACGTAGTACGTCGTCTAAAGGGGAGAAACTCGACTAACGGCGGCAGCATCGACTCCAAATAGCAATAGCAACCTGCGACAAGCATGCCGAGGTTAATGCACTGGCAATCTTGTTGATGGCAACAAGATTGCCAGGCAGTAAACCGACTTTAATCGAACTGGCTGCAGGGTGTCAACGCCGGACATTTTTAGTTGCTCAAAGTTCGCTAGCAACCTTATTTATGGCGATTGACAAATGAGGTTTGCTTAGACCAAACCAGCCATGACGGAGACGAGTTCTTTCACTGCATCGACACTGTGTTGGAACGCAGCAGTCTCGGTCTCGGTGAGTTTCAGTTCCACGATTTTCTCTACACCATTGGTGCCAAGGATTACGGGAACACCTACGTAGTAGCCGCCGACATTGTATTCCTTGTCGCAGTAGGCTGCACAAGGAATCAGGCGTTTCTTATCGCGAATAATGGCTTCCACCATTTGGGCGGTGGCACCGGCGGGGGCGTAGTAAGCGCTGCCGGTCTTCAGGAGTCCGACGATCTCGGCTCCACCCTTGCGGGTGCGGTCGACGATTTCTTCCAGACGCTTCTCGTCAATCAATTGGGTGACAGGAATGCCACCAACGGTGGTGCAGCTAGGCAGCGGCACCATTGTGTCGCCGTGACCACCCATTAGGAGGGCACAGATGTCTTCGACGCTGACGCCGAGTTCCATGGCGAGGAACGTACGATAGCGAGCAGTGTCGAGCACACCGGCTTGACCAATGACGCGCGATGGTGGGAATCCGGTGACTTGCATGGCACGTTGCACCATGGCGTCGAGCGGGTTGCTAACGACGATCACCACGGCGTCGGGACTGGTGGCTTTCACTTGCTCGCAAACCATCGTCATGATCTTGGCGTTGGTTGCTAGCAAGTCGTCGCGGCTCATGCCGGGCTTGCGAGGAATGCCCGCAGTGACGACTACCACGTCGCTACCAGCGGTGTCGGCGTAGTCGTTGGTGCCGATCACGGTGGAATCGAAACCAAAGATTGGCGACGACTGCATGAGGTCGAGCGCTTTGCCGCGCGGCATGTCGGCCATTTCGCCAGGGATGTCCAGGAGCACGATGTCTCCGAGTTCGGCAGCTGCACACCAATGAGCGGTGGTAGCTCCTACGTTACCGGCTCCGACAATTGAGATCTTTGCACGACGCATGGTCACTCTCCCTTTTAGGCTTGATACGGAGACTGCCAGTTCCTCAATTCAAGGGCTCCGCACGGGGAGCATCGTACTGGGGAGGATGCCAGCAGTTCGCAAGGTTGTTCGTAACTCTAGTTGAGTATCTGCGCGATTGGCACACGACGCAAGGTGCCAAAAATCTAGCTAATATCCCGTAAAACAGCGCGTGCTGATTCGCACAGCAGAGAATCAAACAAGGTATCCACGCATCCAATACTTGGTAACTGTCGGTATGGACAAGGTAGGGCGGTTCGGGTACGGTCTGCCCGCTCGCCGACGTGGGCGAGCAGGGCGACTACTTCATCAAGCAATTGTGGCGATGGCCTCACCACCTCCTATCATGCCTGTTTGGGTACAACGTGCCCAGGAGCTGATCCTGCCGCTGGCGTTTATCTCCAGCGTGTTGGTGATCATGGTTCCATTGCCACCGGCACTGATGGACGTGCTGCTGGCGGGCAATATCACCGTGTCGGTGATCGTGCTGCTGACGACCATCTACGTGCGCTCGCCGCTCGATTTTAATATTTTCCCCTCGTTGCTTTTGGCAACCACGCTAGCCCGGCTGGTGCTCAATGTAGCGACCACCCGGTTGATTCTGACTCGTGCGGAAACCGATCATCTTCAGGCGGCCGGCGGTGTGATCACTGCGTTTGCCGACTTTGTAGCGGGTGATGGCAAAATCGTCGTTGGTCTGATCATCTTTGTCATCATCGTGGTCATCCAGTTTGTGGTGATTACTAAGGGTGCTACGCGTATTAGTGAAGTCGCGGCTCGTTTTGCCTTGGACGGCATGCCCGGCAAGCAAATGGCGATCGACGCAGATCTGAACGCTGGGATTATCGACGAAAAGGAAGCCCAGCGGCGGCGCGAAGAGATCACCCAGCAAGCCGATTTCTACGGGGCGATGGATGGTGCCAGCAAATTCGTACGCGGCGATGCGATCGCCGGTATCGTGATTACGGTGATCAACATCGTTGGCGGGCTGGTAATCGGTGTTTTCGAACTCGGTATGCCGATTGGCGAAGCAGGCAGCTTGTTCACTCGTCTGACGATTGGCGACGGACTGGTGAGTCAGGTGCCCGCATTCTTGATTTCGTTGGCGGCTGGTCTGCTCGTGACGCGAAGCACCCGCAAGTCGAACATGCCGCAACAGTTCATCGAACAAATCTTCTCGCGTCCGCAAGCGTTGGCCGTCGCCGGCGGGTTTCTGGGCGTGTTGATCTTCACTAGTTTGCCACGCATTCCTTTGTTATCACTCGGGTTGGCTTGCATCGGTATGGCGCATGCCATGACCAAGCGAGCGAAGACTCAGAGAGAAAAAGAAGAAGCCGTAGCGGCCCAAGAACAAACCAAGAAGCCCGAAGAGCGGGTGGAAGACTACTTGGCGATCGATCCCATGGAGATCGAACTTGGGGTGGGGCTGATTCGTCTGGCCGATCCGAATCGCGGTGGCGACCTGCTCGAGCGCGTCGGCCGTGTACGCAATAACGTGGCTTCTGAAATTGGGTTGGTGATGCCGAAGGTTCGCATTCGTGACAACATGCGACTCGATCCCAACGACTACCGCATCAAGATCGCCGACATGCCGATCGACGGCGGAAGTGTCGAGCCCGGAATGTTGTTAGCCATCGATTCGGGCATGACTTCGAATCCCATCGATGGCATCCCGACCACTGATCCCGCTTTCGGTACCGAAGCCCGCTGGATTCAACCTGGCCTTCAAGATCAAGCCGAGTTGTTTGGTTACACCGTTGCGGAGCCGGCTGCTGTGTTAGCGACGCATCTTACCGAAGTCTGTCGCCGTCATGCGGACGAGATTCTCACTCGCGATGCGACGAAGCATTTAATCGACGAGCTGAAGAACGTATCCCCGACTGTGGTCGACGAGCTGATCCCAGGCACCATGTCGCTAGCCGAAGTACAGGGGGTGCTGCAGCTCTTACTACAAGAGCAGGTATCGGTTCGTCAATTGGCGATGATCCTCGAAACTCTCGGCGACTACGCTCCGCGTACGAAAGATCCGGTGCTGCTAACCGAGTACGTCCGCCATCGTCTGGCACGGCAGATTTGCACACGATACCGGGATAGTGAGAACCAGTTGCACGTGGTTGCGTTGGATCCCGCGGTCGAAGATCGTATTCGCGCCGGGGCGGAACACAATGAGCGAGGATTGTTCATTCGGATGGCACCGCAAGCCATCGAAGCCACCTGTGCGAGGATTAAGCTGGAGATCGAGAAGCTCGCGAACTTCGGCCATACACCCATCGTACTGGTCAGCCCACAGGTTCGCGCGGCTCTCAAGCAGGTTACACAGAACCACTTGCCGCAACTGGTTGTATTGAGCTTCAACGAGATTACGAAGGATACAAAGATTGTCACCCATGGCCTGGTGACCGATGGTTAACCCGCTGGTGACCACCCGAGTTTCATCGCAGGACGCGTTCTCGGTTAGTCGCCTTATAATATTCCCGACCCTTTTCGTTCAACTGAGTGTGCAGACATGGAAGTCAAATCATTCCGCGCCAAATCAATGCAGCAAGCGTTAGACCTGGTGCGCCGCGAGTTTGGTAACGATGCCTCGGTGGTTCACACACGCGAAGTCAACAATGGATTGCTGCGTCGACTGATGCTGGGCCGAGAGGTTGAGATCGTTGCCTCGCGAGCTGAGCCTACTCCACAGATGGCGTCGGCAGTGGCTGCCGGGCCTGTTCGCGAAGAGCCTGCGCCGGTTGCCATCCCTGCGGTGCATGAGGACATGGACTATCGGTCGCGTTATCGTGAGGCGATTGACACCGAGTTGTCGCAGCAGTTGGGTAATTTACAGTCGATGATGGAACAGCTCTGCGCGTCGAGCACTACGCGTCGTGAGAACGAAATGCCACAAGGGTTGTTCGAGGCTTACACCGATCTGATAGAAGCCGACGTGGACGAGCGAACCGCCCGTGAACTGATCGACATCCTAGGTGCCCAAGGCACTTTGCAGGGAGGAGCAGTCGCCCACCAGCGGATACATGATCTGGTTGCGGACCAGATACAGGCGGCTGGCCCCATTCAATTGGTCGAAGGTGAACGCCGACTGGTCGCCTTAGTTGGTCCGACTGGCGTGGGAAAAACCACGACGGTTGCCAAACTGGCGGCTAACTATCGCTTACGTGAGAAGAAGCGAGTTGGATTAATTACGGTCGACACTTACCGTGTGGCTGCGGTCGAACAATTGCGAACGTATGCGGATATTATCGACTTGCCGATGGAAGTGGTTGCTACGCCACGCGAAATGCGTGAGGCCGTGGCGCGAATGACGGAACTCGACCTGGTGTTACTCGACACAGCGGGACGTAGTCCGCGCGACGAAGTGCAGATTCAAGAACTCAAGTCGATGCTCGGCGAAGCCCAGGCCGACGAGGTGCACTTGGTGCTGTCGAGTACCGCGGCTACGCGTAGCCTGATCACCACCGCCGAACGGTTTAGCATGGTGGGGGCTACATCGCTGTTACTCACGAAGCTCGACGAAGCGACCAGTTTGGGGCATCTGCTGGCGTTGCTTCGGCAATGCCCGCTCCCGATCAGTTATCTGACAAATGGTCAGAATGTGCCCGACGATATCGCCATTGCTACCTGCGACGGTCTGGCCAGCGAGATCTTGGGAAGCTCTGTAGCTGTTTAATATTGTCAGGACGGGGGCGTCTTGTTGCGGGATGAACTCGATGGACGATCAAGC
Organism: Aeoliella mucimassa; assembly: GCF_007748035.1. Classification (NCBI taxonomy): domain Bacteria; kingdom Pseudomonadati; phylum Planctomycetota; class Planctomycetia; order Pirellulales; family Lacipirellulaceae; genus Aeoliella; species Aeoliella mucimassa. Next base: position 1,819,910 of record NZ_CP036278.1, read on the forward strand.
CTACCAACTCCGACAGCTCGTAAGGGCGGTTCGCCAAGCGGCAGCAGTATCGACTGGCCCTCCGCTGTTCGTATTCGTAGCGGCGAACCAGCATTCGCACGTCGATGCTGTCAGTAAGCTGTTGCTTCAAGAGGCAAGCACTCGATCGATCGAGGTTGCGAGAGTCGACCCCTCTCAACAAAGTATCGAAATGGGTGACTGGCAAATAGCCGAACTCATCGGTCCCTATCAAGCGAGTGACGAACCGCAGTGGAAACGAGCTTCGGCCTGCGTATTGATGTCGACGGCCGATGACGACTCCATCCTTGCGTCATACAAGTTGCTCAAGCAAGTGAGTGGGGACTCCCCACTGCCGCGTATCGAAATTGTTGTATGGAGCGAGTCGCAAGAGACTCGCGCCGACACCGCGGCTGATCGCTTGCAACAAACATGCGAGCGGTTTCTCGCTGCTCCTATTACGCATACTGTTATCGTGAAGTCGCCGGAAGAATATGGACGTTTGCACCTGCCACAATTGGTCGACAGGCTAGCAATGTTAGCACCGGTGGCAAGCTCAAATGATCACAGTCCTATTGCGTCGACCCCCTCGCAATAGCTATAAGGTTGCATCTCATTTGCCTACCACAGGCTACGTCGTGCCATTCGCGACGCCTTTTCGCAGAACCTTGTCAACTTGCTTATCACACTGATTGGGATTTGAGTCTGCGTGCTCAATAGTTTTGCTCGATGATCCAAAATTGGGTGTTTCTTCTCAGATCGCTTCAAGCTTTGAGTCACCTTATGCCGATAAAGTTCGACATAGCCATCTCGCGCACTCGCGTGACAGGATGGATGATGTGGATGAACTTTAACGGCATCAAAAGGTGGATTCATGGGGCGAGCATATGCTGGCGTACTTGGCTACCTGGCCGCGGCGCTAACATTAGCCCGCGGGTTCATGGCCAGCGGGGGAGTGGAAAGCACGATGATGAACGCCATCGTGGCGTTGGTCATTTTTGCGATGATCGGCTTTGTCTTGGGCAGCGTTGCCCAGGAGACGGTGGATCAATCCGTACGTCAGCGACTCGAAGAGAATCTCGAAGCATCCCAATCCACTGAGGCGACGTAACGCCCAGCCTATGTTCAAACACTGAGTAGAACTCCCCAACACTTATCCGCTTGCAAGATACGCCTCGCATGATGCGACGCGTTTGAAGAATCACGGAGGAATGAATGGCCGCGACGACCACCGCATCGAAAGAAGAGATCACCGAACTGTGGATACAGTTTAAGGCTGATCCCACGAACAAAATGCTGCGGAATCGGCTTGTCGAACAGTATCTGCCGCTGGTGAAATACAATGGCGAACGCATTTGGTCGCGACTTCCCGATGGTGTGGAACTCGACGACCTGATCTCCGCTGGTGTGTTTGGTCTGATGGATGCCATTAATGCATTCGATATGGACCGCGGCGTGAAGTTCGAAACGTATTGTGTGCCACGTATTCGTGGTGCCATGCTCGATGAGCTTCGTACCATGGACTGGGTGCCTCGCCTGGTGCGTAGCAAAGCCAGTAAGTTGAATGAAGCGGTCAAGCAACTCGAAACTCGACTTGGTCGTCAACCCAACGAGAACGAGCTAGCCGAGCAAATGGGCATTAGCGTTAAGGAGCTTGAGAAGCTCATAACCGACGCAAATGCTGTGAATCTGGTGAGTCTCAATAAGAAGTGGTACGAGACCGACAGCTACAAAGATGTCCGCGAAATCGATATTCTCGAGGACAAGAAGGGTGAAGACCCCACCAAGCGGATTCAAAAGTCGGATCTCATGCGTCTTGTGACCAAGGGTCTGAACCGCAACGAGCGACTCATCATCATTCTCTATTACTACGAAGAACTGACGATGAAGGAAATCGGCGCGACGCTCGATCTTTCGGAGAGCCGCGTGAGCCAGATGCACAGTGCGATCGTCAATCGCCTGCAAGGGCAGTTGGGCCGCCGCCGACCCGAGTTCGGTGCGACCGCTTAGTTGGCGACACCAATCGAAACGAAACAGCCGCTTGCGTCCTCCGTGCGAAGACGCAAGCGGCTTTTGTTTTAGACTCGCAGTTCTTCGCCGCCGGAGCCGGTGCCATACTTCTCACGAATCGGGGCTATCACCTCGGCGAGGAACGCATCGACCTGCTCGGGCGCGCGGCCTACCAACGACTGGGGGTCGATGGCAGCAGCCACGTCCACGCCGGCGAAGGCTTCGTCCTGTTGCAGGCGGTCGAGTAGATCATTCGGTAGGCCTTGTTGCTTGACCACCGCAGCTGCGTCCTGACTATGTTGCCGAATACGCTCGTGCAATTCCTGGCGATCACCGCCTGCCGAGACTGCCTGCATCAGGAAGTTTTCGGTGACCATGAACGGAAGCTCTTCGTTTAGGTTCTTGGCGATCACATTCGGATACACGACCAGTCCGCTGGCGACGTTGTGATAGATCGACAGAATCGCGTCGACGGCCAGGAATGCCTGAGGAAGCGTGAGGCGGCGATTCGCACTGTCGTCGAGCGTCCGCTCCATCCATTGTGTCGCGTGAGTCGCCGAAGCACTCGTCTCCAAGCTCATCGCGAAGCGAGCCAGCCCACAGATACGTTCGCTTCGCATGGGATTGCGTTTGTAGGCCATGGCCGACGAACCGATTTGGTTCTTTTCGAACGGCTCTTCCATCTCCTTGCGGTGGGCGAGGATGCGAATGTCAGTGGCCGCCTTATGGCAGCTCGCTGCAATTCCTGAGAGCGTATTAAGTACTTGGTGGTCGACCTTGCGCGGATACGTTTGACCGGTCACCGCATAGATGTTGTCGAAGCCAATCTTCTTCGCGACGAGCTCTTCGAGCTTGGCAACTTTTTCGTGATCGCCTTCAAAGAGTTCGAGAAAGCTCGCTTGTGTGCCGGTGGTTCCTTTGGTGCTTCGAGCCGCCAGCGTGGCCAAGCGATGTTCGATCTCTTGCAGGTCGAGTACTAGGTCGTATGCCCACAGCGTAGCTCGTTTGCCCACCGTGGTAGGTTGTGCGGGCTGTAGATGTGTGAAGCCCAGGGTGGCGAGATCGCGATGCTCTGTAGCAAAGTTGCTCAAGGCGTCGATCACCGATACTACTCGTTCGCGGAGCAGTTCCAGCGATTCGCGAATCAGCAGCAGGTCGGTGTTGTCGACCACGAAGTTGCTTGTTGCCCCCAGGTGGATAATACCCTTCGCTCGCAAGCACTGGTCTCCGTAGACGTGAACGTGAGCCATGACGTCGTGGCGCAGTTTCTTTTCGTAGGTGGCCGCTGCGACGAAGTCGATATCGTCGACTTTGGCCCGCAGTTCATCGAGTTGAGCCTCGGCAATCGGCACTCCAAGTTCTGCTTCGGCTTCAGCCAAGGCGACCCATAGTCGCCGCCAGGTGCTGAACTTCTTTTGGTCGCCCCAGATGGCTGCCATCTGTCGCGAGGCGTAACGAGAGATGAGCGGGTTTTGATAGTAGTCGTGATTCATAAGTGAAATCGGGATTCAGGATTCAATGGGGCAGGGGAGAGGAGGCACTGTTGGAAGCGGGCAACCTGGCGTCGACCAAAGTCGACGAGTTGCTCCGATCCTCGCACCCTCGCCCTCTTACATATTAGTCAGGTCGTCTTCGCTGCGGCTACCAATAATGGTATCGAGTGCTGCTCCGATGGCCTTGGCTTGCTCGATCGTGTGGTTTTTCCGCAAGTAGATCCGGCAAGCCCGGTGGGCAATCGGCAGCTGAGCGAAGAGTTTATCGTCGGTGAGCGGGTAGACTTTATCGGTCGATGGATTGTATTGGAAATTCTGCCCTGCGGTCGCCGCCAGAGCATCGGGGCGGTAAATATGGCGAGGCAGATCGATCTGCATTTCAATGTTCCGCATCTCGGGTGGCAGGCTGTCGCGAATGGATTGCTCCAGCAGGCCCGCTTTACTGAACACGCTGGCCGCTTCGCTATCGCCTTCGCGAATGGTCTGGTTGCGATCTTCTACGGTCACCCAATCGACCTGACGATTCAACAAGCGATCCCAACGCTCACCAAGTTCGCGGGTTCGCTGGTCGTCGCTTGTGGCCCAACGCGAGACATCGATCAGCAGCGACCACTCGGTGAAATGAAGGTACTCATCAAGGTGTTCCAGAGGGTTGCCTGGGAACAGCAGATCGCGACTGTCGCGAAATAGTTCGCCCAAGGTTTTGTCGATCGCCCGCACGGTGCGATGGAAATAGACCGAGCGGAACAACTCGCTTTTGGTCTGCATGAACTTCACCAAGGCGTTCATGCCTCGTTGATGAATCGTAAGTCCGCGTTCGCTGAAGAAACTGTATCGCAGTAAGCGATCGAGATCGTAAGCCCGATTGCTGTAGCCCGACATAAACGCGTCGCGCAATACGAAGTCCATGTTGTCCACGGTATACAGCCCACAGAACAAGCTCCGCAGCAGTACTTGCCAGCGCGGATACAGATGGGCGTCGTCGGTCTTGGGACGCTGGATGAGCATCGCCACTTCGGCGGGGTCGAGCTGCTCGTCGTCGTTCATTCGGCAAGTGGGGCACTCGCGAATGCCGCGAATTAACTCGCCGAGTTCATCGGTGATAATGCGGGCCCCGAGCGTCTCGTGGGTGAGGCCGTAGTCTTTGAGATAGTGGGCGTCGAAAAAGTGCCCAAATGGCCCGTGCCCAACGTCATGCAGGAGCGCTGCGACCCGCACCAGGCACTCCACGTACCCTCGACTGGGGGCCTGCCCATGGCAAGTGTCCAGCAGGCTGTCATAAAGCCGGTCGATTACCTGGCTGGCCATGTGCATGGCGCCGACGATGTGCTGGAAGCGGGTATGTTCGGCCGATGGATAGACCCACCAAGCGGTCTGAAGCTGATGGATTTGCCGCATCCGCTGCACCCAGGGATGGTCCAGCAAGGCACGTTCCGGGGTTTCCCCTTCCGGCACGTAAGACAGGAACGGAATGTACCCGTGAATGGGGTCGTGGCACAAACTTTCGCGGTGAAAATCCTTCATACCCCCTATTGTGCCGGAATGAGGGAATGAGCGGGAGGGTCCTGAGGTTGGCCCAGTGTTGGTTGCAATAAGTACCGTGCGGACGAGCGAAACAGTCATAACCGCTATAACTGGAAATATGCACCATCCAGCTGGGATCTGGCTGGCCATTTCACGGTGGGGAGCACCGCGGTGTTTGACGCCTTGTTTCGGCGGGCGAGAATAGGGAATGTGGTTCGTTGCCGATTGCCTTCCGAATGGTTGTTTCGTGATATATCGTTTACTTATCTTCTGCTTGTTGTCGTTCGCTACGCTAGCCCAAGGGGCCACGGTCAGGCTCAACGACGGTCGCGTGCTCAAGGGGAAGGTGATAACCCTCTCGGGCGTCGCCGACGATCCCAACAGCACCGACCCCAAGGCAGGCGAGGTGAAAGTCGCCCCCATTCTACTCGTGGATGATGGCTTGCGACGAACCTATGTTGGGAAAGCCATCGATGTCAAAGAAGTGATTGAAGGCGACGACGCCCGCGTTGTCCGCCTGCGACCTTGGCAAAACGTGGCCGAGCATGGCGGCGGAATGATGAGCGTCGGCCCCAGCCTGGCGATTGAGCCCTGGGACAAATTCGGACGGCGGCGGTTTGTCATGCAAGCGCCGGATGGTCCGCTTTCGATCATTCAAGGCATGACCGAGATCACCCCCGACTACGTTCGGGTGGAAGGACTCACAGGAGCCCGTCGACCGATTCAGTGGGATATGCGGTTGGCTACTAGTTCGATTCCCCGCGACCAGCTTTCCGCGATTCTTCATCAGTTGATCAAAGATGACGACTACGAAGGTCGGTTGCAGATTGTACAGCTCTATCTACAGAGCGAACGCTATGTGGAAGCGGCCGACGAATTGGATAAGGTTGGTAAGGATTTTCCCGATCGAGAAGAACTCGGTGATAACTTACGGCAACTCCGGCAGTTGAGTGCTCGAAGCATCCTGCGAGAGATTGAACTTCGCCAATCGGTGGGGCAGCACACGCTAGTAAAGAAACTGCTACCGAGATTCCCTTCGGAAGATGTCGCAGGAGAAACACTCCAGCAAGTGCGTGAGATTCTCACCGAGTACGACCAGCTTGAAGCACGAAAACAGTTGTTTTTCAGTAAATTGTCAGGCGAGATCGAGAAACTAGCCGACGCATCACATCAGCAACTCGGCAAGCAATTGCTGGAGGAAGTCAAGACTGACCTGACCTACGACACGCTCAATCGGACCGCTTCGTTCATGCAGTTAGTAGATGATGAGGCAATGACCGCGGAGCGTAAAGTGGCCTTAGCGATGAGTGGTTGGTTGCTCGGATCGACCCAGGCACTCGATAACTTTGGTGTCGCTGCGTCGCTGATGCAGGTGCGTAACAAAGTAGTGGAGTACCTGCGTGAGGATCAGGCTGCCCGGCGTGCACAGATTCTACACGATATCAACGAACTCGAAGGTGGCACACCCGAGCGTGTTGCCGAGATCCTCAAACTCATTAAGCCACCTGAGCCACTGCCCGAAGATGCGAAGAAAGGCATTCGCTTTTTCGATATGCATCTCGAGCTACCCGCACCGAGCGGGCCGGCACGCTATCTGGTGCAACTGCCACCCGACTACGATCCACTACGCCACTACCCGACCATCCTGACCCTGAACGGGCATGGCTACCGTCCCGAGTTACAACTTGACTATTGGGCAGGCGGGCCACATCCAACTCAAGGCCGTATCGGCCAGGCCATGCGACATGGATACATCGTAATTGCTGTTGATTGGTTAGAACCACACCAGGCCGAATACAACTATTCGTTGCGTGAGCATCAAGCGGTGTTGGGCTCGTTGCGTGACGCCATGCGTCGTTTCTCGATCGATACCGACCGCGTCTTCTTAACGGGCCATGGCATCGGCGGCGACGCTGCTTGGGATATTGGTCTCGCGCATCCCGATCTGTGGGCGGGGGTCATCCCGTTCTTGGCTCGCAGCGAGAAGTACACGCCACGGTATCGCGACAATGCTTCGCACGTGGATTGGTATTTCGTGGATGGCGAACTCAACGGCGACAACATTGAGCACAACGCCACCCAATGGGATTTCTATCTCCGTCCTGGTATTCCAGCCACCCTCGTGGAGTATCGCGGACGAGGTTTCGAACCGTACCACGACGAGATTCAGCGGTTGTTCGACTGGATGTCGAGTCCTGGCCGACGCCGGCGACTTCCCCCCGCGGAGTTCGAGGTAAAGAGCATGCGTCCGTGGGATAATTTCTTTTGGTGGCTTGAAGTGGAAGGCTTGCCAGAACGATCGATGGTTGCTCCTGAGACGTGGCCCCCCGACCGCGGCACTCGCCCCACGCAGATTCGTGGGCGGATGTACGAAACCAACAAGCTCGGCGTGTTCCATCAAGCAGAACGAACCACCGTGTGGCTATCGCCCGACTTTGTGGATTTCCAGCAGCCGATGGAGATCGAAAAGAACGGTACTCGCATTAGTCCCCGCGACCGGAATATTGAACCCGACTTAAGGGTGATGCTCGAAGATGCCCGCACACGCTGCGACCGATTGCATCCCTACTGGGCCAAAGTTACCGACTGAGTTGCGAAGCCATGTTTCGCGAGAACAAGGTTGCTATTCTTTGATGATTCTTCGATTCAGTCGCTCCATCACGGCATTCAACTGTTCTTCCAGGCTGGCAACTTTCTTTCGCAGTCGATGCACCTCGTTTTCCAAGAAGTAGCCAAGCTGCGATCCTATGCGTAATTTGTTTGCGTCGAGGGAGTCGCTGACTAGCTCAAACTCTTCGACAAGCAGTGCTCCGTCGCCGGTTTGAATAAGCGGTTGCGATTCATTCGTAAAGCTCAGCACACGGCCTGCGACGCCGTGATGGTTGCAATCCACGGCGACCGAAGCACGCCAGATAATAAGCTTAGAGTCGCCAAGATACGTGTAGGCTCCGGGGAACGGCCGCGACGCCGCCCGCACCTGACTGGCGATCGTGGTCGCCGACTTCTGCCAGTCGATAAGACCATCGCTGGGAGTGCGTTTGCCCATATAGGTGGCCTGAGAGTGATCCTGAGGCTCCGGCGCCCATTCGCCCGCGTTGAGTTGCGGAAGCCACCGATCGAGTCCACGACGGATCGCGTCGTGAATCGACTGTTCGATGTCGCTGGCGTAGTCGTTCGCCGAGACTTCGAACGGTTCCTGCACGAGAATCGGGCCCGAGTCTGTTCCTTCGTCCATCAGAAAGAAAGTGGCCGCAGCTTCCGTCTCGCCCAACGACAGCCAGGCGTAGGGGGCACGACCTCGGCCTTTGGGGAGCCGAGTGGGGTGGAAGCCAACCGCTCCCACGGTGGGCAGGTTTAGCAGGTCTTCTCCCACGAGTTGAGATAGACCGACGACAAACAGCAAATCAGGCTGCCATCGCTCAACCAAGGCTTTGACCTGTGGTTCGTTAATCTTCTCGAATGTCTCGCTCGGAATATTAGTGCCCTCTACGATGTCGGCTAGCGGAGCAAAACCGCTGACATGTCGCGACGCCGAAGAAGCCAACTCCAGAACCCCAACTACCTGACAATGGTTGCGAAGCAACGATTCGAGAGTAGTACGAGAAGTGTTGACGCTTCCCACAAAGACAATGCGTGGCGGATTCATGCGGACTTCTTTCTAGGTGCAAGCGATCAGACATTCGCCGTTCGGCGCGAGTGCGAATGCGTCTGACTATTGTCAGCAATCCTGCCAAAGGGTCAACGGACCTCGCTCGGTGGGCGCCGGTTTCTGTTGATTTCGAGCAACATGAACCAGCGATTGCACACGCCGTGGGGGACGTGGGGAGTATTTGCAACACCAAAAAAGGAATGTTGAGTTTGAACCACAACTCTGACTGCGCCGTATGAACTTAAACTGTTCGCGGTGGAAAGATTCGCATCGCCTTCTTTAGCTTTGCGCTTATTCGTGACCTAAGTTTGGTTTGAAGGCAACACATCAGGTGTTGCTGCACCTTTTCCGCACCTTTTCACCCCTCCCTCCAACGCTGTACCCAGCAGCGTCCCGGTTGTGCACTCGGGAACTACGAGCATGGCCTTGGAGTAGCGAACATGTCACGCAAATCCCAAACTCGCCCCCGACGTTCGACAAAAATCGAGACACTCGAAGCGCGCCAGATGATGGCGGCCGATGCGATGGACGCATTGCTCAATGTGAGCCTCGATCAGCACCATGTGGATGAATCGCTGCCAGACATGGTGCGGCACTCCGACATTCCAGATCTCGATCAGCACCAGCAAGCTGACTTTTGGATCGATTCGGAAGTGGGCTACCAAAACAATGGAGATCTTGAACAAACTCTCGATGGCGCGCACGAGCAAACCGGACTCGACACGGTTCGTACGAATTATGGATTTGGGGGATCTGGTCAGACTGTTGTCGTCATCGATAGCGGAATTGCGTACGACCACTACGCACTTGGTGGTGGGTACGGCGCGAATTATCGAGTCGTAGGTGGATGGGATTTTGCGGAAAACGATGCTGATCCGTTCGATGATGGTACCGAAGGGTCGCACGGCACACACGTGGCTGGCATTGTCGGCAGCACTGGCGATACAAATGGTAACAACACCGGTGTGGCTCCCGATGTTGACTTAGTGGCCCTTCGAGTGTTCGACGACGCTGGCAATGGTTACTTCAGCGACGTAGCCGAAGCCCTTGATTGGGTGGTTAACAACCATGACTCATTCGAGAATCCAATCACTGCGGTGAACCTCTCGATTGGTACTGCATGGAACAGCGACACTGCACCAAGTTGGGCGTCGTTCCTGGAGACAAAGTTTCAGCAAATTGAGAATCTTGGCATCTTCATATCGGTTTCCGCCGGCAACAGTTTCACGAGTTACAACGAACCTGGGTTAAGCTACCCAGCGGCCAGTAGCTACGTTGTGCCGGTGATGAGCTTGGATGGCAATGGCAGCTTGAGCTATTTCAGCCAGCGTTACTCAACCGCCATTGCTGCTCCTGGACGCTACATTCGCAGCACGATTCCCGACTACGCTGGCAATAACAATGGGATCACTGACGACTGGGCGAACTTCTCGGGCACCAGTATGGCCTCGCCTTACGTGGCCGGCGCGAGCGTGATCATTCGCGAGGCGATGGATTTGGTGGGGTACACCAACATCACCCAGGATATGATCTACGATCACATGATTGCTACGGCCGATTCGATTTTCGATTCGGCAACCAATCAAAACTATTTCAGCCTGAACCTGGCGAATGCCATCGACAGTCTGCTACCCGATGACGATTTCGGTAGCACTATTGAGTCGGCCTATAATCTGGGCGCATTGGGAGAAGGGGATACGCAAGTAAGTGGAATGATCTCCACTCTCGCCGACGGCGACTACTTTACTTTCACTGCAACCACCACGGGTGTCGCAACGTTCTCGGCTACGGAATCGCATCATCTGGATGTGAGTTGGGACTTCGGCTCTGCTACTGCTACTCGGGACGGCAACAATTGGGTATTGGACGTTGTCGCAGGGCAGACCTATACGGTTGGTCTCTCGACTCTCGATGGCCTAGGCTACTACGACCTCGGCGTGTCGATTGAGTCGACGTTCTCGTTCATCGATTGGGGAGCGATAGCCGGTCAGCAATCTCATAGCAATCTGTCGTCGAGCGGTGAATCGTGGTACCGCATCGTGGCCGGGCAAAACGGTTACGTGACTGCCCAAGCAGCCTTTGCTGCTGCGGCTGGAAATGTAGATATTGCGTTGTACGATGCCAACTTGCAGATGCTAGGGGAGAGTGCCTCTGGCAGTGATGCGGAGCGTGTAGATTACTTGGCCAGTTCGGGACAAGAGTTCTATATTCGCGTTTCGGGCACGAATGCCGACGTCGACTTTCAGCTTACCAATTTAGTGAATGTCGATGGCACAACTCTTTCGCTGAGCGGTACCGATGGTGACGACACCTTTAGTTTTACCGCCGGCAGTACCCACCAAGTAGTAGTCAATGGAGTCGAATACCAATTCGATTCGGCCGCCATCAACAACATCGTGTTCAGCGGTGGAGCTGGTAGCGATACAGCCAACTTAACGGGTAGCACGGCCAATGAACTAACCACCTTCCGAGTTGGTTCCGTTCAAATGGTCTCGAGCAACTTTAATCTCTCGGCCAGCAGCTTTGAAAAAGTACAGGTAAGTAGTGGTGGCGGTACCGACAACGTCGTGTTCTACGACAGCGCGGCCGACGAATACTACGTTGGCTATTCCGATCGAGCCATCTTCGGCGGCGACGGCTATCGTTACGATGTGCTAAATTACGCGAATTCACTCGCTTACTCGAATGGCGGATACGATTCCGCAACCTTCTACGACACCGCTGGCGATGAGTGGTACATTGGTAAGTCCGACCGCGTGCGATTCGGCGGAGCCGGTTTCCACCATGACGTACGTACATTCGAGTCGACTCTGGCCTACTCGACTGGAGGTAACGACTCCTCGACGTTGTACGACACCGATGCGGATGATACGTTCGTCTGCTGGTGGAACCGAGCCATCATGGCCGGCGACGGTTACCATAACGATACCCGCGGGTTCACCAGAAGTCTCGCCTATGCGACTGGTGGATACGACGAAGCCATCTTCTACGACACCGCAGGCAACGATACCTACGTTTCCTGGTCGAACCGTGCCATCTTGACTGGCGACGGGTATTACAACGATTCGCGCGGCTTCGAACGCACCAAAGCGATTGGTAGCACCGGTACCGATAAAGCCATTTTCTACGACACCACAGGCGACGACAACTATATTGGCCGCGAAGGCCAAGGCACCATGATGGGGGCCAACTACCGGAACGATGCGATTGGTTTCGATACGTTCGAAGCCTATGCTACGAGCGGTACCGACAATGCTACGTTCTACGATTCGGCCGGCGACGACATCTTCAATGGTTACTCGAACCGGGCCAAGATGTGGGGAGCGGGATACTTCCACACGTCCAATGGCTTTGACCGAACCGTGGCGTTTGCCACCACTGGGTACGATCAGGCTACGTTCTTCGATTCCAGTGGCAACGATTCGTATGTGACTTGGAGCAACCGGGCACTGATGGCAGGTGCCGGCTATTTTAACGATACCCGTGGGTTCGATAAGACCACTGCGTTTGCCACTACTGGTTACGATACGGCCACCTACTACGATGGAACCGGCGACGATATGTATGTCGCCTGGTCGGACCGTGCTTTGATATCCGGTAACGGATTCTACCACGATGGTCGTGGTTTCGACCGCGTTTCGGCCGTTGCCTCCAATGGTGGCAACGATCGCGCCATTCTACATGATTCGGCAGGCGACGACGACGTGTTTGCCAAGGTTTGGGGCGCCTACATGACCAATGGCACCTACTACAACGAGGCCCGAGGGTTCGAACGTGTCGACGCCTATCGAGATCTCGGTGGCAACGACGATGCGACGGTCGACTCCATCGACTATCTATTCAGCTTGATTGGCGACTGGACCTAGGCAGCCAGTCGTTTAGTCGAAGGTTGTTGTTGAAGCAGTGCGGCGAGTTTGGCTGCCACGGTTTCCACATCCAAGCCGTGGAACTCTCGCAGATAGTCTTGGTTGCCCACTTCGGTGATGTACTCCGAAGGTAAGCCGATACGCTGGAACTTGACGCCGGGCACGCAGGCCTCACACAGCACCTCGGCAACCGCACCACCCAACCCACCGAGAATACTGTGTTCTTCAAGGGTGACGATGGTGCCAGTCTCTTCCGCGGCCTTCACGACCGCATCGCTGTCGAGCGGTTTGATGGTGTGCATGCTCAGCACGCGCACCTTCAGTCCGTGAGTCTCGGTAAGTTGATCAGCGGCCGAGGCTGCCGTGGCCAGCATGGCACCAGTTGCGATAATCGTAGCGTCGTTTCCATCGCGAGTGGTGAGCGCCTTGCCGAGTTGCCAGTCGATGGGACCCGTGTGAACCATCGGCTCACCCGCCCGACCGAGTCGAAGATAGGTAGGGCCAATTCCTGAGCCCACCTTCTTGGTGGCCGCCGAGGTTTCGGCGGGGTCACCAGGGGCGACAACTTTCATGTTCGGTAGCGAACGTAGAATGGCAATGTCTTCCGTCGCGTGGTGTGTCATACCGAACGCGCCGTAGCTCATGCCGCCACCCACCGCGACCACCACTACGTTAGCGTTGTGATACGCAGCGTCGTTACGGATTTGCTCGAGCGGCCGAAGCGTCGGGAAGTTGGCAATCGAGTAAGTGAACACAATGCGGCCCGATAGTGCCATACCGGTGGCCAAGCCGGTCATGTTCTGCTCTGCGACACCAGCGTTGACGAACTGATTGGGAAATCGCTCGGCGAACTTCTGGACCACGCCGAAGCCAAGATCACCTGTCACCAGAGTCACTCGGGGATCGGCCGCGGCCATTTCGGTGAGTGTGTCGATAAAGGTGGTTCTCATGCTACTTCTCCCAATTGTGCGAGTGCCGCGGTGTATTCCTCGCCGCGAGGGGTGCGATAGTGCCAGAGTAGTTGGTCTTCCATAAAGTCGACCCCTTTGCCTTTCACCGTGTGGGCGATCACACAGGTCGGCTTGCCAGTGATTTGGGGAATGGCCTGCAGTGCGGAGGTCAACTCGTCAATCGAGTGGCCATCGACTTCCACCACATGCCAGCCAAAGGCGACCCACTTGTCGGTAAATGGTTCGAGCGGCAGCACGTCGTCAACATGACCGAGACTTTGAATCTTGTTGTAGTCAATGATAGCTATCAGATTGTCCAGCTGATGGTGTGGAGCAAACATGGCGGCTTCCCAGTTGGAGCCCTCGTCGCATTCGCCATCGCTGAGCACGCAGTACACTCGGTAAGGATCCTTATCGCGCCGGGCGGCCAAGGCCATGCCGGTTGCAATCGGCAATCCATGTCCAAGCGATCCGGTCGAGACTTCAATGCCCGGAATGCCTTTGGCAGTCGCGTGTCCAGGAAGTCGCCCACCGTTCTGGAAGAAGCTTTCGAGCCACTCCATGGGAAAGAATCCACACTCAGCAAGCACCGAGTAGAGAGCCCCGCACGCGTGGCCTTTGCTTAGCACAAAGCGATCGCGATCGTCGGCTTCTGGATCTTCAGGGCGGACGTTCATGATCCGGCCGTAGAGCACCGAGAGAATCTCGGCCATCGAAAACGAGCTACCTACATGGCAACTTCCAGCACGGTTTGCCATTTTCACCGCGTGCACACGAATGCGACGTGCCAATTCGGTGAGTTCTTCATTGGTTTTCATCAGGAAACCTCGTTACGGGGATCAAGGTCTGGTTGAACCGCTATGCGGCGTGTTTGCGGATCATGGCAGAAGATTCCAGGCAAAGAACCTCTGCCCTTAGTTCACCGAAAGTCGGGAAATTGTGAAGTTCTCGCGGCAGGAATTGCCTGTTGATGACTCGCAGCACCGTGAATGTGAGTATCTTCAAGTCCATGCCAAGCGAGCGGTTTTCGAGATAGTATTTCTGCAGTCTCAATTTGCGAGGGCGGATGAAGCGGTCGTACGCCAGTTCTCGATCGGGGGCACCTGCCAGCGACGAGGCCTCGTCACTATTCCACAGCGACGCCCAATCGGTCATACCGGGACGCAAATTCAACAAACGCTTATCACTCCCGCTTAGGCTATCCACTCGGTCGACTAGTTCTGGACCAGGGCCTACCAAGCTCATCTCGCCGCGGAGTACGTTCAGTAGTTGGGGAAGCTCATGGATGCGGAAGCGTCGCATTAAACGACCCGATGCGGAGAGTTGCGGGTCGTTACGGGGAGTGCTCGTACCACACAGGGCTGCAGAACTAGCGTGGAGCACTCGAAACTTAAAAGTACGGAATGGCAACCCACCGCGACCTGCGCGACGCTCACGACATAGCACGGGGCCGCGAGACTCGTACTTCATCCATACAGCTACCAGCAGAAACAATGGAGAGAGAACTGCCAGGAGTACGAGTGCGCCAACGATATCGAAAGCACGTTTCATCATAGGGTTAAGCTGCGTGAGAGTGGGAGGCGATCGCTTGCGGGTTCAAGAGCTCTTGGTACAGTCCATGGAGTTGACTGGCGATCGTACCCGTAGACATCGGCTCCACATGCCGCCGAAGTGTGGTGGGGACGGGACCATCGAGGGCTCGCAGGATGCCTTCGGCTAATTCAGCAGGATCGGCCGTGGTTACCGTACACGAAGGTTCCTGGCGGGCGATCAGAGCCAGATCGCTGACATCAGTGGCCACAAAAGGGGTGTTGCAGGCTAACGCTTCTTTGACGACGTTTGGCCAACCTTCGCGAGTCGAGGTAAGCAGCAAGACGTCGGTAGCGGCCATCCATAGCGCGACTTCATCGTGTGTCTTTCCCGACAGGGTCTTGAGCACGATTTCGGGACGCTGCTCGGCCGCAATGTCGAAGGCCGCTTGAGCAAGTTCGGGACGCTTGAGTGGATTGCACGCTTTCATCGAAGCAAACAGAACCCATGGCTTCGCGTCGTGTCCCAACCCCAAACGCTCGCGAGCTTCGAGTCGTGAGAGTGGTTGAAAGCGAGTGAGGTTGATGCCGTCGGGAACGACGTGCACGTTCTCGCAGCGCCCATGGTAATCCGAAAGTTCCGTTCGCATCCGCTCGGACATGACGATGACCATCTCGTAAGATGGCAGAGCCCGATGAGTCATCTGGCGAACAACACGGCCATGCAGGCGATTGAAAAGGCTTCCTGTGTCGCTTCCAAGCAGGTCGGTTCCACGTAGCGAAACGAGCCGACTGCATTTGGCCGCCGACGAGACGAGCGCACACGCCGAACCAAACTGAGCGTGCACCAGGTCGAAGTCGCTCGACATCTCTCGAATCTGCTGCGCAACGAATGGCAAACGCCACGCTTGACGCAGAGAACCAGTGTAGTGCAAGTGAACATCCACGCCGACTTCGCGCATTGCCTCGGCCAGGATGAACATAAACACCCCGGAAGATTGCACTTTTCTAGAGAAATTGTGAGGCCACAGGACTTTCATGGAAGACTCAATAGTAGGAGCACCTTCTTGGTTCATCGAGTACTCTACCCGCATTTTGCTAATGCTTGGGCGGGCGAGGCAACGATCCAGGCAAAAGTTGCCGCAAGATCGTCGGCGGGGCGATCTTTGAACTCGGCAGCGAGAGGGGCATCGCCTTGCTGCACCTTGGCAACCAAACTCGGATCAATCTGGGGATCATCAGCGACTATCTCTAATCCACTTTTGTTGAACGTTCTCAAGTAGTCGCTATGACGCAGTCGGTTCATGTACATGAACCGATTGCCAGCCAATCGATCCCATTCGCGAGTGGTGAATTGCAGGAAGTTGATGGCATCGATGGTGGAGTCGTTATGCGAGAAGTGGTCGGTGTAATCGACTCCATGAACAATCAATCCATGCGGTTTCGTAATGCGTTGGGCCTCGCTGAGTATATCGGCAAGTACTTGGGGAGGGATATGCTCGAGCACGGTGTACGATGTGTGATAGTCGATACTATCGCTGGCCAGATGCGTATGAGCAGCATCGGCAGGTGAGGCGTACTCGACTTGAAAGCTTGTTAGAATCGTATCGATGGATGGGTGCGCTTCTGCCAGTTCACAGAGGAAATCGAACCGGTCGGGGATCAGCCGCTCGGCGAATAGCTGTTCCATTTGGGAGCGATTCGTGCGGATGTAATCTAGCGACTCCAGTATCAGCTCATGCTTCAGATAGCGGTTCAAGTCGACGGTGATCGTTTTCTTGGCGCCCATCAACCAATAAGCAATCGGTACGCTTACCATGCGTCCGGTGCCAACTTCAAAGAACACGCCACCTTTCGGATTTCGACCTGTGGCAACGATGCGGTCCCATGTTTCGATTGCCGCCTGCAGGCGTTTGGTGGGGTCGATGCGGCGCAGTCCTCCAAAACGTCGTTGGATCGGATAGTAAACCGACAGAGCTAGTTGCTCTGGGAGGCTTGCTACCAGATTCTGAATAAACGCCTTGTATTTCCAGTGCATATTATTGATTGCCAAGCAGAGGTTTGGGGCGTGCTACGACGGTTGGACGGCGGACGGTAGCAGATTGGACAATGATGTCCAAGACGGATTTCTCAGGGAAAACCCCGCCTTAATAATAGATGCCCTAAGCCGCAGGGCGTGACTGCATTGCTGGCATGGCTGGCGTCGTATAGGGAGCGACCGGTTTAGCAATCAGTCTTCGACTGCTATCGAGAACGAGCAACGCAATGACATAGATGGGGAGCTCCCGAATGCAGCTCTGAACGATCTGCACCGTTGGAGCGCGATGCATGATTACCAGAAGTTGGTACTGCAGAACCGATAAGGTTGCTGCCCACATGGCTGTCGCATAACGCTTGGCAAAGAATGGCAACGTGAATAGCCATAAACGATTCAGGCAGAAGCCTAATACGAAGTACTGCAGGAAGGCTCCCGCGTAACCAAAGTTCAAGTAGGCCTCGGCCAACAACGAGTATCCAAAGCCTAGTCCTGGTGTCCACTTCACGACATTGTTATGGGCGAACGCTTGAGCCAAGTCTTCGGGGCGATTGGGCCATACCGAGCGAGGAACCCAAGCGCCTAGCGCAGTCAGATAGCTCGAGCCGTAGACCGGGTCTTCGTCGCCATTGACCGCGGACGAGAGACTCATCATCGGACCATTCGCGTCCTGGTATTCCAGGGTGAACGAATCGACAATCTGCGAAATATCAGGGGTAACGTTGATTCGCCAAGCCGAGAAAGCAGGCAGCAATACCGTGGCGGACAAAGCTCCGCAGCAGTACAGCGTCAGATGTAACGAGGATCGACTCCGTTTTCCGACCCAATAGGTTCCAATGCCCATGGCCGCGGTGAGTAGCGGATTCTTGTCCGAAGTGTAGAATCCCCACCCTACCAAAGACGAGAAAGACGCCAGAAAGCCAATGCTAAGGAACTTTCGCTGGCACGAATAAATGCCAATCACAATGCCTGCTGTCAGTGTGAGCATTCGCGTGGTGTAGCTGAACAACGACTCATTGTAGCGAAACTCGTTCGCTTCGTGATAGGACAAGTGCTGAAACATCGTTTCGCCGTAGAATACGTACAATGTTCCGACGAGAGCTACGATGAGAAATAGAATCGACCGAGGAAATCGTTGTCGGGTATTGAAGCGAATGTCGGCAAGTGCACGCTGCATGCCCGACATATGAAAACCAACAATGAATCCCAGCAATGCGAGCACAGCGAGAATGGCAATGGTTACTCGACCTTCGTAAGGAAGATAGAACAACGTCGGCTCGGTCATATGAAGATCGCGATTCTTCAGCTGCAATTCCAAGGGAACGCCAAGGTAATAGTAGAACCCCGTGATCCCAAAGAGAGTCACGGGATGCCAGTAACCCCCGCGACGAGCGTAGTAGCTCGCAGCGGCCAAGAAGATGACGATATAGACGGCAACAAGCACGTAGAACATCAGGCTGCCCTCCGTACCGAGTCAGGCGCGCTGGAAAGTTGCAGGCCTTGCAGCTCTTTGTACAGCCAAGTGCCTGCTGCGAAAGTCGTTGTGACTGCCAGCATCCAAATGGCGGCATAGAAAGCCGTGATAATGGCGATTTCGGACCACCCTGCGGAAACCAGCGTGTAGTAGGTTGCGAAAAACACCACGAGGGAAGCAGCACTAAGGTGGGGAACAATCGCCCTGCGGTACACTGCGTCGGCTACGCCCTTGAGTGCAATGAAAACGTTAAGCGGCAACGCGATCGGCACGATCATCCGCACCGCAGCAACCAGTTCGGGCGAGCTCTTGCCAAGGTGGAACCAAATCAGATAGGGAGCCAAGCACCACAGGAACACAACGCCTGCGATGGTCACGGCCCCAGCAAAGCCCAGCATCTTGGTCAGTCTGCTTACCAGACGGCGTAGATTTCCTGACTGAGTTAAATAGGCGGTTTCGGCCAGTACGAACTGATTAGCGGGGGCCACCAACTGCATCAGCAGCGTTAGCATCACCAAACCGTAGGCTACTTCGGCACCTTTCTCCAGTCCGTAGCGTTGAGCGGTAAGCATCGCAGGAAGTGCCAGCAATCCATAATAACTGGCTTCACCGGGCAGTCGAGGCAGTCCCGCACGCAAAAGCCGTCGGCCTTCTGTTACTTGAGGTGTCACCAGCGTGCGCCAGGAACCTTGCATCGCCAAGCAGGCGACGACAACGTTCAAGGCAATTTGCATCAGTCCGCCGAATAGCAGAAAGTTCTCAAGCGTGGAAACGAAAGGCAAGACCGAGATTGGTGCGACAACCAGACATACCACCTGCACCCAGTTGGCTCGATTATTCCATAAGAGTCCGCGGCTAAATCCAGCGTTGCAGGTGGTCCATACAAGAGCCAGTAGCCAGGCTGAAAGGCATAGTAGTACGTAGGTTAGCCCTGGCCCGCCGATGAGCCATTGCGAGGCAGCTTCTCCTGCTAAGAGCACTACCAACGAGTAGATGCCAATCGCAAGAGCGCCGAGCTGCAGCGAAGCCGCCAGGAAGCGGTCGGCGTCGAGCGACGAATCGCCTTTGGTCGATCGTGGGACGAGCTTCGCTAGATTCACTCCAAGCCCCAGCGAGACGACAGGCAGTAGGGCAGAGGTAAACCGTCGCACGATAAGGAATTGCTGAAAGCCTTGCTCACCAAATTCCTGGAGAGCGAGACGAAGAATCAAGAAACTACCGAGAATGATGAGTCCCGAGCAGAAGTAGCTAAACGCATACTCACGCACCGCAGCCAACCGTCGCTGGTTCGCCGCGCCTGGCACCGAAGCGGTTTCGGCAACAAGCGTTCGTTTTTCATCGGTGTTGTGGTGCTGAGTGTCCAAGATGGACGTGTCCTAGCTGGGGGGCGTTTAAGACTGCAAAGCGGGAGTGTAGGAAAACGCAAGGAATACCAGCAAGATCGAATTGTTTGCTAAGCTGCCAGCTTCGATAGTTGCTCGGAGGCCTGATTCAAACGATTGTAGTCGTGCTCTTCAAGAGACCAGTCGCTACCCCCCAGGTTGTCGTCGACTTGTGATTCGGTTTTGGCTCCAAAAAGAACGACTCCGACAGATTCTGTGTCGAGTAGCCAACGAATCGCGACCTGGGCAGGTGTCTTGCTGTATCGCTTGGCGACTTCTTTCACGACTTCAACGACCTTCAGGTTGCGTTGGAAGGCTTCACCTTGGAAGTTAGGATAGCGATTGCGTCGATCACCGGCCGCAAACTTGGACGTGTGATTGTACTTACCCGTGAGCAACCCCTGAGCCAGGGAACCCCAGGTGATCAGGGTAGAGTTGGTACGGTGGACAGCATCCGATAAGTCCAGTGACCGACGATTTAGTAGGCTAAGCTCGACCTGAATGCCAGCGATCGGCGACACTTGCGAGGCTGTGATTAGTTGGTGCGAATCGAAGTTCGAAACACCGATCTCACGTATCTTTCCTTCTTCTCGACATTTCTGAAGCTCGGCGACGGTGTCTTCGATCGCTGTCTGTCCATCCGGCCAGTGAACGTAGTAAAGCGGTATCGATTCGACTCGGAGTCGTTTCAGGCTCGCTTCAAGAGCTTGCCGCATGTAAGCGGGGCGAATGTCGTTCGTGATTCGCTTCTCAGAGTCCCAACGAACGCCAAACTTGGTAGCGATCACCACTTCGTGCCGGCGGTCTCCGAGTGCTTGCGAGAGTACTTGCTCCGAGTGGCCAAGGCCATACACATCGGCCGTGTCGAAGAAGTTGATACCTGCATCGAGTGCTACATGCACGGCCCGAATCGAGTCGCGATCCTCGACGCTTCCCCAGCCATGGCCTCCCATGGGGCATCCCCCTAGGCCGAGGCGGCTCACCACCAAGTCCGATGCACCGAGCCGAACGAATTCCATCAAGCACTCCGACGGAACGGTTTCGAGGCAACCACATAGGCAGTGCGGGCAAGAATGGCCGCATCGTTTTTCAACGACCACTCATCCACATAGCGGAGTCTCAATTGGTTCTTACGAGGTAAAACGTGCAGACTGTAATACTCGTCAGGGTTCTCTTCGCCAACCACTTCCTGGAGGTCATTGAACTCGATGCTCGCCAGGTCGGTAATGCCGGGCTTCATGCTCAAGATGCGAAGCTCGTCACCGGCGTATTGCTCCGTGTATTCCGACACTTCCGGACGTGGCCCCACGATGCTCATGTCGCCTTTGAGTACATTGAAGAACTGAGGAAGTTCGTCCAACTTATAGCGACGGAGCAGGGCACCGATGCGGGTGAGCCGAGGATCGTTCTTGCCGGTGGTCGTGCCGCCGATCTGCTCGGCTCGATTGACCATGGTGCGAAACTTGAGAATGTAAAAGGGCTTACCATCTAGGCCGGTGCGAACTCCGCGGTAGATCACAGGGCTGCCTTGGGTCATCCGCAGCAGCACGCTCGTTGCCAGCAGCATTGGGCTCAAGGCGACGATCGCCAGCGAGGCGACACTGATATCGAACAACCGTTTCAAACCCAGTTTCAGGGATGGGACCAGTTTTCGCGATGGGGTGGATTGCATGTCGACTCCGTAGTTAAGCCACCTGACGCTCAAGCATTGCCTGATCCTGGTTGGTCGGTTTCTGGAACGAGCAACCACCGCGTCCATCAGGAAGTAACTTTACCTGCAGATCACGGTTGGCGATGAACTCGTCGGTGGCTCGTTTTGCACCGTAGCAGCTGCAATAGTCGTCGATGATAATCTGACCACCCGGGCTTACCTGATCGAATAGTGCCTCGAGGCAGCATTTGGTCGAGTCGTACCAGTCTCCATCAACTCGCAGCAAGGCAATGGCCTCAATCTGATCGCGGGTGGGTTCAAGCGTGTCTTGGAACCACCCTTTTACGAGCGTGATTTTATCGCGCGATAGTTGGAAGTCGTCGAAGAGCAGGCCCGAGACTTGTTCGATCGTTCCCAGGCACGAGCCTTTGGGAAGCGGGCGGATGTGCCTGCCAGTTTCGCCATCGGCGAAATCGTCGCTGGTCGGATCGGGAAGGCCTTCGAACGAATCGAAGAACCAGCAGGTGCGTTCGGTGGGGTCGCTATCGGCCACGGTGGCAATCAGAGCTGCACAACCACCCTGAGCCACTCCACACTCCACGAATGCACCGGGGACCCCTTGTTTTACAAGCTGCTCGGCCAGATCGTGCGTATGTTCGAGCCCCGGAGAGCCGATTAGCGAATGCGGCATGACCTTCAAAACGCGTTGCATGCAAGTAACCCGATCTTGATCGCCTGCTCGTCGTGCTGCGTTAAGTTTAGAGCGATACTGCCCACGTTGTAGTTGCTGGTAAATGCTGAATAGCGGATGGTAAACCGCTGCGTAAGCGCGTGCCGGCAAAATGCGGTGCAGCGTAGTCAGCCCCAGGCGGGCGGTCTTCTTAAAAAGCGACGCATCGGTATAGGGATCGCTAAAAGCAGATGTGTCCATGAATCATCTTTCTTGGTTTGCGATATCAGGCCGCTTGAGAACGTGGAGCGACGAATTGATTTAGGTACTGGACGAATCGTGGATAGATGGCAGAGCTTTTATAAGAATTCTGCCATATGTGGAAGGCGTTCTGGCGATAGCATTCGAGTTGCTCTGGATTGCTAGCAAAGGCTCGAATCGCAGTCGCCAGCGACTCGGCATTGCCTGCCTGGTAAGAGGAGCCACACTCATTCTCAGTCAGTAGCTCTGGAAGCTCGCCCTTGAGACTCGAAAGAATGCAGAGGCGATTGGCCATGTATTCAAAGGCTTTATTCGGCAAGCTTTGCTTAGCTCCTACCGCATAGGTTGCCAGACCGATATGAGAGACCGAAGCCAACTCTTGCAGTGTTTTTGGGGGTACCCAACCGAACAGGTGGACCGACTTTAGCCCCTCGGCTATTTTGCGGATTTGTGCCATCTTCGAGCCATCGCCGCAGAGGGCAAACTGAAGGTGGTGGTTGCCTGAAAGTTCCAGCGAACGTGCGGCGGATACGATGGTTTCGACGTCGTAGCTTGTCTCAAACTGGCCGGCGTACAAACAGGTGATATGATCTGGTGCCAGCCCGTGCTTCTTTAGCGTTGCTAGGCGGCCGCGGTCATCGGTAGGCGGAAGTGTCGCGAGCTCATAGCCGAGCGGAACCACTTGGTCCCGTGCTGTGGATGGGCGATTCGCATGATGAAGCCCCCAGTCTAGATACGACTGGGAGACGGCAATCAATGCGTCCGCATTCCTGCAGGCTCGTTTCGCCAAACGCAGGTGCGAGCCAAGCAATAAACGCCCTAGCGGCTTCAGCGCGGTCGGCAGAGCATTTAGGTACAAATCGGGCCAGAGGTCACGCACGTCGACAATTACCGGAATATCGTGACAGCGACCAAAGCTCACGGCCGCGTCGGCCCACTCCAGCGAGGGGATGGCAGTCACGATCAAATCGGGGCGTGGCAAGTCACCAGCCAGTTCATGGAACCGACGACCCAGCACCGAATACATACGCATTCGCGCAAGGCTAGTATTGCGACGATAACCCTCTGCATGCACAAACTGAATGCAGTAGTTGCTATCGACTTCGACTTGGCAGTCTTGCTGGTAGCGTTGCTCTTTGCGGAAGTGGCAAAAGGTAGGCGACCAGTGCGTAACGTGATGTCCCGCGTTACGGAGGGCATCCGCAACGTAGCCATAGCGGAACTTTCGCGCAGGGCCATCTACTGGCATTTGCTCACCAATATGCATAAGCCATGCGCGCATGTTAACTAGTCCACGGTTTTTGTCTGTGGGGCAGTCGTAGATGCCGAGAGAAACGTGTGCTAGCAGCGCCCTCTCGCCGGATGATCCGCCCGGGATTTTGAGCGGGGATACTAGCGAGAGGCAAAACAAAGTGTCAAGAGCGTTCCCTTCGGCAGTACTATTCTGGCAGGCTAGCCCGATTGGCCTTGTCCCCTCGAATAGAACTCCTGTACATAGCTCTCCGCATTCTATTCGAAGCAATGCGGAACTCACTTGCGTTCTTCCCTTGTCACTGCGTCATAGCAACATGAAACAGAAGCCGCCAACGCCCTGGCAGTCTCCCTTGGTCTCGTTTGCCATTCTGTGGTTCGTGGTGGGAGCATGCGGCTGTCAGGTAGCTAACTATAGAGCTGCAAGCTTACCGCCCGAGATGCGCGCGCCGGCAACTCATGGTGCACCCAACATGTCGCTCTCGCGACTGTCGTCGATGGCCTCCGGCTCGTCGTTGCTCGCGGCCGGCGATCTGCTGAATATCACTGTGCTCAGTGGGCTGGAAGACGAACCCAAAGCAAAACCAGCACGCATCGGCGACGATGGCACCATCAACGTCCCGCTGGTCGGAGCGGTTCGCGTTGCGGGACTCGACGAACAGCAAGCAGCGGAACTTGTGCGAGTTGCTGCAATTGAACGTGGTATCTTCCGTAATCCTCAGGTGACGATTCGTGTGACCGAACGGGCGATGAACTACGTGACCGTACTCGGTGCTGTGAGCGAACCAGGTACCCATCCGGTGCCGAAGAGTTCGAGCAATCTGCTGGTGGCCATCGCAGCCGCTGGCGGTTTCACCGAGGAAGCGGGGACCGAAGTCGAAGTACTGCGGCAACCGCGGCGGTTATTGGCTGATAAAGAGAAGTCGGGCAATCCGTCCATGATTCAAACCGTTGCGTTTGAAGGCCCAATGGCCCAAGTGCCGGAATCTCGTACCCAGCGGATCGACTTGGCAATGCTGAGCGATAGTTCGGCGGGCGAGGAAAAGAATCTATCGATTGGCGATCAAGACGTGGTGATGGTGCATCCTTCGAAAAAACGGGTGGTGCATGTTTCTGGCTTGGTTCGCGAGCCGGACCAGTTTGAGATGCCGCGTGATCAAGACCTGCACGTGCTCGATGCGATTGCCATGGCTGGTGGAGCTAGCTCTCCGGTAGCGGACAAAGTTTTTGTTATCCGCCGTCTGGAAGAAGAGGCCGAGCCTCTCGTGATCCAGGTAAGCATCTCAAAAGCCAAGATGGATGGAAACGAAAACTTGCGACTAGCGCCAGGCGATATGGTGAGTGTGGAAACGACGATCTCGACTAGTATTGTCGATAGCATCAAACACGTATTCCGCATCTCCGCTGGCGTGGGAGGAAACTTCCTTTCGTTCTAATGATCGAGCCTTCTGGCCCCTTCCTTCATTTGCTCACAGCCTCCCATCATGTTGAAGACTCCCGAATCAAACAATCTATCCAGCATGGAGCAGTCGGATGATATCTCTACATCCGACATGATTCACGCTGGGCTTCGGATATGGCGAACACTCAGTTACCGCCGCTACTACGTGATCGCATCGCTAGTGGTGTGCTGCGTGCTTGGTTTCGCCTACTATTTGGCTGCTCCGCGCTATTATCAGTCGACAGCAAAACTGCTGATCAACGAACGCAAGGCAGACGAACTCACTAGCGTTGGCGATCAGATCGCCAACGACGACCTGATGGCCAACCAACGCGACTTGGTGACCAGTGCCATCGTGGTGAGCAACGCACTTGCCAATCTCGACTCGGAGCATCTGATCGATCTCGAACGAGTGCCACGCAGTGATTGGGTAGAGGACCTCACCGATCGTTTGTCGGCTTCGATCAGTCGCAAAGGTAGCTTTGTGGAAGTGCGATATCGTTCGCTCGATCCCGATGCCGCCGCCGCGGTAGTGAGCGAGGTGGTGAACTCCTATTTGAGTTTTGTCGACCAAACTCATAAAGGGTCGGCAGGCGACACGATCGAAATGCTCGATGGTCGGCTCAAGCAAGTACAAACCGATATTCAAGACAAACAGCGCCAGCTCATTGAGCTTCGCGACCGAGTTGGCCACTTGGCTTTAGGCGATGAAAAGGAAGCCATCGATCCTATTGTACAGCGGGCGTTAAGCCTGAATGAAAGTTGGATCGAAGCCCAGCAGCAACGGGTTGACCTCGAAGCACGACTGGCTGCGGTGAATTCGTCGATTGCTCGTGGTGACGACATGCGCCAGCACCTGATGTCTCTCGAGGAAACGTTGGGCCAGCAAGTGCTCATTTCATCCTTGGGAATGTCGAGCGACGATCTGTCAAGCATCCGCGAGCGAGAACGCGAGCGGCTAGAAGCAGAACGCGAAATGCAAAGCCTGTCCCCTTATCTTGGCCCGAACAACCCGCGGATGCTTGAGCTAAAAGCACGCATCGATGGCATCGATCAGTACCTAACGAATTACCGTACTGCTGCCGGACAGCGAATTGCTGGCATGACTGGCAATGAGCTGGGGCCGATGATGCAAGAACTCTTGCGGCAATCCATCGCCCAAACGCTGGAACAGGAAAAACAAAAGGAAGCCGCTTTCGTGGCTGCCCGCACCGAAGCAGCCAAACAAAGTAGTCAACTGGTGGAGCTACGCACCTGCGAGCGCGATTTGGTGCGACTCGAAAACCTGCACGATAGTTTGATCGATCGCCTCGACTCGGCGGACATTTATCAATCGCAGGGGCCGATTCAAGCCGTGGTGGTGGAAGACCCCCTGCCTGAACTAAAGCCAGTCTCGCCGAGAATCAAAACCGTGTTCCTGATGTCGGTGCTCTCGGGATTAATCGTCGGTGTTTCGCTGGCATACATTCAGGACGCACTTGACGACCGCTTCAATTCGCCGGAAGAACTCACCGCCCAGCTTGGGGTGCCAGTGCTTACCTTGGTGCAGCGACTGGAACCGTTGGTTGGCGACGGGCTGCAATCGCTCCACACTCATATGTGTCCGAATGCGTCGGACAGCGAGGCGTTTCGTACCTTGCGTACTTCGTTGTCGCTGATGACCGACGCTTCCGAGCGAATTTTGGTCTCGAGTGCCGAACCGAGCGACGGAAAGACCACCGTATCGGCCAATCTGGCGGTGGCTTTTGCCCAGGCTGGTAAACGCACTTTGGTCATCGATGCCGACCTGCGTCGCCCTGGCATGACCACCTTGCTCGGACTTAAAGGGCAAGCCGGTGTTGCCGACATTCTTACTTCGGAAGAACCTACGGCCAGCATCGCCCCTCGTCATGTCGTTCACACCGACGAACCACGACTCGACGTGATTCCGGCTGGCCTACGGCGTCCGAATCCAGCGGAGCTGCTTTCGAGCCAAGAGTTTATCGAACTGCTGGCTTGGGCCGATTCGCAGTACGACCAAGTGCTGGTCGATTGTCCCCCGGTCCTAGCGGTGAGCGATGCTCAAATCGTGGGCCGGCTTGTGGATGGAGCCATCCTGGTGGTGCGTCCCGACAAGAACCATCGCCGGTTGGTCGCCCGTGCATGCGAGAGCTTCCGCAATACTGGAAGCCAAGTGCTAGGCGTGGTGGCCAATGATGTGAGCGACATGCATGGCTCCGGCTACGGCTATGGCTACGGGTACAGCTACCATAGCGAAGATGAGGAAGAGCCACTGCCTGGCGAGGCATCGCTTCCTCACGACGACGATTCTCGTCGCGCCGCTTAATAGCTTCTAGGAATCGGACACCTAGAAACCTAAATTTAGGATGCAATGACTCATGTTTGGGATAACCAAAAGTCGAAAACTCTCGCCGTTTGCTTTGATTGGCAACTGGCAATGGGAGCAGGTGTTCGACCAAACCGTGCATCATATGCTGTGGGGCATGATTGTGCTTGCCCCGCTTTTTTGGGGCGGACGAGGCGAGATTGCTCGCCTGGTTTATGCGATTCTCTCCGCGGCCCTAGTAACGATATGGCTGGTAAGGCAATGGTTGTCGGGCCGTAGTGAGTGGAACTGGTCGCCGGTCTTCTGGTTACCATTGCTCGCTGTCGCGTGGATGGTGCTTCAGCTCATTCCAATGCCGAGTGCAGTGATCGAATGGTTCGCACCACGAACCACCGAACTGCTGCCACTTTGGCAGGACCAAGCGTGGCTCGAGCAGTATGGCCTCACGGGGTGGAGCACGTTGTCGCTCGACCCGGTGAGTGGTCAGGTTTCGATGGCAATGATGCTCTCCTGCTCGCTGACGATGGTCGTCGTCTTTTCGCGGATGCGAAACGAGACATTTGCGAACCAAATCGTCCTCTGGATCGCCCAGTCAGGCACGTTCATGGCTGTGTTCGGATTGCTTCAGCACCTGACGGCTGGTGGTCTCTTCTTCTGGGTTTACAAGTATCCCTTCCGCGTCTCCGACGACTATGTTTGTGGTAGCTTCATCAATCACAACCATTTCGCCAGTTTCTTGGTGATGAGTGCAGGGGCCATTGTCTATCAACTGATGATGGCGGTGCCGGCTTCGATGAAATCGCTTCCTGTACATGGTCGACACCAGTCCTTCACGTTCGATAAAGCTACTCTGACCGTCGTTGGGTGGGCTGCGTCGCTGGCGGTTACGGTGCTTGCTTTGATCATGTCGGCGTCCCGCGGGGCTATGCTCGCTGCGGTCGCAGCCACTCTGGTGCTCTTAGCGGTATACTTGAAGAAACGCTTGATTGGCGTGGTTCCGTTGGTGACGACCATTATCGTAGCGGCTGTCGTGGTGATTGGCATGTCGCTACAAGTCGACGAACGTTTCACCGATCGCTTGGGTGACCTCACCAGTGGATCGATAGACGCGGTAGACCACGATGGTGCCCGCCGAGCCATTTGGAATGCAAACTTGCAAGCGATTTCGCACGGGTGGTTGGTGGGAGCAGGCGCGGGGAGCCACGCGATGGTTTATCCGGCCTATCTCGACCGCACCCACACAAAAGTGTTCACCCATGCCGAAAATGGTTACCTGCAAGTCGCCACCGAACTTGGGTTGCCTGGTATTGCGTTGCTAATTGCGATGGGAGTAACAACCGTCCGCTGGGCAATCGCGGCCTGGAAAAACTGTACCACCCGTGAACAGTCTGCCTTGTTGGGAGCGGTGCTGGCAGGCATCGCGGCCAGCGCCGTGCATAGCCTTACCGATTTTGTGTGGTACATCCCGGCCACTTTCACACTGCTGATCTTATTGATGGCGGTCCTGCGTTATTTGGCAAAGGGCCAGGATGACCATCGCAAGGCGGATACATCAACTAGTCGACCTTCGCCAGATTTAGCACTGGTCGCCATGTGTTCCATCATTGTGATGGGGGTGATTCTCATCCGTCCGGCGCTGGCAAGCAGTGCGATGGGAGCCTACCTGGCCGCGTCGGAAGCCGATAGCTGGCGGCAACCGCTTACGTTGCGGGATGCAGCGGAAACCGGCGATCTCGGCAAGCTGGAAGCCGACGAGTCGATTCTCGTGCGCAAAATCGAAGCTTTGCGGAAAGTAGTGAGCCTCGATCCCAGTGATTCCGGCGCCCACATGCGACTCTCTCGTGCCTATCTGCAGTGGTTCGATCTGCGCGCCCCGGTTCGCGAAAATCGCATGAGTCTAGGCCATATTCAGCTCGCAGTGGCCGACGGTGGATTTACCTCGCCAGAGCAAATCGAGTCGTGGCTCGAGCGAGCGATTGGTCCAGACGTAGCGTTTCTCGAAGCGGCAGAAAAGCACGCCTTGCGGTCACTACAATTGTGCCCGTTGCAGGAAATGAGCTATGTCTGCCTGGCAAGCGTGGCGTTTCTGCATGACCGTCCCGTGGAACCGCTGCTAGCACAAGCCGATAAGCTTGCTCCCCAAGACGGGAACCTGTTGTTTGAGATTGGTAAAAGACACATGGCTGTCAACAACCTGGAACAAGCCATCGAATACTGGGTGCGAAGTTGCGAGCATCCTGGACAACATCGATTCATGGTCGTGGCCTCGATGGCAGGTAACATCCCCGTCAACCACTACCTTACCACCTTTGCTCCTGATTGGCAGACACTGCGATTAGTCTGGAAGCGGTATCGCGATACGGCCGACCCAGAGTCGCTTGCCGAATTGCTCGAATACGCTGAACAGCGGGCGGACGAATACGACCCAGCCTCGGCCAACGTGCAGGAACCCTACATTTGGATCTGGTTGGCCGCTATGTACAAGGATGTAGGAAACGAATCGCACCAGATTGCCTGTCTCGAACGAGCGATGGACTTGAACCCCACGTTGGTTCCTGTGCGTAAGAGCTACGCGGTTGCTTTGCTTGAGGCTGGGAAGTTCAACGAATGCGAGTCGCATTTCCGCTGGTGCTTGGCGCGAGACTCTACCGACAGAAGCCTGCGACAGTACTTGCACAAAGCCACGTCCGGTAAACGCCGGCAAGAGGTGGTGCCCAGCACGGCCACTCGAGTCCGTTCTAATCGATATCAATAGCCTTTAAGTTATCACGTTCCATGCCGTTAATCGCGAGCGACAAACCGAGCAGCCGACCTGGCCTTCACGTGGTGATTGCCATGGTGCTGCTGCTGTGCGCGATGAAAGCGGCTTACGTTCTCGCCTACTGCCTGCGGTTCGATGGGTTCCCTACCGGCGAGTTTGCCTGGCGGCTGTGGGCAACGTTGCCGTGGGTGCTGGTCGCCAAGATGATGGCTGCTAGTTGGTTTAATGTGCATCGAGGCTGGCATCGCTTTGTTACTTTTCACGATCTGGGGACCATTGCCAAGGCCATGACTTGTGGCACTGTTGGCGTGGTGCTAATCGATTGGTTTTTGGTGCCGGAGTATTCTATTCCCCGCACCGTTGTGCTGGTCGACTGGGGTGGTTCGATTGCCTTGGTGGGCTTGCTTCGCTCCGTACCCCGGGCGTGGCGGCATTTGCAGCAGCAGTGGAGCGACTCGGATACTCGCTTGCGAGCACTGATTGTGGGAGCCAACGAGTCGGGCGAAAACTTGCTGCGGGCCATCTCGCATAATCGCCGGCTCAACTACCAGGTGCTTGGCTTTGTCGACGAAACACCAAGTCTGGTTGGTCACCGCATCGCCGGCGTGCCGGTGGTGGGTACGCTCGACGAGCTGGCCGAACTGGCCGCACGCTACTCGGTCGATGAAGTGCTGATTCACTCCGGCGACTTGCCAGGCAAGACCGTTCGCGAGCTGATGGAAACAGCCAACGACTACGCGTTCAACATCAATGTGCTCCCCAACTACGAGCAGCTGCTCGGTGGCAAAGTAAGCGTACAACCTCGGGCGGTAGCCATCGAAGACCTGTTGCGCCGCGAATCGCTCTCGCTCGATACGCCCGCGATCAGCCAATGGTTGCGGGGCCGAACCGTGCTCGTCACTGGATCGGCGGGGAGCATTGGTTCTGAGATTTGCCGACAGTTGGTCGCGTTACGTCCTGGTAAGATCGTGGTGGTCGATCGATCGGAGACGGGGCAGTTTTTCCTCGATCGTGAACTACGCCGGTTGGCCGACGATCTAGAGATTGTCGTCGCGCTGGCCGATCTGACCGATCAGGTTCGCATGAAGGCCGTGTTCGAGGAGCACCAACCCGACATTGTGTTTCATGCGGCGGCCTACAAGCATGTGCCGCTCATGGAGGATCATCCCGGCGAGGCCATCAAGAACATTGTGCTCGCCACACGACACGTGGTCGACCTGGCCGAAGAATACCAGGCCCAAGGCTTGGTGATGATCTCTACCGACAAAGCGGTGAACCCCACCAGCGTGATGGGGTCGTGCAAGCAATTGGCC
Organism: Aeoliella mucimassa; assembly: GCF_007748035.1. NCBI lineage: Bacteria > Pseudomonadati > Planctomycetota > Planctomycetia > Pirellulales > Lacipirellulaceae > Aeoliella > Aeoliella mucimassa. The sequence continues at coordinate 1,851,493 of NZ_CP036278.1, forward strand.
GAACGCTACGTGCAGGCGAAGGCCGCCACGTCGTCGTGCCGGTTCATCACGGTGCGGTTCGGCAACGTACTCGACTCAGCGGGCAGTGTGGTTCCGGTGTTTCGCGAGCAGATCGCCCGCGGCGGTCCGATCACCGTGACTCACCCCGACATCATTCGCTTTTTCATGATGATCCCCGAGGCGGCTCAACTCGTCATCCAGGCGGGAGCGATGGGGCAGGGGGGCGAGATTTTCGTGCTCGACATGGGCGAGCCGGTCAAGATCGTCGACCTGGCCCGCGACATGATCCGTCTCTCCGGACTTCGCGAGGGAGAAGACATCGAGATCGAGTTCACCGGCCTGCGCCCTGGCGAAAAGCTGTTCGAAGAACTCTACGGCGAGCAGGAAACCCACCGCAAGACGTCGCACCCCAAGATCATGGTCGCCGACAGCCAGTCGTGGCACTTGGTGCAGGTAGTGAACGAAATCAGCCAGCTCGCCGAACTGTCCAACGCCCGGCCCGAGCGGGTCCGGCAAGCCCTGTCCGAAGTGGTGCCGCTGTACCACGAACCTGCTGCCGAACGGCGGGCGGCTTAGTCGGGCCGTTGGTGCTATTCCCGCTCGTAGCAAGGAGTAAAGGGAAGGAGTAAAGGGGACATTCTACTTTTTCTAGGCTCCAGCGTGTGCTAAACTGTCGGCATGCCCAGAACTGCTCGCGCTTCGCAAGGTGGATTCGTTTATCACGTTCTCAATCGGGGGAACGCCCGGGGCGAGGTGTTTCACAAGGACGACGACTTCGCCGCGTTTGTCCATCTCATGGTCGAGGCGAGCGAGCGGCTCCCCATGCGGCTGGTTGGCTACTGCCTGATGCCCAACCACTTTCACCTGCTGCTGTGGTCCCACCACGACGGCGACCTCAGCCGCTGGATGCAGTGGCTGCTCACTTCGCATGTGCGTCGCTACCATCGTCATTACCAATCGAGCGGGCACGTTTGGCAGGGGCGGTTCAAAGCGTTTCCGATCCAAGACGACGAGCACTACTGGACCGTGCTGCGGTACGTCGAACGCAACCCGCTACGTGCCGGCCTGGTCGCGCGAAGCCAAGACTGGGAATGGTCGAGTCTGAAATCCACCACACGGAGCTGCCCGGAAGAGCTGCTGAGTGATGGCCCGTTGGAAAAGTTTCGCGGCTGGACCAACTACGTCAACGGCACGGAGACAGAAGCGGAGCTGGCGGCATTGCGAAAGAGTGTCGAGCGAGGCACCCCCTACGGCGACACCGATTGGCAACACAAAACCGCCAAATCGCTAGGGTTGGAGTCATCGCTCCGACCACGGGGAAGACCAAAGAAGGCGGAAAAGTAGAATGTCCCCTTATTGCCTCTGGACTGTACCTATTGCGTTGGAAAGGCTGCGAGGGATACAAGTTGTACGATCACGGTTTATATTACGACACAACTCCGCCACCCGACATGATATAAGAAATTAAGCACCTCTAATTCCTGTTTTAATCTGTTCTAAGGTTTCTTGAGCAATATGATAACGCAAGATGAACTAACAGTTCTCGAACACATTGAAAGTGCCTTTAGAGGTATTACTCTTGGGGAGGGCGTTGGGCTACACCAAGCGCAAGGACTAGATGACTATGCGTCTGAAGAAGAATTGGATCTGCTTCGATTGAAAGATGAAAAGGATGATTGGAGCAAGATAGATGCATCCGATTTAAACAACTGTTACAGCAGTCTATCGTTTTTTGATGCTAGAGGAATGCAGTTCCATCTTCCAGCGTTTCTTATCGCGGATCTAAAGGGGCTGTATAATCACGATATTGCCTTCACATTATGTTTGAAAAGTGAAAATGCGAGTTTGCAGTTTTCCCTATTGAACAGTGAGCAGCGAAAAGCAGTCCGAAACTACTTAGTACTCCGTCTGAATGACCTTGAGAATGGTCCTGCGCAACCAATGATTGAGGAATCTTTAGAGACAAGATGGTCAGAATCCAGCTCCTAATGATGTCATGCAGGAAGCTAGTATGGCGTAGGCTTTAAACTCCGGCAACAGTATTGGGGCGGCAGGATGGCAAAGGTGCGGCGTCCGCCCTTGGGTGCCGCGACTGGCTTGCCACCGACAGCCTTTCCAGATCGTATGACGGCAGATGATGATCCGCCACGTTCCCCACTCACCAGCAGTGTGCTGGCTGCTTGGTGTAGCTTCCCCCCCTGTCCGAAGAACCAAGCCCCAAGTACCCCCAGCACCCAAGCCCAAAACCCCAGCCGCCTCACTTGAATCTGGCAGTACTAGCCGGTTGAACGGTTCCAAGTCGCCTTTCAAGAATTAAACCCGCTACATCCGAAGATGTGACGGGCTCTGAATAGGGAGACCTATCGGCCTACCTGTCTGTTCTGAAAAGACCCCACCGAACCGTAAGGTGCCCAGATTCGGCGGGGCTGGCAGGGGATCGCCACTTGGGCCAAAAGCACCCTCTGCCAAATTTTTGTACACACGGCGGGGCGGCACTGTTAGCCATTCTTTTTTGAGTGCCACTGCTGGCTTGTCGCGGACAGCGTTTGTAGATCGCATGGCAGTAGCAACGGCTCGATGATGATCCGTTACGTTGCCCAATCGCCAGCAGTGGGCTGGATGCTTGGTGTGGGGCGTTACTGCACTCGAAGAACTGAGCAGCTAACGAACGCCGGCTACCGATCGGCGGTAGTGCGTGGCCTGGGATTTGGATAGCGGTTTCTAGCCACGGACGAACGCGGATTATCACGGATGGGGTGGCCTCTTGGGCTTCGCCCACCGACAACAGGGCGTGGTGCGTTTTGCGAAGTGGCCATGCGTAGTCCGCCCTGCTGTCGGTGCTAGCCAAAATCTCTGCGGGCTCGGCGACTCTGCCATGCTGGCTCGATTCTCGCGCCGTACTCTGGTGCTGCCCTCCCCGGGCCTGATAGCCCGACCCGTGTCTCTTTATTGGCCGCAAGCGAGAGGGTGAAATTTGATGCTTAGATTCTTTCCACTTTTCGCTGGGAATTGGCCATCGGTGGTGTTCTAATGGACAGGTGTGTTTGGTCCGTTGTTAGTGGTCAGTAGTCCGTTGTTGGAGGGTGGAATGGTTTAGCAGTTTTTGAATTCCCTTGAATTACAGCATCGACACGCTGCGAATGGTTGCTGGCGTGGGCGTTCGCTGCTGCGCGTTTGGGTATTGCGGTTGGTGGGGCTGCGTCGCCGGAAGCTCCTGGACCGCACCCTACGCGGCGCTCGTTGGTGACACGCTCGAAATGGCGAGCGGAGATCTTTCAGTCGCTGGAAGCTCCTTCAAGATGACATTCCGCATTCCGATATCCCAAATCCCGCTTTCCCTGGCCCCTGAATCCTGCTTCCTGACTCCTCCCAGAATAGTTTCCCACCGGTGGGAATCTATTTTGGGCACTTTCAGCGGAGGTGTTGATGCAACTCATTAATAGCAAACGACTTACGGTAAATGCGCAGCGGGAAAATAGATTCCCACTCGATGCGTTTTGGGAGATGGGAATCTATTCGAGGCCGAAAACCACTGGTTTTGTAGAGTGTGTGCAGATTCAATTTTCCCATCGGTGGGTAAATTGGGAATCTATTCGCGGGTGTTGGGAATCTATTGCTAGCAGCGGAGCCATCATGGTGGGGGATCGCGCATGGGGGGAGCTGGCGAATTCGACGGACTTGGTGAGCAAAAGGATGGGAAGCTCCAAGATTGGGAGCCAAATGCCGAATGATGTTCCAGTTACTACTTTCGTGACGCCTGCACTGGCTTACTTCTGCGAGGGGGAAACTTCCCTCCTGGATTTGCCAATTGCCTGTTGATCGTCAGCGGCAGACACTATAATGGCAGTGTTTCTCGTGCTTCACGAAAACTGAACCTAAACTTAACGCACTTCCAACGATACGTTAGCGGAACCACAACGAACCGGTAAGATAATACAATTAGAGGTAAAGCCTTTTCCGGTTTGCTGTGAAGGGTCGGTCGCAGTGGAAGCGTCCTCCCGCAGCGAACATCCTCGTTCGATGAAGGGTAGTAGATTGACGACCCACCAACGCCCACATGTGGATCCCCAGTCGCTCGCCAAACATGGAATGGCGAAGGACACCCCTTGCCGTGAACCGATTCGCTCGCTGTTTATCAGCGATGTGCACCTTGGCTCGAAGCATACGCAGGCCAAGGCGTTGCTAAAGCTGCTGAATCACTACGAGCCGGAGCAACTCTACATCGTCGGCGACTTCATCGACGGTTGGAAGCTGAAACGCCGCTGGCGGTGGAATCCCACCTACGATCGCATCTTCCATCGCCTGATGGACCTACGACGCTGTGGCACCAAGATTCGCTACGCCCCGGGGAATCACGATGAGTTTCTCCGCAACTTCCTGGCCGACTACGGGCTGATCGAGCTGGAGCAGGAGTTCGTGCACGAAGCGGCCGATGGGCGCCGGTACCTGGTGACCCATGGCGACAAGTTCGACAAAGTCGAGCAGTCGATGCCATGGCTCAGCTTGATTGGCACGTATGCCTACGACGTGCTGCTCAGCACCAACTACTGGCTGAACTGGGCGCGGGGCAAGAAGCACAATCGCTACGCGTTCTGCAACTTGATCAAGCGCAACATCAAGGGCCTGGTCAAGCATATCAGCGACTTCGAGTCGCAACTGATGGAAGCAGCTGCGGAGCAGGACTGCTTTGGCATTATCTGCGGCCATATCCACTCGCCGCGAATCATGCATCTCGACAACCTCGCCTATCTCAACACGGGGGACTGGGTCGAGAACTGCACCGCCTTGGTGGAGTTCGAAGATGGTTCGTTCGAGCTGAATCGAGCCGATGGCCGGATTCTGGCGACGCTCAAGTCACGGCAACCCGCGACGGAGCTCGACGAGTCGATGGCCGGGGTTCTGATTGCCTAAACTGCCTAAATTGGTAGTTTTCGTCGATTTTCGTGTCTCCTGTGGGTGCTGCCCCTTGCCACGGGGCGGTAAAACGTGGACCATAACGCGATTGGTGATAACACCATGAGGATGTCCATGCGATCGGTGCATAGGTGTTTTTACGCCTGGCAATCCGCTACGCGAAGTAGGAATTTCCCTCCCCAACAACGGCGTTATTGGTTGTGGCACGATGGACCACGACCTCCAGCGGAGGGCCCCTTCGCGGCCCGGCTGGCACAGTCGTCGCATGCATGTCCTCCGCCTGTCCACTGTCCATCAGGCCACAGGAATTTGCATGCTCGCCGCCAAACTAAGCCGAGTCGTTTTTAATCTGACGCACGGCAAAAACCTTGTCTATAACACTTGCTGGGAAGATCCTCGGCTCGATCGCGTTGCGCTGAAACTTACTGAATCGGATCGCTTGCTGGTCATTACTTCGGCTGGCTGCAACGCCCTGGATTACGCCTTGGATGGGCTTGAGCGGATCGACACCGTGGATGTCAACGCTCGCCAGAACGCCCTGTTGGAACTCAAGAAAGCCGCGATTCGCGAACTCGACTACGAGACTTTCTTCGAGATGTTCGGCCGCGGCCGACTGACCGACTGGGACACGATTTACAAAGAGAAGCTCCGCGAGAGCCTGCCTGCTTCGGCCCGTGAATACTGGGACAAGCAAGGCAAGTTCTTCTACGGCAAAGGTCGCCGGCCGAGTTTCTACTTCCGCGGTACCGCCGGGATGTTTGCCTGGTCGATGAACGTGTACATCAACCGCTTCGCCCGCATCCGCCCGGCGATCGAGCGGTTGCTCGAAGCCCAGTCGTTGGAAGAGCAGGAAGAGATCTTCCGTAAAGACGTGAAGCAGGCCTTCTGGGGCCCCAAGATGGAGTTCTTCCTGCGTCGCGACTCGGTGCTGTCGATGCTGGGAGTACCGCGGGCGCAACGCCGGCAGTTGGAAAAGCACTATCCAGGCGGCATCGCCAAGTTCATCGAAGACCGCCTCGACCAGGTCTTCACCAAGCTGCCGATCAAGGACAACTACTTCTGGCGGGTCTATATGACCGGCGAGTACACCCACGAGTGCTGCCCTGAGTACTTGCGCGAAGAGAATTTTAATCGCTTGAAGGGTGGCCTGGTCGACCGCATTCACACGCACACGTCGACGATTCTCGATTACCTGGAATCGACCGATCAAACCTATTCGCGGTACGTGCTGCTCGATCACATGGACTGGTTGGCCGAGCACCATGCCGACATCCTGCAGCGACAATGGCAGGCGATCATTAATCATGCCGACGATCTGAGCATCATGCTCTGGCGTAGTGCAGCCCTCGAGGTCGACTTCATCGATCCCATCGAAGTGGAGCTCAACGGTAAGAAGTACACGTTGGGCGACGTGCTCGAATACAACCGCGAGCTGGCGAACGAACTGCATGCCAAGGATCGCGTGAACACCTACGGCAGCTTCGATATCGCCACGCTACACAAGAATCCCTCCAACAACGCGACGGACGACAACCATGAGCGCAATGGGGCAACTGAAGGCAATTTACCACATGGTGCTCTCGCCCATTCGGGGTGAGTCGCACCAGGAGCGTCTCGATAGCTTCTACTCAGGCCAGGCCGAACACTACGACGAAACGCGGCAGAAAATGCTGCATGGTCGTGATGAGTTATTCACCGATCTCCCTGCGCCCGAAGCGGGCCAGTGGGTCGACCTCGGCTGTGGTACCGCTCGCAATGTCGAAGCCTGGGGCGACCGCCTCACGAACTTTCAGCAGGCAACGCTGGTCGACCTCTCGGAGTCGCTGCTCGGCATCGCCGGCAAGCGGGTCGAGAAAAATGGCTGGCAGAACGTCAAGCTACTGCACGCCGATGCGACGAAGGTGGAAATCGAGCCCGAGTCGGTCGATGTGCTGACCTTCTGCTATTCGCTCACGATGATTCCCAACTGGTGGGATGCTGTGGACCACGCGCTCACGCTCCTCAAGCCTGGCGGCACCATCGGAGTGGTCGACTTTTATGTCTCCAAAAAGTACCCCGCGGAAGGGCATGCCAGCCATTCCTGGTTCCGTCGCCAGTTCTGGCCGGTATGGTTCTCCAGCGACAACGTCCACCCGAACCCCGATTTGCTTCCTTACCTGGAGACTCGTTTCGAAACGGTAAGCCTCAACGAGCAGGCGGGTAAGATCATCATGATTCCGTTCCTAAGGATTCCTTACTTCCGATTCGTCGGCCGTAAGCGAGGGTAGTCTCGCTACCACACAATCTGGTCGAACAATCCGCGGAGCTTCTTGCCCCACGTGGGATTGATCGACTCGACAAAGGCAACACGCCCTCGCAGGTGGCAGCGAAAATCGCGGTGGCCTTCGTGATTTTGAGTTGCTGGGCCGTGCCGCACACAGTTCGTCAGAATCGCCTTCAAGCGATCGCGATCGCTGCGGGCGATGTTCAGATGCTGGTTGACCACCAATCCGGTCAGGCGTTGGCAAACTCCAGGCCGCATAAGCCGAGTTTTGCGGGGATGAACCTCGAAGCCTTCTTCCATGACCGTCGCCATCACATGGATGGCAAAGCGTTCCGCCGTGCGAGCAAATCGCTCGTCGCCTGAGAAAGCGAGGTCATCCGCGTAGCGGGTGTAGACCCCGCCAGACGCTTCGGCCAACCCCGCGAGTCGGCAGTCGAGTCGGTAAGCACAGAGGTTTGCCAGAGTCGGCGAGGTTGGCGCCCCCTGCGGTAGATGGGGCTGCTCGTAGAGCATTCGCATCCGCCGGATCTCGCTCGGCGACGCAGCCAGGCCTTCATCGTCCCACACCTCAGTGGGAGTCGTATTGGTGCATATCCCCGCCAGCAAATCGGCTACCCTTTCCGGATAACCCGCGGTGCGGAACAACGCGCTGAGTTGGGCGATGCGGATGGTGGGAAAGAAATCGCGAAGATCCAGCTTGAGCACCACGGGGCGGTGGATATGGGGCACGGCAAAAGTGCGAATCGATCGACCTTGGCGAAACCCATGCACCGCAGAGTGTACGGGGAATCGATCGAGCAGGTGCGTGAGAATCTGCCGCTGCAGCATGTTGAGCCGCGACTTGGGAGCCTCGATCAATCGCAGTCGGCCATTTCGTTTCGATAACACCCGATAGCGGTAGTGCTGCGTTTGCATCGAAGCAGGCTTCGTTTCCCAGCGACGCATGTCGGCAAACCACTCGAGTTCGCTCACCGCCAAGCCAAGCCAGTCGGCCAGTTGCTTGGTGGTGCAGAGCGCGGGAACATTCCACGACAGTGCGGCAAGGCTGGGGGCCATCGCAGGCTGGCACGCTTGCAAGTCGACCAATTGCAGTTCGTACTTAGTGCACGCGCGATAGAATCCTTCGTCGCATAGCATCACATTGATGAGCCGCGCCTGACGAGGACGCGTTGTGCCACCGAAATACCGATGCATCCGCTTCGCCAGCGGCGAGAGCCATCTCCACCGCTTGCCAAGCAACTGGCTACCGCGGGCGACCATTCCCTCTACTTCCAGCGGCCCCGCCAGAAAGGCGGCTGCGAGTGGTTCGGCGATGCGTTTTGGCGAACTCATAGCAATCAGGCAGGCGGCAGAGTATCCCAACGATTCTAGTCTGGCGCGAAGCGACATGCGTGCAGCGCATTACGCTTCGCGCGACGAAACATCCATCTTTCACGTTGCCCTGGGGTAACCCCAGAGAGGTAAGCCGAACCAAAGTTCGGGCATTACCAGCTTGGGATACTCTGTCGCCCAACGCTGCGAAAATCCACCATACACCAAGCCAGCATCGGTGTGCAGGAGCAAGGCAAAAAATCGCCCAGCGAATTAGCCGTCAAGCATAAACAGGGTTACTAAGTGGCTAAATATAACTGTTGAAACGTTGGCTAGGTTTGTTCTAATGGGGGAACTCGGTGCCAAACAACCGGGGTAAAACCGCGTGTTTCGTTCTTCAACCCAATCTTCCAGCATGTCTACGATCTTCTACAGCGTCATGGGCGAAGGGCGTGGGCATGCAGCGCGGGCGCGGACCGTGGTGGAAGAGCTCCGCCACCGCCATCGCATCGTGCTCTACTCGTCGCACGACGCGTTGGAGTTTCTCTGGAAGCAATACGAAAACGCCGCCGATGTGGAAGTTCGCTCGATCGAGGGGCTTAAGTTCCATTACACCGAAAAGCGTTTGAATCTTTATAAGACCATCAGCTCGGGATTGTCGCTCTGGATGCGTGTCGAAAAGCTGCTCGAGCCGCTGGTCGAAGCGATCAAGCAAGAGAAGCCAGACTTGGTGATCAGCGATTTCGAACCACTCGTCGCCCGCGCGGCCCATCGCACGAACGTACCGGTGCTGAGCTTCGATCACCAGCACTTTCTGTTGGCCTACGACCTTTCGATCCTGCCAACCCAACTTCGTTGGTGGGCCCGTAGTATGCGTTTGGCGGTCTGGATGTTTGGCATTGGGCAGCAAAAAACCATGGTGAGTGCGTTCTATAGTCCTCCGCTCAAACGGGGGTACGAAGACGTGGTGCAGGTAGGTCCTTTGTTGCGTCCCACGATTCGCCAGCGCGAGACCAGCGACCAGGGATTCTTGCTTTCGTACCTCCGGCGACAAACGCCCGAGGCCACGGTTCGTAAGCTTGGTAGCCTTGGCCTTCCGGTGCGAATCTATGGGCTCGGCAAACGTCCTCCGCAAGGCAATGCCGAGTTCTTTGAAGTCGACGAGCACTCGTTTACCGAATCGCTCGTCACCTGCAAGGCGGTGGTCGCCGCAGCAGGCAATCAACTGCTTGGCGAAGCGTTGTACCTGGGCAAGCCATTTTTTGCGATGCCTGAGCGAAAGCACTTCGAGCAACGCATCAACGCTTGTTTTCTGAAGGAACTCGGCGGTGGCGATTGGGCTTACGTTGAACGCGTGGAGCAGTCGCAGTTGGATGCGTTCATGGCCAACATAGAAATGTACCGTGAGAACCTGAAAGGCCGCCAGGAGGAGTTTGACGGAACCCCCAAAGCGGTGGCAACCATCGAAGCGATACTTAGTGAGACTCGTGCCAAGTAAGTGGTAACTCTTAGCGAAGCTCACTCATTGCTTCGCAGCCAGTTTGGCAAGCTCGCTCACGGTGACCAATCGATAGCCCTGTTGTTGAAGCTGCGGAATGATCTCGCGGAGTACCGCCAGCGTGCGCTCCCCGCGGGCTCCCTGATCGTGCAGCACGACCACCGCCCCCGGGCGGACACGCCCCATGACATAACGAGAGGAGAACGAAACCGAAGTATGATGACTATCCCAAGGAAAAACGTTGCCCAGCAGTAGCTGCAAGTCTTGCGATTCTGCGGCACCGGCCATCGAAAGAGTAAGCACCCCCGCGCCCGGTCGGAGCCACCGCACCGAACCAAAATCGCTAAGCGTATGCTGTGCTTCCGCAACGTCGGCCGCAAAGGTGTCGGCCGACATCTGCCATGCCGGTTGGTCGCGAGTTTGATGATTGCCGAGTTCGTGAGTCTCGGCGATACGCTGCAAGATAGTCGACGATAATTCGGGCTGTTCGCCCGTTGTGTCGGTCATCACAAAGAAAGTAGCTTGCACCGCGTGCTCGTCGAGCAAATCAAGAATGGCCGAGGTCGTCACCGGATCGATGGCATCATCGATCGTAATCGCCAGCACTTTATCGCTGGTGTCAAAGCAAAAAGTAGCTGCGGTAAAGTAGTCGACCGTATTCAGCAGCCATAACGGAGGAAAAATGGCAATCAACAAGCAAGAGAGTGGAAGCACCAAGCCCCCAGCAAGCAGCTTGAGTCTCCGGCGGTGTTTGCTCGCGAACAACCAGACTGCGCAGCCCAGCAGGACCCCTGCGGAGAGCATGCCAATCCCCAGCCAGCTATCGCGAAAGGCCCAGTCGTTCCCCAGTCCTAACGCGGCCATAGCAAACCGAGCCATCGCAGCGACGAGCAGACTGATGGTCAGCCAACCAAACAACCGGGCGATCATGACGATTGGGCCATCGTGGTGTCGGGCTACTGGACTTCCGCCGAATCGACATGTTCGAATTGCTCCGCTTCGAGCGGATGCACTGTGGTCGCGTCGAGATGTTCCATCAAGTAGTCCCGCTTTCGGCGAATGATGTAAGGCGTGTCGGTGTTATGCCCTCGCCCAGGCACGACAAGCATGTCGAAGTCCTTGTCGGCCTTCATCAGTGCATCGACCACTTGCATGGTGGAGGACGGATCGACGTTCTTATCGAGTTCGCCAACGATCAAAAGCAGATCGCCTTTGAGCAGGTGGGCGTTGGTCACGTTCGACTGGTCGGCGTAATGTGGACCGATCGGCCACCCCATCCACAGTTCGTTCCACCAGATCTTATCCATGCGATTGTCGTGACAACCACAGCCAGCCACAGCCACCTTGTAGAAATCGTTATGCCAGAGCAAGGCCGCCATCGCACTCTGCGCCCCAGCCGAGTGCCCCATCACCCCCACCCGCGAAAGGTCGAGCTGAGGATACTTCTCAGCGGCCGCTTGCATCCACAGTTTGCGATCCGGCAGCCCGGCATCCACCAGGTTCTTGCTGGCAACATCATGGAACGCCTTCGAGCGATACGAAGTTCCCATGCCATCGATTTTCACGACAATAAACCCAAGCTCCGCCCAACGTTGCAACCATGGAATCGAGGAGAAACCCTTTGGCACAAACGCACTGTGCGGGCCAGCATACAGATCTTCGAGCACGGGGTATTTGCGATTGGGATCGAAATCGGTGGGGCGATAGATCACGCCATAGATGTCGGTCTTGCCATCCCGTGCCTTGGCAACAAATCGCTCGGGAGCTTGCCAGCCAGCCGCTTTTACCGGCTCGATATCGGTTTGCTCGAGCGTGGCCACCAACTCGCCATCGCTGGTGCGACGCACTTCCGTCACCGGCGGCATATCGACCCGCGAGTAGCGATCGATCACGTAATCGCGTTCCGGCGAGTGACCCACCTCGTGGGTGCCGTCGCCCGCGGTGATAACCACCAAGCCGGTGCCGTCGAAGTTCACCTTGCAGCAATGAACATAGTAAGGGTCCTGGTCGGCATGAATGCCGCCGGCGTGGAACCACACCTGACGGTTTTCAACATCCACAAAGTCGACCCCTCGCACCACCCACTCGCCGGAGGTGATCTGGTGCTTCACTTCGCCAGACTTCAGATCGATAAGGTAAAGATGATTCCAGCCGTCGCGTTCCGACATCCACACCACTTCGTCGGTATCGTTCAGGTAGTAGGCGAAGTGCTTGTGGGCGTAGTCGATAAACGTCGGTTGCTCATCGTTCACTACCGGAGTGACTTCACCAGAAGTGGAGTCGACCTTTATCACGCGGGCGACCTGATGACCGCGTTGATTGTAGTAGAACGTGAAAAACTCGCTCTCGGCGTCCCAGAGCAACTCGTCAAGGCTCCAGGGATTGTCGAACAGCTCGTTGGATACTTCGATCTCGCTCTTCGATTCGACATCGAACAAGCGGGGGCGACGCAGTTCGATATCGTCCCCTGGCTTCAAGTAGTAATACGAATCGAGCTTGGGTTGCAGTTGATCTTCGGGCGACGATTCCACCAGGTACACCCGTCGATCGCCAGCGGCTTTCACGTGCATGGCGACCAGCTTCTTGGAGTCGGGCGACCAGAACACCCGGGGCTCGTAGCCATGGCGGTCCTCGCCATTGGTGGTGAGCTGCGATTCCTCATTGTTCTCGGTATTAATGAGCCAGAGATTGTGGTCTCGCTGCTCAACTTTCCACATGCCATCCGGCGAGGTCTCCGACGGAACACTCGTTCGCTGGCGGGCATCAGGACGCCAGGGACTACGCAGCCCGTTGGGCAGCTCGCTTCGTTTCGCGAATACCTTGGTCTCGCCTTGTTGGCAGTTGACCAATACGAACTCTTCGTTGCCTTCTGCTGCAGGGCGGCGATACCAAAACTCGTGCGGCGAAATCCAGTGAGGCTTCACCTTGACTTCTTGGTATTTGTCGCGAAAACGCTCGTCGAGTTTATCGGCCGCCGACTGGTCGAAAGCCATGGTCGGTGGAGTGATGAGAAAGAGGGCGAGACCAACGAACAGCAACGGGCTAAGCGAGTACTTCATGGCGAGAGCGATGGGTGGTGTCGATCGAATAAAGAAATCGAGCGATGCCAGTTGGCAACGCAAGCTCTCATTGTACACCACTTCGCTCGGCGACGCGCTACACAGTTAGTAGCCTGGACCCCGCAAGTCTATCGGACCGGTCGGCCAGTCGCGGTTGCGCCCCGGATAGCGGACAATGTGGTCGTCCTTAAAGGGGCACGCGGTAGGATCCTCCGCGGTGGAGTCGGTCACCTGATTTTCCACCAGCAGGCACCCGAAGCGGTCGTAGAACTGCTTGGCAGTCTGGCTAGTTTGAAACAGCGAGAAAGGCAGCAGTCCTTCGTCGACTCCCCGCCATGCGGATTGCACCAATCGCTCGCCCAGTTTTTGGCCACGGTAGTTCGGATCGGTGCACACGGAGCCCAACGCGGCGATGGTCATCTCTCCGGCGGTGGTGCCGATGGTTCGAGGGAACACCAACGCGTGCCCGATCACCCGACCTGCGTCGCGGATCACAAAAGATCGGCTAGCGATCTCGGGCGGGGGATTTTGATCGCCCCGATTGGTTTGCAGTTTGTCGGCGCGATCTTCGACCGTGACCCCTGGGCGGGGCCAGATGCGGATCAGCAACTCGGCAATGGCCAACGCGTCGGCGCGCGACATGTCGGCGGTCAAAATGGTCTCGATCTGCGGCATGACCACATTCGTGGCATCGGATTGTCGAAAAGTCATTTGCATACAGGAAGTATAGGCCCTGTTGCCACCGTCGAACGGCAGCCTGCTGGCGTAACTTCCAGGTCGCGGCTCGGTAGCGGCAGCCTGGTGCAGCCTATACCGATACCGGCAATTCTAACGGATCGACTTAAAAATTCCGTGAAGAGCACTGCGGGAGGCCGACAGTTGGCCTCTCGCTACGTGCTAGCGAATGCCCATCACCCCACAGGTGGCCGATTTCCAATCGAGCTCGGCGTGGGTCGCCGCCGTGGCTTCGAATGCTTCGGTGAGATGCGGCGGCATCTCGGCCATTCGGCGATGGTTCAGGTCGACGTGCGCACTCACGGTTTCCATGGTCGAGGCCAGCTTCTGCTGCGTCTCATTCACCAGATATTGCATTAGGTGGTAGAGGCGTCCGTTGCAGTCGACCAGTCGCGTGTAAACCGCTACGTTCTCACCAACCCGTACTTCCGACAGATAACGCACGTGCTTTTCGAGAGCAAAGGTGCCGCACCGTTGCTCCTCAATATACTGTCGGTCAAAGCCCACAGAATTGAGAAAGCCTCGAATGCCCTGTCCATACAGGTGGGTGTACCACATGACATTCATGTGGCCCATCTCGTCGAGGTAGTCGCTTGGAATATCCGCCTCATACGTATGAGGCAACTGCTTGATCTGTTCGATCGAAGGTTTCAGTAGCATGGAGGGTCGCAGATCAAGTGGTCGGATCGAGGGCGCTTCGCAGAAGTGCCAGGCTCTTGGGAATCGCTTCCTTCCAAGGCGCTTTGCCTTCGAACTCCAGCGAAACGTAGCCGTGGTAGTTGTGCTTACGAATCAGTTTGCCAATACGGGGATAGTCGAGGTCGAGCGTGTACCACAAACCACCGCCGTAGTAGGTTTTGGCTTGTACGTACACCGCCTTGGGAGCCAGGATCTCCAAGCGGTCGTAGGGATCTTCCAGAAAGTTGCCAGTGTCCATCGTGACTTGCAACCAAGGCGAGTCGACCGCGTCGACAATGCGCATCACGCCTTCGGCGGTGCGGCCGAGGCCCCAGTGGTTTTCGAGTCCCATGAGCACGCCGTACTTTTCAGCAGCCGGCAGCAGCTTCTCGAAGCTGTCGATCACCCAACCATAGCCATCTTCTTCGGTGTAACCGGGCAGGGTGGGTTCGATACCGCGGTTTGCCATCAGCTCGTCGAAGTCCTTCGAGGTTCCCCAACGGCCGGTGTTCACTCGCATGGTCGGAATACCCAGCTCGTGGGCCAGTTGCATGCAGCGGATGGTGTGGTCGATGTTCTTCTTCCGCTCATCTTCGTCCGGCGAGACGAAGCCTTGATGCGTGGAGAACCCGCACAGATCGAGGCCGTTGATCAGCGCCTGACGCTTGAGGTTCTGCAGACGCGAGGGGGACTCTTCGTCGAACATCTGCATGTGCAGGATTTCCACCGCATCGAACCCCATGCGGGCGGCTTCGTCGATGCATTGCTCGATGCTCAAGCGGTCGGTTGGATTGTCGCGGAAACGCCAAAACGAGTAAGTCGAAATAGCGATTGGATTCGCTTTCGCCGGCGTGGCCTGGATCGTTTCGGCCTGAGCACTCTGTCCGAGCAGGGTGGTAGCACCACCAACAGCGGCGAGTTTGGCGAAGCTACGGCGGTCGAGAGCGGAAGAGGATTGTGGATTCATGGTGCTCAATTCCGGGATGGATATAGGAGGAAAAAGGCCTGCATATACGTCGGGAAAGATGCCTAGGGGGAACCAGCAGCCAAACTGCTCGACTCCAACGCCAAGAGTTCTTTATAACGATTCACCACCTGGGGGGAACCCACCTTCGGCAGGTTGATCGACAGCACGATGCGTTTGAGCGTGCGATCCAGGCGTAAAACGAGGGCTTCGTCTTTGCGGTAGTTCAGGACGGCTTCGTCCGCTTTCGATTTCTCCTCGGCCAACCGAACCATCGACTTGTACGCCAGCATCGAGGTCACCTTCTTTTCGAACTCGTCGGCTCGCTCGGCCATCAACGAAGCGAGCATCGGCGACAGATCGGAGTCGAGCTCGGGCCATTCGCGGCGGACCTCGGCCAGCACGCGGTCGCGGGTGCGGCGGTAATTTCCGGTGGTGCGGCTCGAACTGCGGCGGGCCCGCTGCATGTCGCGTCGCACCCGGTTGAGCGCCTGCTTCACTTGACTCACGTTACCATCGAGGTCGAGGGAGAGTTTCTTGGAGATGCACTCCACGATGTACCGATCGACCGGATCGGCCTGCTCCAACAACGCGGGAAGCGAGCCTTCGAGTTTCTGCAGTTCGGGCAGCGGGAGCCGGCGTGGTTCATTCGTCTTGCGGTCGCGATGGTACTGAGTCTCGATCGAGTTGCCATCGGTGCTGAAGTAATCGAGGTAAGCATCTGAAGTGCGAATCGGAATATCGACCGTCTCGCTCTCGCATACCGCGTAGGCGTGGGCTTCGGCAAACGAGGTCACACCGTCGCTATCGATATCCACTTTGTCGATGGTGCTGCCGAGCCGATCGTGGCCGGCGATCGCCGCCCAGAAGAACGAGCTGTACTCCTGATACGACTCTTCGTTCACGCCGGGCGTGCAGCCCGCTGCGGGGCGGTCGTGGACCTGGGCAAAGAAACCGGCTCGCAATTGCCGAGCGATGCCCTTGGTGGGATCGGCTTCGTTGAACATGGTGTGGGCGAAGCCCCCCGCGTAGCACTGCACCATCACCAGCACCACGGGAGTCTCCTCCGGCAGCTTACCGAGCCAGTTCGAAAACTCGGCTGCTGAGAATCGGCGGTGGTTCCAGGTGTAGACCGACGTGTTGTGCGGGGTCTTCTCGTCGCCAGAGCCGCCGTGGGCGGTTGCGTACACGATGAGTCGGTCGTCGCCTTCCACGCGTCGGCCAAGTTGCTCGAGGTAATTGCTGATTACCCCTGGCGAGGTACTGCCCGTGACGTTGGAAAGGGAATGGTTACGGTAGGCGATATCGAGATCATCGGCATCGCCAAACAGCTCAATGGCAATTCGCCGGCCTGGCGAGCATTCGAACGAGGGATCGCGATATTGCAGGTCACGATGGTCATCATCCCCATCGGCAAAAAACACCGTGTGCGCTGGGTCGTCGGGGCGTTGCTCGGCGAGCACTTGCCGAAAGAACTCGACATTTCGCTCCAGCGACACCTGGTTGCCTTGTGGGTCGTAACCACCCCCGATGGTGAGGAAATGGTCGTCCGCCAAAGTGTCGCTGATCATCAGCCATCCGCTGATCATCAACAACAGCCAGAAGCATGCAGGACTCCGCATAGATGGTTCCTTCACTTGCATTCAATTTTGCCTGAATTAGTAGTTATAGAGCAGTGACCAGCGTCCTGCCACATTTTCTGGGGAAAGTATTGGATTGATTTCTACCCGTGGGGCGTCGGTATGGTAATCGTGGCAAAGTACGTATACTAATGCTCTCGGCGATGTTGTTTTCGCCAACCGATTGCCCCCTATTCGCTTACGTATTCCCATGTCCGGACGAAGTACGACGATCGACATCGACCCCGCTGAAGTGGAACGCCAGCTACAAGCGAACGCGGAAATGCTGCGTACCCAGCTCGATGGACTTCGCGAAACCGGCAACATGTTGCACGCTCGGGGGTGGTCGCTCGGTACCAGCAGCAATTACAGCGTAGTGCTCGAGCGGGGGCCTCTGGAGCTCCTCCTGACTGCTAGTGGTAAAGATAAAGGACGCCTGGAGCGGACCGATTTTGTGCGGGTGAACGACCGCGGGCAGCGGATTGAACGCCCTGGCGACGATTTTCCCGCCGAAAACAAACCCTCGGCCGAAACGCTGCTGCACGTAGTGCTGTCCGAACTCCCCGACACCGGCGCGGTGCTGCACACCCACTCGGTGTGGGGCACGCTGCTCTCCGACCGATTTTTCGAGCAAGGGTATGTCGAGATCTCCGGCTTTGAGATGCTCAAAGGGCTCGAGGGGATCCCCACCCACGAAACTACCAAGCGGGTGACCATTTTCGAAAACACGCAAGACATCGCTAGCCTGGCAGCCGAGGTCCGTGAGCGTTTGCGTGATGCCGAGAACCCCCTGGAGCATGGTTTCTTGATCCGCAAGCATGGCCTGTACACCTGGGGACGCGACTTGGCAGCCGCACGCCGACACATCGAAGTGTTCGAGTTTCTGTTTGAGTGCGTCGGTCGGCTCGAATTCTCAGCGAAATCGTAAACCCTATCCCAACGGATAAACCTATGGCAACTCTCACGATCGCGGACAACGAACGACGAACCAGCGATGTTCAAGAGATTGAACAGTTCCTGTCGCCGTTTGGTATTTGGTACGAACATTGGGCCGTGGAAGGGCGTTTGACCGAACAGGCAACGGCCGACGATATTCTGCAGGAGTACGCTCCTGAGATCGAACGCCTCAAGACTCAAGGCGGATACGTGACCGCCGACGTGATCAACGTTGCGCCCGACACCCCGAACCTGGATGCGATGCTCGCCAAGTTTGATAAAGAGCATACGCACAGCGAGGATGAGGTGCGGTTCACGGTCGAAGGTCGCGGGGTGTTCTGGGTGAATCCCGAGAATGGACCGGTGTTCTCGATCGAAGTCGAAGCGGGCGACCTGATCAACGTGCCAGCTGGCGTGAAGCACTGGTTCCATCTGTGCGACGATCGCCACATACGCTGCATTCGGTTGTTCCAGGATCCCACGGGGTGGACTCCGGAGTATATCGATCAAGGTGTGCACGAGAAGCATCCGCCTGTCTGTTGGGGAAATAGTTACTTGCCAAGTGAATCGAAGTTTAAACCGCCGGTGGAGCTGTAATGAGCGATAAGCCGCGAGGCATTCTGCTGGACGTCGAGGGAACCACCTCGATGGTTTCGTACGTGTACGACGTGATGTTTCCGTTCGCCCGTCGTGGGCTGGGTGAGTATCTCGATACGAATTGGGACTCCGATGCCCTGACTGAGGTGCGACAACAAGTGGCCAGCGATGCCAAAAGCACCGCGCTGGGGTGCGATCGTCAGGCGTTCGAGGCCGAAATCGTGCGGCTGATGGATGCCGACATCAAAGCGACCGGACTCAAGCAGCTGCAAGGGCTCGTCTGGCAAGCCGGCTTCGCCAGCGGCGAGTTGGTAGCCCACGTGTTCGACGATGTGCCGCCGGCGTTCGAGCAGTGGAAGTCGCAAGGAATCGACCTCCGCGTCTACTCGTCGGGCAGTGCCCACGCTCAGCGGTTGTTTTTCGCTCACAGCAAGGCGGGCAACCTGCTTGGTTACTTCAGCGGTCACTACGACACGACGATCGGACCCAAACGCGAAGCCGAAAGCTACGAGCGGATCGCCAAGGACTGGGAACTTGCCCCCGGCGAGATCCTGTTCCTCAGCGACGTCGTCGCCGAACTCGATGCGGCTCGCGAAGCGGGCATGCAAACCGGCCTCTGCCTGCGCCCCGGAAATGCCGAGGTCGAACCCGGCCACGGGCATGCAGAGTTGCAAACTTTTGCGGAAGTAGTTGATTAACTGAGGTTGGCTTGTACCATTCGAGCGGGCTTCAAGTCGCTCTCGGTTTGCCTGAGTTCGACAGTGCGAATGAGAGAGTAGCTCCGAACTAGTGTTTTTCGATGGATTACAGCGATGCCCCAATTTCAATTGACTTCCGAATTCGCGCCTGCCGGCGATCAGCCTGCTGCCATCAAGCAATTGGTCGAGGGCCTGCAGCAAGGGCGTCGCGAGCAATGTTTGATGGGTGTGACCGGCTCGGGCAAGACGTTCACCATGGCCAACATCATCCAGCAGTTGCAGAAGCCAACGCTGGTGCTCTCGCACAACAAAACGCTGGCCGCCCAGTTGTATGGTGAGTTCCGAGATTTCTTTCCGAACAACGCGGTAAGTTACTTCGTGAGCTACTACGACTACTACCAGCCGGAAGCGTACATTCCGCAGCGCGATATCTACATCGAGAAGGATGCCTCGATCAACGAAGAGATCGATCGTATGCGTTTGGCCACGACTAGCTCGCTGGTCAGTCGCCGCGACGTGATCGTCGTGGCCAGCGTGAGTTGCATTTACGGTTTGGGCTCGCCGGAAGACTACAAGCAGATGATGATTGGATTGGCGGTCGGCGACGTGGTAGAACGCGACGAGATGCTCGGCAAGTTGATCGACATTCAATACGAACGCAAGGACTTCGATCCCGAGCGGGGCAAGTTCCGTGTGCGTGGTGACTCGGTCGAGGTCTGGCCGAGCTACGAAGAGTTTGCTTACCGCATCGAGTTCTGGGGCGACGAAATCGAGGCCTTGTCGATCATCAACCCAACCAGCGGAACGGT
Organism: Aeoliella mucimassa; assembly: GCF_007748035.1. Classification (NCBI taxonomy): domain Bacteria; kingdom Pseudomonadati; phylum Planctomycetota; class Planctomycetia; order Pirellulales; family Lacipirellulaceae; genus Aeoliella; species Aeoliella mucimassa. The sequence continues at coordinate 1,871,574 of NZ_CP036278.1, forward strand.
CGTCGACAAACTGCAGGAAGTTTACGTCTACCCTGCGAAGCACTTTGTGCTGCCGGAGGAGCGGATTGAAAACGCGGTGGATCAGATCCGCAAAGAACTGTCGGGCCGGCTGCAACTGTTCAAAGAGCAAGGCAAGATGCTCGAAGCCCAGCGGCTGAACGCCCGCACTCGGTACGACATTGAGATGATGCTCGAAATGGGCTACTGCCCCGGCATCGAAAACTATAGCCAGCCATTGAGTGGTCGCCCGCCAGGTTCGCCGCCGAACACGCTGTTCGACTTCTTTCCCGACGACTTCTTGTTGTTCATCGACGAGTCTCATGCGACGATCCCCCAGATCGGTGCCATGTACAACGGCGACCGCGCCCGCAAGACCACGCTGGTCGAGCATGGTTTCCGGCTGCCAAGTGCACTCGACAACCGCCCGCTCAAGTTCGACGAATGGCACGAGCGCGCGAAGCAAGCGGTGTACGTCTCAGCGACGCCCGGCAAGTGGGAACTCGAACAAACCGGCGGCGAAGTCGTCGAGCAGGTGGTCCGCCCCACGGGGTTGCTCGATCCGGTGATCGAAGTGGTCCCCGCTCGCGGGCAGGTGCCCCACTTGCTGGAAGAGATCCGCGAGCGGGCCGCCAAGGACGAGCGGGTGCTGGTAACCACGCTTACCAAACGCCTGGCCGAGGATCTGTCGACGTACTTGAACGAGCAAGGGGTGTTGTGCAAATGGTTGCATAGCGAACTCGATGCGTTCGAGCGGGTAGAGTTGCTCCGCGACTTGCGGCAAGGGCGGTTCGAGGCCCTGATCGGCGTGAACTTGTTGCGGGAAGGTTTGGACTTGCCCGAAGTGTCGCTCGTCGCGATTCTCGACGCCGACAAGGAGGGCTTCCTCCGCAGCGAAACCTCGCTGATGCAGACCATCGGACGAGCCGCGCGAAATGTGAACTCGAAGGTCATTCTGTATGCCGACAAGGTGACCGACAGCATGCAACGCTCGATCGACGAAACCGAGCGCCGTCGCAAGTTGCAGCAGGAGTACAACGAAAAGCATGGCATCACTCCGCAAACGATTAAAAAGGCCATTCGCATGGGCATCGAAGCCGAGCAGGAAGCCCACGCAGCGGCCAACGCCGCGGTCGGGCGGAGCGACGAAACACAGTACATTACCGAAGAGTACATTGCGGAACTCGAAAAAGAGATGTACGAAGCAGCCGAAGCGATGGAGTTCGAACGGGCGGCAGCCATTCGTGATCGGATTGGGCAAATGAAGGACAGCATGGGCCAGCCGGTCGATTCGGTGCGCGAGCGGAAAGGCAAAGTGAAACGCGGCCGGCGTGGCTCGAATCAACGCAACCTGTCCGACGGCGAAGGTGGCACCCGCCGAGCGACAGGTCGCATCCCCAAGCCGAAACGCGGTGTCTAAGCTGTTTGGTTGACGCACCAGTATGCAGTGCTGGTGCGATGCTTCTCAGGGGAAAGTTCTACTGGTCCTCCACTGGTGGGTGCGGTAAACTGGCGTTTTCGGCATATTGCTCGTCGATTCATTCCTGCGATCGCAGGTGGGGAGGTACTCTGTATGTTGCGTACATGGTCTTTGGCGATTCTCTGTAGTTTCTCGATGTTGGCCGTCCTCGGTTGCGGAGGAGATCCCGCCCTCGAGTCGGACGGGAATGCCAGCGCCGACGAGTCGGCTGTCGAGACGAACTCGGCTGCTGCACCGCGAGAGCGCGAGGTGCGCCCGGTCGCCGCACGGATGGTAACGACCGAAGAAGCCCAGCAATTCGCCGACAAAATGAAGCAAGCGTACGACGACAACGACACGCGCACGTTCGACGGCATGATCGACTGGGACACCATGGCGATGCGAGCGACAGCGGGGCTGGATCTTAGTGAATCGGATCGCACGGAGGTCATGAATGGATTGCAGGTTGGCATGCGTTCGGTCGGTTCGTTCGTCACGCAGATTCGCCGAGGGGGTGGGAACACTGCGGACTACCAGTTGGTCAACATCCTGGAGAAGGATGGCAACCGGGTCGTCATCTTTCGTGCCTCCGGCGATAATGGGGTGAACTACCATCAATACACCTTGCAACGCGTCGATGGGCAACTCAAGGCGGTCGATCTGTACGTGTTCCTCACCGGCGAGACCATTACCGAAACCTGGCGACGTGGACTGCTGCCGCATGTTGCCGAGATGAATAAAAACTGGCTCCAACGAGCCACGTCGAAGGAGTCGGCCTACGTGCAGAGTATTGATAAGGTGAGTCAATTTCAAAACCTTGTCTTAAGTGGCCAGAGCGATGCTCAAGCGTGGAACCTGTTTTATTCGCTACCGGAGGAAGTCCGTTTTTCAAAGGGGATGTTGATCCAAGCCTACGCGCTTTCGAACCGGACCGGCGAAGACAAAATCATGGAGATCTCGAACGCGATTCGTACGCACCATTCCGATGCAACAGGGCTGGAGTTAATGTTGATTGATTCGCTACTCATTGCTGAAAAATACGACGAAGCCTTGCAGGCGTTGGATGCGGTCGACCAGGCCGTTGGTGGCGATCCTTATGTCGACGCACTCCGCGGCAATACCTACCTGTTGCAAGAGAATTATCCCAAGGCGATGGAGTACTTCGATAAGGTCATGGAAACGGGCCTCGATATGGATACCGCGTTCTACGGAACCGTTGCTGCTGGTTTGCCACTGAAGGAGTTCACCAAGGTGGCCGCAGCCATGGAAACCTTGGAAGAACGCTACGGAGTGGTCTGGGGCGATTTGCGATCGCTTGCAGAGTACCGGGAGTTTCTCGAGTCGCCTGAGGGGCAGTACTGGATGGAAACCCACAACTATTGATCATGTGTTCCTCGCTTGGTTGCGGCGCACCCATCGTCGGAACAAGTAGTGCTCTTCATCTCGCTCTTCGGCAACTTGCCATTCGAACGCGTTGAACTCGGGGAAGTACGTATCGCCGGGGTGCTCTCCTTTGATGGTCGACAGCAGCATCTCGCTGGCGAGCGGAATGGTCTGTGCGTAGATCGATGCTCCCCCGCAACTGAAGATGGGTTTGCCGTACGCGGCGGCGGTGCTCAGTGCTTGCTGCAAATTCGTGCAGACCGCCCCGCCGGCTACCGGGCGGGGAGTATGGCTGAGCACCACGATGTGGTCGGCCGTGGTGTCGGCACCGAAAATCTCGAACGTCCGGCGGCCCATTAGCACGGTCGTGCCACGCACGAATTCCAGGTACTGCTGGTACTCGTCCGGCACATCCCACGGCATTCCGTCGCCCTGGCCGATCACTCGGTTTTCGCTCATCGCAGCAATGATTTTCATGGGCTCCTCACGTAACAGGGCGTTGGTAGATACAATGGAAGGTTTGGGCCACCAGCGGGGCGGCTGCCGAGCATGCAGCCGACCGTGGATCTTCCCACCGTACGACGATCATGCAACTGCCATCATGAAACTGCAATTCTCTCAAATCGGCGAGCGTCTTTCTGGTCAGTCTGGCATTGTGGAGTTGATGGACGATCTCGGCGCGGCCATGGCAGGCGGCGGCGACATGCGGATGCTCGGCGGCGGAAACCCGGCTCACATTCCCGAGTTGCAGCAGCTCTGGCGCGAGCGGCTTTCGGAAATCGTGGCCGACACCACGTATTGCGATCGCATGCTGGCCAACTACGATGGCCCGGCCGGCAGTCCCAAGTTTCGCGAAGCGTTTGCGACATCGCTCCGTGAACTTTACGGCTGGGATGTTGGTCCCGAGAACATTGCGGTGACCAACGGGGGGCAAACCGCGTTCTTCTTCCTGTTCACGCTGCTGGCAGGCGAGATGCCCAACGGCGGTTTTCGGCACGTGATGTTTCCGATCGTTCCGGAGTACATTGGTTACGCCGATCAGAAGCTCGACCCGCGGACGTTCCGCAGCTACCGCCCGCGCATCGAGATACTCGAGAATCATTCGTTCAAGTACCGCATCGATTTCGACGCGATCGAAGTCACCGACGAGACCGCCGCGATTTGCGTCAGCCGCCCGACCAACCCCACGGGCAACGTGCTGACCGACGACGAAGTGTCGCGTCTGGCCGGCATGGCGGCCAGCCATGATATTCCGCTGATCATCGACAACGCGTATGGCGAACCGTACCCCGGTGCGGTGTTCGAGCCGATTGCTCCGGTGTGGGATCGCAATCGAGTGATGACGTTCAGCCTTTCGAAGCTTGGTTTGCCTGGCACTCGCACCGGCATCGTGTTGGCCGACGAGCAAATCGCCTCGCGAATTCGTGCGATGACCGGCGTCGTTGGACTGGCCAATAACAACATTGGGCAAGCGTTGGTCGAACCGCTGCTGGCGAATGGCAAACTGCGGGCGATCTCGCAGGAAGTGATTTTGCCGTTCTACCAAGCCAAGTCGACGGCCGCGCGTCAGTGGATCGATCAGTACTTTGCCGACGAGTTTCCGTACCAGGTGCATCGCAGCGAAGGGGCGTTCTTCCTGTGGCTGTGGTTCCCGGAGCTGCCGGTCTCGACGCAGGAGCTGTACGCCCGACTCAAGCAGCGGGGCGTGCTGATCGTGCCAGGCGAGTACTTCTTCTTTGGGCTCAACGACCAGGAGGATGCCGACTGGCCGCACCGCCGGCAGTGCATTCGGCTTACTTTTTCGCAATCGGAAGAAGTGGTCGAAAGCGGCATTCGCATCCTGGCCGACGAGCTGCGTCGGCTGCACGGCTGACCCCTGCTGGCGAATTGCCCCCAAAGTACGGAAATCGATTCGTGGGGGCAAAATCGAGTGTTGAGAAGGGGCCGCAGAGTTTGAAAAATCGCTTGATTTATAGCGTTTGTCAGCCATTCGCGGATGCGGTCTAAGTTTCGTTTCGCCCCACCCCACTTCGAGTGGGGGCAAAAAGGTCGACTGGGGGCACTTGCCATGCGTGCGACACCGGCGGTCCCACTCACGCGGGACAACCAACGAGCGCGCAGCACTCACCATCAGTCGCTTGGCTCGTCGACGCTGCCAATCTCCGAGATCAGCAACCTCGATAGGCCCAGCGGGCAGCCTGAACGTAGTTTCAGGTTGTTATTCATTGGACCATACCAGGTGGCCAATTTCTACAACAAACTGCCATGTTTACGGATGTTGACGCGGGACAATTGGCTACCGTCGCCACTGCTTCGAAGCGAGGATGTTGGCCCCAATCAGAATGCCAAGAATCGAGAATCGGACCAGCAGCAGGCAGAGTCGCGTGACCGCTTGATACAGGGCAGGGGGCAGCAGGAGTTCCCCTGCCGACCATTGGATTTCCGCCACTAAATACAAGCTAATGCAAGCCAGCACCGCTGCCGTTGCTTGCAGGATGCGGCGTGGTTGAAGGGGATCGAACTTAAAGCTCATGGCTACCGCCAGGGCGGGGGAACCAATCAAGACAGCATAAGTAAGATAGATTCCCTCGTTCGTGAGCAGGCCAGCGGTCACGAATCCAACGACCACCAGCACCAACAGTGTGACGATCGATCCTTCGCGCTTTTCTTGCCCGGTGAGTGCCATGCGACCGAAGGGATGCAACAATAGCGCGGTATCGGCCAGCGGCTTGGCAAACCAGGTAGCCAGGGCAAACAGTACGTACAAAATAAGTAGCGGGGCCAGAAACGGCGCCAGTTGCGGATTGTTTGCCGCGACGCCTCCCAAGATGCGATAGGCAATGAACAACCCAATGACGATCGCCCACTGCGCGCCGGCCGCTTTGGTTTGCATCCACAAAAAGTAATTGAGGATCCACCGATAGAAGGGAACCTTCGCTTTCAACGTTTCAAGCACTCCGACGCGGGCGACCTCAAGTTCTGGGTCGAGCCGCAACGCTTCGCGAAAATGCTCCTCGGCCTTGGCTAGCTCGCCTCGTTGCAGGTGGGTCCAGCCGAGATTGGCATGCGAGTAGGCGTCGTCGGGATCGACCTGCAAGGCTGCGCGCAATTCGCGGGTAGCAGCTTCGGTGTCGCCTGTTGCACGACGGGCGTGCGAGCGGACGTTGATCGCCTCGACGTTCTCGGGATCCAATTCGAGCGCGGCCTCGCAGTCGGCCAGCGATTCTTTCCACTTCTTGCGACGGGCGTGAATCAATGCTCGCGCCGAGTAGTACTCCGGCGTATGAGGCTCGAAGGCAATCGCCTCGTTGATGGTTTGCAGTGCGGCCGGCAGGTCGTTGCGAGCCATTTGAATGCGGGCGACCAGGTAACGGATTTCGGCCGAGTCGGGTGCTAACGCCAGGGCTTGCTGACCAAGCTCTTCGGCCTTGGAAAAATCGTCTTGCGCGGCCCGGCAAGCTCCCAATAGCGCGTAGGCCCAGGCTTCGTGCGGATCGAGTTGCAAGGCCATGCCAAGTTCCCGCTCCGCATCGGCATAGCGAGAACGATTGTAAAGCATCTGGGCGCGTTGGATATGTGGGTTCATGATGGCTTGTGGTCGAATGGTTTCAGCTACTTGGCTTTTTGTTTCGAAGGAGCAACGCATTGAAGGATGCGTAGATGGCGAAAGGGATTAGGGCAAGGTATTTGGCCCATTTCGAAAGATCGGACTCTGCCATGCTGGTGATTTGGGAAAGTGATTCGCCGCCAACTCCGATGAACAAACAGCCGTAGCATCCAACGCTCAGGCACACCGTAAACGCAAAGGCGCGCTCCAGGAGGGGGACCTTCTTGCGGGAGACGCTCCACATTCCGGCGCCCTCGAGCACGAGGCCAAGGGCAATTGCGGTTGCTATGAGCGGTGGGGAGGCAGTCAGCAGTGCACTAATAATGAGTAAGACGAATAAAGCATGGATGACTATCAGTAAATAGCCTCGGCGTATGCGTGCGGAATCGAGAATAGCGCGAACCAGCGGGTCGTTACTGATTAAGGCTGCGGAGATCGCCCCGTAGAAAGCCAGGCAAGAGAGCGGGAATACCAACGAAGCAAGCGGCAGTGGGGCAAATCTCCAGGCCATGGGAAAGTAAAATCCGGTGGTCAGCACCACTGCGAACACCAGTGCAGAGAGTAGAATGTTTGCCCATAGTGCCGTGATCGCATGTGGGTTCTGCAAGCCAACCCAGAGGAGTCCCTTTCGCCAAAAATTGATCAGCCACCGATTCGATTTCTGGGTTTCAACCAATCCTTTGATGGCATACGAACTGTTAGGGTCGATAGTGAGCGATTCGCAAAAAGCCTGGCGTGCTTCGTCAACGTGTCCACTCTCCAGCAACGCCCAGCCGAGCGATGCATGGGCAGTACTATCTTCAGGGTCCAAGGCTAACGCACTTGCCGCGCTCTCGCTGGCGGCCGTATTGTTCTTAAGCATGAGTTGCGCTGTTGACCGCAACGAATGGGCGCTGACGAATGAGGGATCTAAGCTTAGGGCCTCGTTGGCGGATGCCAGCGCGGCGTCCCAGTCCTTTGACGCGATTTTCAATCTCGACTGGAGCACAAAAAATGCTGGTTCGTCTGGCGATAGTTCCATGGCAACTGCCAAAGCAGCTTCGGCGGCTTCTAACTGATCTGCGAATAGGAGGCCAAAAGTTAGTAGATAGTGTGTATAGGGGTCGCTTGGGGCGAGGCTGACCGCCGCGCGGCCAATCTGCAGACCATTCTCGTGCTCGCCTTGCGCAACTTTGCAGAACCCAATCATCGCCAGTGGTTGGGCGCTGTTTGGATTGTGCTCCAAAATCTGGGTTAGTTGCTCGATCGCACGTGGAAACTCGCCACGATCGATCAAGAGCATGACGTACTCCCAGCGAGTGTCGATAAGGCCGGCTGCTGGATCGAACAATGCGTCTACTTCTCCAGCCACTTCAGTACGTCGTCGTATAAACCACCTTGATTGGCGTACAGGGCGTAGTTTCTGGCCGACGAGAACCACTCCTGCGTGGTCGCGCGGTGCGATTTGATCGCCTTTAGCAGGTCTTTGCCGGTGATCGGCTGGGGAGGGCCGCCGAGTTTGATCGAGTCGGTCAGTTTGGCCTCGATGGCCAGGTCGAGAATCGCCTTGAGATCCGCGCCCGAGTACTTGGCGGTTTTCTTTGCCAAGTGCTTGTAGTCGATGTCGCGGGTCGGCTTGTTCGCGCACTGTAGTTGCAGGATGTCGGCGCGGGCGGCTTCGTCTGGTGGCGGCACGAACAGCACCCGATCGAACCGGCCCGGACGGCGGAACGCCGGATCGACGTGCCAGGGAGCATTGGTAGCGGCCAGCACCAGCACGCCATCGTTGGAGTGCTCGGCCCCGTCGAGTTCGGCGAGAAACTGGTTGATCAACTGGCGAGCGGTGCCGCTGTTCATGTCGGAACGCTTGCCGCCGAGGGCGTCGACTTCGTCGAAGAACAGCACGCAGGGGGCATTGGCCCGCGCCTGCTCGAAGATGCTGTGCAGTCGTTTTTCGCTGTTGCCCATCCACATGTCGAGCACGTCGTTGATGCCGATGGAAAGGAAGGCCGCGTCGATTTCGCCAGCGGTGGCCCGCGCTAAGAATGTTTTGCCACATCCGGGAGGGCCGTACATCATGATGCCGCCGCCGAGCGATTTGCCGTACGCCTGGTAGATCTCGGGGTGCTCGAGCGGATAGATGATCTTCACGCGGATCTCTTCTTTGAGATCGGCCATGCCGCCGACGTTCTCAAAGCGAACCTTGGGCCGCTCGAGTTCGGTCTCGAAGGCATCGTCGCCGCCGGAACCACGCATGCGGACACGCCCTTCGAACACCTCGTTCTCTTCCTCCTCGAAACCACGAGGCGACACGCCGAGCCGCAATGTGAGTTCGTCGTCGGCTGCTTCGGGATTGATGTCGAGCGCCTGCTTGTAAGCGGCCACCGCGTCGTCGATGCGGCCTTCGCCGAGGGCGAGCCGGGCGTAGAGCACGCACGCGATCGCAGGCGGATTGGGCTTGGCGATCAGCGACTCGAGAATCACGGCCGCTTCGCTGGGATGGCCCGATTGGTAGTAGGCGTCGGCCAGCGAGTATTGCAGTTGCGGATCGCCCGGCGACTGCTCGAGCACGGTGCGATATTCCTGCACCGCTTCGTCGTAACGCGCCAGGCTGGCCAGCGTGTCGGCCAGATGGCGACGGAGCGGAACGTTATCGGGAGTGACTTCAAGAGCAGCCCGCAGCGGGGCGGTGGGGTCGGATTCGGGAGGCATCGTATTTATATCAATTGAATGAACAGTGTTTCTTACCACAGCTTAGCACAAGGAGCTTAAGCGCCGGTTGTGAGATCATAGAGATAATCAGGATGAAAGCCTTTGATCCAGAACATACCATTATCGTGATGAGCGATTTTTATCGTTCCATTGGTAGTGAAGGCAAACGCGATGAGCGAAAGTAGGAACAACATGACCATGGTCCACACTCCGAAAGGCATCTCCAGAACGGTCATTCCACAGATGCCCAGGAAGAAAGCCAGCGAAGCCAATGCATTCACAAGCACCATGTTTCGTCGTCGGCTTCGCACCTCGCGAGATTCGCTGTATTCGATCAGGCATTCCTTGCGTGTAACGAAATAGCCAATGAGGAATGGAAATGGGCCGAGCAGAAGCAGTAAGTAAATCATCGACGGAACCCAGGCAATTTTCTTGCGTACCGCGTCGTCAGCCTGCGTAGGGGCATTGGTCGCAACGCAGCGGGGAGGAAGTCGCACACCGCTTGGGACGACGAGGGCATTGTCGACTACGCGAATGGCGTCGGCCAGCGATGGCGCTGCCGGGGCTTCCAGCGGCGCCTGGAACGGGTTGTTACTCATCGCGTGTATCCCCCCTCTCGAATCTGCATGAATCTCCATGTGGCGAACCGCCGTTGGGGTGGAGCATAACTTGCGGGGTTCCTCGTGGCAATCAAGGAATCCTTGGTTGGGCAAAAGAGAGTAAAAGGTCGTGATTTAAAATGGACCCGTTTTCCCCGCGATGCCTATAGTTCCCACCGTATTCGAGTATCGTGGCGGCCTGCAATCAGAGAGGGCCGCTCTCGAGGGCGCTGATGTATTCGGAGCTAAAGCCGTTAATCCAGAAGCGGTTATTGTTGTGTCGAGTGATCTTGAGTGGGCCTCGCGCGGCAAAGGCAGTGACAATCAAAGTGAATAGGAAGCCCACGGTTGTTACTACACTAGCGTTCCACATGCCGTGTGAAGTGGAAATGAGCATTCCCAAGAACAACCCAATCCCAACGAGAATAGCATGAACCACGAAAGCATGCCGACGGGCTCTGGACTTTCTTGACTCACTATAGGTGATGGTACAAACCTTGCGAGTTCCAAAATAGACGATTGGCAGCAGCGGCAAGGTCAGAACAGCAACTACCACCAGCCAAACTGGTAACCAATACAGCGTTTGGCGACGTCGATCTTGTGGGGGGGTGGGTTCGTTCGTGCGGATGCATCGGTTGGGCAATACGGCGCCTGGCTTTACGACAAGGCAGTTGCCATCGACTTGGATATCATTGGTGGCTGGTTTGTCGGCGATCGCAGTGGGGGGATGAGTCTGCTCCAGCGGCGACTGGAATGGGTTGTTACTCATCGCGTGTATCCCCCCTCTCGAATCTGCATGAATCTCCATGTGGCGAACCGCTGTTGGGGTGGAGCATAGCTTGCGGGGTTCCTCGAGGCAATCAAGGAATCCTCGGATAGCAAAAGAGAGCAAAAGGTCGTGATTTAAATTGGACCCGTTTTCCCCGCGATGCCTATAATTCCCACCGTATTCGAGTATCGTCGGAACGGCCGTCATCGAGGGACGAGCCGATTTTGGCAGAGCTTACACTTGCGGATGATTTATGGCCACGCGCGACACGTTAGGGGGTGTGATTCACACCTATCAGAAGTTCGACCCAGTGCGGTTTCCGAGCCCGACACAGCCGCCGCCCGATTTGGTGAGCGGAGCCTTTGAGCACATACTGATGTTCGGCGAGCATCGCGAGCTGACCGACGAGGAACTCGCCCGCGCGGTGCGGATTGATCCCAGCCAGATTGCCGGGCTGGGGCCGAGTATCGACGCATTGCGGGCGATGCTCGAAGAGCGGAAGCGGAAGATTCTAGAGAGATACGAAACCCGCAAAGTGCTGAAGCGGGCTCGCAAGGCCGTGAGCAACGCCGCGTCGCAGACCCGCCCGCCGGCCGAGTTCGCCGACGCGCTGCATCGGGCGGTCGCCAACCAGCAGCTCCGCGACTTGCAGCGTTTGTGGTATGCCGCAGAAGACGATAACTCTCCCTTCGCCCGCCAGATGATGCAGCTGATCGAACGGATGGGCGACAAGTACCAGGTGGACGAGCTAGCCGCCAAGTACATGTTCACGGGTCGCGAGACGATGACGGTTCCCCAGGCGCTCGAGATCAAGGAGGAACTGGAGCAGATCGACGAACTGTTGGAGCAACTCGAAGAAGCAGCCGAGACCGCCCAGATTGGGGTGATCGACCTGGAGATGCTCAGCGAGTTTGCCGAGCCGGGCGACGTCGACCAGTTGAGCGCGTTGCAGCAGCAGGTGCAGGATTACATGCGCGAGGTTGCCGAGCAGCAAGGGCTCAAACAGTCGGGCAGTGGGTATCAGTTGACGCCGCACGCGTATCGGGTGTTTCAAGGCAAGCTGCTCGCCCGCTTGTTCAGCGAGTTGGAAGCCTCCCGCACCGGCCGGCACCAAGGCGACATCGTCGGCGACGGGGCCGTCGAAATGCAAGCGACCAAACCGTTTGAGTTTGGCGACTCGGTGGCCAACATGGACGTGGTCGGCACGGTGACCAACGCCTTGCTACGTCACTCGAAGGACGATAGCGCCTTTGCTGCAGCAGACGACGACTCGGCCGCCGGATCCGACCACTCCAACGGCAACGCAGCGACCTCCCCCCGCCGACCAGCGCGGCCGGTACGTTTGCGATCGGACGATATCGAGATCCACAAAACTCGCAATCAGCCGAAGTGCGCCACTTGCGTGGTGATGGATATGAGCGGGTCGATGCGGTACGACGGGCAGTACATCAACGTCAAACGCATGGCCCTCGCGCTGCAGGGCTTGCTGCGGACCGAGTACCCGGGCGACTACCTGTCGTTCATCGAGATGTTTAGCTTCGCTAAATTGGTGGAGCCAGGGCGGGTCGTGAATCTGATGCCGAAGCCGGTGACCATTACCAATCCGGTAGTGCAGCTCAAGGCCGACATGAGTCGCGACGACATCAGCGAGTCGATGGTGCCGCTGCACTTCACGAACATTCAACACGGCCTCTCGACCGCCCGGCGGTTGCTGGCCGCGCAGGATACCCCCAACCGACAGATCGTGTTAATCACCGACGGACTGCCAACTGCCCACTTCGAGCAAGAGACACTGTATCTTTTGTACCCGCCAGATCCGCGGACCGAGCAGGCGACCATGCGCGAGGGGGCGCTCTGCAAGCGGGAAGGGATCACCATCAACTTGTTCTTGCTGCCGAGCTGGTCGCAAACCGAAGAAGACGTGCGGTTCGCCTACCGCCTGGCGGAGTCGACCTCGGGGCGGGTTTTCTTCACGGCTGGTCGCGACCTTGATCGCTACGTGGTCTGGGACTACTTGACCCGTCGACGAGACATTTTGAGCTAAAAATTCGAAAACCGCCCAAAATACCCTGCCTGCGTGCGAAATGTCGATTGCGGAACATTTGCATCGCTGCCGGGCGATTTCCTTAATCGTTGCGATTGCGATATATTATGCACCTTACCAAGCCCGTTTCTTGAGTATGTCCGTCAAACATTAGCGAATCCGTACAGGAAAAAGCGATTCGCCAAAAAGATGGAAGACTACTAGCAGTACTCAACCGATGATGAATAGGGACGGTGTTTGCTTGCATTTGCCATAGGTAATGGATGTGTTTGCAAGTAAGAAGTCGACGTGTCGACCAAATCAGGGTTGGAGGAGTTGCAACGTGAAACATGCGATTCGGACTATCGGTGTGCGCCTTTTGGCTATCGTTTTGTCGGTGCAAATCGTCGGCCATACGCAGGCCGCGGTTCCTAGTAGCGAGTCGCTACTGCCGGCCAGTACGGTTGCCTATTTGAGTGTCGCCAACCCGGCCGACCTCGAACAACGCTTCGACCGCACCCAGCTTGGGCAGTTCGCCCAAGACCCGAGCCTCGAGCCATTCGTCGAGCAGGTGCGCGACAGCATCACCGAGAAGATGGGCGACTTCCGCGAGCGCATCGGCATCACCATGGACGATCTCCGCGGCGTAGCCGGCGGCGAGTTGGCCTGGTCGATCGTCGCCCGCGAGAAAGGGACCGCTGGTTCGGTGTTGCTCGTCGATACCACCGGCAACGCTGCTGCTCGCGATGCTCTGATCAAGAAGATTGATAGCTACCTGGCCGATCGCAAAGCCACCAAAGACTCGGTGCAAGCTTCGGGCCAGACGATTACCAGCTACACGGTTCCGGCTCAAAATGCCGACGACAAAACTCGCTACGCGGCTTACTTTGTCGCAGGCGATTTACTGTGCGTTACCGATCAGCTGGCCGTAGCCGAACAACTGGCGAGCCGGTTGGGTGGCACCGCACCGAATCCGCTGAAGTCGCTGCCAGAATACGCGGCCGTAATGAGCAACTGCAAAGACAGTGGCGATTTCAGTGACGGTCACGTGCGGTGGTTCATTCAGCCGTTCAAGCTGGTGGACGCCATTCGTACGATCCGCCCCCGCACCCGCGAGGGCGAAGATCGCATGGCCCAGTTCCGTGAACAAGGCTTCGATGCCATCCAAGGCATCGGCGGCCTGATCAAAGTGAGCCCCGACGCGAAGCGCGACTTCATCCACCGCACGTTCATCTACGCCCCCGCAGCTACGGGAACCGAAGCCGGAGAAAAGTATCGCTTGGCGATGAACATGTTCAAAACGCCCAATAGCAGCGACATGCAGCTGCACAATTGGACTCCGCGGATGATCGCTCGCTACACCACGCTGAACATCGACCTGCTGAATGCGTTTGATCATTTCGGCACCCTGTTCGATAGCATGATTGCAGGCTATCCCGACGCGTTCGAAACCGCCATGGACCGCTTTAAGAACGATCCCTTTGGTCCTGGCATTGATTTCCGCAACGAGATCATCGCCTCGCTCGGCACCCGTATTTGTGCGATGACCGACTACACGCTGCCGATCGACACGACCAGCGAGCGATTCCTGGTGGCCATCGAAGTAAAGCCGAATAAAATGGCGACCCTTCAGGCGGCGATTGCCAAGTACCTGGAGAAAGATGGCTACATCAAGAAGGAACTCGAGGGGCACGACATCTGGGAGTTCCAGCCTCAAGAGGAAGAGGACTTCGACATCGGTCTCGATGGCGGATTGCTCGACGAACCGCAAGAAGAGGAAGAGCAACGTCTGCTCACCCGTTCGGCGGTTTGTGCTTCCGACGGTCAGCTGTTCATCGCTTCGGACGTGGAGTTCCTGCGGTTGGCATTCAAGCAAGCGACCGAAAACGAAGCCCTCGCCGAGAGCTTCGACTACCAGGCCGTGCAAGCCGCGCTCGAGAACTTGGCCGGCGGCCCGCAATGCAGCTGGACCTTCACGCGTACCGACGAAGCAATGCGTCCCACGTATGCTTTGCTGCGTGAGAACCGGTTGCCGCAAAGCGAGTCGTTCTTCGCCCGCATGCTGAATGAACTGCTCACTCCGCCGGAGGATCAGAAGAACCAGCTGCTGCGTGAGCAAAAGCTCGATGGCAGCAAGCTGCCTTCGTTCGAACTCGCCCGGCGGTACTTCGGTCCGAGCGGCCGTACGGTGCGTGCCGAGGTAGATGGCTGGCTGATGACCGGCGTGTTGCTCAACAAGGCCGAGAACTAAACGTTCGTCTGGCCTAGAGCCTACCTTACTCGCAGCCGCTTACCCACCGATGAACATCTCGGGCGGGGCGGTCATGCGGATCACGTGGAACCCTTCACCGTACCCGAACCCGGCCTGGCTGCCGCGGAACAGGGCCAGTGCCTTGAGGGCCTCGACCGAGCGTGGTTGGGGGAACGTGTGCACCTGGCTTTCGTAGCACGCCATGGCAGCGAGCTTGGTCTCAATGGTGTCGGTGATGTCGACCACCCAGTTAGGCGTGAAATTTGGCTCGATGTGCGGGGCGTTCCAGTGCGTTTCGCTGATCGTCTCGTAGGCGGCGACCAGCTTGATGCCGCGGCCCATGCCGACCGGTCGCGAGACGACCATCGCGGCGTCGAAAATCAGGCGGTGGTCGATGTGCCGATCGGGGTAGGGGATCAGTAGCACGTCGGGGGCCACCTGCTGCACGACCTCGTGAATGCGGCGATTGAAGTCGGGCACGCGGACGTCGTCCATTAGCGCGGCAGGGTAGTCGAGAAACTCCGATCGGCAGGCTCCCACCACCGCGTGGGCCTGATGCGCCTCGGCGACGGTTTGCTCGTGGACCTCCTTGGGATACAACGGAGGCATATGAGCCGCAACCGTAAGTACGGTCAGCTCCCCGCCGGCCTGGGTAAAGCGGGCCATGGTGCCGCCGACCCCGAGAATTTCGTCGTCGGGGTGGGGAGCGATCACTAACATCCGTGGCGAGGTGCTGCTCATGAGTTGAACGTCCTTTGAACATGAGTAAACGGGCGGGCTGGCACTGATCGTAAAACGTAGGGCCCAAAAGGGCAATCATCGGCGGGCCTCCGCCGAGTGAGTTGCCCCAAGAACCAACCGAACACTTCGACCGAGAACCAGGAATCCAAATTGCGTACGCGAATCAAGAATGCTCAGGTGGTGTTTCCCGACATGATTGCTGCGGTCGACGTGGTGATCGAAAATGGCAAGATTGCCGACATCGACCCGGCAGTGCAGACGCCGGCCGACGAGATTGTCGACGCATCAGGCTTGCATCTGTTGCCGGGGATGATCGACGATCAAGTGCACTTTCGCGAACCGGGCCTGACCCACAAGGAAGACCTCGCCCACGCTTCGCGGGCGTGTGCCAAGGGTGGCATCACCACGTTCCTCGAGATGCCCAACACGGTGCCGAACGCGACCACTCGGGAACTGCTCGAGCAGAAGCTGAACCTGGCAGCTGAGAAGTCGATTGTGAACTACGGCTTCTACATCGGTGCGACCCCCGACAATATCGACGAGCTGAAGCAAGCCACGCGAACGCCTGGCATCAAGATCTTCATCGGCTCGAGCACTGGCGACTTGCTGGTTGACGAACAGGAAGCGTTGGAACGCATCTTTGCCGAAACCACGTTGCCGCTCACCGCTCACTGCGAGGACGAAAGCACCGTGCGGGCGAATCGCGAGCAGGTGGGCGAGACCACCGATGTGGCCGATCACTCGCGGATTCGCGATCATCGGGCGGCCGTGATCGCGACCACCCGGGCGATGGACCTGGCCTTTCGGCACGACCATCGATTCCACGTGCTGCACGTGTCGACCGCTGCGGAGTGCAATTTTCTGGCCGACCACCAGGAACTCGTCACCGGCGAAGCCTGCCCGCACCATCTGTTCTTCAACGTCGACGACTACGAGCGGCTCGGCACGCTGGTGCAGATGAATCCTTCGCTCAAGACCGCCGACGACAACGAGGCCATCTGGCAGGCGCTGCTCGACGGACGCCTGCAGGTGGTGGCCACCGACCACGCCCCGCACACGCTCGACGAGAAGCGTCAGTCGTATCCCAAGAGTCCCTCGGGATTGCCAGCGGTCGAAAACTCGCTGGCCCTGATGCTCAACGAGGTGAATCGTGGTCGCTGCACGATCGACCAGGTCGTGCATTGGATGGCCGACGCCCCCGCGCGGGTTTGGGACATCGTGGGCAAAGGGCGAATCGAAGGGGGCTACGATGCCGATCTGGTGCTGGTCGACATGAATAAGACCCAAACTGTTAGCAATCTCACACAACTCACTAAGTGTGGTTGGAGCCCCTGGGATGGGGTCGAACTCACCGGATGGCCGGTCCGTACCTGGGTGCATGGCCATACGGTTTTCGCGGAAGGTAAGATTACGGCCGAACAACCGGGCCGCGAAGCGAAATACGACCATCCACGTGGCGGTTACTGGGCGACGCAGTACTAAGCGCGGTACCGCGGATCCCCGGCAAAGTGCGGCTTTTGCCATCACCGTTGCCGACCGGTGGTCATATGGTACATATTTAAGTAGGCCCATTGCTGGATGGGCTTGCCAACTGTCGTCCGATCGTCGTTGAGTCGTCCGAGCATTCCTGCATGACTGAGAAGCTATGGTTCCTGAAGAGCTGTGAGCTATTCCGCCGACTCGAGGCGGACGATCTCGCCATGCTCGAACGACGCTGCCTGTCGAGGCGGTTCGCCAGAGCGGCACCGATCTACATGCCGGCCGACGAAGCGTCGGGCGTGCTCTTGATGGCCGAAGGTCGCGCAAAGATCTGTAGTTACACCGACGAAGGCAAGCAGGCCATCCTGGCGTTTGTCGAGCCAGGCGAAATTTTCGGCGAGCTAGCATTGCTCGACTCCGGCGAACGCGAAGAGTACGCCGAAGCGGTCGAAAAATCGAACATCATCTTCATTCCGCAGGACGTGATCGAGAGCCTGGCCGAGCGTCATGCCCACGTTTCGCTCGGCATTACCAAGCTGATTGGGTTGCGGCGGCGTCGCATCGAACGTCGGCTGAAGTCGCTCTTGTTCCGCTCGAATCGCGAACGCCTGGTCAGTTTGCTCCTGGAACTGGCCGAACAGTACGGCCAGCCCACTCCTGACGGGGTGCAGCTTGCCATTAAGCTATCGCACCAGGACCTGGCTAGCGTGATTGGTAGCACCCGCGAAACCGTGACCGTGCTGCTCGGCGAACTGCAGACCGAGGAGTTTCTGACACTCGGCCGGCGAAAAATCACGATTACCGCCCTCGATAACCTGGCCAGTAGCATCAAGGCTCCTGTGCCGCGATTGCCCAGGCGAGCGCTTTTTCCCACAGTGTGAATCGCTTTACAGACAAACCCCGACCGCTTGCGGATAATCAAACGTAGTTGCTTTCCTTTTCCGCCTTGCACGAACACGCATGTCGCACGAAACTCGACAAGATGAATGGCACCCTTGCTCGTCCGGCGAGCTGTCTAAACTTACGGCTCGGCTCGAACGCCAGTACCGCCGCGAGCAGGTCGGCGCGTTCATGCCGGTGATCACTGCGGCGGCGCTGTTGATCGCGGTCGTGGGACTCGGCATGTTCTGGACGAGCGACCCGCCGGTCGCGCGCATTACCTGCACTGAGTGTCACGATCACTTCACCGCGTATCACGACCACCTGCTCGGCACCACGCCGATGGCGGATCCCGAAGCCCACAGCATGCAGGCGCATCTCGAGCATTGCCAGCGATGCCGCGAAGCGTTCGAGCAGCAGTTCCCCGGCTTGCTGGCCGATGGCTTGCATCAGTCAGGCGAGTGGCTCGCCCGCCGCGACGTGCAACTGCCGCTGGCCGTATCGCTGCGTTTGTAGCCCCGCCCGACGATTCGCACGCAATCGATTCGACTACTCGCGGGTGATCAGCAGGTAGATGTCCTCCGATTCTTTCATGTGTTCTTGAGGAATCCGCGTGAGAAACGACTCGCCAGCGTTCAGGGCAAACGTGCTTTTGCTCTCGGACGAGCCCCCTGCGAGTCCGGTGACACTCACCTCGGCGTCGAAAATCACCAGCTTGCCGCTATGGTGATTGAGCAGCTTGATGGCCAGGTTTGGGGTGTCAGACGACTCGTTGCTGTCGATGCCAACCTGGGCGACTTGACCATTCCGCACGGTAATCGAGGGAGTCGCGAGTACCTTGGAGAGATCGTTCTTATCCAGTACTCCGAGTAGCCCCTCAAGGATTTGCGACTCACCGGTGATGGAGGTGCCACTTTTAAGTCCTTCGATAGCACGAAGGTTTTGCTTGGGATCGGTGACGATGCGAGTGCGGACGGTCACCGTCTGCGAATCGGATGCTTGGGGTTGCTCATCATAGGCAAACGGAGTGGGAGGAGCGACGGTGTCCGACTCCTTTTCTACCTGAAACAAACCTGACTCGGTACGTCGTAATTTGGCGATCGTTTGACTATCTGCTTCCAAGGCTTGTCGAAGGCGAGTTGGATCGGGGTATTCGATGAACAGCCGGTCGCTGGGGAGTAGCTGGAAGTTAGTGCTGGTGTCTTCGCCTTGGGTAAGGGCCTGGTAATCGACCTGCTTGATGAGACTATCGGTTGCTTTCTCTGCCGGACGATCGATCCACAGCTTCGCCTGACCTTTGACCCCGCCGATGCGAGCGATTGCATCGAGTACGGTTTCGTTGCCAGTAATGGGGATGGAGACCACGTTGTCGCCGCTGGGATGTTTGGTGATCACGTAGCATTTTTTGCTGTTGTAGGCGAACACATCCACCGACACGACAGGAGCGTGGTAGTAGGGCGATAGTTTCTTCTCAACCGCTTGCTTGGCTTCCTCCAGCGTGCAACCTGTAACGCTTACCGAGCCAAAGGAGCCCAGGTTCACCCGACCATCGGGGCCTACCAGGTGTTCGCCGGAGACTTGCTCGTCGCCAGTGACGTTGATAAGCAGGATGTCTGGCGGTTCGATCACATAGGGTTGATCGAATGAATACTTGGACTTAGGAGTTGGAGCGGCAGCAGGTTCGTCGGAAGTAAGCGGATTCAGCGCAGCGTTGGTGGCTGGCTCCTCGGCCTCCACGCGTTCGATACGGATGACCTGAAACAGTCCGATTACGATCAACATCAGCAGCAGTAGATAGCTTCGCATTTCCCGAACCTCCATGTTTGGTGAATGAATGAGTCGTTGAATCCGTCTCGAAAGCTGCCCGCCTGTCAGCCCCACGGTGCCTGCGGGAACTTGTGTCGCGTAGTCGGCCACGTGCAACAACACGCGGGCGTAGTCGGTCGCGGGCGAGGCTCCGCTGGCCCGGGCGACTTGCTCGTCGCACGCCCACTCGCCCGCTTCTTCAAATCGCCGGACTGCGAGCCAGACGAGGGGATTGAACCATTGCGGCAGCGCAAGCAATCGCACGACGAGGTTCTTCCACAGGTCGCCCCGCTGACAGTGGGCCAACTCGTGTCGTAGGATCGCTTGGCGTTCGGTCCGTTCGAGCTTCGCCCATAGGGACTTCGGCACCAATACCAGCAGTATCCAAGGCACCCAGCAGACGAGCGGACCCGTATCGCGGGTGGTGCGAAGTTCGGCCGCGCTCCTCAGACCGCACTCCTGGCGGACTTGATCCCATTCGGCAAACCAATGTGGCTCGCTTACCAGCTCACCAGGTCGGCCGCTGGAATAAACTCGCAGATAGCGAACCACGCTCAGCAGCACGAGTGATAGAACCCCAATTCCCCACGTCGCCAACACGATTCGCGTGAGCAGCAGCGGCATGTCGAACGCTGGTTCCCCGGACGATCTGGGGAGCGAACTGGATGCAACCAAGGGGCCATCCGCATAACTTGCTTCGATGGTTGGGGACACAATAACCGACGTTTGCACCGGTGCGACTTCCACGCTCCAGGTGTATGGCCACAACAGCCATCCCTGGGCGAGGACCAACAGCCATACGATGCGATGCGTGCGGGCGCGGTGGATTTTGAGCAGCCTCAGCAGTGCCATCGCTGCTACTGCAGCGACGCTCGTGACCAACGTGGTTCGTAGCAAGGCAATCGCGATCGATTCCAGCGAGTCATTCATGGTCTGCCTCCCTGAGGTTTCGAACCTTTGGTGCGACGCTCGGCCTCTGCAACCAGGGACTTGAGCTCGGCGATTTCATCGGCCGTCACGCCCTGGCGATTGATCAGATGAGCCACCAGCGGAACGACTCGCCCATCGCTGACGCGCTCGACGAGGGTGTCGAGATCACGCTGGCGGACCTCTTCAGGCGTCACCGCGGCCGAGTACTGAGCCGGGCGGGTCTTCGATTTCGCAACCAGCCCTTTTTCTACCAACCGATTCAGCCGAGTCTGCACGGTGGTATAGCCAATCGGCTGCCCAAGTGCTGTCTGTGCTTGCTGAATGGTCACCGCCGACTCGCGCCATAGCATTTCGAGAATCTCGATTTCACCTTCCGGCAGTCGAGGCATCTTCGCCCGCTTCTTGCCCATGGCATCGTCCTTTCTGTTGATCGACGGCGTTAGTTTTACGACATGTGTAGTAAATGGCAAGGGCAGTTTTTCATTACTGCCGGATTATGTCGACGCCCTTTCTTTTCCTTGAGGCAAACAGCCACTCCGTGAACGTCTTGCTCTATACTGCGGACTAGCTTGTTGAGTGAGGAATCACTCGTAGGCGGATGCAATCGATTCAAGCTGTGCGAAAGGGCAACGATGCGATTTCTATTACTCTGTTGGATGATGCTCTTTGTTGGTGCTGCGATGACGCAGTCGACATCGTGGGCCGAGACTCCGGTTGCTGTATCGCAGAAGCCCAATATCTTGTTCATCCTGGTCGACGACTTGGGCAAGGAGTGGATCCATTGCTATGGCGGCGAAGGCATCGACACCAAGCATATCGACCGCCTAGCCGACGAAGGCATGAAGTTCAACAACGCCTGGTGCATGCCGCAGTGCACGCCGACCCGGGTGACGCTGCTAACCGGGCAGTATCCCTTTCGACATGGCTGGACGAATCACTGGGACGTGCCGCGGTGGGGGGCCGGGTGCCATTTCGACGCCCCGCAGCATACGACCTTCGCCAAGGTGCTGCGCGAAGCAGGTTACACCACCTGCGCGGCGGGTAAATGGCAGATCGACGACTTTCGCGTGGAGCCCAACGCCATGGACGAAGCGGGATTCGACGATTGGTGCATGTGGACCGGTTACGAAACCGGCAATCCGCCGAGCGGGAATCGGTACTGGGACCCCTACATCAATACTCGCGGGCAGGGTTCGCGCACCCATCAAGGTCAGTTCGGCCCCGACATTTACTGCGACTACCTGATCAAGTTCATTCGCGAGCACAAGTCGCAGCCGATGCTGCTGTACTATCCCATGGCATTAACCCACAGCCCGCTCACCACCACGCCCGACACGAAAGACGAAACCGGCAAACGCCAGCAGTTTGTCGGCATGGTGCAATACACCGACGAACTGGTCGGTAGACTTATGGCAACGTTGGAAGAAGAGGGTATCCGCGAAAACACCATCGTGTTCTTCACCACCGACAACGGCACCGGGCGTGCGTCGTGGACACGCAACCAACGGTTAGGGCGGATGGTCCGTGGTGGCAAAGCACGCAAGGACGAACAAACCGGCGTTGCCCAGCCGCTGATCGTCAGTTGCCCAGGACGCATTGCACAAGGAGCGACTACCGACGCACTGGTCGACTTTACCGATATGCTGCCAACCTTCGCCGAGCTAGCAGGTGGCACTCTGCCGGCGGAGCGGAAGGTCGACGGCGCAAGCTTTGCCGGTCTGCTGCTGGGCGACGAGGACTACCAGCCGCGAGAGTGGATCCTCTCGATGGGAGGCGGGCCGGCTGTGCTTCGCCAGGGGCGTGTGCATCCGGAGTTAAGCTATGACGAACGAGTGGTCCGTAACGACCGTTATAAGCTTTGGGTCGATGCGAATCACCAGCCTGAGCAGCTATACGACTTGCAGCAAGATCCTTGGGAAGAAGCGAATCTGATCGACTCCAGCGCGCCTCCGGTGCTGGCAGCCAAGCGAGCATTGATGCAGGTTGTCGAGTCGCTGCCAGAGCAGGACGCGTCGCCGAAGTACCAGAAGAATCCACCCCAACCGTGGGACAAAAAGTAAGGCGTGATTGTTTTCTTGGAGGCTAATCGGTCAGGCCAATCGAGACGCCTGAATTGACCAGGAGAACCTCGCGCGAGATGTGGCTTCCCGCCTAAACTGGTGGTACACTGGCAGCCATGTTACTGGGACCCGTATTTCAGACCGAACTAGTTGCCAACGCCCGACGCCGGCGGTATTACTTGCTGCGTGTGTTGTTCGCCGGCATGCTCCTGTTTTCGCTCTGGATGTGCTACGAAGGGGTCGCCGGTTGGTATGGCAACGATCGCCTTTCGATTCGCGAAGCGGCCAATCTCGCTTCTGGGTTCTTCGTGACGTTTGCCTGGTTGTCGATGATTCTCACCCTGCTCGTCGCCCCGGCCGTAGCGGCAGGAGCCATTGCCACCGAGCGGGAGCGGCGGACCATCGAGTACCTGTTCGCCACCGATTTGTCGAACGCCGAGATCGTGTTGTCAAAGCTCTTCGGAAAGCTGCTGCTCGTCGGCAAACTGGTGATGGTCGCATTGCCAGTGCTTGCGATTTTCCGCTTGATGGGGGGCATCCCAGGCTCGTTGTTGCTTACTTACTTTGCCATGCTCGCGAGTACCGCCACGCTGGTGACCGTGGGGTCGATGTGTATCTCGGTGTGGTCTCCCCGCGCCCGCGATGCGTTGATTCGCGTCTATCTGGTTGAAGCATTGGTGTTTTTGCTTCCCTTTTTTCTAGGGTCGTGGATGATGGCCCTCGGTATGCAGGGCGGGGTGCTTGGCACCATCCTCACTTTGTTTGGCTACGTCGTGGATTGGTGCTTGGCGATCAATCCATTACCGGTGATGTTCAGTCAGATGATTGGTTCCGGTCTCGGCATGGGATACGGGGCGAGCGAAGTGTGGCAACTCGTTGGCTGGCAACTATTGCTTTCACTAGTACTCTGTTGCATCGCAGTAATCGCGGTTCGTCGGGTGCATCTGCGTTCGGTGAGCAGCGCCGGGGCGACGACCAGATCGTGGAAGTGGGAACTGCCACGCATTCGGTTGCCGCTCGGAGAGCATCCGATGCTCTGGAAGGAGTTATTCGCCCGCACCTCGGCGACAAAACTGGGGTTCCTCGGCCGAGTCTGCATGGGAATCATCATGCTCGGCACCCTGAGCATAGCGATCTATCAATACGCGGTAGCGGTCGGCGTGGTCCGTGGCGGCTGGGGAGGCTCACCCGGCAATCAATACATCGCCGTTAGCATGTCGATCTCCACGCTGATCGGAGTCGGTGGGGTAATCCTCATGGGCCTGCGGGCTGCGAGTTTGATTACTAACGAGAAAGAGCACGATTCCTGGCTATCGTTGATCTCCACGCCGCTCACCGGTAGCGACATCATTTTGGCCAAGGCGTTAGGCAATTTCTACGCGTTCCGCTGGCTGGCAGCGCCGCTCGCGCTGGTCTGGTTCCTGCAATTGACGCTCTCGCCAGAGTTCATGCTCGCAATCCCGTTTCATGTGCTGGCCGTGCTGACAACCGGGCTATTCGCGACCTCGGTTGGTTTGGCCTACTCGCTAAAGTTCAAAGGCTCACTTCGATCGATCGGGGCAACTATCGGTACGCTGTTCTTCTTCGGCGGTGGTTACATGATGTGTTGCTGCATGCCGCTACTCGTTACTGGCGGCGACGATGAGATCATGAAACTTGCCCTCGTGCTGTTCGTACCCTTCCTGCACTTTGCCCCCGGCATGATCATGATCGAGGGAGTCCACGGCGAAGAGTGGGTGGTGGTCGATATGATTCTAGGTCTGATGATCTACGCGGCCGCGGGAATCATGATTCTTGCAACCCTGGTCTCGCGTTTCGACGAGCTCGTGGGGCGCACCTTCCGTCCTGAATACGCGGCCCCGTTGCGCCCGCAGGCTCCTGGCGAGGGGATGCCAAGTAATATGCCTCCGCTGCCGCCACGCACTTCAAAGGTATTGCCTTTGCTGGACCCTCCGCAGGAGCCAGCGCCGGATACTCCACAAGACGATACGACTCACTAGCAAAGCCAAGCTTTTGGGCTAATTGCCCGCCACCGCGGTATCGTCGGGCAGTGGCAATAAATGCGGAGCCATTCGCAGTAGCTTGATTTGGCCGATACCACGAACTTTGAGTAGATCCTGCTGGGTGCGATACGGCCCTTCGGTCTCGCGAGTCTCGACAATGCGCCGAGCGAGGATCTCCCCCACTTCAGGCAACTGAGCCAACTCGGGCCAGGTGGCCGTGTTTAGATCGACCATAAATTCGTAGGGCACCGGCTCTGCCTGGTCGATTTCGATCAACCGCCCCGACTGACCCCCGGCCACGACCCACCATACCAGCCCAATAGCCAAGCCCACCGCCGCCAGACTGGCAACCGTCGACTGCTGTCGGGCATCGAGCATCGGCTTGGGCATTTCGGCGGACGACCGGTGGGGAGAGGGCAGGGGGCAGGCTCCATTAAAGCAGCCCACAGCAGCCGAATCCAGCTTTGCACCCGGCAATTTCGCCGCTCTGCCGCCCCTTCGTCACTCGACCTCTGAAACTCTACAATAGAGGCTTCGGCAATTCGATTTATCTGGCGGAGGCTTCGCAATGAACGGACAATTTCAGCAACTCGATTGGGGCAGCGAGGTCGCCGAATCGGCTACAGAACTCATTCGCCTGGCGGTTGCCGAAGATCTGGGGGGCCAGCGCGACTGGACCACCGCCATGCTGGTGCCCGACGGGGCGCCAGGCTCCGTCGACGTCGTAGCTCGCCAGGATGGGGTGGTGGCCGGACTCAAGGTCGTGGAGCTGTTGATCGAGCAGCTTGCCAGCGACGTGCGGTTGACGCTCTCGAGCCAGGATGGCGACCAAGTCGCTCCCGGGCGGGTGCTCGCCAACCTGACGGGTTCGGCGGCCGACATCCTGACCGCCGAGCGGGTGCTGCTGAACTTTTTAGGACGACTCTCCGGAGTCGCCACACTCACGCGGACCTATGTCGACGCAGTGGTCGGCGCCAAAGCCGAGGTGTACGACACTCGCAAGACGACACCAGGCTGGCGATTACTGGAAAAGTACGCGGTTCGGTGCGGCGGCGGGCAGAACCATCGACTCGGTTTGAATCGGGCGGTGATGATTAAAGACAATCACGTGGCCCTCGCCAGCCAGCAGGGACTTACCCTGGCGGAAGCCACCGAAAAGGTGCGGAGCCGACTGGCCGATCAGCAAATTGCGGTCGAGGCCATTGAGGTTGAGGTCGATACCCTCGAGCAATTCGCCCAGGTGCTGCCAACCCAACCCGACATTGTGCTGCTCGACAACATGACAAATGACCACCTGCGGGCGGCCGTGGAGCTTCGCGATGCATCTGCTCCCCAAATGTTGCTCGAAGCCTCTGGCGGCGTATCGCTCGCTACGATCGGAGCAATCGCAAAAACCGGCGTCGATCGCATCAGCGTGGGGGCTCTGACCCACTCGGCACCCTGTTTGGATATCGGCCTCGATTGGCACGATTCCGGGCGGTAGGCCAGGGGTTCTACAGCTTCGCGGCCAGCGCGATGGCTTCCTCCGCCAAAGGCTTGGCAATGCTTGCGATCCCAATTTCTGGCGGGTCGGCGGCTGCGCTTCTGTGCATCCTGGAAATCCCCATATTTGACATCCACGAGCAACATCCTAGCTTTGGAAAGTAGGCTCTCCGGGGAGGAGGCTCACGGACGTGGCGGGCTTTGGCGAGGCTCCAGAGGGGACCCCGCCACGTCTATTTTTGGGCTTTTGAAAACTGAGAAAAACCGCAACAACTTGTTGACATGGGACTTCAAACTACTTAGTCTGTCATTATGGCTTAGGAGTATTTTCCTGAGCAGGTCATTTATTTTCTTCATGCTACCGGGAGCTGTGCTCATGAATGTCGACAAAGCGGCGTGTAAGTGGCGTTGCCACTTCGCTCGCTTGGCATTCACTATCCACGGCTTCCAGACCTCTTTGTAGCTCCTCAATCCAATTGCGTGGTGGAGTGTTGCTCCTCAGATACTCTGGTGGCGATGGTTTGCCTGTTGGTCCTCGGGCTAGCAAACATCCTTTCGCGTTTTCCGTGGAGTGATCCGTTTTCTATTGGTTGGTAATTGCTGTAAGACGCCTGATTTCAAGGTGCAATTCCGGCGGACCTACCAGGTAGAACGGTCGTGGTGCCCGGCGTGCCGTGGTGCGTAGCGTTGCGCGCTGCAGGTTCCTGTAGGGAGCCTTGCAGTATCACATGCCGCTTTCTGAAGTGCTGCCAGCAAGCAAACGCTTGCTTCCTAGTTCACCTGCAACAACGTGATGTCTGGCAGCCGTATTGGACCCCAAAGCCCACACCTCTCTTGGGATGTGTGTGCGAGTTGCTACATGAGTTTTACCCAAAGAGCACGCACCCAAGGTTTTTCGTGATGGGATGCTGCACGAATATCCATTTTGAGGGAAATACAGATGATTCTTAACAACTTTGCCATACGTACTTGGCGTTCCCTTGTGAACCTAAGTTTTATTGCACTCGTCATGCTTTGCATTTCGTCGTCGGCTCGGGCCGAGTTGGACGAAGTAGGTTTCCAGATCAAGATCTCTGAAAAAGAGATGATTCTGGAGCACCCCGATGATCCTGATTACAAAATGTACGCCATGTGGGATACGGCCTATCAGCGTATCCAGAACCGCAACATGCCTTGGATCGAAGTCGAGAATCTCGAAGAGTCGACCGGCAATCTGACCGAGTTCAGCATCACGATTGGCGACACCGACTACAACTTTGGTGATACCAACTACGGCACCTACGCGCTATTGAGTGATTCAACTCCTGGTATTTCGATTTCATCGACTTCCACCGGCGACGAACTCGTGGTGTCTATCGGTAACGGCGGTCTAGCCCCTGGCGAGATTGTTCGTTTCGGTATCGATATCGATCCCGACGCAGGAGTCGACGGATTGTTCCCCTATCCTGACTTCCGTCTGGTATTGTTCGACATGAACGGTAGCGATGCGAGCGACAATGCCATTGCTTCGGCGCTGTTCGTCGATACCAATGACCAATCGATCACTAAAACCGCTGCTGCCCAACTCGAAGACTACGAGGTATCCGGCAACCAGTCGTTGTACTACAACCAGATCCTTCGTCCGTACGGCGTGATGGAAGGCATCGATACCTTTGTAGCCGGTACCCTTACCGATCCCACTCAGGTGCCTGAGCCTTCGTCCGTGGTGCTAGTTGGCCTGGCACTCGTCGGCTCGACCATCTGGTATCGTCGGAAAACTGCTTAACCGCGGTTAGGCGATTTATCCTACGAACGAGTTCCTCCCTCGTGGGGGAGGAGGTGATCTTTCCGTTCACTCGGGAAGAGCATTGAGAGGTTTTTGCCATGCTAGCTCAAAGAGGTCACGTGCAATCGGTGGCTGGGTGCGAGCGTGAACGTCAGTGCGTGCCCACTTGCACCGATATGGTGGCCGAGCGGCATCGTACTCGCAAGAGTAGCGAGTCGAGTCGCCGACGGTGCCGAGCGATTCCCAGTCGCCGGCGGTGCCGCCCACCCTCTAGGCCGCCCCGCCGTTAGGCGAAAAGGTTGTCGTCGAAATTTGTTTAAGGCGGTGTTGTGGTTTTCCCTCGACCACAGCACCGTCTTTTTGTGTGCGCAGATGGTCAACTTGGCGGGATGCGGGTTGCGGTGAGTTTACGGACTTTGCCCATTTATCCAGTTGTAAGGAGAAACACCAAAGTTGCGGTTCTAGCGATACCGATTACTTTCCATGTTCCGAAAGCATACGGGACAGGGGAGGATATACCGACGCAGTGCTGCCCGTTAAGCCTGTGGTTGGTCCCGCTCTCCATTTAGACCTAACTGCAAGGCTTGGTACGGATGTCTCAAAGGGGGGGCAGCGTAGCCGGCATGCTACTGATTCTGGGGGGAATCTAGATGAAATATGTATTTGCATGCGCTACCGTAGCGCTCAGCATGGCCATGGCCTCGCTGGCATGTGCCCAAGAAGAAACTCAGGCGGGTTTCAGCACCGATCAATCAGGCGAGGGAGTCGTGTGGTCGGATACGCTGGCTCAGCTCGATACCGGCGTACAGATGGCAAGTTGCGATACTTGCGGGCCAGGCGTGGCCGATCTTGCCCTGCTGCCGACTGGCCGGGGAAACCGTTTGTTTGTCGGTGGCGAGGCCCTGTGGGTGCGTGCCAATCCGAGCGAAGCGGTGGCTTACCTCGAGCGGGACATTCCGAACCTGACCGATACGTTCCACGAGCTCGATTTCGACTACAGTAGCTCGTTCCGCGTCTACGGCGGCATTCGCAACTGCTGTGGCGAAGAAGTACGCTTTACCTACACTCGCTTCGATACGGATAGCGGATTCGAAAGCCCCGCTTTTTCGTCGACCAATCAGATCATCTCGCCGCTTGAGCAGACTCCGTTACTCGATGGCTCTCGTGTTGTCGGTACCGCTGATATAGCCCTCAACTCGTTCGACATCGGCTGGTCGAAGACCATCCCGTTGGGCTCGCCTTTGGGCTGCTGTGATACCGGTTGTGGCGACTGCTGCGACACTTGTTGTGATGGCTGGTGTCCTGCTTGGGATATCACCTTCACTGGTGCGTTCCGTGCGGTCGATTTCGATACCACTCGCATCTACAGCACGATCGATGGTTCGGACGAACTGCTGGAGCGGGGAACTTCGGTTTCTGACTTCCAGGGTGCTGGTGGTCGCGTAGGGCTGCTGGGGCGTCGTTACCTGGGTCGTCAAGGTATCTGCAGCCTGTACATGAAGGGCGATATCTCCCTGCTCGTCGGCGACTACAGCACTACTCAGTCGTCGGTCGACTACTCCGGCTCCGCGCCGGTAGGAGCTGGTACGCAGACCATTAGCGGTCGTCGTCTCATTCCGGTTACCGAAATCGAAATGGGTGGTACCGTATTCGTGACCTGCAACACTAGCATTAGCGGTGGTTACTTCTTCTCTGCATGGCACGACCTTGGCTTCCGCGACGAGTACGACTTCCAACTGCAGACCAGCTACGACGACGCCAACATCATGGGCTTCGACGGGTTCTTCCTGCGGGCTGAGACCGCCTTCTAGGCTCTGCCTGGAAGCGGAACTTGCTGACTCAATAAAAAGACAGCCGACCCAAATGGGTCGGCTGTCTTTTTTTAATTTCGTTCTTCAGTCGCTCACGCGGCACGCTAACAGCTAAACTGATGGGTACGCGTGGCGAACCTGGTATCGACTCGCCGAAAGCCGGCGGAGTGCAGCAGCTGGATTAGGCGCGGCCGAGCATGCGCTCGCGGCGATTACGGCGCTCGGCGCGGATCTTCGCGCGGCGCTTCGTTTCGCTGGGCTTCTCGTAGAACTCGCGAACACGGATTTCCTTTTTGATGCCAGAGCGTTCCACCAGTTTACGGAACCGACGGACTGCCTCTTGGGCCGTTTCACGTTCGCGAAGCGTTAACTTTACCACGGGTAATCTCAACTCCTGAGGAATGGAAAGGTTCGGTGCGGTCCTCACTAGAGGAACAAGTCACGTAATATAGCCTAACACACGGGTCCCCGTCCAGGCGTGGTCGGCAGGGGTAAACGTGGCAAATTCGACCGGTTTGTCCGGTTTTGGCGACTGCTGGCCGGGTGGGGGCGTCGCGGGCCCCCGCGTGGGGAAACAAAAAACTCGCTCAACCGGGCGGGCCGGTCGAGCGAGCCTTTGAATCCGAAGATCCTGTTTACTGCTTACGAGACGATTTTCACGTTCTCGGCACGAGGACCCTTAGGGCCTTGGCCCTCGGTGTACTCGACCTGCTGTCCTTCACGGAGATTGTCGAAGCGAATCTCCCCCTCGACGGCGGAGCTGTGGAAAAAGATATCCCCCCGCTCTCCCTCGATGAATCCAAATCCCTTGTCCGTCAGCTTCTTAATCGTACCTTGCGACACTGCATAACACTCCTGGTACGTAGCAACAAATGAAAACACGACCCACAGGCCGTACCATCTACCAGTGGGTTGAGCAACTAGCGGATTTACGGAAACGTGATCCCCCATCGGTGTCTGAGCTTCCAGAGCTGGTTAACCCAAGAAAGAGGAGAGGGCCTGCTGCAGGAAACTAAGGCAATTTGGAAGTTCTGAGAACGTGGAGCCAAGCCAGCGATCGCATCGCTTCAGGAACACCATTGCCACCGTAATTCCACCGAGCATCGTAACGCCGGGTTTTGGGCCAGTCAAGTTTTTGCAAGTCCCTTTGTCGGTATTTTGCCTTAACGAAACTCAGTCTCAGTTTTCCCTCTCAAAATGGGATTTCCAAAGCATTCTAAAGGTGCCATTGGTTGCAAAACCCAACATTATTAGGCACCTCTTTTAACCTCCCGCCTGATTGGCATCGTCCAGTCGCGGGGCGCTGTGGCCGGCTTCGCGAATCTGTTGAAGTTGCGCTGCCATGCGTTGGGCAATGTCTTCATGGGAATCGACGACGTTATGTCGTTGACCCAGGTCGGTCGAGAGATCGAACAACTGTTGAGGGTGATCGTCGGATGGGTAGTCGTGTCGAGCTTCCCATGCTTTGTTTGCAGGGCGATGATAGCCGTTGGGGGCGTTGATCCATAACCACTTTCCATCGCGTAGTGCGTAGCGATCGCGATACGTATTATGCACGAGTGTCGTTCGAACAGGCGAACCACCTTCAAGCATGCTGAGCTGGCTATAAGAGTCTTCGGCCGCGCCGTCGGGCAGGTCGAAGCCAACCACTTCGGCCAGCGTGGCCATCACGTCGATTTGCGAGATCAGCGCTTCGTTGGTAGTGTCGGCCGGTACTCTGCCAGGCCAGCGAACGATGAACGGCACGTGATGCCCCCCTTCGTAGATGTCGCGTTTAATGCCCCGCAGGGGATTGTTCGAACGATGGCCAAAGCGTTCTTCGCGAGCGTAGCAATAGATCTCGGGGCCATTGTCGGAGGTGAACACCACGATGGTGTTCTCAGCCAGCCCAATCTTATCGAGCGTCTTGAGCAGTTCGCCACACGACCAGTCACTCTGTACCACGTAGTCGCCATAGGCTCCGGCCTGCGAGGCGTTGTCGAACTTATCGATCGGAATGATCGGCGCGTGTGGCGATGGCAACGCGAAGTACAGGAAGAACGGCTTCGTCTGATCCTTGCGCGATGCCAGCCAACTCACGGCCTTGTTGGTGAGCGTCGGCAAGTCGTCGTAAAAGTCCCAATCGCTCCGCGCTGGGCCGGGGCGGGCTTCCCAGTTGCCTTCCTTGGTCTTCGCGGTGATCTCTAAGTTGGCATCTGGCGGCGAGATCAACCGATCGTTCTCAATCCACGCGTACGGCGGGAAGTTAATCACCGTGTCGCCGAAGTAGTAGTCGAACCCGTGCGCGAGCGGACCATCTGGCACCGGCTTCGACCAGTCGAACGCATCGTATCCCCAGTACTTTTGTTTGCCACCAGCGGCCGTGGTTTTCTTGGCGTTGGGGTGACGAATCGCATTCCAGTCCCAACCGAGATGCCACTTGCCGACGCACGCGGTGTCGTATCCCTTTTGCTGAAGCATCTCAGGAAGCGTCAATCGCTCGGCATCAAACCGCGAGGCTCCGAGCGCGCCGACGATGTCGTGAAACTTGCGCCAGTGGTACCGCCCCGTGAGCAGTGCGTAACGACTGGGAGTGCAGATGCCAGAAGACGAATGCCCATCGACGAACCGCATGCCTTCGCGGGCCAGGCGGTCGATGTTAGGAGTGGTGATTTTTGATTCGGGGTTATAGCAACTCGCGTCGCCGAAGCCCATGTCGTCGGCGTACAGGATCAGCACGTTCGGCAGCGAGGCCGCTTCGTCGGCTGCTGCGAGCGGGCAGGTCGAGACCATAGAGAAGAGGGCCAGCAGGGGGAGAAATCGCATGTTCATGACAACCGGCTCGGGAGGAGGGAAAAGCGGTGAGGGCGGTGCGATGGCCTTGCGTTCGCTGGCCAACACGATCATCTTAAAGGTTCTCGGCAGGTAAATCTCGACTTTTCTCGAATTAGGGAGTTTCTCAGGTATGGAATCCAGCACCACCGACATCCATGGGCATGAAGTGATGCGGATGATGGTTGAATCGGGCGAGCAGTACGATCGCGAGTCGCTCGAGGCTGCGATTCACAACCGCTTTGGCACTGAGGCGCGATTCTGCACCTGCAGCGCGAGTGGCATGAATGCCAGCCAGCTGATCGACTTCCTCGCCGATCGTGGCAAGTTCGTACCGACCAGCGAAGGCTTCTCGACCGAAGCAGGCAAGATTTGTGATCATGAGTAGGGGGCTCCTGGCTAGTTAGCAGAGTTAAAACGCCAGCTTCATCCGCCCGTCGACAAACTCTACTTCCACCGGCTCGTCGGCGACCGTGCATTGGGGATTCGATTTCAACTCGTCGACCAGCCCTTCGCTGGCGTACATCGAGTCGAGGTGCAACGTGTTGGGTACCACCAACCAGCGGTCGGTGCCGCTGCGATCGCCGCACCAGTTAAACGCATCGACATCGTCCTTCACGATGTGATTCATGCGAATGCGATCCATGTCGCCGGTGGTCTCGGCATTGATGCGAGTCTTCTCGAAGTCGATCGCGTCGTACAAGCGTTGCGTAATGCAATCGCCGAGACCGAAGCCGAGTGCGTTGCCTTGCGAAGCGGTGGTGAGTTCCAAGGCGGCGATGCTGCCGATCCTCGGCGAAGGAAAATCGGGCACTCCGGCCAAGCCGCGGCGGCCGATCACGTTAGGGTCCATGCCGAGGCCGCTGAAGGTCTTGCCGATCTGGTCGACGATCAGCACATCGAATTCCTCGGCCGGTAGCTTGGGGAAGTAATCGTTCGTGTAGTGGTCGAGCAGTTTAGGTTCTTCGCTCGCGAATTGCTCGGGGGCCAGCGCGTGAAGTTCGGCCGTTTGGTCGTAACCATCTTCGATAATGCCCAGGCCAGCGAAGATTTTGCCGGTGCCGATGATCGCTTCGCCGAGGGCGATGATCGCGTCGGCTTTCTTCAAGCAGGGAACCTGATGGAAGGTGCGGGCGCCGTTGATCTTGCCCATGCCGATGGTCATCATCTTCATCAGCCCACTTTGAATCGGGCCCACGAAGCAGGTGTGGGGTTTGATGCGATTGAGCACCAGCACCCCATCCGATTCATGGCAGAACTTGTCCATGGTGATCGGGCCGGTGAAGGTCTCGCCGATCTCGACGACATCCATCGACGCCCGAATTGGCATGTCCATCGCTTCTTCGGTGATGCCGAGCGACTCGATCATCGCCCGCTGACCATGGGCGGTCGCCCCGTTGTGCGACCCCATGGCCGGCACGATGAACGGCTTCGCCCCACGACTCTTGAGCCAGTCGCCAGCCGCGCGGGTGATTGCGGCGATATTCGAAATGCCGCGACTGCCAGCGGTGATGGCAATCTCGCCGGCGGGCACTGGGTGGGCGAGCTTGTCGAGCGCTGCATGCACGGCAGCCGGAATGTCGGCAATCGGGTGGTTGGCGAGTTGTTGTTGAACGTGGTGCAGTTTCATGAATCGGAGGTCCCAAGGATTGGATTCAAAAGCCCCCATTTCGCGGAAATCGATCCGTGGGGGCAATTCTTACGGCGAGCGTTCCCTTCGTAAGTTGTTGGAACACCAGCAGTAACGGGATGAGTCATCGACGTAAGTGAGTTATTTTGCCCCCGGGGTGGGGGCATTAAACAAAGCGTGGCGTGCACCGGACGAAGCACTCTGCCAACGGTTAAACATGTATTAGAGCAGGTCGACGGCGCGTTTCAACAACTGTTTTAAGCCACTTCGAGCCGCATGGGGGAAACCGGTGGGGCGACTGCACGTGCCATTTCTTGCACGTCCCGCTACACTGTTAATCCCCGTCTGTTCGTCCCCTCTCGTTTCTCACCCTTACGATCCACCGCAACGGTTCCGGCAGCAGGCGACTCATCGAAGTAGCGGCCGGAGCACCGCAGTTCGCAAGAATTCCCAAGCCCTCCGGTTGGTGACAGCACTACATGATCATTGCCAGAAGAATTCAGTGGAGCCACATCATCTTCTATACGTGGAAGAGCATGGCTTACTTTCTGACGCTCTCTCTCATCGTGTACGTGTTGCATCACGAATTCGATTTGACCTGGGTGGCCATTCCCTTTAATGCGGTTGCCACGCTCAGTACCGCACTGGCGATCTTCTTGGGGTTTAAGAACAACAGTGCGTACGACCGCTGGTGGGAAGCCCGAAAAATCTGGGGCAAGCTGGTGAACTACAGTCGGGCGTGGGGGCGTGAGGTGCTGAACCTGGCCATCGACGACAATCAGCCGGGCAGCGAGGAGCTGAAGCAATGGCAGCATCGCATGATCTATCGGCACATTGCCTTTGTGCATGCGCTGCGTGTGTTCCTGCGTCAGCGGCATGCTTACAACGAGATCGAAAACGAACTACTCGAAACGCACAACCAGTATCACGACATCGAGCCGTTCTTGGCGAATAACGACCTTGAAATGGTACTCAGCAAACGCAATCCACCGAACTACTTATTGATGGAACAAGGCGACGACCTGCTCCGTGCGTACCAGCGGGGGTGGCTCTCGGATTATCGCTATGTAAAGCTGCACGAGACGCTTACCGAGTTCAACAACCATCAAGGCATGTGCGAGCGGATTAAGAACACTCCGTTCCCGCGGCCCTACAGTTTCTTCTCGCGACTGTTCGTGTTCATCCATGGTACGCTGGTGCCATTTGCGTTTATCGAAGTACTGGGGCCGTTCAATATTCCGCTGGCCTTGGTGATTAACTTCGTGTTCATTACGCTCGATTACATTGGTGAACGTACCGAAGACCCCTTCGAAAACCGCCCGGGCGACACGCCGCTTACGAGCATCAGCCTGACGATCGAAGAGAACCTGAAAGAAATGATGGGCGATCCCAACCTGCCCACCAAGCCGGTGCCGATTCATGGCATCGTGTTCTAGCAAGGGATAAGCGAGCATCCCTATTGTGACTTGCAGCCGACGAGTGGAATCGACTAACTTGAAGGCAGTACTTTGTGAATGGTAGGTCGAAACCGACCTCTAGAACTTGGCTCAGCGTCGGCCACGAAGACGCCATCGATGCCCGGACGAATTGTCGTGCGTGAAGGGGAATTGTTACCCGACGCACTCCGCCGTTTCCGTAGAGTGGTTCATCGTTCGACTCGCAGGCAATGGTCCAAGACCAGGCCCGGTCACTACATGAAGCCGAGTGAATTGGCTCGCAACAAGCGGGCGCTGAGTCGCCGAAACGCCTGGCTCGCTGCTCATGGATACGATGGGTACAACACCGTGTACCTCACCATGCAGCATCTAATGGCTCGAGAGCCCCCTTTTAAGCGAGGGAGACGCAAGAAACCGCACGCAGGTTAGTAGTCGTTCTTGTTGTTGATCTTGCGACCAATCGCTTTGCCTGGGGCTTCCCACAAAGCGTACAGCCCAGGAGCGTAAGGACGCTCGATCAACTGCAGGGCTTCGTGTAGGAACGCGTATTGCTCCTCGGGAAAGCTGGCCGCCAGTCGTTCGAGCGTGGCCTGATCGCCGGTGGCGTACTCGGCCGGATCGGGATAGAAGTCGCTCCAATGCTCGGCATGCTTGTTGTGCGGGGCACCATAGTAAGCGATGGTGGGAACAACGCTGCCGATTTCGAGAGGCTTGCCGCACGACGACTTGAGTTTGATCGGTAGAATCTTGACCGCCAGGTACTCGCCGACTCCTTGCGAAAGGTCGGTCGGTACCGCAATGAGTGCTGGCTCAAGCGAAACCACGATGCCAGGATTCGCGTCGCCGCGGCGGAACTTATGCGACTTGTTCCAGGTGAAGTAAGCGAGCGTGCCGAGTATCGCGGGGCTGAATAGCCAGATCGGGGTGGCCCCTCCATCCTTGGTGGCCAAGGTGCCGGAGTGCCCGCTAAGAACGAGTCCCAGCCAGATCAACAGCACGAGCGCCGCGGATCCAACGCCAGCGATGAGTCCCAGTGGTTGGTACTTCCACCATTGCAACGGATTGAAGCGGATGAGTCCCGGGTTGCTGGCCACGGTCTCTTGGAACACGCCGGTAGAAGGCCGGGGAGCCTCGCGCTCGAGTTCTGATAGAAAGTCGTTATCGAACAGCGGACCTTCGTCTTCAGGTGGAGTCGCTTTGGGTTTCGGCGGTGCTGGCTTTGCAGCTGGCTTCGGAGGGGCTGGTTTCGCAGCTTTTGGTTTTGGTGTCGGTTTCGCCGCGGCGGGCGTTGGTTGCTTGTCCGGCGAAGCTGCTTCGGCCGCAGGTATCTGGAACGACTGCCCGCACTCTTTCGAGGCACACTTCACCTTTCGCCCTGCGTACTCGAGGGGGGCTTTGGCCTTGGCTCCACAGTGAGGACAAGTCACACGAATACGTTGCGGCGCGGGATCGGACATAAGCAATGCAGAAGGCGAGGCGTTGACAGTGTTGCAGGAAACCACAAGCTGCCGATTGTAGCAGCCAGACTGGCTTGCTGCAGAAAAAACCAAGCCTCGCTCCGCGCGCGGGGAGCGGTTACCGGTCGACGTCCGGTTTTTCGTTGCCGTTTTCGTCGTAGCGGTTAAACGCAAAGTAGACGAACATGCCAGGCAGCGCCGGCAGCATCACGAAATAGAACCAGGTGACCAGCACCCCCAGCACAATGACCAGCACGGCCAGAATGAGCCAAACCCACCAAGTGTCACGCCACAGCCCGACTAAAGGTCCCATGATCGTTGCGAATCAAATAAGGTTGTAGGTAAAGGGAGCCAACCTCGCGGGCTACTCCCATTCGATCGTTGCAGGAGGTTTGCTACTGATGTCGTAGACCACGCGATTGACGCCTTTGACTTCGTTGATGATCCGCGTGGCAATGCGACTTAGCAGTTCGTGCGGCAAATGGCTCCAGTCGGCGGTCATGAAGTCGTCGGTATTCACGCTGCGAACGCAGATGGCGTTGTCGTAGGTGCGACTATCGCCCATTACGCCGACGCTTTGCACCGGCAGCAACACCGCAAACGACTGACTGGTGGAGCGGTACAGACCTTCGGCTTTAATCTCGCCGACCACGATGGCGTCGGCCTCGCGGAGCATCGCCAGCTTGTCGCGCGTGACCTCGCCCAGGCAGCGAACCGCCAGGCCTGGGCCGGGGAACGGATGACGCCAGACAATCTCTTCGGGCAAGCCGAGTTGCAAACCGAGTTGGCGGACTTCGTCCTTAAAAAGGTCGCGAAGCGGCTCGATCAGGTCGAAGCCGAGTTCTTCGGGCAGGCCGCCGACGTTGTGGTGCAGCTTGATTGTATCCGCAGGACCATCGGCCGAGGCCCCGCTCTCGATCACGTCGGGATACAGGGTGCCTTGGGCCAGGTACTTGGCTCCAGTAATTTTGTCGGCTTCTTCCTTGAAGCAAGCGATGAACTCATGCCCGATCCGGCGACGCTTTTCTTGTGGGTCGACGATGCCAGCGAGTTTGTCGAGAAAGCGGTCTTCGGCCTCGACCACATGCAGGTCCGATTTGAAGTGGCCCGAAAACTCCTGAACCACCAACCGGGCTTCGTCTTTGCGGAGCAAGCCGTTGTCGACCAGGATGCAGGAGAGTTGCGACCCGATGGCCCGCGACAGCAATGCGGCAACCACCGACGAGTCGACCCCGCCCGAGAGTCCGCAGATCACGCGATTGTCGCCTACCTGCTCGCGAATGCGCTCGATGGTTTCGTCGGCAAAGTCGCCGAGACGCCAGGTGCCATCGCAGTCGCACACGTTGCGAACGAAGTTGGCCAGCAAGGTTTTGCCTTCGACCGTGTGGGTGACTTCGGGATGGAACTGCAGCCCGTACACCGGGCGGGTCTTGTGACGCACGGCCGCGTAGGGGCAGGTGCCCGTGCTGGCGAGCGGCACAAACGTCTCGTCGATGGCGGTAACCTGGTCGCCGTGGCTCATCCAGACTTCCGTCTTGGGGTGCACATCGGCAAACAGATCGCTGTGGTCGAGCACATCGACATGGGCGCGGCCATACTCGCGACTATTAACGCTCTTTACTTCGCCACCCAACGCCTGGCAGGCAAGCTGCATGCCGTAGCAGATACCGAGCACGGGGATGCCGAGTTCGAACAGCTCGGGATCGCACTTCGGGGCACCGTCGGCGTACACGCTGCTGGGACCGCCGGAGAGGATGATGCCTTTGGGGGCAAGCTCGCGGAGTCGGTCGGCAGTAATATCGTGGCGGACGATTTCGCAGTAGACGTGCTGCTCCCGTACCCGGCGGGCGATGAGCTGTGCAAGTTGCGACCCAAAATCGAGTACCAGAACACGCTGGTTAGCAAGGCTGGACATGCAGGGTAGGGGAGGGGGCTGGGAGGATGGGGAACCGGGAAAACCTATGATTGTAGCAAGTTTGCGTCGCCCGCCTATCCGCACCGTTGTCCGACCCCAAACCCGCGCGCTATAGTGAGGACTCGCTCCCCTACGCTTCACCGTACTCCGACGAAACTAGCTGCTGCACGATGCTTATATTGCTGACGAACGACGATGGTATTTATGCTCCCGGCCTGGCGGCGATGGAGCGGGAATTGCAGAAACTGGGCGACGTGGTAGTCGTGGCTCCGGCCACCGAACAGAGCGGCGTCGGGCACTCGATCACCTTTCTCACCCCTCTGATGGCCAAAGAAGCCTCGTTTGGCGACGATCGCCGCGGGTGGGCCGTTGAGGGAAGCCCGGCCGACTGCGTGAAGTTGGCAATCGCCAAGTTCTGCCCGCAGCAGCCCGATCTCGTGGTCAGCGGTATCAACGGCGGGCTGAACGTCGGCATTAACGTGCTGTATTCCGGCACCGTGGCGGCCGCCACCGAGGGGGCGCTGCACGGGATTCCCAGCATTGCAGTGTCGCTCGAGTACGACGACAACCCACGCTTCGACCGAGCCGCCGAGATGGGGGTGCAGGTCATCGAGCAATTGCTCGAAAAGCGTGCTTTCGACAAGCAAAAGCTGTATAGTTTCAATATGTCGACGGCAGCCTCGCTGCGGTCGGTGGACGATCCGCCCGAACTGCACGTGGTGCCGATGGGCGTGGCCCGCTGGCCGGCCGAGTTCGAGGAACGCCGCGATCCGAAAGGGCGGCGGTACTATTGGGCAACCGGAACTCCCCCCACCGGGTTTCCCCAAGAGACCGACCTCAACGCGATTCAACAGGGACACGTTACCCTCACCCCGCTGGAGTTCGATCGGACTCGGGCGGATTACCTCGCGGAGATGAAAACATGGGACATCAAAATCTGAGTCTGCTTGCCGCGTTCATGCTGCTGGTCGCTACTGGTTGCGACTCCGGTGTCGAGATGTCGATCGACCCGGTACCTCAGAATTCTCAGGCTGAGGTTACTGAACCGGTGGAAAATGAAGTTGTTAATAGACCAATCAAAGTATTAGCAAGTGAACCCATTGAAGGGGTCGAAGTCAAAGGTCTTCTAAGTGCCAAAGCGGGTGCCCATCGCCAAGTAGAAGCTTGGGCTGGGACCGAACGCTTCGGCCAAGCGATTAATCAGTTTTACGCCTCAAACGGTAGATATCCCAAGTCGCATGAGGAGTTTATGAAGAAAGCTTGGGAGCCACAGTTGATGGCCATGCCGAAAATTGAGGAAGGCTACGAGTTCCGCTACTTTGCCGATGATCACCAAGTCTACAAGGTACTCATTGGTCACGAGGATGAATGGGCCGACAGCGAGTAGTCTGGCCCCGTAGAATCGTCACAACCGGTGCCAGCTACGCAAGTAGCGGCCGAATTACTGGCTTTTGCTTGGGGCAAACGCGCGCGGTGATTAATCTGGAAGTAGGTTCTCGCCTTTTTACTTCCAGCTAGATGTGCTCCTCATGTTTGCTACTCGTCATGCTTTGTTGGTCGCTACCCTGTTTACTTCGGTTGCCGGTTGGTCGGTAGCCGCTCATGCGGAAGATTGCTGCGAACAGCCGACTTGGATGTTCCAACGCAGCACCTACTCGCACGCCCCCGAGTCCGGGGCCCGCGTCGCCCAGTACGAACGACATGCGTACGTCGAAGAGTTGCCAGACCCTCGCCTAGTCACCAGCGGCTATCGCACCACCCGCACCAGCTTGCGGGGCGTGAACGGTAGCGTTGACAATTACTACCAGGTGCAGAGCTGGGGCAATGGTCGCGGCGGGATCGATGCCGAATGGGAGCGGTTCCACGACGCCTGGAAAGAGTCGTACCTGTCGGGCGGATACTACAATGGCTCCGCGTACGGCGGCTATGGTGGATACGGCTACGGCGGATACGGTGGCTATCCAAATCGCAGCTACGGTTATGGTTACCGAGGTGGCTTCGGCCAACCTTAACAAGTCGAGTAGGGATCGACTCGCTAGTTGATTAGTTGATTAATCAATTGCTCGAAGTCGGGATCAGATACAACATTCTCGATCAACCAGCGATGCTCTCCGCGGACTAGGCTCACGGTAACCGAAGAACGCCCCGCCCCTGGCGTACCCGTCTTTTTGTATTTACCCGCAAAGTATCCTTCGAACCGCGCGGTCGCGTGCTTGGGATTCTTGGGGTCATCGAGTTCGATCTTGATATCGCTGATCACGTTCGCCTTTTCGACTTGGATGATCGGCATCAACTTGTCGACCATCTTCCGTGTCTCGGTCGCCGAGGCCGCAAGGTGGGCGCGAACGTCTTCGATGTCGTTATTCTCCGCCGCATCGCAGATGCTGGTCACTGCGACCTCCACCAGCTCACGCTCGGTGTAGACGATTTGCTCCATCACCAGCCCGCAGAGCGTCAGCACCGCGATAAGCACCGTTGCCAAGAAGGACCCCACGCTGCGGGTGGAGTAGTACATCACTCCACTAAAGGTGAGCAGCACCAGGCCAATCATTAAGAGCGGAATCGGATTTTCGAAGAGGTAGATCATGGCTATATCTTAGAGCGTTCGGAAGGAATTGGCGAGCCGACTCCCGGCTTTGAAGCTTAGTTTTGGGCGTGGGCCGGGAACTAGTTAGGGGACCCCCTTATTCGGGATAAGCGGCTCCTTAATTGCCGTCGAGGCGACTGCCGGGTGGTATATTGACGCTACCCGCAGCGGGCTGCGTCGGTACGATCGACCACTATGTTAGGAAAAGGTGGGCCAAGGCCGAAGCGGTTGGCCAAGAACCTATTCGGCATATTTGCCGGAGTTATTCGCCAGCGGCGGCGAAAGAGTTCGCCAAACACTCCGGATTAACTTTACTCGAAGTGGGAGTGCCCACCCTGTTCAAAAATCCTGGCCCTGTGAAAGCCACTTGCCTGGTGGAAGGGCGAGTTCGAACATCTAGTGAACTCCCCGAACCCACACTCTGATCCGCTCCAGCATCATCCGAATCCAGCGATTCGATTTCGGTGGGGTGAGGGTCCATGGACTGTCGCGAATCCACAATGGCGTCGGGCGATGGTCGGCCGGATTTAGCTCCGGCGGCTGACTCACATGCTCGGCGTAGCGGGCGATGCGGCTTGCCAGCGACCGGCGAAACGGGCAGCTCTTCATCGCGGCCACAAACGGGTCGTTCGGGTAGTCGTTTGCCAGCCGTCGCAGCCGCGGCCAGGCTTCCACCCGGTAGAGCGCCTTCGCGAAATGCTTGCGCAAAGTGGGCGTCGCCTCGGCAGGCAGTGACTCGAGGTCGTGGCTCTTCATTCGGGTCGAACACCGTCCTTGCAGCCAGAGGGCGACCGGAAACACCGGAGACTCGGGCGGTAGCTTTTGGAGCACCTGTTGCAGTCCCCTGCAAGGAGCGAGCGAGAGAATCGCCTGGAAATCTCGGCGGAACGCTAGCAGCCAGTTCCCCGTAGGTGTCGAGTCGGCCAGTTGTTGCTCGCGAAATTCGGCCAGTTCCAGCAAAAAACGC
The DNA here is from genome assembly GCF_007748035.1 of Aeoliella mucimassa. Lineage (NCBI taxonomy): Bacteria > Pseudomonadati > Planctomycetota > Planctomycetia > Pirellulales > Lacipirellulaceae > Aeoliella > Aeoliella mucimassa. Next base: position 1,914,112 of record NZ_CP036278.1, read on the forward strand.
TCGGTTGCCAGATCGCCGCTGCGATAGGTGGTGCGGAGCGGTTTGTTCTTCTTGCGTGCCGCCCAATGGTCGGACGCAGCGATCTCAAACTTCGGCCGATCTGGAAAGACGCCTGCCACGATTGGTCCCTCGTGTGTAAAATTGCCGATCCGCAATCCCGAGCCGCGAGTCATTGTACCACTCTGGCCTTCGCCGGCCGAGGCAATTTCGCAAGCTTTCCGTTTCCCGCCCCCAGAACCTACGCTCTTTGCATATGTCGCAAAAATACATCTATCAAATGGCCGGACTGACCAAGAAAATCGGTCAACGGCTCGTGCTCGACGACGTTTACCTTGCCTTTTATCCGGGGGCTAAGATCGGCGTGCTCGGACGCAACGGCGCCGGCAAGAGTACGCTGCTCCGGGTCATGGCGGGGATCGACAAGGAGTTCGACGGCGAAGCCCGCCTGACCGACGGCTTTACCGTGGGGCTGCTGGAGCAGGAACCGAAGCTCGACGCTGACAAGAACGTGTTGGAGAACGTCGAGCAGGCGGTAGCCGCCACGCGGGCGATGCTGGTCGAGTTCGAAGCCTTGGGCGACAAGTACGCCGAAGTGGCCGACGACTCTGATGCTATGGAAAAGCTGATGAACCGCCAGGCGGTGCTGCAGGATCGCATCGACGCGACCAATGCCTGGGAGCTGGATCGTCAGATCGAAGTGGCGATGAACGCGATGAACCTGCCGCCGAGCGATGCCGACGTCACCAAACTCTCGGGCGGCGAGCGTCGCCGTGTGGCGCTCTGCCGGTTGTTGCTCGAGAAGCCCGACTTGCTGCTGCTCGACGAACCGACGAACCACCTCGACGCAGAGAGCGTCGCCTGGCTCGAGCGGCACCTGGCCGATTACCCCGGCACCATCGTCGCGGTGACCCACGATCGCTACTTCCTCGACAACGTGGCCGGCTGGATTCTCGAACTCGACCGCGGCAAAGGTCTGCCGTTCGAGGGCAACTACACCAGCTGGCTCGAGCAGAAGCGGAAGCGGCTCGAGGTGGAAGAGAAGCAAGAGTCGGCCCGCCAGCGGACACTCAAGCGCGAGCTGGAGTGGGTTCGCATGGCTCCCAAGGCTCGCCAGTCGAAGAGCAAAGCCCGTATCTCTGCCTACGAGCAGCTGGCCTCGGAGGATTTTGATGCCAAGGAACGGGAACTCGAGATTCACATTCCGCCGGGACCTCGGCTGGGCGATCAGGTGATCGAGGCCAACGACCTGTCGAAGTCGTTCGGCGACAAGGTGCTGCTCGACAAGGTGAACTTCCGCTTGCCGCCTGGCGGGATCGTTGGCATCATCGGCCCGAATGGTGCGGGTAAAACCACGCTGCTGAAGATGCTGATGGGCAAAGAAGAGCCCGATAGCGGCTCGCTGACCATCGGCCCCACGGTCGAACTCGGCTACGTCGACCAGTCTCGCGATACCCTCGATGGCAACGCGACCGTGTACGAAGAGATTTCCGGCGGGCACGAAACACTCGACATGGGTGGCCACAAGCTCAACGCCCGGGCGTACGTTTCGCGGTTCAATTTCCAAAAGACCGACCAGCAGAAGAAGGTTGGCGTGCTCTCGGGTGGTGAACGCAATCGCGTGCACCTGGCCAAGCTGCTGCGTCGTGGTTCGAACGTGTTGCTGCTCGACGAACCGACGAACGACCTCGATGTCGATACGCTGCGGGCCTTGGAAGAAGCGGTTGCGAACTTCGCCGGCTGTGCGGTGGTGGTGAGCCATGATCGCTGGTTCCTCGATCGCCTGGCCACCCACATCCTGGCCTTCGAGGGAGATGGCTACGTGCATTACTGCGAGGGGAACTTCGATATGTACGAACGCCAACGCCGCGAGCGGTTGGGCGAGGATGCCGACGAGCCGAAACGCTTCAAGTACAAGAAGCTGCACGTGTAACTTGGCACAGGCAGTCGATTCGGGAGGGGCCCAGCGATGTCGACTTGGACCGCATGCGGGACCTTGGATCTCGACCTGGCGCTCCCGGTACGTCGGCGGTTTCTTGTGCATCGTGAGACCTACCAGCAAGCGGCCGAGGAGTTGCTGGTCGCCATGAAGCAGGAGATGCCGAGCTGGTTGCCGCGGATTGCCCACCTGGTCGATCTGCGGACCGCCCGCCGGTTCCACTCGCTGGCCAAGGCTCAGGCCGAAGTGATGGGCATCGACTGGCGCGACTTGATGATTGCTGGCGTGGCCTACGACCTGACGCTCGCGTACTTCGGCTGCTCGACGATGGCCCACGCCACTCAGGAGGGGCCCGTGCTGGCGCGGAACATGGACTGGTGGCCCGAACGCCCGCTCGCCAGGCATAGCTACGTGTTTCGCGAACTCGACGGCCCCATGGCCCGCACCACCGTGGCTGGCTGGCCCGGGGCCATTGGGCTGGTGACCGGGATGTCGCAGCACGGATTCGCCTTGGCGATGAACGCGGTCGGCGACGGAACCGGGCTCAACAAAACCGGCTACCCGGTGATGCTGCACCTGCGGCGGGTGATCGACGATTGCCGCTCGTTCGATCAGGCGGTCGAGCGCGTCGCCCAACAGTCGCTCGCTGCGCCTTGCCTGGTGACGATCGTCGGCACCGAGAACCACCAGCGGGTCTGTGTGGAGCGGACTCCGACCACGTGCTGCATCCGACGCGCGGAAGGGGACGATCCGCTGCTGACCACCAACCACTACCAGGCGGACGAAGACGACCTGGAGCTCGACGCGGGGAGCTTGGGTTCTACCAGCTGCGGGCGACTTGCCGCTATGCAGCAGTTGCTTCCGACTGATTGTCGAGCGATGCCTGACGACGAGTTGCTGTATGTGCTGAGCGACTCGCAAGTTCGTTTGGGTATTACCGCGCAGCACATCGTGATGCGTCCTCGCGAGAATCGTATGCAGCTCTGCGTTCCCACGAGTCTGGTTTCGTAACCGGTCGCGTGGATCGATTCCGAGTAACTCTTGGTTTGCACACGGCTCCGCGGTTGTTCTTCGAGGTTGCATTCCTTAAACTCGGTCTCCTTATAACGTTGAAACTGGTTTGAATTTTTGAGGAGCGAATTAACAATGAGTGTTGTTCGAGTAGGCTCGACTCAACAGTATGCCGATAACTGGGACTCGATCTTCAGTGGTCCAAAAGGCAAGAAGAAGGCGACCACCGCGAAGCAGAAGGCTGCCAAGAAGACCGCGAAGAAGAAGTCGACCAATAAGAAAGCCGTAGCCGCGGCCACGCCGGCCAAGGCGAAGAAGGCGACCAAGAAGAAGGCCTCGCCGAAGAAAGCTGCCAAGAAGAAGACGGCGAAGAAGAAAAAATAGTGCAAGGCTAGGCGTTCCTTCTGCGGGCGAGCTTCGTCCCGCGGCGCGTTAAAATCGGAAGAATGGGTAGTGCTGCGGGTTTTCAAGCGGCATTTTCCCCGGTTCTCTTATCCAATCCCCAGTGTAAGCGTCACAATTGTGGGCAGTTTGCTTAAGCTGCGTACTTTTGCCAGTAGTCTTCCCAGCAGCCGCGTTGGCTGAGGTAGAGGGCGCGGAGGTGGCACACGGCGTTCGAGCCGTGTTGGCTCCATCGCATGCCGCTTTGTTTCAATCGCCCCGCCACGACGGTTTTGCACGCGCTCTCGACCGGGCCGCTGCCGATCTGCCAGCCGTGGGCCACGTAGCGGGGGTAGTTCATCTTGTGCTGGTGGTTTTGGAAGTATCGCAGGCAGGTCGCATGAGCTTCGCGTTGAGCGGAAGACCAGTTGGTCTTTTCCAGCGACTGCAACATCCACACGATGCTCAAGCCTCCTTGGTGCTTCAGCCGGTGACACCACGATGCCAACTGAGCGGTGCGGTGCTCCTCGTCGTCCGGATAGAGCGACTGGCTTAATTCCACCAGGTACTCACTCGCGTGCCAGAAGTCGAGGATCCGCTCCGCACACGGGAAGTGCACTCGCAAGAACTCTTCTAAACCAGCACCACCATCCGAGATCGCGATCTGCTGCTCCGCCTCGTCCCACCCAACCGCGGCCGCTTGGCGACGCAGTTGTCGCCCGAGTTCCGGGAGTTCATAAAACCCCGATAAATACCGCACCGAATGCGGGTCGGGCATTCGCTCATCATGCTCGCTATTCGTGTTGTAGACCATCCCGACGTACGCCATGCGGCCCTCGGCCTGCGCGCCACGAGGGCCTTGCTGTCGCACGCCTGTGGCGTCGAGACTCACGTACGCGCACGTCTTGCCATGCGCATCGCGTTGCCAGGCGAACGGCTCTGTGTTGCCAAATGTCTCGCCTTCGGCGAGTAGCGATTTCAATCGCTCCCCGGCGTCTTCGGTGACTCGCTCGACGGTCGACTCGCTGACCTTCAGTCCACACAGTTTACGAAGTGTCACTTCGCTCGACTGAGCGAAGCTCGTTTGCACGCCGGCAATGCTCACCACTTGGGCCGCGGCCGGACTAAACTTTCGCTTGCCAAGTCCCAGCGTTTTGTCACGCGGACAGAGACCACGACGACACTTGTGACAGTGATAGTAATGACGCCTCACTTGCAATGGGCCAAGCAGGCTATCGACCCACCGCTGGCGAATACTAACACAACGAGCATCGCCATCGCAGGTCGGGCAGACGCAGCTAGCTTTCTCGTACCCGCCCCTTTTTTTGTCGCTCGTCGGCGACTGTTTCCAAGGCCTTGGCTCCGAGTGCATGCACTCGGTCGCGGAGGTCAAACTCCGTCTGCCCAAACAGATTCGAGTCCTCCTTGCCAGCGAGCGCCTTCGCGATCCGCCGGCGTTCCTGCTCGAAGCAATCTCCCAGCAGCTCGTAAACTCGCTGCTCCTCTTCGTTTAGCTCGATTGGCTCACGCGGCGAATAGGCCATGATCATCTCCTGGCGTGTGGCAAAATAGGAAGAGTCACCCGGCACAATATATTAGAACCGATTTCATGCCTACTTTCGAGACGCTTACACCAATCCCCAAACTTTGGACGATTGGTCTAGCTATCTGTATGCCCCAGCGCTATACTGTGGGGCTGTATCTAAATTTCGGCCGCGCGGCATTTGTTCCAAGCCCCACCGGCCAAACCCAAACCACCGCGTGTTTAGGAGTGACGACCATGGGTATGTTCAAGGCAGCATGGGAGGATGAAGAAAACAACCGCCGAGTCGACTTGGTAGTGGCCTACCAAGTGGCTGATGGACAGGTTGAAATCGATAACGTCACTCCCCATCGCGTTCATTTTCGCGACCCCGAATCGGGCGAGACCACTCGTTCGATCCGCGTGCACACCGAATCGGGCAAGCAGTTGCTGCTCGACCGCGCTTTGTCGGCCGGTGCTGTTGATCGCATTCGTCATCAGCTCAGCGATGCCGATGTGCACGAAGTTCGCCACGACCTGGACATGGTGCACGATCCTCATACCGAGCCTAGCCTGACTGTCTAAGTCTCCTGGTTCGAGTTGCAAAACACACACAGCAGACCGTCGTTCCCGCAGGAACGACCGTCTGTTTTTTATATACCCATCGCACTCCGCAGTCCCCGGCTTAGGCGCGGCCGAGGAACTCATGGGTGCGGGTGTCGACTTTGATCTTTTCGCCTTGTTTCAGGTACTCTGGCACCTGAATCAAGCAGCCGGTTTCGAGCGTGGCCGGCTTGGTGCGGCCAGTGGCGCTGTTGCCTTTCACGCCGGGGTCGGTCTGAGTGATCGTCAGCTCCACGGTCGCTGGCACCTGCAGGCCGACGCATTCGCCTTCGTAGATGAGTGCGACCAGACCTTCGAGTCCCTCGCACACGTACTTCATTTCGTTTTCGACATCTGCCAGGGCGATGGAGTACTGGTTGTAGTCGGCCGAGTCGAGCAGGTGCACTGCTTCGATGTCGCTATACATCAGCGAGACTTCCCGCTTCTGAAAATCGGCTTCTTCCAAGTTGTCGGTTCCCTTGCAAGTCAGGTCGGCTTTCTGCTTCGAGACCAGATTGCGGGCACGGAACTTGTAGAGCGTGTTGCCACCTCGGGCGGAGGGGGACTGCACGGTTACGCTCTCAAGGATGTGGGGGGCTCCGTTGTGGACAAACACGGAACCAGGTTTCAGGTCTTTGGCGAGCATCTTGCGACAGGGGAATGTAGGGGAGGAATATCGTAGCTGGCTACGGAAAATGGCTCCGCATGATACCACTTGGGAGCGAATCTGGGGAAGCTCGGGCGGAGCCGAAATCCCTTAACTTAACGGGCTGCGTGCGGGCCTAGACCATCAAATCGCCGCTCGCGGGGTCGAAGGCCAGCCCGCGGGTGATTTGGGTCAATGCGTCGACCACCGTGATCAGGCTGGCGGGATCCAGCGACTCGTCGAGCAGTTCGTCGTCGTCGTCGCCGAACTCGTCGCCCAGATCGTACTGGTCGCCGGAGTCGGCAAGTCGCTCGAAGTGCATGACGTCGAGCCGGGCGTCGGCCCGGATGAGCTGCGCGAGTTGGTCGCCGTCGAGTTGTTTGCGAAGCTTCTGCGCCAGGTCGGTGCTTTGTTCCACGACCGACTCGCCTGCTTCGTAGCTGATTTCCATCGCGGCGTTGTCTTCCGGCGCCTGCACCACGGCCGAGATGAAGAGTCCATCTTCGGTCGATTGCAGATCGGTAACGCGCAAGCGGGAACTGGCCCTGCTAATGGCTTTCTCAACCTTCGCCATGGTCGGTCGGCGCTCAGTCGAGAACAGCACGAAATAGGTTTCGCGCCAAGCTAGTTGTTCTCCGTCGCTGTTCATTCCGTGGAATCCTTGAAACGTGTGGTTCCTGTGTATCGTGACTTTTTCAAAGGGTTACCAGTCTTCCTCTTCTTCCGGCAGGCCTTCGCCACCTTGCCAGGCTTCGAGCATCTTGATCATGTCGTCGCGTTCTTTCTGGTTGGCCCAGACGCTTTCGCCTTGCTCAAGTCGGATTTCGTAGTAGCCTTCGCGGACGCAGTCTTCTTCGCCACAAAAGTGCGGCGTAGCTGCGACCCACATAACCCGATAAAGAGGGATCTGTTTATCGTCGACCAGGCAAAGAATCGACATCGGTTGGACTCCCGTGCGTTGGTTGAGTTCGGATGTGGGGGGCGTTTGTTCTCGTTAGTTGCGACCGAGTTGTTGCGATCGCTCGGCCGCGGCTTTCACCGCTCCGATCACAGTCGATCGCAGGCTTCCCTGTTCCAGGGCGGCCAAACCGGCGATGGTCGTCCCGCCAGGGCTGGCGACCGCTTCGCGGAGCAACGCAGGGTGCTCTCCGGTCTCCAGCACCATGGCAGCTGCACCCGACACCGTCTGAGCAGCCAGCTGATGGGCGACCGCTCGCGGCAAACCGGCCAGCACTCCGCCGTCGCTAAGTGCTTCGATCATAGTATACACGAACGCAGGGCCTGAGCCCGAGAGCCCGGTGACCGCATCGAGCAGCGATTCCGGCACTTCAAAGGCGATTCCGACCGCTTCGAGCAGCTGCAAAACCGAAGCGAGATCGTCGGCCGTGGCGTGCGTTCCCCCGCTAAAACCGCTCGCTCCTCGTCCGATGAGGGCCGGCGTGTTCGGCATCACCCGCACTACGTGGGTTCCTTCGGCCAGGCCCGCTTCGAGCTTGGCGATCGGCACCCCCGCGGCGATGGACACTACCAGCGGAGCCGACTCGCCGAGCGGCAGATTGCCGAGTACCGCACCCATGACCTGCGGTTTCACGGCCAGGATCAGCATGCTCGCATGGCGACTTACCGCGGCGTTGTCGCCGTGTAAGTGGGCGCCGGGCAAACGCTCGGCGAACGCCTGACGCACCTCGGCGTTGGGGTCGCTGGCAGCTATCTCCGAAGCCGCCGCCAGGCCAGCGTCGACTAATCCTCCAGCCAAGGCCGAGGCCATGCGGCCGGCACCGATGAATCCGTATTTGTACTGTGGCATAGCTATGTGATGATCGATGTGAACGCGAGCCGCAAGGCCCAAAAAGCCCGCAAACTCTAGGGGCGAGTCGCTGCTAGCAGTCTACGTTGGAATTGGCCTGGACGCGATAGCCATCCCTTGGCAAACTCCCCGCCGAATTGTTGTTTCCCGTTTCCCGAAGGAAATCAGTACGATGAATTCCTATTCGCGAAGTGTCGCCTGTTTCGTTTTGTTCCTTAGTTCCGCTTTCTCTGGCTCGTCGTTGTGCGTTGCCGAGGAGGGAGGAATTCGCAATCTGTTCCCATTCGGAAAGTCCGAAGAGAAGCAGACCGAGCCGGTGCAAAGCGATCCTGTATTGTTGGGCGACCCCACGTTGCAGCAGCCTGCTGCGGTTGAAGCCGAAAAGTCCAACTGGTGGGTCGATTCGCCGATTGCCAAGGTGAGCTGGCCCGAAGTAAAGATGCCGAAAGTCGAGTGGAATCCTCCTTGGAAACCCTCGGAGACCGGCGAACCGAGCTGGTTGCAGAAGCAAACCGCCAAGGCCAAGTCCGGCGCTCGCAACGTAGCCGAGAAGACCAAGACTGCCTGGAACGGCTCGCTCGACAAGATGAAGCTCGTGCTGCCTGGTCAGAAGCAGGATGGCACCCAGCTGGCCGAGGGGGACTCGGAACCTGGTTTCTGGCACAAGCTGTTTGCTCCCGACGAACCGGAGTTGCCGGAGACCGAAACGCCGATGGTCGCCCAGCAACCGGGGCAAACCCTACAGCGTTAGTCGGCTCGCCGAACCGATGGGGGTAAACTCGACTTCTCTTCTCTATTAGTAGGTTGATGATGATCTTGCCTCGTTTTCGTAATGCGATGCTGCTGGCTGCTGTTCTGATGGTTTCGAGTACCGGATGCCAGATGTACCGGCCTCCGGGAGCGATGCTCCCGAGCCTGGCGGCTGCCAAGCAGGATCGCGAGATCGAAAAATTCGCCGAGACCAGCTCGTTTCCGACCCCCGAGCAGGTGGGACTCACCGACGAAGACGAGTAACCTCGTCGACTTCGGTTGCGGCTCACCCCTCCACGCGACACCCGAAAATCGGATAAACTAGCCGACTTGTCGATGTCACCATCAACCAAGTGGGCAGTGATCCGCTGCGCAAGGAAGGGTCTCGCACGTTTTGTATATTCTGTTTGGTATCGTCGGAGGTTTCGTCGCCTTGATCGCAGGAGGCGAACTCTTGGTTCGCGGGGCTTCGAACCTGGCGGCAGCTGCTAAAGTTTCTCCTCTCATCATTGGTCTCACTGTCGTTGCGTTCGGCACCAGTGCGCCGGAACTCGCCGTCTCCATCCAATCGTGCTACGAAGGCAAAACCGACCTGGCTGTCGGCAACGCGGTCGGTAGCAACATCTCGAACTTGTTGTTTATCCTCGGCGTGTCGGCCATCGCGGCTCCGCTGGCAGTAAGCTTGCGACTGTTCCGGTTGGACATTCCTGCGATGATCGTCGCGGCGCTCATGCTCCTCGGGTTCGGTTGGGACGGTAAACTCGATCGCGTCGAAGGAGCGGTCTGCTTCCTCACGCTGGTTTGCTATTTCATCTTTACTGTCCGGCAAGGTCGCCGCGAGTCGGCCATCGCTGCGGCCGAGTCGCAGATTGCCGTTCAGGAGATCACTTACGATCCCAAGAAAAGCACCGCGAAGGATACGATACTCGATGTCGTGAAACTCCTGATTGGGTTAGCCTTGTTGGTGAAGGGAGCTGACTGGCTGGTGAAAGCCTGCGTGTCGCTCGCCCAAGGATTTGGAGTGAGCGAACTGGTGATCGGGCTCACGGTCGTTGCGATCGGCACCTCGCTTCCGGAGCTGGTTACCTCGCTCATGGCTAGCCTGCGAGGCGAGCGCGACCTGGCGGTCGGCAACGTGGTCGGTAGCAATATTCTAAATATTTTGTTGGTCCTCGGGCTTTCTTCCGTTGTGGCTCCAGATGGCATCAACGTCGATCGTCAGTCGCTGGCCTTCGACATTCCGGTGCTGATCGCCATGAGCGTCGCAGCGATCCCGGTGTTCTTTTCAGGCATGGTGATCTCTCGCATCGAGGGTATCGCCATGTTACTCTATTACCTGTCGTATCTGGGTTACCTGGTGAGGCACGCATCGCGTCCCGCCGGCACGGTGACTCCTGCGATGGAAACCGTGTTGTTTCTTGCTCCGTTGGTTCCTCTAGTGCTAACGGTAATCGTCGTATCGCGATGGAAAAGCAAGAGCACGAGCTAAACCCCAGAGACTGATTCGTACCCTCCCTGTTTCACTTGTCCCTTGCGTGAGGAGCTCCCTCGATGCCTAGCGTCCAGATTCGCTTGCAGATCATGATGTTCTTGCAGTTCTTTGTATGGGGAGCTTGGTTCGCTACGCTGGGTCAGTGCCTCGGCGAGAACGGCATGGAAGGCTTCATCGGCACCGCGTTCGGTACCGCCCCGCTGGCAGCCATCATTGCTCCTTTGTTTCTGGGCCTGATTGCCGACCGCTTCTTCCCATCCGAGAAAGTGATGGGCGTGTTGTTTCTCATCGGTGGTGGCCTCATGTGTATGGCTCCGCACTACTTGGTTGCTGGTAACAGCAATATGCTGTATTGGTTGTTCCTTGGTCACCTGTTGTGCTACATGCCGACCTTGGGGTTGAGTAACACTATTGCGTTTACCAATATCGAAGACCAAAACGACTTCCCCAAGATTCGCGTGTGGGGCACCATCGGTTGGATCGTCGCTGGTCTGGTCGTTGGTTTCTCGGGTTGGTCGCCGACGCCGAACATTCTCTGGCTCGCTGGTATCGCTTCGTTGGTGATGGGTGTCTTCAGTTTCGCGCTGCCGACCACTCCTCCGCCCGCTAAAGGCAAACCAGCCGACTTCCGCACCGTGTTGATGCTCGATGCGTTCCAGTTGATGGCCAGCACTCCCTTCCTGGTGTTCATCATCTGCTCGACGCTCATTTGTATTCCGCTGGCTTACTACTACAGCTTCACGTCGAACCTGCTCGGTCAGCTCGGCTACCAAGCAACTGCTTCGACAATGACCCTTGGTCAGATGAGCGAAATCATCTTCATGCTGCTCATTCCCTTCTTCTTCCGCCGTCTCGGCGTGAAGTGGATGATCCTGGTCGGCATGGGCGCCTGGGTCGTGCGTTATATGCTCTTCGCGTTCGGTGCTCCCGGGCAAGTGGAGTGGATGGTACTGCTGGCGATCTTGCTGCATGGCGTGTGTTACGACTTTTTCTTCGTCACCGGTTTCATGTACACCGATCAGAAAGCTCCAGCCGAAGTGCGAGGCCAAGCCCAAGGGTTGTTGGTGTTCTTCACCCAAGGCGTCGGCATGTACTTTGGTTACATGGTTGCCGGCATCTTGTTTGCTTCGACCATGACCAGCTACACCGCGCTCGACCTCGACATGAAGATTGCCGAAGCCCGTCCGCTGGTCGCTCAAGCGACCGAAGCCGAAGCTGCGGAGCCGAAAGCCAACCTGGAACAAGCGATTGTTGCTGGCGAAGCTGCCTTGGCTGCTGCTGATGCCAATGCGGAAGACGCTGGCGATCAAATCAAAGCAGCCGGCAAGCAACTCGCCGTTGCGCTTGCCGAAATGCCAGGCGTCACCGCCCCGAGCTTCGTCGAGCAGTTTGGTTTGATGTTCACAGCTAAGGTGCCCGAAGGAACCGATCAGGCACGCTACAGCACGACCATGGATCAGTGGAAGCAGTTCTGGCTGATTCCCGCCGGCATGGCCGGAGCCATCCTGGTGCTGTTCGCCCTGACGTTCTTCGACCGCAAGGCTTCGGAAGCTGCGATTGAAGAGAACACCTAAGCGAACAAATAGGTTCGACATTACGAATCCACCCGCTGTGTGAGCCATGCTTGCACAGCGGGTTTTTTATTCTGAAGGAAAACCACGTCCTCTGGACGTGGTCACAATCAGGTGGCTACGCCGTACTTCCACTTATTAAACAAATGAGCACGCCCTCCGGGCGTACACTTGAAAGCCCCCGGCTCTGCCGGGGGATCATTTACTCCGATTGCCGGAGCAGCGATGTTTCTGATAATCTTGTCCACAAGCACCGGATGCTTCCGTGTGTGTTCGAACCGTTGATGTTTTCCATTTTGTCGCAAAGGCCAAGCAACATGCCTGGTGAGCATCTGGATCTCTCAAGCGAGCAACCTGCCCCGCGCCGAGCGGCCGCGGAGGAGGCCCGCAAGTTTATCGGCGTTCACTTCGCGTGCTGCGATGTCTACTCGCGGGTATACGTGAACCGCGACCGCAGTGCGTACATCGGCCATTGCCCACGCTGCGCGAAGCCGGTGAGGTTCACTATTGGACCCGGCGGGTCCGATTCGCGGATGTTCCAAGCCAGCTAGCTAGCCAGCTGCACAGCCCGAAAGCGAGTCGGGCAGCGCGATAGTCGGCATTCCGACCGGCGAGTTATTATCCGGGCGATTGTTTCCCACTTTGCCCAACTCGATCGAGTGGGAATCTATTTCGCGCGGGTCCGACGCTGCGTTTTCCTCGGGATTTACGCGGTTTTCACTCGCGCTCGGGGGAGAATCCTCCGTCGATAGATTCCCACGTGGGAAACTATTCTCAGCGCCTTCCACATCCGCCGGCGACGACGCATCGCAGGCTTCGACAGGCTCTTCGGGAGCTTCGTCGGCGACCTCCAACGGTTCGCGTGCAGGCTCAGTCTCCTCGGGCTCCAGATTATCGGAATCGGGCTCGTCAGAAGCGAACTCGTCGCAGTCCACTTCGCCCTCGTCCAACTCTTCGGTGTCCCAATCGCCCTCGCCCCAGTCATCTAGCTCCCAATCGTCTAGATCCGCACTGCGGGCCGACTCGTGCTGGCCGGCCGCATCGCGGATCAGTTGGGCCACCTGCTCGGCGATCGGCTGCCCGGTAAGTTGGATGATATCCGCATGCTTCACCAGGTCGTGCGCCCGCTGGGCGAGTTGTTCGATATCGCTCGGCTGTAACTGCTGCTGACGACGCTCCTCGCGCCGCGCCCGCTCCAGGCGTTCCTCGCGTTCCAGCATCCAGGCGGCCGCCCGCCAGTGGGTCGCAGCGAACTTACGCATCGCATGCAGCGGGCTCAGCTCATGCGCAACCCGAGCTTGCCGCAACCGCTGGTCGAACAACTCGTCAACGCGTCGCTCGTTCACGATCGTCTTGCGGCTACACCCCACGTAGCTGGCAATCCGCTGGTAGCTCATCCCGGCGGTCAGCAACGTGCAAATCTCGCGTTTTTTGGTCTCATCCAGCACTCTTACTCGTCCCATGGTTGGGTCCTTTCTTGCGTCAATAATAACTATACATGCGCACACATATGCACTAGTTGTTGTAGCAAGCCAGGTGGCCATTTCCTAGCAAGAAATGGGCAAAACGAGGGCTGAAAAGCCCGCTGGATCAGCTTTTCCATCGCAGAAAAATGCCCCGCAGCGGGGGGCTGGCAGCCGAGGTGTAGGGGGGCGGCTGGGTGCCCAAATTCGCCAAGTTGCCAGCTCGATCGCTGGTGTTGGAGCGGAGTGCTGGCATGGGCCGAACCGCGTTGCGTTGGTCCGCGAAATCCGCTACGGTCTCGCAGCTATGTCTCTCCCGGTTTGGTTGTTCAAGGGTCATCCGTGCTCGATTTCGACGTTCAACGTTGTACGCGCCGCTGTGCTGCGACCGAGGTTCCGCTGGAGCCGGGCGACGCCTATTACTCGGTGTTGCTGGCCGAAGGGGCCGACGTGGTGCGCCGCGACTTTGCGAAGTCGGCCTGGCAGGGACCGCCCGAGGGAGCCCTCGGTTGGTGGGCCGCTCAGGTGCCAGCCGATGAGAACGCCAAGCCGAAGCTCGCCCCGAGCGAGGTGGCACTCGAACTATTCGACCGCTGGCGCGATCAGCCCGAGCATGCGGATGCGACCTACGTGCTCGCGCTGCTGTTGGTCCGCAAGCGGGTGTTTCGCTTTTCGGATAGCCCCTTCACCGAACAGGCCTCGCCGGAAGAGCAGTTGCAGCTCTTCTGCCCCACCCGGGCGGCGGAGTACGAGGTGCCGGTGGTGGAGGTCACTCCGCAGCGGGCCGACGAGATCCAACAGCGCCTGATCGAACTACTCTACGACAATCAATAACCCTACCAACATTCACCCCTCGCGAGCGAGCATCCCCTTGTCTTCCCAAGTCGCTACCCGCCGAACGTTGCTGGCTGCAGGTTTGCTCTGCTTGATGCTCGCGACCGGTTGCCGTGGATTCCGGCAAGGGTTCTTCAAGCCGCCTGGGCCGACCGCGCCGTCGGTGCTGAATACCACGCCGACCGCGATGGACATCGTGGGAGCGGTGAATGCCAATACCGCGCGGGTGCAATCGTACCACGCCAACTCGGCAACGTTCACCGTGCCTGGAGTGGCTGGCATTCCGCTGCTGCGGGGCAAGATCGTGCTCGACCGCCCGATGGATTTCCGCCTAACCGCGGGGCTGGGGCTGGGGAGCGACGTGATCGACCTCGGCAGCAACCAGGAGATGCTCTGGTTTTGGGTGAAGTACAACTCGCCGCCGGCGATGTATTACTGCCGGCACGATCAATACGCATCGAGCGCGGCGCCGCAGATGCTGCCGATCGATCCCACCTGGATTGGCGACGCACTCGGTTTGGTGGAGCTGAATCCCACTGCCAATTACGAGGGACCGATCGCCCGCCCCGACGGAACGTTGGAGCTTCGCTCGCCGATCACCGCGCCGAGCGGCCCGATGACGCGGGTGATTGTGGTCGACGCCACGCGGGCGTGGGTGCTTGAGCAGTACTTGTACGATCAATCGGGCAATCTGGTGGCCAGCGCCAAGTCGAAGGACTTCCGCTACGACACGGTAGCCAACGTTTCGTTGCCTCGTCAGGTAACGATCACGGTGCCTGCTTCGGAGCTGACGCTCACGATCAACGTCGGTTCGGTGGCGGTGAACGTTCCGGTGGCCAACCGTACGACGATGTTCTCGCCGCCGGCACTGACGAACTATCCGCGGGTTGACCTGGGGAGCATGCCGGCCGGCATGGCGTTCGATCCCTCGATCATCCCGCCGCAGACCGTGGTGCCGAACGAGCCTCCGCCGATTGCGTACAATCCGTCGGCGGCCGCCCCGTCGTATGGATCCAGTACACAGAACACGCTGGGCACTCCGAACACCTTGGGCACACCAAGCATGATGGGCAACTCATCGGCCGCCAGCGGCTTGCCGAGCGCGTATGGCTCGCCGGCCAATACGATTCCCACAACCACTCAGCCGAACTTGTCGGGCTCGCTGATCGGACCGACCAGCTACGACACCCCCACGAGTGTCGACGCCCCGCTCGGCGGCAGCGATCCCGCGGGCTTGGGGGCTCCCGTTGGCTATGGCGCTCCTGCAGGGGTGCAGCGGTTGCCGCAAGGTGGCATCGCCCTCGATCCCACCGCTTCGTTCTAGCGAAACGACTTTGCTGCTGGTGGTCTACTCGCCGAAGCAGAACAGGTGGTCGTAGCCGCGGATCAGCAGCTTGCCACCTACCACGACGGGAGTCGCATCGATGCCTTCGTCGAGGCGGTTCGTCGCGAGCACCTGGTACTCGTCGGAATCGGCCAGCACCATGGTGGTTCCATCCCGCCCAGCGATGTAGACGCGCCCGTCGGCCCCCACCGGCGAGGCATACACGTTGCTGATGTCGCCCAGGCGTTGGGCCGAAACCAACAGCTCGCCGGTTCGGGCGTTGGCGATCGACAGGATGCCGTTGTTCGATTTGATGTAGTAGAGCCGCTCGCCATACAGCAGTGGCGAAGGGACGTACGGCGCGTTGCGTTCCGACTGCCAGGCGATGGTCTCGCTGTTGGTGACGTCGCCGGTGGAGTCGAGGGGAATCGCCAGGATGGCCGCCCCGCGATAGCCGCTCATGCAGATCGCCAAATTCTCGAAGATCACCGGCGAGGGAATCGGGTTGCCGACCTGCCCGCCGCATTCCCAGATCACGTCGCCGTTGGTCAGGTCGTAGCTGCGGGTGCGATTCGATCCGTTGACGATCACTTGAGTCTTGCCGGCCGCTTCGACAATGAGCGGCGTGACCCACGTGGTTCGCTCGTCGCGATCTTTCTTCCAGCGAGGCTGGCCGGTGTTCGCATCGAGTGCGGTGATGAACGACGGCCCTTCGTGATCCCAATTCACTACCAGGGTATCGCCATGCAGGGCAGGGGAGGCACCCTCGCCGAACCCGGCGCGAGTTTGCATGTCGCCCAGATCGGTCGACCAGACGAGGTCGCCATCGAGCGTGTAGCAGTAGAGTCCCTGCGAACCAAAGAAGAAGTAGACGTGCTTGCCATCGGTCACCGGCGAGGCCGAAGCGTGCGTGTTGTCGGAGTGCCCCGCTTCGCTCGGCACCGCTTCGATGGCGGTCTTCTGCCAGAGCGTCTTGCCGGTCTCCAGGTCCAAGCACATCGCAACGTATTGGTAGTAGTTGGTCGGCTTTGACGACCCGCGACCAAACCGCCCGCCGCGTCGGCCACCAGGGCCTTGGGGTGGTTCTTCGGCGGCAGGCTCGTCGCTTGCAGCGTCGGCCGCGCGGTCGGTCTCAATCGCAGTAGCAATGAAAATGCGGTTGCCCCACACGATGGGAGTCGCGTTACCGCGCCCAGGGAGATCGACCTTCCAGGTGGCGGAGTCTTCGCTCCACTCGGTGGGAGGAGTGCCGCTGGGAGCGACGCCGGTGTGTTCGGGACCCCGCCAGCTTGGCCAACTAGCTTCCTGCTGCTGGGCAAGCGATATCGTCCAGGGCAGGCAAATCAAGGCGACGAATGCCAGGAAGGGAGAGGCCAGGCAGGGGGATTTCATAAACGTTCCTCGTGCGGTGCAGGCAAAACGGTATAGTGGTAGAGCGAAAGGATTGTATCGCATTGCCTTGGGGATGGCGAATTTTGACGCAGTAAAGGAGTAAGAGTTGGAAATCGATCGCGAGCTTCTCATCGAGCAGGCCAAGCAGGCGAGCCGCCAGGCTTATGCCAGGTTCAGTCATTTTTCTGTCGGCGCGGCGGTGCTCGGCAACGATGGCAACGTGTACGTTGGCTGCAACGTCGAGAACTCCTCCTACGGGCTAACCATGTGTGCCGAACGCTCGGCCGTGTTTGCGGCCGTGGTCGGCGGGGCGACCAAAATCGTTGCGGTCGCGGTGTTTACCCCTACCGAACGGCTGGTCTCCCCCTGCGGTGCCTGTCGGCAAGTGCTGTACGAGTTTGCCGACGACATGCAGGTGTTCATCGCAAATAACACCGAACACGTGCAAGAGTTCCGTTTGGAGGAGCTATTGCCAGAAGGTTTTCGACTTTAAGTCGTTAGCAAGCCGCTGTCGGCGAAGAGCGGACGAGGGGCTACTACTGCTCGTCGGCTGGGCGTTCCCACGTTTTTAGCTCTACTTCTTCGAGCGGCGAGTCGTCGCGGGCGAAGTAGAACACGTGTTGCCAGGGAAGCTCGTCGTACTGCCCCACCAGTTTGAAGCCGTTGGCCGTGTACTCTTTCATCGCTTGCGATTGGGTCATCTTGTGCAGCTCGCGAATCGGAACCGTGGGGTCTTCGGCGCGGTACTCCACCAGCGCGATCCGCCCCGTTGGTTTCAGGCTCGCCCGCATCGCGGCCAGCATTTCCTTGGGGTGCGAGAACTCGTGGTACACGTCAACCAGCAGCACCAGGTCGAGTTCCCCCTCCGGCAGTTGCGGCGAGTCTTCTTTGCCGAGCGTGGGGCGGATGTTCGTGATCCGGCGCGCCTTCGCCCGCTCGCCGAGCAGTTCGAGCATCTCGGGCTGGATGTCGACCGCCCACACGGTGCCTTTGCTCCCGACCCGGCGGGCGAGTTGCAACGTGTAGAATCCGTTACCGCAGCCCAGGTCGCAAACCGTCTGCCCACGCTCGATCGGCAGCGCCTTGAGCAGCTTGCTGCAGGCCTCTTCGCGCTCGCGGGTGGTGCGCGTCAGCCAGTCGGCCGCCAGGTAGTGCATGGTGTTGGCAATCCGCCGGCCCATGAACTCCTGAGGATTCAACCTCTCCGCCGGCGTCTTTCCGCGGTCCAAACCTTGGCGATCGCTGTTTTGGGTGTTGTTAGCGGTTTCCCGTGAATCCTTCGGGTCTTTCTCCTGGGCCAGCAGGGCAGCCGGCGAGATGGTGGTCGCCAGGATCGTAAAAACCGCGAAAAACCGTCGAATATGGGGCGAAATCGGCATGATCGGGTCCTGTTTCGAGGCACGGCGTCCGCGGGGGGCGTCGACGCGGGGGTGGGAATGTATCGGCTGGTCAGGGCGAATCTCAGGGTACCCGCTAACCATATGCTTGCAACACAATTCGATCGCACTTACTCTAAAAGTTATTAGTCCATCCTCGTGGCTGCACTGGTAGCAGCGCTGTCTCCCTTGCCCGAATTGCTCGTGAAATAACCTTCCCTTTGCCCCTCGCTCGTGCGGGGCGTATCTTCCGACTCGACTCCAAAAAAAGTCGGACAGTCTATGGTTTCCGCCGGTGCTTTGTCGTTCGACAACCGCTCAGGCTGAGCCGGCTGGGGAATTGTTGTTTCATCGTGCCAGGCATCGCTTCGACAGCCATGCTGCTTAACCGCAGAATTCGCAGGTTGGGCTTGTAGGC
This sequence comes from Aeoliella mucimassa, assembly GCF_007748035.1. Taxonomy (NCBI): domain Bacteria; kingdom Pseudomonadati; phylum Planctomycetota; class Planctomycetia; order Pirellulales; family Lacipirellulaceae; genus Aeoliella; species Aeoliella mucimassa. Next base: position 1,932,638 of record NZ_CP036278.1, read on the forward strand.
AATGATAAACAACACCTGCTGCAGAGATTTACCCCCTGCTGCTGATGACCACCCCAACCCGGCAACCCACCCCCCTCGCGCTTCGTGATGAGCGGTAGGTTTCCTGCGTTCCCCTTCGTGGAGCGATGTCTCTCGCTGAGGGACCGTTGGCCAGGCATCCGGCAGAACGGAACATTCGGAGTCGCCAATGTCGTCGATCAAAACCTGGCTGCTACTACTCGTAGTGGTACTGATGTGCGCGACATCGCCGGCCAGGGCGTGTTTCTTCTGCAGTTGTGGAGTCTCCGAGCTTCATATTGATGGCAGCGACGAAGGTAGCGACGAAGAATCGGTTCCGTCGGCCTATCGCACGCAAGGCAGCGGGTGGGGCACCACATCGTCCGGGTACTCCGGCATCGGCAACCCTGCGATTCTCACCTGGAGCATCGTGCCCGATGGCACCACGCTGCCGCGCGGGGTGAGCGAGCCAGCCAGCGACAGCAATCTCATCGAGTTCCTCGACGGACTCCACCACGGCGGCGAAAGCCCTGGCGGCGACGACTACACGCAACGCGCCTGGTGGGGGCTGATGAACAGCGCCTTTGAGCGTTGGTCGCAAGTCGCTGGTTTGACCTTCAATTACGAGCCGGAAGACGATGGTGCGAGTATGCCGACCAATCGAGGAGTGCTCGGCACCCGCGGCGATCATCGCATTGGCGGGCATTACATCGATGGCGACGTCCGCCCCAGCAACTTGGCGTACAACTACTTTCCCAGCTACTCCGACATGGTGATCGATACCTCCGAAGCAGGTATCTTTGGTAACTCGGAGCAAAACTATTTGCGATTCCGCAACACGCTTACGCACGAAATCGGCCACGGGCTGGGCCTCGCCCATTTGGAGTCGGTCGATACCACCGACGACGATGACGACCACGTGTTCGGCACCTTCCTGATGGAGCCGACCCTCTCGGTAAACTTCGACGGCCCGCAGTTCGACGACATCCTCGGCATCCAACGCTTGTATGGCGACGTGTACGAAAAGGATGGCGGCAACGATACTGCGAGTACCGCCACCAGCCTGGGCGCTCTCGCTTTCGGGGCGAAGCTGATGATTGGCACCGATGCCGACGATCAGTACGTGGCCTACACCGATGTTGATTTTGTGAGCATCGACGATAACTCCGATGTCGATTTCTTTCGATTCACGATCGATGCTCCGATGCAGATCTCGCTGCTGCTCGAGCCAAAAGGCCCCACCTATTTGGAAGGGGCGCAAGGTTCGGCCGACAACGGCCGGCAAGACCTGCTAGATACCTCGGCCCTGGGCGACTTGAGCCTCGCGCTACTGGCGATGGATGGATCGACCACCATCGAGCTCCAGAATACGTTTGGGCTTGGTCTGGACGAGTGGATCGAGGAGGTGACGCTCACCGATCCAGGCGAGTATTTCGTACGCATCGGCAGCACGACGAATGCCGCCCAAATGTATCAATTGAGCGTGATTAGCGTGCCTGAGCCGGCTTCGCTCGCCATTTTATCGGCCGGATTGTTAGGCATCGTACGATGGCGGCGTCGGCGGGCGTAGTCATCGCCCGCCCGCGAGCTAAAATAATGGCAGTCGATTCGCCCCCACCCCAATGAGGCCAAGCGATTGCTATGATGTACCATTCAAAATGTCTCGCCGCGGCTGCGATGTTGCTCCTTGCTTCCACCGCTTGCAGCGGGCCCTCCGCCTCCTACGCGCAGGAGACGGCCGAAGCCAAGCCGGCGGCGAAAACGGAGTCCAAGGAGGAGAAAAAGCCGATGACCGAACCCTCTCTGGCCACCTTTGGTGGCGGTTGCTTCTGGTGTACCGAAGCGGTGTTCCTGGAACTCAATGGAGTTTCCAGTGTGACCAGCGGATACAGCGGCGGGCACTCCGAGAATCCCACCTACAAGCAAGTGTGCAACGGACACACTGGCCATGCCGAAGTGATCCAGATCGAGTACGATCCCGAGAAGGTCACCTTCAACGAACTGCTCGAGGTGTTCTTCAAGACGCACGATCCCACCACCCGCAACCGGCAAGGGGTCGATGTCGGCTCGCAGTACCGCAGCGCGGTCTTCTATCACTCGCAAGAGCAAAAGGAAGTCGCCGAGCAAATCATCAAGGCCCTCAACGAAGAACAGGTGTACGACAACCCCATCGTCACCGAAGTGACCGAGTTCACCAAGTTCTGGCCCGCCGAGGATTACCACCAGAACTACCTGGCCGAGAATCCCCAAAACCCCTACTGCCAGCGCGTGGTCCAGCCGAAGGTGGAGAAGTTCCGCAAGGTGTTCAAGGACAAGCTGAAGAAGGAAGAAGTGGAAAAGTAGCGACACTCATCTTACGAGTGTAAAATAAGAACGATTTCCTTCAGGAGCATGCTATGGAACTTTCGATATCGCTCGCCACTCAGCAGAAGATTGACGCCCAATTGGCCACGGGAAAGTTCTCGCATGCCGAAGATGTCATCAACGAAGCCTTGGATCTATACGCGGAACATCAAGCGACGCTCACCGATCTGGAAGATAGCCTAAGAGATATTGAAGCAGGCCGACTTCGTCCCATCGGTGAAGTCGCTAACGAAGTGCGTTCAGCCAGAGGTTGGCAAACCTGATGGCGGATTTTCGTGTTCTAATAACCGACCGCGCATCAGCACAATTGCACGAGATAGTTGAGTGGATTGAACAACGTGCTCCAGAAACAGCCCAGCGCTGGTTCAAAAAGACACTCACGGAGATCACTTCACTTTCAATAATGCCACGACGGCACTCGCTTGCCAGGGAGTCCATTCAACTAAAAATGGAACTTCGAGAGATCCTCGTAGGCAAACGAAAATGGCGCGTGTTGTATACGATTCGCGATCAGGACGTGATCGTCATGTGCATACGTATCGGTGCTCTGGGGCCGGTGACAGCCGAAGACCTGTCAGGGGATTAACTCCCCTTACTTTTCGTAACCCAGGTTCGGGGCGAGCCAGCGTTCGACTTCGGCGACGCTCATTCCTTTGCGGCGGGCGTAGTCTTCCACTTGCTCCTTGGTGATGCGATCGACGGCAAAGTACCGTGACTCGGGGTGAGCAAAGTACAAGCCGCTGACGCTTGCTGCGGGATGCATCGCGTAGTTCTCGGTGAGCGTGATGCCGGTTTTCGCTTCGGCATCGAGCAACGTGAACAGCGTTTGCTTCTCGGTATGGTCGGGCTGGGCTGGGTATCCGGCCGCGGGACGGATGCCGCGATAGCGTTCGGCAATCAGTTCGTCGTTATTAAGCGACTCGTCTTGCCCGTAACCCCACTCGCGACGCACCTTGGCGTGCAGCGATTCGGCAAAGGCCTCGGCCAGTCGGTCGGCCACGGCCTTAATCATGATGCTGTTGTAGTCGTCGTGATCCGCATCGTACTTGGCAGCCAGCTCGTCGCAACCAACGCCGGTGGTTACGGCAAAGCCGCCCAAGTAGTCGGCCCGGCCCGAGTCGGTGGGGGCGATGAAGTCGGCCAGCGAGTAGTAGGCCTTCTGTCCCTTACGTTCCCACTGTTGCCGCAAGGCGTGGAACCGCGCCAGCTCGGTCGACCGCGAGTCGTCGGTGTAGAGGACGATGTCGTCCCCCTCCGAGTTGGCCGGCCAGAAACCGTACACCGCGCGGGCGGTGAGCAACTGCTCGGCGATCACCCGATCGAGCAACTCGTTGGCATCGTCGAATAGTTTCTTCGCTTCGGTGCCGAGGTTGGGATCGTCGAAGATCTTGGGATACTTGCCCTTCATTTCCCAGGTGAGGAAGAAGGGAGACCAGTCGATATAGTCGCGAAGCTCGGCCAGCGATTGGGTTTCGATCGTGCGGGTGCCGGTGAACTCCGGCGTGGGGATGTCGACCGTTTGCCAGTCGGTGGTAAAGCGGTTGGCCAGGGCCTCGGCGTAAGGCAACAGCGACACCGCCTGACGCTTCTCGTAGCTCGCCTTCAAATCGGCTTGCAGAACCTTGTTCTCTTCGATCAGCTTCGGCCGCGATTCGGGATTCATGACCTTCTCGACCACCGGCACGCTCCGCGACGCATCGACCACGTGCAGCACGGGAATCGAGCAGACCGGGGCGATCTTCACCGCGGTATGCTTAGCGCTGGTGGTTGCACCGCCGATGAGCAGCGGCAGATCGATTTCGAGTCGCTCCATCTCGCGAGCGACGTGAACCATCTCGTCGAGGCTCGGCGTAATTAGGCCCGACAGCCCGATCATGTCGACCCCTTCGTCCTTGGCGGCCTCGAGAATCTTCTCGCACGAGCACATGACGCCGAGGTCGATGACCTCGAAGTTGTTGCAGCCGAGCACCACGCCGACGATGTTCTTACCGATGTCGTGCACGTCGCCCTTCACGGTAGCCAGCAGCACCTTGCCGCGACTCTTCGCCGCATCGCCTGCAGCGGCCTTTTCGGCTTCCATGTAAGGAGTCAGGTAAGCGACCGCTTTCTTCATCACGCGGGCGCTCTTCACCACTTGCGGCAGGAACATTTTGCCCGCGCCGAACAGGTCGCCGACGATGCTCATGCCATCCATCAGCGGGCCTTCGATGATCTCCAGGCACTTGCTGTATTTCTGGCGGGCTTCCTCGGTGTCTTCGTCCACGTACTTGACGATGCCCTTGATCAACGCGTGCTTCAGGCGTTCTTCCACGGGGGCGGAACGCCATTCCTCGGCCGTGGCGGCGGCTTCGCCGGAGTCTTGCTTCTTCACCGATTCGGCAAAGTCGACCAATCGCTCGGTGGCATCGTCGCGGCGGTTGAGAATAACGTCTTCGACCAGTTCCTTGAGTTTCGGTTCGATCTCGTCGTACACCACCAACTGGCCCGCGTTCACGATGCCCATGTCCATGCCGGCTTGCACCGCATAGTACAGGAACACGCTATGAATCGCCTCGCGAACCGGATCGTTGCCGCGGAAGGAGAACGACACGTTCGACACGCCACCCGACACTTTCACGCCGGGGCATTCTTGTTTGATGCGCCGGGTCGCATTGATGAAATCGAGTGCGTAGTTGTTGTGCTCTTCGATTCCGGTAGCGACGGTCAGGATGTTGGGATCGAAGATGATGTCCTCGGCCGGGAACTTCAGCTCGCTGGTGAGCAGTTCGTACGCTCGTTTGCAGATGCGAACCTTTTCGTCCTCGGTGGCCGCCTGGCCTTGCTCGTCGAACGCCATGACGACGATCGCCGCGCCGTACTGCCGGCAGAGCTGCGCACGACGCAGGAATTCCTGCTCGCCATCCTTCAGGCTAATCGAGTTAACGATGGCCTTGCCTTGCACGGCTTGCAGGCCGGCTTCGATCACGTCCCACTTGCTGCTATCGATCATCACCGGCACCGCGGCGGTCTCGCCTTCGCCGGCCAGCAGCCGCAGGTAGTGCACCATTTCGGCTTCGCTATCGAGCAGCCCTTCGTCCATGTTCACGTCGAGCACGTTCGCGCCGTTTTCCACTTGCTCGCGGGCGACTTCCACCGCTTCTTCGTACTGCTTTTCGCGAACCAGGCGGGCGAACTTGCGGCTGCCGGTCACGTTGCTCCGCTCGCCGATCATCAGGAAGTTGCTATCGGGGCGCAGTTCGAGCGGTTGGGTGCCGCTTAATCGCAATCGTGGGGCGACGGTAGTCTTCGAGTGGGGAGCAAAGTCCTTCAGCTCCGCAACCATGGCGGCAATGTGATCGGGCGAGGTGCCGCAGCAACCGCCGACGATGTTTACCCAACCTTGCTTGGCGAACTCGCCGACGATCTTTGCCATCGCGGCCGGGCCGAGGTCGAACTGACCCATTTCGTTTGGCAAGCCCGCGTTGGCATGGCAGCTTACGTACGAGGTGGCCACGCTTTGCAGTAATTCGATGTGCGGCCGCATGATGTCGGGGCCGAGTGCGCAGTTCATGCCGACCGAGAGCATTGGGAAGTGCTCGATCGAGTTCCAGAACGCTTCGATCGATTGACCCGACACGAAGGTGCCGCCACCTTTGTCGAACGTGCCGGAGATCATCACCGGCACGCGATTGTCGCTTTCGCGGAAGTAATCCTCAATTGCAAACAAGCAGGCCTTGAGGTTCAGCGTGTCGATCACGGTTTCGGGCAGCAGGATGTCGACGCCGGCTTCCACCATGGCTTCGACCTGCACCCGGTACGAATCGACCATCTGCATGAAGTTCACGTCGCGATGGGCGGGATCTTCCACGCTCGTCGAGATGGCCATCTGCTTCGATGTGGGACCAATCGATCCGGCGACGAACCGTGGCTTGTCGGGCGTTTGCTCGGTGAATTCCGCGCAGGCTTGTTTGGCCAGCTGCACCGCGGCGACGTTTAGTTCGCGAGTCAGACCTACCGGATCGGCGAACTCGAAGTCCCCCATGCCGATCGGGCTGGCACCAAACGTATTGGTTTCGACGATGTCGGCACCAGCAGCCAGGTACTTGCGATGGATGGTGAGCTGCGCTTCGGGTTGCGTAATGCAGATCAGGTCGGCAAAGTTCTTGAGATCTTTGTGATGATCGGCAAATCGCTCGCCACGGATCTCTGCCTCGCCGATGCCAAGTGCTTGCACCTGGGTGCCAGTGGCTCCATCGAGGAACAGGATGCGGCGTTGGAGCAGTTCGTCCAGTTCAGCCGTACGATTTTTCACCGCCGATTGTGTCAGCATAAATGAGTATCTTGGGGATAGGGATCGATTCGTTGCGATAGCCAAAGTGGACCATGATAACATGGAACCCGGGGCTACTTAACCCTATCCCCAGGACAGTTATGCCTGGGGCGATGTTCGCTGGGGGGCCAATTTCCGCGGTTTACGGTTGTTCCGATAGCTCTTCTTCGGCCGCTTCCACCTCGGCTTCGGGCAGTTCGCGACCCATGTTGAACATCATCGCGTGCAACCCGGTATTGGTATCGAGCAAGTAGCCGCCGGTCGGGGCGAAGTAGCCCTCCAGCTTGTCGAATTCAGGCAGTTCGTTCGCTTCGAGCACGCCGAGCATGTTGCTAGCAAACGGGCTGTTTTCGCCGATCGTGCCGAGGAAGCTCCGAGTGCCATCGGACTGCGAGGTCTCAAACCAGTGACGGAACGTCTCTGCGGGATTGTTATACAGGAAGCCAACCATCTGCTTGCCGCGGGTCAGACGCTCGACCCGGCTTTGAATCACTTTGTACTCGATCGAATCCGACAAACGAGGACGCGAATCCTGGTGGGCTTCGATCATCTGTTCCAGCACGTTCGACGACATCGTGACGATCAGTGTGTTGTCCAAAATGCCGACCGCTGGCGTGAACGGGCGATTTTCTTCCGGCATGTTCCGCATCCACGGAGGAGCCATCGAGTAGTACTGTACTCCGCCGAATTCCACGTCTTCCCAGAATTCGCCCGCTGTTTCGCGGATCGCATCCAGCAGCTCTTGGCCTACTTCGGGATCAATCAGCTCCAGGCAGATTGCATGTTGCTCACCTTGAATACGGTTTGGTTCGTCAAAGCCAGAATATAGAGTGACCCTGCCCGAGAGGTTGTCAATGAAATACTCACGGAAGTCGACTCCCCAAGCATTGGTCGCGCCCGACTCGACTTCGTCGAGGAACGCTCCGTCGTAGCGGAAGTGGTCGTAGAGTTGGATCACGCGGTCATAGATGCCGACCGGATCGAGATAGGTGGTGCCATAGTTGCAGGCTTGAGCAGGCACGTAGTCTGGCGGAGTGATATCGCCATCGACGAAACGCAGCAGGGTGAGCACCCCTGCGCGAGGATTATCGAGCAGCAGATGCATGTGCATCAGCGTGTCCCAGTTTTCGGTGGCAAAGCTCGAGGTGCCGCCGAGCGACAGGATACCATCGAGCCCCAGAGCGGGGAACGTGGCCAGCGTGATCGACGCGCCGACGTTGCCTCGCATCGTGCGACGCACCACGAGAATCGGGTCGATATAGGCAACAATCTGCGGAGGTTCTTCGAGTTGGGTGCTGCACTCCTTGAGAATGGTCTGGAATTGGGGATTCTCGGCAAACGACCGCTCGCCTGGCAGCGGGCCTGGTTCCAGGGTGTCGTCATCGCTTTCGGCAACGTCCTCTTCGGTCAGTTCAACCGTGGGAGTCCGCCCCGCCCAGCGATCAAGCACGTGGCCGAGCAGCACTTCGTCGTTGCTTCCGATCAGGCAGCAATCTTTGATCAAGTAGCCGAACGAACTCGAGCGGTCGTCGCCGTCGCGGACGATCGTTACGGTTTCGCCACCGATTTCTTGCTCTTCGACCACCATGGCCCGATCGGCCCATCGTTGATCGAGTACCTCGACCAGGAAGTCGACGTTCTCCTGGGCGCCGTCGAAGTCGGCCAGCAGCAGGATGCCGAGGTTGTCGTCGCCGCGATCGATGAGGCCGATGGCGACTTCACCTTGGGGAATACGATCGAGGTCGGCCCACTCAAAGCCAGCTTCTTCCGAATTCCGCTCGTTAAACTGGTCGCCGACTAGGCTCCATATACCACCCACTAGGGGGGCGACTTCGGGATCGTTCAGCATGGCTCCGACGCCAGTTTGACGCCAGCGCTCGTAAAGCTCGCGACCATGGGCAATTCGGAAAAAAGCAGCTGTTTCGTAGGGAAATAGCCGCATTGCCGAAGGTCGGGATTCTACGGCCTCCTGGGCGTGGAGCTGCGGGGGCGTGAGGAGTGAGACAAGAAGGAGAACCGGCAAAAAATAGCGGGGTTTCATAATAGAAGATGCCAAATGGAGAGCAGATTAGTTGGTCCGAGGCGGTCAGCACCTGTTCATAAGTTATACTACTGCGTGCTGTCCTACTGCCATTTACCCCCGCAAATAGCAAGTTGTTTCTCGCAATCTGGAGTTTTCTTATGTCTCGCCACTTTCGCCAGCTAATGATCGTCGCGACCGTTGCCGGCTTTTTTGCCGTATCCCCTGTTTGGGGGCAAGGCATCGGCGGCAGCCGGACCACCGGCACAGGCACTACCGGAATGAGCTCGGGAATTGGCACCTCCGGCATTGGAGGTAGCTCGCTGGGGGGCGGCATCGGAACTAGCGGAATTGGTTCCGGCGGCTTTGGCACCAGCGGAATCGGCCAAGGCGGCTTCGGCCAAAGCACTTCTGGCATTGGAAATCAGTCCAACAGTGGGTTCGTCGGTCGCACGAGTGACGACGTAACCAACATGTTTAACAACATGACCCGCCAGAATACCCAGGGCGGTCAGTCGGGACGCACGCGAAACAGCAGCAACCGTAGCACTCGGAGCAGTAGCTCCAACCGAGTCCAGCAGCCAGTTCGTGTGACCCTGAAAGTGGCTTTCGATCACCCCGCGATTCGTACTCCACAGCGAACGATTGCTGAGAACGAAAAAGTAATGGAGCTGCTCACCGACCAGAATCTGTCGGGCGTCAGCATGTCTCGTAGCGAAGGACGCGTAGTGCTCGGTGGCACCGCTCCCACGGCTTGGGATCGCAAGGTCGCTGAGAAACTCGTCTCGCTGCAGCCTACCGTGGTCAGCGTATCGAACGAGATGAGTGTTTCCGAAACGGTCAGCACTCCCTCGCCGGAATAGACTGCTACGCGCGTTACTTGTTGGGAACTAAGGCCCTGCTTACTTCTTGATCGAAGGCAACGTGGCCGTCGAAGGTGCGTTGCCCACTTCCACTCTGGTGGTAACGTCCCCTTCTTGCGTGGTCACCACTGGCGAGCGACGGAACTTGCCCGGCAGCGAGATCGTAGTGGCCTTCATCTGCAGCTTGTTCTGCTCAGCGGTAGTGGCATCACGCACTTCCACCTTGGTGGTGTACCCTGCCTGCTCGATATTGGCCGGCTTGGTGCTCTGCGCAACGAGGGTGGGGGTCTTCGCCCGCCCTGGTAAGAATTGGCGAGCTTGATCGCTCACAACGAGCCCGCCCCCCTTGAGGGGCTCGAAGCGGGCGATCAAGCTCACCTCAGCTTGTTCTCCGCCAAGTTCGTCCCACGGCAGCCAAATACTGTAGGACACCCCAATTTCCGAGTCGCTCTGATGCTTGGCGAACTGCTCGGGGGGGAATACATAACGCCGAGTCGGGCGGTTATCGGTTTCGGCACGATCGTCTTCGGCGAACGCGTAGACGACTAGCTGTCCCTCGACCATGACCGGCTCATCCGAGACTCGGTCGTAGAAGTAGAGTCGACCGCCAAAGCCTCGCGAACCAGCACCATTTTGGTGCAACACCGCTTCCGACCAAGTGGCGACCACGCGGTCGGGAGTCTGAGGTGTCGGTTCTGCTTCCTGGAATGAAGCCAGCGGATTGAACTTGCTTTGCTTCTCGCCAGTCGATTGACAGCCAATGGCCGTCAGGACGGTTCCACAAACCAGGGTAGCCGCAAGGAATCGTGAGTTCAGAATCGACATGGCAGTGTTCGCGTAAAGCAAGAAACAATTCGTAAGGGATGACACCAGCAACACACAATCGACTAAGGAGTGCCCAAGGCTGGCAGGCGACGAATCGCAGGGCCGGTGGGCTGTTGGTACCCAACTGGTACCGTGGCCGAACCGGTTCGCGAGTTGGCCGATTGGCTCTCGGGAATCACGACATCGTAAGCTTGCTCAGGTTGCTGCAGTTGAGGTTCTGCTTCCTGAGGTTCGTACATGTCGCCTTCGGTCGGTACCGGCATCAGTTCGCTATCGCCTGGGATCTGCGTGGGGAACACGCTATCGGCATCGCTCCAGTCGTCGCAGCGGCTACGCAGCCCGCTCGGACCATGCATGCTGATCACGTCGCCCAGCACCCAGCTCATGCGAGCCGATTCCACCTGCTTGATCATTTCGGCATCTTCTTCGTTGCGGATCACGCGAGGTGTCATGATGATGAGTAGTTCGCTACGTTGTTCGGTAACGCCGTCGTAGCGGAACAGGTCGCCCAGCAGCGGAATCTCCGACAGAATCGGCACCCGGCGATGGACGTCCAAGGTTTCCTTGGAGAGCAGACCGCTGAGCACCACGGTTTGACCCGAGGCCGCAGCCACGGTGGTGGTCGCTGTGATCTGATCGATCTTCGGAGCCCGAATCACGGTGCCATCGGTACCAGCGAAGATGGGAATACCTTCCGACTCGGAACCAACGTCCGACTTCGTGGCTTCGATATTCATCACCACCATGCCATCGGGGCTCACCCGTGGGGTGACCTGCATGATAATACCAACGTCCTCGTACGATACCGAGTTCTGCTGGCCATATTCCGAGATGCTGGTACCCACGATACGCGGCACGCTCTGACCGATGCTTACCGTGGCAACCTGATTATCAAGGGCCGAAACCTGAGGACGGCTAAGCACCTCGAGTCGGCGGTTTTCCTGCAACGCCCGCAGCAAGGTGCTCACGCTGTTGCTGCTGGCCGAGAACACGAAGCCACCAAAACCAAGTTCCTGGTTCACCCGATTCAAAGCAAAGCTCGAAAGTCCCTGCGTGGCCACGGTGCCCGCGGTTGCCAAGGCTTGGGTGCTACCGTTGTTGCCTGGCGTCTGGTTGTTAAAGTTGAAACCAGGCGACAAAGGCGAGTTAATCACGTTCTGTTGAGTCGTGGTAATCGTGGCTCCACCCGCCGACTGGGTCGTGGTGGTCGTGTCGATCGTTTCGAAGCTATCGAGCACCGAGCGGTCGAACAGAATCGAATCCTGCAGGCCCAGCTCCACACCAAACTCGTCGGTATCATTCAGGCGGACTTCAGCAATCAAGACCTGAATCATCACCATCGGTGGCCGCTCGTCGAGCTGCTCAATCAGCTGAGCAATCTCTTTGAAGTAGCGATCGGTCGCACTGACGATCAGGCTGTTGTTCACCAATTCGGGAACGATGATCACTTCGCGATCGATTTGTTCGAACGGACTCATGGTGAGTTCGGCCGCTTCTTCGGCATCGCGTTTTTCTTGCAGCCATTCGTTCAGGGCTTCGGCAACGTCTTCCGCCGGCGAGTTCTTCAAGCGATACACCTCGGTGCGTCGCTCGCGAGTCTCACTTGCATCGAGTTGCAGAAGGATCGCGTAGACCACTGCCAGATTGTCCTGCGTACCCGCAGCGATGATGCTGTTGGTGCGTTCGTCGACCGAGAACTGCAGTTTAACCAGCGAGTTGTCGCCGGCACCCATGCTGGGGCCGTCGCCGCTGTTGTTGTCGCTGGTGAACAGCTCTTGCAGCATTTCGGTCAGAGCGACTGCATCGCCATTGACGATGGTGAATACTTTGATTTCCGCTTCGGCTTCCGGCACGCGATCGAGTTGCTCGATCAACGCGGCGATCAGTTCCATACTTTCGCTGGGAGCGGTGATCACCAGGTTGTTCGCCTGCGAATCGGCCGCGATGCGAATGTTGGCCAGCACGCCTGATTCGAGTTTGCGCTGGTTCTCGGGATCGATGATCATCAACTGCAGAGCCGAAACCCGTGCCGAGGTGGCGTCGCCACCCTCTTGGGCGGAGCCTTCGTCGCGGGCGAGTACCGCTTCGCGGAGCACATCAGCCATGTCTTCGGCCAAGGTGTTACGGAGCGGGAAGACGCGGACTTCGTCGATGGCTGCCCCGCGATTCACATCGAGTTTGCGAATCATCGTGGCAATCTCCGACATGTCGCGTGGACCTGCGTTGACGAACAGTGAGTTCGTACGGAAGTCGGCTACCACCAAGGCTCGCGGACGCAAGCTTGGTAGATCGTCTTGGTTGTTGTTGCTGCCAGGGTTGCTCGAGAAGGTTTGTTCCTGGTCGGTGATATAAGCATCGATAATCTGCTTCACATCGCCGGCCACGGCAAACTTCAGTGGGAACACCTCGAAGCGAGTCGTTGGTTCCACTGGTACGTCAATTTGCTTGACCAGTTCCAAAGCGGTCTCGACGTTCTCGGGGCGGCCAATCAGCATTAGCGAATTGGGCTTGCCGAGCGGAGTGATGCTAAGCGTACCAGTCCGTGGGCCAAGCACTTCGGTGTAAACCCGTTCGAGCAAGCGTGCCATGGCACTGCTTTCGACATGCTCGAGCGAAACTACTTCGACCTTGGGAACCGTTTCGAGGCTCACCTGTTCGATGCGATTGATGATGGCCTTCACCCGTTCGACATCACGCTTGTTACCTTTGATCAGGATGATGTCCAAGCCTTCGACAAATTGAATCTGCACAGGGCCCATCAAGGCTCCGTCGGCACCTTCGACACCTTCTTCATCGCCGGCACCGGTAAACGGCACCGCGGCTACTGCATCGTCGCCTTCGGCCGGAGCCGATTCGTCTTGGGGTTGGAACAGCATGTTGACCATGCGTGCTTGGGCGCGATTCGTGCCTCGCTGACCCGCACTCGCTTGCACCACTTGCAGGGCTTCGCGGATTTGGGCTTCGGTCTTCGGTTTGGTAGCGACCACGTGCGTGGACGATTGGCTGGTCTGAGGAGTGTCCATCGCCGACAGCACGCTTTGCCAGGCCCGCTTCTGTTCGGGCGTGCCCGAGAGCAGCAGGTCGCCTGAATCGCGAGCCACGTTTAAGGTGACTCCGGCTCCGGGAATCATTTCCGCACGGAACGAAATGCGTTGGTCGCCGTTGGTCGCGGTGGCTGGAAGCGGACGCGAGAGCAACTGCTCCAAGCGTTGGTGCAGCTGCTCACCGTTCATGGTGCGAAGCTGCAACCGCATGGCGGTGCCGCCGGTGGCCACGGTTGGCTGGGCGACTTGAGCTGGCTGGGGCTGCTGAGGAGCTGGCGTCGGTTCCTGATTGGCCGCGACTTGCGGAAGGGCCGCCGCTGGGGCTGGCTCTCCGGTCGTGCCGAGCTGCTGACCTACAAAGCGGTGCAGGTTATCGGGACCCATCACCAGCAGTTGATTGTTGTGCTGGTCGTAAGCCACGCGGTTGCCTGCAGGCAGCTGAAGCTTGGCAGCCCATTCGGCTGCTGCCGCTTGTTGCTGAGGAGCCACCGGGTAGGCCTTCAGGTAGGGCTCGACCGCGACGGTCGGAGCAGGCTGTGCTGGCGCCGCTGGGCGATCGACCTGACCAAGCAACTGCCCCACTTGGGCCAGCTTGTCGGCCGGGGCCTGCACCAGCAAGCGATTCGACTCCTGATCGGCGAAGACCACGCAGTTGGTGTCTCCGGAGAGCAGCTGGCGAACCTGCTGAGTTGCCTCGTCGAGGCTCAGGTGCTTCACCGGGTAGGCTCGCTGTTGAATGGATGTTTGAGCCGCAACCGGTTCGGCGGCTGCCAAGAATCCAGAAAGCAACAGAACAACCACGCCGAAAGTGCGGGTGAATTGCGAATGTCTGTGGGATAAAACTAGCCCGTCCATGAGCGATTCGTTTGTCAGAGGTTAGACGGAAAGCAAACGAGCACTCACGCGCACCGCTCGCCTACGATCTGCCGGATCGTTACTACCGGAATAATCGGTAAGGTTTAACAACCCGCGCCAACCTTTTTCCCACAGAATGCAGGGTTTGCCGCCATTCGTGGGACGAATCGAAGAAAATCTCAGCCGCCAGCCGGTGCAGAAGCCATGATTCGGCCTTCCAGAAGCGTGTCGCCCAGCCGGAACGCAATCAGACCTTCGGGCGTTTCGACCACGAGTTCTTGCTTGAACACATCGACCACGGTCCCTTTGAATTCGCCGACCTCGATCGCATCGCCCCGTTTCACGCGGAGACGCTCGTCTTCCAGGGTCTTGGCCCAGACCCATGCCTGGTAGTCGTCGCCATCGCTCACAAAGCCAGTGACCGTGGCAAACTCCGCATGATTAAACGAAGGCTTGGGGGCAGGTTGGCGAGGCTCTGGTTGGGAAGTTGTAACCACTCGGTCGGGAAGCTTGGGAGGTGGATCCTTGTACTCCGCGAAGGGGTTTCGGCCTACGATGCGGTCGAGGTACTCCTTCGACGATGCTAGCTTCAAGCGATCGGAGGTCCCTTCGGACAGGCCTTCGGTTCGCTCGGTGCCGTCGACCACGAGGGCTTCGACCGATAGCGACACGCTTAGCTCGCTGCTTCCGTCGCGGGGAGTTAAACGAAGGCTGCTGATCTTGTGCAGCAAGTCGCTGCGGTAGAATGTATCGAGGAACTTGACGACCGAGTCGAGCTTGCCAGTGGCTTCCACCTGGTAGCTGACCGGTTCGTAGGCGTCGCTCCGCCCAGTGACTCGGCGAGGAGTCACGTTGTCGACATCGAGCCGAGCGTCTTGCAATTGTTCGACGAGCCAGCCGCGGTACTGCGCTTGGGCCTTGGCAGGGTCGGCGGGCAGCGATTGGTTGCGCCATTCATTAAGCTGCTTCACCGCATCCTCGGCCTTGAGCTTGTCGAGTTCGGCTTCTTGCAAGCTGTTTTGAGCCGAAGTCAGCGACTTCTGGGCGGTTTGCTTCCAGTCGGAGTACTTGTTCCAACCCCAGTAGCAGCCCCAGAGGGCGAAGATCACCCCGACGGCAGCAGCAAGTTTCTTTTCACGATCGTTCATGATCGGCCCTCCTGTGGCGTAGTCACCACGATATCGTTTTGGAACGACCATACATAAGGTTTGGCATCGGGGTCTTCGATCGCAGGCTTTTGCTGCACTTCGCGATCCGCCCCGCCGAGTCGCTGTTCCATTTCGTCGATCACCGAGAACTCGCGGACCCCGCCGGCAAGCTCCACAGTACCGCCGCGGCCATTCTTGCCAGCCGCCTGGCGGACGTTAATGCGAGTGAGGATCACGTCGCCCTCTTTATCGAACTTCTCATGGTTGTCGAGCGGTTCGGGACGCAAAGTGACCGCGATGCGATCGAGCTCGTCGAGCCAATTGACGTTTGTATTGTGCCATTGCTGGATTTGTTGCGATTGTTTGACTTCGTCCGACATCTCTTCGATATCGTTACGCAACGTGGCAAGCTGTGCCTGAGCAGCATCGGCCTTGCTTTCGATGCTAGCAACGCTGGAGTGAATCAGCCAACCGCCGCCCAGCAGCACGATAGCAGCTAGCGTGCCGGCCAAGGCGTACATCGTGAACGGCTTTTTCGGCTCGGGGGCCTTGCGGGGAGCAAGGAAATCGAAGCCGAGCTTGGCTTCGTCGGCCATGATGGCGGTGCCGAGCAGATTGGCGAACGGCGCCAGGGTGTCGGTGCTCTCCAGGTCGTTCAATCTCAAACCTGGAAGACTCGTGAGATCGACTGCAACCATCTTGCGGGCGAGTTCGTTGCCACAGCTCTCGGCGAGCGCCTGGTCGTGCTCGTTGGCGGTGAGCCAGACAAGCGACTCAATCTGCGAAGCCTCCAGACCACTAGCTAACGCTGCAATCGTGCGGCGGATTTCGCGAGCAACTGCCTTGGTTTGGGTCGCCAGGTCGCCATCCTTCGGCAGCGGTACCGCTCGTACCGAAGCGAGCTTGCCATCGTACAGGCCGACCAGATCGACTCCGTCGTTGCGGCAAGCAGCCACCAGATGGGTTCCCCGGGCGAGTGATTCGTTGCCAGCAATTGCCAGCGAGGCGATGCCATCGCCTTGGAGCGAGATATGCTGCAAGCCCAATTGCAACTTGCCACACACTTGCTTGGCCAACTCCAGGCGGTTCTCCGCGGTGCGGGCGACGAGCAAGGTCGCTGGCTCATCTTCCGGCTCGAGCAACGGCAGGTAGTCGACGATCGCAGTTTCGTCGGCGGTCGAGAACTCGGTGCCGGCTCGCAGCCGCACCATGTCGGGCAGTTCTTCGGCCGGCACCGGCGGAATACGCAGAATGCGACTCTGCACGTCGCGCCCACCGAGCACGAGTACTGCTTTATGCTTGCCGCCGCTCACGCGTTTTACCAAAGGCGAGAAAGCCGCGATCAGGCTGGCCGCGGAGACTTCGTCCTCCAGCGGTGCGGATTCGGCGTGTCGAACGGACAGAACACCACCCGAGTGACTGCAAGCTAGCAATCGAACTTGGCGGGTGTCCCAGTCGAGTAGTACAAAATCGGACATGCGGGGGAGGGGGGATGGAGGGCGGGGGGTAGCAACCAGGGATACTACCTGTTGCAGGTTGCCGCAGCCACCCGCGTTCTGTTTGGAATTACTATTTGGATATTCTATTCACCCTGGCGGCAAATCGCGAACGCTTCGGCGTTATTCCGCCACTTGTTCGTTGTAACCGAGTTGCTCCACGGTAAATCCGGCTCCCAGCGGTGTCAGGTCGCGAATCGAGAGCACCTTGGGTGTGGTGCCCGACGCGTCGATAATCGCTTCTAGACGGGTGTAGGGGCCTTCTGCTTCATAATAACCGACCACCTGGGCACGGTGCACGTCGCCGCCGGCGGTGATCATCGGGATCAATTGCTTCATTTCCTCTACTGTTACTAACCCCATAGTTAGTAGCCAAGTTTCGTGCGATTGGTCGATCTGGTCATTTATGCCGGGCTCGAATACTCGATTCGAGATAATGGCCTCCACCACATCGGGGGGTAAGGCGGTGGGGAGCGTGTAGCTCATCCCTTCGAGCAGTGTCCGCGGGGCCTGGTTGATGTTCAGCCGCCCGGGAATCACCGCATCGCCGTTGGTGGTGCAGTAGTCCATGAGAATCGGCAGGTAGGCCGCCATCGAGCCGGTATCGTCGAGAAACGCCGCTTCGACGACGGTTCGCTGGGTCTGGCCGCTCTCGACCACGCGGGTTTGCACGCCGATCAGGTCGAGCACCGACTCCAAAGGTACCGACCCTCCCTGTTCGTAGTCCAATTCGATTTCGCTGGCCAGTTTGACTTCTTCGCCACCGGTGGCTGCGGCGTTGCTTGATTCGGAGTCTTCCTCGTAAGCTCCACCTTGCCGATAGGCGATGATGAAGCTCGCCATTTCTTCGTCCAGGATCTCGCTGAGCTGCTCGTGCAGCGTTTCAAGATCATCGGAATTCAGGTCGATCTTCGCCTCGCCTTCGGGCGTGAGGTTCTTCTCGGCGCTGCTCAACGTGAGATAGGCCGACCAGCCGCGGTTCATGCTACCGGTGGAGTTGTCGACCTGCTCCAAGGCAAACATCTGCTGCTCGGCCGCATCAAGCGTGAAGTTGCGGTTGCGATCGTAACCGTACAGAAGTTCGGGGGTGACGTCGCGGACCAGCAGCAATTGATCGAGGCTCTCCAGTGGGCCATTCTGCGGCTCGTAGCCGGGACTCAGCCCCGAGTAGTAATCGCGCTCGGCGCCGAAGTCGCGCGGGTCGTCGTCCTCGTCAAGCCAATCGAGAATCGCGTCGGCCATCGACTCGGTCATGCCTGGTAGTGAGTTCACTAGCAGAGTACGTCCGAGCGAAGCGGTGGGATCGCTGGCATCGACCACCAGGATGGTGTTCAGGTTTAGCTTGGACGATTCGTTTTCGAGCCCGATGCGAATGCCGGAGTACTCGCCGTAACTCTGGTCAAGAGCAGGGGAGAGCACGGTGAAGCGATACCGCAAGGCCGCTTGAGCTGCCAGGCTTCCCTGACTGTCGGTGAAGGTCGACTGCATCACCGCGGGATTGTTGGTGAGCCCGCCATACTGGGTGAGGGTGGCTTCGTCGAGGACGAGCAGGTAACGCAGGTACTCGATGCCCGACTCGGCAGCCATGTTGGTTTGCAACTGACGCTGACCGACATCCGAGGACTTGTACTGCGAAAACGACCAGTCGTAAAACGCCGCGCAGGTGATGGTCATCATCAACACGACGACCAGCACCGTGATTAGGATGCTTCCGCTTCGCTTAGGGATGGCCGGGGAGCTAAGCATTAGTAGCCTCCCGAACTGGAAGAGCCCGACGTGCTGCCAGAGCTGGTCGACGAACTGGTGCTGCTCGTGCCTTCGGTGAGCACCGCCAGGTCGGGATCCACCGCATTCCAGATGCTCGGCAAGGCGACAGTCACCACGTAAGGGTTCGACTGCCGCTCTTCGAGTACGTCGCCTCGCACGTCGAGACGATTCTGTTGGAACCAGATTCGCATTTCCACGGCTACCGGTAGCTCGCCATCCATGAGTTCACTGTCCCAGGTATCGAGCAGGTCGATTCCATCAAAGTAGCGAAACTCCAGCCCGACCACTTCGGGGGCCAGCAGCTGTGGTTCGCCGACCAGATCGACGGTAGTGCCAACCTGATCGGCCCAGTTCAGTAGGTCGCGATTCGCTTCTTGTCGCACTAGGCCGGTCGTGAGGTCTTTTACCGAACGCGATTGGCTGATGCCGAGCGTCGCGACCCCTTGAGACAAAGCGTAACGCACCGTGGTAATGCCTGAGAGGGCCGAAGGGGCTACCAAATTGCCGGCGCTGTCGACTTCGTATTGCGACTGTTCGCGGAGCACGTCGATCTGCATCTCTTGCAAGGTGCCATACAGCCCGAGGGGACGCCGCAGCACGACCTCGCCGGTGTCGCTCGAGCTGTCGTCGCTGCTCGAAGAGGAGCTACTGCTGCCGCTGCTGCTACCGCTACTACTGCCGGTGCTGGCTCCCATGGCCGAGATGTCGTCGATCGAATCGACATCGAACTCCGCGGTCGATTCGGCCAACTCCATCGCGGTCGAGGTATCTTGCGGATCGTAAATCACTACGCGATGCAAGTCGCTGCGGATGAGCGAAACGACGCCATCCACCAGGCGAGCTTGTTCCACCTTCTGGCGGCTTTCCATCGCCCCGGCCGCTCCCATCACCAGGGCGCTGCCGATTAACACCACCAGCACGGCCGACAAACCGAGCGCCAGGATTAACTCGATGAGCGTAAAACCACCGCGGACGTTAGCACTTGGCTGGTATCGCATCGCTATTCCTCCTCCGTTTCCGTGGAGGTCGAGCTCGACGACGCGCTGGTCGCAGCGGCCGACTCCATGAGGGCCAGCTCTTCCTTAAACGCGGGACTTTGGAACCAGCGAACCAATTCGCAGGCGGGCTGATTGAAGTCGGCGTCGCGACTCACATACACGCGCACTTGCAGCAGCATATCGATCGAGCCCGCATCGGTGTTCACTGGTTCGACAACTACTTGGGTGTACCAGGCTGCCAACGCCTCGTCGGCGTTGAGTTGAATGGGGCCAAGATTTTCGGGCTCGAGCGCGCCGCATTTGATTTGATCGATGATCGACTGGGCGACCATGCGTGCTTCCAGGCGATCCGATGCGTTGTTTGCATTGTCGAACGAAGTTTCGACCAGCTTGCTGATCATCGTCAGCGAGATCGCCAGAATCGCGAGGGCGAGGATCACCTCGATCAGCGTGAAACCATTGCTCGTAGAGGGGGAACGTTGATGCATGCTCATAGCTCCCCAGGTGACAAGATGTTGGATTCTTCCACGGTGCAAGTCAGTCCGCGAAGCGCGAGCTGCGTCTGCTTGCCGGAATCCGAAGCGAACACCACCACCGCATCGTACGAGGTGCCGTCGGGGCTGAACACCACCGGCGACGACCAGGTGCCTTCTTCTTGCACGCCGTTCAGGGCAACCGCACCCACCGTTTTGCTAGGGCAAGCCGTGACAGAAACAAACTTCACGCCTTCGGGCAATTCCTTTGTACCAAAGGCATCGTCGTTCCCACTGGCGTTACCTGTTCCATCGACGTCGCTGGCTACAACGCCGGTTCCTGCTGCCTGAGCATCTGCCGGTTGTACGTTACCGACTTTGGTCAGGCGAAACTCACGGCCTCCCAACATGCAGGTAAAGGCAATGCGGTCGCCCCCTTCCACCGACTCGCGACGAGCGTCGCTCCAGGCGGTTCGCACCTGGCTGACACCCTTAGTCATTTTTGATCGCAGTAGCGAACCTTGTAAGGCAATCACTGCGAACCCGGAGATAATGACCAACAACGCCATGACGAGCAAAAGCTCGATGAGCGTAAAACCGCGACGTTGGTAGATCGGCGTGTTCATGGTCGAGGGCTATTCAAGGGCTAAGCCGCGAGCAGCGACCCGCGGCTTAGCCATAGTATTCAATAATTCGCACGGGCCAGCGGCATTACCAGTTGCCGATGTCGTCGTCGGTGCCATCTTGGCGATCGGGACCGAGCGACCACAGATCGTACTTCTCGTTGTGCTTGCCGGGAGCCGCCAGACGATAGTCGTTGTTCCAGGGGTCTTTGTTGATTTCCTGGCCATCGAGATAAGGACCACCCCAATCCGAAGCGTTATCGCCGGAAGGTTGATTGATCAGGTCTTCTAGAGAGCTTGGATACTCTTTCATGTGCCATTCGTAGCGGTCCACAGCACCCTTCAGAATGCCGATTTCGCCCTTAGCGGCATCGACCAAGGCCTTTTCGCGGGTACCGCCAAAGATGGCGGTTGCCATGGCACCGAGTACCACCAAAATGGCCAGCACGAGCAACAGTTCAATAAGCGTGAAGCCTTCGCGACGCGAGCGACGGCTAACTGTTTGGGAATGCATGACTCAATCTCCTGTTACAACTACACTTTGAGGCGGGCTGCTCGCCGTGGAGCGGGGGTTTGGAAGGGCTGAACTCGCAGGTTCGTAGCGAGCTTCGGTGCTCGCAACTAGTACGTCTTTCCTGAAATCCATTCCGCTGCTATATGCTGCGGAATGAAAAAGCACATTGTTTGCCTGGACCACCAGGCCCGTGGAGGTTTGGAGCAGCTAGCACGCTCAGGCGCCCGCGCGGCGCAAGTGGTGCGTCGCTGCCAGATATTATTGAAATCGGACTCGGGATGCACCGACGAAGAGATCGCCGAGCATGTGGGCTGCACGACGCGCAACGTCCGAGCCGTCCGAAAGCGGTTCTGCGAAGAGGGCGTCCAGCGGGCGGTGTACGATGCGCCTCGCTCGGGCCGCCCCCCAGAGTTCACCAAGCGGCAGCAGCAACAGGTAATCGCCCTGGCGTGCAGCGAGCCGCCCGAGGGACGGGCTCGCTGGACGCTGGAATTGTTGTGCGAGCACGCGGTGAAGGAAGGCTTCGTCGATTCGCTCAGCGTGACGGAGGTCTCGCTGTGGCTCAAGGAACACGACCTGAAGCCGTGGCGAAAAAAACTTGGTGCGTGCCCAAGCTGAACGACGAGTTCTGTGAGCGGATGGAGGACGTCCTCGAGCAGTACGAGAAGCCGCTCGACCCGAACGAGCCGGTCGTCTGCCTCGACGAGCAGCCCTATCAGAGGGTCGACGACGCGCGGCCGCCCGAGCCCGCGGCACCCGGCAAGATCGCGAAGCAGGACTACGAGTACCGCCGCTGCGGAACCTGCAGCGTGTTCGTGGCGGTCGAGCCGAAGGCGGGCAAGCGATTCGTTCAGGCCAAGCGTCACCGCAAGCGAGCCGACTTCGCCCGGTTCGTCCGCGACCTCTTGAAGCGCTATCCCGACGCAGAGCGGGTTCATCTGGTGATGGACAACCTCAACACGCACAACGAGAAGTCGTTGATCGAAACCTTTGGCGAGGAGGCGGCTCGGCCAATGCTGGAGCGGATTGTGTGGCATTTTACCCCCAAGCATGCCAGTTGGCTCAACATGGCCGAGATCGAAATCTCGGCCATACAGCGACAATGCCTGGGACGTCGGTTGGCTTCGCTCGACAAGGTTCAAAGCGAACTCTCCCACTGTTCACGCGACCGCAATCGGAAGAAAATCAAAATCAATTGGACCTTCCATCGAAAAGACGCCAAACGCGTCTTCCCTGAACTCTATAGGAAATGACTTCCGGGACGACGTACTAGGCTCCAAGCCCAAGTAAAACATCACTACATCGCAGTATTCATCTTAAGCACTGGCAGCAGCAAGGCCATCACCACCATTAATACCACAATGGCTAGCAGTACCAGCAACAAAGGTTCGAGCAACCGGACCGCGAGGTCCAGCTTACGCCAGGTTGTCTTCTCTTGTGTTTCCGCTATTTGAGTTAACACCGTTTCGAGGCTATTGGACTGCTCGGCAACGGCAATCATTTCCACAACATTCCGGGGGAAGTGTCCGCTGGCCCCTAAAGGCTCGGCCAAACTCTCGCCCGACGAGATGTTTTCGGCTGCATGGTTTACGGCTTCCATCAGCACTTTGTTGCCGGTGGAGTCGGAAGCAATTTCGAGCGACCGCACGATCGGCACACCACCATGCAGCAGAGTACCCAGCACGCGACAGAACCGGGCGACCGCCAGGCTCAGGTAAATGTCGCCCGCCATGGGGACTTTGAGCCGCAGTTTATCGAGGCTCATCCGCCCTTCCGGCGTCTCCAGGTATTTTTTGATCAAGAAATACAACGCAACGAAGGCGACCAGGATGTAAATGCCATAGTTCACCATGAAATCGCTGATCCATAGCAACCAGGTGGTCATTAGCGGCAACTGGCCCTGCTCCTTGAGGGTCGCAAACATCTTTTCGAAGTTCGGCACCACGAACACCATCAAACCGGTCACGATACCGGTGCCGATTACCGAGAGCATCATCGGGTAAGCCAGGGCACCCACCACGCGGCTTTGTAGTTCGCCTTGCTGTTCGGCAAACGCAGCGACGCGTTCGAGGGCATCCTCCAGGAAGCCACCCTCGCCGCCGGCTCGCACGATGCTGACCGACAATTCGTCGAAGGTCTTCGGATTGTGGCCCATGGCGTCCGACAGGTTCGCACCATCTTCGACCCGCGATCGCACATCTTCGAGTACCGCGCGCAGTTTTTCGTTGGACGATTGCTCGCTGATCACTTGCAACGAGCGGAGCAGGGGGACACCGCTCCGCAACAGCGCAGCCAGTTGCGAATAAACCGGCACCACAATGCGGACCGGCACCTTGATCGTTGCGGTGCCTGCCGCGTTCTCCAGCGACTTCTTGTCGGCGGTGACTTTGACCGGAAACAAGTCTCGCCCAGCCAGTTGGGCGAGTGCTTCGCGCTCGCTGCCCGCTACCAGCGTGCCTTCGACACGTTGGCCAGTGAGGTTTCGGGCGATATAGGCAAAGTCGGGCATGGAGGATTGGCGAGGCGAAGGATCAACTAAATAGGACGGCTAGCGTCGACGAACTTGTTCAAAAAAACTGGCAGTGACTTTGGGAGGAATCGAGGGCGACTGTCTGGTTTGTGCGAAACCGCTTACCAGCCAGCGGCCTAGCACCGCGGCGATTCTAAACCACATCTCCTTTGGTGACACGCAATACTTCGTCGACGGTCGTAATGCCGGCGATGGCTTTCTTCCAGGCATCTTGTCGCAGGGTGAGCATGCCATCTTTGAGCGCTGCCTGACGGATGTCCCAGCTACTCGCCCGATCGTGGGCAAGCTGGCGGACCGAGTCGGTCGTGGTGCAGAGCTCGAAAACACCTTGCCGGCCCGCGAAGCCAATTTCGCGACATCGCCGGCAGCCCGCAGGGGCATACAGCAGCCCGCCGGCTTCCTGGAACTCGTCCCAGGGGAAATCACTAGGCAGGTCATCGCGGTCGGGCTTGTAGGCTTTCTTGCATTCCTGGCAGAGTCTGCGAACCAGTCGCTGGGCCATGACCGCTTCGATGGTACTAGCTACCAGGAACGGCTCGATGCCCATATCGACCAACCGAGTGTAAGCACTGGGGGCATCGTTGGTGTGCAGGGTACTAAACACCAAGTGACCCGTGAGGGCCGCCTGAATGGCATTTTCGGCGGTTTCGTGATCGCGGATTTCGCCCACCAGCACCACATCGGGGTCATGACGCAAAATCGACCGCAGCGATGCTGCAAACGTCAAACCAATCTTTGGATGCACCTGGATCTGATTGATGCCTTCGAGCTGGTATTCTACCGGGTCTTCGGTAGTGATGATCTTGGTGTCTTCGCTTTTGATCTCGATCAGTGAGCTGTAGAGAGTGGTTGTTTTACCCGAACCGGTTGGCCCAGTCACCAGCACGATGCCATGCGGCATGCGAATGAAGTTGCCAAACTTGTTGTGTAGCTCATCGCCCATGCCGAGCTTGAGCAGCGAGAACTCCATCGATCCCTTGTCGAGCAGACGCATGACGATGCTCTCGCCATGGATCATGGGGATCACACTCACACGCACGTCGACCTCGCGGCCGGAGACTCGCAGCTTGATGCGGCCGTCCTGCGGCAGTCGTTTTTCGGCGATGTTGAGCCGAGCCATAATTTTCAAACGGCTGACAATCGCCGCGTGAAAATGGTTGATTTCCGGTGGCACCGGTTGGGCGTGGAGGATACCGTCGATACGGTAGCGAATCTTGATGCCGGAGCCTTGCGACTCGATGTGCACGTCGCTCGCTCGCGTCTCGACGGCTTCGAGCAGAATCTCGTTCACCAGTCGCACCACCGAGGCTTCTTGCGCTTCTTCGGCAAGCTCGGCCGCGTCGGCATCGATGTCTTCGAGTAGTTGGATCTCGTCCTGGCGGGCGGCGAGCAGGCCTTCGACCGTTTCGCTACCAACGCCTAAGTGATTCTTAATGCGCTCAGCAATCTGCCGACGTTCGGCCAGCACCGGTTCGATGTGCTTGCCGGTTTGGTTGGCCAGTTCGTCGAGAGCGTAGAGATCGAACGGGTTGCTCGTGGCAACCACGATCGAGCCATTCTCGCGGCGCACCGGGAAGAGGTCGTAGCGGTGGATCAGCCGCTGGGGGAATTCGTTTAGCAGACTCAGGTCGACCTCGGTGTGCTCCAAGTCGACCACGTCGACACCAATCGCGTCGCCGAGGGCTTCGAGTACTTCGTCCTCACGCACCCAGCCGCGGTCCACTGCGGCCATCTCCAAACGGATCGGCGCCCCATTGGCCGAGTCACGCAGTTCCGTCACCTGATCGGCGGTGAGCAAACCACGTTCGATGAGTAGCGCGCCAGTTTCCACGGAAAGCCGCCAATTCCAAATAGAGGGAGGGGGACAGGAATGCGCTGGAGAGGGGGAATCGCCGCGCCGGGGGGAAGGGGAGGATCGAGGGGTGTTGGTCTGCTGCCCAACCGCCGGATGGGGTGGGGCTTATTCTCGTTGCGGGAACTCTGCCAGCGAAATCTAATCGAGTTCTCTATTATGAACAACCGAGCTCCTTGCCGCAAATCATTACGACAAGGAGCTTTCGGTCATTTCTTCAGCCAGTCACATGCGGTAAATCAAGGGGTTTTAGCCCTGAGGACCACCACGTTGGCCGCGTTGGCCACGCTGACCCTGCTGACCACGTTGGCCAGGGCCACCGAAGGCGTTCGACATTTCGAAGGCTTCGCCAGTCATCTCTTCCAGCTTTTCCTGTTGAGCAGGAGTCAACACGCTGAGAATCTCTTTTTGAGCTTCTTTGCGGAGCTCAGCAATCTTCTCTTGCAGTTCGGCTTGAACCTCTTGGGCCTTCTCGCGAAGTTCCACTTGTTGCTCTTCGGTGATGCCGAGTTCTTCAGCCAGCGAACCGGTCAAACCACCCTGCAAACCACGGCTCAGCTGTTGCTGGACGTTGATTTGCTTCAGGCGATCCATTTGATGGGGAAGCAGGATCTCGCCCATGCGATCTTCGATGTCCGACTGCAGGCTCTGCATGTCTTCTTGCATCGATTCCATACGGTCACGGCGTTCTTCCGGCGAAAGATCACGCATGTCCTGGAACATCGAACGCATTTCGTCGCGGATTTCCTGACCCATGGCCTGGATATCGTCCATTTGATCGTCGGTGATTTCCAGCTCGTTGCGGACATCTTCCGACATCAGCAGACCGTTCAGGCCACCGCCGCCGCCGCCCATCATACCGCCGAAGCCACCTTGGCCACGACCACCACGTCCGCCAGGTTGTGCCAGAGCCGGGGCTGCGCAAACAGCAAATACAGCCACCATCCAGAAACTCAAACGTACCAATGACATTGCCATATACTCCATAAAAACAAGGGTGAAATCCAAACGCTACCGCCATCGGGTGGAGCGGTTTTCAGCCGAACAGGCTAAGTTGAGTCTTGCCATCTCCAAGAGACTGGAAACCAAGGCCTAACAGTTTTAACCCCCACGGAACCAAAGTGTTTCGAGCTTTTCAGGCAAATTATTCATCCCCTAAGCACTCTCGACCGAACGACTATTGCGAAACCCGGGCACTAGGCGTAAGTTGCTTTGGTCAAACGCTTTAACGCCTGTTGGGGGTTCTCTCGTGGTTCGCAACCAAATGGTCGACAAACGGTCTATCGCACGCGACTGGCTTACCCGGTATACCGGCATGCCGCTTGAGAAATTCGGCGACTATATCCTGCTCACGAATTTTCGCGACTACATGAGCCGCTTTGCCAATCGCTTTGGCTGCGAAATCCATGGCGAAGATCGACCGATGCAGGCGGCGACGAATTCCGACGGGCTGACCATCGTGAACTTCGGCATCGGTTCGCCGAATGCGGCGACTATCATGGATCTGCTCACCGCCTGTATGCCCGAGTGCGTGTTGTTCCTGGGCAAGTGCGGTGGACTGAAGGACTCCACCGAGATCGGTCACTTCATATTGCCGATCGGCGCCATCCGCGGCGAAGGCACTTCGGACGATTACCTGCCGCCGCTGGTTCCCGCACTTCCGTCGTTCAAGCTGCACAAGTTTGTGTCGCAAGTGCTTGTTGAGCATGGACTTGAGTACCGCACCGGAGTGGTGCATACCACCAACCGACGGGTGTGGGAGCACGACGAAGCGTTCAAGGACAAGTTGCGGGATTACTCATGCAATGCAATCGATATGGAGACCGCAACGATCTTTGCGGTTGGCCACCGCAACCACATCGCTCGCGGAGCGCTGCTGTTGGTCTCCGACAAGCCAATGACCCCTGATGGGGTGAAGACCAGTCGAAGCGATGCAGCGGTATCGAAGAATTGGTCCGACATTCACCTCGACATCGGTATCCAATCACTCACAGAAATTGGCGAAAAAGGTGAAACGATTAAGCACTTCACTTATTAGGTGAATTGTGTCTTAACTCGTGTGCTAGTCACTGTTTGTGACAAGATCGTGGACGAAAGAAACCTCCACGTAATATTGACGGTCAGTGAATCTTGAATGAATTCAAGGCTTAGTACTGGCAGTATTTTTCACCGTAAGTAACATGGTGAGCGTATTGTAAATCGTCAAGCCGGGTGCGCTCCGTAGGGCCCCCATCTCTCTCAATCTTTCAGGCGGATTGGCACCTTAGTTATTCTTGCATGACAGAGCCCCCTCTGTCGGAGAAGGAGAATTGTTCTAATGAAGTTAGCTTCACTTGCAGCTGCGGTCCTCTGCGTGATCGCAACTCAGGCCCAAGCCGGTCTGATTATCTCTGAAGTCGTCGACGCCACCCTCGCTGGCGGTAATCCCAAGTTCGTCGAAATCACCAACACCAGCTCCACCGACTACACCTTTAGTGGTGGTGGCATCATCGTGCAGTCGAACTCCAATACCGATCTGGATATCGATGTCGACCTCACCGGCGTGACCATTGCTGCTCTAGATTCGTATGTGATTCAGAGCACTTCCAATACCGGACAAGAAGTCTTTGAGTCGACCTATGGCTTTGCCGCTGACCTGTACACCGATGCGTTCTTCAGCAACGGCGACGACCGTTACATTCTGACCCTCAGCGACGACGCGAGCGTGCTTGCCGACATCCATGGCGAAATCGATGTGGATGGTACCGGCACCGACTGGGAATACACCGATGGCTACGCTTACCGTTTGCCGAGCGTCAACACCGGCAATGGCGGTGTGTACGATCACAGCGAATGGTTCACCGGCGGTGTCAACTCTCTGGAAACTGGTGACGACGTGGAAGAAGCTGCGTTGATTCTGCAGCTCACGACCCCAGGTACCCACGATTTTACCCCCATGCAAGTTCCAGAGCCTTCGAGCATTTTGCTCACGCTGATGGCCGCCACCGGTGCTGGTGCTGTGGTAATGCGTCGCCGCTTGGGCTAATTGCGTTTCAGATAGATTCGTTTGTTTTCCGCCCTGCTTGCTCCTGGCAGCGGAGTCAGGCAGGTGGTTCACGGAATAAGGGGTCACGCTGCGTCCATACGGCGTGGCGTGACCTTTCTTATTCGCCCCCCAATTCAATTGCACCTGCGACTCGCTACCGACGGAACGCCTAAAGGTCTGAGTCGGACTCGCGGGGCAAACCTTGCTTAAAGCTCATAAGGAAAGAAGGGAATGATGAAGAGTCATTGGCTTGGAGCGCTGCTTGCAGCCCTCGCCGTGTGCTGTGGCTCGGCCCACGCACAATTGCAAATCACCGAGATCATGTACAACCCAACCGGTAGTGGCGACAGTAGCTACAGCGGTGAATGGGAGTGGTTTGAAGTACGCAATTCTGGTGCAACAGATATCAATTTGATTGTTGAAGACGGATTGCCAGCCGAAGAGGATGGTGCTTGGCTCGACGGCATTGGCGACGTAGATCCAGGTGCTGGCTCGTCTCCTAACGTTACAGCGGATACTAGTGCTGGTGCCAATGCAGTTCGTGAAACCGTAATTCCTGCCGGCAGCGTTGCGGTGTTCTACAACTCGTGGGCTGGATCTGGCAATTTGTCGACACACAATCCTCAACTGTTTCGCGATGCATGGAACATCTCGTCGTCGGTCCCTGTGATTGCGGTCGACTTTCATCCTTTCTTGAGTAACAGCGGCAACGATTCCATTGGTGTTTGGCAGAGCCGAGAAGCTTATCTTCAAGATTTAGATACCAGTGCTGATGAAGGAACGGTCGCTTCCTTCGATCATGCTCTGGCTGGTGTTGAGTATGGTACTGCCAACCCTTGGCCATCGAATACCGAAGGGTATTCCATCAGTTGGACCGGAAATGGCAGCTATACCGATGGAGCGAACTGGCGGCTGTCGTCGCTCGAACAAACCGGAGTAACTACCAGCAGCGCTGTAGGAATCCCCGGTTCGGTCGCTCTGAACGGCGAAGAAGGTGGCAGCCCTGGAGCTGTCCCAAGTGCTGCTTCGGGTGCGGTTCCAACCGGACTGTTGATCACCGAGATCATGTACAACGCGGTGGTTGAAGATGATTGGGAGTGGGTCGAAATCTACAACAATACCGGAAGCACTATCGATTTCAGTGCCACTCCTCATTGGTTTGACGACGACGACAATGGAACCGATGCGTTTGAAGAAGCAAACTTGACCAGCGGTGTGATTGGCAATCAGGAAGCGGCCGTGCTTTACAATGCCGATGACATTACTTTGGAGCAGATTCAAGCCGCTTGGGATCCGGGCAATACGGGTATCAACTTTATTGGAGTCAGTCCCTTCGTAAATACTACTAGTGGACTCTTGGGGAATAGCGGTGATGTGATCTCGATTTGGGACGACGAAGCGCTCTACTTGGCTGACCGTGCAGCTGATGTGGCTACCAATGCGATTGCTTCTGTGGCTTACGAGAGCGATGGTGACTGGCCTTCCGACAGTGGTACTAGCTCGATCTTCCTTACCGATCTATCGCTTGATCCGAATCTTGGGACAAGTTGGAGTGAAGCTACCAGCTTTGAGGATGGCGATCCCAATCTCACTTTTTCAGTCGTCCTTTACGACGACGTATTCCACGCTGGTGGTGATGTAGGAAGTCCTGGATTCTTTGAGGCTGAAGAACCCACCGTGCTCGAAGGCGACTTCAACGGCGACGGCACCGTCGACCTCGGCGACTATACCGTATGGCGCGACAACCTTGGCTCCAGTAACGACCTCAGCGGCAACGGCGACGAAACCGGTGCGAGTGCTGGCCTTGTGGATGCGGCTGACTACGAGTTGTGGAAGTCGAACTTCGGCGCTACTGCTCCGGTCGAAAGCCTCAGTGGTTCAGCAAATGTGCCCGAGCCAGCCAGCGTTGTTGGATTGATGTTCGGCTTGGCCGCTCTACTGGGTGGTCGGGCTGTACGCCGTTCGTAGTCGCAACTTGGTGTAACTGTGAACGAATAGGTAAACCAGGCGGTGCGGTTCCTGGCGTCTCGGGTTCCGTACCGCCTTTTTGCTGACACGCAAACTTTCGCAATCGATGTTGAGAAGCTAGCCCGTTTCTTTTTCCGCGTGATAGACGGATGCTAGCAAAGCCTTTATCATGCGGTGGAATAAGCAGTTAAGCTGCTTTGCTCAGGAGAATTAGCAGGTGCCAATCAGTGCCTCAACGGAGTTGCTATGAAACAAATCCTGTGTTCGAAATCTCGTGATCGGGGCTTCACTTTGGTGGAACTCCTGGTGGTGATCGCCATCATCGGCATTCTGGTAGCTCTACTGCTACCCGCGGTTCAGTCCGCTCGCGAAGCTGCCCGCCGGATGCAATGCACGAATAACCTGAAGAATATCGGTCTCGCATGTATTAACTACGAGAGCGCGAACAAGGAGTTTCCTCCCGGTCGTGAGTATCCCGATTGGTCCTCTGGCGGCTCGCCTGAGAGCAGCTATACCAATTACAACTCCGTACAGCAGAACACCGATGAAGAGACCGGTTTCTACAGCGTACACGTGCGGATTCTGCCTTACATCGAAAACATCAATGTGTACGACTTGATCGATTTCAGCCGTGCCCAGACGCTGAGAATGTCGGGCAACATTAACTACAACGCTTATGCAAACGCCGAGGACATTTTCCTGTGTCCGAGCGATGCGAATAGCGAACAGAAGATTTCGGAAAACAGTTATCGTTGCAACTTCGGTGGCTCCACCCCTTATGGCGGAGCCAAGTCGTCTAAGGAACAGGACAACATCGACGCCGAGTCCAGCGATGGCTTCTCGTGCCGCGGTAATGGTGCTTTCACCATCGGCGGTGGACTCAAGCCTCGGCAGTTTGAAGATGGTCTCTCCAATACCGCATTGTTCTCTGAACGTACCAAGGGTAGCGGTATCACGGCTGGATCCGCCCCCGTAACCGAAGCCGACATTGTCACCATGCCAGGTCGCCAGGATGCACTGATTCCTCGCGATGGGATGTTTTCGCGTTGTCAGAACGCAGGCAAGTCCGCGAGTGGCTACGACTTCACTTCCACCGGACGTTGGTTGCCAGGAAGCGATTTCTCGAATGGATGGCCATTCGCAGGCTATTCGAATACGCAATACAATCACGTGGCTCCTCCGAACTGGTCGGGACGCGACTGCGGCAACTGGAGTGCCATTGCTGATACCCCTGGAGAACACGCAATCCTAAGTGCTCGCAGCATGCACTCAGGCATCGTGAATGTTTGCTTTGCCGATGGTCATGTCGCAACCGTTGCCGACGATGTTGACTTAGTGGCCTGGCGAGCAGCCGGATCTCGCAATGGTGGTGAAACGGAAGACACGGTGGAATGACGCAATTGCCACGCATCCTGTTTCTCTGCATCGCCTTCGTCAGCCTGATGTCATTCATCGGATGTTCCGGCGATGCCGGAGATCCTAACCTAAGACGCTCGGCCGAAGAGCTACATGCATCGGGTCTCCAAGCCTTCGAACAAGGTGACTATCAAAAGGCCTTCGACGACCTTGGTATGGCAGCCAAAGGTGGATTGAATCCAGATCTCTACTCCGAGGCTCTGGTGTATCATGCCGTGGCGGCTGTTCATTTGAATCAGTTGGATGTTGCCCAAGCCGACTTCGAGATTCTCGACCAAGGCGCAACCAACATGGACGAGGTGCTGGCCGCCAAGAGCTTTTGGGCCGAGAAGCAAGGCAACAAGGCTCAAGCTAAGCAGTTCATGCAACAGGCGAAGCAGATAGATCGCCAAGTCAAATCGTTTGGCGGATAGCCGAACGCCCCTTCCGTCACTGCAGGCTTCTGCAGCGGCGACTGCAAACCTCACCACTTCGCGTTCCCGCTATTTTGCCAGCCACGTGTGCACCGAGTACATGGCGAAATTAGAATGGCGGGTTTGCCTCCCACCAGTTACGAATCCCCCCTCAGGCTCTCCCGATGCGTACTTCTAGTGCTTTGCTGCTCGTTGTCTTGCTGTTCTTTGCCTCTCCGCTCAAAGCGGCGGAGCCGACCTCGTTGCGAATCGTGACGTTCAACGCAGAGATCCTGACCGCACCAGGCGTGAGGGCAGGGCAGTTGCAGCGGTATCGCTTTGATTTCGCTCGTGAGCAGCATCATGAACGCGTAGCCGACATCATCGAAGTACTCCGCCCCGATATCTTGAACCTGGTAGAAGCCACCAGCAAAGAGGCCGTGGATCTCGTAGTGCAAATCCTGCATGAGAAGGGACTCACCGAATACAATGGCTACCACGTGGAAAGCAACGATTCGTTCACTGGCATGGACGTATCGCTCATCACCCGGCTCGAGCCCGATACCATCGACGGCGAGCAGATTCGCACCTACTTCTCCAAGGGAGACGACCAGACCTGGCGCGAACCGTTTTCGTATACCAGCTTTAGCGGTAGTCGCGAAACATCACGGGCATCGATCTCGCGAAACTCGGTCTACTACTTCACGGTCGGCGACTACAAGCTCGGTTTCCTTGGATTGCACCTGAAATCGAATCCCGAAGACGAGTATTCCAACTCGCGCCGCACCGCCGAAGCGACGGTTGCCACCCGCATCATGCGTGACGAGATCGCCAAGAATGGTTACTTGCCAGTCGTCCTCGGTGACCTGAACGATTATGATCCCGATGTTGCTGACCGCGACGACTCCCGCGAGACCGCAACCAAGGTGCTCGCGAGCTTGAAGGATTACGATCCAGAGCACGATGGAGCCGAACTGGTGAACGTTGCCGAGAAGATCACCCGCCAGGCGGATCGTTACACTTCGCACTGGGACTGGAACGAGAACGGTGCCCGCGATCCTCAGGACGTGTACACGATGATCGATCACATCTTGCTTCCAGAGCAGCTGATGCCGTACGTGAAGCGAGTGTTCATCGCCCGCTGCGTGGGGCTCGAAACCTCGGATCACTATCCCGTGGTGGTCGACTTGGAGCTCCCCGCCAAGTAGTCGGAGATCGCTTCGCTATTAGGCGACGCGCGGAGTTCGCACAAATAGCGAGCGGTAGATCGGCAACCCGGCTTGCCGCTTGCGGCGTTCGAAGTGGGTGCGGTAGTCGAGATCATGCTCGGGATCGCGTTCTTCGACCGCTTGCGGACCAGCAAGCGTTGGCACTTGTTCCAATAGCTCCAAAGTCGACTCGAAGTACTCCTCGACGTCGGTCCAGAAGTGGAACAGCCCGCCATCTTTGAGCGTGCGCGACGCGTCTTGCAGGAACTCAGGCGTCAGCACTCGACGTTTGCGGTGGCGTTTCTTCCACCAGGGATCGGGAAAGTAAACGTGCACGGCCGCCAGGCTGGCGTCGGGCACGCGCTCGCGAAAGATCGCCAGGGCGTCGCCGGCTACCATCACCGCGTTGTCGATCTCACGCTTGGCCAGCCGAGTCGCGGAGAAGCGGGCGTACATGCGGGCGACTTCGATGCCGAGGAAGTTGTGCTCGGGAAACGTCTTGGCGGCGTTTTGAATAAACAGACCTTTGCCGCTACCGACTTCGATCTCGAGCGGCGCATCGCGGTCGAACAGGGCCACGGGATCCCAAGGATCGGGCAAGTCTTCCGGCAGTTTGAAATGGCGGGTCAGGTCGATGTCTTTGTCGACCTTCGGTAAGGCACGTCGCCCCATGGTGTTAACACTCGAAATAAGGTGATTCTTAGAAAGCGTGAGCCAGCTCAGGTGCGTTTGCTAAGAGGCTGGGGATCGTCGAACTGAAACAGCGCCTCGGTTTCCTGGTTCCAGTCCTGACCTTCGGGAGGCCGCCCGACCGCCAGGATCGGCATCAGCACCAGCCCGGCGACAAAGCCGCCGATATGGGCCCAGTGGGCAACGCTGGTCGGTGCACCCAACTGGATCTGCATGATGCCGAGCACGGTTTCCATGAGCATCCAGGTGCCCAGTACGACAAAGGCAGGTAATGAAAGTATCAACGGAATGCCAATGAATACAAGCGTCTTGACCTTTGCCCAGGGGAAGGTCAACGCGTAGCCACCGAGCACTGCTGCCACCGCTCCGCTGGCGCCGATCATTGGCAACTGGCTCTCGGGATCAATCGCCCATTGGCTGATCGCCGCTACCAGGCCACCGGCGACGTAGAACCCGCTATACGCGACGTACCCCAGTCGGTCCTCGATGTTGTTTCCAAAGATCCAGAGCATCCACATGTTCGAAAGCAAATGGAGCCAGCTGCCATGCAAAAACATGCTGGTCAGCAGCGACCCGAATACCGACGCGGAGTCGTTCGGGAGGTCGATCTTCAGCATCACTTGCTGCGGAGCCTGCTGACCCCAGGGGCCGGCAGCCACTTCCATCGGCTGACGGATGCGAAGCGGTTGGGCATCGCCAATGTGGGTGAGTCGGGCCGGCACAAAGCCATGCTGGAATGCCACCAGGGCCTGACGCACCGGAGTTTGTCGTGCGGTTTGGAAGGTGATCCACACGTTGATCACGATCAGCAGGATCGTGATGATGGGAAAGCGGCGATGCGGATTTTCGTCGTATAGGGGTAACATGCAGCCGAAGGGCGGTAGCTAGAGCACTGGGAGGGCGAAGCGGCCACCACCCCCGCGGCGGGGGTAACGAACCACTGATAGTATAGTAGCCCAGTGCCTTGCCCGTCGGCAACTTACTTGTTGGTGGTAAGGTCCTGCTTGACCGACTCGATGGGAATCGAGACGCCGACCAACTCGCCTTCGCAGACCATGTTCTGCTCAACAAAGCATTGGAACGCACAGCGGATCATCATCCGCGGCCGCAGCGCTAGGCGTTTGGAGACAATCACCAGTCGGTCGCCAGGTCGGACGATGCCACGGAAGCGGACCTTATCTAAGCCTCCAAAGCCGAGCATGCCAGCCTGCAGTGCCCCGTGGCGCTGCACCTGATAGGTGCTCAGCTGGGCTGCCGCTTCGCACATCATGACCCCAGGCATCAGCGGCATGCCAGGCATGTGACCCGAAACCCAGAACTCGCTCTCTTTCAGGTCTTTGTAGCCAGCGACGAGCCCTGCGTCGGGGTCGTCGTACACAATCGCGGTCAGCTGCTCCATGGAGTAGCGCTGCGGATTGTACTTGCGAATTTCCTCAATACCGGCCAGGACATTGTCCAGGTCGATAGATTGGGGGTCGAGTAAAAATTCCTTCTCAGGCACGCGAAGTTACCTCTGAAGCCGCCATGAAAATTCCACCAGTTGGCGCAGCATAAGCCAGACGCCAGACAACTCGGAGGAGACTTAGGTCTTCACCTTCTGACGACGTTGCTTGCGAGGGCGGCTGCAAGCGGGGCGGGCACCGTGGTTGGCTTTTTTGACTTTACGACCGGGCTTGGCCATCGAATCACTCCAGCAGAGGGAAACAGGATTGTTCAAGTTTGAGCCCCGCATTGTAGCAGAACCCGCAAAGCGGAGAAAGCCAGCCCACCCCCATCTTCCAAATCCGCGATCCCTGGCAGCGTGGGGGAAATCCGCAGGTTGTGCGATCACAGCTATCGAGACTCGCAAGGCCGATTTCGGGTAGCCGATCGACCCCCTCGGTACGATCGTTACGGCCCGCAAAGTTTACCATTCTCAGGCCAATCCTTGTCACTTTGGCGTCAGCCGGCCTGGGCGTTTCGGCGACGCTCGGTCGATGGTTAGTTTTGTCCCCTCCTCGGTGCGGTGGCAACATTCGCTGCCGCACCGAGTCCCCCCATCTGCCCTGCCTGCCTTCTGCCGCCGATGACCGACAATATCGATTTGCTCAAGGACATCGAGGGTCGTCACTCGCAGCTTCTCAGCGAGCTCGACGCACTCAACGACCGCATCGAAGCCGTGCTGGCGGAAAACACCACGCGGACGGAACAGTAGTATCCTCGGGTTATTGTTTGCGATCCAAGTGCCCCGACTTGTTGATCGCCCGCATGATGCGGATGCCGAGCATACCGCTGAGTACCATGCCGAGCGTGCCGGGTACCGAGATGCCATGCACTGGCCACACTTCGCGGCTGAGCATCAGCGACGAACCGAGGAACAGGGCGCTGGTCATCATGCCCATCACCAGTCGGTTGACCGACGGTTCGAGTCCCCGGTGATCGAGGTGTACGTCGAACTTGCCGCGCTGCACCTGTTCGAGAATCTCGCGTAGCCGCCGAGGAGCAACTTCGGCAAGTTGCTCCAGCTCGCTCATCATGTTCCGCAGCTTGCGAGCCTGGCGTTTCGGCGACAGCCGCCTGCGAAAGATCTTCGTCCGATAAGTCTTCACCAGCTCCATCAGCGAAAACTCTGGCTCCATCATCTTGGCCATGCCTTCGAGCATCAGCAGCGTTTTGATGAGCAGAGCAACCTGCGTTGGCAGCACGATCTCGTATCGCCGGATCAGCTCGACAAACTCCGTGAACGCGCCCGACAGATCGAAATTGTCCATCGACTGATAGGCGTACTGTTCAACGAATGCACTCAGGTCGGTCGACAAGGCCATGTCGTCGAGCCCGGGAGGAGTCGCCCCGAGTCGCATGACTACGTTGGTTAGTCGCTCGGTATCGTGCGACGCCATGGCGACCAGCAGGTCTTCGACTTGTTCGCGAAGCGGGTCTCCCAAGCGGCCGACCATGCCGAAGTCCAACAGGCCGATCGCTCCGTTATCGAGCAGGATCAGATTCCCTGGATGCGGGTCGGCGTGGTAAAAGCCATGCTCGAAGATCATGGTCAGGTAGATCTCCGCGCCTCGGCGGGCGTACTCTGGCAACCGCACCTTGGCCGCGGGGTCTTCGACCACCGACGACAGCTTGCGGCCGTTGAACCACTCCATCGTCAGCACTCGCTGCGTGGAGAGTTCGGGGTACACCTTTGGCACGCTCACCAGTGCGTCGTCGGCAAACATGGCATCGAACTGCTGCTGGTTACGAAGCTCAAGACCAAAATCGAGCTCGCGACGCATCATCCGTTGCAGTTCGGCCATCGTCGATTGCAAGCGATACGGGCGCAGCTCGGGCAAACGCTCGGCCAATTGGGCCAGGCCCGAGAGTATCTCCAGGTCGACATGCACCTGCTTTTCAATGCCGACGTGCTGCACCTTGACGACCACCTGCGTGCCATTGGTAAGGGTGGCACGGTGCACTTGTCCGATCGAAGCCGAGGCGAGCGGCTGGTGCTCGAACGTTGCAAAGCAATCCGCGATCGACCGGCCGAGCTCCTTCTCGATCAACGCGACGACGTCGTCGGTCGAGTCGGCAGGCGTGTTTTGTTGTAGGTTGGTAAGCTCATCGGCAAGCTTGAAGCCTACCTGGTCGGGCCGTGTGCTGAGTACTTGTCCTAGCTTGATGAACGTCGGCCCGAGCTCTTCGACGGCCAGGCGAATGCGCTCTTCGTGCCCGGCTCGTATCAGTGGTTGTCCCTGGCGGTTCGTCAGGAAGTTCGAGCCGAAGCTCAACCCGAGCCGACTGGCCCACCCTGCGAGTCCGTACTTGCTCAGTACCGACAGAATCTCTTGCCAGCGCCAGAAGTAGCGATTGATCTGTGGAATCGTGGAGATCTTCATCGCAAGGCCGGGCGAGGGGGGGGTAAACAAAAGACGTCATAGCCATTTTAGTTGAGGGGAGGGCCGAGGACAAAAAAGGTTGGGTTGTTCTGTTTCGAGCGATTGCAGCAGTTAGCTCTCGATCGCAGCGAGTGCCTTGGCAATGGCCCGGGCGAGGCTCTCTGGCTCGGTGATCGAAAGCGACTCGAGCTGCGGCTTCGCCGACGATGCTGCAGGCCCGATCTTGGCGATCGCCCAGGCAGCACGCTCGCGAGTCGCCGGTGCTGCGTCGCTGGCAACCAGGTTGCCGAGCTGCGTGGCACAAGCGGCCGATTGCTCGCCGCAGCGACCAATCAGCGTAGCGGCCCAGTACGCGACATCGCTATTGTCGCTCGCCAGTAGTCGGCACAGCGCTGGCAAGTCGTTCGGGCTTGGTTCGCCGAGCTCTTCGAGCGTTGCCACGCAGTACTCCGCGACCACGCGGTCGTCGTCGCCAGAGTGCTCCACTAGCTCTACCGCCAATTCCATAGCGACGTCGGCGTTCTGGCTAAGCCATTCCGCGGCTTGCTGTCGCGATGGATTGTCGCTGCTTGTGAGCAACGTCCGAGCTTCGGAAGGAGTCATGGCAGTCTGCTTGTTGCAAATGGATTGTCAAGAAAAGGGGGAGTCGGTCGGTCGCTTAATTCTCCAGCAGCTTGCCATCTTCAATGCGTTTTTGTTGCTGCATGGTCTCCGCGAGGGCTTCGCTGTGCGTGACCACTACCAGCAGCGACTGATGCTCGACTTGCAGTTCCACGAGCAGCCGACCGATGGAGTCGGCGGTCGCCGAGTCGAGGTTGCCGGTCGGTTCGTCGGCGAGCAGCAGCACCGGCGAGCGAACCAGCGCCCTGGCGATGGCCGCCCGTTGGCGTTCGCCGCCCGATAGCTCTGCGGGCCGGTGCGTGAGCCGCTCAGCCAGGCCGACGCGCCCGAGCAGCATCTCGGCCCGCTCGATGTCGGCCGAGGTCGGTTTACCATCGGCCAGCAGCGGTACCAGTACGTTTTCCAGCGCCGACAGTTGCGGCAGCAGGTGATGATCCTGGAACACAAAGCCCACCCGGTCCCGGCGGAACTCGGCCAGGTTCATGTCGTTCAGCGCAAACGGGTCGACCGTGCCGAGCTGAACTTGCCCGCTGGTCGGCCGGTCGAGCGCACCGAGAATCGCGAGCAGCGTACTCTTGCCCGACCCGCTCGGGCCGACAATCGCCAGGCTTTCGCCCCGGTCGAGCGAGAGCGATACCCCTCGCAGTACCGAAAGTGGTTCGGCCGGGGTCGGATACTCTTTGGTCACGTTGTCGACTGTCAGCATCGTCATAGCGGGTGTCTCTGCTGCGCGTCAGTGGGATCAATCGGCCGCGACGAAAGGCTCGATCAGCTTCACGAAATCGGCCGGCAGCGGTGTCGACTCAGGTGGGCGATCGTGGAAAATATGGCAGCACACGCAGGTGATCTCGCCGGTCGCTACCGGGCGACCTTCGCAGCTGAAATCGATCTGATAGGTCAGGCTGGTGCGGCCGAGTCGCAGGATTTTGAAGTTCGCGTCGAGTACGTCTTCGCACTTCGCTGGCGACTTGAAATCGCACTTCGCAGCGACGCGCGGAAAGCTGATGGCTTTGCCTTCGATCTGCGTGTAGACGCTCAGACCAAGGCTGCGGAAGAACTCGTGCTCGACCGATTCCATGTAGTGGAAGAACGACGCAAAGTGCATGATGCCGGCCATGTCGGTGTCGGCAAATTCGACCATCCGTTGCCTAGTAAAGCTCTGCGGCATCGCCAGTCGCCCTTCCGTAAACGAGACTAGCCCTCAACCAGTGGCCGAGGGCTAATCGGTATGTATTGGGGTTTCGCGCCGGGCTGCGATCAGTCGCCGACGTATGGCATCAAAGCCATGAACCGAGCCCGCTTGATCGCCTTCGAAACAGCGTGCTGGCTGGCAGCGTTGCAGCCGGTCTTGCGACGGCTCACGATGCGGCCGTGACGGTTCGTCAGCTTGCCGAGCAGCTCGAGGTCCTTGTAATCCACATACATCGGGCGTGGCTTCACGCCATCGACGTAAATCGGGTCCTTCTTAGGGGCTTTTTTTGCGCTGGAACGACGCTTGGCCATGGATTAACTCTGAAAAACGATGAATGGGAAATAGGGCTCTTGTAGAGTCCCGCATTATACCGCTTTACGACTCGCCCGCAACCGGTGGGGGATTCGAACCCCCAAACCCAAGAGAGAATCGAAGCTCGTCGCCAACCGACCACGCCCCAGCTTACCAAGCGATGCGGAGAACCGACGGTGTTGCGTGCGAGGGAGCAATAGATTCCCAACGCCGTGCAAATAGATTCCCACCTCTGAGCAAATAGATTCCCAATGTTCCCACCGATGGGAAAATTGAATCTTCGCCCACACTACAAAACAAGTGGTTTTCGGCTGCGAATAGATTCCCATTTCCCAAAACGCATCGAGTGGGAATCTATTTTCTCGCCGGGAATCTATCGCAAGTGGTTGGTAGGTCATGAGTTACAGCAAGACCTCCGCGGAAAGTGCCCAAAATAGATTCCCATAGGTGGGAAAGTATTCTGGGGAGGATTCAGGAGTGAGGGTTCAGGGAACAGGGGAAGGTGGAGGATGTCATCTTGAGGGAGCTTCCGGCGACTGAAGAATCTTGGCTTGCCACTTCGAGCGTGTTAACCACCCGCGCAGCAGCGAACCCGCACGCAAGCGACCATTCGCCAGCGCGTCGCCAGAAGTCCGACATGAATGTAAGTATCACATCTCAATCACCTCCAATCGCTAAAAAACCAACAGCCGATAGCTGAAAGCCGACAGCCTCGACTACCTGTCCATTAGATCACCAGTGGTGGCCAATTCCCAGCGAAAAGTGAAACAACCAGCGAAATCGTTTAGCCCGCAGCCGAAGGCGATGGCTAGCGATGTGGACCTAGAGCGACCGCAAGAATTCTGACGCGGAGTCGCAGGGCGTCGGGGTCGTACCAAC
The DNA here is from genome assembly GCF_007748035.1 of Aeoliella mucimassa. Classification (NCBI taxonomy): domain Bacteria; kingdom Pseudomonadati; phylum Planctomycetota; class Planctomycetia; order Pirellulales; family Lacipirellulaceae; genus Aeoliella; species Aeoliella mucimassa. Next base: position 1,973,882 of record NZ_CP036278.1, read on the forward strand.
AGGTCACCTATCACCCGCCCAGTTGCCAGAGCCGATGAGCTGCGACGGCGATCCTCTGTTCGTGTGCTACGAGATTAGATGGTGTATCGCTCGCGGGTTCGGTGTTGCGGTTTCACTCGTGCGGCAACGATACCGATATCGTCCCATAGCTCACCGGAGGGGAGTTGCACCATTTCCACACACTTCCGCGGGATAGAGAAGAAGTCAGCTTGCGCGATCATCGGTAGCAAGTCACTCGGTTTCACGTAGCTGAAGAATCCATCGGTGGCAACAAGCAATAGACCATCGAGTTTGCCTTGCATGAATGACACTGGCGACGCATTGCCAGACCCAAGCAGTGGTTTCCTGATCTGGTTTACTGTGAGAGCACTTGTGTTGCCATCCTTGATGATCCAAGCTTCGCTGTCGCCAACACTAGCCCCGGCGAGGCCGTAGGGTCGAATATCGACCACCACGGCCGTTGATTCGCCCTGTGAGAGTCGGCAGTCGATCTGTCGCAGTGTGTCTGCCCACTGGTCGGCTGAATGAACATGAGGCAGCGCTGCCTCGACTTCCCTAAGCACCGCTTCTGCGGCGATGTCGCCTGCGCCAATGCCACCTGCGCCGTCAGCAACAACGATCACAGTTCGTTCGCCCGCCTCAAACACCGCTACGCGATCCTCGCACCACTGGCGATAAGCTTCCACCAATATAGTCGTTTCAAAATGCGACATGGCACTGCCGGGGCACTTTCACGGTCGTCTCCGAAACAAGTTTCTGCGGTTCTTTACTTAAGTGGATCGCTGTCAGGTCAAGAAGTCAAACCGATTACCAGTTCCATCGGCGAGCATTATGTCTCGCCCGACGGATGAATCCTATTAATCTCTCTGCAAACTCAACCAGTCACCGAGTGCTCCGAAGACGATGAGCATTTGCCCCAGCCCGTAGGTGAGCCAGACCAGGTCGACGTGGGGGTAGCGGTAGTCGTGGAAAATCCAGATCGCCAGTAAGGCGTCGCTGGCGACAAACAGCATGGCACCTAGGGCGACCACGGCAAACCAGCGGCGGGTGAGTGCGGTGCCGAGCGTTGCCCCGGCCGTGGTTGCCAGCAGCAGCGTGTACGCGAGGGCGGGCCACTTGAGCACTGAGTGGTGGGCACCTCGCCAGGCGGCGAAGTACCACAGCACGGCTCCTGCGATCAGCCAGAGTGCCAGGCTCGCGTACCACCCGTTAGCCTGTTTCGGAGTGGAGGGGGACATCCGCGCGGCCAGCACGCTGGCGCGAATGTACGCCAGATGCCCGATGCCAAAGAGCACCATGTTCAGCAGTGTCCGCTGAGGATCGGGCCACCAGTTGCCAAGCAGGGGACTCGCATCGCCCATGGAGCCGAGCGCCATGCCGACCGCCAGGTAGCGGGCGACGTGGTGCCAAACCCCCGTGGCCCGCCAGGCAAACCAGCAAGCGGTCGCGACCAAAACCAGCGACGAGCCCGCCTTGAGCCAGGTCTCGTTTGCCTTGAGTCCAGCACTCGGTGTGGCATCGGCCAGCAATCCCAACGTAAGCAGCCCCGCCCATAACACCCACAGCAACAGGGGAATCCAAAACGTCCGGGTTGGTGGTGCTGTAGAGGTCATCGAAGCGAGCGGAATTGGAGGAGGGCAAAACCTGGCGGGTGCCAGTGGCAACGCACTGCTATCGTAGATCGACGCAGGCTCAAAAGATACCAACCGCTCGGGTGAAATCGGGATCGTTACTGAAGCGATCGATACAGCTCGAGCGTGGTCTCGGCCATTTTCTTCGCGTGGTATCGATCGACCACCCCGGCATGGCCTCGGTTCGCTATACTAAAAGTACTACCATTTGAGCCGAAGCTGGGGGTGGCGACTTTGGTTTCGTTGCTCGTCCGCTCTGTCGAGTGAACCATGAATGTGATCACAAGCATCTCGAGAATTCCTGTGCCCATTGGCATCTTCATCGCAATAATGTTGATGCAGGTATCCACTTTCGGTCAAGCGATCGAGATGAAGAGCCGTCCTTTTCACGAAAAGTACAAGTGGATCGCGGAGGACTTTTTCGATGACTCACAAGTCATCGCACTCTGCAAGGCAATCGAAGCGAATGACTTAAAGGAGATGGATCGCTTGTTGGCTGCGGGAGCGGATGCGAATGCCAAGGGGAAAGGCAACATGACTCCGCTACTGTGGGCGTATCCCGAGAATCATCCGGAGCGATTGAAGAAACTCCTGGAACATGGAGCTGATCCGAATGTGATCTTCACGAGCGATTTCAACACTCGCCGGTCGATTATCGTTCCGGGAGATTCGGTGACTCATATGGTTTGCGATTGTTACTTTCCGAAGTACTTTGAATATGTGTTCGAGCATGGAGGGGATCCGAATCTAGTCCATCCCCAAAGTCACAATACACCGATGCTCGTCTTAATCTATGGCTTGTGCCAAGACAAGAAAGCGAAGCTACAGCGATTGATCGATTTAGGTGCCGACTTGGAGGCAAATCACGATGACGAACTTACTGGCTATGCAACGCCAGTCACCGTTTCTATCAGTTGTTTCAGTCAATTCGATCTGACCCTATTGCTCTTGGAGTCGGGGGCCGATTATCGACGTCATCGACCAGATCATGCTGCTCGCTTAATACACCTGGCGGAAGGTGCAAATAGCTCTGTTATGAGTAAAGAGACGAGGAAAGAGCTGCAGAAAGTGATCGACTGGCTGGAGGCCCATGGTGAGTCCCTGGAAGAGGCCGCAGAAGACAAAAAGAAGTGGAGAGAGTGGCGGGAAGCCGGCACCTACCAGGAGATGATGGCCAAGGAAGTCGAGAAACTAAAAGCAGAAACTGCCGAGAAGCAACCTTAGCCGAAGTTGCCGAACGATGGCGAGAGTTGTCTCTGAGTCAAAGTCGCTTTGAGCAAAGACAGCAGAGCAGAGTGGAACCGCTCTCCGTTACAGAAGCGATCGATACAGCTCGAGCGTGGTCTCGGCCATTTTCTTCGCGTGGTACCGATCGACCACCGCGGCGTGGCCTCGGGTGCCGAGTTCTTTTCGCAGGTCGGCGTCGACCAGTAGTTCGGCCAGGCGGCCGGCCAAGTCGACCGGGTCGTGCGGCACGTGCAGCATTCCGCCAGAGGTGTCGGCTACCATTTCGGAGAAGCTGCCATGGTCGGGCAGCACGACTGGCACACCGTTGGCCCAGGCTTCGAGCACCGGCAGGCCTTTGCTCTCGGCATACACGGTTGGTAGCGAAAATACGCTGAGCGATTTGAGGAAGGCGAGCTTGCCGTCGCGATCGAGTTCGCCAAGGTATTCGAATCGCCCCGCCAGCGGGCCATTGGCGATGCGACGCTCGAGGTCGGCAAGGTAGGGCTGGTCGGACTTGCCAAGGTAGCCGACCGCCTGGATCTTAAAATGCAGCTCCGGCGCGGTCTCGGCCAGGTGTTCGCAGGCTTCGATTAGTAGGTGCAAGCCTTTGTCGTGACAGATGCGGGCCAGGTACCCCACGATCAGATCGTCGCTTTGTGGCTCCGCTGGTCCATGCCCCGCGAGGTCGAGCCCGTGCGGCACCACGTGCATCCGCTCGGGAGCGACCGCCAGGTATTCGCTCATGAAGTTGGCGTAGTACTCGTTGAGCGATACGAACGCGGCCACGTCGCCCGCCCGCTCGCGGATCAGATCGCGAGCTTGCTGGTAGTAGGGGGGAGTGAGCTTTTCGAGAAAGATGTCCTCGCCCGACAGCGAGCAAACCACCGGCGGGCCACATCGCTCGGCGATCAGTTTGGCGAAGCCAAGTAGCATGGAGTTCGACAGGTGCACCACATCGGGCTTGGCGACATCCACCAGCCAGTCGACCAGCTCCACGACCCCTTTGCGCTGGTTGCCGCTTTCGCCGCGGAGCATCGAGACGGTCATGTCGCCGAGCTTCGCGGGATCGACACTCGGCCCGCCGCGGGTGGCCAGCTTCAGCAGCCAGGGCTGATCGAATAGCCGATCGACCCACCGCGGCGTGTAGCGAAACAGCGGCATCTTTTGCTGCAGGTACGAACTGATACCGCCGACAAACACCCGCGGCTGGCTCACGTCGACTTCGTCGGTGCGAATCGGCGTGTAGGTCGGCACCAGCAGTACGTCGTGACCGAGGTCCATCAACGCCCGGGCGAGCGTGTTGTCGTGCAGGCAGCTGCCGCAGTACATACCAGCGGCACCAGCAGCGATGTAGGCAATACGCATATCGACGTGACGAACCGCTTAACTGGGGAAGAACTTCTGCAAGGTCGCGGTTGACGGTTTCGGGGTGATCAGCGAGACCACGATCAGCGAAATCGCCGAGGCCGCAAAGATGCCAGCCACTGGCATCAGCTCGTAGGTGGTCCCGCCGAGGGTGATATCGAGCGTGTAGGTGCGATCCGATCCGTAACCCGACGCGCGGAACAGGTAGAACCAGGTCGCGATGGTCGACAGCACGCAAGCGTACGCGCCCGCTTTGGTGAGCCCCCGCCAGTACAGGGCGGCGAACACCAGCGGGAACAGCGAGGCAAAGCCGCTAAAGCACCAGACGCCCAGCGCAAACACACTCGGTGGCTCAAACAGACTGAAGCAGTACGTGACCGCGACGATGGCGATAATGAATCCGCGGGTGATCAGCACCATGGTGCGGTCGCTGTAGCGATCATGCCCCATGTAATGGCCTACCATGTCGTTGCTGAACATGGTGCCGATGCAGAGGAACTGACTATCGAGGCTCGACATGATGGCCGCAAGCACGCCGGAAACCAAGAGACCGGAGAGCACGGGATCGGTCAGCGATTTCACCAGGAACACCAGTACGCGGTTGGGATTCTCGGCAACAGGCGGGGGAATCATCACGATGCCCGAAGCGGCCCATACGCCGATCAGCACGCATGGCACCCACACGATCATAATAAACAGTGGGTGGGCGACCACCGAGAGCTTGAAGCTATTGGCGCTTTTGGCCGTGAGCCAGTGCTGGAACAGATGCGGAAACATGCCGACCGACAGCGGGATAAACAAGTAGGTGAAGAACTGCGTCTGCGACATCTCCGCCCGGGTCGATTTCGACTCGGGTATCTGCTGGGAGAGCAATCGCAGGTTCTCCATCAAAGTGCCGCTTTCGCCAACCTTCTCGGCGAGCTTGTCGGAGAGCGTGTAAAAGGTAACGAGCCCTAACGCCATGAACACGATGGTCTGGAACGCATTGGCCCAGGCGGTGCCACGCATGCCGCCGAAGAAGACGTAAACGAGCACCACGCCGCAGATCACAAGCGAGGCAATCTCGCGAGGGACGCCGCCGTTGGTCGATTCGAAGAAGGGGAGGGCACCGAGTTCGGGTTTCCCCGGAGGGCCGCCGGTGATGGTCTCGACAACGCCGCCGGCCGAGATCACGCCGACTAGCAGGTAAGGAATCACCAGACCGACGAGAATGGGGAACAGCAGCAGGCCGATCTTGTCGCTCTCTAAACGGTCGCGGAAGAACTGAATCTGGGTGGAGTAGCCGTTGTCGCGCCCGAGGGTCCAGAGCTTAACGCCGATGACGAAGAAGCAGAGCGAGTGGATGATACCGCTGCTGCTGGCCATCATGCCGTAGACGCCGATGCCTTCCTTGAAGGCTTCGCCGCTAGAGCCGACGAGCGCAAAGGCGGTCATCGTGGTGCCGAAAATCGACATCAACAACAGGAACGGGCCGATGCTATGGCTCGCGAGTTGGTAGTCTTCCTTGGTGCCGGTAAAGAGTCGGCTAGCAAACATGCCGAGCGCGAGCAGCAGGCCAAGGTACACACAAATGATAATCAGGGTAACTAGCGGGGTCATACGCCGGGCTCCTTTTTCTTTTCAAGCTCGGCGGGCCAGCAGAACAACGTCGCCAGAAACCAGGTAGCGGCAGCGGCAAGCGAGATGCACGCATGGTAGAACAAGCCGATCGGCATGAACCCGAACACCATGGTATCGCTGTTCCAATTCCAATTGTCTTGATGCAGCACCAGTAGGGCTGCGATGATGATCCACACCGCTAATTTCATATGCCGCTCTTTGATGGGTAAGAGTCGCTGGCTCCAGGGAAACGAGCCAAGAGTGTACCACAACCGCCGGGGAGACTAAAGAAAAACTTGCTCAGGGCAAGTTGCCCCGTATGGCTTTCGCAGGACGACCGGTTCCCCATTGCCGTCCCGCAATCACTGAATCGGAAAACCTAACCACGCGCTAGGCGGGTTCTTCCATGGCCGACATCTGGCGATCGAGCCAGGGGTCGAGGTCGTCGAACATCATCGCAACGCCCGGCTTGAAGATGCGACCGATCAGCAGATCGGTCAGGTTGCCTTGGTGCTCGGGATGCTCCATCACAAACTTACCGACGCGGAACTCGCCGGAGTAAAACGCGTTGACCAGCTTGCGAACCGAATTCGTGGCCTCTTTGAACTCAGGACCCCACCCGCCGAGCTGAGCAGCCGAGGTGTCGCCGGTCGTAAGGGCCTGCGAAACGCAATCGGCAGCCAATGCGGCCGATTGCAAGGCGAAGTACACACCGGAGGAGTAAACCGGATCGATAAAGCCCCAAGCGTCGCCGACCAGCACCCAGCCGTCTCCGGCGATTTGATCGGTCGAGTACGAAAACTCCTTGGCGACCCGCAGGTCGTCGAGGGCTTCGGCACCCTGCACCCGCTGGTACGCCCCTTCGCACTTGGCGAGTTCCTGCTCGAACACCTCGGCAGGGGTACCGCGGCCTTTGAGCAGGTAGTCGTTATCGCCGACGCAGCCAACGCTTACGGTGTCGTCGGCTTGCGGGATGTACCAGAACCAGCACTTCTTATCGCTGGTGTGCATGATGATGGTCTTCACGCCGCCGCCCGACTCGTCGCGTTCGGCGCCGCGGTAGTGCCGCCAGATTGCGGCCTTCTTGAGTTCGGGATTCACCTGCTTGATGCCCAACTTGTTGGCGATCAGCGTTTGTTGGCCGGAGCCATCGATCACCACTTTGCAAGCGATCTTGTGTTCGGTACCGGTGCGGTCGATGAGTCGCACGCCGGTTGCGCGGTTGTCGTCGAATAGCACGTCGGCCACGCGCGTTGCATCGTGGCAGTGAGCCCCTTTGGTCGCTGCGTTTTCGAACAGCATCTGGTCGAACTCACTGCGGTCGACGTGCCAGGTTTCGCTGCAGGGACGAGGGTCGTGCGTGCGGAAGAAGAAAGGTTGCGACTCGCGGCCGGTATTGTTGACGAATTGCACGCCAACTTTGCGCGGGAAGCACGATTTGTTGAGCTGTTCAAGCACGCCCAATCGTTCGAATACCCAATAGCTTTCGGGCATCAGCGACTCGCCGACGTGTTCGCGAGGCATTGGCTCGCGTTCGACTAGTAGCACCGAGTGGCCTTGCTCGGCAACCAAAGCGGCGGCAGTCGAGCCCGCAGGGCCGCCGCCGATGACCACACAATCGTATTCGCTCAGCAATTCAGGCATTGTCCGACTAAGGCACTGGGTAAACTTCGGGAATTGGTCGGGGGTGGTCAGTGACGATCTCAAGCACTTCTACAGCCCGCCGACCATCCAGGTGGATGACCGCCAGACGACCGTAGATTACGTCGTCTGGCTCCAGGGCCAGGGGTACTCGGAGTTCGTCGGTGGGTTCGATTCGCCACAACGCACGCAGCTCCACATGGCGGAGCAGATTGTTGCGGATCAACACACGACCTAACGGACCGCGGTGGGTTTGTATGGCGTCGCGAACCTCCCAAGGCAGACCCGCGGTCACCAAACGTACAATGCCGTATTGTACGACTGCTCCATCCGATTGACGAGCCAAAAGACTTTGCCGGGCGTAGAAATCGTGCTCGATGGTTTGCCGAACCACTGTGAGCGTCACCAGGGTCTCGAAATAGGCCTCGAGCGTCACGGTCATGTGATCTTCGTGGGCGAGCAGCGTGGCATAGCTCGAAGGTAGCTGTTGCTCGCCAACCGGCTCGAAATGGCCCATATTCTGCAGCCCATCGTGGAAGAGTTGGGCGAGAGTTTCGGTGTCCTCCCATCTCGACCGGCTGATTTCGGCGGTAATTCCGGTCGGCTCAGGCATGTGCGCGTTCGTCCTTTCGCAGCAGCTGGAATCGGCAGACGCGGAGAGCAGCATGAGTCGGGGGGGCTGACTACTTACCCGCGGCCGGGTGGGGGGGCCAACTGCCATCGGACGAGAGCGTACTAAACAAGTACTCCACGCCGCGGCGGACAATCGGACCGGAGGTTTGGCCGATGCTGGCCAGGCTTAGGATCACCAGGCTGGTCACGGCCACCGAGTCGCCGAAACCGCCATCCTTCTGCTGTTGCGATCGCAACCAGTCGTGCACTTGTTGGTAAGCACGGCTACGACGCCACAGCGTGAGTGGGTTCAGTGGTTTGCAATTGTGATAACTGGCCAGTCCCAATGCAATCAGCGCGGGAGTGATCGATCCGCGATCGGCCCAGAAAACCGGGCGAGTTGCATTGCCATCGAGCGGAAAAGTTTCCACCGGAATCGTGGGTAAGTACTGGCAGTCGAGCACTTCGGTCAACGCGCTAATACCGCGGGCGAGCAGCGTGGCGTTGTGAAAGGGCCCATAAGTCACGCGTAACTGGTCGAGGCCGTTGTTACGCTTGATGTATTGATTGATACGATCGACCAAGTCGGGGTAAGCAGCAGGGGCACCCGTGAGTTGGAATGCCGAGCGAACCATAATCGTGGTGAGCAGATTCGAGGGGGCCGAGCAATCGGTCGCGATGCCGCTGTATCCACCATCCTTCTGTTGATGGCGAGCCAGCCAGTGGACCGAGCTAACAATTACCTCGCTCAGGTCGGTTTGATACGCCGAGTCAAACTCGTCGTCGGTCTCGGTCTCCGGCAGTTCATGACCGTGCTGTTCCGACTGCACCAACGCTCCGACCGCAGCGGCGGTGGCAACCACAGGGCTATTCCACTCGCGCAACCAGTCATCCGTGGGACAGGACGAAGGAGTCGCGAGTACCGGAGACTTCCGCAGTAGGCTGCCTGCAGGGGCAACCGCGGTAACTGTGGTGGAGAACATAAACGTTCACGCGGGAGGAAGACACGCGAAACCACCCGCGCGTCATAGGTCGATCCGCTGGGCGGATCGCGGCAACCCATGCGGCCGCCGCCCTCTGTAGCGATTGAGCATAGTCAGGTGCTGGCAGCCTGTCGAGGGGATAGCAGGGCGGCACCACGGAGGGAGGGGGGGAGAATACCGTGGTGCCGCCTGCTTGGGAGACTGCTCTTAACTATCTGCTACTAAACAATTTACGAAGGCAGGTTGCCTTTGGGTCGCCGTTTTTCGGCAACCCGAACTCTTTTTTCTCAGGAATCGATGAATCCAGCGGCCACGCACGAACGGGTTAGCTCGGCCACCGATTGCACGCCCATCGACTTGTAAATCCGGCTCCGGCGGGCTTCGATCGTGCGAATGCAAACGTTCATCAAGCTGGCAATTTGCTTGTTCGGAACCCCATCGAGCACGTACTTCAGCACCGCTCGCTCGTTGTCCGAGAGTCCTTCGATGCGGGCGGCCAGCTCGCGGCGAGTCGCGTTGCGGGTGGCTTCCTTACGACCAAGAGCCAACGCCTGGTCGATCGCGTCGCGTAGCTGATTTTCGCAGCAAGGCTTCTCCAGCACATTCACCGCGCCCATTCGCATGGCGTCGACTGCCATCGAGGTCGTGGCGTAAGCCGTGACCAAAACAGCCGGCATTTGCAGGTTATCGTTACGCAACTGACGCAGCAGTTCGCAGCCATTCATGCCAGGGAGCTGATGGTCGAGCAACAAGCAACTTGGCTGATCGGAGTCGACGTTTTGCAAAAATTCTTCGGCCGACCCATAGGTCACGACCTTGGCTCCGGTCGGGCGAATCAACTCGCCGAGCGCCTCGCGGGTGCTCTCATCGTCTTCCACGATGTAGACCGTGTCGGTAGTTACTAGTTCTTCGGTGCTTGGGTTGTCTAATGCAATCATCAATCGGGTTCCAGCTACTCAACAGTAAAAAATCGACTCCCCCAGGGGGGGTGGTATCGTTGAGGAGTACCAAGGGGAGTGGGGCGATCCGTGTCGATCGCTCAATCGGGGGGGGAAGCCGCATCTGGCGGCCGGTCGCAGAGTGATTTCCGTTCAGAAACTCATGTCTTCCTGCGACTAATACAACAATACGACCCAATCCCCGAGGTTTTTAGAGAGGGAAACCCGCGGAATCGTGTGAGTGACCACATGCGGTGTGTGGCTGGCCGAATCAAGTGGACCTGTGGGGCCTCAATCTACCCTTACTGCTCCGCTTCAACCACAATTTTTACTAGTTCTGCTACGGAATCGGCCTGTAGCTTCGTAAATACGTGCTGACGGCGGACCTCGACCGTGCGGACACTAATATCGAGCGAGGTCGCGATGCGTTTGTTGGGTTCGCCGGCGACGATGAGGTCGAGCACCTCTTTCTCGGCTGGCGTCAGCTGATCAATTCTTGCTCGCAATTCGGCTCGGCGAGTCTCGCGACGATAATTTTCTTCGTCCCGGGCTAGTCCTTCGCGAATGGCGTCCCACAGTTCATGCTCGCGGCATGGTTTTTCGAGCAGTGTGACCGCCCCGTTTTTAATCGCTCGCACCACGATCGGCGTATCTGCGTAGGCGGTCACCACGACCACCGAAATGGTAATGCCTCGGCGTTGCAGTTCTTCCTGCAACTCCAGTCCGCTCATCTGCAGCATCCGCACGTCGGTCACCAGGCAACCAGGCCGCGCTCCATCGTAGGTCTCCAGGAATTCCTCGGCCGAGGCGTACGCGCGGAACGGCACCTTCATCTCGGCGAGCAATGTCTCCACCGAGTCGCGAGAGTCGTTGTCGTCGTCGACGATGTAAACGGTCGGGGTATCAGCCACGTTCACGCTCCGAGTCGGAGGGGAGCAAAACAGAGAAGGTCATTCCATGGTCGGAGTTCAATTCTCCCCAAATCTTCCCATGATGACTAGCCACGATCGATCGACATAAGGCGAGGCCCATGCCCATGCCTTCCTCCTTATTGGTCTGGAAGGCGTTGAATAGCGGCTCGATTTCGGTGTCGGTAGTCAGCCCACAACCATTGTCTACCACCTGCATGAGGATTCGCTCCTCGAACGGCAACGTGCGAACGATCACCACTGGGCTGTGCGAACATTTTTCGGCTGCCATATGGCAGGCGTCAAACGCATTGCGGAGCAGATTGACGATGACCTGCTGCACCTGAATCCGGTCACCGATCACCGGGCTTAGCGATTCGTCGAGGTCGAACGACAGCCGAATGTTCTTGCAATGCGAGCCAAAACCAGGCATCTCGGCCGATTCGCGGATCAGTTCGTTCAGATCGAACTTGGCCATGCGTACCGGGCGAGGGCGAACAAATTCGCGCATGCGACGAATGATGTCGGCCGCGCGATTGATTTGCTTCGAGATTTTCTGCACCATTTCGGCCACGCGGTCCATGCAATCGGGATCGCGATTCGAAATCGCCGTGTTCACGGCCGAGGCAAACGTGGCCGCTGCGTGGAGCGGTTGATTGACCTCGTGGGCGATGCCGGCCACGATCTCGCCCATCATGGCAACCCGCGACAGATGCGCCAGCCGGGCGTCGGCCTGTTGCAGGCGTTCGCGGTCGGCCAGTTGGTCGGTGATGTCGCGATCGACCCCCACCATACGAAGCGGTTTGCTCTGGCCATCGCGTTCGATCACCCGCCCACGGTCGAGTGTCCAGCGAAACTTATCGCCTGGCATCCGCACTCGGTACTCGCACTCGAAAGCAGTCGTACGCCCCTGTAGGTGGGTGTCGAGCAGTTCGACTACTCGCAGCCGATCCTCGGGGTGGATGAATGCTTGCCAGTCTTCGAGCGTCCAGATATTTGCGCCCGCGAGCAGCCCGCGATTCTCGAGCCAGTTGTCGCTCACATACACTTCGCCGGTGGTGATGTTCCAGTCGTAGAAACCATCGGCAACCGCGTCGATTGTCGACCGCAGCCGTTCTTCGCTGTTGGCCAGTGCTTCTTCGGCTGCCTTGCGTTCCATGGCATTCACGAATACTTCGCCGATGAGCCGCAGCAGATAGATCGTGTCTTTATTCCAAGGATTGTTGTCGTTCGCTCCGGTAATGCTGAATGTTGCATAGAGCCGACTATGGAGCAGCACCGGTACGGTGATTAGCGACACCGAGCGGATTTCCTTGAGCATTTGCCTAAGGTTCTCGGCTTCTTTGGGCAGGTCGTCCAGGTGGTTGATGACCACCGGTTGCCCTTGCTTGAAAGACTCCACCGCCCACAGATGCTCGTCCAAGGGAAGTCGTAGCAGGCTGCTGGGAGTCGGTACCGCATCGTCGGCAACCCACTGGTACGAAAGATCCGCCGCGTCGGTCTCTTCGTTCATTACGTAGATGTAGGTCCGCTCGCCGCCGACGAATTCGCTGACTTCGCGGAGGGCGTCGGTGATCTCGTGCTCGAGCCGATCGGGCGGCAAGTTGATGAATCTCAGCGTCAGCATGAGAATCAGATTCTCTAGCTGCTGACGGTATTCGAGCTCTTCCCGTGCGCGCTTTTGCTGCGTGATGTCGCGGCCGATCGATTGAATCTCGACCAGGTTTCCCTCCGAGTCGAACAATCCGCGATCCGACCATTCGTGCCAGCCGACGGTTCCGTCGGAGAGCTGCATGTGGTGCTCTTGGGTGTTGAACGGATTGTCGATCGTGAGAATCGAGATCTTTTGCCGGATCTGGCTGGCTTCGTCGGGAGGGAAGTGTTCGAAGATGTTCTTGGCCAGAAACTCCTCTTCTGACATCTGCCAAAACCGACAGAGCGCACTGTTCACGAACAGTGGGGTGCCATCGGGTTTCCATCGCACGATGTAGTTGGTGAGATCCTGTACGACCGAACGGTATTGCTCGCGACTGGCTTGTAGCTTGCTGTACGAGCGATGGCGGTCGATCGCATTCATGACGATTTCGCCAACGATGCGCAGCAGGCTTACGTTCTCTTCCGACCAGATCTTGCTTACCGTGGTGCACGATAGCCCCAAGGCCCCCACAAACTTGCCGCGAGTCATCAGCGGCAGCAGCAATGCAGAGCGTATCTGCAATGCTTCGTACAACACCCGCAGCGACTCGGCTTCGTCGGGCAGCTTGTCGCGGTTGGCCACGTGCACGATTAGGCCAGCCGAGAGTTGGTCCATCAGCCACCGCAGCGGGCCCACGTGCAGCGGTTGCATGCCTTGCTTGTGCGGGGTCACTCCCTCGGCCACCCATTCGTGGGTAAGGTGCGCCCACTCGCCATCTGCTTCGTTCAGCAAGTAGACAAAGCAGCGGTCGACCCCGGTGTAGTCGCCAACCTGGCTGAGGGCTTCGACAATGTCGTCGTCGATCGCCTCGATCGGCAGGTTGATGAATCGCTTGCTGAGCGTAATCAGCAATTGCTCAAACGCCGAACGGGATTTCGGGTCGCTGAGCATCGACGAGGTGACGGAAGAAGAAGATGCCATGCGTGCATCGAGTCCAAAAGTTGCGAGGGGATGGGCGAAATCGACGGAAACACGCCAAGGCGGGCCAATATCTAAGTCTAGTCGATTCCAGTTGGAACGATCAACGCATCGCTCACTGGCGGTAGCTGACCAGGTGACCGACAACTACAATCGGCGGAAGTAACCGTTAATTCCCACCACCAAACTGACTTTTAGCCCTCTCCCAGCATGCTTCACCTGCAGTCTACTACCTCCCAGCGTTGGTTCGACCAAGTTGACCAATCGTTGCCCGAGATTCTTATCGATCATGCCCATTGTGAGAAAAAAGCGGCCGGCACTGCGATGAATTTGATCTTCGCGTACGTCGACGACATCGAACTCTGCCGCGAAATGACGCTGATTGTCAACGAAGAGCTGGAGCACTTTCACATGGTGATCGACTTGCTCGATCGCCGGGGAATCAAGTTCCGGCGGCTGAAACCTTCGAGCTATGGCCGCCAACTGAACGACTTGGTCCGCACCGGCGAGCCCGAAAGGGCGGTCGATCGACTGTTGGTCGCGGGGCTGATTGAAGCCCGTAGCTGCGAGCGGTTCTCGGCCTTGGCCGATCATGTGCAGGATGCGGAACTGGCGGAGTTTTACCGCAGCTTGTTTGAGTCGGAAGCCCGCCATCACACCACCTACACACGACTGGCCAAGCACTTTGCCAGCGAAGAGGTGGTGATGCAGCGTCTGGACGAACTGGCCGCCGCCGAGGCCGAAATCATTGGCCATGGCGAAGACTTGCCGCGGATGCACAGCTAAGCATTGTGAGCTGCACTGAGTTCCGCGGGCGTAGCGACTGGTTGCCAGCGCAGTTGTTACCAGCGAATGAGCGTGGTCGCCCACGAGAGTCCTGCGCCGAAACCGCAGAACATCACCAGGTCGCCCCGTTCGATTCTGCCGGCGGCCAAGGCTTCGTCGAGCGCGATCGGAATGCTTCCGGCCGACGTATTGCCGTAGCGGTCGAGGTGCACTGGTACCTGCTCCGACGAGATGCCGCAGGAGTTGACCGCGTAGTCGATGATTCGCTGGTTGGCCTGGTGCATGAACCACAGCTTCACGTCGCTGTAGTCGACCTTGGCCGCTTCGCACACTTGCGCGAAGTTGTCTTCGATCAAGCGGACCGCCCATTTGAAGATGGGGCGCCCTTCCATGCTCACCAGCCAAGGGCAGTGCGACTTATCGTCCGAAGGTTCGTAAGGCACCTTGGCCCCACCCATCTCGCGATACAGTAGCTTGGTGCCTGCGCCGTCGGCTCCCATGGTGTAAGCAAGCATGCCTTGCTCGTCGGAGCCTTTGGCGAGCACCACCGCACCGGCTCCATCGCCGAATAGCGGGTAGGTGATTTTGTCGTTAGGGTTCAGCACCCGGCTGTTCGCGTCGGCCCCGATCACCAAAGCGTACTTGCTGGTTCCGTTGGCGACGAACTGTGCGGCAGTGATGAACGAGTAGACGAAGCCCGCACACGCGGCCGAAATGTCCATCGCGGGACAGTTGCTTAAGCCAAGGTCGTGCTGCGTGGTGGTGGCCGTCTGGGGAATCGGATGGTCGGGCGTGAACGTGCCGAGGATCAGCAGGTCGATTTCGCTCTTGTCGATGCCGGCCGCTGCGATCGCCCGCTTGGCGGCTTCGGTTGCCAGATCGCTGGTCGTCATGCCCGGCGGAACATGCCGGCGTTCGCGAATGCCGGTTCGCTGGATGATCCAGTCGCTGTCGCACCCGAGCTGACTGAGGTCTTCGTTGGTAACCACGTTGTCGGGCAAATAACTGCCAGAACCAATCACCTGCACGCCCATCAGGCGGTTCAGTGGTCCACGGCTGACTTGTACATTGATCGCTTCCGACTCGCCCAACTTCCTGTCCTCTAACTACGGTGCCAAGTACGCGTGGGGTATTCCAAGCAGATTACGCCTTGCTTGGTTGCGGGGCAACCCCGTCCGGTGCCGGGTGGTCGCGGCTAACCGAGCTAGGCGCTCTTTCGTCGCCGCCGTACGGGTTCGTAAAGCAGGGCATTTCCCGACTTTCCCACTTGGCGGACGATGTCCATTTCGCGAAAGCAATAAGCCATTCGCTGAGCTACCCATCGCCCAACGCCTAATTGTTCGGCCAAGTGCCCGGTATGAAAAGGCCGCGGCAGGCCTGCTGGAGCAAGTTTCCATAAATCCTTGGCAGTCCGAAAACGATGCGTCTCCTTCACGGCCACCAGGTGCTGATCCTCGCGCTCGTGGTCGGCACGTCGCCAACGCCGACGCTTGCCATGCCCGGGATAGCGATACTCTTCGATGTCAACCAGCAACACCTCGAGCGTTAGCCGGCGATGCGGGAAGACGCGGGTAAAGTGGACCAGCTCGTCGAATAAGTCGAGCAGGGTCCCCCGTTTGGGGCTGCGGCGACGCGAAACCACGGGGCCACCTTTTTCGGTCCGTTTCACCAGCACCTTCGAGGCCACGATCGGCTTCACGACGCGAACTTTGTGCTCGTCGAGCAGTTCGCGGATCTTGTCGCGGATGGCTCCCAGCGAGCCATGTTGGATTTCCACCAGCTCGCGGTTCACCACCGCATCGATACGGTACCGCCCCAGGCGCACTTCCGTTTCGCCTTTGGTGCCCGCGTAGCGGTCTTTGAGCTGTTGATGCAGTGAGGTTTCCATACCAGCGTAGGGTCTTGCAGGCATCTCTCGTCGATCGTAAGGCGGCCGTGCCTTACTCGACAGTGATGCCGAAATCTTCCACGGTAAACAGCGTGGTTAGTTCATAACCTTTGTCGGCAAAGGCTTGTTTGCCACCTTCCAGGCGGTCGACAATGGCCAGCACGCGCTCGACTTTCAAGCCAACTTCTTCGCAGTATTCAATCGCTCTCAGGCTCGAACCGCCGGTGGTCACCACGTCTTCGACGATGACCACGCGTTCGCCTTCGCGATAAGGACCTTCGACAAACTTCTTGGTGCCATGGCCCTTGGCTTCCTTACGAACCATGATGCCCCGCAGCGGTTGGCCTTGCTGGCCAGCGATGGTGAGGATCGACGCGGTAATCGGATCGGCACCGATCACCATGCCACCCACGAGTTCGGGCATGTCGTCGGCCATCAGTTCGAGCATGCCAGCACCCACCAGCGGCAACGCCTCGGCCTGCAGGGTGACCTGCCGACAATCGAGGTAGTAGCTCGCTTTCTTGCCCGAAGCCAGGGTGAAATCACCGAACTTCAAGGCGTGTTGGCGGATGAGATCCTTCAGTTTTTCGCGGTCGTACATGGTCGAGGCTCCTGGTAGCTTTGATTGCGGAGCCTGCAACGTAGCAAAACCGCTTTCAGGCGGATAGGATGCCACCCGCGACTACTTGCGAATCATCACTCGCGAGCCGATCGACAGGATATCGAACAGGTCGTTTTGATCCTGCGGAGCGACGCGAATGGCGCCAGCTGAGCGAGGGCCAGTATCCGACGCGGGGCCGAGCACCAATTGAGTTCCGGTGCTGCCACCCTCGGGTTCGAGAATCACGACTTTGCTGTCGGTGGTGACACCGTTGGGCATTTGTTTCTGAGTGACGACCCACGCGCCTTCGTTGGCGGCTTGGCCTTCGGTCTTTACGTTAAACCGGCCCGCGTAACGTTCGGAGACCAGCAGCGCGAGTTGCTGACGTTCCACGTCGACCACGGCCGAGAACGGGCCTTGGATCACCTTCAGCTCCTGGCCTGGCTGCACCCCGGCCGACTGCGAGACTCCATTGATCTTAGCCAGTAGTTGCCAAGGTACCCCGTAGACTTGACCGATCGTTTCGAGTGTTTCGCCTTGGCGAACCACGTGGGGGCTCTCGAGCGAGTGATTCGTGGAGTAGATCACCGAACCCGCAAGTTGGGAGAGCAACTCTTCAACTTCGCTCTGCTCCGCGGGAGGCAAGCTACGGTCGCCATACCATTTGGTGAGCAACAAGTGCGCCTGCTCGAGTTCGCCGCGAGCAAGAGCATCGTTGATCGCTGGTTTTTCTTTGGCAAAGCCGGACGCTAAAGGGACCATTTCGGCCCTCGCCATGCTGGTCAAATCTTCGTCCAAAGGAGCTTGGTTGCTTTCGATCGGGGGAAGCTGGCTGCTTTCGGCAATGGGAGGCAGTGCCATGCTGTCGATCGAGTTCTCCGGAGCTGGAGCAGGTACTACAGCGGTATTGCCGCTACCCGTGGGAGTGGGCAGGGGAGGGAGTTCGGGCATCGCCGAGGTATCTTCGGGAGAGAGCGGAGTGATGCCGCCAGCTACTGCCGAATCGGGAACCGGGCCGAAATCGAACTCGGGCTCTTGCGGCGGAGCCACTGGTGCTACCGTGGGGGGAGTGTCCTTTACGATTGGCATAGCCGGCTCAAACGCTGGAGGAGCAGACGATTCGAACGCGGGAGGTCCCGGTTCCACACCTGCTCCGGCACCAAAATCGAACTCCACAGGCGGAACGCCTTCTTCCATCGCCAGTTGATTCTCTGTCGATGTCTGTAGATCGGGAGTGTTGATCTGTTGCCATAAGATGTAACCTAACACCATCAGTGCGGCGATAGTTGCGAGCGGGCGGATGGCACTCATCGAACGGTCCTCCATGACCTGTGGCAGGCAATTGTCGCTGCCAGCTTGTTGAATGGTGCGCCCAGTTGCCTGGGGCTATGTGAATTAGTTGGAAATACGTGATCGAATATGTTTAGGCACTACAGTGAGTAAGCCACTGCGATGCCTGAGGGGATAACAATGGACGACGACTGGGACGACTGGCAGGACGATTCAACCGATTGGGACGACTCGGAGTACCCTGACGAGTACGAATCGTCGGACTCGTTCGATCTGGTGCCGTGTCCCCATTGCGGGGCCGACATCGTAGACGAAGCGGTGCGTTGTCCAATTTGTGGCGAATACGTGTCATTCAGTACCAGTCCCTGGCAGGGAAAACCCTGGTGGTGGATCGTGGTCAGTCTGCTTGGGGTCGGCGCAACCATCGTTGCATTACTACTGCTGTAGATGGCAGCACGGGGGGATCGTAGGGATTCGCCGAAAAGACCGCTACAGCAGAATTTTTCCCGCCGCTATCGGTGATAGCATTGACGCGTGCCGAGTGGAGATTACTCGCCCCGCAGACGCTTGCGAACCCATGCCAGCCGCTCGGTATGCACCTTTTCGTAGCCGCGAGTGGTCGGCTCATAATACTGCCGATCGACCCCCAGGTAATCTTGCGCGGCAACGCCATCTTCGGCTTCATGACTGTATTGATAGCCTTGCCCGTGCCCGAGTTGCTTCGAGCCTGCGTAGTGACCATCGCGCAAATGCCGTGGCACCGGAACGATCCGCCCGTCGCGAATGTCGCTACGAGCAGAACCAATGGCCATGGTCGCTGCGTTCGACTTCGGCGCTAGTGCCAGATAGAGCACCGCCTGCGACAAGGTGAGCTGACATTCCGGCAGCCCCACGAACTCGGTTGCCTGCATGGCCGAAACTGCCAGCGTCAGCGCGTGCGGATCTGCGTTGCCGATGTCTTCGCTGGCGAGAATCACTAACCGCCGGCACAAGAACCGAGGATCTTCACCCCCCTCGAGCATGCGGGCGAGCCAGTACACGCTGGCATCGGGGTCGCTGCCGCGGATGCTTTTGATCAGCGCACTCGCGCAGTCGTAATGCTCGTCGCCCGAGCCATCGTAGGCGACCGCGCGTCGCTGTACCGCCGAGGCAATCACCGGCTTGGTGAGGTGGATCTGGCCATCGCTCTCTTTGTCGCTGGAGAGTACTGCGATCTCCAGCGTCGAGAGGGCCTGACGGGCGTCGCCATCGCAGACCTGGCTCAAATAGTCGAGCGCTTCGTCGTCGGCGACCACCTGGAACTTGCCCATTCCGCGGACCTTGTCAGCCAGTGCCGAGTCCAAGAGTCCACGAATATCGGCCGGAGCCAGTGGTTCGAGCTCAAACACTCGGCTACGACTCACCAACGCCGAGTTCACCGCAAAAAACGGATTCGACGTGGTCGCTCCCACCAGAATCACGACCCCGTCTTCCACGTCGGGCAGCAGGGCATCTTGCTGGGCGCGGTTGAAGCGATGGATTTCGTCGATGAACAGCAGCGTTTGCTTGCGGCCGGTCGCCACGCGGTCGCGGGCCGACTCGAGTTGCTCGCGAATGTCTTTTACCCCGCTGGTGACCGCGCTCAGCTGGCGGAACTCGTAAGCCAGATGCTGAGCGAGCAACCGCGCCAGCGTGGTTTTGCCGGTCCCCGGCGGGCCGTACAGGATCACCGACCCTAGCTGTTGTGCTTTGAGCAACCGCCAGAGCAGTTGCCCTTCGCCAATCAGGTGTTGCTGCCCAGCGTACTCCTTGAGCGATCGCGGGCGCATCCGCGCGGCGAGCGGCTGAACTCTCTCGAAGTTGTTCGCTTCCTGGCTGGCAAACAGATCGGCCATGGGGCACCTTTCGTGGGGATGGGTATCGCCTCCCATGGTACCACTGACCAACGAATCGAGAATAGGCAACGCAGACGCGCTACGGATCGACGGCTAGGAATCGCCGAGTTTCTTGTGTTTTGTTTTCTTGACGCCGGGTGGCTGCATCACAAAAAACGTGAGGATGCCACCCATGAGGAGTCCGAGCAGCAGCACCACCACCATGACGACGGCCCCGGCTTTCTCCGAGAACTCTTCGAGAGGGTTATGCAGGTTCATACCAAACACGCCGGCCAGCGTCGCGATCGGAAAGAACAAGGCGACCAGCAGGTTGAGTCGGTACGAAGCAACGGCCATCCGCTCGCTGTTTTCGGTTTGCTCTTCCGCCCGCATGGCGATGTGGTAGTTGAGCGAGTGCCGAGTGTCGGCCGCGAGCAGTTCGACTCGTCGCGACATGGCGTAGGCCGAGTCGCGGAGCAGCAGCAGCTCGCGATCGTTCGGCATCGCTTCGCGGGCCTTCTGCAGCGTGTTGTAAAAGTTGTTGGCCGCCCGCACTAATGGGTTCAGGTCGCGGAGCAGGCTGAAGTATTCGTCGGGCGAGTCGGCGATCTCTTCGCGGTCGTCGAGTTTGTCGATCATCTGATCGTACTTGGCCAGCAGTTCGGCGATCGGCAACTCGCCGCGGCGTTGGGCTTTGGGTTTCCACGCTCCTTCGGGCGATCGCCAGAAGAAATGGCCCACGCGAAAGTCGTCGTCGGCATCTGGCGGTTCGTGCAAGATGATCAGCAGGTGCCCTTCGGCCTCCATGAGCCGTTGCCGACCAACCCGGCGACCAAGCCGATCGCGAAATTGCTGGGGAACTTTCCAGTTGGGAGGGAGCAAGGATTGGGTGCCGGGTTGTACTTCCATCAAAGATTCCCTCAGGTTAACAGAATCACGATCCGCTTAACTTCTGCGTCGAGTTCGGTGGGCGGAGGGAGACTGGTCGCCCTCGACAGACATAAAGTCTTGTCTACCCACCAAGTTACCAAACTTCGAATGCAGTCCCGTCAATTGTAATTCCCTTGCCGATGTGCCGACACCGCGGAAAAGGAACCAAGCAATTCCCGTGGTTACGGCGAAACCTAGGTCGCGCGGCACGCCAATTTCTATTATCAGCAACCACGGCAACAAAAGGGTAACAGTAAGCACCAGAAGTGGCACCAACAGAATACTATCGTGCCGCCAAAGCAGCCAGCGACGGTTTGCCCAGCGATAGCCGAAGCAGAGATGATCGCACAACCCTGGAGAGTAACTTGCGATCCACCCAAGAGTGGCAAATATGCTTGCGATGGTTAGCGTAGTGCTGATGCCTATCGTGTCGTCGCGTAGATCTTCCGTAGGAATGCGGGCAATAGTTGCCCAGGCCAGCGTTGCCATGATACCTGATTCGAGCAGGGCTCGACGGCAATTGGTGACGATTTCAATTGAGGGATTCAGCATTAAGGTGTGGTAGGGCCAGCCAATCATGACGTGGTCGTTTGATTCTTGCAATTTCGTGGCTTGGTTGCCGGGATTCTTGCCCCAGGGGAAACGCTGGAGAGACTGCCAAGTGCCCCAGCAAGCAATCGAGGCGGCCAGCACCGGTACTATAAGCAACGCCACCGCGGGAACCGGGAGCACGAGCAACAAAAAGACCGAAACCAAGGTTAGGTATACCCAGGTCTGCTCATCCGTCAGCCAGTTGGCCAAAGAACACGTGGTTGCAAGGCCACCGCAATAGGCAACGAATGGTACAAGTAATGGCAGCCAACTTGGATGCTCGAAGGTGGGGACGAGTATGGCTCCGAGCAGGGATAGTATTGCCACGACCATCGCATCAGTAGGAACTGGCAGTGGTGAGCCCTTAGGGAGCGGATGCTTGGGGGTCCAAGGTGTATTCGATAGCCATTGAAAGTAGTCGTTGTCGAACAGCGGGTGATTCATGGTGACACGAATCACGCCATAGGCAAAGCACAAGGTGCAAAGGATGAAAAAAATAGGGATGGTGAGATGCCAAGCGGGAATGGCGGTGGTTGCGATCAGTCCAAAAGCAGCGGCGAATATCGAAAAAAGAACCACCGTCGATACAAGCGTGGTCATTACGTATTTGTATCTCAGCGTTTGTCGCAAGGTACCACTAAGCTTCATCGCTCGATTCTCCGAAATACCTTCCCACCACGTTTCGATCCTCGGGGTAGAGCAGTTGCTGCAACGCTTCGTCGAAGTCGTCGGTTTCAGCGATAGCCCGTAGCTTGTCGGCAGTGCCGTAGGCGGCGAGTTGGCCATCGCGGAGCACAGCTACGCGGTGGGCGAGTTCTTCCACCAATTCGGGTACCGGCGTTGTCATCACCACCGTCACGTTTTCGTCGGCGGCCAAACGTTTGAGTACCGCTTTCATTGCCAAAATGCCAGCCGGATCCAGGCCGCCGGAGAAAGGTTCGTCTAATAGCAAACAGGGAGCCTCGGTAATGAGTGCCGACGCCAGGGCGATTTTCTTTCGTTGTCCGGTCGAGTAGCTCGAAATGGCCGAGTCGCCTTTGTCTTCCAAGTGGAACAAAGCCATTAGTCTCTCGGCATGATCGAACAGGCGGAAGTCGTCGATATCGTAAAGGCGACCGACCGCCAACAGAAATTCACGGCCCGTTTGATGTCGCGGGAGCCAGGTGTTGTCAGGCAGGTAAACCACCTGACGACGGATGGCCAGCTCGGATTTTTCATCTAGCCGACGCGGAATACCATTGCACAGCACCTTTCCACGAGAGGGGTAAATGGTGCCTCCCATGCAACCAAGGAGCGTCGTTTTACCAGAGCCATTCGGCCCGAGCAGTACGACCAGTTCGCCCTTTGCGACCTCCAGGGAGATGTCCTGCAGCACCGGCCGCAGGCCATAGTGGTGAGTCACATCGCGTACTTCAATCATGGATCTTCCAGGGTCGGCGTATCACTCAAGCTTTCACGGAGTGCTTCGCCGGGGGGCCATGATTCTTGGGATCTCCGGCAATGCTACCGCGAGATCCAATAGAATGGTGTCCCTGCTTCGTCGACGAGGATGTCGCCTCGTAAACGGCCTTGGAACAGCAAGCGGTCGGCCACGCGGCCCAAACGGGTGCGTTGCCGCGCCAGGCGAACGTTCACCTCGTTGGGGTCGATCTCCTTGGCCTGCATCGTCGCGTGATCCCAGTATACCGGAATACCCAACCGCGGTTCGATCGATTTCATCGCTTCGGCCAGGGTAAAGCCCTCGACCTCGGCGTTGATCTCCTCGGCGGTCGCAGGGGCCAGTTCACTTGGCGAACGATTCGGCTTCCAACCGATCGGCCAGCTATCTCCAGTGGCGTCGCTCGCCCGTTCGATGCGTAGCTCGACTTCCTTGCCTTGCGGTTTAGTGGGTACCAGTACCAGCCCTTCGCGTTTCAGCATGATGGCCAGCGCCGTGCCGGTTGTGAGTGTCTGAAACTCTTCAGGCACCGGCTGGGCCTTGGAAACCTGTCGCCAGACCTGGTCGTCCATGTGCAGCGATAGCTTGGTACCTTGATCGGCTTGCTTTAGCACATCGCCGAGCGCGATGCCGGTGGTCGCAAAGCCTAGCGGGCGGGCCAGGTCGTCGGTCACCTGCTGGGTTTGGTTCTTGGTGAGTCCGAACTTGCCTCGCTCGGCGGTCACCCCTTCGGTGCCATCGGCCGAGAGACTCTCGAAGTATTTTCGCAACTTGCTGACGTCGCGCTGGCCGAACCGCCCGCCAGGTAGCAGCAGTTGGCCGCGACTGTCGACCGCGCCGATCAGCTTGTAGCGGGGGCGTTCGGCAGAGCCGGTTTGCGTGAGCGAAGGTTCTTTGCTCCGGCCGCTATTCACCACCCGCACATCGTCGGCCCCGGCGGAGCTCAGGGTCTCGAGCCATTCGCGCTGGGCGAGGGGATCGTTCTGCGAAGTCAGGATGAGTTCCACCGAGATCCAGGCGTCGCCCCGAGCAATCGATGCAATCGGCAGAGTCGCCACGACTACGGTGAACCAGTACAAGTATGTCTTATTCATGCTGGAATTATAGCACAGTGCTTGGGTCGCCTACGGGGAGGGATCATTGAAGCGAGTCCCCGCGGGCGGTCTAATAGACGGATTGCCTGCTGGTGCTAGCAACTGCTTCGCACCTGGCAGACCATGCATACCTGCATGTTCGCAAAACACGTTTCCGATTCTTCCGCTGCTTCAGGAGGTACCCATGTCGCGTCCCGTTACTCTGTTTACCGGTCAGTGGGCCGATCTTACTTGTGAAGAGATGTGCCAAAAGGGCCGCGACTTTGGTTACAACGGTTTGGAGCTCGCCTGTTGGGGCGACCATTTCGAAGTGAACAAGGCGATGGAGGATCCCAACTACGTGGCCGCCAAACGCGACCAGTTGGACAAGTACGATCTGGAGTGCCATGCCATTAGCGCCCATCTGGTGGGACAAGCCGTGTGCGACCTGGTGGACGAGCGTCATAAGAGCATCCTGCCCGACTACGTGTGGGGCGATGGCAACCCGGCCGGAGTCAACGAGCGGGCCGCCGAGGAGCTGAAAAACACGGCTCGGGCAGCCCAAAAGTTTGGTGTCGAGGTGGTGAACGGGTTCACCGGATCGAGCATCTGGCACCTGCTGTACTCGTTTCCGCCAGTTCCGGAGTCGATGATCGAAGACGGCTTCAAGCTGTTCGCCGACCGGTTCAATCCCATTCTCGATGTGTTTGCCGAGTGCGGCGTGAAGTTCGCCCTCGAAGTGCATCCCACCGAGATTGCCTTCGACATTTACACCGCCCAGCGGGCGCTCGAGGCCATCGACAACCGCCCCGAGTTCGGCTTCAACTTCGACCCCAGCCATCTGTTGTGGCAAGGTGTCGATCCCGTGGAGTTCATTCGGGCGTTCCCCGATCGCATTTATCATGTGCACATCAAGGATGCCATCGTCACGCTCAACGGCAAGACCGGCATCCTGGCCAGCCATCTGAACTTCGGCGACGATCGCCGCGGCTGGGACTTCCGCTCGCCGGGACGCGGTGGCGTGAACTTCGAGGAAGTGCTGCGGGCGCTCAATCGGGTGGGCTACGCCGGCCCGCTGAGCGTGGAGTGGGAAGACTGCGGAATGCAGCGTGACCACGGGGCCAAGGAGGCCGCCGAGTTCGTGCGCCGCATGGATTTTGCCCCCTCCGACGTGCAATTCGACGCCGCTTTCGAGAAGGAATAGCCGGCCTGGGCCAAATTGGCGGGCACCGGGTGCTACAATAATAACAGTACGCCCGATGCCTGCCGGTTCGCCCAACTGCCGAGATTCCGCATGCTTGCTGTTCGCCTGTCGATGGCCGCGATGGTTGCCGTTTTGGTAGCCGGGTTGTCGCATGCGCAGACGGTCGACGAAATCCGCACCCAATGGCAATCGCTGCGGCGGTTTCAGTCGCCGCCGGTCGGGCAGTGGCTCGCCGTGGCGGCCGACGACTATTCGGGCACCACCAGCACTTCGCCAGCCGACCCCGAGCAGGCCGAGAAGCTCTCGCAGCTGGCACACAAGGCTGCCGAACTGGGCGAAGCCGCGTTGGCCATTCGCCTGGCGACCGAAGCAGTCGACGCCGACCCGAATTGCGAGTCCGCCCGCCTGGCCCTGGGCTACGAGCGGTACGAAGATCGCTGGCTGACTGCATACGGGGTGCGCATGGCCAAGCGGGGACAAGTCTGGAATGCCGACTACGGTTGGATCGAGCCGGAGGACCTCGCCCGCTACCAGGCCGGCGAACGACCAATGCGCCGCCGATGGGTGTCGGCCGAAGTCGATGCCGAGGCCCATCGCGAAATCGAAGAGGGCTGGCAGATTCGAACCGACCACTTCGTGGTGACCACCAACCATAGCCTGGAGGCCGGCACGCACCTGGCTGCGAAGCTTGAACAGCTCTATCAGGTGTGGTTGCAATTGTTTGCCGATTTTGCCATCGACAACAGCGAGCTTCTCGACCGGTTCGAGAAGCATCGGGTACCAGGCGTGCGTTCGCGGCCGTTTCAGGTGGTGTTCCATCGCGACCGCGACCAATACAACCGCCAATTGCTCCGCCGGCAACCGCTGATCGGTAAGACCATCGGCATTTACTTCGACCATCAGCGCGAAGCGCACTTCTTCCATTCCACCGAGTTCTCCATCGACAGCACGTTGCTCCACGAGTCGGTGCATCAGTTGTTCCAGGAGTCGGACTCGGCTCGTCGTGATCCGGGGACGAAGCATAATTTCTGGGCCATCGAGGGAGTTGCTTGCTGGTTCGAGACACTCGCTCCCGTAGCCGCCGAGCAGGGAGAGCGGCTCTTCACCATCGGCACCCCCACCGCAGGACGACTCCCTGGGGCTCGTCTGCGATTGGTCGAGCAGGGCTATCATGTGTCGCTGGCCGAACTCGTTTCGCTCGGCAAAAACGATCTGCAGCAGCGGAGCGACCTCGCCCCGCTGTACGGAGAGGCGACCGCCCTGGCGGCATTCTGCTTGCAGACCCCTCCGCGGCATCGCTCGTTTGTCGAGTACCTGCAGCAGGTGTACGCCGGCAAGGACGACTCAACCACGCTGGCCGAACTCATGGGGGCCTCGTATCCGGAATTGGATGCCGAATTCCAGCAATTCGTGCGACAACTGCCCGCCGAATAGGGGACTCCGCGGGCTGTTTCGACTAGCCAAACGCTCCCGAATCGGCTAAGACATAAGACCGGATTTCACCGAACCATTCCCTCGATTTAGGGTCCCTACTGCCATGTCCCTGCTTGCCCATATTACACACGTCGAATCTCCCTCGTTGGCCCTGGTTTACTTGCTGGGCGTTGCTACCGGCGTAGCCGCTGCTGTGGTATTCCGCTACTGGCGTGCCCGATAGCCACTTGCTCAAAGGCCCCAAAACAAGGTACGATTCTTGCTTCGCCGAGCCACCCAGCTCGGCGAACCACCCACGGTGGCTGTAGCTCAGTTGGTTAGAGCGTCGGATTGTGATTCCGAAGGTCGGGGGTTCGAGACCCCTCAGCCACCCTTTTTATAAGTCCTTTTCTGCAAGGCACTTACGGCAATCGGCCAGAATTGGCCCATCTTGCGTACCCGATTTTGTACCCGATTTGGAACGAAATCCGAGCGAAATCGGGTACAGATTTCAGAGGTTGTTTGTCCAAAAGCTCCAATTGATTGGAAGCTGTTTGGAGTATCAGAACGCTGCATACTGAATAACACCAATCCCCGAGAATCGGGCGATAAAGAGTATCCAAGTTGTCCCATTTCAGGGCTTGCAGCAGCCTGCTAACTCCAATTGACTGGAGCTTCGCGGCGAACGCTGAGGAAGAAATTGCTGCCGATCGTATGATTGTAATAGGGGATGCACTCCTAGCTTTCGCTTGGCGTTAGTACGGTGCTTCCTGCAACCTTACACCCCACCGAGAGTGCTTGAACCGAATCGATTTGTTTAACAATCAAAGGTAGCCATGAAAGTCTTAAAAGATCAAGAGAGTGTTTTGCAGGCCATCAGGGAAACGATGCAGTTGAAGCCTTTGGCATGCATCGGAATTGACGGCTGCATGAACTCGGGGAAAACGACGCTTGCGGATTATGTTGCAAAAGAGCTTCCAGCTACAGTTATTCATGTGGATGAGTACTTAAACAAGGGTGAGTCCCATTCACATCTCGAAGCGATCCGGATGAATGAGTTGGCTGCTAAGCTAGGTGAATCACAGGAAAGCATACAACCGATTATTGTGGAGAGTATTTGTTTATTGAAGGTGCTGGAGCAACTATCCGTAAGCCCAGACTTGCTTGTCTATGTCAAGAGACTTAGCAGCGGAACTTGGCACGACGAAATGCATATGGAGGAAAGCGACTCGGAGACATTCGCGTTTGTGACGAAAGTCCCGTTGTTGGAGGAAGACACCTTTTTGGAGAATAGCCAAAAGGCTTACCACGAGAACTTCGAGCCACTACAAAAGGCGGACCTAATATACGAAAGGAGCGAAGATCAATCCTGTAAAGAAGCCCCCGAGACAAGCCGGGGGGGCCGATGAAAGCGAGCCGATTGCGACTCGCTGCGACTCCAATCGCCTACGCCCCTTCCTCTCTATCCAGCAGCTGTGGCAACGAAAGGTATTTGACCGATGAAATGTTCCGCCAAGCTCAGTCAATTCGTCTCCTTCCACCCCGCTGGTGGGGTTGCTTTGTGCTGCTTGGGATTGCTGGGAGTTGGTTTGGCCTTGGGTGCTGAGAGCCTGGCCGAGTCGCCTGAGGGGGGCGCGCTGGCGGGCGAGCGGCCACGGGTGATCATTTCGACCGACATCGGAGGATCCGACCCCGACGACTTTCAGTCGATGGTCCATCTGCTGCTGTATGCCGACTCGCTGCAGATCGAAGGGCTCATTTCGTCGCCGCCCGATAAGGGGCGACTGGAGCACATCCACGAAGTGCTCGACGCGTACGAAGCCGACTATCGAGCGCTCTGTCGCAACAGCGGCCGACAGTTCCCGACGGCCAGCGAGCTTCGCGAGTTGTCGGTGCAGGGGGCCATCGATGCTGCTCCGGCCAAAGGGTGGAGTCAGCCGACCGATGGTTCGCGGCGGATCGTGCAGCAAGCCAAGCTCAAAGCCGACCGCCCCTTGTGGGTGCTCGTGTGGGGCAGCATTACCGATGTCGCCCAGGCGGTGCACGACGATCCTACGATCAAAACCAACCTGCGGGTGTATTCCATTGGTTCGTGGAACACCAAGATGGACGAGTCCGCCCGCAAGTACTTGTACGAGAAGCATCCCGATCTGTGGTGGATCGAAAACGACACCACCTTCCGCGGCATGTACCAGGGCGGACTGCAGCAAGGCGAGTGGGGCAATCGCGAGTTTATCAAGCGTCATGTGCGCGACTTTGGGGCTTTGGGAAGTTTGTACTGGGACAAGAAGCAAGACATCAAAATGGGCGACACTCCGTCGCTGCTGTACCTGCTGCGGGGCGACATCAACGATCCGACCGCGGACCACTGGGGCGGTGCCTTTCAACCAACCGACCATGGCCCGCACTACTGGACCGACGATCCACAACCAAGCCTGAGCGACCAAAATCGAGCCGGCGCGAAAACCGTGAATCGCTGGCGGCAAGACTACCTAAGCGACTGGCAACAGCGGATGACTTGGCTTCGCGACGGGCAGTAGCTCGGAATAGATTCCCAATTTACCCACCAGTGGGAAAATTGAATCTGCACGCACTCTACAAAACCAGTGGTTTTCGCCTGCGAATAGATTCCCATTCTGCAAAACGCATCGAGTGGGAATCTATTATCGCCGTGGGTATCAATCGCAAGTCGTTTGCCTGTATGCATTTGCAACAACACCTCCGTTGAAAGCGCCCAAAATAGATTCCCAGGGGTGGGAAACTATTATTGGGAGGATTCAGGATTTGGGGGTCAGGGGTCAGGGGGCAGGGATCAGGGATCAGGGGGAAGCGGAATGCGGACTGTCATGCTGCGGTAAGTTTCCAGTGACCCGAAGGGCTAGCCTATAGAGCCTACGGCTTTACCATCCGCGCAGCAGCCAACGCCCACGCGAGCAAAACATCGCCAGCGCGTCGCTAAGCGTTCGAATAAAAAGCGTCACATCTCACCAACCTCCTTCCACCAAACAGGCTACAGTTCTATCTGCATGTTCATTTGATCATGTGTGGTGGCCAATTTCCAGCGAAAAGTGGAGGATTTAGAAAATCCCGGTCCGCCTGCTGCGATAGCGTAGACTAGCGAGGAAGCCCGTCGATTCACGAACGACCTTTCCCTCAAAGTTGCAGGGGCCCAAGTGAAGCTCGCTCACGCCAAAGTCGCCGCCGGTCCGGGTACTCCCCGCCACGAATGCACAGCTGAAGTTCCCGTTCTCCACGGAGTTCATCCCATGCTGGTTAAGCGTCACTCTCCATTCCGAATACTGGTTCTCCATCTGCTGTTCTTGTCGCTGAGCGTTTCGTACAGTTTGACGCCAAGCAGTGAGGTTTGTGCTCAAGAGCTGGATCGTCACCGACTTGAGTTAGAGTCTTCCATGATTGTCGACGAGACAAGTTCAGACCGCGAGCATCCGCTTGTGGATGAACAGCAGGAGATTATCGGCACCCCTGTGGGCAAGCCGATTTCTGGTTGGAGCACTCCTCGCAACGGCAAAGGTAACTACCCGCATCATGCGACGATCGATTTGAAGTCGGAGCGGCGTTTGGCTTCGCTCTGGATCTTCGACACCAACGGCACGGGCGAACTTCAGGTTTCGATCGGACGCCCTGACAACTGGCAGCTTGCCACGACCCACCGCTGTTCCAAATACCAACAGTGGGTAGAGATTCCGTTGGATTGCGAAACGCGTTATCTCCGTTTGACCCGCATGGATGGAGCCGCCAATTTCAGCGAGATTGCCCTCTATGAGTACACCGACGAGGCCTACCAAGCGATGCAGAAACGCAAGGCCGCCATGGCCCAGGCAGCCGCCGCGCGTGAGGCAGCCTTGGAAAAGGCACGTGACGAAATGCGGCGACGTCCCAAGGTGAAGGTCGCAGAACCCTTCGGCGAACTCTATCTGATTGATGAGATCGATACCTCCAAGGTCGCTCCCCTCCAACAGAGCCCCGAAGATATTAGTCGGGTGGAAACGATCTTGGGCAAGCCGTGTCGTGTTTTGCCGAAGATCAAAGGCCAGGCAAGCTACATGACCTACCGCATCGGCAAGCTGAAATTGCTGGAGCCTGGCATGACCTATGTACTCGAGGTGGAATTTCCCGAAGACGCCCCGCGTAGTTGGATTGTCATGAACGCCGGCGACGAAACGGGTACGGGATTTCATACCGGCACCACCTTTGGCGATGCGCTCTATCCCAAGTACGTGACCAACCTGAGTGAATCGTTGGACATTCCGCTTTCCGGCGAATACCGCACTTGGACCAGTCTGTTTCAGCTTCACGATCGAACGCCGCGTGTGCAGTTCATCCGTGGCGACAGCCAGCCTCGGCAAGACACTCCCGAAGAAGGTTTTACGGTCACTATTGCTCAGTTTTCGGAGCAAAACATTCCCTTTTCTCATGGCGCAGCGGTCTCGCGGATTCGGCTTTTGGCCGTTCCCGATCCAGCGCGATTCGACGCACAGGTTCGCTTGCCGAAAGATCTGCCGCACCGCCACCTTTTTTGGCGAGAAGAAATGTCGGATGGCGTACTGGCCGGCGACCAGTCGCGCCGTGGGGTGACGAATCCACTCGACTGGTGGCGGTTCAAGCGTGATCGAATGAAGTTCTTGGGATTCAATACATTCAGCAAGGATCTGCTTGAGTTCGGTGCGGTGCAGCATTGGGATACAACCCCTCACGGCGGCAACGATTGGGCGTACTTCAATGCGGAGCAAAAGGACTTGTGGTCTCAAATTGTCGCGTTGATGGGAGAAGCCGACTTCAACGTATTGCCCTACTATGAATATTCCGGCAGCAAAGGTGCCCACGGGCTTGGGAACCAAAAGCTGGCGAAGCCGTTAACTCGGGATGATGCCTATTCCCATATTACGTGGATCGAAAATAGCAACGCCGATATCACCGACCCGAAGACGTACCGCGACTTCGAAAAGATGCTGGATCTGACCATTGTGCGTCATCGTCAGAAGGCAAACTTTGTGGGAGCCTGGTTGCGCAGCCGTGGTCAGATGCCAATGAGTTTCGCGGATTCGACGCGCGAACGTTTCGCCGACGAAGCCAATCAGTCCGTCGCTGTCACGCGGCAAGACTTGATCGATGATCCATCGCTGCTGAAACGCTACAAATCGTGGTGGAATGACAAACGTCGCGAATTCCTCGTGGCGATGCGCGACTACCTTCGCGACCAGGGAGTCGCGGAAGCTCAAGTACTCTTCACCGCGGAAGCCGCTGAGAGTGGTGTCCGCTTTCCGACTTGGGACAATGTGGTTGCGACTGATGAAATCAATCGGCTGCGACCGATCCAAGACCTCGTCAGCGACAAGCGGCTTGCGCCTGTGACGGTTAGCGAAATCCAATCGTCGCATCGATACCTTGAAGCGCTGCTTGCGGAACCACTCAACTGGGGCGGGTGGGAGTTGAATCACCGCAATCCCCCCGCAGACCCGGCAAACTACACCGATGTCGACGGGGTGTTGATGACTCACGCGTTTAACCGGCTCTATACCGTTGTTGATCCGGAAACCTTCGATGCGTTTCGTGGTGACTCGGGACTAGCACTCATTCGGCACTATCCGTTGAACGAGGACATGATGTTCGACCAGAACGACGATCCACTCTTGGGATACTTCGTTGCGGATATCGAGAGAGCGGGGCCCTATTGCATGATGGCCGAAGCCTATGCGATGGCCAACGGGGATCCATGGTATCTCGGCTACCTGGCCGGCAATAATTTCAATCGAGGATTTCCCCAGTACGTTCGGGCATTCAACACGGCCTTCCTGTCGTTGCCGGCACTACCGAGCACGCGTTTACACGGCGCTTCGTCGCATCCCGAAGTCGTGGTGCGGGCAATCGAGACCGACGGCCAAGGCGTTTATCTTGCCGTCGTCAGCCTGAGTAGGAAGCCGCTATCGAACATCCAGATTCGATTGCCGGGCGACGGACAGGTGGTGGATGCTACGACCGACGAGCCGCTTGCTCGCTCGGGCGACTCGGTTCAGATGTCGCTGTATCCGTTTCAGTTGCGGGCGCTACATCTTCGTGACTTGGGGAGTCCGTGATGCACGGAGCAACCGACGCGTGCATGGTTTCGGACAAATGGTTCAAGAACTCCTCGGCTGCCTGACCGCTATCGTCCTGTTGCCAATGCTTGAGGAGTTCGACGGCCGACTTACGTTGGGCCTCGACGGTCATGTGGCCTAGTTCCCAAATCATCTGGAGCTCTCGCATCTGCTGCAGGCAACCGTGGTACCGATAGTGCGGCGAATGATCGACGCAGGGCGAGAACGTTTGCACGCGTTGCCAGTCGGCGGGTACCTGGTCCGTTGCCAACACACGGCTGATCGGCGACTCTTCCACCCGCTCGCGAACTGCCATACCAAGCACGATCTGTTGCCGCATGATACGGCCCGACTGAAGATCAACGTACTCGTGCCGGCAATTGAGCGGCGACCACATAAGCAGTGGATAGCACCCCAGCCCCACGATCCAGCCGAGGAGCAACAGCGACACGGCAGTAAGGAGGATGGTCTTAGGTTTCATGGGGGGGAGGCTCGTTGGCGGGCGAGTTTGCCGTTAGCGAGTTCAAGTGCCGACCTAAAGGAAGGCAATCTTCGATGGGATATATGATGATAAGTGACTGGAGCCAGTTGACCTATCTGCTCAGTTGCTATTCTTTATTCCCCAATGGTCATCCGGTTGCAAAGGTCGCCCAATGAGCAGCTTCCAAAACCGAAAACCGGCAGAAAACCACTAGTTCCGGGGCAGCGATTAGAGACCGCTGCGAAGCTCTCCAGCTGACGTATTGGCAGGGCAGGGGGCCAAAAAAACAGCGGCCCGAGTGGAGAGTCTCGGGCCGCTGGAGTAGCTGGATTCTTCGGGTGCCTGCCCCCCATGGAGGCACGCGTCGAACCAGCCAAGTTGTGTTATCTGCCGGAGCAAAATCCATGGGTGGCGAGTAGCAAACACTCGGTAGCCCGCGTTTCAGTTCCAGTATAATGCTGGCTTCCGCAGAAAACCGGCACTTTGCTAGCGAGCGGCTCAGGATTGCTGTGCGGCCAGAAAATCGCGGTAAAGTCGCTCGACGGCCAGCGTGTCGAGGTAGCAGAGCCACTCGATGATTTTGCCCCGTTTTACGCGGTAATGGTTCACTTGCCAGACATCGTGATGGTTTGACGAGCCGATGCCTTTCCAGGTCATCGAGCCGTTGTAGATCACGTTCGAGCCATCAACGTAAAGCCGATGCGTCGAGGGATTCACCTCCACGGGGGCGAGAATCGACATCAGCGTTTGGGCGTACTTCGACAGGCCTTCGTACCCGTGCCAAGTACCCGCAAACGGCAGCAGCGACTCGTCGCCAGCCACCCAGAAGCGGAAGTTCGGCGAAACAATGTCGTCGACGTTTTCGCCGACTTCAACTCCATGTTTTTGAAATCGCTCGAAAAACGCCTGCACGATGAGGCCCGGCGCTGCCACCACGTCTTCTGGCGGCAGCGGGTCGTCGCTGGTCGAGAGGGCTTCGGCGAGAATCTCGATGGTGTCGATGTTTACCGGCTGCCCGGCTTCTGCCTTACGAACCAATCGCAGGCTGTAGCCCGAACGAATGGCCAGCTCGTCCTGGGTCCAACCACGTCGCTTTCGATAACGGCGCAACACGTCGCCCATGCACGAGAGCGAACTCTCCGGTGGTCGCTTCTTCCAACCCATCGACTCCCATCCCCCCGTCCTTGGTTTCCCTTACGATTTGAACAGGGTAAGTCTAGGTGTCGGCTATCGGAGCGACTAGTGGTAAAACACCGTTTAAATCGACTACGACGGATCGTAGCAGCGATCGGGGGTTGGAAATTAGTAGTTTTCTGGGAGATTTTTCAGTGTGATGGATGGTGGAGCTTGAGGGTTGCGATGCAATGGCGGTCATCCGCGTTTTTGAGATGGGGTCGCAAAAGCGTCGGCGGTCTCACACCACATCGCGGCCGTCGCCGGCGCGGAACTTACAAACCAGATCGAGCTGGTCTTTCGCGTCGTAGAACTTCAGCACGTTGCGAACATGCACCTTCGCGGTGTTCTCTGTGATGTGCATCAGCTCAGCGATGTCGCTCCGACGTCGTCCCTCGAGCAGGTAGACGAGCACCATCCGCTGGGTCGGCGTGAGCTGCGGCACCGCATTCTCGCGATGCTCCGGAAGCCCTGCGAAGTGTAGCCATTCGACATTCGACAGGATGATATGCGTGACTCGGCGATGATGGTCGGCAAACGGCTCGCGGCCCACGTGGCGGAACAGCCCGATAGCGCTGCACATGTCGTCGCCGCCGAGGGGGTAGATGCTGTAGAGAAAGTCGTCGATGCCGCGGTCGAGTCGATACTTCTTAACCGTGGGGCTGTTGTACCACTCCGCGTCGGTGACCAACTGTCGGCGAGTACGGGTGTAGTGCATGCCTTTGGCAAGTTCGCGCCCGAGCGGTTGGTCCTCCGGGGGTTGTGGGCGAGCGACCTGGCTGGCTTCGAGCCATCCGCTGAACTGCGAATCGGTAAGCCCTTCGTGGATCACGCCGACCGACATCGGTCGGTTGTTCGAAGCATCGCGAAAGGTCACGGACCACAGCCATCCATCGGCGTCGGTGAACTCTTTGAGCCGCTGCATTAACAGTCGCTTTCGCTCGTTCACGTCCCCTTCGTGGCCCGCGACGTCGCCCAGGAGCTTCACGGCGGCCACGGCATCTTCCATGGGAATCAGGTTTTGATCCGAGTCGGGCATCGATTCTCTCAAGGGTTGGACAAGACATAAGGATAAGCCCGACGTGTAAGCGTCACAATTGTGGGCAGTTTGCTTAAGCTGCGTACTTTTGCCAGTAGTCTTCCCAGCAGCCGCGTTGGCTGAGGTAGAGGGCGCGGAGGTGGCACACGGCGTTTGAGCCGTGCTGGCTCCAGCGCATGCCGCTTTGCTTCAAGCGCCCCGCCACGACGGTTTTGCACGCGCTCTCGACCGGGCCGCTGCCGATCTGCCAGCCGTGGGCCACGTAGCGGGGGTAGTTCATCTTGTGCTGGTGGTTTTGGAAGTATCGCAGGCAGGTCGTATAAGCTTCGCGTTGAGCGGAAGACCAGTTGGTCTTCTCCAGCGACTGCAACATCCACACGATGCTCAAGCCTCCTTGGTGCTTCAGCCGGTGACACCACGATGCCAACTGAGCAGTGCGATGCTCCTCGTCGTCCGGATAGAGCGACTGGCTTAATTCCACCAGGTACTCACTCGCGTGCCAGAAGTCGAGGATCCGCTCCGCACGCGGGAAGTGCACTCGCAAGAACTCTTCTAAACCAGCACCGCCATCCGAGATCGCGATCTGCTGCTCTGCCTCGTCCCACCCAACCGCGGCGGCTTGGCGACGCAGTTGCCGCCCAAGTTCCGGGAGTTCATAAAACCCCGATAAATACCGCACCGAATGCGGGTCGGGCGAGCGAGCATCCTGCTCGCTGTTTATGTTGTAAATCATGCCGACGTACGCCATGCGGCCCTCGGCCTGCGCGCCACGAGGGCCTTGCTGTCGCACGCCTGTGGCGTCGAGACTCACGTACGCGCACGTCTTGCCATGCGCATCGCGTTGCCAGGCGAACGGCTCTGTGTTGCCAAACGTCTCGCCTTCGGCGAGTAACGTTTGGAGACGCTCGCCAGCGTCTTCGGTGACTCGTTCGACGGTCGACTCGCTGACTTTCAGTCCACACAGTTTACGAAGTGTCACTTCGCTCGACTGAGCGAAGCTCGTTTGCACGCCGGCGATGCTCACCACCTGGGCCGCGGCCGGACTAAACTTTCGCTTGCCGAGTCCCAACGTTTTGTCCCGCGGAAACAATCCGTGACGGCACCGGCGGCAGTGGTAGTAGTGACGCCTCACTTGCAGTGGGCCGAGCAGGCTATCGACCCACCGCGAGCGAACGTTCACGCAGCGGGCGTCGCCATTGCAGGTCGGGCAGACGCAGCTAGCTTTCTCGTACCCGTCCCTTTTTTTGTCGCTCGTTGGCGACTGTTTCCAAGGCCTTGGCTCCGAGTGCATGCACTCGGTCGCGGAGGTCGAACTCCGTCTGCCCAAACAGATTCGAGTCGTCCTTGCCAGCGAGCGCCTTCGCGATCCGCCGGCGTTCCTGCTCGAAGCAATCTCCCAGCAGCTCGTAAACTCGCTGCTCCTCTTCGTTTAGCTCGATTGGCTCACGCGGCGAATAGGCCATGATCATCTCCTGGCGTGTGGCAAAATAGGAAGAGTCACCCGGCACAATATATTAGAACCGATTTCATGCCTACTTTCGAGACGCTTACACAAGCCCGACTATTATGCTTACTTTTTGTGGCGGATTTCACCCCCTGGGGTGATATTCATTGCGCAAATTGGGTTGCATACTTGGAGGGCTGCGATCGAGAAGGGGACTAAGGTTGTCAGCAACAAGTGATGCTTTGAGCGAAGTTGGACGACCAGCGGGGAGGGGAGCTGTCGGGTACATGCTCGCTTGGCATTTGGGGGGCAGGCGTGTAGGGTCGATAAAAGGGGGGCCCTACACGTCGACCTACCTTCTTTCTCAGGGGGATACTCGATTGCTGTTCTTCAACCACCGCTTTGGGATCTAGGGGGTTGGACAACTTGCTCATCTTGCCTCGAGTAATAGCCATCTATCGACTGTGATTTTGGTGTGGCCTTTCAGCCATTGCCTGTTAGCGGGGTGAGGGTCGCCCGGTAGTAAGCGATATGGCGCGCCTCGAAATACTGGTTGCCAGGCTGTTGCAGTAGTAAAATAGCTGCGGCGACCCGCCGAATCACCGACCTTTTCCGCAACACTGGCCCCAAGTCTTGCAATCGGTTTCATGCGACTTGCGAACGCCGTTCAGACGGCTAGTATGAGATCATCAACCTATTTAGTTTTAGCGACACAATCGCTACAGGCGTAGCTTTTCTTAACTGTTCCTCATTGAAGCGGTGGCGGGGGTTCACTTTTTCTAGTGCGATCGAGGTTCCCCATTCGGGTGCCATGATCAGCCGGCGGTTTCTTATTGCGCTCCATTGTTTTCCCACGGGATCACAAGTGCGCTCGTGCTTCGAGCACCACAAACTTTTCCAGCAGTATTCAGGAGTTGCGTAATACGATGGCTACTTCTCGTTTAGCATCCAAGGTTTCTATGAACACAGTGGCGCTGTCCATCGCTCTGATGGTCGCCGGAAGCCAAACGCTACTGGCGCAAAGCGGTACCTGGACCAGCGCAACAGGGGGCGACTACGCTTCGGCGAGCAATTGGGCAGGCGGCACCATCGCTGGCGGTGCCGGCAACACGGCCGACATGAGTACGCTCGACGTGGTCGACTACGCTTCGATCATTGTCGACTCGCCAATTACCTTGGGACACTTGAGTTTCGGCGACACCAACATTACCACGCCAGGCGTGTGGGATATGTCGACTACCAATAACTCGGGCATCGTGCTCGACAACAACGGCGCCTCGCCCACGATTACCGTTGGTCAGCTCGGCGTGGTGGAAGCCGACGGCGCCGACGACGTGATTCTCGGCTACGACAACGAACTCGACGAAAACGACGTCCTTTCGGTCACCGGTTCGTCCGGCTTTACCAAGTTGGGAGCCGGCATCATCACGTTTGGTTTTGACCTGAGCGGTCTGACGGGCCCCATCAACATCAACGAGGGGACCGTACGCATCGCGGATACCTACGGAGAGGCGAGCTCGCCGATCACGATGAGCAACAATACCCGCCTCGAACAAACCAATGCGTCGGGAAGCACGGCATTTACCGACGTTACCGTGGAAGCGGGCGCTTCGGCGACGATTCAAATGCTGCGTGGTTCGAACTGGCTTACCGACGTTCGTCCAGCGGGAGCCGGTGCGACCTTCAATCTCGAAACCGAGCGAGATGCGACCACCGTCACTGCCCAAGGTGATTGGCTTGGAGCTGGTGGTGGTTTCGCAGTCGCAAATCTGGTGAACCAAGAAGCTGCGGATGGCCCAAGTTGGTTCCGCGCTCGCTTTAACCGCTCGGGGGCACCCTCCGGCGCGATGTTTGCCAGTACCGAAGTGAATCTCACCGCGTTTAACTTGGTGTATCAAACCAACTCGTACGGCAACAACGTGGAACTCGGCGCACTGAACGGCGACGCCGGCTCGTCCCTCTACGGCGGCCACAACGGCAGCGGCGGTAGCGCCCCGCGGTACATCATTGGTGGTCTCAACACCGACAGCAATTTCGCCGGCACGATCGTCGGCAACAGTGCTCAAGGTGGTATCTCGATCGAGAAAGTCGGCACCGGTACCCATACCTTCTCTGGCATGTTCGATGGCGACTCGTTGATTGCTTCGAGCACCGATATCGGTCGCCAAGGCGGAGTGATTCGCGTCACCGAAGGCACGCTGGCATTTACCGACGCGATCGACTCGATTCCCGGCGGGGCAGGTACCGACAAGTCGACCGTCGACGTTCTGGCGGGCGCGGTGCTTGATGTTTCTGGCACCGACTCGACCTTCTCCAGTTCTCCGTTGCAACAATTTCAAGGGAGCGGGACGATTGTCGGTGATTTCAATCACGACGAAGGCGACATCCGCCCTGCCGATGTGTCGACCCCCGACAACGACACCACGCTCACCAACGTGCCGATCCCGACCATTGGTACCATCACCTTCGATGGCAATCTTGCCTTTAACGGCGGTACTGTGGTGTTCGACATGAGCGAAACTCCCGGCACCGACGACTTGGTCCAGGTCACCGGTTCCACCAGTGTCTCCGGCGGCGGTATCGTCGACCCGAACTTCATGGGCGCGGCTCCCGCCCCGGGCGAGACTTACACCTTCCTGACATCGACCGGCGGTTTTAGCGACGCAGTAAGTGGTTGGACAGTCAACTGGCCCGGTCGCGGTGCGAAGCCGAGCGTGTTTATTCAAGGCAACGACCTGAAGTTCACCACCACCGCGGTGGGAGCCTCGGCCGACCTGCTTTGGACCGGAGCGACGAACGATGCCTGGGACATCGAAGCTACGGTGAACTGGGAGAACATCAACAGCAGTGCTGCCGAAACGTTCTTCCAAGGCGATAACGTGACCTTCGACGATACCGGAGCGAACGTCGCGGTGGTGCTTGCTTCGGCCGTATCGCCGAATAACATGGTAATCGACTCCGATACGAACAACTACAGCTTCTCGGGGGCCTCGATTACCGCCACCGGCACACTGCTCAAGAGCGGTGCCAGTACGGTAACCTTCACCGAAGCCAACACGTTTACCGCCGCGGCGGTGGAAGACGGCGTCGTGGAACTCGCCGACATCGGTGGGGCCCTTGGTACCGGAACCCTCATGCTCGGGGCACCAGGAGCGGGGGCGACGATCAACACTACCGCCGCGGCACTGACGGTCAACGACATCGTACTCTCAGGCGGCGACAATGTGATTCGCGCCGATAGCGGAGCTGTATTCTATCCTGCCGCTCTGTCGGGTAGCGGCAACCTGGAGTTCGCTAGCGATTCCACCGATTTGCGACTCGACATCGGCGGAGTCGACTCCGCCCTGACTGGTACCATTACCATCGGTACCGATCCCGACGAGACCGAACCAGCCGAAGGCATGTGGGTTCGTATCAACGGCGCTGATAACGATTTTCCAAACGCCGACGTAGTGCTGGTTGACAACGCCCAAGTGGTCAATCGGGCTGGTTCAAGCACGGTCACCACCATTCAGCTTGGCTCGCTCACCGGCGAAGCCGGCACGCTGCTCACGCCCTTCGGCGGCGGCGGAGCCACGCCCGGCACGAACTGGGAAATTGGCAATACCGGCGCTTCCACCACGTTCGATGGCGTGATCGAAGATGGCGGCAACGGCTATCCCGACTCCGAGATCCCGGCTCAAGGATATGTCACCAAGGTCGGTTCCGGTACGCTGACCCTCACGGGCCTGAATACCTACACCGGTGATACAACAGTCAGCGGAGGTACGCTCAGCGTCACCAACGCCTACCTCGCCGACACGGCCGATGTGTACATGGAAACCGGCGCGTTGTTCGATCTTAGTTTCTCCGGTACCGACGTGATCGACTCGTTGTTCCTCGACGGGGTCTCGCAACTCACCGGTATCTACGGCAGCAGTGCCGACATGCCGGCCGGGGCCGACTACTACGTCGACTACCTGACTGGCCTCGGGTTGCTTGAAGTCACTACCTACGTCGCCCCACCAGTGCTTCCGGGCGACTACAACTACGATGGCATCGTGAACCTGGCCGATTATACCGTGTGGCGCGACAATCTTGGTGCTGCGGAAGGCACGTTGGGCGTGAACGACACGGTCGGCGGAGCCATCGGTTTGGACCAGTACGATTTGTGGAAAGGCAACTTCGGTGCCACGGCCGCCGCGGCTTCGCTTAGTGATCAAGCGAACGTGCCCGAGCCTGCCTCGGCAGTGGTTTGCCTGCTATTGGTAACCCTTGGAGTGGCAGCCCGCCGCTGCAGCATCAAGTAGTGGAGTGTCAGGTCGTCGGTGAAACGTGTGTCGGCCCTGGCTGGCATACCTTCCACCGAACGATCGCTTTCGGACGCACGGAATCGCATTTCCTTTTCTCTCGCGTGATTACTCACCTTGGACTCTCTTCCTCTGGAGCGACTAATGAAACGACTACAACCGAAACGCTGGCTCGTGGCCTGGGCCGGTGCCGCCTTAGCCTGTTACTTGGCTGGTCCCGCAACCGCGGCTACCATTTCACTCGATTCCAGTAGCGACACTTGGATTCGCGATGGGCGGAGCTACTCGGCCAACGGGATCGACGGAGTACTCGACGCCCGCACTGAGTTTGTGCCGTACGTGCAGTTCGATATGTCGGGCCTCGATATCGACAGCATCACCGATGCCGCGCTGCGACTTTGGAAAGTGCCCAGCGCCCGGAACGATACGATCGTCACGGGACGCTACGCGACTTATGGTTTGAGCGACCTGCCAGGCAACACCCTGCAGAACTGGCACGAAACCGATGATTTCGATCCCGGCGATGCGACCAACGGGCTCGACTTCCGCAATACCGGTGCCGAATGGAGTCCCAATTACACCGCGACGACCGGTACCCAGGCCAACGGTATCGACCGCGATTTGCTCACGAGCCTTGATATGGAAGATGGAGCCAATGTGGTCGAAAGCGTCAACAACTCGACCGGCGAGATCGTGCTCACCGGTGCCGATCTGATCGCCTTCCTCAACTCGCGAGCCGACGACAACGGGCTAGTCACGTTCTTGTTGCCGGTCGAGGCCGATGGTGGTCGCGGGTGGGGCATTGCTTCGAAAGAGAATGTGGATTCCGCACTGCATCCGCAGTTGGATCTTACCTACTCGGCGAACGTGCCCGAGCCCACCTCGTTGGTACTTTGCGGCTTGGCCGGAGCCATGCTGCTGGTCGCCCGTCGTCGTGGCTAACTAGCAAACCTTTACCACCTCCTTCGCTGGCGATCGCCGAGTGCCGGGCAGCAAACTCGTCGGTCGCCACGAGGGAGGAGTGGTAACTTTTCGCGATTATTGGACCCCGGGATTCGACATGCTTCGCTTACAATTTACGACCCCGCTACGGCGAGCTACCGCTCTGCCGTTTTTTGCGTTTACTATGCTCCTGTTTGGCTCCATTGCTGTGGGGGCCGATCTCAACGTAATCGACCATGGTGCAACGCCTGGCGGGCAAGCTCTTTGCACGCAGGCCATCCAGCAAGCCATCGACACCGCGGCCGACGACGGGGGAGGGCGGGTTGTCGTGCCGGCCGGCGTGTTCAAGACCGGCGCGTTGTTCCTCAAACAGGGGGTCGAGCTGCATCTGGCCGACGACGCAGTGCTGCTCGGTTCGACCGACCTGGCCGACTATCCGAAGCGAGTCACTCGTATCGAAGGGCATTTTGAGCCCTGGCGGCCCGCGCTGGTGAATGCCGAAGGGATGTCGCGAGTTGCGATCACCGGCCAAGGCACCCTCGATGGCAACGGCAAACCCTTCTGGGCCGCTTTCTGGAAACGCCGCAAAGAGAACCCCAAGTGCACGAATCTCGAAGTTGAACGCCCTCGGTTGATGTTCATCGATGGTGCTTCTGAGGTGCTTGTGCAAGGTATCCACTTCAAAGACTCCGGCTTCTGGAACTTGCACGTTTATCGGTGTCGCAATGTGGTGATCGATGGCATCACCATCACCGCTCCCCATGGCGATCCGCCACAGATTACCGACATTTCGCAGCCCTGGGACGAGATCTCCATCGACCGGGCCCCCAGCTCCGACGGCATCGATGTCGATAGCTGCCAGGGAGTGACCATTCGCAACTGTACCATCTCGGTCGGCGACGACTGCATCGCGTTGAAGGGATCGAAGGGGCCGCTTGCCATGCAGGACGAGTCGAGTCCTCCGGTGGAGAACGTGCTGGTGACCGATTGCAATTTCGAGAACGGCCATGGCATGCTCACCTGCGGTAGCGAGGCCACCATCATCCGCAACGTGGTGGTCCGCCGGTGCCGAGTGGGCAACGGAGTACCGATGGTGCGTTACAAACTGCGACCCGATACGCCGCAGCTCTACGAGAACTTCGTATTCGAAGACCTGGAACTCGCGGGCGCCCAAGCGTTGTTCGACGTCAAACCATGGCGGCAGTTCTTCGACCTCGGCGACCACGCCCCGCCTGTCTCCACGGTGCAGAACGTAGTGATTCGTAACCTCACCGGCAACGTGCGATCGCTCGGCGAGCTGCGCGGTAACGAGGGGGACGTGATTCGCAACTTGACCATCGAGAACGTCGACCTGTCGACCGAGAAGCCAGGCTTCCGCATCGGTGATGTCGAGGGACTCGTTGCCAAGCAGGCCTTCGTCGACGGCAAGCCGCTCGTTTGGGAGCAACCGTAGCGGGGTCCAATTCGATCGGCGGGCAGAATGACACTGAAGATGGGGGAGAAGCGAGGTCGGTGCGAGTAAGCCTCGCGAAACGCAACAGGCCGCCAATCACGCGGATTGGCGGCCTGGGGATTCGCGAGTCTTTCACAACTCTTGCCGATGAGACGACCTGCTGGCTATCGTCGCATCGGGCGTCGAATGCGGGTTGTTAGTTCTTCGACTTCAGCTCGATCGTAAAGTCGTTACCGCCCGATTCCACGTCGTATTCCAAACCCGACGAGTCGGGCGAGGTATAGAACAGCGGAATCAGCGATCCCGAGTCGACCGA
Source organism: Aeoliella mucimassa (assembly GCF_007748035.1). Classification (NCBI taxonomy): domain Bacteria; kingdom Pseudomonadati; phylum Planctomycetota; class Planctomycetia; order Pirellulales; family Lacipirellulaceae; genus Aeoliella; species Aeoliella mucimassa. Next base: position 2,017,699 of record NZ_CP036278.1, read on the forward strand.
ACCATCGGGCTGGTCGTACTTCGGTGGCCAGTTGGCCTTGGAATAAGCCATCACGGCCACTTTGTGCTTGCCCAGCAAGGCTCCGTCGGAGTCGCTAAAAGTGCCAAGCCTAAATGTTCCGTCGCTGGCAATCTCGCCTTCGGCCACCTTGCCATTTTCAGGGCGAAATATCACTTTGCCTTGCGAGAGAGGGTTTCCATCCAGCAGTACGGTGCCGGTTACTTTGGCAGTTTCGGGGCCTCCTCCACACCCTAAGCTAGGGAGCAGGGAGACCCCGACTGCCATGATAATCGTACGCATGATCCGAGTTGGTTTATCTACAGGTGCCTGGAGCATTGGTATCACTTGGAGCTAGAAGCCAGATTCGTAGATGTCGCCCGAATCGCGGCTGGCCATCGGCCGCAGCACTCCTTCGAGGCTCACGTCTTCGCTGATAAAGTGCACCGACGCATCGCACATCAGGATGTTTACTCCGCCGGGATGCTCGCTACCGAGACTCAAGTCGGTGAGTGGGTAGCTGGTCGGCGAGGCGGTTTGTGGATCGCCATCGCCGGGAGTGTAGTAAGCCGCTGCTTTGATGGGGTGGTACACGTTCTTGGCGTTGAATACCCAACCACGAGAGTGACGGATTTTATCCTTGGAATTGGGGTCCTGGTAACGACCACTAAGGCTGCCGACGATCCAGGGCATCGAAGCCCCGGCTTGCCAAGACAGTTCGCCGAGCATCATGGTGTTCGAAGTGCCATCGGTAATGCGGGCCAGCTTCATATTGTTAAACGGATAGATCGCACCGTTAATCGCGACTCCGCCCGAGCTGCCAGATCCACCACAACTGTACTGGGTATAGGTATTCTCGGGGAAATTGAAGCGGGCACCACGACCACCACCGGAGGGAGGGCACGCCGAAATGGTGTTGCCCTCTTCGTCAGGGCCAGGCTTGGCACCCATGATCGGTACGTAGTGCGGCATCAGATCGGTTTCGGCATAGTCCGGAATCGACGAGCCATCGGGCTTGGCCGGCGCAGACGTGAACTCGGTCCATTGCACCTGGGCGGCCGAAGGACATCGCAACTGCGGTACGGGAGTCCAATACGCGACCCCGTTAGCACCTTGCGACCAGTGTTGGTCGGGGTCGATCAGGTCGACCAGCACCTGGTTCTCCATGAATGGCATCAACCGCGCATGGGCGCTGAGGGCCGTGGGAGCGTCGGCGTGCGGGGGAAGCTTTCCATAGGTGTCGGCATAGTTATGAGCCGCGATGCCGAGCTGTCTTAGACGATTCGCACAGTCCATGTGTCGCGCGGCTTCACGGGCTGCTTGCACGGCCGGCAGAAGCAACGCGACCAGGATGCCGATAATGGCGATCACCACCAGTAGCTCGACAAGCGTAAAGGCGCTTTGCGAGCCGCGCAACCGTCCATCCATACGGCGATAACGCCACAGAGTCTTGAACATCGAAAAGCTCCAGCCTGGGAGGCCCCTTATTGGCGACCTCGAACGAGGGAAAAGTCGAGAAGTTGAATCTTCGCGTTGGAAATCGTTTGAAAAGCTTGGATAGAGGAGAGCCGTCCCGCCCGCTATCGCGTCCGACTAAAAAAATTATACAGATGCGATTTAGCCGGCCAATTGGTTTGGGCTGCGATTGCGAAATATGGCCTAGAGGTTGCGGGAATTAACTCGGCAATATGGTGTGACTCGACAAATGGTCTAGATATAATAAATCTTTAGAGAGTGCACGGCAGGCGAGCGTCAGGTGTACGTGCAACAGAAGGCACTCGCTGTGCGTTGTTGGCAGCTTGTGATCGTCGCAAAGCTTCGCCTGTCGCGCGGTGAGTGCAACTCGCTATCGGCGGTCTCGTTTGTCTACTCTCCTCATGGCGAATGCGGTGTCGCGCTGACGCAAGCATTCGCAACTTTTCAACGGCGCGGAACTCTTCCCACAGAGCGCTCGCGCCGCAGGTGGAACGTCGGAACAGGTATCGCACCATGCAACATTCGTCGCGCTCCAAAGCGAAAGCGCCTCATCGTAGTCGTAAGCTCATGTTCGAATCGCTCGAAGCGCGGCAGTTGTTGTCGGTCACCACGCTTTCGGCCAGCGACGATACCTACCTGCGCTCCGGCTATAGCAATGGCGGAGTCGACGTGCTCGACTCCCGCTACAGCTTTGTACCTTACATTAAGTTTGACCTCTCGCAGCTCAATATCGATGAGATCACCTCGGCGACGCTCACGGTCACCAAAGTGGCCAGCGTGCGGAACGACGCGATCAACGAAGGTCGCTTCGCCGTGTATGGTCTCGCCGACCTGGCTGGTAACACGCCGCAAGATTGGAACGAGTCGACACTCGTCGCCGGCACGAACAACGGGGCGGAGTGGAACGACGACAGCAGCACCAATGGCATCGACCGCTCTCGGCTTACTTCACTCGACCCCGAGGATGGTGCCGACGTCACCGAGACCATCAACAACAGCACCGGAGCGGCCCAGACCCTTACGGGAACTGCGTTGGTCGACTTTCTCAACTCGCGCGTCGACGACGACGGTTTTGTGACCTTTGTGATTCCCGTCGAAGCCGACGGTCGCGGGTACGGGCTCGCCAGCAAGGAATACGCCGACCAGAGCATGCACCCCACGCTCGAGATCACCTACGACGAAGGCTCCGGCGGCGGCGACTCAAACGATCCCTACCCAGAGAACCCCACTCGATTTGCCCGCCAGGTCGAGCAGCTCAATCGCGGAGTGGTCGCGCTGCGAACTTCATCGTCGAGCGTGATGCTCAGCTGGCGGCTGCTGGGCGACGATGCCGCCGACATCGGTTTTAATGTCTATCGATCGACTAGCGGGCGCGATTCCTACAAGCTCAATAGTGCGGTCATCACCGACGCGACGATGTTCGTCGACAACTCGGCCAGCGACGCGTTCAGTTACCTCTACACGGTGGTGCCGGTCGTTGATGGGGTGGAACTTGCCAGCAGCGAGACCTACTGGCTCGACTCCACGACCGATGTGCAGCAACATATCGACATCCCGCTGGTGATTCCCCCGAGCGGAGTCACCCCCACCGGCGAGAGCTACACCTACTCGGCCAACGATGCGACCGTCGCCGACCTGGATGGCGATGGCCAATATGAAATCATCCTGAAGTGGGACCCCTCGAACGCGCAAGACAACTCCAAGCCCGGCTACACCGGCAACGTGTACGTCGACGCCTACACGCTCGAAGGAGAGCTGCTCTGGCGGATCGACCTCGGCGTGAACATCCGCGCCGGCGCGCACTACACTCAGATGCTCGCCTACGATTTCAACGGCAACGGTCGCGCCGAGGTCGTACTGCGAACCGCGCCCGGCACTGTCGATGGCCAAGGCAACTACGTGCTGCTCAACGACGACAATCCCCAGGCCGACTATCGCAACTCGGGTGGCTACATCCTCACCGGCCCGGAGTACCTAACCGTGTTCGATGGCTATACCGGCGGCGAGCTGGCGACCATCAACTTTCCGCTCGAACGCAACGACGTGAGTTCTTGGGGCGACAACTACGGCAACCGAGCCGACCGGTTTCTGGCCGCGGTCGCGTACGTCGATGGCACACGGCCGAGCATTGTCTGGGCGCGGGGCTATTATGGTCCCCGTAGCGGCTATCAGGCACGTAACGAGCTGGTCGCTCTCAACTGGCGGGATGGCGAGCTCACGCAGGTCTGGCGGTTCAATGCCGCCACCAATGGTGAGAACTCCGAGTACATCGGGCAGGGAGCCCACTCCATGGTCGTGGCCGACGTCGATGGCGACGGCTACGACGAAATCGTGTACGGCGCTTCGGTCATCGACCACGATGGCACCGGGCTGTACTCCACTGGCTTAGGGCATGGCGATGCGCTGCACGTATCGGACATGGACCCCACAAACCCAGGGCTTGAGATCTTCATGGTCCACGAGTCACCTGGTGCCTACGAATCGCAGGGACGCGACGCCGGGGCCGAGGTGCACGACGCCATGACAGGCGAGCTGCTGGTGCAGGTTCCCTCGAACAACGATGTCGGCCGCGGCGTCGCCGGCGACATCGATCCCAACCACGAAGGCTACGAGTTCTGGGCCACCACCGACGAGGGCACGCGCTACATCTACAACGTCTCCGGCGACGCCCTGTACGAAACGCCGGGCAACATGATGGTCAACTTCCTGGTCTACTGGGATGGCGACCTGTCGCGGGAACTGCTCGACGGCACCACCGTTTCGGAATGGAACAACCCGGGCCGTACGAACCTGCTGTCGTACTCGGCGAGCAGTTTCAACAACACCGGGCATCTGGCGAGCAACAACAGCACTAAGAGCACTCCCTCGTTGGTGGCCGACCTGCTCGGCGACTGGCGCGAGGAGATCGTCTGGCGGCGGGCCGATAACTCGGCCTTGGAGATCTGGATCTCAGCCACCCCGACCGACACCCGCCTGACCACGTTGATGCACGACACGCATTACCGCGAAGCGGTGGCTACGCAGAACTCGGCTTACAACCAGCCGAACCATACCAGCTACTGGATCGGCGAGGGGATGACCACCCCGCCGCAGCCGCTGATCTATTACGGCGGCACTCTGCCTGGCGACTACAACCAAGACGGAGCGGTGAGTCTCGCCGACTACACCGTGTGGCGCGACTGGCTCGGTAGCACCACCAATCTCGCTGCCGATGGCGATCACAACGGAGTGATCGACGATGCCGACTACCAGATTTGGAAACAGAACTTCGGGGCCGTGCTCGACGAGGTGCCGAGCTTCTCGTCGCGAGAGCTCGCAAGCTTGTCGACCACCGTGTCGGCTTCCACCGCTGCCACCGATACGCCGGTGATGGCCGAGCCCAGCCCGTCTCTGGCGGCTGCGTTTGCTGCGTTCGGTAGCGAATCGCAAGCTCCGAGCCCCAAGGCAATCGGTCCTCAGCCGCTGGAGCAACCTGCTGCGAGTAATCTCGACCTGCAGATAATGGTTCGCCAGCACGCTCAGCAGGCGACGGAGCAATCGTTCGCCCGCCGCGACCACCGGGCTCGCCAAGCTGCCTCAATGTCCTTGTCCACATCCTCGGACTCTTCATCATCCGGTAGCTTGCCGCATTGGATTCCTCTGGTCGGCCCGCTGCGCGAGTTCTCCTAATCCACATACTTCTAACGGGAGAGAAGCCTCCTGGCTTGCCTCCCCAGCTCGTTTGCCCCAGTACCAGCCGCCATGCACCGCACCAAGTCACGTCGCACGCTTCGGGCAACCTCGTCGAAGCTCCGCATCGAGCCGCTCGAACCTCGCATCGCCCTCACGGTGGTCACGCTGCAAGCGAGCGCCGACACCTACACCCAGGCGGGAGTCGGCGCCGGCAGTGCCGAGGTGTTCGACCTGATCGACGGCAACGGCGGATTCGCCGATCGCATGGCCTACGTGCAGTTCGACCTTAGCGGGCTGTCGCTCGACTCGCTCGAGTCGGCCACCTTGTCGTTCGTCAAGCAGCCGAATCTAGCTGGTGGGCGCAGCGACTATGTCACCACCGACCGGTTCGACGTGTACGGGCTGCTCGACCTCGCTGGCAACACTCCGCAGGGTTGGAACGAAGCGACGCTGGCCGAAGGCAACCTGGGAGCCGAGTACACCAACACCAGCGGCAACGGGCTCGACACCGCGCGACTTCAGAATCTCAACCAAGAGACCGGTGCCGACGTCATCGAAAGCGTGATCAACGCCGATGGCAGCCCTTCGTCGATCACCGGGCCCGACCTGGTTGCGTTTCTACAGCAGCGGGCCGATGCCAACGGACTGGTGACCTTCATTACCTATGTTGATGCTGGCAACGTGCGCGGCTACGCGTTTGGCACCCGGGAGAATCCCAACGCAGCCGTTCGCCCAACGCTTGAGTTGGAGTTCCCCAGCGATCCGCTGCCCGATCCCTATCCCGATGAGCCCGTCGTGTTGCCGCGGCAGATGGAGAAGCTCGACCGGGGAGTCATCGCCATGCGCACCAGCAGCAGTTCGGCCTACGTCGGCTGGCGATTGCTGGGCGACGATCCGGCGGGCGTCGGCTTTAATCTCTATCGCTCTACCAACAACGGCACCGCTTACAAACTCAACGCGACTCCGATCACCAACACCACCGACTACGTCGATAACTCGGCTAGCAGTGCGTTCAGCTACACCTACTCGATCCGCCCGGTGATCGATGGGGTCGAGCAAGCAGCGAGCGAAACCTACACGCTGCTTTCGAGCACCGCGGCTCAGCAGTTTATCGAGGTGCCGATCGTCGCCCCACCCGATACCATCGTGAACGGTGAGAACTGGCACTACACGGCCAACGACGCCAGCGTGGGCGACCTCGATGGCGATGGCGACTACGAGGTGGTGCTCAAGTGGACGCCCGAAATCACCAATCCAAATCCCGATACCAATTATTTGTACGCTCCTACGGCCAACATGTATGTCGACGCGTACGACATGGATGGCACGCTGCTCTGGCGAATCGACGCGGGCCCAAACATTCGCACCATTGCCAGTTCGCTGCAGTTTATCGTGTACGATCTCGATGGCGATGGCCGCGCCGAGGTGGCCATGAACTCCGCCGATGGCACCACCTCGTACCATGCCATGAACGACGGCGGGCGGTTGAGTTTCTCCACCAACGATGTCGTGGGCGATCCGAATGCCAACTGGGTCGATCCCTCCGGCTGGATCACCACCGGGCCGGAGTACCTGACCGTGTTCGATGGTTACACCGGCGACGTGCTCGCCAGCACCAACCTGCTGCCCGCCCGCGGCACCGTAACCGACTGGGGCGACAACTACGGCCACCGCTCGACCACCCATAAATACGTGGTCGCTTACCTCGACGGGCAGCACCCGAGTCTCGTCACCGGCCGAGGCATCTATCATGGCCAGGCCCAGTATGGCACCGCCAAAACGGAACTGACCGCCTGGAACTTTGGCGACGGCCAACTGACCGACCTGTGGTCCTTCACCGCGACCGAAGGCACCGGCAACGACGTGAACGCCGACTACGTAGGGCAGGGCAATCAGGCGGTGAGTGTTGCCGACGTCGATGGCGATGGCTACGACGAAGTCATCTGGGGAGCGATGGTGGTCGATCAGGATGGCACCGGGCTGTACAGCACCGGTCGCGGGCATGGCGACGCGCTGCACGTGGCCGACATGGACCCCGACAATCCCGGCCTCGAGATCTTCGAGCCGCACGAAAGTCCCGGCGAGTACGGATTGGCCGGCGGCGACTATCGCGACGCGATGACCGGCGAACTGCTGATTGGCATCGAGACCACCGGCGACGTCGGTCGCGGGGTAGCGTTCGACATCGATCCCAATTACCCGGGCTACGAGTTCTGGACCTCGTACGTCGAGCCGGGCAACAGCGGGCCGACCATTTACAACGTGCAAGTGGGAGCCATTTACGAAGCTCCATCGAACGTGCACATGAACTTTGGCATCTGGTGGGATGCCGACCCGCTGCGTGAAACCCTCGATGGCACCACGATTTCGAAATGGCATTACGAGTGGGCGAACCCAGGCCGGCAGAACCTGGTGTCGTACGGCAACAGCGGCATCAACAACAACGCAGGGCTCAGCAGCAACAACGGCACCAAGCGTAATCCCAGTTTAACGGCCGACCTGTTTGGCGACTGGCGCGAGGAGGTCATCTGGCGGCGGGCCGATAATTCGGCGCTTGAAATCTGGTCGACGACCATTCCTTCGACCATGCGACTACCGACGCTCATGCACGACCTGCAGTACCGCGAAGCGGTCGCCTGGCAGAACGTCTATTACAATCAGCCGCCGCACCCTAGCTACTTTATTGGTGCGGGGATGGGCGAGGCGCCGACCCCGCCGCTTTTCTTCGGCGGAGAACTCTCTGGCGACTATAACCAGGATGGCGTCGTGAACCTCGGCGACTACACCGTGTGGCGCGACTGGCTCGGTAGCACTACCAACTTGGCCGCCGATGGCGATCACAACGGAGTGATCGACCAGGGAGACTACCAGGTATGGAAAGAGAACTTCGGCGCGGTCGCCCAAACGCCGCTGCTCAGCGGAGTGGCCGCGGCCTCATCGACGGAGTCCAGCAGCGAACCAGCGGTGGGGAGCCTATTGGCCGGGACTCCTACCGACAGCGCGGTGCCGGATACGACAGAGCCCACTAGCAACGCAGCGCCCGCCGACGGGCAGCCGAACATCGATGCGGCCGTGACTGGCGACACGGCCACCAGTAGTGCCAGCGGCGACTCGTCGAACAGCACCAGTGGACTGTCGCCGCTCGCGGCCAATCCTCTGGCAGTCAGTCTTGGTGAGGGTGGCAGACCAGTAAGCAGTCGATCGCATGCGTTGTCTGGTGCCCCCTCGGGTGGGGGTGTTTCTGAGACCTCCTCCGAGGTCGTTTCGCCTTCGGTTCCGCGTCAGACGCAGTCGCTTCCATTCACTTCTAGGAGTCTTGGCGCTCGCCAGACCAATGAGCAGCAGATGCGTGAGCATTTCGCACCGCAGCGTGGCCCGATCGGGGCCGATCGCCCGCTCGATTTGGCGTTTGCCGAATGGGGCGTTTCTCGCCAGTTTTAGCTGGAATTTGGCCACCCATCTGCTCTAATGATAAGTGGTCGCATGTATAGGTGTGACCCGCTGGCCGTGGTGGCTCAGCGACCACGACCGTATTGCCCCCACCCGGCCGGTGGGTGGGGCGAAATCGCCTTTGACCGAAATCTCACCAAATGTCCTTTACCCTGCAAAACAAGGTGGTTTTTAATGCTCTCGCGGTTGATCCCCGGCCGAATAAAGCCCCCACGAATCGTTTTCGGTACTTTGGGGGCATTTGCCCCTCGAAAACTATCGCAACATCCGCTGTCTGTTATGGACAAGCGGACGACCGGCGGGAATAATGATTTCTAAACTATTTTGCTTTTTATTGTGCTGCTCCCCTCATCGGCGGAACTTAGCTTGGCCGGGCGGGCAGCATCCTAGTCTTCTATCAACTGGAGGGATTTCTCCCATGCTTGGCAAGTTGACGAATCGTCTGCTGCTTGGGGTTGCTGCCTGCGTGCTGGCGACCGGATCCGTTTCGCAGAGTCTGGCCGTCGAGGCCGAAGTACACGTGCATCTCGATCGGCCATCGGTCGAACTGAGCCCGGTACTGTACGGGCTATTTTTTGAGGACATCAACTACGCAGCCGACGGCGGGCTGTATGCCGAGTTGGTGCAGAACCGCTCGTTCGAGTACTACCCGCTCAGTAACAATCGCCGGCTGCATCCGCTGAGTGCCTGGGAGCGTGTGCAACGCGACGGTGGCACCGCCAAGTTGGCCGTGGTCGACGAAGCGCCGCTGAACGACAAGAACACCCATTATGTGAACATCGCCCTCGATGGCACCGGAACCGCTGGCATCGCCAACAGCGGCTTTGCCGGCATTGTGCTCGAGAAGGATGCGAAGTACGACTTCTCGGTCTACGCCCGCAGGACCGAGGATGCCGACAAGGCGATCAACGTGCAGCTAGTGAAGGACGATGGTTCGGTACTGGCCGAAGGCTCCATCGATGCGGTTTCGGCCGAGTGGAAGAAGTACGAGCTGACGCTCACCGCCAGCGACGACGCGACCAAGGCCAAGCTAGTGGTCACCACCACCGGCGGCGGTGTGCTGTCGCTCGACATGGTTTCGCTGTTCCCGCAGGAGACGTTCAAAGGCCGCAAAAACGGCATGCGCAAAGACCTGGGCCAAGCCCTGGCCGAGTTGAATCCCAAGTTCCTCCGGTTCCCTGGCGGCTGCATCGCCCATGGCAGCGGCCTGGCCAATGCGTACCGCTGGAAAGACACTGTGGGCGACGTTGCCGAGCGGAAGCCGAACTGGAACCGCTGGGGGTATCACCAAAGTTACGGGCTCGGCTATTTCGAATACATGCAGCTGTGTGAAGACATCGGTGCGACTCCGCTGCCAGTGGTGCCAGTGGGCGTCGCCTGCGGTTTTACGCGTCCGTTCGACAAGGTGCCGATGGAAGACCTGCACATTTGGGTCGACGACGCGCTCGACCTGATTGAGTTCGCCAATGGCCCGGTAGAGAGTGAGTGGGGCAAGCTGCGAGCCGAGATGGGCCACCCCGAGCCGTTTAATCTGGAGTACGTCTGCCTGGGTAACGAAGAGCACGACACTCCCGAAGTGCGGGAGCGGTTCCCTTACTTTGTCGCGGCGATTCGTGAGCGTTATCCCGACATTAAAATCGTCGGTACCTCGGGCCTCGGCGAGGGAATCCCGCTGTACGACCTGATGACTCGCGAGCAGGTATACAGCAGCGACGAGCACTACTATATGAATCCGAACTGGTATTTGAGCAACACTCGCCGGTTCGATTCGTTCGATCGTAACAAGCCGAAGATCTTCGTCGGCGAGTACGCTTCGGAAGGCAACAGCATGTTCAATGCCATGGCCGAAGCCGCCTACTTGACCGGCATCGAACGCAATGCCGACATCGTCGACATGACCTGCTACGCCCCGCTGCTGGCCAAGTACAACTACACGCAGTGGCCCAAGGCCGACCTGATTTGGTTCGACAACACGCAAGTGGTTCGCACGCCGAACTACTACGTGCAGCAGATGTTCGCCACGAACAAAGGCGATGTTTACCTGGATAACAGTGTCGAGATGGCTCGTAACGTGGTCGATAAGCGATACGCGGGCCGAGTTGGCATTGGTACCTGGCTGACCACCATCGAGGTCGAATCGGCCAAGCTCAATGGCAAGCCGCTCAACTTCGCCGATTGGGAAGTGCTGGGAGGCGACTACGACAACACGAAGAGTGCCTACTTCCAACGCGATGTTCGTGCCGAGCCAGCGATGAGCCTCGCCCCCGAAAGTGCCGATGGCAGCAAGACCGTGTACGAAGTGCGGGCTCGCAAGACCGGCGGCGAGGAAGGTTTCTTGCTGGCGTTTGGTTACGACGATGGCCACTACTACTGGTGGAACATCGGCGGCTGGGGCAACACCCAGCATGGCATCGAAGTCCGCCAGAACGGCCAATCGACCGATCGCCTGGTCACCACCCGTGGCAGCATCGAATCGAACCGCTGGTACGACCTGAAGGTCGAACTCGATGGCGGCCGCATCCGTTGCTACATCGATGGCAAGCTGATTCACGACTTCCAAGCGATGTCGCCTGAGTTGTGCGTATCGCCGACGATGGATCGCTCGAACAGCGAAGTGATGGTGAAGCTGGTGAATCCGAGCGACGAGCCAGTCGAAACGACCGTGGTGCTGCAGGGGGGCCGCCTGGCCGACGAGGCCACGCTGACCACGATCGACGGCCCCGCCGGGGCGGTGAACACCCGCGAGTCCGAAGCGGTGCAGCCGGTCGTTACCGAGCTGAAAGCCGCTCGCACGATGAAACTAGAGCTGCCGCCGATCTCGGTGCAGGTGCTCAAGGTGAAATTGAAGTAAAGCGGCGATGCTCGTCGAACTCGGCAAGGGATGACGAGAACGACGAGCGGCAGCCGTTCGCATCGGGCGTTCGGGCATCCTCTTTCTTAGATGGGGATGCCCGAACTGCCATTTCCTGCAAAAACTAGAAGTTAACTAGGAGATCTGATCGAATAAAGCAAAAAACTGCCTGTAGAGAGCATTGCTCGTGGGGCGAATCGGCTCACTGGGGACCGAATTGCGGAGGACCGGTTGTAACGCCTGGGGGCCTGCAACTGGTGTAATTCGAACCCCCCGATGCTCAGAAAGCCGAGAATCCTGCGAATTGATTGTTGATTCGGGAGTTAGCGATCATACTGAGAGCTTCACTTCCCCGCATCATTGATTGACACTACAGGCACTCTCAGCAATGAATCTTCGCCAGTGGTATTGGCGCTATCGCCGACCCTCCCGCCGTCCCGCCCGCCCGCAACGCACCTTCCAAACGCTTGAACCTCGTTGGATGATGGCCGCCGATACGGTCGGCGACGAGTCGTTAATAAACGACCTGGTCGTCCACGCCCAGTCGACAGCCGGCTCGCAAATGGCGGTCGGTATGAGCGACTCGAACAGCGTGGTCGTCTACAGCGGCGCCGGCGCGACTGACAACTCAGGCGTGTTTGCCAAAGTATACGACTCCGACGGCGATGTCTTGTTGGAGGACTTTCAGGTAAACAGCACCTTCGCCGGCACGCAGTCCGAAGCATCGGTCGAGGTGTTCGAAGATGGCTCGTTTGTGATCACCTGGAGCGGACGCGGTGAAGGAGATAGCCAAGGCATCTTCATGCGGATGTTCGACGCCGATGGAGCCGCCTTGGGCGACGAAGTACTGGTGAACACCACGGTCGGCGGTAAGCAGTTCGATCCGGCGATCGCAATGGCCTCCGACGGGTCGTTCGCTATTGGTTGGAGTGGTCAGAGTACCGACGACTCGACCGGCGTCTACCTGCAACGGTTCGACGCCGACGGCGAGATGGTCGGCGACGAAGTGCTGGTGAACACGACAACCGAGAAGAGCCAAACCGGAATCGCTTTGGTCTTCGACAGCGAAGACGTGCTGGTCGCCAGTTGGAGCAGCATGGGCCAGGATGGCAGCGACTGGGGAGTATATGGTCAACGGTACGACACCGATGGCGAGCTACTCGGCGAGGAGTTTGCCTGGAATACAACGACGGACGACGCACAACAGAATGTATCGCTCGCTGCTGGGCCCGATGGCGAAGTGGTCGCCATCTGGCAATCGCGCGAGCAGGATGGCGATGGCTGGGGCATTGTCGCCCGGGTGCTCGCTAGCGATGGCGAGACCTTCGGCGACGAAATCCTCGTAAACGACGAAACGGAAGGACAACAATACGACGCGAAGCTAGCGATCGCCGACGATGGCTCGTGGCTCGTCACCTGGACCACCGGAACCGACGACGGAGCCGGATGGGAGGTCGCCGCCCGGTCGTTCGACGAAGATGGCACCCCCGAAGACGATTCGTTTGCGGTGAACCAGGAAATGGCGGGAGCCAATTCCGGGCATCAGCACTACGCTTCGGTGGCTATCCAAGGCGACAAGGCGGTGATCGTGTGGTCGGGCCGTGGCACGACCGATCGCTATGGCGTTTATAAACAGGATTACGACTATGAACTAGAAGCCCAGGTCGCTCCGGATCTCGAAGAGATCGACGACGACAACGCGACGGTCGGCGTAGAATACTCGGTAACGGTCACAGCGTCCGACGAGAACTCGCGCGACACGCTGAGCTTCTATCTCGATACCGAGAACGTGCCAGAAGGAGCGACGATTGAACAAATCGATAACAACACGGCAGTGATTCGATGGACCGCCACCGAGGACCTGCTCGGCGAGACAGTCACGTTCCGCGTGCTCGTAGCCGATGATGGTGAGCCGGTGATGGTCGACTCCGAGGAATTCACGCTGACCGTCGTTGAACAAGAGGCTCCTGTCATCGATACGATCGACGACGGCGAAGCATCGGTCGACGAAGAGTACTCGATCACGATCACCGCCACCGATATCAACACGCAAGACACGCTGACGTTCTCGCTCGATGGCGACAACTCACCAGCCGATGCGACGATCGAACAAACCGACAACAATACTGCGATTATCCGTTGGACTCCGAGCAGTGATTTCGAAGGCACCTCGGTGAACTTCCGTGTGGTGGTGACCGATGACGGTGATCCCGTGATGGAAGCCTACCAGGACTTCACGGTGGAAGTATTGAATACTCCACTGACCGTGGATCTGAACGGTGAAGAGGTCGATGGAACCGATACCTCGACAACCTATGCGGTTTCGAGTGGAGCGGTGGCCATCGTCGAAGACGTGCTGGTCATCAATGGAGCCGAAGACGACACGGTGTCGGGCGCGACCGTGGTGCTCGACGATTCGGCCGACGGTACTGTCGAAACGCTGGCTGTCGATGTGCTCGATACCGCGATTACCGCGTCCTACGATACCGCGACCGGCACACTGACGCTCACCGGCAGTGATACTGCCGAAAACTATGCTCGCGTGTTGCGAACGCTGACCTACGAGAATAGTTCGGACTCGGCGACCGGATCACGCACTGTGTCAGTGAGTGCCACCGATAGCCTTGAAACGAGCGAGCTCGCAGAGATTACGATTTCGATCGGAGCGATGGACTTGGTAAGCCTCGCCCAGGCGATCACCGACTCGGGCGCCAAGTTCTACGGAGCTGCCTGGTGTGAGAACTGCACCGAACAGAAAGAACTGTTTGAAGACGGGGCACAACTGCTTCCCTTTGTTGAGTCATCCGACGAAAATCGCGAATTGAACGACGTGGGAGAAGAGAACGAGATCGAAGAGTTCCCCACCTGGGTGTTTGCCGATGGCACTCGCCTGGTTGGTGTGCAGTCGCTACAGACACTCGCGGCCGCAGCGGGCGTGACGATTCCGGTCTCGGATACTCCGTACCTGGCAGAGATTGCCGACGATACGTTGCTGGTTGGTTCGCCACTGTTGATTCCACTCGACGGCTATGATCCAGCCGGCGGGGCATTGACCTATACCATCACCACCGACAACGCCGACGTCACCGCCGAACTGCTAACCGGCAATCGTTCGATGGTGATCGATGTCGAAGGCTACGGTGACTTGGTCTTCCAGTTGTTCGAGAACTACACGCCGACCGCTACGCAGCGGATCATCGATCTGGCGATGGCCGATTTCTACGATGGTGTGTCGTTCCATCGCGTACTGAACAACTTTGTGATTCAAGGTGGCGATCCCGATGGCGATGGCACCGGCGGATCGGACCTCGGCGACTTCGACGACGAGTTCAATCTTGATCTGCAGCACAATCGCACTGGTTTGCTGTCGTTTGCGAAGAGTGCCGACGACACCAACGATTCGCAATTTTTCATCACCGAAGGGGACAGCGACAGCCGGCCTTGTTGAACAATTAGTCACAAACCTCCGTAAAAACTAACGTGGAATGGAACCACGTACCTTTTTTACGGAGATCGAACATGGCTACGAAAGAAAAACGAACCTACAAAGTCACGAACTGGAAGGAGTATAACAAGTCGCTCATCGAGCGTGGAAACATCACTATTTGGTTTAGCGACGAGGCGTTGGAGAACTGGGAACATCCTAACGACCAGACAAAAGTCGGTCGCCCTTTTGTCTTCAGCGATACGGCGATCGAGTGCTTGCTGACGATTCGCGAACTGCTGAAACTTCCCTATCGGCAGACTGAGGGATTCGGCCGCTCGCTGGTGGCGATGTTGGGCGTCGAGGCAGCGATTCCCAATTATTCTTCGCTCGCCAAGCGAGCCAGCAAGCTGAATGTTTCGCTCGATATCGCTAACAAGAGGGGCGACATCGATATCGTGGTGGATAGCACCGGCATGAAAGTGTTTGGCGAGGGCGAATGGAAGATGCGGACGCATGGCAAGTCGAAGCGGCGGACATGGCGGAAGCTGCATTTGTCGGTGAATCCTGACACCCGCGAGATTGTGGCGGAGATTTTGACCGAGAACAGTTGCCACGATGCCGATGCGGTTCCCGAAATGCTGGAGCAGGTGGAGCAGCCCGTAAAAAAGTTTCACGGCGACGGTAGTTACGACAAGTGGAAGGTTTATGAAGGGCTGGAATCCGAAGGCATTGAGCCGGTGATTCCGCCGCAGCACAACGCCAAGATCAAACAACATGGCAACTCTGCGGAGGAGCCTTTGCCCCGGGACGAGGCAATTCGTCAGATTCGACGCAAGGGGCGTAGGAGTTGGAAAGAGGAAGTGGGCTATCATCGTAGAAGCTTGGCGGAAACGACCATGTACCGAGTGAAACAAAGCTTTGGGAGCCATCTCAAAAACCGAGTATTCGAAAACCAACAAACGGAAGCCCGCTTGCGCTGTAAAATCATCAATCAATTCACCCAACTCGGGCTTCCACAGTTCGAGTGGAGTTAGTCAACAAGGCCGCGACAGCCTAAGAAACCTTGACTTCAACCATTCGATATTTGGTCTGTTGGTCGAGGGCGAATCGGCTCGAGCGGCGATGAGCGACATTGCGGTGGAAGAGTCGGCCTCGACCGGCGAAGTGTCGAGCCCCGCGTTTGACCTCATCATGAACGATGTCGAAATCTTTACCGACAACGAGAATGCGGTCGTCCTGCTTAAGGCCGCCGAAGGAGTTAGCGGGCCCGTGGAGATCACGGTAACGGTTACTAACAGCCTCGGCAATTCCTATGAGCAGAAGTTCACAGTGGATGTTGAGGACGACACCTACGATACGCGGCCGTTCCTGGCGGATATCGATCCTGTGTCGACTACCGAGGGGACAGCCGTTTCGATTCAGCTGGAGTACTTCGACGCGGAAGACGACCCCGTGGTGTACCAGGCGTACACGGTGGGCGATGTCGATTACACCTACGAATTGAGTGATTCCGGCCTGCTGACCGTGACTCCCCCCGATGGATTCACCGGCGAAATGCAGATCGGCGTGCTCGTCGCCCGCGAAACGCCGCTGAACTCCAGCGACTACGACTCGCAGGTCATTACCATCGAGGTGTTGGCCGACAGCATGACCTAGTCAAAGATAACTACGCTGACACCGACCGACGCCATGGCACGGTCGGTGTCAGAATATATAGCGAAATTACTTGAGTAAACTTGCAATGCCGGATGTGGCCAGGATAATAGGTCGCACTCACTGGCTAATACGTTCAGGCAACGAAGGATTGACCACAGTGGCACGATTTGAAAACGGCGGAATGAGAAGACGCTTGCAGTATTTTATGACTCGGACCAAGAGCAAGACTGCACCCGCTCAGCGTCGCCCTCTGGGGCATGAGTCGCTTGAGCAGCGCATCGTACTCGACGCGACAGGGTTAGAAGGAAATCCTTACACTCCTGATCTCGATTTGTCGGCCATCGCCACTCAAGAGGTGGTTGCCGGCGACACGTTGACGCTCGACTTACTAACCGCCGGTGGTACCATCTCAGATCCCGATGGAGAAGGCAACGAATCGGGCGATACGTTCCGCTTCATGCTCGATCCCGACGTGCCCGACGACACGCCAACCGGGGCGACTATCACTTCCGATGGTGTGCTTACGTGGACTCCGACCGAGAGTCAGCTAGGCACGTTTGAGATCGTGATTATCGTGGTCGACGAGGGATCGCCAGTTTTGGCGGATGCCGAGACGATTACTGTGGTGGTCAGCTCGGCGAATGCGTCGCCTGAGGTCGATCTCAATGGTTCGGAAGAGGGAACCGGCTACGCAGCCTCGTTTACTGAAGGGGATGATCCGGTCACGATTGTGGACGACGAGAACCTTACCGTATCGGATGAGGACAATACCGAACTAGTTTCGGCTTCGATCATCATCACCAATGCCTCCGATGGGGAAGACGAGGTACTTTCGGTCGATACGACAGATACCAATATCAGCGCCGAGTTTGACGAGTCGACTAATACTCTCACCCTGACGGGTGCCGATACGCTCGAGAATTACCAAAAAGTGCTGCGAACGCTTACCTACGAGAACACCTCGGCCTCACCGACCGAGGGCGATCGCACCATCGAAGTGCTCGTTAGAGATGGCGATGCGGTGAGCGACGCGGCTGTTTCAACAGTCACCGTAAGTGGAGAAAATACCACGCCGGAAGTCGACCTGAACGGCGAAACGGATGGCCAGAACAGCACTGCAACGTTTGTCGAAGGGGCAGGGGCCGTCTCCATTGTCGACGCGTCCATGACCGTGGTCGACGCCGACAACGACAACCTCGACATCGCGGTGATTACCATCAGCAACCTGATGGATGGCGATGCAGAGCTGTTGGCTGTTGATACCACCGGTACTAATATTACCGCCGGCTATAATAACGCGAACGGCGTTTTGACCCTGTCGGGTAGCGACACTGTGGCCAACTACCAGCAGGTGCTTCGTACGCTGACCTACAACAATACCTCGGACGATCCTTCGACGGACCCTCGTGCCATTCTGGTGATCGTCAGCGATGGTGCGAACTACAGCACGATTCGCACCTCGACCATATCAATTACCACTGCGAACGACGCCCCCGCGTTTGCCGATCTTGAGACTCAGACCGCTTACGTGGGCGAAGAAATGGTGGTGGTGGTCACCGCCTCGGACGTCGACAGCAGCGACACACTGACCTTCAGTCTGGATACAAGCAACTCGCCAGCCAGTGCGACCATTACGCAAACGGGTGCGAACACCGCTGAGATTCGCTGGACTCCGGGGGCGAGCGACGAGGGTAACTCGGTTGGTTTCGCCGTGTTGGTGAGCGACGACGGCACCCCCGTGATGTCGGATAACCTCGAGTTCTCGGCCATGGTCAACGCGGCCCGCCCAACGGTCGATCTGAATGGCGATTCGGAGGGAACTGGCTTCCTGGTGTCGTTCATCGAAAACGACTTTGCGGTGCCATTGGCTGAACCCGATGTGGCAATCACCACCGATTCAAGCACCACCATCACTTCGGCTACCGTGACGATCACCAACTTCTCCGACGGAACCGCGGAAGTGCTGGCGGCCGACACTACGGGTACCAGCATTACCGCCAGCTACGACGACACGACGGGCATCCTGAGCCTGACTGGAGTCGACACGATCGCGAACTATCAATCGGTAATTGCGTCGCTGAGCTACCAGAACACCTCTGAGGACCCCACAGCGGGGGATCGAGCTATCGAGGTCGTCGTGAACGACGGAGTGGTCGATAGCCTGCCGGCTACGGCCACGGTTACCGTGTTCGCGATAAACGACGTGCCTGATTTGACGTTACCCGCACCGTACGACGCCCCCGAAACACCGGTGGAGGTCACCGAGTTCACCACGGTTAGCTTCACCGCTACCGGAACCGATCTCGACCATACTGCGGATGAACTCCAATTCCTTATCGACTCTGACGACAGCGGCCTGCCTGACGGAGCGGCGATCCCCACGATCACCAACCCAGGCGGGGTGTTCAGCTGGACTCCCGATGCGACCGGCACCTATAGCTTCCGCATCCTCCTGGTCGACAGCGAAGGCGACGTCGACCAGGAACTCGTAACGTTCACCGTGGTCGACGATACGACCGCTCCGACGGTGGTTACGGCCCCCAGCGGTGATCTGACGGGCTCTATCGGCTCGCTCACGGTGACCTTCAGCGAGGCCATGGGGTCGGCTGCCTTCGACATCGGCAACTACACGCTGGAGATCGTAGGGGGCACCAACGATGGCACTGTTGTTAGCTTTGTGGATCTGACTCAAGTGAGTGATACTTCGGTAACGCTCAATCTGGCGACCGATCTGGCGATCGAGAGCTACGAACTAACGCTCGATAACTCGCTGATCGACGACCTGGCCGAAAACCTACTGACAGGAGATAACACCTTCGACTTTGCGGTGCTAGGCACCTAGCCCGCAAGAGTTGCCCGAATTGCTAGCATTCGTTGAGCGGAAAAGTCGCTTCAACTGGATTTGTTTGCGCAGCTTGCCGATAACAACACACGGACACCCTGAAGCCATGGGGCTTGGGGTACCGTGTCTTTTCTGCAATTCGCGTATAACTCGTTCAGGGGGCCAGGCAAATGGATTGCCGCCGAACTTCGAAACTGACTCTCTTACTCGCTACCTTGAGTCTGACGGCTTTCGCCACGACCAGCTATGCTCAGCGTTCTTCAACGCAGCGTACCGCCTACAACCCAGTGAACGGGCGAGTCGAGCAAGATGCTCGCTACCGTTCGCAAGCCGAATCTGAAGCCAGGTACCAGGCTGGGCTGCAAGATCCGTCTTATCGTGCGGAGAACGTGGGAAGCCAGGTGCCAATGGCGAATCCGGCGATTGAACAAACTTCGTACTACGAAGGCGAAGCCGCCTACATGCCTTTTGAGCCCGCCTGCGGCACCGAGATCGGCTGCTGCGACACCGTGTGTGGAGACTCGATCTGTGGCTCGATGACGACCCGTGGAGCAGTGCTCTACGCAGGTTTCGAAGCCACCTTTGTGAAACCTCACCTGGGTAGCAACACTGCGTTTACCATCTCGGATGATACGAATACCACTCCGGCAGATACCACGATTTCGCAGACCGATTTCGACTACGATTTCGAGTTTACTCCCCGAGTCTTCCTCGGTTGGAGTCGCTGTGGCGGAGACGTCGGACTGCGGGCCACCTGGTGGCAGTTCGATCACGAGTCGAACATCGCGACTGGCAATCCTCCCTCGTCGGGGCTGGGAAGCTTGACTCATCCCACGTTCGCCGATGTCGATATCTCGTCGGTCACGGCCACCGATACCTTCAGTGCTTATACCGATCTGAACGCCTATACCATCGATCTCGAAGGGGTAAAGAACACCGAGTTCTGCAAGTGGCAGTTTGGAGTCTCCGGTGGCTTGCGATACGCTTATGCGGAGCAAGGCTACTACGCGACCATGAGCGACGATACTGCCACGCTGCTCGACCAAATTACCTATACCCATTCGATTTCGGGGATCGGTCCTACGGTAGCAATCGAAGCCTATCGTCCGCTTGGATGCCGATCGGGCACGTTCTGCAAGGCTCGTGGATCGCTCTTGTTTGGCGACAACGACAGTTCGTTGCTAGCCCAAGAAGATATCTCCACCACCACCGCGACTACCACCAGCACCACGAGCAGCGACGACATTCTGTCGATCTATGAGATGCAAATTGGCTACCGTTGGCAAGGACCGATTGTTCGTTATCGTCCTTGGCAGCCGTTCTATTCGGTAGCCATGGAAGGTCAGATGTGGGACGGAGCCGGCAACGCTTCGAGCCAAGATGGCACGCTTGGCTTCTTTGGCCTCAGCACTCGCGTGGGCGTTAATTGGTAGCCGTACCATGCATTCCGGCGATGGCTTTCATGTCGGCTTCTAATTCCTGCGGAATATCAAACTGGCCCCCGATGTCGTAAAAGCGTCCAGAGGGACGGCATCGGGTGACGCAAAGCGGGATGCGGAAGATGTAGTGAGGCATCGTAATCGACGACCAGGCAACCACTAAATCGGTTGCCGGAATCGCCCGCGTATGCAAAAGTCGCACGCCAGAAGCGGAAATGTCACTCAGTACGACGTTCACTGGGAAGTCAACAGCCTCATAGTTTTCGTCTACTTGAAAAGCTGTAGCAACTACCTTGATGTCGACGCGATGCGCCCCGCGAGTGTTCGCTTCGCTGGAAATTCCAGCCTCTTTTTGGGCGGTTTCTTCGTCTTTGAGTCGATCAATATACTTCATCAAGCCTGGCGGGATTTCCGGTACGGAGTACTCCTGCTCAAAGAGATCCGCCACCCGATCCGCAAAGTAATCCGACAGCAACTGTAGTTGCTGTTCGATTAGTTCCAGGCGGTCGTAGGTCGTGAGTTGTGGTTCCGGATCATCGGTGGCTGCCATCTGGCCTGCTCGCCAAGTTCCCAGATCGAAGAGCGATTGTGCCTTGGTTACCAGTAGTTCCACTGGTACCGATTTGTGCATGTAGTCGTCGATGCCCCGCGAGAGCAAATCGCGGACAATCCGGGCGTCTACCAAGTCGCTTAATGCGATAATCCGTGGCTGGGGATACTGGCTCAGTGTCTCGACGATGAGTGCATGCCCGTGAAGCTTGGGAAGCACCACGTCGGTTACCAGCAGGTCAAACGAACCCTCTTTCAGCCGAGCCACTGCCTGGTGGCCATCCTCGGCCAATACGCACTTGTAGCCTGCCTGTTGAAAGGCAAGAAAGGTGCGTTCCCGAGTGCTCGGGTCGCTGTCTGCAACAAGTACTGTGCGGCGAGAGTTGGACATGCCCAACCATAGGTTTGCTATGTGTAGGTGAAAGCTGGAAGATTGAAAGATGCGGTGAACCCCGCGTAATTCATAGTTTTTACCTAGCTGTTGCATGCGGAAAATCGCAGCTGCAGTTTGGCCAGTTCATCGCTTATTGAAAGCGGCAGAATCGATGCAGGTGGAATCACCGAAAACCTCCGGGCCAAAATGTTGACCCCCCTACAGGGCAACCTACTTTTCTGCGGTAGAAGTATTGCCAGTGGTCGATTGCTGTTTGCAACTCCGAGTTAGAGCGGGGGGCAGCAAGAGGCTCACTGGTTCCCCTTTTGGCTCCTACATACTTAGAGAACGATGGCCTCCACCGATTCCATGAGCCTGTTAGTTGTATTGAATCTGACCTTCGCAGTCATTGCGTTGGCTGTTGGTTTTGTTGCCGGTGTCTGGTTAACCGGAAAGCGGCGTGCTGCGCACGAGACCGGTCTCGACGAAGAAGTCGAACTGCAAAAGCAACTGGAGCGCGAACGCGCGGCTTTAGCTACCGAACGTTTGCGAGACTTGGCTGGCAACGTTGCTAGTGATGTTGGCGAACACAACAAAAGCATGGGCGAAATCACCGCTGGTTTGCAGTCGCTCGACGTCACCGATGTCGAAGCAACTGGTGCGGGGCTCGTCGACGCTCTCTCGAAAATCGTCACGGCCAACGAAGTACTGCAAGAACGCCTGGCAAAGGCCGAAGAGCAAATAGCTGCCCAGGCCCGTGAAATCCATCTGCACGAATCCGAAGCACGCACCGACTCGCTAACCGGTTTAGCCAATCGTCGTGCGTTTGACGACGAGATGCGCCGGCGCCATTCGGAAGCTTCTCGCAAAGGCACCGTGTTCTCGATGCTGATTCTCGATATCGACTTCTTCAAGAAGTTCAACGATACCCACGGCCACCAGGCTGGGGACGAAGTGCTGCGGGCTGTCGGTCGCCAACTGGTGAAGACATGCGGCGATATGGACCTGCCTTGTCGCTACGGCGGCGAAGAGTTTGCCGTTGTGATGCCGGCCACTTCGGCGAAAGATGCCAAGACGGCCGCCGAGCGGATCCGTGCCGACCTTGAGTCGCTCACCGTTGTTTACGAAGGCAAGCAATTGCAGATTACCACCAGCATTGGCTTGGCACAGTGGAACACTTCGGAGGATGTCTTTCATCTGCTGAAACGCGCCGACGATGCGTTGTACGCTTCGAAGAAAGCTGGCCGCAACTGCTGCCATTGGAACGAAGCTGGTGAGAACATTCCTTTCACTCCGCGACTTCTGAAGAACGACGAGCCGACCAAAAAAGTAAAGAAGGCCAACTCGCTCTTGATCGATACCTTGCCAAGTCGCACTAAATTTGCCGATGAAATTCGCCGCCGAATGGCCGAATCGGCCCGTACTGGCAGGCCCATCAGCCTGGTTGTGTTCGAGCCCAACTCCTACGAATACATCGCAAAGACACATGGTCTCGACGTCGCACGAGCTACTTTGGACGTGATTGCGGTAGGGGTCCAAAACACGATTCGCGAAATGGATCTCCTGGCCCGACTCGATGATAGTCGGCTGATTGTGATGCTTCCCGAGAACGACTCGGAAACCGCTTCGTCGGTTGCACTGCGGATCAATTTGGCTCTGAATCAGTGTCGTCAGCAGTTGGGCGACGAGGTGCCTGAGTTCGAAGTCGAGTACGGTGTATCAGAACTCGAAGCAGGGGACACCGTGGAGTCGCTTGTCGGTCGAGCAGTCGACGACCTCGCCAAGCAAAGCGAGCCGGATAAAGTGCTGCAGTACCAATTCGACGCGGAGTAACCAGAGTTTCTCTGTGGTAGACTACTTCGCGAACCGCAGAGCCTGTTAGCGTAGGCTCATGTTGTGTCTAGCGAATGGGGTCGAAGCAATGGAACATCCACAACCACCTCCGGTGCTCAATTCAAAGCGACCGAAAGCTCGTCGCCTGCAATACAACACCGCGACCCTGCTGGGCCTGATGGCTTTGGTTGCCGTGACCTGCGTAGTGGCTGGTGTATTGCCGGGGCTTCTCTGGATGGGTGTCCTGTTCGCTTTGAACCTTGGCCTGATTTGCTACAGCTCGTTTCTCGTTGCGGGAGCACTAGGCGCATCAGGGCGGACACGGCTTTTCGCTGTTGCTGCATTAGTGTGCCTGGGATTGTCAGTCAGCAGCAGTTATCGGTTCATGCCAATCCAGCTGCTAGTTGAAGTAACACTTCCAAGTAGGTTTGTCAGAGGGTTCGCTGAGATGTTGGAACCTCTGCAGCACATGATGATCTCAGTCGTTGGTGGTTGGCTTGCATTGCGATTCGAACCCTACTGGATCGACAAACAAAAGACCGAGTAGCCCATTCGGACGACTGCAAAAACAAGGCGTAACACTCGCGTTGAAAGAATGTTTCGCCGATATATCCACCACCCACTTGTGCTTGGCTCAAGTCTACGTACAATTCGAGCCGACGTAGTGAGTTCCGGAACTTACTTTCCTCACAACCCGTGAGAGAGTAGACCCCGGAAACCAGCCTCAGAAGTTTTTTGTCAAAAATGCCTTCCGGCCCTTTGACAGCTCTGAAACCTGCTGGTAGTATTTGCGTTTCCCTGGTGCTGAGAGGCGGAAGCCTTAAGGCAGTAAACCAGAGCCGGCAGAATGTGGCCGGCTGATTCAGCCGACCGCGGCTGAGCCCGCAAGGGTTTGGTTGCAGTTTGCGAATCGCTCTTTGACAATTTGGTGATACAAGCAAGAGTGGCATCTTGAAATTGGAGATAGCCAAGTCTGTTTTGCAGCAGACGCTGGCGAGTCTCCATTCCGAGCTCTTTGTCCTTAGACAGGACACTTCCCTCAATTAGACCTCCTTATATCGTTGGAGTGAGGGAAGTAAAAATGTGGATCTAGTTACTCGCCACCGTTCACCCTGCGGGGTGTAACCAAGCGGTGGCATAGTAAGCAGTCCCATTGATCTCTTGTTCTCGCACTCACTTCTGTGCACTGCAGTCCCCGGGTTCATCTCCCAAGCTTCATCGGCATCGCTTCATCAGCGTTGGTCAGCGAAGCGAGTTAAGTGGATTCGCAATCTGTGGTCGTTGGAAGTTGGTTGCAAGAGCGCTGGATTAATGTGGCCAAGCTACTAAGGGCGTATGGGGGATGTCTTGGCATTAAGTGAACAGGCGTGGAAGTCTGCGAAAAGCTTGGGGGAGTTGACAAACAAGCGATGATCCCGAGATACCTGGTTGAACGTGGAGAACTGAAACATCTAAGTACCCACAGGAAAAGAAAGAAAAATCGATTTCCTCAGTAGCGGCGAGCGAACGGGAAATAGCCCAAACCGTGGAGGTTTCCTCCGCGGGGTTGTAGGGCCTTTCACATGAGAGTCACAAAATTGCCGGCTAGCAGAACTACTTTGAACGGTAGGCCGTAGAGGGTGACAGCCCCGTATGCAAAAGCTAGCAATCTCTCGAGAGGTACCTGAGTAAGTCGGGCCACGTGGAATCCCGACTGAATCTACGGGGACCATCCCGTAAGGCTAAATACTACTTAATGACCGATAGTGAACTCAGTATGGTGACTGAATGATGAGAAGAACCCCTGCTAGGGGAGGCGCTGAACCTGAAACCATACGCCTACAAGCGGTCGGAGCCCTATGGCCTTTTAGGCAACGGGTGACGGCGTGCCTTTTGCATAATGATCCGGCGAGTTACCGTCTGCGGCTTGGTTAAGGTCTTACGGACCGAAGCCTCAGGGAAACCGAGTCTTAATAGGGCGACATTTGTCGTTGGCGGTAGACGCGAAACCTGGTGAACTACCCATGAGCAGGTTGAAGCGCGGGTTGTACCGCGTGGAGGACCGAACCCACTTGGGTTGAAAACCGAGGGGATGACTTGTGGGGAGGAGTGAAAGTCTAATCAAACCAGGAGATAGCTCGTTCTCTCCGAAATAGCTTTAGGGCTAGCCTTGAGCCACTATGCATCGGGGGTAGAGATACTGATTTGGAGGCGGGCCCTTCGCGGGGTACCCCTCTGAGCCAAACTCCGAATACCGATGTAATTATCTCAGGAGTCAGTCCGCGTGGGATAAGCTTCGCGGTCGAGAGGGAAACAACCCAGACTATCGGCTAAGGTCCCGAAGTCGTACTTAGTCACTAAGGAGGTTGAATTGCTGTGACAACCAGGATGTTGGCTTAGAAGCAGCCATCATTTAAAAAGTGCGTAACAGCTTACTGGTCGAGCAATTCTGCGCCAATAATGAACGGGAGTAAGTGCGACACCGAAGCCATAGAATCTTTATAGATTGGTAGGAGAGCGCTGTAGGTCAGATACGAGCCGTACCGTAAGGAGCGGTGTTGGGGCCTACAGGTGATTATGCCGGAATGAGTAACGATAAGGCAGGTGAGAATCCTGCCCGCCGAAAGCCTAAGGTTTCCTGGGGAAGGTAATTCCGCCCAGGGTTAGCCGGTTCCTAAGGCGAGGCCGAAAGGCGTAGTCGATGGACAGCAGGTGAATATTCCTGCGCTAGCTAAGTGGACCGATGGAGGGACGGCGTCCAGAATGCGATCGGGGATCTTAGATCAGCCCGTGGGCCATGACGAGATGTTGGGTAGGCAAATCCGCCCATATAATTCAAGTCATGGAACCGAACTCCGTTTGAGAGGTAGTCGCTGGAAGGACGTCCAAGAAAAGCTTCTAAGGGTTGAAGCTTAGCTAACCGTACTAAAACTGACACAGGTAGGCGAGACGAGTAGTCTAAGGCGCTCGGGAGAACACTGGTTAAGGAACTCTGCAAAATGATCCCGTAAGTTCGCGATAAGGGATGCCCGTGAGAGCGGGCCACAGTAAATCGATTCCTCCGACTGTTTATCAAAAACACAGGACCCTGCAAACTCGCAAGAGGAAGTATAGGGTCTGACGCCTGCCCGGTGCTGGTAGGTTAAGGTAAGAGGTTAGTTTAACTACGAAGCTTTTGACCGAAGCCCCAGTAAACGGCGGCCGTAACTATGACGGTCCTAAGGTAGCGAAGTTCCTTGTCGGGTAAGTTCCGACCTGCATGAAAGGCGTAACGAGAGGAATACTGTCTCAACCAGTGACCCGGTGAAATTGTAGTCGTGGTGAAGATGCCACGTTCCCGCAGCTAGACGGAAAGACCCCGTGAACCTTTACTGTAGGCTGATATTGGGTTGAGCTATGTACTGTGTAGGATAGGTGGGAGGCTTTGAAGCCGGCACGCTAGTGTCGGTGGAGCCGTTGGTGAAATACCACCCTGTTCATGGTTTAATTCTAACGTTGATTCCTGTGAATCCAGGCAACGGACAGTGTCAGTTGGGCAGTTTGACTGGGGCGGTCTCCTCCCAAAGAGTAACGGAGGAGCCCAATAGGTACTCTCAGCCTGGTTGGCAATCAGGCATCGAGCGCAAAGGTAGAAGAGTGCTAAACTGCGAGACTTATCAGTCGAGCAGGTACGAAAGTAGGGCTTAGTGATCCGGTGGTTCCGTATGGAAGGGCCATCGCTCAACAGATAAAAGGTACTCCGGGGATAACAGGCTTATCGCTCCCGAGCGTCCATAGCGGCGGAGCGGTTTGGCACCTCGATGTCGGCTCATCACATCCTGGGGGTGAAGAAGCTCCCAAGGGTTTGGCTGTTCGCCAATGAAAGTGGTACGTGAGCTGGGTTCAGACCGTCGTGAGACAGGTCGGTCCCTATCTACTGTGGGCGTACGAAACTTGCGGAGGTTCAACTTTAGTACGAGAGGATTTAGTTGGACGACCCTCTGGTGTTCCTGTTGTCGCGCTAGCGGCACGGCAGGGTAGCTAAGGTCGGAAAGGATAAACGCTGAAGGCATCTAAGCGTGAAGCCCGCTCCAAGATGAGGTTTCGTTGAGCAATGCTCGAAAGTCCCCTGGAAGACTACCAGGTTGATAGGTCGGATGTGTAAGTGCAGTAATGTATTCAGCTAACCGATACTAACGGACGAACGCTTGGCCACATTAATCTTACGCTCTTGACGATTCTCAATTGAGAGTCGAAAGTGCGAGTCAAGAAGGCCAAAGAGGGAGAGTTATTCTCCATCCACTCTTGCATCACCAAGTCAAAGCGGCATGTGCGGTTTCGCAGCCCACATGTCGATTTCTGGCGACCATAGCCGAAAGGAAACACCTGTTCCCATTCCGAACACAGTAGTTAAGCTTTCGGTGCCGATGATAGTGCCTACCAGTGCGAAAGTAGGTATCGCCAGGTTTTTTAAAAACCCCGTTAGAACTTCGGTTCTAACGGGGTTTTTGCGTTTTCAGCGATCGAATGTCACTTGTCAGGAGAGTAGTTGTTCTCACCACAGCAGTTGCTACTGGCTGTGTGTACTGTATCTCAGGGGGGCTACTGTCTTTTGAGAGTGCGGATGACGATCTGATGCTGGTTACGGTCTCGTCGAGTTTTAGGTAGCAGTATTATTGCTGTCTGCTGCCGGTTGTCTTACGACGTTCAACAGGGCATTTTTACTAACCACCTGTGGTTCCACTGATTCTTTTTTGTGGAGGTGGTTTAGAGAGTCCTAGATGCAACGCCTCCTCGCTTCGGAAGGAAGCAGAGGAGGGCGTTTCTTAGAGTGGGAATACCTAATAGCATCGATAAGGGAGAAGATGGGGGTGATTAGCTGCTACTTCTCTTCCCATTTCGTATCGTCGGCACTTAGTTCTTTGATAGGGGTAAGCTCCATTTTACGGAACTCGACCTCAGAGCCTTCGGCTTGCACTGCTATATGCCCTTTGCTGGCAGTGCATTTGTAGCCGTGGTTTACGAAGTCGCCGTTAACCCAGACTTTTACGTCGTCGCCGACGCATTCGATAATCATGGTGTTCCATTCGCCGACTTTGTTTTCTGATCCGTCGGTCAGGTTGAGAATGCGGCGAGATTTGCCTTCGGTGATGCCCCATTTGTCTTTCGGGCCACGTCGTTCGACCATGTTATCGACGGTGATATCTTCTACGATGCACCAGAAATCACCTGCATTCTCGTGCATCATCTGCACTTCGATTGACTGAGGAAACATATCGTAAAGTGCCCGTGGTTTGGAAGCATGCACGAGCACCCCACAGTTTCCTGGCTTGCCGGCGAACCGGTATTCGACCTGGATCCGGTAGTTTTCGTGTTCTTCATCGGTAATGAGATGACCACCAGGCGTGCCGAGACTCACAAGATTGCCGTCTCGCACTATAAATGGCCCTGTTGCATCGGAATCGTTGTCTAAAGCTGGCACGTCAGCATGCCAGCCAGTTAGATCCTTGCTATTGAAGAGGGATACCGTATCTGTTTCCTCAGCATACGCAACAGACGCAGCTAGGATTAGCAAACAGCAAACGGCAACCATGGATCGAAGAGCCCGTAGCATTTTAAAGCCTCGCGTTCAGGAGAAAGAGTGTCCAAGCACGGCCGGTATCATACCGCCGGGCTTTCGGGGGATGCAAATCAACTATTCAGTTGTTGTTTGCCATATCTTGGCGTCTCGCTGGTCTGCGAGATCCAGAAGTTGAAGTTCGGGTAAGTAACGGCTGGCGCGACTCTTTCGGTCAGTATTCCAGAGTCGTCGGCTTAGTTCGTCTTATTCCTAGGGGGCCATAGTCGGAGCGGGGCGATTCGCCTAGCAACCAAACTTATCTTCAGTAGCGGTATTCCAACCCCCTCTTTCTATAGAGGGGGATCTACGGGTGCGCAAAACTCTTGCTAGGTTCACGAAAGAGCGGGAGATTCTGTCAACCTGCGCGTTACGAATGGGCTGAAATCGGTATTAGTTGGTAGAGCTTCTCCGACTTGTCTTGGAACGGGGAAAACCGATAAGGCTCGTGCTGATAGCCGCATGTTTGTTGGTGCTTGGCGGCTTCTTGGGGGAGTGGCTATCCGCCAAGCTGCGGGTACGCGTCGAATCTTGTTTGGTTTGTCAGCTCGTGGATTCCGTTTTTGGCGTGCATATCTGGTGGGATTGCGCCTGGATTGGTACCGTTGTAGCAGGAACAAGTGGAATTGGATTCTTCGCTCGATAACTCTTCTGATGAATCGAGCCGAGCTGTGTTGTCTCTGCACCTCGAATCGCCTCGATGAACTAGGCATGATGGCCTATCGATCATGAATATACTGCGTGCTGTGCTACTGCTGACTCTGGGTTGTTGCTTGTTTGCAGGTAGCCGACTCGATGCTTACGACTTGGGAGGACGATGGACTCGTACCCAATCCGATGGCAACGGTATCGAACGAGGAGATCCTGTCACGTTGCTCTGGAGTATTGTTCCAGATGGCAGTAGCTACGATCGATCAGACAACAGCGATCTCGTGCAGTTCATGGATAACCTGTGGAACGTGCCTACGGAGTCAAGAATAAACACTTTCACCGAGCGATCCTGGTTTGCACCGATTCAGGATGCCTACGACCAGTACTCTTATGTCTCGGGAATATCGATGGTCTACGTCGCCGAGCAGGACGAGCGTGGGCGGTCGACCGGTCAGTTCGGTGATATGCGGATTGGCGGCGAGGCATTCGATACCAACCCCAACGTGAATGTGCTTGCTGATAACACCTATCCCAACGGCGGCGACATGCGTATCGACACCACGCCTGGCGAGCAGGTTACTGGGTATGCGGCGTTTCGGAATCTCATTTCTCACGAAAGTGGGCACGGCGTTGGGCTCGGCCATACCGACCCTGTAGGTGCAGAGTCGATCATGGAAGGTGGATTGCAAACACATTTTTTTGGATTGCAGTTTGACGATGTCTATGGGGTTAACCGTCTCTACGGCGATCCGCGTGAAAAGAGCGGCGGCAACGATGGCTCTGCAACAGCTACCAGTCTAGGGCAGTTCGAATTCTCAGGAGCCATTTCGTTGGGGACCGATGCAATCGACTCGGTGGTCGAGCAATTCGACGACGACTGGCTGGGAATCGACGGGGATACCGATCAAGACTGGTTCACCTTCAATACCCTGAAGCCAGGGCTCGCCAATATTTCTATCACTCCTCTGGGCCCGTCTTACCATACTTCGGACCAAGGCGATTTCGATGCAACGCAGCAGTCGGATTTAACGCTCGAAATCTACGGGCCGGGCGCTACGTTGATTACCACGATCAACAGCACCGGCTTGGGGGGAAGCGAATCTGCCGAGGGAGTTTCGCTTTCCGCTTTCGACGACTACTACGTAAGAGTCGTTGGCGATCAAGATGCGAATCAATTCTATCAACTGGATGTTGAAGTGGAGCTTGCCGAGGTAGTGGTCGAAATCAATCGTCGGACCGGGGCAGCGGCTATTAAGTCGGAATTGAACGAACGAGTCAGCATCTTTGCCTATGAGTTGGAGTCGCAAGTCAATGCACTCGACCCTAGCGATGGAGCATGGAACAGCTTAACGGATCAGCAGGTGGG
Organism: Aeoliella mucimassa; assembly: GCF_007748035.1. Lineage (NCBI taxonomy): Bacteria > Pseudomonadati > Planctomycetota > Planctomycetia > Pirellulales > Lacipirellulaceae > Aeoliella > Aeoliella mucimassa. The sequence goes on from NZ_CP036278.1 coordinate 2,048,856, forward strand.
AGCTTTCAGTGAGACTTCCGCTACTGCTTCGATGTTGGCCGAACAAACCCAGTCGACGGGGCTTAATCTTGAGGCTAATGGTCAGGCCACCATCGGTAGTCCCTATAGTCCGACAATTACAGAACCCTTTGGTACTGCTCACGCCGACGAGTCGATGAGTTTCTCGTATACCATACGTGAGGGGCGAGAATTCAAGGACGTGCATGGCGTTGTCAATTTTGTAGGGGACCCACTTTTCAACAATGTGGTGCTTTCTGTAGATCCAGATACCGGGCTAGCTAAATTAACGAACGAGAGTAACACCACCATCCAATTCAACGGCTACTCGATTCAGTCGGAATCGGGATCGTTGCTGGCCGATTCGTGGGAGAGCCTGGAAAAGCAAGGAATTGAGAACTGGGCAGAGTCCTTCACTACCAGCGAAACAGTCGCTGAATACGACAGTACCATGCTTACTGAATTGGCTCCTTACGAAGTGTTGGAACTGGGGTACCTGTTTGATGTCGATGGGGTGCAAGATCTGACACTGAGTTTCGTGATGGAGAGTCGCCGCGTGAGCCACTCCGGTGATTTGTTGTTTGAAGAGGTTGTCTACGAACTGGCTAGTCTTCCCGGCGACTACAACTCGGATGGCATCGTTGATCTTGCTGACTACACCCTGTGGCGTGATAGCCTGGGGGCAACAGGGCTGAAGCTTGCTGCGGATGGAAATCGTGATTTCATAGTGGATGCTGCTGACTACGACGTTTGGAAGTCGCAATTCGGCCAGGTTCTCGACAGCACTGGACCGTCTGAAGCACAGGTGCCGGAGCCGACGGGCGTTTGGCTGTTGCTAGGAATCGTCGGTTTAGCCAGCATTGCCTGTGCGCGTTCCCGATAGTCGTCAAAACACTTCTGGCAAGCAGCCACAGCTATGAGGGTGACTCCTGCAGTTGTTGCTCTTCCGCTTGAGGAGCCTGGGACGGGTGCTTCTTGAGGTCGAATTGATCAACTACCCGTTGCAGTTGCCGAGCTTGGGAGGCCAGAGTTTGGGCGGTACTCGTGAGTGATTCGGTTTGAGTTACATTCGCTTGGATGACTCGTTCCATGGAATTCACCGAGAGGTTCACCTGTTCGATCCCACCCGCTTGTTGCCGTGAAGCGACCGCGATCTCCGAGATGATGTCGGTGACTCGTTTCACCGAGCTCACAATCTCATTCAAGGTGGTTCCCGATTGAGTCACCAGGACTGAACCGGTTTCAACCTTCGATACCGAGTTGTCAATCAGTTCCGTGATCTCGTTTGCAGCCCGGGCGCTGCGTTGCGCCAGGTTGCGAACTTCACCGGCTACCACAGCAAAGCCTCGGCCTTGTGCTCCAGCACGGGCTGCTTCTATCGAAGCATTCAGAGCAAGTAAGTTCGTTTGGAAGGCGATTTCGTCGATCGTGGAGATGATGGCAGCAATTTTTCGAGACGACTGATTGATTTCCGACATGCCGTCTACCGCACGCTGGGTAATCAATCCTCCCCGCTCGGCTACGTCGCGAGATCCTAGCGATTGTTCATTCGCTTGTTGGGCATTGTCGGCGTTCTGTTGAATAGTACTCGTCATCTCTTCGAGGCTGGCGGCAGTGCGTTTTAGGCTGTCGGCTTGGTCCTGGGCTCCGCTGGAAAGATCAGCAGTGGCTTTGGCTAGTTGCCGCGAGGCGGCCGCCACCGATTCGGCGATACCGTTTACCTCGAGCAACGATTTGGAAAACCAGCGAGAGATTGTCCAGCCAAGCAGGCTACTGATAAGGGCTCCACCTAGGAGAGAAACGATAGTGACCAACCAGATGTTCGACTCGGTTGACTTGGCGCTGTCGGTGATGCTTGAAGCGACTTCCGATTGGTCGATTTTTGCAGCCAGTGCCCACCGAAGTCCCAGGAAATCGATCGGTCCGTAAGCACTGATGGTTTCGATCCCGCGGTAATCGGTGATCTTCATCACTCCGGTTTCGCCTTGCAATGCACGGTCGACATCGGCCGTGTTAATCGAGCCTCTCTCGGGATCTTTGAACGACTGAACAAGATTGTGGAATTCAGAATCAAGGTGCGAGTTGCTCCGCATGCGGTGCTCAGAGCCAACCACAACGGTTTCGCCGGTTTCGCCGAGACCTTCACGATTGCTGAAGATACCCACAATGCGATCGACCGGCATTTGAAACATTGCTACGCCGATCAGTTCAGAACCATCGTAGATAGGCGACGCAATGAAACTGGCTGGGGCTTCGTACGAGGGGGTGTACTGTTCGAAGTCGACGATCGCAAACTGGCCTTTTGGTAGCTTGCGTGCCAGGCGGAAACATTCGCCAAAATTAGTCTCCGCATACGGCCCATCCAACAGCGAAGTGGTGAAATCAAGTTCCTTAAACACCGAGTAAACGATGTCGCCCGTTTCGGCGTCGACTAGGAAAATATCGTAGTAGCCGAACTTCTCTAGATAGTCTCTCACAATTGGGTGGATGCGGCTGTGAAGCCGATCGTACTGCGTGCCATGCTCCGACTCATTCAATAAGTGCTTCGACCCGAGTGGATTGCTGTTGTTACTGATATAGGCATGTTGCAATGCGATCGAGTCAGGATCCAACGGTTCAAGCAACTGAGTAGTATCGAGCGGCATGTCGGGATTCTGCTCTGCGTAGACCCGACTGAAGTCTCCGGTGTAGTAGCTTTGCAGTTGAGGGCCAAGCTCTTCAAGTCGCGTGTCGTCGATGCCCGCTTCATGGCGGTAGGTCGCAAAACTAGTGCGGAACGACCGCATGGCGTGAACCACCATGCCGTCTTCTGCGAAGGTGATGACTTGATCGCGGATTTGAGCGAAGTAGTCCTCCACGTGCGACCGCTTCAGTGAGTATTGCGCGCGAAGCTTCGCCTGGGCGGTCGAGTAAAGCCCTTGGTTCACGTGGTCCTGGAGGTTATTCAGTCCACGACTTGAAATGGCACAGATCAATAACGATGCTGCCAGCACAGGCAGGATCCCGCACGCCAGGTAGCTGGCGATCATCTTGCTGCGAAACGTCATTGTACTTAGCCTCTTCCACTTCTCTGGTTAGGGGGGACTCTCAGCCTGATCTGTTCACTCAGCGTGGAGCTCTCGATAAGGGCTCCACCGAACGCGCTATTCCAATTATCGAATTCCGTGAGCGCTACCGTGCTGTAGTTGGCAAACGCTGACGCTCGTTGCTGCGAATGGAAAATGTTCTCTAAAGGCTGGTACCTACCCCGCATTTGCCCGTCGACGGAGACCCCATATGGGGTGCCGGTGTCGAGTTAAATGCCAGCATTTGCCTGTGCGTTCTTTGTCTCAGATAGCACCGCAGGACGATGGCGATCCACGCTTTGAGTTATGTACCTCAAGGGATGTATTCGTAAAACCACATCTCAAGGAATGCCATCGAAAACTCTAGCTACTGCACCCGATGCGCCGAGAGTACCATTTAGACAGGCTTGTTTTCTTTGGGAGCAACGCAGCGGCACACCGGTGTTACGAACTCGCTAAAGTGCAGGTGGTTACTGGTGTTTGTAGTCGGTGCTCTTATACTAGGTCGATCAAGAATCTCTTGTTGTGGGTTGCCAGGTTGTTCGAGCGGAGTAGCACTGATTGACTTTAAGGGCGAGCTTCACGCATGATGAAGTGGACTGGAAGCGGCCTCGGTGTCTTCGAGAGTGTCTACGCGGATAGGTGTGGGGAGTCTGGTTTTGAGTCAGCCATCCGAGCAAGCAGTAATTTTCATGGATCCAGTGGTGGTGTTGGCCGCCGATGAAGCGTTTGCCATGCCGCTGGCGGTGACGGTTCGTTCGGCGCTGGAGAATCTGGCCGAGGGGCGTAAGCTTCAAATCTATGTGCTCGATGGAGGGATTCAGGAGTCGACGAAGCAACGCGTCGAGAGGTCCTGGCCAGCGGGTCGGTTTGTGTTGAACTGGCTTTCCGTCGATGAGCAGCTATTTGCCAAGCTTCCTGTGTGGGGGCATGTGAGTCAGGTCGCCTACTATCGACTGCTATTGCCGAAGTTACTGCCTGAGCATCTTTCGCGAGTGATCTTTCTGGATTGCGACCTGTTGGTTTGCGGCGATCTTTCTGAGCTTTGGCAGTGCGATCAGCGAGGGTTTCTCTGCTTGGCGGTACAGGATTGTGCTGCTCCCTACATCGATGCCATGCTGGCGATCGAGAACGCCGAGAACTGTTGTCCTCACCTTGGCTCGACGATGCCGATCGAAAACTACCAGGAGCTAGGGCTCAATCCGCTGATGCCGTATTTCAACTCGGGCGTGATGGTCGTGGATGTCGATGGCTGGCGTCGTGAGTCGCTGTCGCAGCAGTTGTTGGATTGTCTCGAGGAGAATCGCTCCTATATACGCTGGTGGGATCAGTACGCGCTGAACGTGGTGCTGGCCGATCGTTGGGGGATGCTGGACCCTCGATGGAACCAAGGAGCCAATGTGTACAACTTCAGTCGTTGGGATCGCAGCTATTACGATCGCGAAACCTATCTGCAGGTGCTTGAGCACCCTTTTATCATTCATTTCACCACGAAGTTCAAACCTTGGAAGATCACCTGCATTCATCCCCGTCGAAAGCAGTTCTTTAAGGTACTGGATCGAACCGAGTGGTCAGGCTGGCGACCCCCTAAGTTCGATAGCGCCCACTCGATGTTGGAGTTTCTGAAAACGCAGCAGCGACGGTTGCGATATGCCAGTCGACGATTCCTTTCTAGTTGGTCGCGTTGAGTTGGTGTACTGCAATCAATGGCAACAGGCAGCCGTCTTGAGGGACGACTGCCTGCTGTTGAAGTTCAAACTGAGGAGCAGTTAGTTTACTTGCGACGGTAAACCATCAAACCACCTGCGAGTAGCAAGCCTGCGAGCGCGATGCTCGTTGGCTCCGGCACGATGGTGATAGTCGTCATGTCGGTGCTGGCGTCGTAGAACGCCTGGGCGTTCGGCGATGCGACAAACCAGCTCTCGTTCACTACACTGCGGTCGTCGCCGAGCAGGTAGATCTCGCCGCCGGTGAAGTGGAACACCGCCGAGGTGTCGCTGCCCATCACCAGATTGCTGGCCGTGAGCGTTCCGCCCGACATGTTGTACTCATCACTATTGGCATCGCCGCCACGGCCGAGGTAAATGTCGTATCCATCGACCAGCACGTCGCCGCCGGTTTGGTTCACGATGCCTTGCCCCAGACCGTCGCCGATCCACAACTCGTTGCCGGTGATGGTGAGCGAACCACCATTGATTTCGAGCAAGCCGTCCTGAGCAGCACCAACAATGAACGCAGCGGTGCCCGAGGCCATGTTGGCGTTCAGCTCGCCGCCGTTGATGGTGACCGTGGGGGTGCCATCCTTCGTTTCGTCGCGACCAAGGATGAAGTACTGGAAGTCGTCGGCCGTGAACGAACCGCTGTCGATCAACAACTGCGAGTCGTTGTTCATGTACAGCCGACGATCGCTCGACGCGGTGGAGAAGCTCGCGGTACCGCCATCGACGTGGAACAAGTCGTCGCCGTTGCGGCCGATGAACTCGTTGGACCAGGTCGAATTGTAGTAACCGGTGAAATGGACGTTCAGCTCGCCGCCGGTCAGGTGGTAAGTACCTTTGACCCCGCCGCCGTCGCTCAGGAAGAAGCCGCGGTTAATCGTGGCGTCGACCGTGCCGGACGACTGATTGATCGCCCCGGTGCTGTTGGTACCGACGATGAAATAGTCGCCGTTGTGGGTCAGGGTGCCGGTGCTGTTCCAATTGATCGTGGCATCGCCGCCGTTGGCGTTCAGCAATCGTCCGTTGACCGTGAGGCTACCCGAACTGGTGAAATCGGACTGCGCGGCGCGGTCCCAGTTGCCGTTTCGCACGGGGGTGCCGATCTCGACCTCGATTTCTTCCGATCTGTCGGGGACCGCCAGGGAATCCCAGTTGTCAGCGGTATCGTAGTCGGTGTCTACCGCACCGGTCCAGAAAACCGTCGCCTGAGCGGTGCTCAAGCAAAGGCTGGCTGCCAGCGTGAGCAGCCAGGTGAATTGTCGACGCATTAGAAACTACTCCGGTTGTCGAATCGTGAAAGCAAATCAGTAGCAGTGCGGTTCACCCCAATGGCAAACCACGAGGGCAAGCTAACCGTGCAAACCCTCTACAAGGTCATACCAGGTAGGCTGGGATAGTAGCGCAAACAGTTGCGGTTTAACACTTTATTCACATTCAACGCCAAGCGGCTGACAGTCTGCTGTTTGCCCGCCAGGGAAGGGAGCTGGCCGTGCGTCGCCTGTCGAGGGGAATGCATCGCAAATTGAACTCGAAGCGCACGACCGATAGCATCCTCCCGCCCCGCTGGGAGGGATAGATTCCCACCGCTGGGCAAATAGATTCCCAATTTACCCACCGATGGGAAAATTGAATCTGCACGCACTCTACAAAACCAGTGGTTTTCGCACTGGAATAGATTCCCATTCCCAAGAACGCATCGAGTGGGAATCTATTTTCGCGGTGTGGCGTAGTCGCAAGTCGTTGGCAGGTAACAGGTTGCATCAACACCTCCACGGAAAGTGCCCAAAATAGATTCCCATAGGTGGGAAACTATTCTTGGGAGGATTCAGGATTCGGGGGGCAGGGGAGTTTGGGATTTATGATTTCTGAATGATGATTTCTGACTTACGGATGTCATTCTGAGGGAGCTTCCGGCGACTGAAGAATCTCGGCTTGCCACTTCGAGCGTGTTACCCACACGCGCAGCAACGAACGTCCACGCAGGCAACCCTTTGTCTGCGCGTCGCTAGTCGTTCGAGTTCAAAACAAGCATCACATCGCAATCACCTCCAATCACTAAAAAGCCAACAGCCAACAGCCGAGAGCTGATAGCCGAAAGCCACATCACCTGTCCATTAGAACACCATCAGTGGCCAAATTCCAGCGAAAAGTGGTCACTTTGAATCGCCGTTTTGCCCCTCGATCCCGCAACCGAAAGCGACGAGCGATTCCCCGCCTGTTCAAGCGTGCCAGCAAGATCCGCACCTCTCCGCGGCCCTGCTTGATTGCCCTCGTTCTGCTCGGAGCGGGGCCTGCCGAAGTATCGCGCGACCTGCCTTGAACGGCGACGGGCACCAGAGGTTGCTAGCGACGGGGTGAACCTGCCAAAATTGCAGACAGGGGGGTTGTGACCGCCAGCATGCGCGTTAAACTACTGGGCTTAGCAGCGACGTGTGATTGAAAGTCAAATGTAACCCTATATGATGCAAGGGCATCGGGCCCTTGGGAAAAGGAGTGAAGCGCCCCCCGTGATGCCAGAGCCGTAGGAAGTTCCGGCTCCATCGGGTCGGAGAAATCCAGGGCGCGACTCATTAGGGGTGGCTGGACGCCAGGAACACGAAGCACCGGTATTTTTTGTTGTGTAAAAGTCAGAGATAGATAATAGGTATCGAGCATGCCGCTTACGAAGGAACGGAAAGAACAGCTGATCGGCGATTTTGGACGCAAGGGCGAAGACTCAGGTTCGCCAGAAGTCCAAATTGCGCTGCTTACCAGCCGTATCAGCCAAATGACCGAGCATATGCAGCAGCACCCGAAGGACTATTCAAGTCGCCGGGGATTGCTTCGTATGGTCAGCCGCCGTCGCCGGTTGCTCGACTACGTGAAGCGGCACAATCCGCAGCTGTATCTCGATTTGCTACGTCGGCTTGAGATTCGTAAGTAATCTCTTCGTTTCGCGACGTATCACAGCAGCCTGGTGTTTCTCACTGTCAACGCGTATGCGTTGACAGGCCGGGACTGCTGGTCATTTCTCAAAGATCGCCCCACTTGATCTGGTCCTCTATCCGCATCGGCGGAAGCAGAGGCTAGTGCTCTGTGCTTGTTTGGGGGCTCGTCGCGCCTTTTCCCACAGCCAACGTTGTCCGTCGGTAATAACGAAAGAAAAAGAACTGTGAATCGAGTTAAAGTAGAAAAACAAATTGGACGCCAAGTGCTGAGTATCGAGACCGGCGCGCTGGCGAAGCAGGCGGCGGGTTCCTGTTTGGTGCAATATGGCGAAACCGTGGTGCTGGTTGCAGCCGCCCACAGCGATCCTCGTCCTGGTACTGACTTCTTCCCCCTTACTTGCGACTACCGCGAGCGTCATGCCGCGGCTGGTAAGTTCCCCGGTGGCTTCCTGAAACGTGAAGGCCGCCCCACGACTAAAGAAACACTGACTGCCCGCCTGATCGACCGTCCCATTCGCCCCATGTTCGCCGACGGCTTCATGGACGAAGTGCAGGTGCAGGCGTTCGTCATGTCGAGCGATCGCCAGACCGATGGCGACATCCTGGCGATGAATGGTGCCAGTGCTTCGCTGGCGATTTCGCATCTTCCGTTCCAAGGCCCTCTTGGTTCGGTACGACTCGGCCAGGTGGATGGCGAGTTTGTCGCTTTCCCAACTGCCGACGAGTTGGAGTTCAGCGACCTCGACCTGATTGTTTCGGGCACCAAAGATGCCATTCTGATGATCGAAGGCTTCGCTCGCGAAATGCCGGAAGATCGCATGGTAGAAGCATTGCTCGAAGCTCATCGCTACGTTGGCATGCTCTGTGACCTGCAGCTCGAATTGGTCGAGAAGGTGCAGCCGCAGAAGATGGACTTTATTCCTCCGGCCGACGACGGATTGTGGGACAAGCTCACCGAGCAGTTCTACGATAAGCTCTTCGCCGCGAAGAAGACCGAAGGCAAAGCCGATCGTGCAGCCGCCTGCAGCAGCGTGAAGGAAGAAGCCCTGGCGGCTTTGATTCCCGATCCCGCCGCAGAAGGTGCCTTTACCATGGGCTCGTTCGGCAAGAACTGGCACGACCTGGAAGAGAAGGTGGTCCGCGATCAGATTCTCGCTGGTACCCGCTCCGATGGACGCGACAGCAAGACCCTGCGTGCGATTGAGTGCGAAGTCGACGTGCTGCCTCGCGTGCATGGTTCGGCGATCTTCCAACGTGGTGAGACCCAAGCACTGATCACCGTGACGCTCGGCACCGGCCGCGACGAACAACGTGTTGATGGCCTGTTCGAAGAGTACTCCAAGCGATTCATGCTGGATTACAACTTCCCCTCCTTCTCGGTGGGCGAGTGCCGCCCGATTCGTGGCCCCGGACGTCGCGAAATTGGTCACGGCATGTTGGCCGAACGCAGCGTGAATCCCATTCTGCCGGACCACGACGACTTCCCCTATACGATTCGCGTGATCTCCGACATCACCGAGTCGAATGGTTCGAGCTCGATGGCCAGCGTCTGTGGTGCCACCCTTGGTCTGATGGCCGCTGGTGTGCCGATTTCGAATCCCGTGGCTGGTATCTCGACCGGTCTGGTCAAAGAAGGCGATAACTTCGTGCTGCTGACCGACATCATCGGCGACGAAGATCACTACGGCGACATGGACTTCAAGATTGCCGGTACCCAAAACGGTATCACCGGTATCCAGCTCGACCTGAAGATCAAAGGCATCAGCGAAGAGATTATCCGCGGCACGCTCACGCAGTCGCGTGAAGCTCGCATGGAAATCTTGCGGTCGATGCTTACCACCATTCAGCGTCCTCGCACCAACACCGCTTCTTCGGCACCGCGTTTGGTTCGCACGAACATCGTGCCCGATAAGATCGGCATGTTGATCGGTCCTGGTGGTAAGAACATCCGTTCGATTCAGGAAGATACCGGTTCGCAAATCGATATCGATGAGGATGGTACCGTGACGATCGCAGCCGCTGACGAAGCCGCCTTGAAGGCAGCGTTGGCGAGGGTCGAGGCCGTAACGGCCACGGTGCAAGTCGGTCGTATTTACGACGGCAAGGTGACCAGCATCAAGGACTTTGGTGCGTTCATCGAGATCCTGCCTGGCAAAGATGGTTTGTGCCACATCAGCGAACTGTCGAACGATTACGTCTCCAGCGTGTCCGACATCCTGAACGTCGGCGATCCGATTCAAGTGAAGGTGATCGCGGTCGACGAACAAGATCGCGTTAAGCTCAGCCGCAAGGCTGTGCTGGCCGAGCAAGAGTCGGAAGACGAGCCCGCACCCGCTGAATAGCGGCGTCGGGGACGGAATTAATCCAATCCGGCGAAGCCGCGGGTGGTTACACGCCCGCGGCTTCGTCTTTACTCCCTGGTAAATGGTGATTCCCCAACTCCGATGTCCGAGCAAACTGCCACCGCTGTCCAACGCTTGATGGATCAGTACACCGAGATCGCTCGGTTGGCGGGAGCCCTGGCGCATGAGATCAAGAATCCGCTCTCGACGATTCGGCTGAATCTGCAACTGCTGGCCGAAGATATCGAAGACGAGCCGTCGCCCCACCAGCAACGTTCGCTGCGTCGAGTCACAACGATGCAGAACGAATGCCGCCGACTGCAGGGATTGCTCGACGACTTTCTGAACTTCGCCAAGGTGCGGCAGCTCACGCTGCGACCGACGAACCTCAATAAGGAGCTGGATGACCTGCTCGATTTCTTCGTGCCCGAAGCGGAGGAAGCAGGCGTGGAGGTCGTGCGGTATCTCGATCGCGAGTTGCCCACGGTATTGCTCGATCGCGAGTCGTTCCGCGGAGCGGTGCTCAACCTGCTGCTGAATGCCAAGCAGGCGATGCCCAACGGCGGCCAGCTTACCGTTGCCACGACGTCGGAGGGAGATTGGGTGCTGGTGCACCTGATCGACACCGGCACTGGCATGGACGATCGCACGGCCGCGCGGATGTTCGAGACCTTCTTCTCGACCAAGCCGGGCGGGTCGGGGCTGGGATTGCCGACCACCAGCAAGATTATCGAAGCCCACGGCGGGGCGATTCGCGTTGAGACCGAAGTCGATCGTGGCACGCATTTCACGATTACGTTGCCGGTTCCTCCGCGCCTGGCAGCCCAGGCGGCCACCGTTCAGCAACTCGATATTCCCACCTAACAAGGCATTGTTTCTCCCTCTGGTTTCATTGATCACGAAGTAGCCTTTTTACTGTCATCATGGCTAAAAGTAAGAACGCACAAGTTGGACCTCCCATCAATGTCCTGGTGGTCGACGACGACCAGGCCCATGCCGAGACGATTGCCGATAGCCTGACGAGCCAAGGCTACGACTGCACGATTGCCACCTCGGGTGCGGACGGAGCCGATCTGATCGAGCGTCGCTCGTTCGAAATCGTGGTGACCGATCTCAAGATGCCGAAGTTCGGCGGGCTGGAATTGCTGGCCAAGGCTAAGAACGACTTGCCCGACGCCGAGGTGATTCTGGTGACCGGGCATGGCACGATTGAAACCGCCGTGGAGGCGATGCGCGAAGGGGCTTCGCACTTTTTGCTTAAGCCGCTCGATTTGGGGCAGCTTCGCAGCGTGGTCGACAACGCCGCGCGGGCGCAGCACTTGCGACGGGCCAATGCGGAGTTGAATCGTCGACTCGATGAGAAGTTCGGCTTCGAAAACCTGATCGGCAACAGCCCACCGATGCGCGACCTGACCGAAAGGCTCCGCCGCATCGCTCCGACCGACGCAACCGTGTTGATCGAAGGCGAAACCGGCACCGGCAAGGAGTTGGTCGCCCAGGCGATTCATCAGAACAGCCCCCGCAAGAATCGCCACTTCGTGGGACTTAACTGCGCAGCGCTGAGCGAGCACATTCTCGAAGGCGAATTGTTCGGCAGTGTGCCGGGGGCGTTCACCGACGCCCGCGACCGCATGGGTAAGTTCGAATACGCCGACGGTGGAACGCTGTTTCTCGACGAAGTGGGCGACATGCCGGTGCCGACGCAGATCAAATTGCTGCGGGTGCTGGAGAGTCGCGAGATCACCCGCGTCGGTTCGAACGAGACCGTGAAAGTCGATGTGCGCATCTTGTCGGCCACCAACCGCAATCTGGAAGAGGCCGTAGCCAGCGGTGATTTTCGCGAGGATCTGTACCACCGACTCAAGGTTATCAGCCTGAAGCTGCCGAGCCTGGCCGAGCGTACCGAGGACATTCCGCTGCTGATCGATCACTTCATGAAGATCCACGCCCAGCGGCATGGCAAGAAGATCAAAAGCATGACCACCGCCGCCCGCCGACGGTTGATGGCCCACATCTGGACCGGCAACGTGCGGCAGCTTTCGAACACGGTCGACAGCATGATCGTGGTCGACTACGACGAGGTGCTCGATCTCGACGATCTGCCGCCCGAGTTCAACCCGCCCGAAAGCGAGTCGGGAGGCTCGGCCGCCGACGGATTGCACACGCTGGTCGGCAAACCACTTTCGGAAATCGAAGGGCTGTTCATCGCCGAAACGCTGAAGGTCACCGGAGGCAATCGCGAGGAAGCCGCCAAGATGCTCGGCATCGGCGAACGCACCTTGTATCGAAAGATCAAAGAGTACGAGCTGTAGAGACCCCAGGCCAGCAGCAATTGCAAACGCTGTGCGTGCCTGGAGCAGGTTGGGGATTTGCACCGCAACCCCTTGGCCTGCGCGATAACGGACGACGGATACTTCACCACGGACGACAAACGATGCCCACCATTCGCCAACTCTCTGCCTCGGTCGTGAATAAAATCGCGGCCGGCGAAGTCATCGAACGACCGGCCAGCGTCGTCAAAGAGTTGCTCGAAAACTCGATGGACGCGGGGGCGACTCGTGTGGATGTGCGTCTCGAGCAGGGGGGACGCGAGCTGATTCGGGTGACCGACAACGGGTGCGGCATCGACGAAGAGCAGCTCACCCTGGCGGTGCTGAATCACGCGACTAGCAAGATCACCACGGCCGACGACTTGTTCGAAGTCGGCACCATGGGGTTCCGGGGCGAAGCGTTGGCCTCGATTTCGGAGGTCAGCCGCACGCTGCTCCGCTCGCGGACGCCGGAGGCGGCCAGCGGTGCCGAGCTGCGCGTCAACGGCGGCGTCGCCGAGCCCATCGTGCCAGCCGGTTGCCCGGTCGGCACCACCATCGAGGTTCGCGACCTGTTCTTCAACACTCCGGTTCGGCAGCGATTCTTGCGGACCCCGCAAACCGAAATCGGTCACGCGACCGAAGCCTTCGTGCGGATCGCGCTGGCCAACCCGCAGGTTCATTTTCGGCTGGAGCATGGCAATCGCGAAGTGCACGACTTGCCGCCGACCGACGACTGGCGCGTGCGTATCGCGGGCTTGTTCGGCGACGAGCTGGCCAATGCGTTGATCGATGTCGAGAGTATCGATCCTCCGATCACGCTTCGCGGTTACGTAGCCAATCCGCAGTACAGTCGGGCGAACAATCGTCTGCAGTATTTGTTTCTCAACGGTCGCAACATTCGCGATCGCGCGCTGCAGCACGCCCTCGGCGAGGCCTATCGCGGCTTGCTGTTGACCGGTCGGTTCCCGATCTGTTTTCTGCGGTTCGATATGCCGGCCAACCTGGCCGACGTCAACGTGCACCCCACCAAGCTGGAGGTTCGCTTCCAGGATGGCGGGCGACTGTACAGCCAGTTGCTCAGCACGCTGCGGAGCAAGTTCTTGTCGACCGACTTGCGAGCCGGCCCGGCAGGGCAGGGGGTCTCTCCCACCCGCGAAGAGGACATCGCCGCGAGTGGGCCGAGCCAGATCGTCGATTGGGCCAAGCAGCAACTCACGCAGCGCCGGTTCGACGGCCCTGGCGACTCGGCCCCGGCCAGTCGTCCCGCAGGCGAGCCGTTGGTGATGCATCGCGTGTCGCAGCCGTTCAAACCGTTTCCGGATGCTGGTGGTCGGGCGCCGGCCATGGCGAGCCCGACAGCGCAGGGCCCCGCTCCCACAGCCGACGGCACCCACCTGGACGCATCGTCCCAAGGCGAGGTCGACGACGCGTCGTCCACTGGTCCGCGGGAGATCAAAGCGATTCAGGTGCACAATCGGTACCTGGTGGTGGAAACCGAACATGGCATGGAAATCATCGACCAGCACGCATTGCACGAGCGGGTGCTGTACGAGCAAATCCGCGTGAAGGTCGCTGCCGAGGGGCTCGAAACCCAGTCGCTTTTGGTGCCGGAGCCGGTCGATTTGTCGGCCGACGAGGCAGCCATGGTCATGGAGCACCGCGATTTGCTGAAGAAACTGGGGGTCGCCGTAGAACCTTTTGGCGGCGATACGGTCTTGGTTTCCAGCTATCCGGCCATGTTGGCCAAATTGGCCCCCCGCGACGTGCTGGGGGATATCGTCGATCGGCTGATGTCGTCCGACCGTCTGCCGGAAGCGAGCGATTTGTTCGACGAATTGCTCCATACCGTGGCGTGCAAAGCTGCGGTAAAATATGGCGATCGGCTGACGCCGGACGAAATCGTCGCCCTGCTGGAGCACCGTCACCTGACCCAGAACCACCACCATTGCCCGCACGGACGCCCCACGGCCTTGGTCTACAGTTGCGACGACCTCGACAAACAATTCAAGCGAATCTAGCCATCTGGACGCGGAGCACCCGGCCCCCATGGCAAGAACCGCAGATAAATTGCAAACGGTTTTCCCTTCAATCAAACTGGATGTTCCATAACTCGGCGGACCTGCCTGCTTGGCCCCCGGATTCCCGACCCCTGACCCCCGACTTCTCTTCCCATGATTTGCGTCTCTATTGGTCGTAGCCGTCACAAGCACTTGCTGGCCGAGTACCAGGAACTGGTCAAACGGGGCGCCCGTTTGGTGGAGCTGCGCCTCGACTACGTTGCCAGCCGGCTCAATCTGCAGCGGTTGCTCAAGGACCGTCCGAGCCCAGTGGTGATTACCTGTCGACGCGAAGCCGATGGCGGCAAGTTCAACGGCACCGAAGAGCAGCGGCAGATGATCCTCCGCGAGGCCATCGCCTTGCAGGCCGAATACGTTGACCTGGAAGACGATATCGCGGCCAGCATTCCGCGCTACGGCAAGACGAAGCGAATCATCAGCTACCACAATTTCCGTCACACTCCCGACGACCTCGACGAGATCTACCAACGGCTCTCGAAGCTCGATGCCGACGTGGTGAAGATCACCACCATGGCTCAGAACCCGCACGACAATGTGCGAATGCTCGAGATGGTCAAGAAGGCCAGCTTGCCGACCGTCGCCATGTGCATGGGCGACATCGGTACGCCCTCGCGAATTTTGCTCGGCAAGTACGGTGCCCCCTTCACCTACGCGACGTTCCATCATGAGCGGGCGCTCGCACCAGGGCAGTTGTCGTTCGATCAGATGACCGACATCTACCGCTACGACTCGCTGAACAAAGACACCTCGCTGTTCGGAGTGATTGCCGACCCGATCGCCCACAGTTTGAGTCCGCACATTCACAACGCCGCACTCAAAGAACAAGACCTCAACGCAGTGTATGTGCCGTTTCGGGTGCCGCCCGATTCGCTGGGGCAATTTATTGCCGACGTTCCCAAGCTCGGCATCAAAGGTCTGAGTGTTACCATTCCCCATAAGGAAGCGGTCGCCAAGCACTTGACCAAGGTCGACGCGGCGGTAAAGGGCATCAAGGCGGTGAACACCCTGGTGTTCCGCGATGGCGAAGTACTGGGTTACAACACCGACTGTAAGGCCGCGATGGACTCGCTGGAATATACGCTGGGTACCGTGGGAGCACAGCCGAGTCCCTTGGCGAACAAGCGGGTGCTTGTGCTGGGAGCGGGCGGCGTATCGCGAGCCATTCTCTACGGTTTGAAAGTCCGCGGCGCTCGCGCCGTGGTCGCCAGTCGTACCCGCGAACGTGCCGAGAAGCTGGCTGCAGAGTTCGACGCCAAGGCGATCGACTGGAACGCCCGTCATACTGTGCCGGCCGAAATCTTGGTCAACGGCACTCCGATCGGCATGCATCCCAACGTCGACGAAACGCCTTATAATCGGTCGCATCTCAAGCCCTCGATGGTCGTGTTCGACACGGTTTACAATCCCGAGTCGACCTTGCTGGTCAAGGAAGCCCGTCTGCACGGGTGTACGACCGTGACCGGAGTCGAGATGTTTGTGCGTCAGGCTGGTCTGCAGTACTGGCTTTTTACCGGTAAGGAAGCCCCGATGGACATCATGCGCGCGACACTCAAGCGGGTGACTGGCCCGGTGAAGTAATGGTCTCTCGATGGATGTAGAGCGATAAGGGGCCAAGAAACTCGAGTGAACCCGTAGGGACAGACAAGCATGCCACTCGATCGTTGCGTATTTCTGATTGGCTATCGTGGCACCGGCAAGACCACCGTCGCTCGATTGTTGGCCGAACGCTTCGGATGCCAGGCGGTGGATGCCGATCACCTGCTGCAGCAACGCGACGGACGAACCGTGGCCGAGATCTTTGCCCAGGAGGGCGAACCCCGCTTCCGCGACCTTGAACAGCAGGTAGTTGCCGACTTGGCGGTGGTCGACCCGCAAGTCGTGTCGCTCGGCGGTGGTGCGGTGCTTCGCGAGCCAAATCGCCTGGCACTCAAGGGGCACCACGTCGCATGGCTGCAGGCTTCGCCCACCACGATTGCCGAGCGTCTTGCATCCGACGAGGTATCGGCCGATCAGCGGCCGAGTCTCACCGGCGGCGGACTGTTCGCCGAAATCGAGCAAGTGCTCGCTGCGCGGCAGCCGATCTACCAAGAGTGTGCTACTATGGTGGTTGATACCGAAAACCGGTCGCCCGCCGAGGTGGCCGACGACATTCTCCGCCAGCTCGATTTGCCACGCCTGTAGTTTCATGCCGTTCTTGCTTGTCATACCTCTGGAAGTTCGGCTCGTATTGGTGTTCTGTCTGGCGGCCATCGCGGCTTCGCTGGCCAACGGAATGATCTATCACTTCGCCTGGTTTACCCGGTTGCGTTCCCCTTGGCAGCCGCGGGCCGAAGGCATCGCGCCCCGCCGCCGGATCGACTTCCTGCCGATCCTCGGGTGGTGGCATCTGCGCCGCGAGTCGGTAGTGCATGGCCGTGGCCATTGGGTGCGACCATTAGCTATCGAACTTTGCTTTGCCATCGGCATCGCTTGGCTGTACTGGTGGGAGACCGAGACGTTCGGGCTGTTTACTTCGCAACTCGCTTTGGGAACCGATCGCGCGAACCTCATCGGCCCAGCGCACTGGCAGTTCCTGGCCCATGCGATGCTCTGTTGGTTCATGCTGATCGCTACCTTTATTGATATCGACGATCGCATCATTCCCGACATCGTCACCGTGCCTGGCACGTTGCTGGGGCTCTTGCTCGCAACGCTGGTGCCGCTTTCGTTGTTGCCGCAGGTCACGAATCCGATCGCGATTCCCGTTGCGGGAGAGCAGTTGTTCAACAACGCGGGAGCGCCGACCGGCGAGTACCTCGAACCGGTGCATCTGGCCGCAGCGAGCGAATGGCCGATGTCGCTCGCGCCCGATGCCAACTCGCTGGCACTTGCCTTGGGCTGTTTCTGGCTCTGGTGTTTCGCGTTCGTGCGTCGGCGATGGATCACTCGCAAAGGACGATTCAAGGCACTCCAGTTCTTCATCGTACGGATGGTCCGCGACTGGTGTCGCCGCCCGCTCCGCGACGTTACCCTGCTCGGCACGCTCGCGATCGTCGGCGTCTGGTGGTGGGGTGGGCCCGCGTGGGTGGGACTACTCACCTCGCTGGTTGGTCTGGTCGGGAGCGGCGGAGTCGTCTGGCTCATTCGCATCTTCGCCGGCGTGGCTTTACGGAAAGAAGCCATGGGCTTTGGCGACGTGCTACTAATGATGATGGTCGGCACGCTCGTCGGCTGGCAGGCTGGCATTCTGATCTTCTTCATGGCTCCCTTCGCCGCGTTGGTGTTCGCCTTGGTGCAGTTCATCACCCGCGGCGAAAACGAGATTCCGTACGGGCCATATCTCTGCTCGGCAACGGTGATCGCCATCGTTCGCTGGGACGCCATCTGGGCGCAAGCTCGCATCTTCTTTGACCGGCCGTGGTTCATCGTGGCAACTTTATTGGTCTGTTTAGTGATGTGTGGCGCGGTTTTAGCGATTTGGCAGGCGATTAAGGACGCGATTTGGCCGATCGACTCGGCATCGTGAACTAGGTTTTTGGTGGGCAGTTCGCTGGTTGCGATCTGGCTACCAATCCTGGGAACACGACGATGCCGCTGTTTACGAACATTCACGATATTGCTGCTGCTCGCGGGGCGATCGACCGCTGCCGCTACGGGGTGATCGAAGCCCGCGCCGGCGAGCTTTATCACTTGCAGCTCCGACCGTTTCCCAAGCTCATCTCCTGGCCGGAGATTTGGCCGGTGCGACTGAGGTTCCATGCTCGCGGGCCGATGGATCGCTGCCGGTTGTACTACAACCAGCCGCTCACGTCGCCCAACTACCTGGCGCTCAAGTACATTGTCTCGACCGAGCGGACCAGCTACGCGACATTTCGGGCAGCGCTGGCCGTGCTCGACGCGGTTGCCAGCATCAAGCAAATCGACGCCATCCTGTGCGACGTGGCCAATCCTCGGTTGACCGATCGTCTGATGCACCGCTGGGGCTGGGAGGCCCATAAGCCCGAGCGTTGGCATCGCAACTTCATTCGCCGATTCTATGGCGAGTACCCCGCTAGCGTGCGGTCGTTCTTTCAGCCTGCGTAACGGTTTGCTGCGCGGATTCTTGCTGTCGGGTGCTAGCACTGCCGCCTGCTGCTCTTGTAGCGGTGCAGGTCGATTGCTACGATTCGCCGCGCATGCACGCGAACCGCATCGGGCTGTTCGTTTTTGAATTGTTCGTTTCATTCGCCAACCCCACCGGCGATCATGTCGCTCTTGTCGAAAGCTACCGCACTGTTGCTCCTGACCGTCGTTGTTGTGACGACCGGTTGCGGACGCGTAGTGTTTACGCCGAAGGCTCAGCAAGCGCAAGCGTTGTCGCTCTCGCCTGAGCAGCAGCAAACCCTCGCGGCTCAAATGCAGCAGCTTCAGCAGCGAGCCGACGCGCTGGACCGCGACAATCAGGAACTCGAAGCGATCATCGCCCAACGCGGTCAGCAGTTGCAGCTTCAGCACAATCAGGCGCTCGCGCTGCAGGAGCAGCTGAAAGCGACGACCGATCGACTTGCCGCGGTGCAGAGCACCAACACCCAACTCGAGCAACGCACCCAGGCGCTCACCGCGAGTGTGCAGCAGATGCCGGGAGCCGAGATTCGCGCCAACAATACGCTGCTCAAGTCGCTGCAATCGACCAACGTGCCAGGCGTCACTGCCCGACAGGATGGCGATACCATTCGCGTTGCCTTGGCGGGCGACATGCTGTTCGTGCCGGGCTCGCCGCAGTTGCAGTCGGGAGCCGAGCAAACGCTTCGCACGGTAGCGACCGATTTGATGACCAATTACCCCGATCACCTGATCGGCATCGAAGGTCACACCGACCCGATGACTCCCGCGTCGCCGCAGTACTCGACTCCGCACCATCTGTCGGTTGCCCAGTCGACCGCCGTGTACGACCTGCTGGTCCGCTCGCTCGGCGTTTCGCCGCAGCAGTTGTTCGTGATCGGGCACGGAGCCAACCACCCAGTGGTCTCGAATGCCACCGCCGCCGGCCAGGCCCAAAACCGCCGGATCGAGTTGGTAATCTATCCCGAAACGACCCGCAGCCGGTAATCGTGCGAAGCGAAGCATAGTTTCCCAATTTACCCACCGATGGGAAAATTGAATCCGCGCTCACTCTGCAAAACCAGTGGTTTTCGCGGCCGAATAGATTCCCATTTCCCAAAACGCATCGAGTGGGAATCTATTTTCGCGGCGTGCAACGATCGCAAGTCGTTAGGTTGTCACGTGTTACATCAACACCTTCGCAATAGTTGCCCAAAATAGATTCCCAGGGGTGGGAAACTATTCTGGAGAGGATTCAGGATTCGGGGGGCAGGAATCAGGGGATGTCATCTTGAAGGAGCTTCCAGCGACTGAAAGATCTCAGCCTACCGCTTTGAAACCGCGCAGCAGCGAACCCAACGCAAGGCCATCGCGGTCAGAGACCGCTCCTACAGCGCGCTTGCGTGGTAGATAGTTTCAGTGGATTTCATGTTCACTCGATTACATCTTTCCATCCTCCAACAACGGACTACAGACGACTAACAACGGACAATACGGAACCTGTCCATTAGATCACCAGTAGTGGCCATTTCCCAGTGAAAACTGAGATATTCCCAGAAAGAGATCCTTCGCCCAGCAAAGCGAACGCACCGGCGCGCTTCTTGAGCCGAAGCACCTGCTCTGGAGCGTTGCTGCCGGAACACGACCTTCCCGATAAGTAATTTCGCCGCCGCGTTACATGTGCGGGATGGTTTCCATGAGACCGGTTTCTTCGAAGTGCTCGAGATTCAGGCTCTGGGCTTCGTCCTGGCGGGAGAACATCATGCTGGCGGCCTCGACCAGTAGATCGGACAACGGAGTCTGCTGATCCAACCTCTCCAGCACCTTATGCCCGAGGATCTTCATCAAGTCGATGGTGACCGGTAGCACGTGCTCCCCGGGGTCTTTGTAGCCGGTCATCAGCTCCTTATCGAACTTCAGTTCGTCCCAATGCGCGAGCGCGGTACCGGAGCCCCCGTCTCGTTCCACTTCCATGAACTGCAGTTCGCTCAACCGCCGAATCGCCTTGGGGTTAAACAGACCGGTATCCTTGTCGAAAAGTGTTTCCCACCGTTCCCAGCCAATCCCAAGAGTATGGCCGATTTCGTGCACGATGGTGCCGGCGATTTCTTCTTCCGTAAAAGTGGCAAGGAATCGCGTGTTGAACTCCACCCGCCCGTACATTACGCCATCGTTTTCATAAGGGAAGTAAGCCCGAGCGATGGTGTTGCCCAAACTATGGAAAGTCCCCAGGCGGATCACGATCGACTGCTTCGGTTCGACAAATCGATTCCAGAAGTTGCAGGCGGTTCGCGCTGCCTGGTCGAGCTTGCCGTCCATGTCGTCCACCACATGGTAGGTGATGAGAGTCGACTCAGGTTGTTCTGGCTCGGCGGTCTCCGAAGCAATGCCTCGGGCGCGTACTAGCCATGAGATCGTGTGTTGCAGGGTCTGCAATTTCTCCAAGTCGCTATCGACCAACTCGTAGCCTTGGTTTCGAATCTGGGCGGCCTGATCCTTTAACTCGTCGATCAGCCCTTGGATCGAGTCGATGTCGTCGTAGTCGCTTTTCATGGCTGCCCGGACCATGGCTTCTTCCGCCTGCATGGTCTTGAGCACCTTGGTCAAGCGGCTCTCTTGGGCAATCGGCTCGTCGGTGGAGGCCAGCACTCCCATCGGTAACTCCCGTCCCCAGGAGCGAAAAAACTTGAGCTTGGTTCGCCCTTCGATTTCGTTGAGCGAGGAGCGGTAATCTAGCGGGTTAGAATCTCGTGGAGCCGTTTGAGGAATCAGGAAGCAGTCGATGATCACCCGCGAGGGGGTATCGTAAGGGTACTGATGCGGGTCGACGGTGATGTAGTAGTAATGCGTAGGAACTGGCAGGTACTTGCCATGACCGCGATTAATGCTCGAAGGCTGATCATCAAACACGGGGCCGGCGATGGCCCACACATGGTCTTTGCCCGGCCCGTCTTCGATGTTGCGAATCGCGGTTTCTTGTTTGAGCCAGACTCCGCTGTTCAGCGAGGCGTACTGCGGGCTCATGTTCGACATGAGAAACGTCTCGAGCTGCGCTAGCCGACCAAACTGGCGATTGATCACTTCGTTGGGCGACATGTGCCCCACGTTGAGCTGGATGCCGCCGATCTTGCCGAACGTCTTACGACCGATCCGGTGCTCCTCGGGCAGTCGCATGTCGTCGTAGTAAACCAGCGGGCGATCGTAATCGACATCCGCATCGGCGTGGGCCACGCGATAAGCCGACCAGGCGGGCTGGAGCCGTTCGGGGCTAAAACCTACCACGTACCCTTGGTTTACCAGAATCTGTATCGGCCGTTCGGCGTCGAGATTCTGCGCCGCGCCACAGATGCAAGTCGATATGGTGGGCATTGTTCACACTCGATGGATGAATAGTGGTGTTGTCCATGATTCCTCCCAAAAAGGTTCCCCAGTGACCATAGAAATGCGCGCAGACGCCTACCGATACGGTTTACGCCTGTTCCCCAACACTGCAATGAATCAGCAATATCTCGCCGCAGCCGCGCGTTGGATAAACGCGCAAGCGAGGTTACTCCCCAGTTCGGACATCCGCAGAAGGACTCCAGGCGGTCATTGGAACACAAGTTCCATGAATTGCAAGCATCTAATTGAAAACCAGGAGAAGATCGCCTACGCAAATACGTCGAGCCTCTACCCCCCCAGTTGGATCCGCGAA
The DNA here is from genome assembly GCF_007748035.1 of Aeoliella mucimassa. Taxonomy (NCBI): domain Bacteria; kingdom Pseudomonadati; phylum Planctomycetota; class Planctomycetia; order Pirellulales; family Lacipirellulaceae; genus Aeoliella; species Aeoliella mucimassa. The sequence continues at coordinate 2,071,048 of NZ_CP036278.1, forward strand.
CCGCCGAGTTCGACCAGGCTTACGCTGCGTTCGGCTGTCGCGACTGCCCCTGTTTGGTCGATAGAGAATAGAGAACCTAGAGAGGGCTTGTCTAACAGGGGGAATGCGATGCAAGTCGACCATGCTAGCACGCGGGCCGCGACGTTTGGCACCGACGCCTACCTGCGCGGCACCGAGCGGGCTGCGCAAAGCGTGTTTACAGCAGTGCTCGAATCGGTGGGGCGGCAGGGGTACGCCTCGGCCGAGGAATTGCCAGATGATGTCGTGCTATCGCAGGACACAGTGCGCCAGGCATGGAACGATTGGTTTTCGGCCGCCAGCTTGAACCAGTCATTCGACAAGCTTAGCCGGCAAGACATGAAGCAACAGTTTGGCGACTTGATGGTGCGGGCATACTCCGAAGGGGGCTATGCCGCGCCGCAGCAGTTCCTGGCTAGCTTATCGAGCGAAGAACTCGAGGTCGTGCAGCACTCGAATCGCCTGGTCGATCCGATTGATGTCGATTCGCTCACCGAAGAGGGGGCGCTCAACCTGTTGTTGCCACAGGCGGCCAAGGTCGACCTGAACCACGACGGCTTCCAGCAAACCGGCATCGCGATGGGAATGAGTTTCCCGAACAGCGATACCCCGCCCGAAGTGGTAGCCGCCTGGGACGAAGCGACCGCCGGCTTGGATTTCGGCGATCGAATGTTCTACGAGATGCAGATGATGCTGCCGATGCTTATCAGCAACATCGTAACCGACGAGAATGGTCAGTTCGTCCGCATGATCGAGCCGGGCGACCCCGATTTCACCAATCCCATGGCGAGCGGCAACTACTCGTACCGCCAAGCAGCCGCCGACGCATTGGAAGGGGTCGAGTTCGCTAAACGGTGGATGACCCGCGAGCAGTACGAGGAGCAACGCGACTTCTGGACCAACTTTGGGCAGTTGCTCGATAAGCACGACGCGAACTAGTTGGCCAGTCATCCAATACCGAGGCTCGGTGAGCGAAGTACTGCTACATCGCAGTCGCAGAAGTACTTGGCATCGCACTCGGGAGGGAGATAAAGGATGATTTATCGCATCAAAGAAGCATTCTGGTCGTGGGGCGACGACTCTGCGATTTGCGACCAGTTTGGACAGCCGGTCTATCAGGTCGACGGCGCGGCCTTCAGTTGGGGCGACGACCTTTCGTTTCAGGACATGAGCGGTCGCCAACTCGCCCGCATCACGCAAACGTTGTTCAGCTTCAAGCCACGCTATCAGATTCAGATCGATGGCACCGTGTTCGCCGAGGTGATCAAAGAGTGGAGCTGGTTCAACCAGAAGTTCACGCTCGATGTGCCTGGCCCCAACGATTACTCGATCACTGGATCGTTCTGGGAGCACGAGTTTAGCTTCACGCGACAAGGCCGCGATGTCGCTCGGGTGAGCAAAAGCTACTGGGCGTGGACCGACAGCTACGGGGTGCAGACGGTCGACAACGAAGACGACCTCGCCATCCTCTGTACCTGCATCGTGATCGACCAGGTGCTGCACGATGGTGATCGCAATAACTAGGTGGCACCATTTAACATTTGGCGATTGCGTTGTAGCACGCTATTGAAGAGCCCATGGAAATTGAGGCTCGGTCCGCAAGGGAACATCAGCCTTTTGGTATTGGTTCGCTAGTTCTACTACTTCTAGAGCAGTCGCGTTTGTTGCGATAGGAGCTTCACTGTCTAAGAACTCCCTCGCGCCAGGAATTCCGGTTCCCAATAATCGAGCCAGACGAACGATGATGCGATTACGTGTTTCGGGTTCCCAGACGATCCAAACATTGTAGCGATTCGTATCTGACGCCTGAGCAACACGAAGCGAAAACTGGAGGTATGCGTCAGACTCCACATAACCGACGATCTGGTCGGCGAACGCACGGAGATTGTCTTCGGGGCTGCGTTCGAAGATGTTCTTCAGGTCGTTGCCGAATACGATCGCATCAGAAGATCGTTCTATCGGAGTTCCATCGACCTTCTCAGTAGTCTTGGGGCTGAAATCAGCGGTACGCAGGAGATGGAGTAGCTGATACTCTTCGTTCGAACGCATTTCGACCAATTCGCCATCGAAAAAGAGCCTCCCTGGAATGAAATCGCGAGTCTCATCGTGCGATGGGAACACGTGCTGAGTAAGGAGCACCCGCCGCTCTCGCCCAGATGGATCGATGGCCTCTAGGATAGTAGTACCACCGTCCAAAAAGTACTTTGATCCGCAAATGGTGAGGGTTTGGGGGAGTTGCATTACCATCTAATCCCGCAATGTTCATGAATTGAGAGTTAGCCGCAATTCGCGTTCAGATACAATGTTGTTGCCCAGTCCACTAGGAGTCTAAATGACCATCACCATCGATGTCGAGGTTCCCGGGGAACTAAAGCATCTCCACTTACCAAAAGGGGTAGCAGCACGTCTGCAAACGCTGCTCGACCGTCAATCGTTGGGGCAAACGCTCACCACTGCCGAGCGGGAGGAAGCGAAAGAGTTGGTCGACCTCGCCGATTTTTTTACCCTCTTACAGATGAGAGCTGCGCAGCAAGCTCCTTGACCATTCTTTTTCCACCAGACGCCGGCTATTCAGCCAAGGCCCCGGTTGGGATAGAATAGGGGGCTCGGCTAGCGAGAACCGTTTTTGCTCTCCCTCGGCACCCACTGAACTTCAGCCCCTTGGCTTTCGACCCGTGATCGCAATTGTTAACTACGAAATGGGGAATCTCCGCAGTGTGGAGAAGGCGCTGGAGTCGTTGGGCTACTCGAGCGTGATCACCGACGATCCCCAGGTGATTGCCGAGGCCGACAAGCTGATTCTGCCTGGCGTGGGGGCCTACGCCGATGCGATGGCCGCGCTCCGCGAGCGGCAGCTGGTCGAACCGTTGCGGGCCGCAGTGGCCGCTGGCAAGCCAACGCTCGGCATCTGCCTGGGCATGCAACTGCTGTTCGACATCAGCTACGAAGATGGCGAGCACCAGGGCCTTGGCATCTTGCCTGGCAAGGTGGTGCGTTTCTCGGTGCCTACCGAGTATAAGGTGCCGCACATGGGATGGAACCAGATTGCGCCGGCCAAGGAGTCGCCGCTGTACGCGGGGATCGATGCCGGGTCGTACTTCTACTTTGTGCACTCCTACTACGTAGTGCCCGACGACTCGGCCGTCGTAGCGACCACTACCGATTATCCAGAATCGTTCTGCAGCAGCATCGAGCGCGAGAATTTGTTCGCCACTCAGTTTCATCCGGAAAAGAGTCAGAAACTGGGACTCAAGCTGCTAGCAAATTTCGCTGCCCTGTAGCAGTTGGGATTCTGTAGAACTCGTATTAGAATGACTTGATGCTCCTGCACATCGAATATGTTGAACCTGTCGACGCTTACCAATTGCGACTGCGGTTCTCGAACGCGACGGAGAAAGTAGTTGATGTCAGTCCACTCTTGCAAGGACCCGTCTTTGTACCGATTCGCGATCTGAAAGTGTTTCGGCAGGTGAAATTGGATCCCATCGCCAAAACGGTGTCTTGGCCTAGTGGAGCAGATCTAGCCCCAGAAGCGTTGCTGGCCCTCCCTGAAGTCGCCGATTCACAGGCGAGTGCGGTGGTGAACACCGAGTCTCGCTGATTCATAAATGGGCTGTAGACCGCGATGAGTTTTCTATCCTCCAGCAGCCCTGCGGAACCGTCGGATGAATCGGGGCTGCTGTGTCCCAAGTGTGGCAAACCGACACCCCCGCTGGCGAATCGCTGCGCACTGTGTGGCGAGTACTTTCCCAACGTCGAGCAGCGGCGAGGTAACCCTGCAGCAGGGGCCATGGTGGGACTCGTGCGGGGCATCGGGCTCGGTGGCTTCGTGGTGGGCGGGGCGAGCGGCATCCAGCTACTATTAGGCCAGCGTGGTCTTGGATTCGTGGTTGCAATGGTCGTAGGATTCGTCGTGTTTTCGGCCTGTTTGTCGATTGCCAGCGTATTGCACAAGAGTACCTATCGCGTCGATTAAGAGTGTGCGGAATCGCCACCTTCGCTCCGGTGCAGCGAGGAATGGGCCCTTTGTTGGAGGGCTCGAAAAGCTCGTATCTTTTACGTCCCAGCAGGCGTGGATAGCCTTGTCCGCTACTTGAACTAGAGGGGGCGATTTGGGATATTGCATACAGTTTTCACCGAGGAATTCTCCACCCAAAAGGGCGTCGGCGGCTGTGGGCCCTCCGGGGCTCGGGGACTCCCCAAACCAATGGGGGCTCGCCCGAGTGTTGGCTCGATTGGGCGCGTCCTCAACAGCGACAGGAGCGCTGCCAACATGCAGATCTGGCCGGCCATTGATCTACGCGGAGGAAAGTGCGTACGTCTTCGACAGGGAGACTACGCGCAGGAAACCGTGTTCAACGACGACCCTGTTTCCGTGGCCAAGGAGTTTGCGGCTGCTGGCGCGAAGCATTTACACATCGTCGATCTCGACGGCGCCCGCGAAGGGCTGCCAGTGAACCTGCCGAGCGTGCAGGACATCGTGAACGCGGTCGACATGGAATGCGAACTCGGCGGCGGCGTGCGTGACGAACAAGCGATTATCGAGCTGCTGGGCTTTGGCATCGATCGACTGGTGGTCGGCACTTCGGCCATTAAGCAGCCCGACTGGTTCCGCGACACCTGTCGGAAGTTCCCCAACAAGCTGGTGCTCGGCATCGACGCCCGCGACGGCATGGTCGCCACCGACGGTTGGTTGGAGACCAGCAGCGTGTCGGCCTTGGAACTCGCCCGCCAGTTCGAAGGTGAGCCGATTGCCGCGCTGGTGTATACCGATATTGCCACCGATGGCATGATGGCCGGCCCCAACGTGCGGGCGATGCGAGATATGCAAGCCGCGCTCGATCTTCCGGTCGTCGCATCCGGTGGAGTAACGACGCTCGACGACGTACGCGACCTGGCTCAGGCGGGCCTGTCGGGTGCCATTGTCGGACGTGCTTTGTACGAGGGGGCTTTCCAGCTCTCCGACGCTATCCAAATTGCTCAGGAGGCTGCCGACAAATAGACCAACGCGCCCGGCATTGCGCCGGTTTATGTGCCGAACAAGCACATCACCCTGAATCACAAGGCCGCTCCGACGGTCCTTCTCTTCCACAGATTGGAGTCATACGATGTCTAGAAACGTCGACGATTTAAGGAATATTGCTGTCTGCGGCCACGGTTCGGCGGGCAAGACCTCGCTGGTGGATCACTTGCTCGTCAAAACGGGAGCGGTTTCTGGGAATCCAAACGTCGACGATGGCAACAGCATTTGCGATTTCGACGAAGAAGAGAAGCATCACAAGCACTCCATCGAAGCGGCCATCACGCATCTGGAGCATGGCGGAAAGTTCCTTACCCTTATCGACACCCCGGGCTATCCCGACTTGATCGGCCAAACCATCGGCGCGCTGCGCGGGGTGGACAATGCCTTGATCTGCATCGATGGCCATGCGGGCATCAAAGTGAACACGCGTCGCGTGTGGAAAGAATCCGGCGAGCGCGGGCTCGGCCGCGTGCTTTGCATCACCAAGTGCGACGATCAGAATCTCGACCTGGCGGCCCTGATGGAGACCATCCAAGAGGTGTTTGGTCCGCAGTGTGTGCTGTTCAATGTACCGCTTGGCGCCGGCGACGATGTGAAGGGAGTCGCCAGCACGGTGACCCCGCCGAGCGACGTGAGCGATGCAGTGCTCGACGTTGCCGACCTCAGCGAAAAGGCGATTGAGACCATCATTGAAGTCGACGACGAAGTGATGGAGAAGTACTTCGAAGGCGAGATCCCCGGTCCACAGCAACTGATGGAACTCGCTAAGCGCGGCATCGCCGAGGGGTCGCTGACGCCGGTCGTGTGCGTATCGGCGAAGAAGGACGTTGGTCTTACCGAACTGCTCGATCTGCTCACCGCCGTGACGCTCACGCCAGCCGATGTGGAGCGCACTGCGACTAAAGATGGCGATACGGTGACGCTCAAAGCCGATCCCAACGCCCCGCTGGCCGCGCAGGTGTTCCGCACCCGCATCGACCCGTTCGTGCAGAAGCTCAGCTTCATTCGCGTGATCTCCGGCACCCTCAAGAAGGACGACACGGTCGCTACGCCGGAAGATCGCAAAGGAATGAAGGTCGCCCAACTCCTGCGGGTGCAGGCCGACAAGACCGAGCCGGTCGACGAAGCTGGCCCCGGCGAGATCGTGGCGATTGCCAAGGCCGAAACGCTGCACACTGGCACCTCGCTTGGCGAAGTGCAACTGCCGGCCATTAAGTTCCCCCGGCCGATGGTGGGCCTGGCGGTGTCGCCGAAGTCGCGGGGCGACGAAACCAAGCTTTCCAGCTCGCTGCATAAGCTGGCCGAAGAAGATCCCACCATTCACGTCGAGCACGACGAAGAAACCCACGAGACCGTTCTCACCGGCATGAGCGAGCTGCACCTGCAACTCATCCAAGAGCGGCTCAAGCGTCGTGATCACGTGGAGATCGAAACGCACGATCCCAAGATCCCGTACCGGGAGACGATCACCCAAAACGGCGAAGGCATGTACCGCCACAAGAAGCAAAGCGGCGGCGCCGGGCAGTTTGCCGAAGTGCACATTCGCATGTATCCCTTCCCCGAGGGAGTTGCGGTGGAAGACTTCGCGACGAAGGAACGTTTCCCGCAGCTGAAGAACGTGCACTACCACGAAGCGTCGAACTTCCTGTGGGTCGACACCGTGGTCGGTGGCTCGATTCCTGGCAACTTCATGCCGGCGATCGAAAAGGGCTTTCTCGAGCGGATTACCAACGGCGTCATCGCGGGTTGCAAGGTGCAGGATGTCTGCGTCGAGGTTCACTTCGGCAAAGACCACCCGGTCGACTCGAACGAAACCGCCTTTAAGATGGCCGCTTCCAAGGCGTTTGCCGAAGTGTTCCAGAAGTCGAAGCCTTCGTTGCTCGAACCGATGGTCAACCTGCATATCACCGTGCCGGCCGACAACGTGGGCGACGTTTCCAGCGACCTCGCCGGTCGGCGTGGGCAGATGGTCGGCATGGACTCGGCCGGCGGCGGCATGACCACCGTCGAGGCCAAGGCCCCGCTCGGCGAAGTCACTACCTACGCCCGCACGCTCAGTAGCATGACCGGCGGCCAAGGCAGCTACAGCATGGAGTTCGCCGGCTACGAAACCGTGCCCGGCAACGTGCAAGCCGAGATCCTCGCCAACGCGAAGTTGAAAGAGGACGAAGAATAGATTGACCTCGGATGTCTCGCTCGGAAGATCTTGCCAATCCTTATGATGCAACAACCACAAAGCCGGAAGTCCCGCAACCGCGGGGCTTCCGGTGGCGGATTGTGCCGGGCATTCTGCTGCTCCTCGTTGGCGGTGGGGTGGTGCTCTATGGATTGTTTGCGATCATCGCATCGTGCATTGCGTTCCCCAGTGCCGAAGGAGATTTGGCCTTCGACTACGTCCTCATCTTCGTGATGGGAGCTTGGGCGCTTATGGCCGGATGCCTGGTCTCTGTCGCCGGAGTGCTTTGCTTCTATGGCAAACGGTCGCTGGTGTTCAGCTTTGCTGGTGTCGGTGCGATCATGGTGCTCTGCGCGGTAGCATCGATCTTGATGTTCTCATGATCCGCATCGCACGTTATCGCACTCGGAGCCAAGCAGCCTACACAGCCAGCGGTTCTAGCTCTAACTCCACCGCTGAAACACTCGCGGGCGGGAAACTCCACGCTGCTTGGACGCCGGCGGTTGCTCGACCTATCGTTTGCAGCGTGCGCAACGGCCCGCTGCTGCGATTGCCCAAGTAGTCCCATGACTGGGGCAGCTATAAACAGCAAGAAATAAGCGGCCAGTACTCCATTGCCGCAACCAACCGTACCGGGTGGCTGCGACGTCACGTACGCATGGAACTGATAGAGTCCCCTGGCGCCAAGCAAGGCGGGTAGGGCCGCCCCTGCTACCAACCCAATAAGCGTCCACTGCCAACAAGCCGCGACCGGCGACCGGCGAGGAGGCTCGGTTCTATCGCTCGACCTGGTCGACAGTCTCACTTCGATTCGTCCACAGGCTCTTTCACCAACTCGCGTACCTTGGCGACCGCTTCCTTCAATTCGCCGAGATAGACCAGGTTCCCTTTGCGATCGATGACCGCAGTGGTCGGAACGCCGCGCACCCCGTAGGCGGCCGCGGTGTCGCCGAATCCGTTGCCTGCCTGGTGGTCGTCGATGGCAAGCGGGTAGGTGATGCGATACTTCTTTGCGTAGGCAACCAAGTTGTCTTCGGGCATTTCTGACGCATGGATCGCCAGCACCACCACGGGTTGGTCGGCAAACGTGGCGACAGCCTTGTTCATGTCGGCGATTTGTTTTTCGCACTGGGGGCACCAGTTTGCCCAAAACTGCACGAGTACCAGTTTGCCTGAAGTGTCGACCGCATCGATCGCGCCCTGCTGGTCCACCCAACCCGCGACGGTGAAGGGGGCCGCTTGGTGTTGCGACTGCTTGGGAGTGGTTGGCTCCACAACGGGGCGCTCCTGCAGTGCGTATCGGCTGAGGTCGGTCACCGGACCGTTCAAGCGATACACATTGGGTCGGTTCGGATCGTCGGTCAACATCTTGTGGTAGTCGACCACCGTCGTATCGGCCGGCACGGGGGATGCAAACGCGTCGGCGGGCAACTCGTCGACAAGCTCCACGCTCGTCGGTTCCACGATTCGCAAGATACCTATCTTGCCTTCTCGCGACTGAATCTCGACCAACAGTTTGGGGAGTCGCAGACCATTGTCGTACTCTTGCGAGCCGAACTGCCAGATGAACTTCCCATAGCCCGTCGAAAAAACAGTCGATTTGCGATGCAGATGGCCGGTCTTCGCGTTGGCAACGAGCTCAAAAGTTTCAGTCTCTTCCTTCAATAAAAAGACATATTGGTCGCCGATCACTTCGCCATCCTTCAAAAGGGGCGGCATCAACTCCGTCAAATTCGACAGTCGATTCATGGCAAAATGGAAGGAGCGTTGGGGAAACAGATCGACCTGTTGATTGGTATCGTCGTAGTTTACTCCTTCGCTTCCATTAAACAGAACGTAATCCGCTGCTAAAGGTGGGGTAGACTCGGGAGAAGTCGTGACCGTTTCATTTTTGCAGCGGAGGCCATCGAACGTGGTGCGTTGAGTGGCCATGCGAAGCGGCTGGCCGGTCCACTGCTTGTACAACTCGCGGATGTCGGGCACGGCTGCTGCCGGAACTGCATCGAGAGTCGTTTTCACTTCCTCCAGCGATGCCTCGCAGGTACCTCGAAATAAGTTGGCCGTAAAGGTGCCTTTGGAGCTAGCCAGAAGGATTCGCTGTCTGGAGATCTCTGCTGCCATCTCAGCTGGAGATGTCGAGTCGGCGACCAGCACTTGGTTCGTAGCTGCTGGATTTCGTCGGGAACGGTCGAAGCGAAACTCGTAGTCATGCGCTTCGCCCGCGACGAGTACGATTGGGTCCGACTTCGACTGCACCGGCGTCAGCCCCCGCGGGTTGGTTTCGGTGAGCAACGTCACCTCGCCCGGCGGCAATTGCACCTCCAGCACTCCCTCGCTATCGGTCCCTCGATAATCGCTGGCGACTTGCTGCGTGCTGAGCAGCTGTGGTTCGTCCATCGAGTCGGTTTGGTAACGGAAGCGAATATCAGCAATGGCGGAGTCATCGTCCTCGTGCACCGCATGAATGCGTAGCGTCGCGGCTGCGGGCAAGCAGTACTGCAATTCTCGCGAGGCTTCGTCCCCCACGGTTAGCATCGCTTTTCTCGGCAGCAGCGGCGCGTCGAGCGGGGGATCGAGCAGCAGCGTGTACTCGCCTGGAAGAATCCTTAGTTCGGCGATACCACGTTCGTTGGTCCGACTGTTTGTGCCCGCGTACCTCGCTTGCCGCTTGGCGTGGGCCAGCACGCATCCTCCCGCGATGGGCTCTCCCTCGGCGGTGACCAGGTGAATGCGTACATCGCGCGGGCAGGCGAACTGGCCGGAGTAGATGCCGTCGCTGGTAGAAATAGTGCGGCGAATATCCGCGTTGGCTGGAGGATCACCTGTGAGGAGTGTGAGCTGCTTGGCGTCGTACTCCGGGCCGGGATCGATCAAGGCCATGTAGGTGGTGTCGGTTCGCAGTTGCGGCAGTGAGAAGTGGCCCAATTCGTCGGTGCGAGTGTCGCGGAGGTTGGCGGGAAGCACATCAATAGCCACAAAAGTGGAAGTGGTGCCTGATTCATTCTCCAGGCGACAACCGCGAATTTCCCGACCTTGCCCCTCGGGCGGACCATTCACCACCCCTGCCTGAATGCGGGCGTTGGGAAGCGGATTGCCTTGATCGTCGGAGATCACCCCCTCGAACACTGCTGGCGGTTCCAGCGTGAGTTTTACCGCGGGGCTGAAGTCTTGATAGAAACCAGTAAGCGATTTGGTGGCCGCTTCGCGCAAGCTGGCAGGCATCGGCTCGGGGCGAAACGTGCACTCCTCCGCCCAGGTAAAGCCATAGCCATCGGCGATGGCGAACACGCAGAACTCTCCGACCGCTTGCTTGCCGACTTGCTGCGACGAGTCGCGAAGCACTAGCACTTCGAGCACCATGGCAAACTCGCCCGACGCGTTGGTGGTCGCTTCGACCGGCGAGCGTTCGTAGCCGAAGCCATACTGGTCGGGCGTGCCGACGGCCATCACGGTCGCATCGGCGACCGGTGCTCCCTGGTCGTTGACCACCAAGCCGGCGATCTCGACGCGATGGATTTCCATACTCACGCCATTCATGGCTTGCGCCTCGCGGATCACTTTGACCAGGGAATTTGTCGGGGAGGCGGGTTCGTCTCCGAAGGCGACTGCCTGAACCATGAGACAAGCCATCCCGGCACAAAGAACTCTAGTCAATCGCATCGCTATCCCCCGATCGGTGTGTGAAGTCATCCATGCGGCGCGGCGGATGCTTGCAGCAACTGCCTCTGCGTCTCGCGTGATTCTAAGGTGTTCCAAGGAGCGAGGCAACAAAATCAAGCGACTTCAGCCGCTCGACTCGCACCCAAATGGCCAAGAATAATGCTTGCAATCGGGCGGCGATTTGCTCTAATGGGTGCAGTGTACAAATGGTTATATGTGTTGTTGGTTTGGAGGGGGCGATTGGCCCCTTTATTATCGTGTTGTGCCCCCGGTGTGGGGGCTTTTGTTTGGACTTACGTCGATCATGAAACTTGTAAGTGACTGTCGCTCAACGCATTGCAACTTGAGGCATCGTCGTAAGAATTGCCCCCACGATCGCGTTTTGGCCATTTGGGGGCAAATGCAGTGGGGGCACAATCGTCGAGGGATGAATCGTTGGAAAGGCTTTCACCTGCGCGATTCCGATGTGCGGATATGGAACCCGCTGGGTATGGTTCCGCACAGCCTAAAGCGGCAAATTTGCGGGCGAAGCAAGGCCGCGATTCGCCTCCGCGAGCAAGGTGGGCCAGATAGGCACGCACTGCGGAAAAACCGCCGCGAATGTCCCCCCGCCGGACTACTCGCCGACCCTCGACACCCTGCGGGACTGCCATACAATAGCGGGAAATGCATCGCTTTTTGAAGCCCGCGGTACGGTCTTATCCACCCCGCACTCCACATACATCAAAGAGGTTTTAGATGTCCACAATCATCGACATTCATGCACGCCAAATCCTCGACAGCCGGGGCAATCCGACCGTTGAGGTCGACGTGACCCTGGCCGACGGCTCGGTGGGTACCGCCGCGGTGCCGAGCGGTGCCAGCACCGGTGCTCACGAAGCCTGGGAGCTTCGCGACGGCGACAAAGACTACTTCCTCGGCAAGGGTGTCCAGACTGCGGTCACCAACGTGAACGAGAAGATTGCCGACGAACTCGAAGGCATGGACGGCTTGGATCAGGCCGCGCTCGATCAGACCATGATCGAAATGGACGGTACCCCCAACAAGAAAAACCTCGGTGCCAACGCCATTCTTGGCGTTTCGCTGGCTGCCGCCCACGCTGCTGCCAAGTTCTGCGGGCTGCCTTTGTACCGCTACCTGGGTGGTTCGAACGCCCGGTTGCTGCCGGCCCCGATGATGAACATCCTCAACGGCGGTGAGCACGCGGATAACTCGGTCGACATCCAAGAGTTCATGGTGATGCCGCTGGGCTTCGATAGCTTCAGCGAAGCACTGCGTGCGGGTTGCGAGATCTTCCACAACCTGAAGAAGGTGCTCAGCGAAAAGGGCCTGAACACCTCGGTTGGTGACGAAGGTGGTTTTGCTCCCGACCTGAAGGCCAACGCCGAAGCGTTCGACGTGATTTTGACCGCGATCGAAAAGGCTGGCTACAAGCCGGGCGAGCAGGTTTGGTTCGCCATGGACTGTGCTGCCACGGAGTTCTTTGATAGCGACAAGAACATCTACAAGATCGACGGCAAAGAGCTTGATCCGACCGGCATGGTCGACCTGCTGGCTAGCTGGGTCGATAAGTTCCCGATCTGCAGCATCGAAGACGGCTGCAGCGAAGACGACTGGGCCGGTTGGAAGCAACTGACCGACAAGATCGGTGACAAGTGCCAGCTGGTGGGCGACGACCTGTTCGTGACCAACGTCGAACGCTTGCAACGCGGTATCGACGAAGGCATCGGCAACTCGATCCTGATCAAGGTGAATCAGATCGGCACCCTGACCGAGACGATCGACGCGATCAACCTGGCTCACGACAACAGCTACACCAGCATTTCGTCGCACCGTAGCGGTGAGACCGAAGACAGCACCATCGCCGACCTGGCCGTGGCCTTGGCAACCGGCCAGATCAAGACCGGCTCGGCCAGTCGTAGCGACCGGATGGCCAAGTACAACCAGTTGCTCCGCATCGAAGAGATGCTCGGCACGACTGCCCTGTACGGGGGACCCAAGTTCGCCGCGAAGTTGAAGTAAGCACGATCGTCGGTGTTTTACACCAAGATCGTGACTCCCATAGCGAAATGCGTATGGCTAGCCGCATGGCTGGTCATACGCATTTTCTAGTTATGGGAGGGAAAACCTATGAATCAAGCGAATAACAACCAAATCGTCCTCTGCGTCATCGCCGGCGTATTGCTCGTCTTTTCGCTACCTTTGACCTGGATGACCATTCAAAATCCGACCGTTAGCTTCAACGGATCCCCGTTCGGCGACACTGCAATGAACTTTCCCATGTCCAACATGCTGCCAGTATCGATGAAAGTGACCGGGCTGAACGGTCATATCACGCTGGGAGTGCAGTTGCCGATTTGGCTGCTCGTGACGGCCGCCATCTCAGCGATCGGCCTCGTAGGGCTCAACATTGCCAGCGTGACGAACATCCCGTCGGTTACTCCGGTTCTGATATTGGGCGTGGTGACCCTGTACCTGGCGACCGGCATCTTCGCCGCGCTCGGCGGCAACGCCAGCCTGGGCATCGGCTACATCATGGCCATCGTCGGCACCGCGGGAGGAATGTTCCTTAGCCTTTCGCAAATGCTATCGGCTAAACAGACTACGGCTGCTAGCAACTCGAACGTATTGGAGGACTAAACCAAGAGCGTTGGAGGGCATTGCATGCCGCTAGGTGCATGCAGTGCAGGCTACTCGGCGGTGAGGTCCCAGGCGTCGAGCCATTCCTCCTGGACAGGCTCCATGTGGAACTCCTTCTCGAGCCGCTCGCCCATGTCGGACATGTGCCCAGCACCGTAGAAGATGCCGATGTTCCGCTTGCCAGCATCGAGCTGCTCGGAGAGCACCTTGAGGGCGGCTTTGTTCCGCTCGGAGATGAGCGTCGAGCCTTCCTCGCCGCCGAAGGCGGTGAGCAGCGACTCCATTTCGGCCATTTGCTTCGCCATGGCGATTTTGAGCTGCCGCGAGCGGTCCTTGGCGAACATGGCCTTCATCATGTCGATGTCGGGCGTGGCTCCCTCGGCGGTCATGCGGCTCTGTTGAGCGATCGACTGCCCAATCAGGCGAAAGTACATCGTGAAGATGCTCTCGCCGCGGTCTTCCATGCTTTGAAAGAACTGATCAGGCGACATGTCCGCGTGTACGAAGTTCTTTTTCGTGTAGTCGACCTTCTCGAGCTGGTGTTCCAGCTTGAGCATGTCCTTCATGCCGTTTTGCATGGCGCCGAGCGCATGGCGATTCGACGCCTTGGTGCCGCGTTCGATCACGGTGCCTTGCGGGGCTACCAGCTCGTAAAGCAGGGCGTCGTACGATTCGAACTTGTCGTTCAGCTTCGAATAGTAAGCGTTGTCGCCCACGTGCACGGCCCCTACGAGGTCGACGACAGCACCCTTGTAAGGAGACTTATCGGTGGCCTTGTAGCGAACAATGGCCACCTGCATGGCCGTAGGGCGGCCTTTGTCGTCCTTTTGGATGCGAACCCACTCGGCGCCGGGCGCCTGCTCGGCGGTTTTCTCTTCGGCCGCTTCCTCGGTAGCAGTTGCTTGAGCAAAGACGCGATTTCCGCTGGCCAGTGCCAGCAGCGATAGCACGAGGGCCCAGCAAAGCGATAGCACCGGAAACGTGGGATGGAAGCGGAATCGGTGATTCATGGGGTTTTAACCTCGAAACGCGGGGAATGGGCGTTGTTTCAGTCGCCTTTTTGCGGGCAGATGTACCTGAAAGTATAGGCCCTGATGGTGCTGGGGGGCAATTCGTCCGGGCAGCATTACCAGAGCATCCGGTATTTTCGTTACTCCTTACCAAAGTTGTTCAACTCCTACGACCGTCTGTTCCGATACTACCCACACAGACAAACTCCAACATCGGGGTGGCGCAGTGGATAAGCGCCTACCGGCCGCGCCTCAGCAAAAGGGTAGTAAACAAAAAATGTCTGCCTCCTCCATTAAAATTAGTTGCCTGACCGCCTTGTTGGCTCTCGGGCTCTCGTCAACCGTCAAAGCACAGTTAGACGACAGCTGCAGTCCATTTTACGGATGCAGTACGGACATGCAGTTCTTCGATCCGGTCGATCTCGACTTGGATTGTCGCGGAAGCGACTGTCAATGCGGATTTTTCTTCCGCTTTGACAAAATGGGTATGGTGACCACCGGCGAACGGGTTGTCGTCGGCGATCGCGGTACCGATCAGCTGGCGTTCCCCGTGTACGGTGGTACCCCGCTGGATCCCGAAACGGGACAACCCATCAATCGGATGGTAATCACCAACAGCATCCAGAACGCAGTGCCACGAGCTGTATGGGATCTTGGTGACCGCTACGAGTTCGGCTACTGGTCGCCCGAAGGTAGCGGCTGGTTGTTCAGCGTGCTCAACGGGCCCGACAACGTTCAGTCGTTCTCGATGGGGCTCGAAGACTTCCCGATTCCACAGGATCAGATTGATCAAGCTATCGACGACAACGACGATGACGATCTGACCGACGAGGAAATCATCGCTGATCTGATTGCCGAGTACGACGCCTTGGCAGAAGAGACAGTCTTTGTGTCCTTCCGCTCTTCGGTAGGAGCCTTCGCTGGATTCTTGGACGTGGACGAAGGTGGTTTGAACGGCATTGGGGATGGCGACGGCTTTGCCGACGACATCGACGAAGATGGCCAGCACGGTGGACAGTGGTTCGACACCGACGGCGACAACATTCCTGACACCCACGTCAACGTGTTCCCCGACTATGGTGACCTGGTCACCTTGACTACCGGTTTCTCGCAAGTCGACCTGAAGAATACGCTGAAGATCAACGGCTTCGAGATGATGCACGCTCACCGCTTGGATAACGATCACTTCCTGGTTGGTAAGCAGAACAACAGCTTCGAGTGGGGCTACGGTGTGCGGTTCCTGCAGTTGGACGACAACTTCATCTTCAACGGCACGGGCGGCTTTGCCCTGGGCGATGCTCGCTGGGATACTACAATCGTGAATAACATCGTAGGCCCGCAGCTTGGCTTCAAATGGAAGCGTAACCGTGGTCGCTGGGCTTTGGAATCGGACGGTAAGTTCATGTTCGGTTACAACGTCCGCGATTGGGAGCAAACCGGCTTCGCTGGTGCGGGTAAGACTCAGGGCGACGTGAACTCGTTCCTGCTGTCTCGTGCTAAGTCGTTCTCCTACGGTCAGAACGACGATGACTTCGCCCCGGTGGGTGAGTTGCGGATGAACTTGAAGTACCGGTTGACCGACAATGTGTCCTTTAACCTTGGTTGGACCGGCACCTTTGTCGATAACATCAAGCGAGCCAGCACTCACGTCGACTATGTGCTCGGCGACGACAATGGCAAGTACATGGGCTTCAAGGATGATGGAAGCGAAGAAATCATGGCCAATGCAATCAACATCGGTATCGAAGTTCGTCAGTAATTTGATACTCGACACTGCAAGCATTGCCTGATATGAATAGTTTACCCAGCCGCCGCTAGCAACCTAAGTGTTGCTAGCGGTCGCTGCGTTCGGTCTCGTATTGCACGAAACCGCCATATTTAGGATGGATAAGCAGCCCTTGCGGAGGTGCGACCCTTACCGAGGGTCAAGTTTCCGTGATGTCCCTTACCCTCAGAGCCGATTCAACCCGGTGGTTCACCTTAAATAAGGGCCACCACTATGCGGAATGGTCGATGAGTGGGGAGGCGGCACTGTCTCGAACTGCGGGCTGGTGCCGAACTTACTCCCCCTTCAGCCCCGCGGTCTTGTTGTCATCATGAGCCTACCCACTGTTCCGAATGCGGCCACCAAGCCTCATTTCACCCTCCCCAGTTGGGGCAGCGGCCGTCCCCTCGTGGACTGCACGGTCGCCAAGCAGCGTCGTTCGCTGGAAGACACCGCCCTGGACTTTTCGGCTACGAATCTCGTTGATTTGCTGCGGTCTCGTGCAGCGACGTATAACGATCGAATCGCATTCAGCTACTCTGTCGATGGCGAGCAGAACTTCCTTCGGATCACTTATGCCGAGCTCGACCAACGAGCCCGCGCTATTGCCTCGCGGCTGCAACGAGCCGGGCTTAGCGGCGGCCGCGCATTGATGCTTTACCCCTCGGGACTCGACTTTATTGCGGCTTTCTTCGGCTGCTTGTACGCAGGTGTCACCGCAGTACCGGCTTATCCGCCGCGGCGGAATCGCAACGCAGATCGCATCGAGCGGGTCGTCAGGGATGCAAAAGCTTGCATAGTGCTGTCGACGACCGACGCGCTGGCCCGCATGGAACACACCATCGACACCTCGGCGGAGCTCCGCCGGCTCCCATGGTGGTCGACCGACAACATTCCCGCCGCCGAGGCGAACGGGTGGCGAGAGATCTCGCCCGACAAGAGCGACCTCGCTTTCCTGCAATACACTTCCGGCTCGACCGGCGATCCTAAGGGGGTCATGCTCACCCACGACAACCTGCTGGGTAACGCGGCCGTGATTAGCCAAGGCTTTGGCACAACCGAGAATGACGTAGCTGTGTTCTGGTTGCCGCTGTATCACGACATGGGCCTGATCGGCGGTGTCATCAAGCCAGTGTATGGTGGCTCGCCTTGCACGCTGATGTCGCCCGCCCATTTTCTGCAGCAACCACTGCGGTGGCTGAAGATGATTTCGGCGACCGGAGCAACCGTCAGCGGTGGACCTAACTTTGCCTACGACTTGTGTGTTGATCGCGTGAGCGACGAGCAGGCAGCGCAACTCGATTTGAGCCGTTGGAACCTGGCGTTTAACGGAGCCGAGTTGGTACGAGCCGAAACCCTGCAACGATTTGCAGAGAAATTTTCCATCGCCGGATTCCGCAGCGAAGCGTTCTATCCCTGCTACGGTTTGGCCGAGGCGACGTTGCTGGTTGCCGGGGCCGATCGTTCGACTCCACCGCGAACGCGGACCGTCGACACCGTCGCGCTGCAGGCCGGCATGCTCACCGAGCCTGATCCTTGCTGTGATGCATCGCAGATGCAAACCATGGTCGACTGTGGGCGCAGCTTGCTGGATCAAGAAGTGCGAATCGTCGACCCCGAGTCGGGCGTCGAGTGCCCACGCGGCAAGATTGGCGAAATCTGGGTGGCCGGCCGCAGCGTGAGCAGCGGTTACTGGCAACGCCCGGAACTGAATCAAGAAATTTTTGGCAACCAGTTGCCCGGCGCCGAGCGACCTTTCCTGCGTACCGGCGACCTTGGTGTGACCGACGGGGCAGGGCTGCTGGTGATTGGTCGTCGAAAAGACCTGATCATCATCCGCGGTGTGAACTACTACCCGCAGGATATCGAAGAAGCCGCTCGTGCGGTCGACAGCGAATTGTCCACTTCGCCCACGGCCGCGTTTGCGGTGGAGAGCGGAGCAGGGGAGCAGCTGATTGTGCTGCAAGAACTGCCCCGCCGATTGAAGGATCGCGCCGACGAGATTGCCGCGGCCATTAGTCGACAGGTGCTCGAGTTGCACGACATTGCCCCGACCGACGTGGTAATGGTGCAAGCCAACTCGCTGCCGAAGACCTCCAGCGGCAAGTTGCAACGCTTTGCTTGTCGCGATGCGTACCTCAATGGCAACCTCAAGGTAATGATATCCACCAAGCAGTCGCTTGGTATCGCGGACGATCAAGAAGCCTGCGAGTCGCAGTGCGGTTGCTGCGATTCGTGCGAGCAATCGACTTCGGATCAGGTGATGAAGTCGGTGCTCTCGGTAATCGTCGACGTGGCGAAGGATCGTGCGAAGCGGCTGACACCTTCGACCAACCTGATTGAATTGGGACTCGATTCGCTCGAGCGGATGGAGATCGTGGCTGCCCTTGAAGATCAGTTCGGCACCCGCTTCCCGGAAGAGACCTTGCTCGACATGCACACGCCGAGCGACATCGTGCGGGCGATCGGTGTGCAGATGGCTGGCAAAACGCAACAAGGCGAGCGCCGTGAGGTGGAATTGGGCGACTACGACTTTGCCGAGTCTCCAGAGTATCGCCAGTTGCAACGCACGCTCGCTTTGGCCGACAACGTGGGTCTCCAGAACCCTTATTTCACAATTCATCAGGGGGTGACCAACGATCGTACTATGATCAATGGCCGCCAAATGGTGAACTTCTGTAGCTACAACTACCTTGGTATGTCGGGCGATCCCCTGGTGGTGGCTGCCGCACAGAACGCGACCGCTCGCTACGGTACCAGTGTGTCGGCGAGCCGGTTGGTGTCGGGCGAGAAGCCGCTGCACGGACAGTTGGAGTCGGCGATTGCCAACTTCCTCGGCGCCGAAGCCGCCATCACGATGGTCGGCGGACACGCGACCAACGAAACCACCATTGGCCACCTGTTTGGCCCTGGCGACCTGATTCTGCACGACGCGTTGTCGCACAACAGCATTGTGCAAGGTTGCAAACTGTCGGGCGCCCATCGGCGGGCGTTCCCTCATAGCGATCCGTTGGCCTGTCGCGATTTGCTCGCCCGTTATCGGCACGAGTATCGTCGGGTGCTGATCGTCATCGAGGGTGTCTACAGCATGGACGGCGACATTGCTCCGCTGCCTGAGTTCGTCGAGCTGAAGGAAGAGTTCAAAGCCTACTTGATGGTCGACGAAGCCCACTCGCTGGGCACCATTGGTCCTGGCGGGCATGGCATTGCCTCGCACTACGATATCGACGCGAAACGCATCGACATCTTGATGGGTACCATGAGCAAGTCGCTCGGTAGCTGTGGCGGTTACATCGCAGCGCGACGCGAGATCGTCGAGTACCTGAAGTACACGGCTCCCGGGTTTGTGTATAGCGTTGGTTTGCCACCGGCGAACACCGCGGCCGCCCTGGCGTCGCTGCGGCAGATCGAGCTGCAACCCGAACGGGTGGTTCGCCTGCAGGAGAACTCGGCCTTGTTTTTGTCGCTGGCCAACGAAGCGGGACTCGATACCGGAGCCAGTCGTGGCACGCCGGTCGTGCCGGTGATTACCGGTAGTTCCGAATCGGCGTTGCGACTGAGCGATCGGTTGTTCCGCTCCGGCATTAACGTGCAGCCCATCCTGTATCCGGCGGTGGAAGACCACGCTGCCCGGCTGCGATTCTTCATCACTAGCGACCATACTCCGGAGCAAATCCGCGAGGCGGTATCGCTCACGGCGAAGCATTCGCAGGAACTCGGGTGTGGGAATTCGGCGGCCTAACGCGGCAAGCCGACGCTCGGCGGTTCGTGCAGGTTGGCCCGTTTGCTCGATTGATTGCCGCCGAGCGCCTATAATTGGGGGTACCGGAACACCCTTCATCGCCCCACAGCGAGCGTTGCCATGTCGCAAGCGATTGTCGATCCTAATGAACTCCGCCGATTTGCGGCGAATCTCAAAAAGTTCAACGCCGAGCTCGAAGCAGGGCTCACCGCGTTGTCGGGCCAGTTGCATGGTCTGAGTGCCACCTGGCGCGACCAGGAGCATAAGAAGTTTGTTGAAGACTTCGAGCAGCACATCAAGGCGATCGCCCGTACCATGGAGGCGACCAACGAGCATGCTCCTTTCCTGATTCGCAAAGCCGAGCGAATTGAGGACTACCTGTCGCAGCGTTAACCACGCGGGGACGAGATCCCACACCAAGGACACCGAGGGCAAGCCAAAGGAATTACCATGCTCATCGGAGTCGTCTCGGATACTCACGACCAGCTGGAGCGGACTCGGCAGGCGATCGATCTGTTGATTGGTCTGGAAGCCGAACTGCTCGTGCATTGCGGAGATATTACTTCGCGAGCCATCGTGGAAATCTGCGCCGAGTTGCCGCTGTACTTTGTGTTTGGTAACCACGACAGCGACAATGTGCCCGAACTGGTGCAGGCTGCCGACGACTATTCTGCTTGCTCGCTGGCCTGGGGGGGAATGATTCAGGCGGCCGGTCGCGAAATAGGAGTAGCCCACGGTCACCTGCGGAGCGACCTGCGGCCGATAATCGAATCGCAACCCGACTACCTGCTGACGGGGCACTTCCACGAACACGCCGACTGGATGCAAGGCGATATCCGGCGGGTATGCCCGGGCGCATTGCATCGCGCCGATCCGTTCACCCTGGCGACGATCGACCTGACGAGGGACGAAGTACGGTTCCATCAGCTGAATTGAACTAGCGTTCCTCCTTATGCTCCCCACTCCTAGCATCAACTGAAACTCTGAGTCCCATGTCTGGTCCTGCTTACGTTCACAATATCGAAGCCATCGAGCGAGTCCGCCAGGCGTTGGCTGCGTTCGCCCATCAGGCCGACGAGGGGCTGACCGAGGTCGGGGCCGAGTGTCGCCGGTTGCTCGACTGGCTCGAGCACGACCGCCCCCGGTATTGGAAACGTCAGGTGCAGCTCGCCTGGGACCAGGTGGAGGTCGCCAAGAAGGAATTGCACCGCTGTTTGATGTTCCCCATCGCCGACGAGCGACCCAGCTGCACCGAGCAGCGAGCGGCCCTGAAAAAGGCCCAGGCCCATCTGATTTACTGTCAGGAGAAAGCCGAGCGGCTGAAAGGGTGGTGTCGTGAGGTGCGTCACGAGCTGTACGAGTACGAAGGTCGCATTTCGCAACTAAAGAGCTACGCGGAGATCGACGTGGTGCAGTCGATGGCCGTTTTGAGCCGGATTCTCGATCGAATTCAGGAATATCAGTCGCTGGGATCCCCGTCGGCCGTGCCAAAACTCGATGTTTCCAGTCTATTAGAAGAGGAAGTACAGACCGACGGCGACCAGGAACCGGCCGATAGCGACACCAAGGCCGAAACCGACACCAAAACCGAGTCTGAATAATCCAACAGGGAATCAACGATGAAATCATGTGATCTCCAATCGGGTGCAGGGCGGATTCGCCGGGCGCTGGAGCATCTCGAGCTCACCTGGGCCGAGGTATCCTCCGAGTGGAACGACGAAGTGAGCCGGGCGTTTGCCGAGCAGCACCTGGAGCCGATGCTTCCCGTGGTAAAAACCGCACTCGATGCCGTCGGCCGCATGGACTTGATGCTTCGCGAAGCGCAGCGAGATTTGGAGAGGTAGTTTGCCGCGCAGGCGGTGTTTAGTGAGAGTAGCCGGCCGACCACGGCTCACTGGTTCGGCCCGCTTGAGTTTACGACAAAATGCTCTAACCCCCGGGCCATCGGTTTGCTTTCTACTCGTCGCCAACTCGAATTGATGCGTGAACTGCAGAAGGATGCTAACGAGCGGCAATTGGCCGAGGAACGCATTCTGCTGGAGTTCGAAACCGCCACGCAGTCGGCCCGCGACGAGTACGATCGGCAGATCGAAGCGGGCGACAAAGACTACCTGACCACCAAGGTCGAGCGCGAGGAGTCGCACGGGCAGTACCTGGAAACCTTGACCAGCGATTACGAATCGACCCGCGACGAAACCCAGGCCGAGTACCGTCAGGTCCGTCAGCAGGTGGAAGCCAAGCACGCGACGACGGTTCGCCAGACCAAAGAGGATCGCAAGCAAGCTGCCTGGCAAGCATTGGCCGTGTTCGACGCTTCGAAGAACACCCCTCGCGAAACGCTCGAAGCGGTGCAGAAGGATCTCGTGACACGGCAGCAGCAGATCGATCAGCTGCACGCCGACACGGCCGAGTTGCTGCAGATGCGGCGGCTCTGGCGAGACGGGCTGGGGAGCGACTATGCGACCACCGGAGCGAGCAGCGACGACGCATCGGCCGACGTGAACGAGGCCTCGCCCGAGAAGGTGGACGAGCACATCGAACGGCTCCGCCAGCACGTCACCGCTTTGCAGGACGACCGACTGTCGCAACTCATGGAGGGAGCCATGCCAGCCGGTATGGCCTTCGGTATCTGGGTAGTGCTGCTGATCGCCATGGGCTTTATCGTCGGCTGGGCGAACTGCCCGATTTGGCTGCTTGGCAGTCTGGTGGCCGCTGGCGTGGTTGCCGGAGTCGGTTGGTTTGTGCTCCGTAAGCGACTCAACCAGTGGGCCGAGTCGACCTATCGCGAGTTCCTGCGTAGCTCGGCCGCCGCCCGCGGGGCGATCGACCTGGCCGCGATAGCCGCTAGGGAAAAGAGCCGCCGTGACGCCGAGAAGCTGCTCACGAGTCGCGATCATGAACTGGCCGACGCCGAGACCCACGCGCGGAAGACGCTCGCCGATATCGAAGAGTGGAAAGATAACCAACTGGCCCAAGCCCACGACACGTATCCCACGCGGCTGGCGAAACTGAAAGATGAGTATCAAACCGCGACCGCGACCCACAAGGAGAAGCATCGCGAAACCATGGCGTCGCTGGCTGCCAAGCTCGAAAGCACCAAGCGCGCGGCCGAAGCCACCCGCGACGAAGCCCTGGCCGCTGCCCAGCAGCGTCGCGACGCCGATTGGTCGGCCATGCGCGATCGCTGGTTCGAAGCGGTGTCGAAGCTGCGGATGCAAGTCGACGCGATGAACCGCCGGTGCGAGCGACTGTTCCCCGATTGGAATCACACCGACTACACCACCTGGCCCAAGCCCGACGAAGCGACTGAGGCCATCCAGTTCGGCTCCGCCACGCTGGAGCTGGCGAAGGTCAAACACGCGTTGTCGTCGCATACCGAACTTCGCCCTGAGTTCAGTGAACTCAAGCTCCCCACGATGATCACGCTCCGCGAGCAACCCTCGCTGGTCGCAACCGTCGAAGGCGAGGGCAAGCGGGCGGCGGTCGATTTGCTCGAAACCATCATGGTGCGTTACCTCACCGCGATGCCACCAGGCAAGGTGCGGTTCACGATTTTCGACCCCGTGAGCCTTGGCGAGAGCTTCTCGGCCTTCATGCACCTGGCCGATCACGACGAGGGACTGATCCACGGCCGCATCTGGTCGGAGTCGCGCGACATGGACGAGCAGCTCGCCCGGCTGACCGCCCACATGGAAACCATTCTGCAGAAGTATCTGCGTAATGAGTACGCGACCATCCACGAGTATAACGAGCAGGCGGGCGAAGTGGCCGAGCCGTTCCAGGTGCTGGCGATAGCCAACTTCCCGCACGGCTTCAGCGACTCGTCGGCCAAGCGGCTGCTGAGCCTGGCCACCGGCGGCCCGCGGTGCGGTATCTATGTGATTCTGTCGCACGACCGCCGGCAACGGTTGCCTAACGATTTTGCCATCGAGGATCTGCTGATGCCTTCGGTGCATCTCGATTGGGTGAACGACTCGGGCAAGTTCGTCTGGCGTTATCCGGCGTTCGAGCGGTTGCCGCTGGCGCTGCCGCAGCCGATCGAAGATGCGCCGCTCGTGCAGTTGATCAAGCAGGCCGGCAAGCAGGCCAAAGAGTCGATTCGCGTGGAGGTGCCGTTCGAAGCGGTGATGCCCGAGCTCGATAAACGTTGGACTCAGCATTGCGGCTCGGAGTTGGCGATCCCCATCGGGCGAGCCGGCGCGAATCGCTTGCAGTACGTGCGACTCGGCAAAGGAACCGCGCAGCACTTGCTGGTCGCGGGTAAAACTGGTTCGGGTAAATCGACGTTCTTGCATGCGTTGGTCACCAGTGGGGCGTTGCACTACAGCCCCGAAGAGCTGCAGTTTTATTTGGTGGACTTCAAAAAGGGTGTCGAGTTCAAGTCGTACGCGACGCACCGGTTGCCTCACGCCCAGGTGATTGCGATCGAGAGCGAGCGGGAGTTCGGCCTGAGCGTGCTCGAGCGTTTGGACGAAGAACTCCGTCGCCGCGGCGAGAAGTTCCGCTCGGCCGGCGTGCAAAATCTTGCCGACTATCGCGACGCCCATCCCGACGAGGCGGTGCCGCGAGTGTTGTTGGTGGTCGACGAGTTCCAGGAACTCTTTGTCGAGGACGACAAGCTGGCCCAAGAGGCCGGGCTGTTGCTCGACCGACTGGTGCGGCAAGGTCGTGCGTTTGGGATGCATGTGCTGCTCGGTTCGCAAACATTGTCGGGTGCCTACTCGTTGGCTCGAAGTACGTTGGGACAAATGGCGGTTCGTGTTGCTTTGCAGTGCAGCGAGGCCGACTCGCATCTGATTCTCAGCGACGAACGCAACCAGGCGGCCCGCTTCCTGAGCCGGCCAGGCGAGGCGATTTACAACGATCAAAATGGTTTGGTGTCGGCCAACCAGCCTTTCCAGGTGGTCTGGTTGCCCGATCGCCAGCGTGCTCACGAGTTGGAGGAAATCGACCACCTGCGCGAGGAGCACAAGCTGCCGGCCAACGAGCCGATCGTGTTCGAAGGCAACGCCCCGGCCGATCCGCTCAAAAATCTCGAGCTGATGCAGTTGCTCGAGCAGGGCAGCCAAGAGGGCGATAATGCCTCGGTTAGTACTGCCTGGCTGGGGGCCGCTGTGGCGATCAAGCCTCCGACGTCGGTAGCGTTCCTGCCGCACGGCGGGAGCAACTTGATGGTCGTCGGGCAGCAACCGGTCGCCGCGCTCGGCGTGATGACCACTGCTGTCATCTCGCTGGCCGCGGCAAACCCGGCCGCCCAGTTCCTGGTGCTCGACGGGGCACGACCCGAGGATGTCGGCTACGGCATCTGGCAGCAGGTGGTCGATTCCATCGGCCCGCAGGCCGAGATGGTCACGCAGCGCGACCTTCCAGGGGCCATCACGCGTGTGGCCGACGAACTGGCTCGCCGCGACGAAGTGTCGGATGAGCAGGCGCCGCCTATCTTTTTGGTGATTCATAATGCCACGCGATTCCGTGATCTGCGGAAGAGTGAAGACGATTTCAGTTTCTCGATGGATCGCGATAAGCCGGTCGCTCCCGATAAACAATTGGCCGAAATCCTGAAGAACGGCCCCCAATGGAACATCCACACCATCATCTGGTGCGATGGCTATAACGCGGTTAGCCGACTGTTCGACCGCCTGGCGATGCGCGAGTTCGAGATGCGGGTCGTCTTCCAAATGTCGGCCGCTGATAGCAGCAACCTGATCGACAACCCGGCCGCCAGCCGGCTCTCGCCCCACCGGGCGTTGCTCTACAACGACGAAACCGGCATGTCCGAGAAGTTCCGTCCCTACGGCATGCCCGAAGCCAATTGGTTGCAGGCCGCGGCCCAGCGACTCGCATCGCGCGCGGCGGTCGACTCTTCCGAAAGTGCAAGCTCGTAACTGTCGGTTGGTTGCAACGCTGCTGGCCAGCGTTGCAGCGAGCCTGCCGAAGGCCATCGGCTAGTTGAAGTCGTTCGGCGCTAGCGCTATACTCCTGTTTTGGGTGATTGCAAAATACTCTTGCAGGACAAGCGAGATAGCTATGAAGATTCATGAATTCCAGGCCAAGCAGTTGTTTCGTGAAGCTGGCATCGCGGTCCCTCGGGGTATCGTCGTGGAGACCCCAGCCGAAGCGGCCGCTGCCTACAAGGAACTGGGCGGCAGCCTGGCGGTAGTAAAAGCACAAATTCACGCGGGCGGCCGTGGTAAAGGCACCATCAAGACCAATGCCGACCAGCACGGTGTCGAACTCGTCAAGTCGGCCGAAGCTGCCGAAAAGGCCGCGGCCGCCATGCTCGGCGAGCCGCTCGTTACCATTCAAACCGGCCCCGAAGGCCAAACGGTTCGCCGGGTGTTTGTGGAAGAAGGCTGCGACATTGCTCGCGAGCTGTACCTCGGCATCGTGGTCGATCGGGCGAGTGCCTCGCCGGTGTTGATGGTCAGCACCGAAGGGGGCATGGATATCGAAGAGGTCGCCGAGAAGACCCCCGAGCTGATCTTCAAGGAAGCCTTCTGCCCCGACGCCGGGTTGCAACCGTATCAATCGCGAAAGCTGGCACAGAAGCTGGGCCTCACCGGGGCCAGCGTTCGCTCGGCCGACAAGCTGTTCCGCGGCGTCTGCAAGTTGTTTGTCGACCTCGATTGTTCGCTGGCCGAAATCAATCCGCTGGTCGTCACCGGCGCGGGCGAGCTGATCGCCTTGGATGCCAAGGTGACTTTCGACGACAACGCGTTGTTCCGTCATCCCGAGTTGATGGAGCTTCGCGACACTTCCGAAGAGAACCCCAACGAATTGCGGGCCGGCAAAGCCGGGCTGAGCTACGTGCAGCTCGAAGGCAACATCGGCTGCCTGGTGAATGGTGCCGGCCTGGCCATGAGCACCATGGACATCATCAAGTTGCATGGCGGCCAACCCTCGAACTTCCTCGACGTCGGCGGCGGTGCCAAAACCGAGCAAGTCACCGAGGCGTTCCGCATTCTGCTTAGCGACTCCAACGTGAAAGCCGTGTTGGTCAACATCTTTGGTGGCATCATGCAGTGCACCACGATCGCCAGCGCCGTGCTCGAAGCCTACAAAACGGTCGGCTTCAACGTGCCGTTGGTCGTGCGTTTGGAAGGGACCGAAGTGGAAGAAGGTCGCAAGATGCTGGCCGAATCCGACGTCGACATCATCTCGGCCGAAGGCCTTACCGACGCGGCGAAGAAGGTGGTTGCCGCTGCCGGCGCTGCCTGAGCCTAACGCTACCAACACACTCCAAATCATCAGCATCCACTGGAACAAATAACCACCGAGCCAATCGCCGCAGTTTTGATTCCGCTCATCACTTCGCGACCCTTGAGACTTCGTGGTTGACATGGCGAAAGCACTACAATGTCCATTCTTATTGATAAGTCGACGCGTGTGATCTGTCAGGGTATTACCGGACGGGCCGGCGAGTTTCACTCCAAGAACTGCATCGAGTACGGCTCGAACCTCGTCGCCGGCGTTACCCCTGGCAAAGGGGGAGCCACGGTGCTCGATCGCCCGGTCTACGACACCGTGGCCGAAGCGGTGGAGAAGCACGAAGCCAACGCGACAATGATTTTTGTGCCGCCGCCGTTCACGGCCGACGCCATTCTCGAAGCAGCCGATGCTGGCATCGAAGTGATCATCGCCATCACCGAAGGGGTGCCAGTGATCGACATGGCACGCGTCTACAGCTCGCTCGAAAACAACTACCCCAACTCGGTACTTGTTGGCCCCAACTGCCCGGGCATCATCACCCCCGGCGAGTGCAAAATGGGCATCATGCCCGGCTACATCCACACGCCTGGCCCCGTGGGTGTGATGAGCCGTAGCGGCACCCTGACCTACGAAGCGGTCTGGCAGCTCACCAACCTCGGGCTCGGCCAGAGCACCTGCGTTGGTCTCGGCGGCGACCCGATCGTCGGCACCAGCTTCATCGACCTGCTCAAGATGTACCAGGCCGATGGCAAGACCGAAGCCATTATGATGATGGGCGAAATCGGCGGCACCGCCGAAGAGGAAGCGGCCGCGTACATCAAAGAGCACGTGACCAAGCCGGTTGCTGCGTTCATCGCCGGTCGTACCGCCCCTCCCGGCAAGCGGATGGGCCACGCGGGCGCGATCATCTCGGGCGGTAAGGGAACCGCTGAAGACAAAATCGCCGCCTTGCAGGACGCCGGCATCGAAGTGGCCGAAAGCCCCGCCGACATGGGCACGGCCCTCAAGCGAGCCATGGAAAAGAAGTAGTCGCCGAATCGGTCGCATACGGCCGATCTCGCTACGAAATCTACCATCGCTGCTCCGCCAGACCGACCCGCAAGTTCGCGCGAATAAAGCCCCCAAACCCCGGAAATCGATTTGTGGGGGCAAAATAATCGCCGTGGGTTGCTGCGCGGTGGTTGTAAGTCGTGTTGTGCCTTGGCTTTGCATCACGCGGTCTCCAACACTCGTCAGCCATTTCGCCCCACCCCACGGCAGGTGGGGGCAAAACTCCTCTTATATCGCTCGATGCGATGCATCTGTACAGGTGTCATTAGAGCAGACCGCGCGGCCAATTGCGACTAAAAACTCGGCGGAATATGGGTAGGTAGGGAGGCCTCGGGGCTCAGAGGGCGAGGTAGGGTTTTGGGTGCTTGCAAGCATCGCTTGAGACAGACTCTACTGTATCGATGCTGGCAAGCAACACATCGTACGAGTCAGCCATGGATACCATCGACCTTGAAGAACGCCGTTGGCGAGCGCGAGTTGCCTTGATACCATTCGGCATAGCGGCCGTGGTGGTGATGGTCGCGTACGCTGCCTCGCATCTTCTGCCTTTGAGTAGGGAGGCTACCGCTTCCTGCTGGGGGACCGTCGCAGCGATTCTGGCCTTCAATTTGGAGCGTCGACTAATGGAAAATACTGATCTTGCGAAACAACTCCATCGGCGTCTTCTGGCAGCTTTCATGGTGTGTTCTGTTACCGCTAGCTTGCCAGCAACCGAGTTCCTGCCTGCAGGTGACCTACTAGGCGGGGCGATTTACAGCGAACTGCGTGGGGTAAGTGCAAATGGTTCTCGGGCTGCTGGTATGTCATCGGCTGCTATTGACGGTGCGGTACTCTGGACAGAAGTGGATGGGCTTACCCCGATCGCAGCAAGAGGTTTCGCACAAGCCATCTCGGGCGACGGTTCGACTGTAGTTGGCGGAGTGTTTAATCAATCGACGGGGGCAACGGAACCCTTTGTTTGGAATAATAACAGCGGGATAACGATGCTTGGTTTTCCCTCCGGAATCTCTCCCTCGGGCCTGGCGGTAGCGGAAGACGTTTCTGCCGATGGCAGCATCGTCGTCGGTGCAACGTCTTTCGGAGGCAATAGCGAGGCGTTTCGCTGGACGGAGGGGGGCGGCTTTCAGAGCCTAACGCAGCAACTCCCAGGTTCGCCTTCGGGTAGTTCGGCAAACGGGATCTCTGCCGATGGTAAAGTGATTGTTGGTGGCACAACTGGCTCTTACAAAACAGCCTTTCGCTGGACTAGCAATGATGGCGGTATCGTCTTGGGCGACTTGCCAGGAGGGCAGTTGGATTCTTCTGCAACCGCTGTATCCGCAGATGGCACCGTAGTGGTTGGCACTTCTAACTCCGAAGATTCGCCTATTGAGGCCTTTCGCTGGACGGAAGAAACCGGCATGGTAGGATTAGGGTTTTTGTCGGATAGTTTTTCCCAAACGGTACCATTGGGGGTTACTGGTTCCGGAGAGGCAATCGTGGGTCGAAATGACAGCTTCGATGCAGTTCCGGACGTATCGGCTTTTTTGTGGACTCACGCATTTGGACTAGAAGACTTGCAGGTCGTCCTAGGGAACCGCTTTGGGCTCGCCTCTGAACTGAACGGATGGAATCTCACCTCAGCAACTGACATCTCTTCGGATGGCATGTCTATCGTAGGCATCGGCATCAATCCCAACGGCAACACGGAAGGGTGGCTTGTTCGACTCGATCAACCCATCTTTGTCCCCGAGCCGCGCGGGGGGCTCATGGGGCTATTTGTGATTGGAAGCTATGCGTTACTACAGTTTCGGCGACAATAAATACCAGCGATCAGCTACAGCAGGGAGTTAGGCGATCCAATGATTTTCTTTCGCAACGTGAATTCTGATTCTGCTGCGTGTATTATCCTGGGGTGCTGCCTGAGCTATTTGTGTAGCCATGCCCAAGCAACCGAGTTCATTCCGCTCGGAGACCTTCCGGGAGGCGGGTTTGGCAGTACGGCGATTAGCGTTGATGGCCTGGGACAAAAGGTCGTAGGCTCATCTGCCACCGATACCTCTGACAATGCCTTTTTATGGACCGAAGTATCTGGAATTCAGAGCATAGCTCCATCAGGCTCTGCATTGGCGATTTCAGAAGATGGCGTGGTGGTAGTCGGAATGGCGACGAATGCAGGAACCGGGATTCAAGAACCCTTTATGTGGGACTCTGCAAATGGCCTGTCTCTTCTTGGCTTTCCCGGGCCTGCTTCGCCTTCTCCCGCAGCAGCCTTAGATGTCTCCGGCAATGGGGAAGTGGTAGTTGGTTTCACCGTCTTTAACGGAGTGCAAAAAGCTTTTTCTTGGACAGTGGGAGCAGGCTTCGTCGACCTCGAACCGCTCACTACTGAGACAAGTACCGCAACATCTATCTCAAGAGACGGCAGCGTAATTGCGGGGCAGCTTGGGAATCGAGCGTTCCGTTGGACAGCCACCGATGGTATGGCTTACCTCGGGGACCTTCCGGGCGGGAGTGACAGTTCGGAGGCCTCTGGAATGTCCGCAGATGGTGCTATAGTGGTGGGTTCCTTCGATTCAAGTAACGGGAGCGAAGCATTTCGATGGAGCAATGAAACCGGAATGGTGGGACTTGGTTTTCTGTCCACCGATTCTACGTCTAGCTTCGCAGCGGCGACAACTGAATCTGGTGAAGCCATCGTGGGGCAGAATAGCGTTGGCAATACTGGCGAGGCGTTCTTGTGGACGCCTGCACATGGTATAGAGCCGCTTCAACACGTACTAGAAACACGTTTTTCTTTAAGCAATGAACTCAGTGGGTGGGAACTCATATCGGCACTTGATATTTCCGCTGATGGGAGGTTCATTGTTGGACGTGGCATAAACACTGACGGAAATAGAGAAGCTTGGCTTGTTCGTCTCGATCAACCCATCTTTGTTCCCGAACCGCGCGGGGGGCTTATGGGGCTACTTGTGATTGGTGGCTATGCGTTACTGCAGTTCAGGCAAAGAGGAGTCCCAGCGATCGGCTGTAGGTAAGGGCACAGGCTAGTAGTTCTGCTTGAGGTCTTGGTTTCGCAGTCGAAAATAATGGTCGGCGCGGACGAACTCGATCTCGGGGTGCTCTTCTTCGATCTCGCGCATGATCTCCAGCAGTCGCTCGGGCTGTAGTTCGCTCCAGATATCGGCCTGGTAGGCAGCGAAGCGGGGTTGAGTGTCGATGCCAGTCGCAAGTTGTCGCTCGAGGGAGCGGCGGAGTTGGTCTCTTGAGCCCGCGTACGGAATCTGTAAACGCTCGAAACAAAGTCGATCGCCTTCGAGGCTCGAAGCGACCGTGGGATCGTCTTTGAAGTTCTGCACGGTCACGCCGAGCAGGGTAGGGCACTGCTGCTCGTAAACCTGGCGCTGCATCGGAGTGAGATTGTCCCAGATGGTCACCACGCGAAGCCCCGCCCGCTGCAGGTAGCGTGAAGTCAACCCCGTGTAAGCGGCCCACCGCTGCGGATCGTCGATGGTACTGCCGAGCGCGGCGCCAGGCTCTTCGAGCGTGTTGACCGGCATCGTGTAACCCATGCCCGACGGTCCGCTGATGAAGCAATCGTTCGGCGTTGCCGACTGGTAGTAGTAGTTCATGATGCTCGGGGCGATGTCGACAAGCCCGGGCGAGATGGTCCAGCTGATCGGCATGTCGCCGCGGGCGTCGGCCGAGCGATCCCAGATGCGGCGCAAGGCGTGCTGTGTGTACTGAATGTTATCGCCATCGCTCAGCAGCATGGCCACGTAGAGTTTGTTCTGCAACTCAGGCGTGGGCGGAACTTCCGGATGATGAATCGTGTGATCGCCGCCCGAGAACACGGTGGAGTTCATGAAGTGATCGGCCGGCATCGTACCAATGCCATAGTGCGTCGCGGTGGTTACGCCGGAACGCTCGGTCGTGTACCAACCGAGCACCACCGCGTTGCCCGCGGGCATGTCGGCCAGAAACTTGCCGAACAGTTCGCGCTCGGCTGGTTCGCGGCAATCGAGCCACACCATGGCCGCGCCGCACGCGGTGGCCATGTCGCGGGTGTGGTGGTAGTCGCCGCCGCGGCCGGGCCGGGCGCTTATCAGAAAACGCTTTTCGCACTCACTCCAGTAGTTCGCGTATAAGTGCTCGTACACATCGGTGGCGGTTGGCAGCTCAAGCGAAGTAAGGTCCTCGAGCACTGGTAGGTCGATTTGCTGGGCGAGCAGGTGCTCGCGTATCGTCGGCGTCACCGGCAACGCACCGCGGAGTCCAGCGACCGTGGCCGCCAGGTTGCAGAGATGTTCGTTCGCGCTCGGGTCGTACAGCACCACCCCTTTGATTTCACCAGCGTACTTGGCGATCAGGTCGTACTTGTTGTGGTAGTCGTAGGTAGTGCCGATTTGTAGCCCGAGCGTCTTCTGCCAGGTGTCGGCTCCCTCTTCGCTGCGGCGGTTGATGAGCCAAATGCGAGGGCGGGTCTTGTTGACGTGACCCTGCAGGGCGACGAACGCAAGCTGCTCGTCGCGGGTGAGCGATTGGATGGGCATCGCATCGAGCGAGTCGGCGGGGGCTGGCAAATGAGGAAGCACCTGACCATCGGGCCAGTGCCAAGACTCCGGAGCCTCGGCGGCAGCAATCTCAGGAAGCGTAATAACGCAGGCCAGAAGTATCAGAACCAAAAATCGGCAAGCAGTCATAGCAGGCGGGGGGGCAGGAGGGAACTCGGGAGGGACCTCCATTAGAACCACCGGATGCCCTGGATGCCAACATGGTGCAGAGTTGCCTGGCGGCCAGGCGCACTGGAGAATCTGCCCCTCGAGGGACACTTACCACCAGTATCGGGCACCAAACAGCATGGTGGGAATCTGGGCATCGCCAGCGTCGAGGTATTCGAAGCCGGTGTAAATCTCGCCGAGGCGAAACTGCTGACCCACGGTTGTGCGGAAACGGAACAGCCCCGCATCGCCTAAGCGCCCGAGATCTAAGTCGTTCGACCAGACCCACGGTTCGACCGGGAGCAAATCGAAACCATAGGTGAAATTGAAGCCAACGTCGTTTTGGTCGCCGTTCATCCAATTCACGCCGATGCCGCTCCGCCAGACCGTTCGCGGATTCTGGGCAAAGCGGAGCACCCAGTTCGCGTTGCCCACCGCCAGGTGATCGGTATCGCCGTTGGGAAGTTTCTCGAAGTAGTTGTCGTACGACAGGTCGATCGTGCTGCGAATTCTCGCCAGGTCGATTTGCAGGCGGTTGCCGATGGTCTGCATGTCGTTGAAGTTGGTGCCGTACTCCACCTGCGCCCGAGCTGAGCAAATAAAGTTCGTGGAGCGGCAGAACCAATCGGTGTCTTTAAAGGTGCCTGGTTCGAAAGTCGGTTGGTACCCAGTGAATCGCTCCGCATCGGGATCGTCGAACAAAGAGTAAGGAGGATAGTAGGGAACCGCGAGCGTGTAGAGGATGGCCTGAAAGATAAACGAGTCGCTATCGTCGAAGGGATCGGAATACCCACTATCGCCACGCGAAGACGAGCTGCCCGAGCTAGCAGATGAGGAACTCGAACTGCCGGAGTCGGCAGCACTGGAGCGGAGCTGCCCGAGCTCGCCAGCGATTGCTGTTGGCAACATGAGCATCGCATGCAGCGCGACCATCACTAAACAGCTCATCACCAAGCAGCGTTTTAGCAAACGTGGTCTCATGGTTTTAGCGACTTCAGGTAGTTTTGATGCGAAGCGAGAGGATAGGAAGATTGCCATTTGCGGACAACAGCAGCACGCACGGCAGAGCTAGCAAACGTGCGTTCGACCTTGACCCTGCCCGAGGGCAGTTGGTATTCACCGATCCTGGTTTTGCCCCGAAAGAGGAGAGTAACTGTGCAAACGCGGGCCCTAAAGTGGATTGGAATGTGTCTGGTAACAGCAGGAGCTGGGTCGCTATGCGCGCAAACGGCTCAGATTCCCTCCACCAACTACGGGGCGTTTCCGCAGCAAACTCCCACGTATGCTGCACCCAGTACCAGTACTTTCGCGACGCCGAACTACGGCGGCACCACCTATGGCAGCGCGCCGATCGCACCACCAACATTCGATTCGTACGCGACTCCCACGGTTAGCGGTACCACCGGAGCTCCGTCGGTGAGCATGCCGTACGGTTATTCGGCGCCTCCCGCTTCGGGAACCTACACGTTTCCTCAGCAAACCGCTCCGGTTACCGGAAACATGCAGAACTACCCTTATGCGGCTAGCGGCTATCAAGCGAGCCCCCAGCAGGGGATCTATCCCGATGGGTTGCCGTATCAATGGCAGCAAGGCACCTATGGTTACGAAGCCTCCGACGGAAGCCTGGTGAAGTTCCAGAAGTTTCTGCAGCGGATCGGGCTGGAGCATACTTGGATCGCTGGCAACGGTGGCGATCAAGATTTCGAATTAAATCGAACCGAAATTGCGGCGACGTTTGGCATTCCCGTGATGCATAACATCGAAACCCCGCTGCTGCTGACTCCCGGGTTTGCCATCAACATGCTCGAAGGACCGATTGGCGACCCGCTGGGAGTGCCTCGCGGGCCGGACCTGCCGGGGCAGATGTACGACGCCTACGTCGACCTGTCGTGGTATCCCCGCCCGTCGGAGTGGTTCGCGGCCGAACTCGGCGTACGCACCGGCGTGTGGACCGACTTCGATACCATGAATAGCGACTCGGTGCGCATCCTGGGCCGTGGCTTGGGGGTGATCTCGGTCACTCCGCAGATGGACATCTTGATCGGCGTGGTTTACCTCGACCGCATGAGCGTAAAGATCCTGCCTGCTGGTGGTGTGCACTGGCGGCCGAATCAGGACTGGGATCTCTACCTGGTTTTCCCCAATCCCAAGCTGCGTCGCCGATTGCAATCGACCGGCAACACCGACTGGTGGTGGTACGTGGCCGGCGAGTACGGCGGTGGTTCTTGGACCGTCGACCGCGTCGGCTTGCCCGATCGCATCGACTACAACGACATTCGCTTCAGCCTGGGGCTTGAGTGGGAAACTCCCAAGATGGCCCGCGGGCATATGGAAGTCGGTTACGTGTTCGACCGCGAGATTCTGTTTGCCAGTGGCGATCCAGCGAAGTTCACCCCTAACGATTCCGTGATGTTGCGAGCTGGGTTTGACTTCTAATTGCAAACGGAGCGAATCCAGGGCGAGGCACTTGTCACCTTTTCACTTACTCAAGCACTTGTCGTAATTATGTCTCGTCGCTTTTTACTCGTTGCGATTGGCTGCCTGATGTCTGCCTCGGCTGGGGGCCAGACTCCGACTACGGTAGCGCCGGTTTACGTGGAGCCGTTGCAGGATCCTGCGACTTGGACCACCGCCGAACCGGACGACATGGTGCTGTACGGCACCGACACGATGCAGGGCTCGTATCCGATTTGCCCACCTACGTCGCCAGCGGCCGAGAAAATGGGGAACCTGATTCCGCCGGGCGCGCGTCAGGGATTCTTCCAGAAAGCAAATGCATCGGTCACCTGGATGCCGCGGCTCGAGGGAGATAGCCTGGGCGTGACCGCGATTCAAACCAATATTGTTACCGCGGTGCCATTTCCGCACCGCTACACTCCGCTGACGATCACACCGGAGTACACGCTGCGACTGCTCGATGGCCCCGACTTCATCGACGTGCCAAGCCGGTTGCATGACCTCTCGGTCGGTTTCAACCACATTCGTCCGCTCAACGACAAGTGGGTATTCAACGGCAGGGTGTCGCTCGGTTTGTATGGCGACGACTACAGCCTGGATGCCAGCGATGCGTTTCGGGCGTCGGGCTATGCGATGGGCATCCATCAGAAAACGCCGAATAGTCCCCACAAATGGATCGTGGGAGTCGCGTACTTTAACCGAGCCGGTATGTCGGTGTTTCCCGTCGCCGGTTACATGTACAAGACCGAAGACCTGCAGGTGGATGTCACGTTCCCCCGACCCAAGATCGCCTGGCGAACCTGGGCCGAGGGGTGTGCTGGGTACAACGAGCGGTGGTGGTACATCTCGGGCGACTTCGGCGGCGGCATCTGGGCGGTGCAACGCGACAGTGGTGCCGACGACACGCTCAGCTACAGCGATATCCGCGTACTGGTAGGTACCGAACGCATTCGCATTGGCCACCTCAGCACCCGACTTGAGTTCGGGTACGTATTTGCTCGTGAGTTGGAATACGACTCGATGAGCAGCGAGCTTGCCGTCGACGATTCGATCTTCGTCCGCGGCGCACTGCGCTACTAAGCCGGATTATTTGGCTTTCACATCGAAGCAGAACTGCAGTTCCTGATCGCGCAAGTAAAGCTTGCCATTGGCGATCACCGGGTGGCACCAGATGCCCCCCTTGGGATTGCGGAACTCGGTTTGCGGCGACAGCGTGAACCGCCCGTGCTCTTGCCAGCCATCCGGCGTGGCATCGATCAGCACGACTTCGCCCGAGCGCTCGTCGAGCAGGTAGAGCATGCCATCGGCGTAGCCGATCGAGCCTTTGCCGAGCTTGCCCTTTTCGCTCCACACTCGCTTGCCAGTGGCGAACTCCTGGCAGGTCCAGCCACCGCCGTCGGAGTAGCCGTAGACGTAGTCGCCGACTAACACCAAGCCATCGTGCTTGCTCTTCATCGTTTTCTTCGCACGATCGCTATAGGGCGAGTCGGCTGGTTTGCCATCACTACCGAGTTCGATCAGCTCGCAGCCGACGCCGTAGCCGCTGGATAGATACACCTTGTTATCGCGATAAAGCGGAGTCGGAATCACGGCAACCTGGCCGGGCCAGTCGTGTTGCCAGATGACTTCGCCAGTCGCAGGATCGACTCCAAAGGCTGTCTTTTGCAGCAGCTGAATGTACTGCGGAGAGTCATTGACTTTAGCTTTGATTACCGACGAGTACTGAGCCCCTTCGGTAACATCGGCCGATTGCCATAAGAGCTTGCCGGAAAGCTTATCGAAGGCAGCCATGGCACCTTCGCCACCGCCGGGTGTGCAGATCACTTGATCGCCATCCACCAGTGGCGACTCCGCGTAGCCCCAGGTGGGCACGCCGCCGCCGAGGTCGAGCATCGAGACTCGCCATAGTTCTTTGCCATCGGTCACCTGACAGCAGATCATGGTGCCGCCGCCGGTCATGGCGTACACCCGGTCGCCATCCACGGTGGGGGTGCTGCGTGGACCGTCACCCCAGCCGTTCTTGTAGTCAGATACGATGGGGGTGGCCCACAGTTTGTCGCCGGTGGCTTCGTCGAGGGCAATCAGGTGAGTGACTTCGTCGAGCGAACCGAGCACGAACACCTTGCCATCGGCAATCGCTGGCCCTGCGTAGCCGAAACCGACTTCGCGGCTCATCCACACCAACGGTGGGCCTTCGGCTGGCCACTCCTTGAGCAAGCCTGTTTCCTGGGAAACCGCGTCGCGATTCGGACCCATCCACTGAGGCCAGTCGTATTCACCGGCGTGAACCAGCGTGAAGGTGAAAACCAAAGCAGTGCACAAACCTAATGCGTAGCGAGCGATTGCCATGCGCAGACCCTCTTCGTGTCGAGTGCTAATGATGTGTCGGCCGGTAGGATGATTGGCCAAGGCGGGTAAGCCGGTCGCCATGATACCAAAAAACGCAGCGCCGGTCTCCTATTTCTCGCCCTCGCTCTCGCTCTCGCTCTCGCTCTCGCTCTCGCTCTCGCCCTCGTCGCTCGACGGCTCGGTCGGCTCGGTCGGCTCGTTGGTTGCGGGTTTGGGCGTTTCGGCGGTCTTGTCGCTATCACTCGACTCTTTTTCCGCTTCTTCGGTTTCCTCGGCTTTTTCGGTCGTTTCAGCCGGCTTCTTCTCGGCGGCTGCTTTTTCCGCCGCTTCCTTTTCCGCCGCCTTCTTTTCGTCTTCGAGTAGCGGGTCGAACACCAACCGAACCGGCCAATTCAGTGGAGGAATCCGGTCGGTGTAGGCCTCGAACAGCAAACTGGCGTTGTCGCTGCTCACCTCAGCCGGCACATCGAGCAGGGCCGAACTGAAGTTGGCCACGCAAACCAGATCGCCATCTTCGGCCAGGTAGCGGCTGGCACCGGTAACTTCGTTGTGAACGAAACCGCTGCCGGCAAACACCCACGGCAGGTCCATTTGTTTCTTCGAGCGGTCGTCGCGAATCCACTTTTGCGCTTTTACGCGGTGATCTTTCCCTTTTTCGTCCTTCCA
Source organism: Aeoliella mucimassa (assembly GCF_007748035.1). Taxonomy (NCBI): domain Bacteria; kingdom Pseudomonadati; phylum Planctomycetota; class Planctomycetia; order Pirellulales; family Lacipirellulaceae; genus Aeoliella; species Aeoliella mucimassa. The sequence continues at coordinate 2,109,513 of NZ_CP036278.1, forward strand.
TTCCACGTAGATATCAATTTGCGTTCCCGTAGGTGGCTTGAACTCCGGGGCGAACTTCACCGGCGTTCCCGGTTCGGCTCCCACGGCCAGCAATCCCGCGTGAATCACGAACGCTTTGCAGCTAACTACCACGATCGATTCGTGTTCCTTCGTCCGCGGCGTGCAGGCGAACATCTCAAGCAGCCCTTTTCGCAACGCAATGCGGCCATCGACGATCACCAGATTTTTCTCGCGATCGATCCACGCCCGACCTTCCTTGGTAAGCGGCTTGCCATTTTTGGGTGGGGCCATGAACGGACGCAGTTTTTCTTCCTCTTCTTCCCAGTCGTCCTCGGCCGGGGGATCGGTGGTTTCTGCTTCCGGCTTGTTCAGCGCCTGGTCGAGGGCATCGCCCGACTCTTGCGCGGCCGGCTTAGTTTCGTGGGCCGAAAGCGTTCCCCAAACTCCAAATGCGATCAACGCCAGCGCGGCGACCAGTGTCCACTGGGTAGCAGAACGCCCAAGCGAGCGGTATGATAAACTTGGTGACATGGGAAGACTCCTTCGCGGGGTTAAGTTCCGTACTTGTTCGCCCTGTCCGGCTGGCGGATGACTCCGTCGTATACAAGAGTTGGCAAACCGTTTGCTAACCATTGTTTCATCAGGCATTGTATCAGGGAAGTGATGTCGACGACGATTCCAGTTCCGTGTGATTCGCAGCCCGCGAGTGCTGTTTTTTCTGCCGATGGTAGTGATCCCCGGCTTGTCCAATTTCTTGAACAATGGAAATCGGGCAAGCTCTGGCATAAGGACGCTCCCCGTAGCCTGACCAAAGGTTGGGCCAATTTGGAAGAGCAGCAGGCTTGGAAACGCTGGGCAAAGTACTTGTCGGCCCGCTCGGATGGTCCGCTCGACGAATATCAACATGGCAAGTCCGATCCGCTCGACTGGGGTCTGCCCGGTGGCGAGTCGCCCTTGGCCGAAGTAATTGCCTGGCGATCAAGTCTTGATGCCATGCTCAAGAAGGCGACCAATGGCAAGCCGAATGCCAAGCTGGAGTCGCTGTTAGCCGAAACCCTGCACGACCTTCAGGAAGGCCCCTCGGCGAGCCCCCACGCGCTAAAAGCCGTGGTACTGGCTTACCGTCTGCCGGCCCTGGCTTCGTACTTGGAGCCGGCCATGTGGTGGGCGTGCACCGCGGTACTGCTGAATCTCGTGGCCGAATCGGCCAACGTATCGTCCGAAGCGCTGGAGCCCGAGCCGGTGCTGGTCGCATCGCTGCTGGCTGGCGAGCTGCCGCTGGTGCTGAGCGTGGTGCTGTCCGAATTGCAGCCGCTGCGGTCGCTTCGCGATGCTGCCCGCAAGTCGCTGAGCGAGGTGCTGATCGCCACCACCGATGGCGAAGGCCTGATCGACGCCACGTTGCTGCCGGCCATGCCGATGTTGGTGGCCAGTTGGACTCGTTCGCGAGCCATCGGCGAAGAACTCAAGAAGAACTGCTGGTCGAGCGAGGCCGAAACCCAGTACGAGTGGATGGTGCGGCAGATCATTCGGTTGTCGCGTTCCAGCGGCATGCCGGTGTTCACGGCCGAACCACTGGTCGCCTGGCCCGCTGGCGTGCTCGATACCGCCTTGGAACTGGCCGGCGACGACGAAGACGACACTGCAGCCGCGGCTCGGTTGGCCAAGGTGCTGCCATCCATCGACGGCGACTACGACGAAGAAGACCTGCCGGAGCCCTGCGTGGAATCGGAATGGTCGACCCTGGCGGTACTTGCGACCGGGTGGGAAAACTCGTCGTGCCGGGTGACGGTTGATTACTCCCGCCCGCAACTTGGTATCGAGATTGAGACGGCCGGTCGAGTGTTAATGTCGGGAGCCTGGGAGACCAAGCTGAGCTTCGCTGGTAAGAAGTTGGAGCCAGTCGAACAGTGGGAACAGCAATGTTGGCATTCGGACGACGAATGCGACTTCCTCGACCTGGTGCTCGAATACACCAGCGGCGTACGCCTGGAGCGTCAACTGCTGCTCGGCAAGGAAGATGGCTTCCTGCTGGTACACGACGTGCTACATGGCCCGGCGCAACCTGCTGGCGAATGGCAATACTGCAGCAATATGCCGCTGTTTGGGGGAGTCACCTTTGCCGGCGAGGAGGAAACTCGCGATGGTCGTTTGCTGGATGTGAAAGGCAACGCGCGGGCGACGGTCATGCCGCTGGCCCTGTCGGAATGGCGGATCGAAAAGCGGTTTGGCGAACTCTCCATGGAGAAGCATTCGCTGCAGCTCACGCAGTCGGCCCGATCGACTCGCCTTAGCTGCCCGCTGTGGTTCGACCTGCGATCACGACGCGCCTCGCGCCCGCGGACCTGGCGACAGCTCACCGTGGCCGAGTCGCTAAAGGTCGTGCCCGCCGAAGTGGCAGCAGGGTACCGCGTGCAGGTCGGCGACGCCCAGTGGTTGTCGTACCGCTCGTTGGCCCCCAAGGCAAACCGCACCGTGTTGGGCCAAAACACAGCTGCCGAAATGCTGCTGGGGCGTTTCTATCGCACTGGTGAGTTTGCCGAAATCCTGGCTGTCGACCCCGCGTAGAGAATCGTCATGGATCAGGTTGCTAAAAACCTGGCAGAAGTGCTCGAGCGAATCGCCGACGCCGCCTCGGCAGCGGGACGCGACCCCAGCGAGGTGACGCTGGTGGGTGTCACCAAGTACGTCGGCGCGGCTCCCGCGGCCGAACTCGCCAAAGCAGGCTGCCGGTACCTGGGCGAGAATCGCCCGCAGCAACTTTGGGACAAGGCAGATGATCCGGCGTTCGCTTCGCTCGACGTCGATTGGCACATGATCGGCCATCTGCAACGCAACAAAGTGCCACGCACGGTGGCCCTGTCGAGCCTGATCCACAGTGTCGATAGCGAGCGATTGCTGGCGGCCATCGACAAAGCGGCCGCAGAGCTTGGCAAGCGGCAACCAGTGCTGCTCGAGGTGAATTGCTCCGGCGATTCGTCGAAGCATGGCTTCACAGCCGACGCACTCAAGGAATTCGTGCCGAAGCTCGACGAATTCCCCACGGTCGACGTGCTGGGGCTGATGACCATCGCCTCGGGAGACCGCCAATTGTCGACCGCGGCCGACAATTTTCGCGAGCTTCGTACGCTCCGCGACGAGTTGCAGCAGGTCGCTCCCCAGGGTGTCGAGCTGTGGGAACTTTCGATGGGCATGTCGGGCGACTTCGAAATCGCCATTGCCGAAGGGGCGACCCTTGTTCGAGTCGGATCTGCGTTATGGCAAGGTGTCGATTTGCCGCCGATGGGGTAGAATGGCGTAATTCCGTCCCCCCGTCTCTCTCTGCCGACCACTCCATGCTCCAGATTCAACGTAATCCCACCCGCAGCGTTCGTATTGGTACCGTGACGATCGGCGCCGAGCATCCCATCGCCGTGCAAAGCATGACGGCCACCCAGACCCAGGATATCGACGCCACGGTGGCCCAGGTGCAAGCGTTGCACGAAGCGGGAGCCGATGTGGTTCGCATTGCGGTGGATAGTACGAAAGACGCCGACGCGATTGCCGAGATCCGCAAACAAACCAAGGCGAATCTCTCGATCGACCTGCAAGAGAATTACCGCCTGGCCGAATTGGTGGCTCCCCACGTGGAGAAGATTCGCTACAACCCAGGCCATCTCTATCACCACGAACGCACCAAGCCCTGGCAGGAGAAAGTGGCTTACATCGTCGGGGTGGCGGCGGACAACGATTGTGCGATCCGCATCGGAGTAAACTGCGGCAGCGTCGATCCGGCCAAGGCCGATAAGTACTCGGCCGACGATTCGATCTCGCCGATGATCGAGAGCGCGGTCGAGCATTGCGAGCATCTCGACTCGTTGGGATTCACGCGGTACTGCGTGTCGCTCAAAGATTCCGACCCTCGCAAAGTGATCGAAGTGAATACCCGCTTTGCCGAAGCGCGGCCCGACGTTCCGTTGCATCTGGGGGTGACCGAAGCGGGCTTGCCGCCCGATGGGGTGATCAAAACGCGGATCGCGTTCGAGCAGCTCATCAGCCGCGGCATCGGCGACACGATTCGCGTGTCGCTCACGGTTCCGAACGATCGCAAGCCCGAGGAAATTGCCGCCGGGCGGGACATTCTGGCCGACATTCGCGCGGGCCGAGTGCGGTCGGTGGTCGACTACGGTCTGGAGACGCTGAACATCATCAGTTGCCCCAGTTGCAGCCGCGTGGAAAACGAAGCGTTTGTGGAACTCGCCCAGGACGTGAAGCAGATGACTCGTTACGCGGCCGAGCACGCGATTACCATCGCGGTGATGGGGTGCCGAGTCAACGGACCCGGCGAGACCGACGACGCCGATCTGGGGCTATGGTGCGGGCCCAACTTCGTGAATCTCAAGCGCGGAGAGGAATCGCTCGGGCAGTACCCGTACGATGCCATCTTGCCACGGCTGAAGGAAGAGCTCGATCAGCTAATCGCCCAAAAGCAGAACGTCTAAGCACAAAAAAAGCTGGCCCGCGAAAGGAACTTCGCGGGCCAGCAATTTGTTTTCGTCTCAAAGCTTCGAGTGCTTAGCGACCAGACGACCAACCAACAGTGATCGTGGGAGGAGTGCTAGGCTTCTCTACCGCCTTGACCGAAGTAATCGTAGCCGGCTGCTTGTAAACCGCGGTCCAAACCGGAGCGGTCGGACGCTTGGTGATTTGATCGTTCGGATTCAGCAGCAGCGGAGCACTGAAGTCGTTGGCCGAGCTCTCGTTGGCGTTCTCGGGGGCTGGAGTCGGCTCCAGACGTTCCGATTCGCGGAAGGTCGGTGGAGGCGAGCTCTGCAACGAAGGAGCAGGCGAACTGGTCGAGCTGTTGTAAGCACTACCAGCAGTGCAAGTGGGGCAGCTCGAAACGGTCGAGTCGTAGCCAGCTTGCACCACACCGGAATTGCAGGTGGAGCAACCACTGCCTGATTGCATGATGACCGGGCGATAGGAGGTTTGGCATCCGCACGACGACTGCCCGCAGGTGCTGCAGCTCGGTGAGTAGTACGAAGCGTAATTGGTTGCGTAGTTGTAAGCGGGAGCGTACGACGCTGCGTAGGTGGTCGGAGCAGCGTAGCCATAACCCACGGTGTAGGCCGGCGCGGGAGCGGGGCCGAACATGCGTTGGCCCAAGCGTCCAATGTACTTGCCGAGGTACCAACCGTCGTAAGCATACGAGTTGTATACCACTGGCGAGTAGGTGACTTGTGGCACCGCACACGTGTTGCACTGGGCGCTAGCCGACTGGGCGATAGCACTCATGCCCAGCAATGCGAGGCAAGCAATCACATATTTCATGGAAAAAGCTTTCATCATTTATAACTCGTTTGGGAAGAGACGATTTACCCACCCCCCATCTGACTCGTCGCGGTCGCATAATGCAACCAGTTTCGACAGCTTCTTTGTCAAATGGAAGCAACTTTCACTTAGGCAGACCTTGCCGGTTGGCAAACCCTTGCGGTCGTGGTGGGAGCGTCCTTTGCGCCCAATGCCCGACATTGCATTCTACTTTAAGCGATAGACCCAAGTTGGCCATGTTGCAAAGAAACCACACACTTTGTGGGCTGATGCGTAAAGTATTCGCCTGTCGATAGTTGCATTCGCTCGCTGATAAGTAGCGACGCCCCATGCCAGCACTGGACAACTTGGTACCCTCAGTCCAGTGGCTGCGAGTCGTCAACTGATACTACGCGTCGCTCCCAGCGACGGTTCGGTCGATGTGCCTGGCGAGCTTGGCGAACGCGACGTTCGTGCAGGTCGTAGAGGTCAGAGAACAACTTCCGAATGTCGCCGTTGCAAGCATTGAAGGCGTTATGGAAGTCGCTATCGTCCACCGGCGTAGGAGACTCACGGACCAGATTGCGAAACACCTGGCGAATAGTTCCCTCGTCAGGCTGTAGCTTAAGCAGCATCGGTAAACCGACGTCGGTATGCGCTGTCACGAGCAGCCCACTCCGATTCCAGCGACTTCGCCAGCGAACAAGGCGGCGCATCATCACATCGAGTTGTTCGTAACCGTCGATCACCAGCAAGGTGTCTTCGTCGAGCGGAGTGCGGAGCAGTTGCAGGTCTTTGCGACACTCGTGGGAGTAGAGATCGATGCGTTTCCACTTTTTGCCGAATTCTGCCGCCAGCGGTTCGAGCGCGCAGAGCAAGGTCGACTTGCCGGCGCCATGTCGTCCAAGAATCTGTCCTCGCCAAGCGTTGGCCGAAAGCGCTGTAAACAAACTGCGAGGCGAGGCCTCCGGCAACGGAATGTAGGTGACTTCCCGGGGACCGTTCCAGCAGGTCGAGAAGGGATTCGAATTGCGATCGGGAGGAACCACCAAAGTGCTACTCCTCATCGCCATCGGGCGATAGTAACGTCGGCAGGCGAGCGGGGGCTACGTTGCCGAGTTGAAACGATGCTTCGAGCACCTGCTGACGACCCTTCGGCAGGAATAATCGCAGCCTGGCGCACCAGCAGACTTTCACGACGATGCCGTCGTAGCTCAGCGGGTTCTCTGGCAGCAGCGTGCGAAACTCCCGGCGACGCGTGAGTTCGACACCGTCAGGGCCATCGGTCGAGTACCGCTGGAAGTAATGCACGCCGAAATCTTCTTCCCCTTTGCCAGCGGTGTACCAAAGCACCGATAGCTCTGCCGAGCGTACGTCCTGTGCATTGTCGCTGTTCACGCAAATGCTGCCGCGCAGTACGTCTCCTGGGGCAAACGGGGTCTCAGCATCGGTGATGCGGATGTCGGCCAACGGCGATTGATTCGCGGCAAGCACTCTCATACCAAGGCCTCCCCCGAGGTGCCGGGCGCGGTGCCGGCCAGGTCTTCGTCGGATTTTACCTGAATCGCTGGGCGGACATTCAATGCAAACTGGCGATAAACCTCTTGCCGCCGCATGGTCTCGCCCTTCACGAGCAGCATCCAGCGAACTTCGTTGTGCGACGAGCGGAAGGAGTGCATCGCCCACTCGGGAATAGTGACCGTGAGATCCGCCTCGAAAGGCAATGTTGGCTCGATGTGCAACTGCTGCCATTTACGCAGCTCTTCGCGAAAGACCTGCTCGACCGAAGTCCGCAGATCAGTCCCCTGACGAAAGCTAGCCGACTCTTCGCACACGAGCTCCACGGTGAGCCATCGCAGGTGCATCCAACCACCTTGTAGCAAGTACACGCGATAGGTTCCCCCAAGAGCGAGTGGGTGCGATGATATTTCGAGTAGTGTCATGCCGATGCCGCGACGTTCCCAGAACTCGCGGATCAGGTTGAACGCCAGCCAGACGCCGACCAGGCCGAGCAGCAGTACGACTCCGAGCGCCAGCCAGGGCGTTTCGTTGTTCAGCACCTCGCGGGTAGCGACGTACACCAGGAACGCGACCAGCGTGTTCCAGAGCGCGCAGACGATCATTAAGCCGGCCATTCGCCATTTCTGGGTGCCGACCACCGGTAAGCGGTAGGGATAGCGGGTGCCGGGGCTTTCGTCTTCGAGTTCCACCGCAGGCAGCGTCGACGACTCGGCGGGTGATTCTCGTAGCGGATCGAGTCGCATCGCTTTCACCGCCACCAGGCTGCGCCGCTCAGCGGAAGTGGCCACCTGCATGAGCGAAGCCACGATGCCCCAAATGCCGACCCCGAGCAGCGACAGCGGAATGAGCGTAACTGGCCAAACCCACCAGCGAACGTACCTACGTAGCACCAGCCGGCTCGGATCATTCGGGTGGTACCAGCAAGCGTGAGTCGTGCCAGGCTTGTAGAGTTCGGCCATTTGCAGCGCGTCGATGCGTGTCGGCGAGAAGTGACCGAGTTCGCGCTCGAGCCACACCGGCGGAAGCGAGCCATCGTCGGTCAGACGGGCCGCTTCGACTTCGATAGAGAACTCGCCGACCTCGATCGAGTTTTCGTCGAGCCGGATCGGCGTGTCGTGCTCGTACAGCTTCAGGGTGGTGACTTTGCAGACACCCGGTTCGTAGCCTGTAGGGCGTCGCGAGTCGGACCAGTCGGGGATCAACACCTGGAACACATGCAGCGCCAGGGTAATGCTGCCGACGACGAGCAGCGAGACGCTCAGGAAGACCTCGCTCCAATAGCCCAGATTGCGCATGCCGGTCGAGCGGCCACCGCGTTTCTTCTGGAGTAATGGATTGCGCCATGCCATGGCTGTGCCAAACGTGCTGCGAGGAACTGGGGGTTAGCGAAGGTGATGGGGGGGGACCATCTTTGTGGGAGCGTCGAAGCGTACCTCGGGAGGGCCACTGGGCGAATCGTCTGGCGCGCCCTTCGTGGGTCGGCGGCGCGAACGCTTCATCCGTCGTTGGCCTCGGCTATGCAGCGCCACCAGGCAAAGTTCCTGGCGATTATGGACTAGTTGTCGCAAGCGTATATCACGGAACCCCCAGGAGCGGACTCGCTCGATGTATTGCGTGAGCAACTCGGGGCTGGCCACACTCCAGTCGGCCAGTTTGAGCGTGAGCACCAAACCGCGAATCGAAGTCGATGGGTGCGCGACTACGTCTTCGACTGCGTCCAACGTGTATTGCGGGGCGACGTTCAAGTCAGCGGCCAGCCACTTGGCCGGCGCGTACTCCACTCGGCGAACTTCGTTCGATCGCTTGCGCATGTGTACAAATCGCGGATTGCCGGCCACCAGCTCGTCGACTTCCGCCGGATCGACACCGATTACCTGGAACCCACGGTTCAATAGCGCTTGGCTTGCTCCGCCGGGAGCACAACCAAGCTCCACCCACACGTCGCCACGAACCGCCGGCAAGCCCGACCACTTGAGGGCTTCCTCCATCTTCAGGTACGCCCGCGAAACCATGTCGTCGGGCGCGGCAATGGGCAGCATGCCACCGGGCCAGCGTTGATGGCGGGCGAGTGCGCGGTGCCAGCCGATATACCACTCGTTGGGTTCCACCATCACAACGTCGAGCACCACGCTGTCGGTGGGGGCCACTTTAGCGTCGATCAAATGACCATCGGTCAAAGCGTCCGACTCGCGGGCGGCCGCGAGCAACGCCTGACGGACTTCTTCGGCCAGCGGTGTGAGGGTTGGCTCGAAACCATTCTCACCCGGCAGCAAGCTGTCTCGCTGCCAGACCTGCAGCACGATGGATTCCTGCGAAGCGACCAAGGCAGCGACTCCCTCGATCTGCCAAACCTCGTGGGCAGCCGCTGTGAGCGACGAGTTGCTCACGCGACCGAGCGAGATGGAAAGCGTGCGGGCGAACGTTGGCTGTCGGCTGGCGAGGATGGCTCCCACGTTGTCGCCGCATTTGAAGCTCACGAAGCCAGGCCGCGAGAAGGCGAGCCGCCACTCGGGTTGCGAAGCTGCCAGCTCGGCCTTGAGCGGCTGCTCGGCACCCGGTTGGCACGTGAAAAACACAAATTGACTGGCGGTTGGCGACGACATACAGGGGGCCTAAACTAAGCGTGGTGGTAATAGCGTATTCTACCATAAATCGGCTCTTGTGGGCGTGGGCCCGCGGGATAGGGCTTTTCTATAGGGAACGCATCGTGGCAGACGAAAACAAGCAAATTACCGACGAACAGTGGCGCGAAAAGCTCACCCCCGAGCAGTACCACGTGACTCGCGAAAAAGGGACCGAGCCCGCCTTCTCGGGCGAGTTGACCGATAACGAGCGGCAAGGCAGCTACAAGTGCGTGTGCTGCGGGGCCGAGCTGTTTACGTCGGATCAGAAATACCACTCCGGATGTGGCTGGCCTAGTTTCTTCGCCGAAGCTGGCGAAGGCAACATCGACAAGCAAGTCGACACCAGCCACGGTATGGTCCGCGAGGAGATCCTCTGCAGCCATTGCGGTGCCCACCTGGGACACTTGTTTCCCGACGGTCCTCCGCAAACTGGCATGCGGTACTGCGTAAACTCGCTATCGCTTAAGTTCGACGAAAAGAAGAAAGACAGCGACGAGTAATACCTGCGAGAGGGCAGGGGACTCTGGTTACTTCTCGACAAGAAACAGATGTTCGGTCACATGGAGCGAGCGGTTCTTGAAACTGCGACTGCCACGGAAGGCATTGTATCGCTGCTTGATCACCTCGACCCGCCCGACCTTCTCGAGCATCGCCTGCATGTCGGCCGGAGCGATGAAGCCTTCGTCGTTGAACGAGATGAGCAGGAACCGGGTATCGATCTGTTGGACTAAGTCGGTCATTAGCCGTAGCGACTCAATTCGTACGTTGTAGCCCGAGCGATTCCAGTCGACCGGTATGCCCGAGACGCGACTCACCCGCTCCGGGCGCTCGTAACGTGCGAGCAGGTTGAGCATGAAGTAGTTCGACCCGTACGGATGCTGGTTGTACGGGGGATCGAGATAGGCCAGGTCGAACTCGCCGGCCGATCGTGCGGCGACGTTTGCGTCGAGTTGCAGCACCTGCCAGTCGCACTCAAAGTGGCTTAGCACCGGAGGGCGAAGCACGATGTTGCCACGAATGCGACTCAGAGCGTCGCGCCCGCTGCCGCCGAATTGGCCGATCTTGGTGGCTCGATCTTTGTAAAAACCTTTGAACACGCCAGCGGTATTCGCGTGCACCGATGCCGCGCTCAGTAACGGGGCGAGCAGGAAGTCGCGGTGCTCGGCCGGCACTTCGTTCAGATAGCGACGGTAATGATCGAGTCGCAGCGCGTTGTTGCGCGTGTAGAACACGCGGTCGTCGCGGGTGATTTGTGATTCGTCGCGCGGAGCGTACATCTCGCTCACGAAGCCTGGCTGCGGGGGATCGACCTCCAGGCGGGCGTTAAGTCGCTCGACCCATTCGTCGATGGCCGCCAGGTCGACCTCCGAGCGGTTGGCCAGATAGCACCTGCCGGCGATGGCCGCGTACAGCTCCAAGTCGTTGGATACCAACAACGAAGCATGACGCTTCAGTGCGCGAGAGACCACGCCCGATCCGCTGAACACATCGAAGCAGCGGAGGTGCGAACGATGCAGTCGACGTTTGATTTGTTCTACCGCGGTTTCGATCTGCGAAAGCAGCGACCGCTTGTTGCCTAGGTACGTAATCAACTGCTCCGTGAGATACGCCGGGTTCTCCTGGCGACTCAAGCGCGCGACGGGCTGGCAGGTGGTAACGCTCATCGGATATCGATGGAAAGGGGAAACTGGCTAGGTTTCCTCCTTATACCACGGAAGCCGGTTAGCGACCTACAGCGATTCTGACCACGTATATCACGAATTGGCCGGGCGTAGCGGACTGTGTGCCAGCACGAATTTGCGTTCGCCTGCCATGGCGAATTGCACGGTTGCTTTGCGTCCTGCCCCTGAGCCACCAAGGGCGATGATTTTGCCGGGGCCGAACTCGGGATGCACGACGGTCATGCCTTGCACGAAGACGTCGGGTGACACTCGCTTGTGGGGCTTGGGATTCGTCCCGCCGGCATCGAGTTGAGCGGCGGTTTGCATGGCCGGTAGCGACACCGGCGGCTTCGGTTTGTCGTGTTCGGGGCCATGATCGAGTTCGAAGACTTGTTCGTCGTAATCGGGCTCCTCATCGTAGCCGTCGTACTCGTCGACATCGAAGCTCAGGTCGATGTTGTCGGCTTCGCCCATCTGAAGTTCGTGCCGCGGCATCTCCATCAGGAACTTACTTGGTATCGCCACACGGCGCTGGCCGCGGAACTCGCGAATGCGGGCGTAGCTCAGTTGCAGTTCTTGCTCGGCGCGGGTGATGCCGACAAACGCCAGGCGTCGCTCTTCTTCCAGTTGATCGACGCTATCTAGCGATCGCTCGTGGGGCAAAATGCCATCTTCGGTCGCGATGAGATAGACCACCGGGAACTCCAGGCCTTTGGTCGCGTGAAGCGTCATCAGCGTCACTTTGTCGGCGTCGTTCTCCCAGTTGTCGGTCTCGTTCACCAGCCAGGTGCGTTCGAGGTAGGTCTCGAGTCCACCATCGCCGGTCGATTCGCTTTGCTCGTCGAACTGGCGGGCGTCGGTCAGCAGTTCTTCGACGTTCTCCAATCGCGATTGGTCTTCGACATCCTCGCTCTTGCGGAGACTCTCTTTGTAACCACTTTCTTCCAAAGCGGTGCCGATGACTTCCTCGACCGATTCGCCTGCTACCGCGGAGAGCTTGTCGATGAGCGTGACAAAACCAGTGAGCGAATTGCTCGCCCGCTTGGTAAGCCCTTCGATCAATTTGCACTCGCGGGCGGCGTCGAGCAGCGAGGTGCCGTAGCGATACGCGTGCATGTTCAATCGCTCGATCGACTTCTTGCCAACGCCGCGGGTGGGAGCACTGACTGCCCGATCGAACGCGACATCGTCCTGCGGATTGTTTGCGAGTTGGCAATAAGCCAGCAAGTCTTTGATTTCCTTGCGCCCATAGAACTCCTGCCCGCGAACCATCTGGTAAGGCACTCCCGCTTTGCGGAGCGCCCGCTCGAGCGATCGCGACAACGCGTTCACGCGGTAGAAGATGGCAAAGTCGCTAGCGGAGCGTTCGCCACGTTCGATAGTACCGCGAATCTGATCGGCGATGTCGCTTGCTTCGAGATCTTGATCCGCGTACGCGACCAGACGCACGGGATTGCCTTCGTCGTTTTCGGTGAAGAGCGACTTCTTCTTGCGGCGCGTGTTGTAGGCAATCAACTCGTCGGCGACACGCAGGATGCGCTTGGTGCTGCGGTAGTTCTGTTCCAGGCGAACGATTTTCACCTCGGGGAAATCGTTCTCGAAGTTCAGGATGTTCGAAATGTCGGCCCCCCGCCAGCCATAGATCGATTGATCGGGATCGCCGGTGGCCGCGAGATTCGGATAGTCGTGCGACAGGGCCTTGAGAATGACGTACTGCGCCTGGTTGGTATCTTGGTATTCGTCGACCAGTACGTAGCGAAAGCGACTGTCGAGCTGCTGGCGAATCTCAGGATTGTCGTACAACAGCGTAGCGACGTGCATCAGCAGATCGTCGAAGTCGACCGCGGCCGATTGCAGCATCCGCTCCTGGTACGCAGGGTACACCTGGGCGACCACGCTCGAGAGCACCGACTGGCGGTGCGGCTGGTACGCTTCGGGGCGGATCAAATTGTTCTTCGCGCCGCTGATGGCCGTGGCAATGCGGTCGACGGAATAGTTCATCGTCGACACTTGCTGGGCTTCGATTACTCGCTTCAGCACCTGCTTGCTGTCGGAGGTATCGTAGATCGTGAAGTTCGGCCGCAGCCCAACTAGTTCGCCGAACTCGCGGAGGATTCTCGCGCCGAATCGGTGGAACGTGCTAACCCAAACAGGTTGTCCAGGCACCAACGCCTGCACGCGGTTTTGCATTTCGCTCGCCGCTTTGTTGGTAAAGGTGAGCGCAAGAATCTGACGCGCAGCGACTCCGCATTCTAATAGATGCGCGATGCGATGCGTGACGACGCGCGTCTTACCACTACCAGGGCCTGCGAGAATGAGCAGCGGGCCATCCACATGCATCACGGCTTCCCGCTGGGCTTCATTGAGTGATGCAACGTGAGATGAATAAGACGACATGCTGTCAGCGAAACGGTTAGTGGGTTGCTGGTGTTTAACTAAGGAGTGACTGCTAAAAATATACGCGGCTCGCTCGGTTTTCTCCATGCGTCGTCGCTAGCGTTTACTTGTGGTAATCAAAAAAATGCGGCAGACCCAGGTGCAGATCGAACACAACCTGCTATACTTTCGCCAGTTGAGATTGCACTCGGCCAGGGAAGTGCCGGCTGTTGGGCAACTCGAGTTTTCATTGTGTCCAGCATGCACCACTGGTCCATTGCCAGGCGAACAACTACCGTTGATGTTCGCAATTCAATCAACCATGGAGGGAGTCTCGAATCATGACACGTATTCCTCTCAATCGTGCTGAAGCTGACAGCCAAGAACTGCAATCCCGCCTCGAAATGAGCACTGCCGAAATTGGTTTGGCTGTGCGTACCACCAACTGCCTTGAAGAAAAGGGTGTGTTCACGGTTCACGATTTGTTGAACTGCACCCGGGACGATTTGCTTTCGATCTCCAACTTCGGCGAGAAGACTTTGGAAGAAGTCTACACGGCGCTCGAGAAGCATGGCTTCTATCGCCCAGGTCGCCAGGCACCGTTGCCACGCTAAGCCAACAGGGCCAACGCAGCGAGCCGAGCAACCAAAGTTCGCAGCTTACCAGTGATTAAGAATTCCGGGCTTCGCGGCGGTAGACCAATCCATGGTCGATCGGTGCGAAGCCCAGGTTTTTATAGAACTCAATCGCGGGTGCGTTGGTGAGCATCGTTTGCGTTTCGACGGTCGTGATGCCGCGCTTGTGCAGTTCCTTGAACGATTCGCCTAGCAGGTAGGTACCGTAGCCGTGGCGGCGGTATTCGTCGTCGACCCACAGGTCGAACATTCCCGCGGCTCGCAATCCCCAACTGCTCGCGAGCGGTTCGATGTCCCAGAACGTTACGTAGGCCAGCACCTTGTCCTGACGACGCCGGCGGAGGAAGAACCGGATCCGCTCCAGGCTGCCATAGACCGAAGTGTTCCACCAGTTCAGCGTGATCGGGGCGTAGAGCGTCTCGAAATTCACCTCGCGGGCGACTCGTCGCTGTTCGCGATTGACCATCGGACGGAACCGCACCAAGTCGCGCTGCAGGATTACCACACGTCCGCGTTCGCGGTACTGGTTGCGCGAAAACACCCTGCGGCGTGGTTCGTCCGACAGCAAGATGCCCGGCAGTTCGCTGCCGCCGTACAGGCCGAGATAAAAACCGTTGAGTGGGTTAATGCCGCCGCCGTACAGCACCTTGGCTCCCCGGCCGCGGAGGTACGCTTCGCTCTGGGCGAGCAGCTGATCAGGCAGGTTCGAGTTCCACAGGTCGTCGCGAACCATGATCATGTAGGTCGTGCCGGTGTCGGTTTCTACCTGATTGTGAGGATCGTTCGGGCCAAAACCGGCGTGGGCGAAGCCCACCATCTCGTCATCGTCGTTGACTGCGACAATAAAGCCCTTCGGATCGAAATAATGCTTGGAAAACAAGCACATTTCCAGCACGCCAGTAGATACAGGCTGGGCCAAACCGCGCTGCGGAGGCTGGCACGACCACAGCTTGGCGATCCGTGGTGGGTCGGTGTTGCAAAACGGGCGAAAACGGTACACGCGAAGGCTATCGAACGCTTTCTAAAGGGGGTTTAGTCCATTACGACGGGGCAGGTATCTCAATCTGTATGGTACCGCCCGATTCGCGAGCCCGGTAGACGGTCTGGCAAATCGACTCGCTCAGCAGCTGCCGGCCGGTACGAATATCGTACTGCCAGCCGTGCCAGGGGCACGTTAACGTGCAGCCAGCGAGGTCGCCCGAGGCCAGGGGACCCCCCTGGTGGGCACAGATACCATCCAAAGCATAGAACTCGCCGTCGACGTTGGCCACGACCACGATCGACTCGCCGACCACGGCTTCCAGCAGGGTGCCAGGCGGGCATTCGCCAACGGTTGCTACTTCGACCCATTCTCCCATAGTCGCCTTCTCGTCGTGCTAGGCCGCCAACTTTCCGCGTCGTTCGAGCCGACGGCGGATTTTTTCCGGGATTTCGCCCTTCCAGCGGCGATGGATCCACCAATATTGCTCAGGATCGCTCAGGATGATTCGTTCAAGGCAACCAGTGTACCACTCGGTCATCGGTTGCACACCTGCGTGGGCGAAGTCGCGATCCGCCGGATCGACCACGTCGGCCACTTCGATCTCGTATTGCAGCATCCGCTGTTTTCGGCGAACCCCGACCACGATCGTGGGAGCCTCGAACGACAGCGAAAACAGGGCGACTGCTTTGTGTGTGGAAGCTGGCCTGCCGAAAAACGGAACCCAGCAGCCACGATTGCCGCCAGCCTGGTCGCCCAGCAGCGTGAGGGCCCCGCCGCTCGAGAGCAGCTGCTCGATCTGTTCGCTGCTGCCTTGCTTGGGAAGGATGTACTGCCCGGTGCGGCCGCGAAAGTCGTTGACAAACCGGTCGATGTGCCGGTTGTCGAGCGTTCGGGCCACGGTATGCGTAGGAAAACCGAACATCCCGAGCAAGTAACCGCCGAGTTCGAAGTTGCCGTAATGACCCGAAATCACCACGCTTGGGCGCGTGGTGCACATCGTGCGAATGATGGCCTCGTTCTGAGGCACGTCGACCAGTTCGCGCCAGTTGGTGCGATGCACCCGCCGTGGCGTGTGGGCGATCTCCATGATCATCAGAAACAGGTGCCGCCACATGCCCCAAGCGAGTCGCTGCTGCTCCGCTTCGGTGAGCGTCGGCAGGGCGATCTTCAGATTCTCGCGGAGCACTTTTCGTCGAACCGGCAACACGGTGGTAAACAGCGTCGCCATTCCACCCGCGATGCGTTCGCACACCCCGATCGGCAGCGCCTGCACGAAGGCAATCGCCACACGAACCACCAAGTACACGGCGTAGTCGATCAGTTGTTGAAGCATCGCGCGGCAATCCTTTGTCGCAGCGGGTGAGCAGAACACGGCCCGCCATTCTGCCAGAACCAGCAGCCTGGTGGGAGGGCAGTTTGCCCAGGGCGAGTGCTGGCATCGCGAAAGTAAGCAGCGTGCAAGTTGGCCCTACGTGTCCCATTTTTCCTCTCCTTTTCGGGCCTCTCCATTTTTTTCAGGTTCGCCAGTTTCCCGCCCTGTACGAAATAGATTCCCATCGCTGAGCAAATAGATTCCCAATTTTCTCATCGATGGGAAAATTGAATCTCCGCCCACGCTACAAAACCAGTGCTTTTCGGCCTCGAATAGATTCCCATTTCCCAAAACGCATCGAGTGGGAATCTATTTTCGCCGTGGGAATCAATCGCAAGTCGTTGGTGGGTAACAAGTTGCATTAACACCTCCACGGAAAGTGCCCAAAATAGATTCCCATAGGTGGGAAAGTATTTTTGGGGAGGAGTCAGGAAACAGGATTCGGGGGACAGGGGAGTTTGGGATATATGATTTCTGAATGATGATTTCTGAGTTGCGAATGTCATCTTGAGGGAGCTTCCAGCGACTGAAAGATCTAGCCTACAGCTTAAAGCCTTAAGCCTAGAGCCAATAAACCTTCCAGCGACGCAGCCCCACCAACGCTTTTCCAACGAGCGCAGCAGCGAACGCTCACGCGGGCAACCCTTCGCCTGCGTGTCGCCAGTAATCCAACATTTAGATAAACATCACATCTAATTCACCACCTTTCATAAGAAGCCAACAGCCGATAGCTGAAAGCCGACAGCCTTAAGTACCTGTCCATTGGAACACTATTGGTGGCCAATTTCCAGCGGAAACTGGGCTCTTTTAGAAAGCGTTTTGCCCGCTATCGCAGGGGGAAGAGTGGGAGATTCTCCCATTCTGGCCAGATGGTAACGCAGCCAAAAAATCGAACGACGAATCGGCAGCAGCGACGCTCGCAATGCCTGCTTGGGTGCAAGCATGCGGAGTAATAGCATCCAAGCAGGTAAGCAATCGATGCTGCCGGTTACCGAATACGCTAGCGATCGAATGGACTAGCTAACTGGGCTGCGTGTGCGTGGCTATTTCTTGCCCAGCACCGGATCGCTCTTCAGCGGCAGTTTCACTGGTTTGCCGGTTTGGGCCGATTTGTAGATGGCCAGAATGATTTCCACGGCCTTGCGACCTTCGGGACCATCGACGGCCGGGGTGCCACCGCCTTTGATCGCCTTGCAGAAGTCAGCAAACTGCATGGCATGCCCATGATGGCCGATGGCCGAGGGGTCGCTGGCACCGCCCCCGCCGCTCTTGCGCTCCGCCATTTCGGCGTGGATCTTTTCGTCCGACTTGCGTGCCTTGGCGAAATCCCAGGTCTTGATGTCTTCCTCTTCAATCGAAGCCGAACCGGCTAAGCCATGCACCTCGACCCGCTTAAGATACCCAGGATAGGCTGCCGTGGTGGCTTCGATCACTCCCAACGCTCCGCTGGCAAAGCGTAGGGTTGCTACTGCAACGTCTTCCACCTCGATTCGCTCATGAGCCAGCGTATCGGTGAGCGCCGAGATCTCGAGCACATCGCCCATAAGCCATTGCAGCAAGTCGACCGTGTGAATCGCCTGATTCATCAGCGCGCCGCCACCGTCGAGCTTCCAAGTGCCGCGCCAGGCGCCGGAGTCGTAGTATTCCTGCGTGCGAAACCACTTGATGTACGCATCGCCGAGGGTCAGGCGGCCGAAGCGTCCTGAGTCCATTGCCTTTTTCAGTGTTTTCGAAGCGGGGTGGAATCGGGAGGGAAAGATGGTGCCGAGCTTCACATCGTGCTTTTCGCAGGCGGCAATGATCTTGTCGCACCGCTTCAGGGTAATCTCCAGCGGTTTCTCGACGATCACATGCTTGCCGGCCTTGGCTGCCTGCACTGCGGGTTCCATGTGAGCACCGCTAGGGGTGCCGATCGATACCGCATCCACGTCGCTGGCGGCTAGCATCTCTTCGAGCGTTTCGTAAGCAACAATCCCCACTTCGTCGGCGAACTTCTTGGCGCTATCGGGATTGCGGTCGTAGCAGCCCACCATCTCGGCACCCCGAACATCTTCGAGTGCGCGGTAGTGAAAGCGGCTGATCATGCCGCAACCAATCATTCCAAATCCAATCGCCATGGTTACTCTTTGGGGGGCAGGGGAGTGTCGGTGCTATGAAAAGTAGCCGTATTATAAGATGCTAGAGGGTGCTTCACTACCGACAGACGACTCCAAAAACACGTATAACCGTTCGTAAAACACGGAGCCGAGGCTCGGTGTTCCTCCCCCAAACGCAATGAGTATGCCGAATCTCGCAATGGAATCCGAGCCTTACAAACCACTGCTGCACATCGTGCTGTATCAGCCTGAGATCCCCCACAACACCGGCAGCGTGGGGCGGACCTGCGTCGCGGTGGGGGCCAAGCTCTGGCTCGTGCGGCCGCTGGGGTTCCAGGTCGATAACTACCATCTTCGGCGGGCGGGGCTCGATTACTGGCAGCACCTGAACTGGCAGGTCGTCGACGATTGGCAGCAACTGATCTCGCACTTGCCGGTCGAGCGGTTCTGGTACTTCACCAAGTTCGCGCAGCACCGCTTGGGTACTGCGGAGTTCGAGCCGGGCGACGTGCTGGTGTTTGGGCGAGAGTCGCAGGGGCTGCCGGAGGATATCCGCAATCTCGCTCCCGAGCGGGGGCTGCGGATCGGCTGCCGCCCCGAAGTGCGGAGTTTGAACCTATCGAACAGCGTCGCGGTCGCTTGCTACGAAGCCCTGGGGCAATGGCGGCGGGCCGGCGGTTTGGGGCTGGAATTACCGGAATAGCAAGGACTTCCGGCGGTTTTAAGAATTTGTTCGCTGCCCCGGCCGAACTCCGGATTGACGCCAAGCGAGCAAACCATCACGATGCGGGGGACCAGGAGAGCCCCAAACTATGCCGATTGACACTGAATTCGAAAGTATCGTCCAAACCAATGTCCCACTCGCTCCGCGCACATGGCTCGGGCTTGGGGGACCGGCCGAGTATTTCGCCGAGCCAACATCGATAGACGAGCTTGTTTCGCTTGTCGCCCGCTGTCATGCCGAGGGAATTGCCACACGGCTGATGGGGGGAGGCTCGAACCTGCTGGTCCGCGAGCAAGGGGTCGCCGGCATGGTGATCAGCCTCGCCCACTCGGCGTTCGCTGCGACCACGGTCGATGGTTCGCGTCTGAAGGTCGGCGGTGGCGCTTCGCTCGCCCACGTGATTAACGAAGCCGTGCGGGCTGGGCTCGCTGGGCTGGAACCCTTGGTTGGCATTCCCGGCACCGTGGGTGGTGCCATGCATGGCAATGCTGGCAGTCGAGGGGGCGACGTCGGCCAGTGGGCCGTCGAAGCGACCGTGCTCACCCGTTCGGGCGAAGTGGCCGAGCGCAAGCGCGACGAGCTGGTGTTCGCCTATCGCGAGAGCAGTCTCGACGAACTGGCCATCCTCGACGTGACGTTCGATCTCGAGAGCGAAGACGCCGAGCAGCTCACGAAGCGGATGCAAAAGCAGTGGATCGTGAAGAAGTCGGGCCAACCGATGACCCATCAACGAACCGCTTGCCTGTTTAAGAATCCCCGCGGCATGAGTGCTAGCATGCTCATCGAGCAAGCAGGCCTGGCAGGGCTGAAAGTCGAAGGTGCCGAGCTGAGCAGCCGCCACTCGAACTTTGTGGTAGTCAGCGACGAAGCGACTCCGGCGCATGTGCTGAAGCTCATCGACCAGATTCGCAGTCGGGTCGCCGAGCGTCTTGGGGTTGAGCTGGAAACGCAGCTCGAAATCTGGTAATTGCAAGGCTGGCCGCAGGAGCACGCCGTAGGTTTGCTTCCGCGATTTCGGTCTCTGTTATTTCCTATCGAGCTACGTATGGCTGACGAAGAGCAATCCCAGCCTCTATCGTTTGTGACCCAATGGCTGCAACCTCGCCGGCTTGCCTGGGTCGCGGTGTTGATCGTGGTGGGGGTAATCGCCCGCCAAGGTTGGAACAGCGTGAACCTGCAGCTAACGTCGTCGCCGGAGTATCGGCTGACGATGGATACCGTGCAACTCGTTCCCGAGTCGCTTCC
This sequence comes from Aeoliella mucimassa, assembly GCF_007748035.1. NCBI lineage: Bacteria > Pseudomonadati > Planctomycetota > Planctomycetia > Pirellulales > Lacipirellulaceae > Aeoliella > Aeoliella mucimassa. The sequence continues at coordinate 2,130,041 of NZ_CP036278.1, forward strand.
CCCTTGGATTCGTACCGACGTGAAGTCGCAAGTGTTCCGCGATTCGGGACTTACCGATTCGCTCACCCTGCTCGACAATCCTGCCGAAGTGCAGCAGCAGCTGGTCGATGCTTTTGAGCTGCATCCCTGGATCCGCAAGGTAGAACGCGTTGACCTGGTAGGGCCAGGGCGTGTGGAGGTGACGCTCGAGTATCGCGAACCGATCGCGGTCGCCGAGTTCGTGGCCAACGACACCCGAGAGCTGTTGCCGGTGGATGCCGAAGGGGTCCGCTTGCCCGACGGGGACCTGAGCGAAGTCGAGAAGACGTATCTACCGCGCATCAACTCGGTGCCCGATCGTCCTCTGGTAGGAGCCGCGTGGACCGACAGCCGCATGCTAGGAGCGGTGCGGATTGCTGCCAACTTACGACAGCTGTGGGATGCTTACAGCTTGCTCGACATCATTCCGTCGGAGTACCCGGAAGTCGCCCGCACGCATCGTTTCTACGTGTACGACCTGCGAACCAGCGGTGGAACGATCATCCGCTGGGGAGCTGCGCCGGGATTCGCTCCGCCGGGGGAGAGTACGTTCGAGCAAAAGCTCACGCGACTCTCTGGATACATTCAACAGCATGGGCGGCTTGATACGATCAACTCGCCGCAGTTGATCGACGTGCGCGATGCCTTGCAGGTGGAAGCCCGCGTGGCGCAAGAGCCGGAAGTGATAAAGTAGCTCGCCCGTGTTATTGCTACGGCGAGCCGACCGCACTGAGTCTAGTGCGGTTGCTTACTGATCGGCTTTGTCGCCGTTAAAGATTCTAAGCGGTTCGGTGGGCACCTCGAGTTCGGCTTCGATCTCCGCGGCGAGTTCGCCACGGACGACTGCCATTTCGGGGGGTGCCACGATACCCAACCGTACGGCCCCGGAACTCAGCTTGACCACGGTGACCGACACGTCGGGGCCAATCTGAATAGTCTGGCCCGCTTTGCGAGAAAGCACGAGCACGCTGTTGTTCCTTCGGTTGCGTGAGGGAGTATAGGGACAGGTCGTGGGAAACAACAATTCCCAACCTGAATTACCCAGTAATACCAGGTTTCTAGCAGCGTACCGCTGCAACTCCGCTCACGCAAGCGATCGCGCGGATTCTTTACAAGAGTTGGTCTTGCCTTAGCTGCCTATTTGCCCTGTCTTGGTGCTGAGGGGGCCCGAATGGGGTGTCCATCAGGCTTCGGGGCCGGCGTCCTTGGCCAAAGCGCTAATTTGTTTGAACTCGGGCGTGCCTGCCCGCTCGCACCATTCGAACAGCGCCGCCTCGGTGGTGGTGAGCACCACGCCGGCCGATTCCATCCGCCGGAGGGCGATTTGATAGTCGTTATCGAATCGCGAACCCGTTGCGTCGGTCGCCAGGTAAACCGTGAAGCCAGCGGCCATTAAATCGTAGGCGGTCTGTTGCACGCAAACGTGGGTTTCGACACCCGCGAGCAGTACGCGATGTCGGCCCGACTCGCCGAGTTGCTCCATTTGCTCCGCGAACACCGGCGTGCAGCAAGCCGAGCTGAACATAAGCTTCGCCGACGCAGGGGTATTCAAACGAGTGGCCAGCGACTCGACCGTTGGGCCAAGTTTCTCGGGGTACTGTTCGGTAACCACCATCTCGACGCCTAGTGCGGTTGCCCCGTCGACCAGTCGGCCCGCGTTCCACACAATCCGCTCTTGGCCAGCGATGGCCGGCATGAGTCGCTGCTGGAAATCGACCAGGCACAGCAAGGTGTCGCCAGCGTTCATCAGGTCGGGGCTGCGCGGCAAGAGTCGGTCGGATGCTGGGTTTTGCAGTTCTTTCTCGTCCATAACGAACTAGAATACCAATTGAAGCCTATTAATCCCAGCCAGCCTAATGTAGCCGGAATTCCAATAAAGGGGACGAATTGTCGAACTCCAAGAGTCTTTGCGATTGGTCGAAGTCGGAGCTGAAAGAGAATGCTCGCGAGCTGGCGTTGCTGGTCGCCGAGGCGAACCATTACTGCACCAAGTGTGGGCGGGTGGCCAACGACAAGCAGGTGCTTTGCAAGGCGAAGAAGTTGCCGCGGGTGACCGCTCGCAAGCACGAACAGAGCTAGGTAAGGTTGTGGAAGCGGCCCCTGGGCATCGATGCCTGATCTGCGACAATGAGGTGCAGATTTAACTCAAAGGAACACAGCGGATGAAATTTCGATCGACCACCATACTTACCGTGCGTAAAGATGGATGCGTTGCCATGGGCGGCGACGGACAGGTGAGCCTGGGCCAAACCGTGATGAAGGCCGACGCCCGCAAGGTGCGGCGTTTAGCCGACGGCAACGTGCTGGCAGGTTTCGCCGGAGCGGCAGCCGACGCGTTTGCTTTGCTTGAACGGTTTGAAGAGAAGCTGCGCGACCATCCCTCGAACATGCCACGCGCAGCGACCGAGTTAGCGAAGGAATGGCGAACCGATCGCGCGCTCCGCCGACTCGAAGCGCTGATCGCGGTGGCCGACGCCGAAAACACACTGCTTGTTTCGGGCACCGGCGACGTGATTCAACCAACCGACGGCGTGCTCGGCATCGGCTCCGGCGGCAATTACGCCTTGTCGGCCGCCCGCGCTCTGGTGGAACACTCCGATCTATCGGCTCGCGAGATCGTAGAGAAGTCGCTCAAGATTGCGGGCGAGATTTGCGTGTATACGAATGGCAACGTGGTGATTGAGGAAATAGCGTGAACGATCTGACCCCCCGCCAAATTGTCGAACAGCTCGACCGTCATATCGTCGGCCAGGCCGATGCCAAACGGGCGGTGGCCATCGCCATTCGTAATCGTTGGCGTCGCCAGCAACTCGACGAAGAACTGCGCAAGGAAGTCGCTCCCAAGAACATCTTGATGATGGGTCCAACCGGTGTCGGTAAGACCGAGATCGCTCGTCGGCTGGCCAAGCTCACAGGAGCGCCGTTCATCAAGGTCGAGGCCACCAAGTATACCGAAGTCGGTTACTACGGCCGCGACGTCGAAAGTATGGTTCGCGAGCTGGTGGAAAACGCGATTGGCATCGTTCGCGAAGCAGAGCAAGCCAACGTGGAAGAGGAAGCCAAGCGTCGCGTCGATGAGCGGTTGCTCGATATGCTCGCCCCGCAGCCGAACACGTTCGACGTGGGAGTCGACTCGCCCGATTCGCCGGAACGTTACCAACGAACCCGCGAAAAAATCAAAGCCATGCTGCTCGCCGGCGAAATGGAGCAGCGCACCGTCGAGGTGCAGGTGGAGCAGAAAGCCCAAGCGATGATGATTCCCGGCATGGGACCGGGCAACGATCAAATGGACTTCGACTTCCAAGGCATGATCGACAAAATATTGCCGAAGAACGTGTCGCGACGCGAGATGACCGTGGCCGAGGCTCGCCGGGTGCTGTTCGAACAGGAATGCGAAGCCCTCATCAACCAGGAGACCGTCAACGCCAAGGCGGTGGAACTGGCCGAGAACATGGGCATCATCTTTCTCGACGAAATCGACAAGGTGGTTGCCTCCGACGGTGGTCGCGGGGCCGATGTTTCGCGACAAGGGGTGCAGCGCGACTTGTTGCCGATCGTCGAAGGCACGACCGTGCAGACGCGATATGGCTACGTCCGCACCGATCACATTCTGTTTGTGGCCGCCGGGGCGTTCCACCGTGCGAAGCCGAGCGATCTGATGCCAGAGTTGCAAGGCCGATTCCCGATTCGTGTCGAGCTGAACGACCTGACGAAGGATGACTTCGTCCGCATCCTTACCGAACCGCGCAGTGCGCTCACCAAGCAGTACTCCGCGTTGATGGAGACCGAAGGGGTGCAGGTAGAGTTCCTGCCCGACGCCCTCGAGACCCTGGCCAGCTACGCCTTTCAGGTCAATCAGTCGACCCAGAACATCGGTGCTCGCCGGCTCTACACCATCATGGAGCGGTTGCTCGAGGAACTCAGCTTCGAGGCTCCCGATATGAAAATGGGTAAGGTGCAGATCAACGCCGCTTATGTTCGCGAACGCCTGGAAGAGGTTACCTCGAACGAAGATCTGAGCAAGTTCATCTTGTAAGTGGGCTACGCTGGCAGCCGCGCGGCGAGTGAACCAGTGATGGTGACCACGCGATGATCGTTCGGGTCGATTTCGAGCGTGATCACGGTCGCCCGTTCGGGGAGCAAGTGCTCCACGCGATCGCCCCACTCGATCAGGGTAACTCCGTCGCGGTCGAAGTACTCTTCGGCACCGAGTTCCAGGAACTCGTCGTCGTCCTTCAAACGATAGACGTCGAAGTGATAGAGCGGCAACTTGCCCCGGGTGTACTCGTTCACCAGCACAAAAGTGGGGCTGGTGATCGATTCGACCGCGTTGCCGAGTGCGACTGCAATGGCCTGCACCAGGCGAGTCTTGCCCGCCCCGAGCGTACCGACCAAGGCAAGCACGTCGCCTGGCTCAGCAGCAGCGGCGATCTGCCGACCTAGTTCATCGGTCTCGTCGAGACTGCGGCTCGTATAGGTGTAGGTCGTCATGCGGGGATAGGTGCGCTAGGGGAGTGTAAAGCGACAATGGCGAAGGTCTCTCTTTGCGCAACTCTGGCGAGAGTCGCGACAGCCTCAGGTAGAACGTGGCTTAGCTAGCAGCAGCGGCAGGCTTGTTGGCTTCGGCCACACCGATCACCGCCTGGCGAGCCTTGAGGCAAGTCTGCCGGAACGCCTCGGCGTGTGGTACCGCGGGGAGTCGCAGTACCTCTTTGCCTTCGCGGCGAAACACGATGTCGCTCGCCCGATACCATTCGTAGCCCGACTGCTCTTCGAGTTCAGCGGTATCGAACTCGGTAAGTCCAATCTTGGCAAACGTCGCCTGGTCGGCTCGTTTGGTCGAAAGTGCATCGAACGGGTGTTCGATAATCACCTGCTTGTTCGTCAACCGATAGCGTCGGCACCACGGGTTCTGGGCACCAAACAATACCAGCGGCGTCCGCGGCACGATTTTATTAAAATACAGGAACGCAGTGATCGGAGTCGTGGCCAAGGCGATGAACCAGCCGGGGCGAGTTGGCACCGTGAGTACCGAGATTCGCGGGCCCATCCGAAACAACCGGCCCAGTTGCCGACCCAGGTTCGTGGCCGCAATCGACGGCCAGGCGTTCATTATCGTGGTTTCTTTCACGGCAGGTTTGCTCTTCCCAGCGAGTTGTGGTTGCCAAGGCACGCCGGTTACGCCCAGTTGGGGCCCACGTTCTGTGCCCAAGGGCAGGGGAGTGACCGTTCGGGCACTCGATACTGGATGCAAGCATCCATTTTCGGCGATCCTGATGCCTCTAAATATACCGCAACTTGCTCTCCGCTGTCAGTCCGAGGGGGGAGTTTCTCTTGCAGGTTGGACGACTCCCGCGTACATTGCCGGCGGCAAAATGCCGCACCCCGTACCTCCCGGCCGTAGCACAAAGGATTACCGATGGCCAATAGTGCCCAATGGCAGCAGACCTTTCTCAAGTGGCCCGCGTCGATCCAACGCCGGGGCATCCTGACCACGGTGCTCAACGAGCATATCCCGTTCAAGGGATTCATGACGACCGACTCTTTGTTGCTACTGGAGCGACAGAATCCCGACTCACTCGGCGCTCGATTCGTCGTGCTTGAGTATGAGGTGATCAACTCAATGCGGTATATCGATCCGTTAAAGGCCGAGAACTTTGCTGAGCTTGGTTTTGTTGGCAAGCTCTCTCAGTAACGTCAAACCAAGGAGGCCTGTGATGACGGAGCAAGCTGAGGGTAAACGCAGCCATGCACTTCGCCAGTGGGTTCGCTTCAGCCTTGGCACCTTACTGCTAGCGACCACCTTCACGTGCATCGCCGTGGTCGTGGGGTTATGGCAGATCAAACCACCCAAGGACCTGCCCCAGATCATCACGGTACTTGGTCCCGTGACCTCGGGAGAGAAGGTCGCGCTCGACTATCCTACCGACGACGAAACACTCGCCGCATTCGATGAAGCCCTCGCCCAGCAGCCGGGGCTGGGGGGAGTCCGCTCGGCAAGTAAATTAAAAGATTGCGTGCTGATACGTGAGAAGATCGCCGATTACATGGACGCAACCAAAGAGTACTACATGATCGGGAAAGCGCGGCTCCACCACGCGCACTATCGCTGCTCGTTGTATGCGGGGCCCGACCAGGAAATTCGTTTTGTGTTGGTCATCGATCATCAGCACTTGCACATGATAAGCGAGCCAGCACAGGGAGAGGCTCTGGCCGACAGTAATTCGTGAGCGAACGAGTAGATCCCCTGGGACCGCTACTCGTTAAGTTTCTGCAACTCGAGCACTTCTGAATTATCAATCCATGCGACAAAGTAGGGGTGCTTCGCTGCGCGGCGTTTCATGATCAACAGAAACGGGCGGTCGACCACGTATTCGTATTCAATCCCACCTGGGGCGGCTTCGGCCGGTGTCGCTTCGAGTTCCGCTTCCGAAACGATTGCGGCACCCCCTTTGTCGAGTCGGAACTTGATCGATTGCACCGCTTTCGAAATGAAATGGCCTGGTGGATGAACCTTGTCCAGAATCAGCTTGTCGGAACCTTCGAGTTCGCTAAACTCATGCACCACCGATTGCACCACGTTGGGCACCCGTAGCACTTCGTCGCCTTCGAAGGCAAATGCCTGATCTTGATTCGCTGCGATCTGCTCGTAGACATGTTCGATGGTCTCTTGCAGCGTCTCGGATCGGGGCACCACGGCCACCAGCAACTGATTTTCCTCCTGGTCCGCGGTCAGATCGATGGCAAACTCCGCCAAAGTCGACGACGTAACATCTTCGGGAACCTGGAACAGCAGTTTCAGTTGCTTGGACTGCTTTGAGCTAAGCTCCCAATCGTGGCCATGGTGCAGTTCGAATGCTTCCACGCGGTTCTTCTCACCATCGCCATCGGTGAACTCCAGCGTGCACTCCTCGAACGGAGTGGTGAACTTCACTTGTGCATCCATGTAGCAGTAGGCTACCAATCCGTCGGCCTGCTCGAACGTCGGCGGACTGACGCTGGGAAATTGCTTTTTCATCTCCGCGTGAATGGTCTGCACGATGCTCTGATCGGTCAGTCCAGCGGCCGCATAGAAACTGCCAGGCGGGAGGTCGGCTGCGCTGACTTCCGACTGATTCAGCCGGCTGGCGATCTCTTCGGCATGCTCGACCTGCAGCGGCTCGCCAAGAGCATCGTCGCCCGCGCGGTTCCAGGCCACCTGGAACGTAGCGCACCACAGCACGTTGCTCCAGTCGGTGAGTGGAGTATTGAGCGTTGGCACGACCTGGGTGCCGTTCGACTCGCCAGTCCTTGGTACCTCGGGCGAGTTGCTCACCGGTTCGTCCGCTTGCTTTTCTCGGCAGCCAATAGCCAGAGTGAGCGTAGCAATAAGCAACCAACAGCATCGAGGGTTAAAACTACCAATCATGACTATCGCTCCATCAAAGTTTAGAATCGTAGGATCGCTATTTTACCACAAACCACCAGTTCGTCGCTCTGCTGGCAGTCATACCGACGAACCTCAACAATCTTGACCACTTGCAGAGATCCGCTAGAATCGACGTCGATGAGGGGCACTCATCCTATTCTTGGGGGATGACCGATGTTACGCGTAAACAGCTTGCTAGCGGTCGGGTTGTTGTTGTTAGCCACTCCGGCATGGTCGCAAACCGATCTGCCTTGGTGGGTTGATTCGGTGCATGTCTCCCCGCCAGGCGTGGGGGGAATCGGCGCGATTACTCTCGAAGGCACCTGGATCGATACCGGTGCGCCCGATGCTATTTCGCACTCGGTGATCGATGGCAAGTTGCATCTCACGGTTGCCGCGCCCGACTTGAACGTGAACACCGGCGACGCACTCACTCCGTGGACTCTCACCGAGGAGTTTGGCCCCCTCGATCCGCTGGTCAACGAAATCAACGGGTCGATCTTCTCGGTCGATCCCGCTAATCGCGGCAATCGCCAATGGGTTTCGGGACCTAATATTCTCGGCTGGATTTATCCCCAGCCACGTGGAGAGTTTCGTGGGCTAGGAAGTTTAGGGCAGGCAGGGCTGATGAGCGCAGCGTACGACGTGTCGGCCAATGGCAACGTCGTTACCGGGCAGGCCGCCATGGCAGATAGCGCCGGGGCGATCACCACCACCGCGTTCGCTTGGTCCGAGGCAACCGGCATGATATCGCTGGGCCTGCTGCCCAACGGCGCGCCTGGCAGCAGCACTGGCCGAGGTGTTTCGGCCGATGGCAATTATATCGTGGGCGATTCGGCCTCGCGCGACGATTTTGGCCTTCACGGCCAGGAGGCGTTTCGCTGGTCGCTTGGTTCCGGCGTGGAAGGGCTAGGGCACCTGCATGAAGGATATGCAACGAGCGAAGCCCGAGCGACCTCACGAAACGGTGAAGTAGTGGTCGGCGTCGACGACTTCTATCCTCCAAGTTTCGCGCCGATTCCCATTGGGTACTTTCAACGCGCGTTTCGCTACACCGACGCTTCTGGCATGCAAGACCTCGGCACCTTGCCGGCGTACACCACGGACTCGGCCAGTGAAGCGGTCGACGTAAGTGCCGATGGAAACGTGATTGTGGGCAACGCGTTTCGCAGTCCTTATTCAGCAACCGACGCGATTCATTTCGATCAAGCTCAGCCGTTCCTATGGACCGAAGAAACGGGCATGCAGGGGTTGGGGAACCCAGGCCGGGCAGTGATTGCCATTTATCCCACTCCGAACCAACAGACGATCGCCAATGCGGTGTCGGCCGATGGCAAAATCGTAGTAGGAGTCGACCGCCTGTACTGGGAAGATTTGACACTGCCACCATGGCCAGCGGTGCCAGCTCCGTTTGATCAAGCCGTGATGTGGACCGAAGAGAGCGGCTGGCGAGACCTGCGACCGTTCCGCATGGCACCAGGGCCTGAGTTTGTTGGCTCCGAAGCGGTCGACGTGTCGGCCGAGACCGGCGCGATTATCGGGCAGGCGTATCTCACCTCGGTCGATGCCACCAGTTCGTCGGCATGGCTCGAAGGCGACCTGGACGAACTTGGGCGGACTCAAGTGCCATTTATTTGGGACGAAACACACGGCATGCGCCCGCTGGCTCGCGTGCTGGCCGGCGACTACGGCCTCGACTTCGAGGGCTGGCGACTTAACCAGGCGACCGCCATTTCGGACGATGGCACCACGATCGTCGGTGTCGGCGTGAACCCCGATGGTGTCGAGGAAGCCTGGCGGGCGGTGATGTATCGAACCACTCGGGCCGGCGACACCGACTTTGATGGCGATGTCGATCAACTCGACGTTGCCGCATTGGCAGCCAATATGGGCAAATCTTCCACCCAGCAGGACCTCTACTGGATGGATGGCGACTTCGACAACAATGGCGTGATCGACGAGGCGGATCACTTGCTGCTGCTCGCCAACTACGACGGTCGCGCGGTCGGCGATTTCAATGCCGATGGCATCGTGAATCTCGCCGATTACACGGTCTGGCGAGACCATCTCGGCCTGAACACCGGCATCGCCGACGCCAGCGGCGATGGCTACGTCACCAAGCACGACTACGATGTCTGGCAGCAGAACTTTGGCACCGTGCTCGATGGCAACCTCGCCCAACTCACCAGTGGCGCGGTGCCCGAGCCTGCGACTTCGGTCCTCACGTTGTTCGGTCTGGCTTTGTGCGTGGTTGCTCGTCGGCGCCACCGTGATTCCACTGCGACCGAATGAGTTAATAGGCGGCCAACTTGCGGATGCTGGGAGTGGCCACCGCGGTGGCGCGCAGCCGGAGGGCGCTCAGTTGCGTCGCGTCGAACCGGTGAATCCACTTATGACCAATGGATGGCCTTGTTGACTAACTCCACTCGAACTGTGGAAGCCCGAGTTGGGTGAATTGATTGATGATTTTACAGCGCAAGCGGGCTTCCGTTTGTTGGTTTTCGAATACTCGGTTTTTGAGATGGCTCCCAAAGCTTTGTTTCACTCGGTACATGGTCGTTTCCGCCAAGCTTCTACGATGATAGCCCACTTCCTCTTTCCAACTCCTACGCCCCTTGCGTCGAATCTGACGAATTGCCTCGTCCCGGGGCAAAGGCTCCTCCGCAGAGTTGCCATGTTGTTTGATCTTGGCGTTGTGCTGCGGCGGAATCACCGGCTCAATGCCTTCGGATTCCAGCCCTTCATAAACCTTCCACTTGTCGTAACTACCGTCGCCGTGAAACTTTTTTACGGGCTGCTCCACCTGCTCCAGCATTTCGGGAACCGCATCGGCATCGTGGCAACTGTTCTCGGTCAAAATCTCCGCCACAATCTCGCGGGTGTCAGGATTCACCGACAAATGCAGCTTCCGCCATGTCCGCCGCTTCGACTTGCCATGCGTCCGCATCTTCCATTCGCCCTCGCCAAACACTTTCATGCCGGTGCTATCCACCACGATATCGATGTCGCCCCTCTTGTTAGCGATATCGAGCGAAACATTCAGCTTGCTGGCTCGCTTGGCGAGCGAAGAATAATTGGGAATCGCTGCCTCGACGCCCAACATCGCCACCAGCGAGCGGCCGAATCCCTCAGTCTGCCGATAGGGAAGTTTCAGCAGTTCGCGAATCGTCAGCAAGCACTCGATCGCCGTATCGCTGAAGACAAAAGGGCGACCGACTTTTGTCTGGTCGTTAGGATGTTCCCAGTTCTCCAACGCCTCGTCGCTAAACCAAATAGTGATGTTTCCACGCTCGATGAGCGACTTGTTATACTCCTTCCAGTTCGTGACTTTGTAGGTTCGTTTTTCTTTCGTAGCCATGTTCGATCTCCGTAAAAAAGGTACGTGGTTCCATTCCACGTTAGTTTTTACGGAGGTTTGTGACTAATTGTTCAACAAGGCCCCAATGGATTGTCCTTTCGCTAGCGGGTGCCAGGCTCCATCCTCCGTGCGGCCCTCGACCACGTAGCTGCGGACCCGTTCCCCCTGTTCGATGTCTTCCATTAACACGACTTGGTCAACCCGCTGGGGAGCAGCGAAGGTAAGTTCCACGAGTTCTCCAAAGCCGCTGGTCTCGCCAACCGGAGTCGCAAAACGCTCGCGGAGCCGATCGCCGAACGCTTGCAGTCGCTCAATATCGCTCTCCGGCACCAGACCCTCGGAGTTCACTACCTCGCCGAGGATGAAGTTGCAATTACGCCCCACCGACTGGTCGTACATGGTCTCCAATGTCGACAGGGACAGCGCGTCGTCGTCTTGATTCGGCGACCAGAACCAGTTGTGTGTTCCGTTCGCCCCTCGCAGCGGAACATCCACCATGCCTGGCGACCAGCGGGCGGCCCCCGCGACGCCGGAGTGGAGGTGAGGTTTCCATAGCGAGGAGTTGTGCGACACGAACTCGCCATCGCTAGCGGCTGGCATCGTCGCCCAGCATGGTGAGCCGGCGTGCCCCGCTTCGTTGCCGATCCAGCGATGATCCGAACGCTGCCCGCTATGGTAGAACACGCTATCGGGCTGGTGTTGCTCGAAGATCGGCAGCACGTCGGGGCCACCTTGCTGGGGAGTCATCACGCCGGCGTCGAACCAAATCTGCACCAGCGGGCCATACCGCGAGCAAAGCTCTTCGGTCATTTTCTCCGCCACGCGATTGAACTGCTGCTGCTTCTCAGTGCCGCGGCCGCGTCCCCAGTCGACATAGTGGCCCCACACTTCCCAGTACACATTTCGATGCGTGCTGAAGTAAATGCCCGGCAAAATGTCGGCCTTGCGACACGACTCCACGAAGTCGGCCACCACGTCCCCTTTGCCATCGCGCCACTTCGCCTGCTTCACCCCGTAGGGATAAAGATCGCTTTGCCATTGCATGAAGCCATTGAAGTGGGTCGCGGTAAACACCGCGTACTTCGCCCCCAGGGCTTTGGCCGCTTCGATCCACTGATCGGTGTCGAGCTTCGTAGGATTGTACAACGCGGGATCAAAACGCTTGCGAGTGGTGTTATTCGGTGCGGTATCGCCGGCGGCCACCGGCATGTCGAAGTGATAGATCAAGCCAAGCTCGCAGTCTTGCCAACGTTGTTGAGCCGCAGTGGGCCGAGCAAGTTCGATCGTACCACCTGTGTTGCTATTGGCTGTGACTGGCGGTTGAGCGAGCAGCGAAGCGGGCGACTGCAGCAGGCCTTGCGTGACGCCGAGGGCCGTTGCCGATTGCAGAAAGCGTCGCCGAGAGACTGATGGCATCGGGCTATCCATTCGTTGGAGGAGGAGAACGCTGTAGAGTATAGCGCTTGCCCGAACCGGTTGCAGCCGTTTTCCGCGGAAAACGCGACTTGTCAGGTGCAATGCTCAGCCGCAGTGTTCCACGCCGGCGCGGCTACTGCTCGCCGATCTCGGGTTGCACGCCGAGAATGCTCGAAAGCTCGAGCAGCAGGCGTTCGGCCGCTCCCATCTCGGCTCGTTGTTCGAGCACCGAGCGGGCGAGGGCCGGGTTGTCGGTCAGTAGCCCATCGGCGCCGCGGCTGATCATGGTCGACATACTCACCGCGTCGTTCACGGTCCACACATAAACCTCTTTGTCATTCTGGTGGGCGCTGCGGATCAGCCGGCGGTTCGCAAACCTCGCATTCACTGCCAGGAAATCGGCCTTCATTTTGCTCATGCTGCCAGCCGAAACCGACATCAGTAGACCAACCTTCCACTCCGGGCGAATCGATTTCATCTTCTCGACTTTGTCACGTTTTAGCGACATCGCCATCACCTGGTCGGTCATCCCTCGCGCTTCGACAAGTTCGGCCACACGCTCCTCAAGTTGCTGATCGTGCCCGTAGTATTTCAGCTCGATATTCACATGGATGCGGTCCTTGCAGAGATCGAGCACCTCGCCAAGGGTCGGCACACGCTCGGCGTTGAACTTTGCATCGTACCAGCTTCCGATATCGATCGACTCAAGATCGGCCAGGTTCGCATCCCAAATCTTCAGGCGATTGCCCGCCAGCTTCATGAAGTCGCTATCGTGTACCACCACTACTTCGCCATCGGCAGTCTCCTGCACGTCGAGTTCAATGAAGTCGGCCCCGTCTTCGATCGCCTGACGAAACGCAGCCATCGTGTTTTCGGGCGCGGAGACCGAGGCCCCGCGGTGGGCCATGATCTTTACGTTGTCTTCCAGCGAAATATTGCGAATCGCCACGATACCCACGCCGAGGGCTATCGCAAATCCCAGCACTGCACCAACGACGATGCGTCGGTGATTGATGGCCGAAGGTTTCTTGTCGTCGACCGCTGCTTCAAGCGTCGCCTGCAACTCGCGATCGGTGCAGTTGGTGCCAAACTCGTGATAGAAACTGTAGAGCAGCGAGCTGAACGAAATCGTGCTGAGCAAATTGACCGCCAGATTCACCACGGTCCACAGCAACAAGGTGATGCCAACCGTGAATGCCAGCAATCGCAGCGAGGCCGACGAGTCGGGCGTGATGGCCCTGCCGAGTAGTCCAACCAGACCCGAGGCAATGCCACCGAGTGCGAATGTCGCGATCAACCAGGCGACGATCCAGAACAGTAGTTTGCGTCGATGCCCGGCTACTCGCTCGCGACTCACCTGCAACGCCTGCTGCGGGGCGATGTTCTCGAACAGCACCAGCGGCAACGCCAGAAACCAGTTGCAAGCCAAGCGCAGCAGTAGCACAGTCATGCCGGTCAGGCAGATGGCTGCCAGCGCCACCGCCCACAGAAACACTGGCGGCTTCTCTTTTAGATAAAAGTTGATGTCGTACTCGGTAAGCAGGCTCATGTAGATCGCACCAATCACCACCAGAAACGGTAACACCGCCAGCAGAGTCCAAACCACGATCCGCATGGTCACTCGTAACAAAGGCCAGGCCTTACTTGCGGCAAAACGGAGTCCAACCGTTGTGAGCAAATGATTCGGTCGCGTATCGCAGGCGAGAATCCCCAGCAGGGCTGCTTGCTCGAGCGCAACAATTGCCAGCCACAGCCCCCCGATCACGATCAGCGAAATCCATCCCACCGGGCCAAGGAAGAAGAACAGGATGTCCATGTCGGAGACCACCGAGCTTCCTCCCAAGGCAAGCATGCCATGAAAGAATATACTCACCAGCGGAGTGAGCACCACGAACGCGAGCACCTTGAACGCAATGTCGGTGAACACCAACGATTTCCACGACGAGCGAATGTGCTGCACCACATCGTGGGCGAGGGTAGGGGGGGCGTTCGACGGTGCCATTGCAGTTCTCCCAAGTTGCAAAAGGGGCCTCAGCCGCTCGGCCTCACCTGCCGGCCAATGGCTGCGAACCATACTACCATTGTTGGCAAGAGAACCAACATCGAAACGGCGGAGGGTGGGGATTTATTTAGAGATCTGAACCATCACATATCTCCCTCGTCGTCTAGAGCACCGATGGCCTCCAGTTGCCCTGTGACATAAGCGTAGTCTTCAGGGGACATATCGCGGGACTCATAGAATTCTAATGCTTCAGCGTCCGCAACGAACTCAACCTCGCCATGCAATGCTTCCACTTGTTGTGCGATTTCTTCGATTGATACACTGAAATACTCTTTGCGAAGGTTAACCTTGTTAACCCTGCGGTGATGAAATGCTTTATGTAATGCATGCTCCAATGCCGGAGCATTGTCGCAAGAAATCATCATGTGAACGTCAAAGGGGAAGGGTACCGATGCGTCTCCCAGTTCTTTGACTCGATCCATCGGTTCCAGTCTTCTTGTCATCCCAATTTTGAATACACTCACACCAAAGGAACCAAGGTTGGAAATAACATAGATGTAACCAGCCTTAGTAAGCTCCGCCATGGACTGGGTGCGTTTTGCCCTTTCTTCAGCTTCCAGTAGTTTCGCTCGCAGTGCCTCGATTTCAGTGCTGTGCTGATCAGCCGATTCGCTTAGAGCTTTCTCAAGAGCTAGTTCGATAGCCTTGCGCTCGGATTCGACGCGTTGCATCTCACGCTCTAATTCCTTCTCTGCTTTCTTTTCTTCTCGGATCTGCGCCTTGATGCGAGCTTGCTCTTGGCGGGCATGGTCTGCGAGAAGTACTTTCTCGTATTCAGATTTTAGTGCCGCAAACAACTCACTCTCTTCGTTTCCGGTAACTACGAAGTCACTTTTTCGGCAAAAATCGATGACCTTTTGAAGCTTGTCTCGTGATGCAGTGTAATTGTTAGGAGTTAGCCTTGATGATATCCACTTGACACTGTCCTTAAGGAAACGTTTTCCTAGTGCGTCGACAGTTGAAGCCTTGTTTTCAGCCCAAGCAATCCGTTCCATGGACTCGTCGCGTTCTTGCTTGACCTCTTCGGCCAGGCGGCGATATTCGTCATTCACCAACTCATCAAAGTTGAGTTTAAAACCCTTGTTTATGTTGACCGCTTCCTCAAGAGCTCGGGAACGCAATGCATAGTTTTCAGTCATTGCCTCGAGGGCCTCAGACGACTTGCGGATGCTGATGTGCAACTGAGAGAAATAGATAGCCAAAAACCCTGAAGAAGCTAGGGCAAGCACCCCCAATAGTAGTATGAACTGAGAATTGCCCATTAGCAAAGAGAACACACTGAACAATAAGATAAGCACTACAAGGACTAAGCATGCATAGGTGCAGTAGTCGAACCAGTCTTTTGACTGCTGCGGTGGTATCTCCTGTGGGACATGTATAGGTGCCCTGGGTGAATCGATAAACGAGACAATCGTGCCACACTTTGGGCACTTTCTGGGAGTACTAAAGGCTTCAATAGGAGCCTTGACCTTGGCCCCACACTCTGGGCAATACCTTGAGGTATTGTGTTCTGACATCGTTTCCCCCCGATAAGATTAGAACATCGTCAAGCTATCCCAGACGATAGGGAGTGGCTCCATTTGTTTCCATTATTATTCCGGCCTTGTGCCGTGTCATGACCTAGCGAAGATATTCACGCCCCAAGTAAACACCTAAAGCGGTATTTGTAGACAAAAAACTACGGTTCGACTTATTTCATCTTGGCTAATAGTATGCTTGTGCCATCTGACGGTGCCTAATAGCTGTTTTCCCTGGTGGGGGTTGGTACTGTTCGACGTAGCCTTTTTCACGCTACCTAAGACTAGCTGCGGTGTTATGCGTGCAATATCGTCACTCTGCACTGTCGGGCAGCTTAAGGAGAACCTTTTCTTCGTCGCTCAACACTTTTCACTGGAAAATGGCCACCTGTGGTGGTCTAATGAACAGGTGGCTGAGGCTGTTGGCTTATTGATGAAAGGAGGGGAGTGAGATGTGATGTTTCCGAGGAACTCGAACGCTTAACGACGCGCTGGCGATGGTTTGCCGACGTGGGCGTTCGCTGCTGCGCGGTTGGTTAAGCGGCCGTGGGGCTGCGTCGCTGAAAGCTCCTGGACCCACGCTACGGGGCGCTCGTTGATAGCGCGTTCGAAATGGCTGGCTGAGATCTTTCGGTCGCTGGAAGCTCCCTCAAGATGACATCCGCAAGTCAGAAATCACCATTCAGAAATCACCATTCAGAAATCATAAATCCAAACTCCCCTGGCCCCCGAATCCTGCTCCCTGACTCCTCCCAAAAATAGTTTCCCATGGGTGGGAATCTATTTTGGGCACATTGATCGGAGGTGTTGGTGTAACTCACTGCATACAAACGACTTGCGATTGTTTCTCATCGCAAAAATAGATTCCCATCGGATGCGTTTTGGGAAATGGGAATCTATTCGAGCGCGAAAACCGCTTGTTTTATAGGGTGGGCTCGGATTCAATTTTCCCATCGGTGGGAACATTGGGAATCTATTTCTCGCTTCGGGGAATCGTTGCTAATCACGCATAAAAAAGACCGGAACAATCGGGTGATTGTTCCGGTCGAGAATCTTGCCAGGCGGTGCGAGCCTGGCGGGTTTCGTTGTGAGATCGTGGGCTGTTACAGCACCGTGTCGAGGTCGCCCTTCCAGCGGACGAACCCTTCGATCGCTTCGTACTCGGCCAGGCCGAGGGCGTCGAACAGTTGGGCGGTCGAGCGGTTGCGGTCTTCGGCACGTTGCCAGAACTCGCGTGGGTCGGATCCTGGGAACAGGGCTTTGTCCTTTTGTGATTCGTGCTTGAAGATCGCCGCCCGCTTGCGCATCAGCTCTTGCGGGCTGATCGGCACCGACATTTCGAGCTGGTGGGGACCCCATTCCTGCCAGGCACCACGGTACAGCCAGACTGCACTATCCTGATACCACGATTCTTCCTTCAATCGCAGGCAAGCATTCAGCACGGCAGCCAAGCAGGTGCGGTGCGTGCCGTGCGGATCGGAAAGGTCACCAGCACAGTAAATCTGATGCGGCTGAACCTTGTTCAACAGATCCATCGTCATCTGAATATCTTCGTCGCCGAGCGGCTTCTTCCGCACCCGACCTGTTTCGTAGAACGGCAGGTCCTGGAAGTGGAGTTGCTCGGCCGGCACGCCGCAGAAGCGGGTGGCTGCCCGGGCTTCGGCACGACGAATAATACCCTTGATAAACTGAACTTCAGGACTATCGACTTGACCAGGTTGCTTGTTTTTGACGAACTCTTCGATGTGGGCTTCGAGCTCCCCGGTGCGTTGGGGATCGATGCCGAAGTGTCGATTGAATTCGGCTGCAAACTCGGCGAAGCGAATCGCGTCGTCGTCGAACACGGCAATGTTGCCCGACGTCTGGTAGGCGACATGCACTTCGTGACCTTGGTCGACCAGGCGAATGAGCGTACCGCCCATCGAGATCACATCGTCATCCGGATGCGGCGAGAAGATCAGCACCCGCTTGGGATAGATGTGTTCGTGGGCCTGCGAACGATCGCCCGGCTTCTTTTCGTGGTCGGGCTTACCGCCGGGCCAGCCGGTGATGGTGCTCTGCAGCGAGCGGAAGACTTGCAGGTTGATCTCGTAGGCCGAGCCGCGCGTGGCGACCAGGTCCTGCAGACCTTCCTCGTTGTAGTCTTCCTCGGTCAGCTTGAGCACTGGCTTGTCGACTTGCTGAGCCAGCCAGATGACCGCTTTGCGGATGAGGGTTTCGTCCCACTTCACCTTGCCGAGCGTCCACGGGCAGCGGCGGCGAGTCAGGTGCTCGGCCGCGGCTTCGTCGATGAAGAACTGCGAGTTGGGATGTTTTTGCAGGAAGCTCGCAGCGACCGAGCTGGTGATTTCGCCTTCGATGGCTTCGGCCGTGATGCGTGCTTTGCCTTCGCCGAAGGCCATGATCACCACTTGGTGGGCGTCGAGAATGGTGCCGACACCCATGGTGATCGCCCGGCGAGGCACGTTGTCGTCGCCGAAGAAGTCGCTCGCTGCATCACGGCGCGTAATGCGGTCGAGCGTGATCAAACGGGTGCGGCTGTTGCGGCCGGAGCCTGGCTCGTTGAAGCCGATGTGGCCGGTGCGACCAATGCCGAGCAGCTGCAGATCGATGCCGCCGCACTGCTGAATGGCCTGCTCGTAACGACGGCAGTAATCGTCGACGTCGGTGTCGACCAGCGTACCATCGGGAATGTGGATGTTGGCCGGATCGATATCGACATGGTCGAACAAGTGCTCATGCATGAACCGCACGTAGCTTTGCAGCTCGTGAGGTTGCATGGGGTAGTACTCGTCGAGGTTGAAGGTAATGACGTTGCGGAACGACAGGCCTTCTTCCTGGTGCATGCGAACCAGCGCGTTGTACACGCCGACCGGGGTGCTACCGGTGGCGAGACCCAGCACGCAAGGGCGACCTTCGCCTTCGCGGGTGCGAATGAGCGCGGCAATCTGCTGCGCGACGGCCAGGCTGGCTTGCGTGGCGTGACGGAACACGCGGCAAGGGATCTTTTCTACTTCATCCAAAGGGACATTGTCGAAGCGGAGTTGCATCGAAGATTCGGAAGGTCGATTCGAAGGGCGTTCAGAAACAGTACTCATAGCTTTATTGGATTTTCTCAATGGCTTGGGGTAATTCAGGGTCGACGATGCCGCGTTCGCCCTTTCCTTCTTCGTCGATGCGGCGATTGGCGTGATCAAGTATCACCGGCAGATCCGCCTGCCAATACTTTTCGCGGTTGCTTCTTTCGGGGGCTTGCAGAGGACGAACAAGACGAAAGCCTACCAGTTGGCCTTCGTACGAGGCAAACCACCAGGAGCTTGAAGGAACGTTCGGGTCGAACGACTTCCAGTCTTGGCTCGATTCGGCGCGGCTGGTTACCGTGCATTCATCGGCCATGCTGTCCCACGAGCCACCTTTTACCACGCGGGGGAATACTTCGGTGGGCCACGAAACCGCTTGATCAACAGTTGCTTTGCTGCCGTCGGCTGGTCCGTCGGCGGGGGGATTCGCCGAGTCGAGCACCCACTCGCCGGCGTTGCCATGCATGTCGTGCAGGCCCCAGGCGTTGGGCTTCTTCTTGCCGACTGGCCCGGTCTGCATGTCGTTCATGTCGTCGTACCAGGCGTACTCTTCCAGTTCGTCTTCATCGTCGCCGAAGCTGTAGAGGGTGGTGCTGCCAGCACGGCAGGCGTATTCCCATTCGGCTTCCGACGGCAAGCGATAGAAGTTCTGGCCAAGCAAGCTCAGCCATTTGGTGTACTGCTTCGCAGCGAACTGGGTCATCGACACGGCCGGCTGATTCGGTTCGTCGCCGGTGTCGTAGGTGAAGCCAGGGTCGTACAGCTTGGAAGGAGCGGTAACCGCATCCAATTTGTTTTCATCCGTCACTTGGCGAAGCTTTTGGTCGTCGAACTTGGCAAACACAATCGCCAGGTTCATGAACTTCTTGTACTCGGCCCAAGTGACCTCGGTTTTACTCATCCAGAAAGGTTCGATCTGGACATGAAGGGTTTTGTCGCCCTGCTTGAATTCGTACTCACCACCGGGCACCGGCACCATGGCAAAGGTGACATCGGTGCCGGGGATGGTATCGGTATATTCGACCATGTACCCCTGGTCGGTCTTGACCGAGCGCCCCTCTGCAGGGGGCTCGGCCATAAGACCAGGAGTTTCGGCGTGCAGCTGCGGGCAAATGCCCACGGCTGCCAGCAGAGCGATCGCTATCGGAAACGTTGTTATTACTCGAAGCATGCTCTCGTACTATCCTTGATAAACGCTTGCCAGATCACCCAATTGAGTCCGCCCGGGGATGGCCACAGGAGGCTCAGGCAGATCGACCCAATCGTAGGTCGTGGGGCCCAGGCGGTTCGTGTCGTTGATGCAGTCTTCCCAAGTCAGGGTCTTACCAGTATAGCAAGCCATGCGGCCCATGATGGCCAGCATCGTGCTATTGCACATGTAATCGCCATTGGCGATTGGCTTGCCGTCGCGGATGCTCTTGAAGAACTCTTGGTGCTCCACGCGATACATGCTGGGACGATCGCCGCGGTAACGCCAGGTGCGCTTGCCGTTGTTGTCGTAAACCACGTTCTTCAGCACTTCGGCCTGGCCGTTGGTGCCGAGCACGCGCTCGTCGACGAACGTGTCGGTGTTGTCCTGCTGGCGGCAAGTGAAGTACACGTGCTTGCCATTGGGGAACTCAAAGAACACGGTGAAGTGGTCGAAGATGTGACCCCACTTCGGATCGGTCCGTTGTTGACGACCACCGATGCCCATGGCACTGATCGGGGCTTCGTCGCCAAGCATCCAGGCGCACTTGTCGAGGCTGTGAATCGCTTGCTCGGCGATGTGATCGCCAGACAGCCAGGTGTAGTACAACCAGTTACGAACCTGGTATTCCATGCGGCTCCACTCGGGATTGTCGCCCCGGTGCCACAGGGTGCCAGCGTTGTACTTCGATTCGATGGCCACGATGTCGCCGATGGCCTTCTCTTCGAGAATCTGCTGCATGGTCGCACGCACCGCGTGGTCGTAACGCCAGCAGAGACCCGAGACAATCGACAGGCCTTTTTCCGCAGCAATCTTGCACGATTCCTGCACGTGCTTCACGCCAGGGGCATCGACCGCTACTGGCTTTTCGACAAAGCAATGCTTGCCAGCTTCGACCGCGTAGCGAAGATGCTCGGGGCGGAAGTGAGGCGGCGTGGCCAGCACTACCACGTCGACCGAGTCGATCACCTTCTTGAAGTTATCGAAACCGTCGTACATGGTCTCTTTGGTCACGTCGACGCGATCGCTTACTTCAGCGTTCGCGGTGAAGTCCGTCAGGGCGCCTTCAGCACGATCCATGAATGCATCGCCAAGGGCGACCAGGCGGGCGTTCTTGTCAGCCATCAAGGCATCGATCGCGGCACCGCGACCACGACCACCGCAGCCGATCAAACCGACACGCAACGTTTCGTCGGTGCCAGCTGCGTGGGCGTACTGTGGTACGGTCATGGCTGCCAGGGCCGAACCGGCGATGGCAGAGTGTTTCAGAAAGTCTCGACGGCTATTGGGCGATGGGTTGGAGGAACTGTCCGACATAGTATTTCGTACTCCTTTGATCGTAAGTGGAGGAAAGTGTTGAGGGCTGCTTTACAGCATCAGCACTTTGTTCATACGTTCCGCAATTTCGGCCAGTCGTTCCCGACCGCCGCCGCCTACTTCGGCTGTGCACCATCCGGTGTAGCCAATCTCTTCCAAAGCTTCACACACAGCGGGCCAGTTTACATCGCCATCGCCAATCTTGCAGAATCCATTTTGCTTGCCCCAGTCCTTCACGTCGAGTTTTACGATGCGATTTCCCAGAACTCGTACCCAATTTTCACTTGGGCTGAACTTGCGTACATTGCCAATATCGAAATAAGCACCCACCCAGGGACTATTAATCTCGTCCAAATAATCCCGCAGTTGTTCGGGAGTCTCACAAAATCCATTCCAGACGTTTTCGATCAGTACCCGCACGCCGAGCTTGCTGGCGGTCGGAAGTACCAAGAGAATCTGCTCGATCGAGCGATTCCAAACGTCGTCGTGGGTCTCTTGATCCCCACGCACCGCGCCGGGAACCAGCAAGATGGTGTTGCCGCCATACGATTGGGTTTCCTTCAAGCCGACGATCAAGTCTTCGCGAGCCTGTTCGCGAACCGCCGGATCGGGATCGGAAAGCCGCACTTGCCAGTGTTTTTGGCCAACGGTCCCATGGACTGGCATCTCGGTCGCTTCCGATGCCGAGCGTACTTCCTTGGCGTCGTGCAGACCAGGCGTGGTGAGTTCCATGCCGTCGAAGCCGAGTTCTTTGCAGATCTCAAACTTCTCGAGCACCGTGCTGCCGGCACCGATCATGCCCCATTTTACCGACTTAAAAATGCGCCCGCGATTCGCCGGCGTCGTAGCAGGCGATTGGGCGGTTGCCAGGCCTGGAATCGCCAGTCCTGCAGCAAGGGTACCAGCGGCAAGCATGAATTGGCGTCGATCATGCCCATGTTCGGTCAGTTGCCCGGACGGGCGGGGGAGGGTCGTCATTGGTCTAATTCCACAGGGGCGCGAAACGTAATCTCAGTTGGCAGCGAGGTTTACCTACTAAGTGCAGCCCAAGCTCATTGTTGTCAGCAAAAACAGGTGGGAATACCCAAGAGGGCGTTATTCTCTCTCGGTGTCGCGCAAAAAGCAAACATTGCGGCCATTTATTGTTATTTGAGCGCTTTGGGCATTCCCTTACACGAGAAACGAAAAAACGAACTGAATTTCTGTTTTTTCGGCCATTCAAAGCACCAGCGGCCCCAGCCAGAAACACATCGAAAACGCCTTGAGCACCGGGATGCCGACGATAACCAGCGCCCCCCAAGCGCAGAAGTAATAAGTAAACCTCCGCGGATCGATCGGCCGCACGAGAAGTGGCTTTTCGGGATGGCGCAAGATTTGCCACCCCAGCGCGAGGGCGGAGATGGTGACCAAGAGCGCGGTCGAAAACTCGGAGAGCATAAGCATATCGCTATACATCTCCAGCACTTCGGCCAGGGAAGCGGGTTCGTACCGGAGTGCCACATCTACAAACGCCCGCAAGCTGGCAACTGCCACAAAGCCGGAGCCCAGCAGAAGCAGCAGACTTCTCGCGTCTTTAGGAACATCGAGTTGCTCGGGCGACGAGATTTGTGCGGCACTAGAAGTCGCCAGCCACCAAACCAAGCCGACCAGCATCAGGATGCCGGCGAGCGTATCCGAGGCCAATCGTGCCGTGCCGACCGACGCCATGTCGGGATTGATGCGAGGGAACTCGCAATAATGAAACCACAGATCGAAGCCAGCCAGTGCCAAGAGTCCAGCGACAAACAGCCACCGCGCTGTCGATTGCTTCGATGGATCGATCCGGCGACTCTCTCGCACCAGGATCAAAGCAGTCGCAACGACCACCATTGCTGCGATGGTGGCGGCCCAGAACGAAAAATAGCCTTCGAGTTGGTGATGAGGGAAGGCCCCTTCGCGTTGCAACCACAGGGGTTCGTAGCTCTCGATATGGTTGATCGCCACATGGACCAGCATGGTGAGATTCGAACGATTCACCAGCACAAAGCCACCAAAGATAAGGCCGGTGCCAATGGTTAAGAGATTGATGGTCCTACTGAGTCGTCCCGCGCGACGGTCGCGATTCGGAGGACAAAGGAATAGCCGAACCGAAGCGAGCGAGCAGAAGATCCACAAGGTATCCGGCCAAAGAGGAGTCCAAACCATAAGGGACTCTTCGCCTCTTGGTTTTTCCAAAATTGCTCGCTCAAACAGGATGCTAAGAATTAGCAGAATACAGATGCCGAACGTCATGCATAAACAAGCAACGAATCGATTCCAACGAGCAAAGTTAAGCGGGCGCGAAGTGGGTTGCTCTATTCGCACGAGCGAGCGCAGGTGCCCCACCATCGCAAAGACCATCAACAAGGCTCCCGTTGCCTCGCAAGCAGGAAACCAGCGGAGCGATACTTCGTCACTCGCATTGAGCGGGCGACCAACCGCGAGCCCAGCGGCCACGGCCACGGTGATCCAAAGCAATTGGCCGAGCGAGAATTTTGGTAGTCGGAATATCCACCAACTGGGCATCGATCAACCGTTCAGGGGGCCTTGCTCGGCGATCTGTTGCAAGATTGCGCCGGCTTCTTGTACTTGTTCCATCGATACGTCGCGATGCACCACGGCGCGGACGCGATGGGGATCGAGGTCGAACATCGCGACGCCTTGCTCTCGGGCGCGGGCGACGAACTCGGCTGCGGTGCCCCAACTTGGTTTCACTTGGAAGAACAGCAGGTTGGTTAGCTGCGGGCCGGGGCGTTCGATTTCCAGGTGCGGGGCGGTGTCGATCGCGGTGCGTAGCACGTCGGCTTTATCGTGGTCCTCAGCCAGACGAGGAAGGTGGTGTTCGAGGGCGTGCATCGCTGCGGCGGCCAGGATGCCGCATTGTCGCATGCCGCCGCCGAGGGCTTTGCGAGTGCGACGGGCTTCGGCAATGAGTTCGGTGGGGCCCACCAGCGCCGAGCCGACCGGGGCGCCGAGTCCCTTCGAGAAGCAGACGCTCACGGTATCGAAGTGCCGCGCCCACTCGGCCGCCGACCGCCCGGAAGCGACCACCGCGTTCCAGAGCCGGGCTCCGTCGAGGTGTCGAGCGAGTCCCGCCTCGGCCGCCCACTGGCAAACTTCGGCAACTCCCTGATAGTCGAGCACCACCCCACCATGACGATTATGCGTATTCTCCAGGCAGAGCAACTTGGTTCGCGGATGGTGCAGGTCGCTACCTCGCACGCGCGGTGCCAGCTGCTCGATGGTAGGGAGTCCGCTCGGGGTCACCACCGGTTGAGTGGCGACGCCAAACAATTGGGCGTAGGCTCCTTGTTCGTAGTGATAGATATGACATTGAGCTTCGCAGAGGAATTCGTCCCCCGGCCGGCAGTGCACCCGCACTCCCAACTGGTTGCCCATGGTGCCGGAGGGGACGAACAGCGCGGCCGGTTTGCCGAGCAACTCGGCGACTTGCTGCTCGAGGGCGTTGACCGTGGGGTCTTCCACCATCACGTCGTCGCCCACCTCGGCCTGAGCCATGGCTTCGCGCATGGCGGGAGTCGGTTTCGTTACAGTATCGCTGCGAAGATCAATCATCGACGGTCGTCCGGCTCGAAAGTGGGGGGCTGGGGGCTCAGGGAGGCAAACGTGTATTATGGTGTTTGCTCCAATCATTGTCATTTGCCATGGGCCTGCGAGGCAAGGCGGCACCCAAACCGGTGCCACTGCCGCCGCATCGGCCCCCAGCCCTGAACCTTTCGCTATGTTACGCATCGACACTACCAAGCCCGAAGCCGCTGGGCAAATTGAATCGCTACGACAGAAGCTGGCCCCCGCCAGTGGCGACGTGGTTAGCGAGGCGGGCCGCCGAAAAACGATGGAGGTCTTTGGCGAGCCGCTGACGCCGGTTGAGGTGGTGAAGCGAATTTGCCAGGACGTCCGCGAGCGGGGACTCGACGCGGTATTGGAATACACAGCCAAGCTCGACGGTGCGGAACTCACCGCCGAGACGATTCGGGTACCGCAGGAAGACTTGGCCGCCGCACACCAGGCAGCCGACAGCGAGTTCCTGGCGACCATCCGACGGATTCGCGAGAACGTGCTGCGGTTCCAGTCGGCCATCCTGCATAGCGACACCACGGTACCGCTCGACGCCGGCGGTTGGCTGCGGCAACGCTACTTGCCGATCGAGCGGGCGGGGCTGTGCGTGCCGGGCGGGGCAGCAGCCTATCCCTCTACGGTGTTGATGACTGCGGTGCCAGCGCAAGCGGCCGGCGTAAAAGAGCTGGTGGTGGTCGCCCCCCCGACACCATTCGGAAGTTACAACAACGACCTGCTCGCAACCTGTCACGAGCTTGGCATCCGCGAAGTCTATCGACTCGGTGGAGCCCAAGCCGTAGCGGCCATGGCTTACGGGCTAGGTTCCGACGCGAACGCCGAGCTGATGCGTCCAGTCGACAAGATCGTTGGGCCTGGCAACTTGTTTGTCGCGCTGGCGAAGAAGTACGTGTTCGGCGACGTCGATATCGATTCGATCGCTGGCCCGAGCGAAGTGATCGTGATCGCCGACGAGACGACCAACGCCGAATACACCGCGGCCGACCTGCTCGCCCAGGCCGAGCACTCGCCGGGCAGCAGTGTGCTGATTACCTGGCACGCTCCGCTGATCGACCAGGTGGAAGCACAACTCGAGCAACAACTGGCCGAGCTGAGCCGCAGCGATCTCACGCGCCAGGCGCTCGAGGAGTTCGGCGCGTTGATCCTGGTGAGCGATCGCGAAGAAGCGGCCGCGCTGGCCGATCAACTAGCGACCGAGCATTTGCACATCACGTGTCAGCAGCCCGAGCAGTTGCTCGATCAGATTCGAGCCGCCGGAGCGGTGTTCCTAGGACCTTACTCGCCCGTGGCGGTCGGCGACTACGCGGCCGGCCCGTCGCATGTGTTGCCCACCGGAGCAACCGCCCGGTTCGCCAGCGGACTGTCGAGCAACGACTTTCTGCGGACAAACAGCGTGATCTCGTTTACCGCGGAGAATCTGAACCAAGTTTCGTCCGACGTGTTACTGATGGCCGAGAAAGAAGGCCTAACCGCCCACGCAGCTAGCGTTTCACGACGCGTGAAGTAGCTCTATCTGCTGCATCGAGCTGATCACAGGAGATTCGATATTACCCGGATTGTGGATATCCGCTAGCATGCCGTCCTCGTAATACGGTTCACGACTCGAGGGCGGAGTATCGCATGTTCCATCGGTTTACAAAGTTCCTCCGCCAGCATGTTCGCCTCCCTGCCAGCGTGGTCGTGTTGCTGGTGGTGTTAGTCCTGCTGTACGGCGTTCGCGGGGCCTGCACCGTGGTTTGGGGCATGCTGGTCGCGATGGCCGCGGCCCTACTCGGCGGTGGCGATGAGCAGGTGGTGGCCGGAGTCGTATGGCGCACGTTGCCGCTCGCCTTGGCATCGGCCGGCGTGGTATTCGCCGTGCGGAGTCGCTGGCTAACGCTGGACGGCATTCAGTCGTACCTGGCTGTGGCCGCCATCGTGCTTGGAGCCGCAGCGGTGGGGAATGCTTGCCATGAACAGTCCAGCCGCAGCGTCGCGGTACTCGCTGTGAAGACGGATGAGGATTCAAGCTCCCGGCAACAGTCGCCAGCAAAGCCGGTTGGTTTGCCATCGTTGAATCAAGGGCAGGGGATGGCATTCGACCTGGCCGGCGACGCAGCTCTGCAGGCCGACGTGCAGCCATCGTCATGGCAGCAGATGGGAGCGATTCGCTGGTTCGCCAAGCCCGACCTCGCCCGCCAGCCGCAACCGATTCCGCCCGTTCGCCTGTTTGGGGAGGGTCCCGGGGTGCTCGGCTGGATCGGCAGTGCGGTGAATCAGCTACTGGGATATTTGATTACCTACGAGCCTCGGTTGTTCTTAGCCTCGCTCGTCGCTGGCGGCTTTGTCGGCTGGCAGCTACATGGTCGCGTGTCGAAGGCCAACGCGGTAATCGCCGATCTAGTCAGTGGCAACTCGGACGAAAACGTGACGCGGAAAGCCGCTTGAATCGCGGCAAACTGCAGCCGAACGGGCGACAGTCTTTCACCGTGCAGCCGGTATTACCGCTACGTTCCTTGCATTTGCAAGTGAATTAAAGGGTTCTTGTCTAGCCGTTTTTCGCGACTCGGCTGCCCGTGATTTGTGAACTATCTTTGTGAAAGTCGGGGTTCATGTAGTCCTCGATCCACTGTATCTGCTGTTGGTTCGTGAGGACTCTCATGCAAGCCGAATGGATAAACCCGTTTGTGGTTGCCACCGTTTCGACGTTTGAAACAATGCTGCAGTGCGGCATTACCCGTGGTACGCCGTTTTTGAAAAAAGATCGTCAGCCAGGTTACGAAGTAAGTGGTTTGATGTCCATGGAAGGGAATGCCCGAGGACTCGTCGTAGCAAGTCTTGATCGCGAAGTCGCGATAAAGGCTACCGAGCACTTCATGGGCAGCGCGACCGGCGCCATCGATGCCGACGTGATCGACGTAGTCTGCGAAATAACCAATATGATCGCAGGTGGTGCGAACAATCGATTGGAAAGCTTGGAAATGCGTATTGGCTTGCCGTCGGTCGTGACCGGCAAGAACCATGTGATTAGCTACCCAACGGGAGTAGCCACTATTTCTATCCCGTTCCAAACCGATTGGGGTCCACTGTGTGTGGATGCCAGTATCAAGGGTTCATCTGAGATTGAGTCTTCCTCTAAGGATAAAGTATCCAAAGAGGGCAGTTTATCCACCGTGGGAGCGTGAGTATGAGAGCACTAATTGCCGACGATGCTAAAATGATGCGGACGGTGATTCGCCGGACGCTAGAGGGTATGGGAGTCGATGGTATCGTGGAAGCGGAAGACGGCACCCAAGCCATTGATGCATTCCGTAGCGATGTCTTCGATATCGTACTTACCGACTGGAACATGCCCTTCAAGAACGGTCTGGAAGTACTAAAGGCGATCCGCGAGTCGGATTCCAAGGTGCCGGTGATCGTGATCACTACCGAAGGCCAGCAGAAGTACGTGCTCGAAGCCGTGAAAGCTGGTGTATCGGATTATATTCTGAAACCGTTCGAGGCGGCTACGCTCAAAGAGAAGGTTGAGAAGCTGCTTCCCAGCCTGGTTTAAGTTGCAATCGCAAATGGGTCGCGCGAAGGATCGCGAAGACCCATTCGCACAATCTAGATGCCCGTGTCGAAGCGAATGGGTTCTCGACACTTTCTTTCGCATCATGGTAGAGCCCCAGTTTCGGTGGGCTTCTCGTCTGTCTTTGATAGATGAGTGCTATCTCTCTGCATTTCTCCGCGGTGTGTTTTTCACTGTCAGCTAATCAGTTCTCGAAGGCCATTGCAGGACTGTCCTGGCGCGCAGGGTGATCATAACAGCCTGTTTTTAAAAGCTGCATGTGTGTTAATCGCCTTGCGAAAAGACATGTCTCTCGTGTGGATTCGGTATTGCAGATCCCATAGCTGCGCTTTTGCGCGTGTCTACCGCAATTAGGTGAAATAAATGAGACAGGTGCAGAAAACTGTTGCCTGTGACCTAGTGTCTAGTAACGAAGATCTGGCAGATAAGTGTTGGCGTTCCTCCAGATCTAGGCTGAAGGTCCAGGTTGACCTGCAGTCAATCGAAAGCGTCTTGTGCCAAAGTTTGGCGTAGCTGTTTTACCTGTAGGTTGCGAAAGATCATGTCTGCATCATTCACCATTCGGCGAAATCGAAAGCGACCCAGTCGTGTTTTGTTGAAGGGCGACGTCTGCGTGCCCGTGGTTGAAGATTTGCAAGAAGCACTTCAAACACTCGCCAATGAAGAGGTGAAGCTGAGCATTGATTGCCAGCATGCGACGCACCTCGACGGAGCTGTGTGCCAACTGTTGCTGGTAGCAAATCAGTCGTGGCCTGGTGGGTCGGACTGTTTTGACTTGATCAATGTGTCTCCAGAGTTGCAAGAGCATCTTGAGCGTTCAGGCGTGTGTGATGCAACAGGTGCCCTCACGTCGTAAATCAGCATTCCATTTTTATTCCATAGACTGAACCTGCGAAGAAGCTATGAGTAAGACCGCCCTAGTTGTCGACGACTCTCGATCGCTGCGGACCATGGTCAGCGATACCCTTGAGGAAGCTGGCTACAACGTACTGCAGTGTGCCAATGGCCAAGAGGCGCTGGACACTGTTGCTGAGAAGAGCGTGGATTTCGTGATCACCGACGTCAACATGCCTTTGATGGATGGTTTGACGTTGGTCAAGCGATTACGCAGCCTTCCCGGAATGCAGTACATCCCGATTTTGATTCTCACCACGGAATCGACAAGCAATATGAAAAATCGGGGCAGGCTGGCCGGTGCGACAGGCTGGATGGTCAAGCCATTCAATCCCGCTCAATTGATCAATGTAGTCACTCGGATTGTTGCCTAAGGAGTGCGCGCCGTGTCCACGAATGTCAAGAATTACCGCAATATCTTCTTTGAAGAGTCGATTGAGCATCTGGCCGATGTCGAAGCCGGATTGCTTGGACTCGAGGGAGATCCCAACGATAGTAGTTTGCTGGATCAAGTATTCCGTGGAGTGCACTCCATCAAAGGTGGTGCGGCCACATTTGGACTTGAAGCGGTCGCAAACTTCTCTCACTCGTTGGAAAACCACCTCGATCGATTGCGAGCAGGTGAGTGCGAAAACGATGCAAACTCTGCAGATGCTCTGTTTCGGTCGGTAGACTGCTTGCGGGCGCTCGTCGAGGCTGCGCAGAGCGAGGAATCGTTAGAGGCCGACACCACTCGCGAGATCGAAGAAATCACGAACATTCTCAGCTTTGTGCAAGAAGCAGCTCAGGAAGCGATTGTGCCTGTTGAAGCTCCTGTGGTTGTCGCCGCAGCTGAGGTGCCGGTAAACACAAAGCAGGACTGGAGTATCACCTTCGTGCCAGGGCCGGGCGCCTTTCAGAACGGTCTTGATCCAACTCTCATTTGGCGCGAACTTAGCCAGTTGGGAGATTTGAAAGTCGAACTCGACAATTCCAACTGGCCTTGTTGACTAACTCCACTCGAACTGTGGAAGCCCGAGTTGGGTGAATTGATTGATGATTTTACAGCGCAAGCGGGCTTCCGTTTGTTGGTTTTCGAATACTCGGTTTTTGAGATGGCTCCCAAAGCTTTGTTTCACTCGGTACATGGTCGTTTCCGCCAAGCTTCTACGATGATAGCCCACTTCCTCTTTCCAACTCCTACGCCCCTTGCGTCGAATCTGACGAATTGCCTCGTCCCGGGGCAAAGGCTCCTCCGCAGAGTTGCCATGTTGTTTGATCTTGGCGTTGTGCTGCGGCGGAATCACCGGCTCAATGCCTTCGGATTCCAGCCCTTCATAAACCTTCCACTTGTCGTAACTACCGTCGCCGTGAAACTTTTTTACGGGCTGCTCCACCTGCTCCAGCATTTCGGGAACCGCATCGGCATCGTGGCAACTGTTCTCGGTCAAAATCTCCGCCACAATCTCGCGGGTGTCAGGATTCACCGACAAATGCAGCTTCCGCCATGTCCGCCGCTTCGACTTGCCATGCGTCCGCATCTTCCATTCGCCCTCGCCAAACACTTTCATGCCGGTGCTATCCACCACGATATCGATGTCGCCCCTCTTGTTAGCGATATCGAGCGAAACATTCAGCTTGCTGGCTCGCTTGGCGAGCGAAGAATAATTGGGAATCGCTGCCTCGACGCCCAACATCGCCACCAGCGAGCGGCCGAATCCCTCAGTCTGCCGATAGGGAAGTTTCAGCAGTTCGCGAATCGTCAGCAAGCACTCGATCGCCGTATCGCTGAAGACAAAAGGGCGACCGACTTTTGTCTGGTCGTTAGGATGTTCCCAGTTCTCCAACGCCTCGTCGCTAAACCAAATAGTGATGTTTCCACGCTCGATGAGCGACTTGTTATACTCCTTCCAGTTCGTGACTTTGTAGGTTCGTTTTTCTTTCGTAGCCATGTTCGATCTCCGTAAAAAAGGTACGTGGTTCCATTCCACGTTAGTTTTTACGGAGGTTTGTGACTAATTGTTCAACAAGGCCGTTTTAATGTGTAGAAACTCCAATTGATTGGAGTTTCCCGAGTGTCACGTTTTCACACTAGTCGCCCAGCCTGCAAAGCCCCCCATTCGGGTGGACGCACAAATCTATTTTTAATACTTCCTTACACGGAATAATTAGCTCTTTATTCCCTGCATGCTGGGCTAAGAACTCCAATCAAGTGGAGTTCCAGGGGCGGGCGACACTGGTAAGTAGTAAGCATGAAGTTAAGTAGGGGTAATAGTACTGTGGAAGGTAACACACGGGCCTCGAAGGCGGCCCAACCTGTATACGGTGTTTTGTCGAGCCGTTTATTCGAGGGGGTGCCACTCAAAATATCGTTCTAGGATTCTCTTTACTTTCTTATCGCTCCAATTATCGCCTAGTTCTCGGGCGATACTACTCCATGGCTTACCAAGCTGCGACAAGATGTAAGGTAGTTGTTTGGGAGCTTCCATGTTCCTAGGGCGTCCCCCCTTGCGGCTTGGGTTGTGAGTGTTGGCAGCACGCTTGCGAATGCCTGGTAGGTCCTTCGCGGGAGTGGTCAGCGGGTTGAGGGAAATGAAGTCCACACCGGGGAATCTACTCAACTTATGAGGGTGCCGACTAAAACGCTGGTAGTCAAATGCAACAATCGGGAATCCCTCTTTTTCGGCATGTTCTATTGCTGCCATTAATTGAGGGGTGCTCCTAGAACCGATTCGTTGCCCGGATTCACCGATTCCGGAGTAAAAGGCGGCAACGGGTAGCTGTCTATCCCGGGCGAACAACTCAACAGCATACTTTTGGTACTCACCCTTTCGGCTCTCGCCGTCTTGGTTCGGCGAAGTACGTAGATAGCCGATGATTCCAGAGGTGTCGAGCCACCCGGTGTAAGATTCAACATCGTGAAGGTTGGAGGGAAACGGCTTTGAATTGTTGTCGCATTTAGGTAAACTTAAATGCATGACGATCATCCTAGTTAAGATCGTTAACCGCCCTCCAAGGTTGGCCGACCGTGGAGGGCACTTTTTTTGACACTGTTAGTTTTTGAAAAGGTTCCAGAGTTTCCGGTCGGCCTCTTCGCTTTCGGCCTGAATACGCTGCAGGGCGTCGTCTAGACGCTCATCTAGTGTCTTGGGCCTCGTTTTGGCTTCCGCGGCGGCTACTTTTGCGAGTTTGGCACCGGGTTGAGCAGCAGGAGGGCCAAGCTGGGGGTACTTCTTGAGCAACCGACTCACTGCAACTTGATGAAAGGGCCTACCATCCATCATTAAGTGGCCTTCGTCATTCAACCACTTTGCGATCTCACGTTGGGTCAATCCAAGGCTATTGAGTTCATAGAGTCTTGGCATGATGCTCTGGTAGTACTTATCTGCTTTTGACTGTCGAGCAGCACCAGCAGGGTGCTGGGGTACGGTTGCCATTTGTGGTATTCCTTGTTGGCGAGAACTGTACGGGTGCAACCTTGTCATTGTATCGTGTCTGTATAGAAATCCTAGCGCTTTTCTGGTAGATTCACACGATCCACCGTCCAGCAAAAAGCCCAGTCATATGGCCGGGCTTAAGGGAGAAGTGAGAGTAGTTATAAACAGCTAGATAACGTACAGCTTTTCTAACTCGTCGGTTGC
Organism: Aeoliella mucimassa; assembly: GCF_007748035.1. Taxonomy (NCBI): domain Bacteria; kingdom Pseudomonadati; phylum Planctomycetota; class Planctomycetia; order Pirellulales; family Lacipirellulaceae; genus Aeoliella; species Aeoliella mucimassa. Next base: position 2,163,085 of record NZ_CP036278.1, read on the forward strand.
CTGGAAAAGGGCAGCATATGCAGCTTGCACATAATGCCGCTTCATGCCTTTTTCAGCATGAGCTAAGAAAAGTTCTGTAAGATCTGGTCTGACTCTTTCTATCTCGTTTGCCGCCGACTTGCGGAAGTGTTTGAAACCCCGCTTGTCGTTTTTCAGTCCTGCCTTTTTCGTTGCCTTCAATCTGTTAAAGGCAAAGCTAACGCAGTCGTTGGTTACTAGCTTTCCGTTGTCGTTGATATTCTCGCGGTACAGAGACATTCCGTTTCGGTCGAGCAACAGCGGCCCACTGCTCTTATGGCTCCGATGCTTCTGCATTAGTTCTAGAGTAGAGGGCCAAAGCTTGGCTTTACTAGGTACACCACTTTTTTGGCGGTCACGGGTGACAATCCCGGTTTGCCAAGCAATCATGTTGGCTTCTAGAGTGGCAATGTCTCTTTGGGTGTACCCCAGATTAAGGCCTAGCATGATATACAATCGTGTCCGCTGACTGGCCTTGGACAACAGGAGTTTGATTTCCTCGGTGGTCCAAAAGAGGGGTTTCGGCTTGTCTCGTTTAACACGGGAGTAACTTGAAAGGTCTTTTGGCAAGTCATCAAGTATGTTCTGGTCTACTAGCCACTTAAGCCACTTGCGTACAGTGTCTAACCGCTTCTTAAGCGTGGCCTTGCCGATTTGATGCTCATCACCCGAATCTAAGAAACTCCATTGCTTATCACGGTATAAGTTCAGCATGGCCGCCGTGATCTCATCCACATAGATGGTCTGCGGGTAATTCACCCTGAGGAAGTCTCTGAAAGTCTTCAGCTTAGCGGTATCCTCTGACCACTGTTTAAGTGATAGCTCCTCTTGCTCGGTTTGGAGTTTTCGTTGTTCATGCCAGAAGTTGGCGAGTGCTTCAATTCGTAACTCCCCTGCATAAGGGTTGTTCTCATCGCTCACCACTAGCTCGGGATTCAAGAAAGGGCCGATACCGGTGCTGACGATCCAAGCCGGATCGTCGGCAGAGCGTGAGGCAGCAGGCGAAGCCCCTTTGGAAGTGTTGCGGGCCGCTGCTGGTGTTCGTACTGCTGCCGTGGTTGCTCTCACCGGGGCGGGGGGAATGTAAGTAGGTGCTGCGTTAAAAACTTGTTCTTCGGGTACTAAGGCCCCCGTTGTGGTGTAGGGACTCGGGCCGAGCCCGTCTATGTAAGCCTTGAGTCGCTCCCATTCTCTTAAGGCATTCTCATACCCCGTGCGGTCTCGTTTGCCGTTGGCTTGGCTTCTCATGTAATACGTCTTGCCCAGATATCTCTTTCGCCATCGCTTCGCGTGAGGCATCCAGGTTAGTTTGTAGGCGTAGGCCATTGCTGCAGTTGCTCCGAAATGTGACCAAAGGGGCTAAGGTCGGGGGGAGCAAGATAAGCAACTCGGTTAGCTTCATGCAAACGATTCCACGGTTCCAATCACCGATTGGAGTTTGGCCATTTAGCAGACCCAAAACCCGAACGGTTTTGATACCGCATCTTTGACCTTTTCTTGACCTTTGGGGAACACTTAGGGAACACTTTGGGAACACTTTGGGAACACTTTGGGAACACTTTGGGAACATTGCACGAAAAAACCGGGTTGGCTCGAAAACCACCCGGTTACCGTAAGTGCTTATTTAGAAAGGACTTGCGTTTTTTTAAGAAGCTGGGGAGCAGGGACTTGAACCCCGACTAACGGAATCAGAATCCGTCGTGCTACCGATTACACCACTCCCCAAGAGTTTGGCTCTCGAAGGACTCAAATCTAGGGTTTAGGGTTCGGGAAATCAAGGTGGATTGGTACCCCGCTACGGAGAGAGGGGGGGCGGGCGGGCTTTCTGTTGTTTTTGGAGGTATTCTTGTCCTCTGGCATCGAATCCGCGCGCAATAGATTAGTAGTCTAGATTCGTCCATTCTACGGGAGCTACTATGTTGTTGCCAAAACTAAAGCAGGTTTCACTTGTACTGGCCTTGGGGTTCTCGGCAGCACTCGCCCAGGCTGAAGGCTACGATCCGCTGCAGGTGGACGACTTGAAACTGCCGGAGCCGATTGACCTAACGATAAATGACACCGCACGCGATCGGGAAATTCCCGTGCGGATCTACCTCCCAGTGAGTGAGAAACCGGTCCCGGTGGTGCTGTTTAGCCATGGGTTGGGGGGATCGTGCAAGAATAATCCTTACCTCGGCCAGCACTGGTCGGCCCGCGGGTACGTGATCGTGTTCATGCAACATGCGGGGAGCGACGAGACGGTATGGCAGGACGTTCCACGTTGGAAAATCATGTCGGCGATGAGTTCGGCGGCCAGCGGCAAGAACATCATGGATCGTGTTCGCGACGTCTCGGTGGTGCTTGATCAATTGACCAGGTGGAACGAAGCCGCGGCCAGCGACCCTACTGCCGCCAAGCTAGCGGGGCGATTGGACCTGGATCATGTAGGAATGTCGGGGCATTCGTTCGGCGCGGTCACTACCCAGGCCGTTGCGGGGCAGGCTTTTGGCGGACGCAGCCTGTTTGCCGAGTCGCGCATCGATGCGGCTGTGCTGATGAGTCCCAGTACCCCACGACGGGGGAGTGCCAGCCAGGCGTTTGGCGAGGTCTCGATGCCCTGGCTGCTGCTGACCGGTACGCACGACGCTGGCCGCATTGGCGATCAGACGCCCGAAAGCCGTCAGCAGGTCTATCCGGCGCTGCCGACCGGCGGCAAGTTTCAACTGGTTTTGAACGGGGCCGAGCACTCTGCGTTTGGCGATCGAGAACTGCCTGGCGATCGTGAGCCACGCAATCCGAATCATCACAAAGCCATTCTGGCGACCACCACCGCGTTTTGGGATACGTATCTCCTGGAGAACCAGCAGGCGAAAGCCTGGATCGAATCCGAACAAGTTCGCCAGGTGCTCGAATCTGACGACAAGTGGGATATCAAGTAGTCGGCCGCCCCAGTCGACCTGCTTGCACCTGGTGATTCCTTGAGAAAAGCAATTTGCCAACTACTTTCGCCGATGCCGCCAGTCTCGTAAGATAAAGGAGTTATGGGGAGGGTTCGCCATGAGTCGGCGGGCACACACGGTGGTGGCTTGTTGCAGGTAGTTAGCGATGGCGTTTCTCGAAATCCTTCAAGGTGTAGAACCTGGTAAGCGGATCGAAATTCCGCCCGGCCGCTCGGTCATGGGACGCAGCAGCGAGTGCGATATTCCGCTCGACGTCGCGGCTGTGAGCCGGCAACATGCGGCGATCATCAAGGAGTCCGACGGGGTCTTCGTCGAGGATCTCAATAGCCGCAACGGTACCTTTGTCAACGAACAGCGGGTCGAGGGACGACGCCAGCTGAAGCATGGCGACCGCATCCTAATTTGCGATCAGGTGCTCGGTGTCCACGTCATGCAGGGGGTCCCCCTGGGGGGGCATGAGCCGAAGGACGATACCTCGCTGGCGTATTTGATGGACGACCACGGCACCGCCAGCGTGATGGCGACGCTCGACGTCTCCGCCCGCGCGGCCAGTATCGGGCTGTCGGCCCGTCCTGAAGTGAAACTCGCCGCGCTGTTGGAGATTTCCAATAGCCTGAGCAAGACCCTGCAGGTGGAGCAGATTCTGCCCAAGATTCTCGACAGCCTGTTCAAGATCTTCCTGCAAGCGGATCGCGGTTTCGTGATCATGCGCCCCGGCGACGACGCGCCGCTGGTGCCGGTGGCCGACAAGTATCGCAAAGCCGGGCAGGACGAACGCACACGGATCAGTAAGACCATCGTCCAGCAGGCGATGGACAATAAGTCGGCGATTCTGTCCGCCGACGCGGCAACCGACGAACGCTTTGGACTGGCCGAGAGTATTTCCGACTTCCAGATTCGCTCGATGATGTGTGCCCCGATGCTCGATTCGGAAGGGCATCCGCTCGGCGTCATCCAGATCGATACCAACAACCAGAAGAGTAAGTTCTCGAACGAGGACCTCGAAGTGCTGGCTGCCGTGGCCAGTCAGGCGGCCGTTGCCATCGACAACGCGCGCATGCACGAAGTGGCCGTCGAACAGCGCGCCTTGCAGCGCGACCTCGACTTGGCCGCGCGAATGCAGCGGGCGTTGCTTCCTTCGAAGGCTCCTGAAGTGTCGGGCTACCGGTTCTTCGACTACTACGAATCCGCCCGCCAGGTCGGCGGCGACTACTACGATTACGTAACGCTGGCCGATGGCCGCTTTGCGGTGGTGCTCGGCGACGTGGCCGGCAAAGGGGTCAGCGCTGCGATTCTCATGGCGCGACTCTCCAGCGATGTGCGATTCAGTCTGGCCAGCGAAAAGTGCCCTGCAGCTGCGGTATCGCGGGCGAACTTTACGTTCGCTCAACACGACTGGGCCGATCGTTTTGTGACCATGATTGTCGCCGTGGTCGATCCGGCGGCGCATCGCATGACACTCGTCAACGCTGGGCATATGCCGCCACTGTTGCGGCGAGCCAGTGGCGAAGTGGTGGAAGTGGGCGATGAGATCGCCGGCCTGCCGATCGGCGTGATCGATGACTTTGAATACGAGTCGCTCGACCTCGAACTCGCTCCCGGCGACTCGCTAACCATGTTTACCGATGGCTTCAGCGAAGCGATGAACTCCGCCCGCGATCTTTATGGACTAGAACGGCTGGCCGAGCAGATCAAAGTCGGCGATGCCGATGTCGAGAAGCTTGGGCACCATGTGCTCAGCGACGTTCGCAGCTTTGTCGGCGATTTTGCCCAGAGCGACGACATGTGCTTGGCCTGCTTCGGCCGGTGCGGTTAGGCCGCTCACGCTTCCGCGCGACGGCCCAACGCACCTTAGCACCGTTTGCTACTTCTGCGGACGTTGCCGCTGGTCGTCGTAGTGATCTTCGGTTACTTCCAGATCCTTGCGAAGCGCAACGAGCTTGGTTTCCAACTCCGCCCGCACTTCGGCGTAGTCGGGATTGTCGTAGACGCTCGTCATTTCTTGGGGATCTTCTTGCAGATCGAACATCTCCCACTGATCGAGATCGAAGTAATGGATCAGCTTGTAACGATCGGTCGCGACCCCATAGTGCGGTGACACCGAGTGCGATGCAGGCGGCCCTTCGTAGTAGTGGTAGTAGAATGCATCGCGCCAGTTCTCGACGGGCTTGCCTTCGAGCATCGGCTTGAAGCTCGCTCCTTGCATGTCGTCGGGAGTCTCCACGCCGGCGATATCGAGGAACGTTTCGGCGAAGTCCAGGTTCGAGACCATCCGCTTTTCGACCGAACCAGGTTTCACCTTGCCAGGCCAGCGAACCAGCAGCGGAGTACGGAACGACTCTTCGTACATGAATCGCTTGTCGTACCAACCATGCTCGCCAAGGTAGAAGCCTTGGTCGCTGGAGTACACGACCACGGTGTTCTCAGCCAGTCCGTTCTCGTCGAGGTAATCGAGTACACGCCCCACATTGTCGTCGACCGAGGCGATGCAACGCAGGTAGTCTTTGATGTACCGCTGGTAGTTCCAGTGAGTCAGGGCGTCGCCTTCAGGCGGGTTCTTCATGTAGGCTTCGTTCTCCGCCTGGTAAGCCGCCTGCCAGGCTTCTTTTGCCTCGGGAGTCATCAAATTGAGTTGACGCTTCGCGTACTGATTGTCCGCGGGCCAAACCTTCATGTCTTCCACGGGACGCATGTGGTCGGCGATGCGCATCAAGGCGTTTCGCGCCGCGTCGGCTCGGCCTTCGTAGTCGTCGAACAGAGTCGCCGGCTCGGGGATCGTCACGCCATCGAAGTCGGCTACGTGCTCTTTGCTTGGCATCCATTCGCGATGCGGAGCTTTATGCTGCAGCATCAACAGGAACGGCTTCGACTTATCGCGACCGCTGTCGAGCCAACCTAGCGCTTCGTCGGTTACCACGTCGGTCGCGTAACCAGGCATGGTTTTGTTGCCATCAGGCGTGCGAAACACCGGGCTGTAGTATCGCCCTTGGCCGGGTAGCACTTTCCAGAAGTCGAACCCGGTCGGCTCGGTTCGCAGGTGCCATTTGCCGACGATGGCGGTTTGGTAGCCCACCTTTTTCAGTAGCTTAGGAAAGGTTTGCTGCGAGCCATCGAAGGTGCTGTGGTTGTCGTAGAAACCATTCTTATGGCTGTACTTGCCCGTAAGAATGCACGCCCGACTAGGACCGCAAATCGAGTTGGTGACCACGCAGCGATCGAATCGCATGCCTTCGTTCGCCAGGCGATCAATGTTTGGCGTTTGATTGCGATTGGAGCCATAAGCACTAATCGCTTGCCAGGCGTGATCGTCGGAGAAGATAAACAAAATGTTCGGCTGCTTCGCCTCGTCGGCGAACACAGGCGAGCCAATCATCAACAATAGTGTGAACGCTGCGAGCAACAGTTGCTTGGTACGCATGGTATTTCGGGCTCCCTGGTGAATCGAAATCGTAGAGCTACGATGCCCTAAGTGTACCGTGGGGGCGTGCGCGATGCACGTTGCGAAAAGCTTAGTTCGCCGCGGAAGGGAGCGAGAGTTCGGTTATCGCTTCGAGATGCTGCGGGTAGTGCTCTACCGCTTCGCGGGGCTCCATGTTGAACAGCACCCGTCCGGCGGTGGTCCATTGGTCGCTTCGCCATTCCAGCAGCGCGGTCGCGCACCGCAAGTTACTGACGGCCGCTACGTCCTCCATGCCGCCGCCGAGCACGGCTTCGAACGACACGGTGATGCCGACCAGCGCGTAGATATCGCCGGTCGCCCGGTCGCGGCAAAGCAAGGCGGAGTCGTGAAATTGACTCGATTTCCAGGCCAGTCCCCGGGGTTTCCCCGTTGCTGCAGCGGCGGTGAGAAAGTTGGATTCCACCTGCTGCCAGTCGTTTATCAGGGCTTCGCTGGCTAGTTGCAGCCGGCGACTCCATAGCCAGCGGCCCACCACCCCGCGCAGCAGCCAGCCAACGATGGCCAGGGCCAGGCAAAACCAAAACAAAAAACGCAGAAACACCGGGGCAACTCGCAGTTAGCGATGGGGCTCAATCGAGTCACTTAACCTAGCACGAGATGCCCCGTCTACCAATTGGCCGGCCCGCTCGGAGGGGCCGACTTCTGCCCAGCGGGGGGATTCGTCGGCGGCACCGGCAACTGGCCCTGTGTGCGGTCGTGCGACGGAGAGGGAGGCTCGAATAACTGCGGTTCGGGAGCCACGGTAGGAGCTGCCATGGGGGCGGCGATTGGAGCCCCCATCGTCGCGATGGGGGGAGCCATTGGCGGGATAGGTTCCCCTGGCCAGGCCTGAACGGGGCCCTCTTGCTGGCAGCCTAAGCACGACATCCCCCACACGATGGGGGGATTCGACGGAGTGCTCGGCAATCGCCGGACCCCGGGGCTGGCGACCGAGTTCTTCCACCGCGGACCGATCATCATCGGCGCGTGGTGCCCCGGCCCGAATCCGGTGCCCACGAATTGATAGGGAGTCGAGGGGACGTTCCAGTAGCCGGCCGCGTGGGCCGAACCGCAATAAGCTCCGGCAGCCAACAGTACAACAGCAGCGGTCGTGATGCGTAGCATGAACAGGGCCAAGTTTGCGGGGAACAGAAAGGGGGGAACTCGAACTGCCAGCAGTTGCTATTGTCATCGGCGCGAAGCAACTGGCGATTCTCGGCGATCGGCCAGATTGCCAGCTTTCCTGCTTGCTGAGTGCGGCTTAGGGCGGTTAACCAAACTGCGAGCGGTGACCACGCTGTTTTACGCAGTAATACTGCAGAGATTTGCATCCTGTTTTCCGCTCCCAGCGACGCGAAGGATTGAACCGAGTGGAACAATGTTGCGTACCATTCCAATAGCCCTCGTTAGAAAGCATGTGAATCTAGGCAAAATGCTTCGATGTTGCTTCCTACGGAGGATACATGTATTATTCGGTTAAGTAGTGTCCCACAAGCAACTTGCGACAAGGTGCCGGCGTGCGGGGCGGGGTGAAATGCCGCTGTCGCCACCAAGTGGTTGCGACCGATAATCGCATGGAGACGCTACCTTCCCTCTAAAACCCGCCTTCAAGTCTTTTTTTCTGCTTAGGAACAAATCACCATGCAGCAAGTTCTCGCTGGTCGTTCTGGCCTTTTACGTTTGGCTGTTGCCAGTCTCTCTGTCGTCGTGCTGGTAGGGCCCGCGCTAGCTCGTCCCACCGAGCCATCGGCCACCGACCGGCAAATTGCCCTCGCCGTGTCGATTTTGATGGAGCAGCAACACCTGACTCAACGCAAAATCGACGATCAGGCCTCGGAACGTTGCCTGCAATCGATGCTCAAGACGCTGGATCCGCTGAAGTTGTACTTCTATCAGTCGGACGTCGATGAGTTCGCCGGTAGCGAACATGAACTCGACGACATGGTGCGTCGCGGCGATATCAAAATGGCCTACCGCATTTTCGACCGCTTCCTGCAGCGTGTCGACGAGCGGATTACCATGGCGCTGAAGGAAGTAGACGTCGATCACGACTTCACGCTCGATGAAGAGATGGTTCGCGATGCTGACGCAGCGACCTACGCCAAGACCCCCGAAGAAGCCCAAGACAAATGGCGTCGCCGGGTGAAGTACGAAGTGCTGAACCTGATCGCCGACGACATGGACATCGACGCGATTCGCGAGAAGCTGCGTCGTCGTTACACCAGCATTGGCAAGCGTTGGGAGCAAACCAGCAACGACGAGTTGATGGAAATGTACCTGACTGCGATGACCACGGGTTTCGATCCTCACTCCACTTACATGTCGCCGACGACGCTCGACAACTTCGAGATTCATATGCGACTCAAGCTCGATGGCATTGGTGCTTCGCTTCGTAGCGAAGATGGTTACACCAAGGTGCACCAGATCATCGCTGGCGGTGCTGCCGATCAGGATGGTCGCCTGAAGGGTGGCGACGAGATCGTTGGCGTTGGCCAGGGTTCCGATGGCGAGATCGAAGACGTCGTCGACATGAAGCTCAATGACGTGGTCGACAAGATCCGCGGCAAAAAGGGCTCGATTGTTCGCCTGGAAGTTCGCCCGGCGGCGAATCCCACGGATCACCGCATTTACGACATCGTACGTCAGGAAATCAAGCTGACCGAAAGCGAAGCCCGCAGCGTGATCATCGACTGGGGACAAAAACCCAATGGCGAGTCGTACAAGGTCGGTGTGCTCTCGCTGCCGAGCTTCTACATGGACATGGACGCCGCCCGAGCGGGCGACCCCAACTACAAGAGCACCACCCGCGACGTTCGCCGGCTGCTCAACGATTTCAATGCTAAGGGTGTTGATGCCGTGGTGATCGACCTTCGCTTCAATGGCGGCGGCTCGCTTACCGAAGCGGTCAACATGACTGGTTTGTTTATCGACAAAGGCCCCGTGGTGCAGGTAAAAGGCCCCACTGGCCGTGCTCAACCGTTTGTCGACCCCGAAGCCGGTATGGTTTGGTCGGGGCCGTTGGTGGTACTCACCAACAAGTTCAGTGCTTCGGCTAGCGAGATTTTTGCTGGGGCCATGCAGGACTACAATCGTGGGTTGATCGTCGGCGACGAAACCACCCACGGTAAAGGCACCGTGCAGCAGTTGTACGATGTCGCTCAGTTGTTGTTCCGCATTCGTAACGACATGAACCTCGGAGCGATGAAGCTGACCATTCAGCAGTTCTACCGTCCCGATGGCGATAGTACTCAAAATCGTGGGGTGGCTGCCGACATCGTGCTGCCTTCGCTCACTTCGCACCTCGACATCGGCGAGGCCGACCTCGACTACGCGTTGGCCTTCAATCGCATCACCCCGTTGGGGCATGATGAGTATCAGATGGTCGATGCCAATCTGGTGCAGCAACTGCAGCAGAACTCGACGGCTCGCATTGAGAAGTCCGAGGATTTCTCGGACGACATCAAGCGAATCAACAAGTACGAAGAGCAAAAGGATCGCAAGTCGGTCACCCTGAACAAAGAGAAGTTCATGGCCGAGCGAGCTGAACTCAACGCCGACAAAGAGCAGGAAGATGCCTTTGAAGACGCGGTAAACAACGACCGCCCGGTGTTCGATGACGAAGACCACTACAACCAGGAAGCCCTGTCGATCGTGGTCGACTACTTGAAGCTGCTCAAGAACAATCGCGTGGCCATTGCCCACTAAGCGATTCGTCGAGCAATAGAAGTAAACCGCAAAACACCTTCACGTCCTTCGCTGGGCGTGAAGGTGTTTTTTTAGCTTAAGGGGATCCGCAACCCGTCGTACGCCAGGGCCATCCCTTCGGGCAAGCGGGCGTTGGTCGCGTGGTACTCGAGCTCATGGGCGACGTGCGTGAAGTACGTTTGCTTGGCCCCTAGCTCCTGGGCCACTTCAATCGCCTGATCGAGCGTAAAGTGGGTCTTGCTCGGCGTCACCCGCAGTGCGTCGAGGATCAGTACGTCGAGTCCCTGCAGCTTCGCCATGCTCTCGGTGGGAATGTGGTTCACGTCGGTACAATAGGCAATATTGCCGAAGCGAAAGCCGAGCACTTCGAACGCGGTGCCATGGTTAAGCCGCATCGGTGTGATTTGGGTTCCGAGCACTTCGAACGGCTCCAGCCCAATTGGGTTCAGCTGCAGCTGCGGTACCAGGCTCTGGCTCTCGCTCGTGAACGCGTAGTCGAACGATTGCCGAATCCGCTGCTCCACCTGCTGCTCGCAGTACAGCGGCACCGGCCCATCCAGGTAGAACTGCATGAGTCGCAGGTCGTCGAGTCCAAACACGTGGTCGGCGTGCTCGTGCGTGTAGAGCACCGCATGCACTAAACCGATGTCCTCGCGGAGTAGCTGCATGCGCAGGTCGGGCGAGGTGTCTATCAGCAAGTTGCCTTCCGGAAGGCCGAGAATGGCACTCGCACGCAAGCGTTTGTTGCGGGGATCAGGCGACCGGCAAACCTCGCACCCGCACCCTACCGAGGGGACCCCGACACTGGTACCGGTGCCGAGAAGAATCATTTCCCCCGTGAAATCAGTCGTAACTAAGCAGTCAGGCACGTTCAGGGCTTCCGCAGCAACAGGCTTTTGGCAGGTGATAGCACTCAACAACGGGGCGTGGTGCGCTGCTGTTGACCGACTTTTCTATCGGTTGTAAACTTTTATGCTGCACTATCTTACGACGACAAACACCGGCTTGCCAAGCCTCAATATTGGCTTGACAACCGTCTACGGCACCGATGTTGCCACACTGTCTCCCTAGTAGGCAGGCGATAAGGCAACCTGCCATTTTGACACCCTACCAAGATTGGTTTAGCTCTCGGCCATGGAAACGCTGGAACGCATCTGGGAATTCTTGTCGGGCATCATGAATGCGGTGCTCGGCAACTTTGAGCGCACGATCACCTCGCTGTTTGGCTCGGCCAACGCCCGCTTCCTGCGGAAGCTCCAGCCAAAGGTCGATGCGATCAATGCGCTGGAACCTCGCTACGAAGCGATGAGCGACGAGGAGCTAGCCGCCCAAACGGTGAAGTTTCGCGAACGCTTGGTCGCCGGCGAGACGCTCGACGATCTGTTGGTCGAAGCGTTCGCGGTGTGTCGCGAGTCGGGTAAGCGCTTCCTCGGTATGCGCCATTACGACGTGCAGCTGCTCGGCGGCATGATTCTGCACGGCGGCAACATTGCCGAAATGGTCACTGGTGAAGGTAAAACGCTGGTCGCAACGTTGTCGGCTTACCTGAACGCCTTGGGTGGCAACGTGCACGTGATTACCGTGAACGACTACCTGGCCCGCCGCGATATGGAGTGGATGGGACCCGTCTTCACCAACCTGGGCCTCAAAGTGGGGGCCATCTACTCCGGGATGGATGCCAGCGCGCGTCAGGAAGCCTATTCCTGCGACATCACCTACGGTACGAACAACGAGTTCGGCTTCGATTATCTTCGCGATAACATGCGTCGGGCCGCCCGCGACGACGATCGCTTCGCCAAGCGCGATCAGCAGGCGCAAGGCCATTTGACCTACGCGATCATCGACGAAGTCGACAACATCCTGATTGACGAAGCCCGTACGCCGCTGATTATCTCCGGCCCCGCCGAAGACGACATCACCAAGTATCTGCGGGCCGACAAGGTTGCTCGCGGGCTGAAGAAGGACAAGCACTTCGAGGTCAAAGAAAAAGAGCACACGGTCAGCCTGACCGACGAAGGTGTTCGCGAGGCTGAGAAGCTGGCCGGCGTCGAAAGCTTCTACACCGCTGGCAACATGCAGTGGCCGCACTTGATCGACAACTCGCTGAAGGCTCACTATCTGTACAAAAGAGACGTCAACTACGTGATCCAAGACGGCAAGATCGTGATTGTCGACGAGTTCACTGGTCGTCTGATGGAAGGTCGTCAGTGGAGCGATGGTTTGCACCAAGCGGTCGAGGCAAAGGAAGGGGTGCAGATCAAGGAAGAGAACCAAACCCTCGCGACCATCACCCTGCAAAACTTCTTTAAACTGTACGACAAGCTCTCCGGCATGACCGGTACCGCTTTGACCGAAGCGGGCGAGTTCTGGAAGATCTACCAACTCGACGTCATCGGCGTCCCCACCAACAAGCCGCTGCAGCGGATCAGCCATCCCGACGTCATTTATCGTACTGAGCGCGAAAAGTACGAAGCGATCGCCGAAGAGATCGAAGGGCTGATCAAGTACGATCAGGTTCAGCTCAAGAGCGGCGAGATCATCCGCGGCGAGGTGCTCGAAGAGCACGACGGGCACGTATTGTTCATGGCCGACGATACCAAGAAGAAAGAGAAAATCCCTCGCGACAAGATAGCCGAGGTGCAAAAGAAGGGCCGCCCAATTCTGGTTGGTACCGTGTCGATCGAGAAGAGCGAGAAGCTCAGCAACCTGCTCAATGGCCGCGGTATCAAGCACGAAGTGCTCAACGCGAAGCAGCACAAACGCGAGGCCGAGATTGTTTCTCAAGCGGGGCGGATGGGAGCGGTGACCATCGCGACCAACATGGCCGGTCGTGGTACCGACATCATCCTCGGCGGTAATCCTGAGAACATGGCCTGGGCCGAGTTGCAGCAGAAATACGACAGCCGGTTGGACGTGCCGCAGGAAGAGTGGGACAGCCTGACCAAGCAATACGACGAGAAGTTCGGCATGTCCGAGCAAGGCAAGATCGTTCGCCAGATCGGCGGTTTGCACATCGTCGGTACCGAACGCCACGAAGCCCGCCGTATCGACTTGCAGTTACGCGGTCGTTGCGGTCGCCAGGGCGATCCCGGTTCGAGCCGCTTCTACTTGTCGCTCGAAGACGACCTGATGCGAATCTTCGCTGGCGAGTGGGTGAAGAACATGCTCACCCGACTCGGCATGCAAGAAGGCGAAGCCATCGAAAGCAAGATGGTGAGCCGCCGAATCGAAGGGGCTCAGAAGAAACGCGAAGAGTCGAACTTCGAGATTCGTAAGAACCTGCTCGAATACGACGAAGTGATGGACGAGCAGCGGAAACGCGTCTACAGTTTCCGCCAGCAGATTCTCGATGGGGTAAACTGTCGCGACCTGATCACCGACATGATTCGCGACCAGATCGATCACTATTTGTCGGTCTTTCTCGATCCGCATTACGGGGTCGATTCGTTTGCTGCCGCGGCTTCGAATCTGCTCGGCGTGCAGCTCGATGCACGCGACTATCGCAAGCTGTCGTACGAAGAAGCTCAGCGAGTCGCCCGCGACGAAGCCCAACGCATGGCCGAGTCGCAGGTGTTCGACGCCATCGAAGAGAACCTGCCGGAAGAAGTGCCCGACGAATGGAACTGGAACGCGCTGGCCAAGTGGGCCAACGCCCGGTGGGGCTTCAACTACAACGAGCGCGAGCTGAAAAAAGTCGGCCGCGACGACGTGGCCGAGCACCTAATCAAGCGGGCGCACGAGGCGATCGACAAGATCGACCTTTCGTCCTGCGAACGCTACCTCGATCCCGATTACTCGGTGAAGACCGCCTGCAGTTGGTTGACCGATAAGTTCAGCATCGATATCACGCTGGAAGAAGCGGCCAAGATGTCGAACGAGCAGCTGATCCAAACCGCCCACGAACAGGCTCAGGAAGCGTACGATCAACGCGAGTCGGAGTACCCGGTAATGGCCGGTCTTTACCGGTTCACCGGGCCAGCGGCCGGGGCTGCTGGTTTGGGACGCGAAGACCTCGTGGCCTGGGCGCAGAAGCGGTTTAGCGCCTCGTTGTCGGTCGAAGATCTCAAGAACAAGCAACGCGACGAAATCAAGCAAGTGCTGTTCGCCTGCAGCAAAGACTCAGCCGCCAAGGCGAACCAGCTTGCCGACGAAGCTCGCGAGCGAGTCGAAACCTTGTTCGCTGGCAACGACGGTGCGAACCTGCACCTTGGGTTGGTGACCGGCGGCAATGGCAAGCTCGATGACTTCACCACTTGGCTGCAGACTTCGTGTGGTTCGGATATCACGGCCGAAGAGCTTGCGCAACTCAATCGCGACGAAGCACTGCGTCGTGTCTCACGCGTGGTGGAAGATAAGTTCCGCCCCGAGATGCGTCGGATGGAGCGGGAACTGTTGCTGCAGATTCTCGACACCGCCTGGAAAGAACACCTGCTGGCGATGGACCATTTGCGTTCCAGCGTCGGCTTGCGGGGATACGCTCAGGTCGATCCCAAGGTGGAGTACAAGCGGGAAGGCATGCGGATGTTCGAGCAGATGTGGGACTCCGTAGGAGCCTACGTCACCGACCTGGTGTTCAAGATGGAACAGCTCGACGAGCGGTTCGTGCAAAGCACTTGGAAAGAGACCAACGCCATCCACGAAGAAGCTCCCAAAACCAACATCGGCGAGCAGCAGCAAGCAGCCATCGAAGCCTCTGGTGGTGCGGAGCAGAAGCTCACCCCGATTCGCAATCGCACCGAACGCGTTGGCCGCAACGCTCCGTGTCCCTGCGGCAGTGGCAAAAAGTATAAGCAGTGCTGCATGAGGAAAGACTAACGTGCGCGGCAATTCCTGCCCCAACTGCATGCGGCGATAGTGAATTGGGTAGCCAGTTCGGACTCGCTTCTGTATAAGCAGCAGTACTGAATCTATTTGTAGGGCTGCGGGAAAGGATTCCCACGATGAATCGGCTGATCGCTTGGACGCTGAACTTCGCTTATCTGCTGGTGCTGCTGCTCTGCGCGCCAATGATAGCATGGGTAGCGGTTCGCAAAGGGAAGTACCGCGAAGGGTGGGGAGCAAAACTCCTCGGCCAGGTCCCTCGGCGAACCGGCGAGGGCCCCTGCGTGTGGGTGCATGCGGTGAGTGTCGGCGAGGTGAATCTGCTCGCGACTACCCTGCGGGAACTTGCCAGTCGGCGGCCTGATTTGCTGGTGGTGATCAGCACCACTACCAAAACCGGATACGATCTGGCCCTTCGCAAGTATGGCAACGAGCATACGGTGTTTTACTGCCCGCTCGATTTCACCTGGGCAGTTCGCCGGGCGGTGGAGCGAGTGCGGCCCGACCTGCTGGTGCTGGCCGAACTCGAGCTCTGGCCCAACTTGATTGCCGCGGCCAAACGCCATGGCGCGGGCGTAGCCATCATCAATGGCCGCCTTAGCGACAATAGCTACCGCGGCTATCGGCGACTCCGCTGGCTCGTGGGGCGAGTGCTTTCGCAGATCGATGTGATTGCCGCGCAGGACCAGACAACCGCCGACCGATTCACGCAGCTGGCCACCAATCCGCAAACCATTCTCAGCACCGGATCGCTCAAGTACGACGGAGCCGCTACGAACCGCGACAACCCGCGGACGAAGTCCCTCAGCCAGCTGGCGGGCTTCACCGACGAGCATCTGGTGTTCCTCGCCGGCAGCACGCAAGCGCCGGAGGAAGCGATGGCGATCCGCCTGTTCGGCAAACTTCACTCGCAGTACCCTCAACTGCGGGTGGTCCTCGTTCCACGGCATCCGGAACGCTTCGACGAAGTCGCCGAGCTGCTTGCCGAGTCGCCCTACGCCTGGCAGCGACGCAGCACGCTCGAAGAGGGAACGCTGGCCGATGGCGATAACTCGATCTTGCTCGTCGATACCATCGGCGAACTCGGCGGCTGGTGGGGCCGGGCCGATATCGGTTTCGTGGGTGGTTCGTTTGGCGACCGCGGCGGGCAGAACATGATCGAGCCAGCCGCCTACGGAGTCGCGACCTCGTTCGGCCCAAACACCTGGAACTTCCGCGACATCGTTGCCGCGCTGCTTCACGCCGACGGGGCGGAGGTCGTGGCCGACGAAGCCGCGCTGCAAGCGTTTGTCGAACGCTGCCTGGCCGACCCGGCGTACCGCACCGAACTCGGCGACCGCGCCCGACAGTTTATCGCTACCCAACTAGGAGCCACCGCCCGCACGGTCGAGCTGCTGCTCACGCTACTGCCTGCTGCTCCGCAAACAACCCACGCGGCCGCTTAACGAACTTCGAGTTGGCGTGCTGGGATTTCTTTCTAGCCACAGATAAACACGGATTTTCACGGATGGTGGAGCCATAAGCCAGGAAAGAACTGCGCAACGGATTCGGATTTTGGTGGTAATCTAATTTCTGATCCTAGAGAAGCTGAACATGGCGCATATACTCTCCCATGTGGATGCCTCTGTAGGCCTGTGAAGAAATAGACGCATGTTTCGCTTTTCACTAACAAGCTGCATGGTTTTCACTTTGGTCTTCAGCGTCTTGCTGTGGCTCAACTCAGTTCCTCACCACACTGGTTACGGGCAATGGAGCGTCGAACGAGGTTGGCCATTATTCCACACCCGCCAATGCTCTTCTTGGCTCGATGGGCCAAGGGAGCTGTCGGCCATGGAACGCATTCACGGTATAGGTAGCAAGGAAGCTACGTTAGCTTCACCAATAGTTATAGAATGGAAAATCGTAGCTGTCGATTTGTTAGCTTGTCTCGCAATCGCGTTCTTGATGACTGCCGGGGTCAGGATCGTAGCTGGTAGGCAACACGATGTTGCCAAGCCCGTAAGGGGCAAAAAAATCCGAGCTAGAAACCGCTGCAAAAGAGTAGCAGTACTCTGAGCCGTAGACTCCCCAGGAGCGAAGAATCGCTGAACGATATAACTGTCAGGCCTAAGCAGCATGTGGCTCGCAAAGCCACACCGATCCGTAAAGTGCCCAATTCGGAGAGGCGGGAAGGGCAGGGGATCGTCGTTAGGGATCAAGCACCCGCAGTCTTTGAATAGGACCGCTTCTCCGTGTGAGGGTGTCCAGTGGATTGTTCGCCACGGCTGAACACGGACTTTCACGGATGGGGTAGGCTCTCGACCTCCTGGGCTTCGCCCACCGACAACTGGGCGTGGTGCGTTTTTGCGAAGTGGCAATGCGTAGTGCGCCCAGCTGTCGGTGCTACCCAGTTGCTCCGCTTGCTCTGCGCCTCTGCGTGAGAATGTTTACGGTCGCTCTTGTTTTCACCCTCCCTCCGGGAGGGGCGGACTATCAGGTCCGGGGAGGGCCTGGGCTCTGGTGGTGGTTGGTGTTCCACTTCCCGGCGATGCCCCGGGCTGGCCTGTGGTTGCCCCTTCGGGGCGAGGGGGGCCGCTGTGTTGTACAAGCTCTGGGTAAGATGCCGAGCGTTGGATGTTGTTCTTGGGGGGCGTTTTTGCGGAGTGGCCACTCGTCGGAAAGCGTCCTCCGCTTCCCACCTCCCCGGGCCTGATAGCCCGACCCTCCGCCAGCGGAGGGTGAATTTGGTACTTAGATTCTTTCCAGTTTTCGCTGGGAATTGGCCACCGGTGGTGATCTAATGGACAGGTAGTCGTGGTCCTTTGTTTGTGGTCAGTAGTCCGTTGTTGGAGGATGGAGAGATG
Source organism: Aeoliella mucimassa (assembly GCF_007748035.1). Taxonomy (NCBI): domain Bacteria; kingdom Pseudomonadati; phylum Planctomycetota; class Planctomycetia; order Pirellulales; family Lacipirellulaceae; genus Aeoliella; species Aeoliella mucimassa. The sequence continues at coordinate 2,180,850 of NZ_CP036278.1, forward strand.
TAACCGAGTGAACATGAAATCCACTGAAACCATCTACCACGCAAGCGTGCTGCAGGAGGGCTCTCCGAGCCCGATTTCGGTTGCGTGGGCGTTTTCTGCTGCGCGTGTACTAAAGCTGTAGGCTTTAAGCTGTAAGCGGTAGGCTGGATCTTTCAGTCGCTGGAAGCTCCTTCAAGATGACATTCGCAAATCAGAAATCATCATTCAGAAATCATAAATCCCAAAACTCCCCTGACTCCCGAATCCTGTTTCCTAACGGCCTTGTTGACTAACTCCACTCGAACTGTGGAAGCCCGAGTTGGGTGAATTGATTGATGATTTTACAGCGCAAGCGGGCTTCCGTTTGTTGGTTTTCGAATACTCGGTTTTTGAGATGGCTCCCAAAGCTTTGTTTCACTCGGTACATGGTCGTTTCCGCCAAGCTTCTACGATGATAGCCCACTTCCTCTTTCCAACTCCTACGCCCCTTGCGTCGAATCTGACGAATTGCCTCGTCCCGGGGCAAAGGCTCCTCCGCAGAGTTGCCATGTTGTTTGATCTTGGCGTTGTGCTGCGGCGGAATCACCGGCTCAATGCCTTCGGATTCCAGCCCTTCATAAACCTTCCACTTGTCGTAACTACCGTCGCCGTGAAACTTTTTTACGGGCTGCTCCACCTGCTCCAGCATTTCGGGAACCGCATCGGCATCGTGGCAACTGTTCTCGGTCAAAATCTCCGCCACAATCTCGCGGGTGTCAGGATTCACCGACAAATGCAGCTTCCGCCATGTCCGCCGCTTCGACTTGCCATGCGTCCGCATCTTCCATTCGCCCTCGCCAAACACTTTCATGCCGGTGCTATCCACCACGATATCGATGTCGCCCCTCTTGTTAGCGATATCGAGCGAAACATTCAGCTTGCTGGCTCGCTTGGCGAGCGAAGAATAATTGGGAATCGCTGCCTCGACGCCCAACATCGCCACCAGCGAGCGGCCGAATCCCTCAGTCTGCCGATAGGGAAGTTTCAGCAGTTCGCGAATCGTCAGCAAGCACTCGATCGCCGTATCGCTGAAGACAAAAGGGCGACCGACTTTTGTCTGGTCGTTAGGATGTTCCCAGTTCTCCAACGCCTCGTCGCTAAACCAAATAGTGATGTTTCCACGCTCGATGAGCGACTTGTTATACTCCTTCCAGTTCGTGACTTTGTAGGTTCGTTTTTCTTTCGTAGCCATGTTCGATCTCCGTAAAAAAGGTACGTGGTTCCATTCCACGTTAGTTTTTACGGAGGTTTGTGACTAATTGTTCAACAAGGCCTTTCCTAACTCCCATCCGAAATACTTTCCCATGGGTGGGAATCTATTTTGGGTAACTATCGCGGAGGTGTTGATGTAAATCTATACAGATAAACGACTTGCGATAAGTGCGCAGCTTGATAATAGATTCCCACTCGATGCGTTTTTGGGAATGGGAATCTATTCGGGCGCGAAAACCACTGGTTTTGTAGCGTGGGCGGAGATTCAATTTTCCCATCGGTGGGTAAATTGGGAATCTATCGCGACTCGCTACTCCGACGTGGAGGTTTCGTCGACGATGTGTTCATGGTCGCGAATGTGGTCGGGGCAGTAGCACTTTTGCCCGGCGCACTTCGAGCAGTAGCGAAACTGCGTGCGGGGCTCTTTGTCGCTCGATCGTCCGCAGACTGCGCAGGTGTGGACCAGACTTTTGGTCTTGGCCACCTTCGTGGCGAAGCTGATGCGTCGTCGGTGATCGCGGGCTTTGTTCAGGTGGTCGCGCCAGAAGAACAGAATGTAATTAGCAATCGACGCCAGGACCATCCATTGCTCGGCTGGACTTCCGAACGCAAATTGGAGCGCGTACCCGATCCAGGCAAAGAAAGCCAACCAGCGGATTTTAATCGGAATCAGAAAAAACAGGTGGATGACAAAATCGGGGAAAAAGCGAGCAAACGCCAGAAATACCGTTCCGTAAAGGTAGGAGTTCGTCGCAGGCGCGTCGGGCGTGAGGAACGAGGCCGCTACCGAGGCAACGAAACCGACGAGAATGAACAGATTGAACCGAAAGGCCCCCCAGATCGACTCGAGGGCGGTGCCCATCAGGTAGAAGATGTACCAGGAAAACAGCACAAAAATCGGATTGCGGTCGAACGGATGGAGGAGGAACGTAAAGATCCGCCAGTACTCGCCGGCCAGCACTTTGCTGGGGATCAGCGCGGTGTTTTTGAGCAGCGCCGAATCTTCGCCCGCTGACAAAGATGCCAGGAAGACGACTGCTTGCCCGATGATGAGCAGCAGGGTGAGGTTAGGGATCGCGAACCGCGAAAACCGTTTTTCTAGCCAGTCGAGCAACTTCATGAGGCAATTACAACTATCCTGCGAGGGCGGCGAGTTCATTCAGCCTAACCGGAAACCCGCGGGTTCGAAAGACGGACGCCCGTCGCTCTACCCGCTTCCACAGACCGAGACTATAATCGTACGCCATGGCCGTCATTGAAATACGCGGGCTGAAGAAGTCCTACCGAATCTACCAGAAGCGGGAAGGTCTGTGGGCCTCGCTCACTGGCCTTTTTCACCGTGAATATCGCGACGTGCACGCGGTTAAAGGCATCGATCTCAAGGTCGAAGAAGGCGAATTTGTCGCTTTTTTAGGTCCCAATGGGGCTGGGAAGACCACCACGCTCAAGCTGCTTTCGGGGGTCATCAGCCCCACCGCGGGCGAGGCCAAGGTGATGGGCTTCGTGCCTTGGGAGCGGACAAACGAGTATCGCCGGCGGTTTGCCTTGGTGATGGGGCAGAAAAATCAGCTCTGGTGGGACCTGCCGGCCGCGGAGTCGTTCCGGTTGCACCAGCAGATTTACCGCATCGAGCCGACGGAGTTCGACCGCACGCTGGCCGAGCTGACCGATCTGTTGTCGGTGGAGCAGTTGCTGCACCAGCCTGTCCGCGAACTGTCGCTCGGCGAGCGGATGAAGATGGAACTGATCGCCGCGCTGCTGCACTCGCCCGAGGTGCTGTTCCTCGACGAGCCGACCATCGGCCTCGACGTGATCGCCCAGCACAACATTCAGAAGTTCCTCAAGCACTATCAGGAAGTTCGGAAGATCACGATCTTGCTGACCAGTCACTACATGAAGGACGTGGCCGCGCTCTGCAAGCGGGTGGTGATTATCGCCAAGGGCCAGATCATGTACGACGGTTCGCTGGCCGGCGTGATCGATAGCTTCAGCTCGCACAAGATCGTGACGCTGCAATTTATCGACGATCAGGTGCCAGGCGATCTCGACCGCTTTGGCGACGTGATCGAGATGGTTCCCCCCAAGGTGAAGCTGCGGGTGGAGCGAAGCAACATTTCGCGAGTGCTCTCGAGCGTGCTTGCGGACTACTCGCTGGAAGACGTAAGCGTGGAAGATCCACCGCTCGAGGAAGTGATTGCCGACTTGTTTACGCAGTCGAGTCAACGCGCCGAGCAAGAGGAAGCCGTCGCGAGCGGTTCCTGATTTCGCATTTTGTAACCTGGCACTGCTTGCCCTATGTATTCCCGCGTTGCAACCTGGTGGACGATACTTCGCATTTGCGTGGAGGAGCGACTCGTGTATCGAGGCGACTTCGCCCTCGGTACGCTCATGCGATTTCTGCCGATCGTGACGCAGGTGTTCCTGTGGACCGCGGTGTTTGCCTCGATCGACGAGGAAGGCATACGCGGGTTCTCACGCAACGACATGATCGCGTATTACCTGCTGACGATGATTGGCCGGGCGTTCTCGAGCATGCCCGGGCTGGCTTCGGGGATCGCGCGGCAGATTCGCGAAGGCGAGATCAAGAAGTACCTGATCCAGCCGATCGACCTGATAGGTTTCTTGCTGCTGGCCCGCATCGCTCACAAGGTGGTGTACTACGCGGTGGCCGTTGGCCCGTTCGCGCTGGTGTTCTTCTTGTGTCGCGACTACTTCGTCGCTGGCTGGCCGGATCCGGGCGTGATTGCTGCGTTTGTGCTGTCGCTGGTCATGGCGTTTATGCTGGGCTTCTTTCTCGAAGCAGCGATCGGCATGATTGGCTTCTGGTTCCTCGAAGTTAGCTCGCTGTTGTTTGTCTACATGCTGTTTAACTTCTTCTTTTCGGGACACATGTTCCCGCTCGACTTCCTGAACGCGTTCCTGCCAGGGTGGTTGCAACCAGTGGCGCATTACCAGCCGCTGCAGTACCTGGCCTACTTCCCCGCAGCAGTGTTCCTCGGAAAGATCGAAGGGACCGACCTCACGTACGGCCTGATGGCGCAAGCCGCCTGGGTGGTATTCTTCATCGTGGTGTGTCGAGTCGCGATGCTGCGAGGCTTCAAACGCTACAGCGGTTTCGGCGGTTAGCGTGCCGACGATTCGTTGTACGAAAACTAACTACCAAGACCCTCTCTAAAAAGGAGGACATGGCTAGCAACGAAACGAACTTCCGCTTTACAGTTCGGTAATCGCCCCGTAGGTCTCGGGTCGGCGATCGCGGAAGAACTGCCAGGTGTTTCGCACTTCGCGAATCATGTCGAAGTCCATGTCGGCGATCACGATGTCGTCTTCGGTTCGCTTCTCGCTCTTCGCAACAAACTGGCCGCGTGGATCGCAGAAGTAACTCTCGCCGAAGAACTCGCCGATGCGCCATGGCTCTTCCCAGCCTGGCCGGTTGACCGCGCCGACGAAGTACTGGTTCGCGACTGCATGAGCTGGTTGCTCGAGCTTCCAAAGGTACTCGCTCAGCCCAGCGACGGTTGCCGAGGGGTTGAACACGATCTCGGCTCCTGCGAGTCCCAGGCAGCGGGCCCCTTCGGGGAAGTGGCGATCGTAGCACGTATAGACGCCGACCTTGCCGACCCGCGTGTCGAACACCGGGTAACCCAGGTTGCCTGGTTTGAAGTAGAACTTCTCCCAGAACCCAGGGTGCAGGTGCGGCAGATGGACCTTGCGGAACTTGCCAAGGAACTCGCCGGTTGCGTCGATCACCGCGGTAGTGTTGTAGTACAGACCAGTGAGGTCTTCCTCGTACATGGGGACCACGAGCACCATTTCGTGCTTCTTGGCCAGCTCTTGCATGAGTTTGGTGGTCGGCCCATCGGGCATGCGCTCGGTGAGGTCGTACCAGCGAATCTCCTGTTCAGCAGCAAAGTACGGACCGTAGAAAAGCTCCTGCAGGCAGGTGATCTGCACCCCTTGTTCGGCAGCCTGGCGGATGAGTTCAACATGCTTGTCGACCATCGCCTGCTTGATCTTCTCGATCGGCGAGGTGGTGGGTTCGCAAAGCGTGGCCTGAATCAAGGCACCACGGACGGGACGGGCCATGGGGAGGATCCTCTGCTGTCGCCTGAAAGGGGTTTGTAAGCACTATATCCTACCGCAATCGGGGCTCGCTTCCTATCCGCAGGCCCCAGACTCATGGGGGGGTACACGCACGCTCCAGCACCCGCGTATGGTGGCATTCGGAAATCCCCAGCAGTAGAATCCGGTTAGCTTGTTCGTTGTTCTCTATTTCAAAGGACTACGTTATGTCTCTCAGGTGTCTGTTTCTCACTTACTTCGCTGGGCTCACGATTTGCTTCAGCCCGCTGGCCGCGATGGCCGAAACACCAGCCGAGCGCGATGCTCGTATGGAGTGGTGGCGCGAAGCGAAGTTCGGCATGTTCATCCACTGGGGTGTTTACTCGGTTCCAGCAGGAACCTATCACGAAAAGCAAATCGGCGGCATCGGCGAATGGATCATGCGACAAGCCGAAATCCCCGTGGCCGAGTATCGTGGGTACGCTCAGGATTTCAATCCGGTGAAGTACGAGCCCGAAGCGTGGGCCAAGCTGGCCAAGGACGCTGGCATGCGGTACGTGGTGATCACTTCGAAGCATCACGATGGTTTTGCGTTGTATGATTCGGCCGTGACCGACTGGGACATCGCCGATGCGTCGCCATATGGCAAGGACCTTTTAAAGCCGCTGGCCCAAGCCGTGCGTGGCGAAGGACTCAAGTTCGGGCTCTATTACTCGCAGGCGCAGGATTGGACCCATCCCGGCGGTGCCAAGGCTGGGTATGGCGAAGGAGACTCGTGGGACGATGCCTCGAAGGGGGACTTCGACGAATACCTGAAGACGGTTGCGGTTCCCCAGACCGAGGAGATCCTTACGAAGTTCCAACCCGATATTCTCTGGTGGGATACGCCGGTGTGGATGTCGGCCGAGCGGGCCGCTCCGCTCAATGCCTTGCTCGCTGACCATCCGCAGATCATCACCAACAATCGGCTCGGCGGCGGATTCCGTGGCGATACCGAGACTCCCGAACAGCACATTCCAGCCACCGGGTACAAGGATCGCGATTGGGAAACCTGCATGACCATGAACGGCACCTGGGGTTTCAAGAGCTACGACCACAATTGGAAGAGCACCGAAACGCTGCTGCACAATCTGGTCGATATCGTTTCGAAAGGTGGCAACTATCTGTTGAACGTCGGCCCGACCTCCGAGGGAGAGATTCCGCAAGCGTCGATCGATCGGCTGCACGAAATCGGCAAGTGGATGGACGTGAATGGCGACTCGATTTATGGAACCACCGCTAGCCCTTGCCGGATTCCGGTCTGGGGACGCATCACTAGCAAACCGAATCGGTTGTACTTGCACGTGTTCGACTGGCCTGCCGATGGCAAGCTGGTTGTCCCGGTGGAAGTCGCTCACGTAGGGGCGTGCCGCGCGTTGGCCGACCCGAGCAAAACCTACCAGGTATCCGCCAGCGAAGCCGGCGTCGTCGTGCAACTCACCGGAAGTGCCTTGGATAAGATCGATACTGTCTTGCAACTCGACATCGAGGGAACTCCTACCGAAATCATCGAGCGGATCGTCCCTGGTGCCGATGGCAAAGTGCAGCTCACGGCCGCCGATGCTCATGGCGAGGGCAGCGTGCAGCAGGAGCAAATCGATGGGAAGACCAGCCTGGGGTTCTGGACCGAGTCGCAGGACAAAGTGGCTTGGTACCTTGATCTGCCAGCGGGACGTTACCAGTTGCAAGCGACTGTTGCGGCTCCTTCGACCAGCAAGTTGACTGCCAGCATCGGTGCGGCCAAGGCGAGCGTCGCGGTCCAGTCGACCGGCAGCTACCAGGAGTTCGAGTCCCAAGACTGGGGGACGATTGAAGTAGCCAAGGCAGGCGAGTGTGTATTCGAGCTGCAGCCAGTGAAAGCAGGCTGGCGGCCGATCAACTTGCGGGGCGTCACGCTGACTCTCGCCGAGTAGGTTTCAATCGCCGAAGGTGGCAGCAGTTAGCCATGTTGCCGATTGCTGCCACCGCGGGCGAGTTCGTAGGCCAGGAACACACCCAGGCCGACAAACAGCACCCGCCAGGTCGACACCTGCTGCGGAAAGTTCACCACGTCGACACCGTCGATGTCCTCAATCGAAAGCGGCGAACCTGTGTGCGATCGCTCGCTGCTAGTTGGTTCTGGAGTCTCGGCGGTTTCTTCAGAGGGCTGCTGCGGCTCCTCGGTAACCGGTTCGGGAGAGTTATCAGTCGACTCCGAGGTGGCTGGAGTGTCGCTTGCAGGTTCCGAGTCGGCAGGTTCCACTACTTCGGGCTCGCTGCTCTCTTCCGTGGGCTCTTCCGCCGTCGGCTCGTCGGAGGGCTCCGCAGGCCCTTCGGGCTCGGTGCTTGCCGTTGCTGCAGGCTTGCTGACTTGGGAGGAAGCCGAAGCGTAGTCGTCGAGGCTCTTGCGGCGCGAGATTTCCGTGGCCGCGTAGCTGCCACCCAGGATGGCGACGAAGGCCACGATGGCCACCACGCCGGCCCGCAGGTAACTAGCCCTTTGGAGTCCGTCGCCCGCCAGTGCTCGTGCACCTAGTCCCGTGAGCACTCCGATGACGATCGCAAACCACATGGCTTCGTGGCCGGTTGTGCTTTCCACTCCAATTTGTGCAGCGACCCCCACCACAGCTCCGACGATGGATCCGATTAGCGAAGGTCCAATTTTCATGGCAATACACACCTACTAAGACGAGTGAACGGCTAAAGATCCGCGAGGCAGGCTTCGGGCAATCCGCCCGGGGCTTCTGCTGCCCAGCAGTGTAACGCGGCTCGATACGGCTTAACAGTATGTTTGCCGGCTTTTCGCAGTCGCGTCGGCCCCGCGGGCCTGCCAATCGCGGTGTTGGATTGTTACACTACGAAGTCACCCTTTAACGCATTGAATCCGAGGAATTGCCCCTATCATGAGTACTCCCATGCGAATTGCCACGATCGCTGGCGATGGTATCGGTCCCGAAGTGATTTCCGCAGCCATGCAAGTGCTGAACACGGCGGCTCCTGGGGATGGATTCCAGTATGAAGTGACCGATTTTCCTTTCTCTGCGGCTCACTTCCTGGAAACAGGCCATGTGCTCGACGACGACGACATCGCCGAACTGAAGAAGTACGACGCTATTTTTCTCGGTGCTGTCGGCGGTTTGCCGAACGATCCGCGTCTGGCTGGCGGGGTGATCGAGAAGGGCATTCTGCTCAAGCTGCGGTTTGAGCTCGACCAATACATCAACCTCCGCCCGGTAACGCTTTATCCTGGCATCGATACTCCGCTCAAGGATAAGACCTCGGAGCACATCAACTTTGTCTGTGTCCGCGAAAACACCGAGGACCTGTACTGCGGTGTCGGCGGTTTCGTTCGCAAAGGCACCGCGCAAGAAGTCAGCAATCAAACGATGGTCGCTACGCGATTCGGTGCCGAACGTTGCATTCGCTACGCGTTCGAGTTGGCGAAGACCCGCGAGCGCAAGCAGCTGACTTTGGTGCACAAGACCAACGTGCTTACCTTTGCTGGCGATACCTGGTTCCGCACCTTCAAAGCGGTGGCCGAGGACTACCCGGAAGTCACCACCGATTATCACCACGTCGATGCTTGCTGCATGTACATGGTTGCCAAGCCTGAGTTGTACGATGTGATCGTGGTACCCAACATGTTTGGCGATATCATCACCGACCTGGGTGCCGCTATCGCGGGCGGGATGGGCATCGCTTCAAGCGGCAACCTGAACCCCGACGGAACCGCGCCCAGCATGTTCGAGCCGGTTCACGGTTCCGCGCCCGACATCGCTGGCCAAAATCTGGCGAACCCAATTGCCACGATCGACTCGCTGGGGCTCTTGCTCCGCGAAACGGGGCGGATCAAAGGCGACAAGGCCGCCATCGCTTGCGGCGAACGCATCGGCGCAGCTGTCAAAGCGGTGACCCCCAAGTTCGCTGGCAAGAGCCTCGACCGTTCGGGCTATGGAACCGACGAAATTGGCAAAATGGTCGCCGACGCGCTGTAAGCCGTCCGCGGTTTAGCGATTCGCCAACCAGGCGATGAGGGCAATCAGGCCGATGGCTCCGACAATGGCCAACAGCAGGCCCCAGTTTGCCTGGCGAACCTCACCGCCTGGCTCGCCCGACATCAGTCGTTCGGTCAGGTTGGGTGGTCCGCTATTGTCAGCCGTGGCTGGTGGGTCGCCTTCGGCCTGAGGTTCAGGCGTAACGGCCGTGAACTCGGTGCGCACTGGATTGCCATCTAGTATCGCCTGCAAGGCTTCGGCAACTTCGTCGGCTTTGCCAGGGCGGTCGGCTGGATGCTTGGCCAACAATCGCTCGACCAGTGTATCCAAGGCCGCTGGGCGGTCGGAGTTGGGAGAGAGCTTGGGGATCTCTTTGTATAGGTGGTTTTCAAACACCTGGATAATGGTTTCCCCATCAAACGGGACGCGCCCCTCCAGCATGCGATACATCAAGCAGCCAACCGCATACAGATCGCAGGCGCTGGTCAACTTGTCCGCGCCGCGGATTTGCTCAGGAGCCATGTAGCGGCACGATCCCACGGTATTGCCTTCCATGGTCAGCCGATGCAGTTCGGCGTCGCGAGCCAGGCCGAAGTCGCCGACTTTTACATGCCCCGCGGTCGACAAGAACAAGTTGGCCGGCTTCAGATCGCGATGAATGATGCCTCGCTCATGAGCATGCTGCAGCCCAGCGCAAATCTGCAAGACGCATTCCACGGTCTCGCGCCATCCAATCTGTTGTCGCCGACGTAGCACCGTATCGAGTGTGCCGTAGTCGACCCACTCCATGACCAGGTAGAGCCGACCATCATCCAGTCCGCAATCGATGTGGCGAACGATATTGGGATGGTCGAGCTTCTGAAGCACCGAAACTTCGCGAACAAACCGATTCTGAATGTTGGGATCCGAAGCCAGACGGTCGTGCATCACTTTGATGGCTACTTGCTCGCCAGATTCCAGGTGCTCTGCTTGGTAGGCAGCGCCCGATGCTCCGCTGCCCAACTCTTTTACTACTTTGTACTCTCCGATCACCTCTTGAAACGTACTCATGTCTCATCACCCACGGAGGAAGCCTAAATCATTTGAAAGCATCGACAAATTGGAATTGCCCTCCATCGAATAATCCCAAGTCGCTCAGTTTCAGCTCGGGGATCACCAGCAGTCCCATGAAGCTGAGCGTCATGTAAGGTGCGCGTAGCGGAGAGCCCCACTGCTTCACGGTTTTGTCGAGCGTCGCGTATGCTTCTCCTACTTCGGCGCAAGTGCCGGTTGCCATTAACCCTGCGACTGGCAGCGGCAGTACTTCGGCGATGCCTTGTTCCACCGACGCGGCGCTGAGGCCACCATGGCTTTCCATCACCAGATTGATCGCCGCTTCGAGGTCCGCATCGCAAGTTCCCACTGCAATCACGTTGTGCGAGTCGTGGGCGACGCTCGAAGCGAGGGCACCCGCTTTGAGGCCGAAGTTCTTGATGAACGTCATTGCCGGCAGGGCAGGGCGGTAACGATTGACGATCACCAGTTTGAGAATGTCGTTCTCGACATCGCAAACGATCTCGCCCCGCTCTTTCTTGGCAGGCATCTCCAGGCAATTGGTCACTAGCTGGCCATCGATGGCCTCGATGACTTTGATGGTCTCCGCGTAGCTCGCCCGAACCGATAGTTCGATGGCCGAAACCTTGCGTGCCTGGAAGCGATTGACGATTTCGGGCTCGACGCGAGCTAGCGTGGTCGACCCCTTCTCGGCAACGCACTCTCCGTTGATCCAGGTACGCAGAACGTTGAATTCTTCCAGCGAATCGACCTCGATAAAGTCGGCGGGATCTCCTTCACGCAATAACCCAACATCAAGCGAGTAATGCTCAACTGGAGTCACGCAGGCGGCGGTCAATGCATCGTATAGATCGGTACCTGCGGCCACCGCGCGGCGGACCAGCGTGTTAATGTGACCAAGCAACAGTTCGTCGGGATGCTTGTCGTCGCTACACAGCATGGTCATGCCGGGGTGTTCGCTGATGAGCGAAACGAGCGCGTCGAAGTTACGCGCGGCCGATCCTTCGCGGATCGAAATCTTGCAGCCGGCCGCCAGTTTGTCGAGGGCTTCTTCTTTGGTAAAGCACTCATGATCGGTCGTGATACCAGCCGCTATGTACTTGGCGGCTTGCTCGCCTCGCAGTCCGGGGGCGTGCCCATCCACCGGCTTGCCCGCCTTCTTGGCAGCGGCCACCTTGGCCAGGCAATCGGGATCGCCGTACAGGATGCCGGGGAAGTTCATCATCTCGCTCAGGTAGCCGATCTTGGCTTCGGCGAGCAACTGCTCGACCTCGGCGGTGGTGATGGTTGCCCCAGCGGTTTCAAACTTGGTAGCCGGCACGCAAGAAGGAGCACCGAAGCAGAATTTGAACGGCGTTTTCGACGCGCTCGCTAGCATGTACTCCACCCCCGCGACCCCAAGCACGTTGCCGATTTCGTGTGGATCGCTCACCGATCCAACCGTGCCATGCAGTACCGCCGCGCGGGCGAACTCGGTCGGCACCAGCATCGAGCTTTCGACGTGCACGTGGGCATCGATAAAGCCGGGCAACAGATAGGTGGTTGGCTTCTCGTCGGCATAGGGGGTAATGCTCACGATGCGGGAATCTTCCCACACCACTTCAGCGGGAGCGACGGAGCGGTTGGCAATGTCTACTACGTTAGCAATCAAACTTGGCATCGGTCGAAGAATCGTTCTAAAGGCAAGGGCTATCCATCAAGCTAGCAAGCAACGAGGCACAGGCACCTCACCAAGATTGCCGCTGGCTAATCGACCGCCAACCTACCGGGAATTGGCGTCGCGCTCCAGCAGTGCCAGCATTTCGAATGAGAAAATGTCAAACTTTTCCGAAAGTATCGACTTTGACGATGCCGATACCATCTTGCAGGTACGAAATCCTGGGGGGCCAGGACATTTCGGTGGAAGTTTGCGCCATCCGGTATGTCCAACGATCTTGATTAGCCCTCCCCAAGGATTAGATCGATGCGACTTCACAGCACTAGCATCTTTGCCACCACGATGGTGGTAGCACTATCGGTACTTTCTCCCTTTGCCATTGGCCAAGAACTGCAGTGGGTGCAATCCACTCGGCAGGAGCCTACCACGCGTACCGTGGCCCGCCCGGCTACGTCCGCGAACACGGCTGTTCAGGCGACTTTTCGGCAGCCAACGCAGTTTAAGCAGCCAGCAACCGCCCGACCTTTGAAGCGGCCAGAGCCTCATCAGTATCAGACGGCGGAGTCTCGCGCTCGGAAAACCGCTATGCGGACCACCGTCGGCGTGCTTCCGACGCAGTTCACCGAGCCCGAAGAACTGCCGGCCATGCAGCCCACCGAAGAAGACTACGTCGTGGGTGAATACTACGGCGACGAGATGATGTCGGGCCCGATGCTCATGGGTGAAGTCGGGTGTGGTGTTCCCGAGCCGACGTGCGGGGCGACTCCCTTTGGCTGTGGCGACGCTTGCTATGCGGCTGAGCCAGGTTGTTGTGCCGGCGACATCATGTTTGGCGAAGCATCTTGTGCTGCAGGCGGTGCTTGCAGTTGTGGCGGAGCCTGTGGTTGCGGTGGTGGCGGCTGCGGCGACGTTTGTTACGACGGCTGCGGTAGCATCTGCGACAACTACTGGGACTGCGACGACTGCTGCGACACGGTTCCTTGGCCCGAAGCGTTGTTCGGATTCGAGTCGCGCGGTTGCACCCCGATCCTGTGGATTCCGCCCGTCAAGGAGTTCACCATCTTCGGCGGTGTGCAAGGTTTCAAAGGTCCGCTCGACTTCAATCGCGACGGCGGCAACTTTGGCTTTCACGAAGGATTCAACATCGGTGGCAAGATGGCCTGGCTCCCTTGGCCCGGTCTCGGTTACCAATTTGGTTACCAGGCGACTCAGAACCAACTCCACGGCGATGCAGTGAGTGCCTCTGACGATTCGCACTCGCAGCATTTCATCACCACCGGTCTGTTCCATCGCAATCGTTTTGGATGGCGGTACGGCGTGGTCTGGGACATGCTTCGCGACGAGCGTCAAATGTCGAACGACTTTGGACAGATCCGCGGCCAACTCGGTTGGCGGTATCCCAACTGCCGCGAGTTTGGCTTTCAGTTTGCAACGCACTCTAACGAAAGTGCAGTCGGCAACACACTGTTTAAGGCCGCCGATCAGTACTTGTTCTACTACCAGGTGAATGGTCAGCATGGTGGCGACTGCCGGGCGTTTGCCGGATTTACCGGTGACTCGAACGGCGTGCTCGGCACCGACTTCCACGTGCCACTGAACAATCGGTGGTCGCTCAGCGGTAACTGGACCTACATGATTGCCGAAGGTGGCACCGAAGGGGCCGGAGCACGCGACGAAGCCTGGAATCTCGGCATGAGCCTGGTCTGGCACTACGGTTATCGCGCCAAGCAGGCGAGCAATCGTCCGTTCCGCCCAATGTTCGATGTGGCCAACAACGGCAGCCTGATCGTCACCGAGTAACCAAAAGTTACATGCAACGAATCCCATTTCACCATTCGTGGCCCTACGTAGCGTTCGTACTCGTCACGATGACTTGTACTGGCTGCGTGAGCCTTTCGCAAAGCACGGTGGGGCTGGTAGAGGAGACGATTCTCTACCAGCCTTCCAACGAGCTGGACTATGCTCGAGTTCCTTCAGAACTTGAGTATGAGGAAGTGGAGATTCAAACTGCCGACGGGGTTCAGATCGAAGGTTGGTACTGCCCGGTGGAGAATCCTCGAGCGGTGGTGCTGTTTGCCCATGGCAATGCCGGCAACCTGGCCCATCGTAGCGACTTGCTACTTACTTGGACCAAGCGGTTACAGGTGAGTGTCTTGGCGTTCGACTATCGCGGCTACGGCAATAGCGAAGGCACCCCAAGCGAAGCAGGTCTGGTCGCCGACGCCCGAGCAGCTCGCGCCTGGCTCGCCAAGCGTGAGGGAATCGACGAGCAACAAGTGGTGCTCTATGGCCGCTCGTTGGGTGGGGCGGTCATGGTGCAGGTCGCCGCCGAAGATGGCGCTCGCGGACTGATTCTCGAGAGCACCTTCGATTCGTTGTCGGAGCTGGCGGATAGCAAGTTTCCGATGCTCGGCGTGGGCCAATCTCTCAGCAATCAGTATCCTTCGGCTGAGCTGATCGGCAATTACCGCGGGCCGCTGCTCATGGCCCACGGTACCGACGACAACACGATTCCGATCGAGCACGGGCGAAAACTGTTCGCCGCGGCCAACCAGCCGAAGCAATTCATCAAGATCAACGAGGCAGATCACAACTGGTTTCCGGAGTTCTCCTACCTGCTCACGGTTAGCCGGTTCCTGGATGAATTGCCATAGGTCATGGTATCCTAGGTGTTTTGCCACCTAAATCGAGCCCGCACCATGCTCCGCAAGATCCTCTCCTGCAAGTCATGCAGCTATCGCACCGTTGCAGGTCTTGACGACTTGGTCGCTAGGTTACGACTCGTTGGCCAACTGCGGCGCGATAAAGATCCGGACGAAGGCATCGTCGCGGCGTTGCTCGCCGAGTATGCGGCGCTGATGACTTGCCCCACGTGCAAAGCGATCGGCTTGCAAGCATCGGATGCCGACGACGACTGGCAAGACGAGGACGACTGGCAAGCGGCTGTGTTGTGCGAAGTTTGCCGGAAACCGATTGATCCAGAGCGTCTGGAGTTCTTGCCGGATACCAAGCGATGCACGGAATGCCAGCATAAAACCGAGGCGGGAACGTTGCCCGACGACGATCCGGAGTTCTGCCCTCGCTGCGGTGCGTTGATCGAAATCCGTGTGAGTCGCGGTAGCGGGCTCACCCGTTACAAACGGTTTTGCACCGGTGGGTGTGTGATCCGCTAGCGGCGGCTACTTCTTAGCAAGCTCGCCGATGTCCTCGTTCCAGAGTTCTGGGTAGTGATCGACAAAGTCCTTCATCAAGGCAATGCATTCCGCGTCGTTCACGATCTCCAGTTCCACTCCGCGACTGCGAAGATACTCCTCGGGGCCGTGGAAGTTGACGTTCTCGCCAACCACGATCTTGGGAATCTTGTAGAGCAGGGCGGCACCGCTACACATATCGCAAGGCGATAGCGTGGAGTACAAAATGCTGCGGCGGTACTCGTCCGGACTCAACCGCCCGGCGTTCTCCAAACAGTCCATTTCGGCATGCAGGATCGAACTGAACCGCTGCTCACGACGATTATGCCCGCGACCGATGATCTCGCCATCGATAACCAACACCGAGCCGATGGGAATTCCACCCTCTTCGGCCCCCAGGTGGGCTTCGGCAAGTGCGGCAGCGAGAAATTGATCGTGAGCCATCGATGATTCTCTGGTTGGAACGTGTGCTGTTCAGAGCGAGGTCAAACCAATCGCTCTCTATGTTAAAGGATAGCAGGCTTATTGGTTCACCTAGCAGTTGAAAGCGGTCAATTGCCTGGTAAAGGGCTGCTACTAACCCTCTTAACTCGACCCGATCGACAGGGTGGGTGAAGCCAATTCTTAGTTTCTTCGGGCCGACGCGATAATGCGTCGTGGTTTCACCGCGTCGGGATCGATCGGCAGCTTAATAATGAACAGCGTTCCCTCACCCACTTTTGAAGTAAAGTCGATCGTCCCGTGATGACGCATCACTGCTTGATAGCAGACCGAAAGGCCTTGGCCGGTACCTCGGCCGACCTCTTTCGTGGTGAAGAAGGGCTCGAAAATGCGCTCTCGAATAGGAGCCGAGATGCCGCGGCCATTGTCTTCGACTTCGATCACTACTTGGCGGTCCTCCACTTTAGTGCGGACATGAATCATGCCATGGATGCCGGTTTGTTCGTGCTGTTCAGCTAGCGCGTCGCCTGCATTCACCAGCAAGTGCATCACCACTTGAATCATGTCGCCTGGGATGGTTCGCACGCTCGGCAAGTCGGGGCAGAGATCGGCCTTCAGGTCACCACAATGTCGCCAACGGTTGGCCGAAATGGTCACCGCATCACGTACCATTTCGTTCAGGTCGGTCGCAACGAAGTTCTTCGTGCCAGGGTGAGTCATAGCCCTCATCGCCCGTACGATATCAATCACTCGGCGAACCGCGTCCATCGCATCGCGAACTGCCTCGGGGGAGTCCTTGCAGAGTTCGGTGAACGACTCCGATTCCAAGTGCATGGCCAGTTTCTTGGCTTCGGTTTCACGCTGCTCAGCTGGCAAGGCAAGCATTTCGCGACATTGAGTCGCCACCTGCACCATCGACCCGACTGCGTCGTCCAGGTATTCGATATTGCTAGCCAGGCACTGCATCGGAGTATTGATCTCGTGGGCAACCCCTCCCGCGAGTTGGCCGAGTGATTCCATCCGCTGCGCGCGGGCGAGTTCGTTTTGAATGCGTTTCGTGTCGGTGATGTCTTGCAGCAAGATGACTGCCGAGGGTTCGTTGTCGGCAACGTGTTTCATGACCGATCCCGAGTAGTTTACCGAGAGCCATTTGCCTTCACGGGTGCGACAGCGAAGATCCGAGACCGAGAGCTTGCCCTTGGCAAATAGATCGGTGATCAGCACTTGCTGAACATCCACAGTGCTGGCAAATCCGCCTGATTGTTCTTGCCCCTCCGAAGGGACAAACATCAAGGCGAGATTCTGGTGAATTAGCTCGAACTCCGTGTATCCAAGATGCGAGCATACCGAACGATTCACGCGGCGAATCAATCCGTCGCGGTTCACCACCAGCAGCATATCGATCATCGAGCCAATGATGTTATCGGTATATTCCTGGCTTTCGCGAATCTCTCGCTGGGTTCGGCGAAGTTCGGTATTCGAGACTTCCAGCCACTCAAATGCGGTTTCCATCCGTTCCTGAGTTGCAACCAATTCAGCCCGTTCCTGCTTCAATTGATTAATGTGCAGATGTTGCAGCGAGACATCCTGGATGGTTACCAGGGCGTAAGCCGAGTCTTTACCCATTAAGCGTGCTTCCGCTTGTTGCACCATCATTGCCAGTGGCACTCCAAACCGCGGACGAATCGGCAGGAAATGTCGGTGGAGCGAAGCGGAGAATACCGCTGGTAAACCCGTGTCGAAAACCTCGCGCAAACGTTTTTCGTAGAGTGTCTGGTAGAGGTTGGGAAAGAGCGTCGTGAGTTTCTCTCCAGTGGCTTCTGATGCTTTGATGCCGGTCCAGGCAGCGAGTGTTGCATTCCATTTGCAAATGCGTAGGTCGACATCCACGATCATGGACCCAATGGGTAATAGGTCGAGCATCGCGGTGTTGTCTTCGATTTCAATCGAGGGCCGGTTCATGGTAGTCGGGGGCAATCAGGGCGTTCGATTTGCAGGAAGGGGTTTTCCTGTTATGCGGTGGAGTACTCTTTGGCAACCGGGGCGATTGTCTCTTGATAAAAGGCCAGCAGTAGAGTCCCGCGGATTTCGCGTGAGCGTATCTGCAGCGACAAGTCTGCTGCCAAAAGCTGAATCGCCTCAGCCTGTGTTGGTAATTTCGCTGCGAGACGTTCCTGCAGTTGACCGTCGAGATAGAAGCAAGGGCCTTCGTAGTACAGTTGGTCGTCGATCAAGCGAGCGACGGAGCTCAGCACTCCATTGAGTACGATGTTCCCCACCTCGGAGAGCACACTGGCCTGTTCGAAGAGGGCGATGTCGCGGGCGGCTGGGTAACCCGCCAGCAGGGCAGCCATTGCTCGACTGTTCGCGGTGGGAAAAAGAAGCATCGCCTTGCCACAGACCTTGCCCTTGAACGACTGCAGGATCGTGGCCTGATCCACGATGAGTTTCGGCAGCTCATCCACCGGCAAACGGTAGATTTCACATACGTCCAAGTGCACATAGCAGCCTACTAGCTCTGCGAGCGATTCAGCCGCCCGAGCAGCGCCGGTGTCGACCAGTTCGGTCGACAATTCGTGAGGTTCAAACGGAAGATGCATGGACATTGAAGCCGAGTGAGGTGCCTGGCCCCAGGATGGGTCGTTGGGTGGTTCGTCTGGTGAAAGATAAGTCGCCAGCCGCGGTTTACTGAAATCTTCGTATTCCCCCGGCGGGCAATCCTCTGGACGTTGTAGCGGGAGTGTCAGCGGTAACGATTGTGACACCTCGACCGCCAAAGTTTGGTCCCCAACGACCTCGGGCAATTCCGCTGTGGCGGACGCCCGTACTTCTCTAGCAACTCGCCTGTGGGGTCGCTAGACTGGACCGGTATTCAACCGAGTTCCTTCCCTGTTTTACGGTCCCATCGATGCCCGACGTCAAGAGAATAGCCATGTGGTCCGGGCCGCGAAATATTTCGACGGCCCTAATGCGATCCTGGGGAAGCCGGCCCGACACAGTGGTGGTCGACGAGCCATTGTATTCCCACTATCTGGTGCACACTGGATTCACCCATCATCCCGAATGGGATTTGATCATCCGCCATCACGAATCGGATTGGCAGAAGGTCGTGGAAACGTTGCTGGCTCCATTGCCGCAGAATAAGACCGTGTTTTACCAGAAACACATGGCTCATCACCTGTTCGATCACATGTCGCTCGATTGGACCGAGCAGCTAGTCAACGTGTTTTTGATTCGCGACCCGCGGGATATGTTGCTCTCACTCTCTGAGTTTTTCCCTCAGCCTGCGATCGAGGAAACTGCGCTGCCGCAACAGGTGAACCTTTTCCGCCGCGAGCAGCAACGTACCGGCAAGACTCCTGCCGTGATCGACTCTCGCGACGTGTTGCTCAATCCCCATGGGCTTCTGGAGCAACTGTGCGAAGCAGTGGGAGTGGACTTTGATCCCTGCATGCTTACCTGGGAAGCGGGGCCGCGCGATACCGATGGCATCTGGGAGAAGCACTGGTACTCGAATGTGATCGAGTCGACCAGTTTTGGAAACTATCGACCCAAGATGGCCGACGTGCCTCCCCATTTGCAGGAGCTATATGCCGAGTGCCAGGCACTTTACGACGAGCTTGCCGCGCATAAACTCATGCCCTAAACCACGACACATCACTTAAAGACCAACGATCTTCTTATGCTGCAGCAATTCGATCCGCGAAACAAAGATCTGATCATCAATATCAATGGCAAGCTGTCGCACCGCGACGAAGCGGGCGTGAGCCCCTTCGACTCGGTGGTGCAGGGGGGCGATGCCGTGTGGGAAGGGCTGCGGCTCTATAATGGTCGCATCTTCAAGCTCGAGGAGCACCTTGAGCGGTTGTTCCACTCGGCCAAGGCCCTGTCGTTTGCCGAGATCCCCACTCGCGACCACATTGTCGGGGAGATTCGTCGCACGCTCGAAGCAAACAACATGCGCGACGAGGTACATATTCGGCTCACCCTCACGCGCGGCGTGAAGATCACCAGCGGTATGGACCCTCGGCTGAATCAGGCAGGGCCGACGCTCATCGTGCTGGCCGAGTTCAAACGCCCGGTGTACGACAAAACCGGCATCACGCTCCACACCAGTTCGTTCCGCCGCTCCTCGCCCGATGTGCTCGATCCCAAGATCCACCATAACAACCTGCTGAACAGCATCCTGGCCAAGCTGCAAGCTACCGCAGCAGGCGCCGATGATGCGTTGATGCTCGATGGGCGGGGATTCGTCGCCGAGACCAATGCCACCCACGTGTTTATGGTGACCGGGGGAGTCGTCGCCACGTCGACCACCGCTGCCTGCCCCGAAGGCATTACGCGGGCCACGGTACTGCAGCTTTGCAAGCAGCTGGAGATTCCTCACGAAGTCCGCGACATCTCGGTGCCCGAGGTCCTGCGTGCCGACGAAGTCTTCTGCACCGGAACCATGGGCGAGCTGGCACCTGTCACCGCGCTGGATGGCAACAAGATCGGCGTCGGGGCAGGGGGGCCGATGGTCGCACGCCTGGGCCAAGCCTACCGCGAACTCACTGCGAGCAGTGGAACCGTGGTGGTCGACTAACGCCCTACGTGGCGAGTAGCCCGGTGGAGCAACCTTTAAGTCGTCCTACAGCTGATGCTGCTTGACCGTTTCGGCGTGCGCCTTCAGGTCGTCTTCTTCAAGCGCACCAAGGAATGGAAGATTGCGGTACATGTCTTCGTAGTCCAGGCCGTATCCCACGACGAACTCGTCGGGGATGTTGAACGCGACGAAGTCGGGGTCGGCCTGCACTTCCTGGCGGCCATGTTTCCGAAGCAACACGGCCGAACGCAGCGAGTTTGGCTCGTACTCCTGCATCTTCTCCATCACCTTCACCAGCGTGTGTCCGGTGTCGAAGATGTCGTCGACCAGCAGCACATCCCGCCCGCGAATGTCGAGCATCAGTTCGTCGTTGATCGACAGCTCGCCGCGGGTGGTGGTGGCTCCGCGGTAACTACTGGCGGCGATCACTCCCACTCGCATCGGTAAATCGAGCAGGCGAATCAGGTCTGCTACCAGCACCAGGCTACCAGTAAGGACGCCGACAATCGTCAGATGGCGGTCCTTGTAGCACTCGGCAATCTCAGCGGCCATGGCCGAGACACCTTGGTGCAGTTCTTCGCGGGAATAAAGGGTTTTCATCGGGCAATTGCTCGCTGGAAAATGGAATCGTCGCAGTCGGTCGCTGGGGAAATTATAGTGAGTTGCAAGGCAAGTGTCAGGCGGCAATCGTTAGCCAGCCGCGGGGGCCACGTACAGCAAACTGGCAATGCAAGCGGTCATGAACGCGGCCAGGGTTCCCCCGAGCATGGCACGCAGGCCGAGTTTGGCCAGATCGCCGCGACGCTCCGGGGCAATGCCGCCGATGCCGCCGAGTTGGATGCCGATGGAGGAGAAGTTCGCGAAGCCGCAGAGGGCGTAGGTCAGGATGGTTTTCGTGTGTTCTGCATCGTGGAAGGCTTCGTTCTCCGCGTAGGTTTTTAATTGATCGTACGCGACGAATTCATTGAGCACCATTTTGGTACCCAATACCTGTCCCGCCTGGAAACAGTCGTCGCTGGCGATGCCCATCAACCAGGCGAAGGGATAGAAGACGTACCCGAAACCCTTTTCGAGTGTCCACACAGCATCGCCGGTAAAGCCAAACTGTTGGCCTGCATAGCCTATTAGAAAATTGAGCATCGCTACCAAAGCGACAAAGGCGATGAGCATCGCACCGACGTTCAGGGCCAGGTGCAGCCCGGCCGACGCCCCTTCGGCAGCGGCTTCGATCACGTTGCCAGTCTTCCGCTCCATGTGCGAAGCGGTTTTTCCCATAGTCTCTGGCGTTTCCACTTCGGGTTGCATGACCTTGGCAATCAGCAGTGCTGCCGGAGCCGAAATGACCGAAGCCGTCATCAAATGGCCGGCGCTAATGCCCATGCGAACGTAGATGGCCATCACACCGCCGGCAATGGTCGCGAAGCCACCTACCATGACGACCATCAGTTCCGACATCGTCATTTTGCCCACGTAAGGACGCACCACGAGGGGAGCTTCGGTCTGTCCTACGAAAATATTGGCCGCGGCCGACAGGGTCTCGGCACCGGAAGTACCGAGTGTCTTCTGCATGACAAAGGCCAGTCCTCGGACCACCAATTGCATGATGCCCAAGTGATAGAGCACCGACATCAAGGACGAGAAGAAGATGATGGTCGGTAACACCCCAAAGGCAAACGCGCTGAGCAACGCCAAACGAGGAGTCGAGCCGATATCTTCCGGCGATCCGTTCAAGGCAAAGAGAACCGCCGAACCTTCGTCGACGAAGTTCATCATTCCTTGAAACAAGGTGCCGAGCCACTCAAAGAACTCGAGGCCAGTAGTGGTTCGTAGGATCAACAAGGCAAACACGAACTGGAGTCCCAGACCACCAGCAACGACACGCCAGGGAATGCGATTGCGGTGAGGACTCATCGCCCAGGCGAGAGCGATCATCACTACCAGACCCAGCACACTTACAAGACGTTC
This sequence comes from Aeoliella mucimassa, assembly GCF_007748035.1. Classification (NCBI taxonomy): domain Bacteria; kingdom Pseudomonadati; phylum Planctomycetota; class Planctomycetia; order Pirellulales; family Lacipirellulaceae; genus Aeoliella; species Aeoliella mucimassa. The sequence goes on from NZ_CP036278.1 coordinate 2,203,047, forward strand.
CATAGCTCAGGCATCGATTCGTTAGAAGATGAACGGACGAGACGACCGCAGTCGTGATTAGCCGAGGGTATTGAAAATGCGGTCGCCAGCGTCGCCGAGGCCTGGCACAATGTATTTAACGTCGTTCAGTACAGGGTCGATTTTGCACACGTAGATTTGTGCTTGTGGGTACGCCTTCTCGACGATCTCGATCCCTTCGGCCGAAGCAATGATCGATAGCAACTTCAGTTGCTTCACGCCCCACTTCTCGAGCGTTTCCAAAGCCGCGAGCATCGAGCCGCCGGTTGCCAGCATCGGGTCGACTACCAAGGCGACATCCACCGGGCGACCCGGCGGGAGCTTGCTGTAGTACTCGACCGGTTGGGCGGTGTCTTCGTCGCGGTAGAGTCCCAGATGCCAAACTTCGGCCGTGGGTATCAGGTCGAGCACCGGGTCGACCATGCCGAGCCCCGCCCGCAGGATTGGGATCAGGCCGATGCGGTTGGTGAGCTTGCCACCTTCGGTCTCGGCTAGCGGAGTGGTAACCGGCGTCGGTTCCACGGCCAGGTCGCGGGTTGCCTCGTAGGCCAGCAGCGTTGCCAATCGGCGAACGTGCGAGCGAAACGACAGTGGGGTGGTGTTTACGCTACGCAGTGCCGACAAGTGGCATTCGATCAACGGATGGTCGACTTCGAATACACCCGCGGTAATCTCGGGACTTTTGGACAGCATGGTTCTCGGAGTGCCTGCTGGATGGAGATGCCATAACCAAGGTCGACCAAGCCGCCCGACCGTTTCGGCAGATTATTCTAGCTGGTTGTCGGGTGGATGTTAAGAACTCGCGTCGCGGCGAAACTCGCGTTTCTCCCACCACCGTCCACGTTTCATGGAGATTTCTGCGGTACAATATCCCTACGCCGTACACCTTTCCTCGTTGTCTCTGGATGCTTCGATGCCAACGCTGCTGCTACCCGCTTGTTTGCTAATTACTTGCCTGGTTGCCGCGGGAGCCAGGGCCGAAATGCCGGCGAAGGACGACTCGGTGATCCGCGTGGCGACTTACAATGTGTCGTTCTATCGCAACCGCGCGGGGCAGCTGCTGGAAGACTTGCAAGCCGAAGATGCACAAGCACAGAAGATCGCCGAAGTCATCCGGCGAGTGCAGCCTGACATGCTGTTGCTCAATGAATTTGATTATCAGGCTCCTAATCACATCAACACAGCGATGTATTTCTCTTGCGAATTCTTCTATTTGAAGAGAGAGGGACTCTCAGAGGTTCGTCTTGCGCGACCAACCTATCTGCCAGTCAACACTGGTGTGCCGAGCGGGCTGGACATCGATGGCGATGGCTCGACCGATGGTCCCAACGACTGTTTTGGCTACGGTCGCTACCCAGGCCAGTATGGCATGGCCGCTTACGCTCGCTGGCGACCCGACATGCGCAAAGTTCGCACGTTCCAGAAGTTTCTCTGGAAGGACATGCCTGGTGCCAAGCTTCCGGTCGATCCGAAGACGGGCGAGTCGTATTATAGCGACGAGATCTTGAACGTGTTTCGCTTGTCGTCGAAGAGCCATTGGGATGTGCCGATCAAGGTGAAGACCGGCGATCAAACCTGGACTCTGCACCTACTCTGCTCGCATCCGACGCCGCCGGTGTTCGATGGCCCAGAAGATCGCAACGGCCGGCGAAACCATGACGAGATCCGCTTGTGGGCCGACTACATCGATCCCGCTCGTAGCGACTACCTGGTCGACGACCAGGGCCACCGTGGCGGGCTCGAAGCGGGTGCTCACTTCGTGATCCTGGGTGACTTGAACGCCGACCCGGTCGATGGCGACTCGGCCGGCGAGAACATCAACCAACTGCTCAACCACCCGCTGATCAACGCCAGCAGTACGCCGACTAGTGAAGGAGCGGTCGAGGCCAGTCGGCTGCAGGCAGAGCTTAACGCCAAGCACCACGGCGACGCGAGTCACGACACGGCCGACTTCTCCGGCGATGGGCATGGTAACCTGCGGGTCGACTACGTGTTACCATCACAGACGCTGCAGGTTGTTCACTCCGGCGTGTTCTGGCCCAAGCCCGGCGAGCCCGGCAGCGAAGCGATTCGCGCGACCGATCATCGGTTGGTGTGGGTCGATCTCAAGCTACCGCCGGCGGACCAGCCAGCCGCCGACTAGGCCCAGAGCGAGTAGCACCATCGTGCTCGGCTCGGGTACCCGTGTGCTCTGGAAGAAATCCATCGGCGAGTGCTTCATCTCGGTGTTCCAACTCACGATGTCCATCAGGTGCAAGTCGTCGAAATCGACGATCGAGGTCACCTCGTCGGTCCACAGGTACGAGTTGCCCATGTAGAAGTGGGCGTCGCCGTCGCGCAGGCGGGTGAACTGGTCGGCCAGTCCGGCCAGCAGCAGGGCCCCCAAGTTGGTTCCTTCCACATGGTTCTCGGCGAGGGCCAGGACCCATGGATCCAGGTTGTTCACGTCGTCGTACAGCGATTCAATCTGAGCGATCACCGTCGGATCGACATCTAGCTCGGCAAACGACTCCGCAGCGGTGAGGTCGATCTCTTCGAAGCTAGGCAGATCGGCAACGATCTCCCCGTAGGTGGTTCGCATCGTGTTATAGTCGGCCAGACCATGCTCGCGACCTCGTTCGATGTTGATCGCGGCTAGGTCGAGTCCCATCCCTTGCACGTTGGCGAACAGGAAGTTGCGAACGTCGTCGACCACTTGGGTGTCGATCTCTTGCGAAGTCTGGGTCGCCAGGCCCATCAACAGTTTATCGACTAGCTCAGGAGAATCTTGTAAGTAGCTTGCCCCCATGAAGTAGGCGTCGCGCAAACCGATCTGGCCGACGACTTCCCCATCCTCGCCGGCCAACAGCAGGTTCTCGTTGAGCATCGTGTGGCCCAAGCGGAACATGGCGGTCGAGAACTCGTTCGCAATCCCAGCGTTCACCGAGGGATCGTACTGGTAGTCGGCCACCTCGGGAGCGTAGGCTCCCATCAGCATCGGCAGGAACTCGTTGTAGGTGATCGACTGCATCTCCGCACCGACGATGGTGCGTGCCTTTAAGTAAAGAAGGTCGTCGTCGGCCACCGCGTCGTACTCCGGCATCGCCGCCAGGGCGTCGGCGATGCGGTTGTGTTCGCGGACAAACAGCGTGTGCATCGCAGTCAGGCCGGGTTGCTCGTTAGCGCGAATGTCGCCAGCCACGAACATGGTTGCCGGATTGCCGCTGTTATCCATCTTTACGTCGGCTACCTGAGCCATGTCGGTGGTCGGCAGTAGATCGCCCGCCGAGGTGAGCATCCGCCCGCCCACCCCTGCGCGAAGTGCTTGAGCGGTCGCCGCGTCGGAACCATACACGTTGGAACCATCGATGTAGCTCGTGAGCGAGTTCTCCTGCTGCCGCAGTTCTCCTTCGCCGCTAGCGACAACCGAACGCGAGGTCGGAATCATCGTCATTCCATAAGGATCGTCGGCAGGTGCCATGATCATCATTGGTTCGGCCGAATTGGTGTGGGCGAGGGTAATGTCGTGATCCAAAAATTGTCCCCACTGCCAGACTCCGCTGGTGAGTCCAGTCGCGGAGTCGACCGAGCCCGACTGGGCAAACATCGTGTTGCTGATCAGTCGCGGATTCGGGCGGGCGGGCGAGGGGGTGTAGACCTCGCCAAGCCCATCGGGGTAGCTGTCGGGCGCGAGCCTGAGGAACGCGGTTCCGGCCTGTCCCCAACTGGGATTCAATGTGTTGTTGCTCGAACCATCGAAGGTGCGATACGGCTGAGCCGTTGCCAGCGAGCTTAAAGCCAGCACACAAACAGCAAACGCGGCGATTCGTGTAATCATGGTGTCGGGCTAGGTGGTTGTAGCCAGACGTACTCGACCGATCGCATGCAGCCCCCTCGGCTGCGATTCCTACTCCTAAATGCCAAACCTTCTGAAGCCAGCGTGCACCGACGAAAAACCAATGCGAAAACCTGACAAATCGGCAGAAGACATAACCCACGCAGGGCTGGCAATAAGGGCGATTTGCGAGACGTCAGGCGATTGGCAACTCGAAAGGGTTATGAAAAGCTGGAAGCTACTGCAGAGCATCCATCACTCGTAAGGTGCGGAACCCGCAAAGTCCACGGTGTTCCGCTCCACCCTTCCAGTTTACCCGGATTATCTGATTCTGCAATGTTCTAGTATCGAATTCGCGGGACTTACATAGCTGATCAAAAACGGCCCAAATTCAGCGAATCTGGCGCTCGCTTCGTCGAATCGCATCTGGTACACGATGTCCTTCAGGAACTCGGGATTCGCGCCCCAGAGCGTGACGCCCCACTCCCAGTCGTCCATTCCCAGGGCGACCGTGATCAGCTGGCTCACCTTGCCGGCGTAGGCCATTCCGCTGCGGGCGTGCTCGCTCATCATGCGGTTTCGCTCGCTTTTCGGCAGCGTAAACCAGTTTTCGCCGACCTTTCGCTTCTTGTTCATGGGGTAGAAGCAGGTAGCCCGGTAGGGGGGGAATTCAGGAGTCAGCCGCTGGCGATTCATCGCACCCAGCCGCCCTTCGTAGGCTTTCACCTTGGCGGTCCAGCTGGGACTCCCCTCGGTCTCCCCCTCGACCACAAGCCGCTGCCCGTACTGCTCGACGCTCGGCACGTACTCGCTAATTTCGGTAACCGACACAAACGAGTAGCCAAGCTTTAGCGCCGGGCCCAATTTCGAGGCCATCAGCCGTTGATGCACCGCATCGATTTTCAGCGGGTCGGGATCCATCATCATCAGCCCAAAATCGGCCTTATGACCGCTAATGATCGACGATTGCAGCCGCATCGGGGCATCAGGCCCTGCGGCATCGAGCGCGGCGATGAACTCCTGGCTGCCGGTCGAGATCTGCTCGGCCGACATACCGCTCAGCACGCCGCGGTCGAACGAATAGTACAGATGGCTGCAGTGCCAGCCGCCTGCAGCAGGGTGCAGCGGGTGAACGTCGACAGGTGCGGAGGGCATCGGAGGGCGGGACATGGCGAGGCCTTGGATGATTCTGGAGTCGTTGGTCAGCTTCTATTCAGTATCCCGACACCGGGTGGAACAGGAAAGGGGGAAGGCGGAAGGCGATGTTCCACTTCCGAATTCCCATTTCCCCATTCCAAAATCCCCCTCGATAGATTCCCATTTCCCCATAAACGATCGAGTGGGTAAATTCTTACGTCGACACGCTGCACCGTAAGTGCTTGGTGTGCATGCGTTTACGTGGTGGGGGTGGGCCATAACTCGAATTTCAATTTTCCCACATGGGAATCTATTCTGGGCAACTTGTCGGGCGGGGACTTGGGGTGTTTGCAGCTTGTTAAATGGTAAGGACGGAATGGATCAGATGTTCAGTATCCATTAGACCATCTTTCGCTCGCAATTCCATCGAAAAGAATGGCCACCCCCAACGGAGGGGGGCGTCGCAACGACTGCTCTTCGCTGCCCGCGGAGCAGTCGGAAGAGTGAGCGGGGAGTGACGGGGCCTAAACGAGGTCGCCCTAGAAGTCGATTCGCAACCGAGTGCCCAAGGCGGTGAAGTGGCCGTCGGTAAACCCTTCGACCGCCTCGTGATTCTCGATGTCGCCGTAGACCGCGTTGAATTGCATCGACGAGTAGGGATTAAAGTACCACACCAGGCCGAAGCTTACGTTGTTCTCCACTCCTCCCGCGATGTCCTGGTCGGTCAGGTCGAGGTACGAATAACGCACCGCCAGTTGCCAGGCACCCCAGCCTGCGGCTACCCCATCGTTGCAGCTGTCGACGAGAAAGAAGTTCTGTCGAGGTTCTACGCGACCAATGGTCCCCGACGTGCGATTGTACGGTACGTGCTCACCGGTCAGCATGTAGGAGACGTAGCAGTACGCTCCGTGGAAGTGCAGGTCGGGTCCAGTGCCGACCGTCTCGTCGTCCCTCTGCAACCAAGTCGACTGGTACTCGCCGACAAACTGCAGGGGGCCAAGATTCACGATGCTCTCGACGCCGGCCACTTCGTACCAATCGGCGCCCGGAATACGCCCGGTGTTGAGCCACCGCGACTGGCTGCGGACCTCGGAACGAGTCCGAAACCGCCCTTCATTGCTATTGGCATCGGTCGGGTCGGCATCGCCATCGGGATGACCCAGCATGCCAGCGATGGCAAAGTGCACGTAGTTCCGGCCGTCGCAAGCCTCGTCGTACCAAGGGCTGTGTACCAGGCGGGCGTTGCCGCTCGCCTGCAGCGTGTCGCCAATGTATTCGCCATCGAGTGTCACATTCTCCATCAGGTAGCTGCCGATGCACCAGGCGTACGACTCGTCGCTCGTGTGATTGTACGAAGCGATTCCGATCCGCCGCGCGTCTTCGTTGAACGCTTCGATCACCAGCGGGCGTTCGATGAAGATATTGAAGCGACTGCTATTCAGATGATCGAGGCCGAGCGGGCGTTTCTGGTTGCCGATGAGCAAGGTTCCCAGCACGGGAAGCTCTTTGAACCCGATGTACATGTCCTTCATCTCGCCCGAGTCGGCCGAGTTCCAGTCGATCTGCATGCGATACACCATGGTTTCGAAGGCTTCGCCTTGAAACCGCAAGCGAATACGGCGAAAGAAAATGCGATCGTCTGGATCTTGTCCGAAGTCGGGCAGAGCGGCCGCAGGATGTTCGAAGTAACCAATGCCAGGCGAGGTCTCGGGAAAGCTCCAGGCATCCAAGTGGATGCGTCCATTGATCTTGAGGGTTGGCTTGCCAGACGCTTCGGCTTTTTTCTTCTCTGCCGCGGCTTGTTGTTCTTCGAGTAGGGCCTCGAGTTGTTCCACCCGCTCGTTGAGCGAAGCCAGTTCCCTTGGCGTGGATGAACCAATAGCCGCAAGCGAAAGCGAGGGGGCTTCGGACGATTGATTCGCCGAACTGGCCAAGTCCTGTGGATAAGCTAGCAGTGGTGTCGCAGCTTGAATCGATGTACCGTGCATGAGAATCGCCCACAAAAGGAGCGATTTAGCAACGATGGAGGGAAACTGCCGATCGAACATGAATCAAGGACAACTGATAGCAAAACGTGAAAGCAAATTGACTCAGTGCGCATCGACACCCTTATGGGATGTTATCGGTTGTACCGATTAGGTAAGACAGCGGACATCAGAAGCCTGCGAGACACCGTAAAAAAAGTGAGGCGATGAACCGCCTGGTGGTTGCCTAGGTTCGCCTGTTGCCCCAAGTTGATGCCATGCTGACCGTAGAGACTTCGGCGATGGCCGCCTGATCAGCCCATGCGGCTACCGCGTCGCCCGCCGGCTAGCCAGGCATCCCACGCCTGCGAAGCCGAGAATCGCGAGCAGCACCGACGCGGGTTCGGGCACCGGGCCGACCGTCAACATGGTATAGCCAGCCAGCTCGCCTTGGTGAATGTAGCGGAGCGTGTAGTCGCGGTTCTGGACAGCTTCGGTGATCGGCGCCCAAGTGGTAGTCGCTTGGTCCCAGTAGCGAATGTCGTCGTTGCCTACGATGGAGGATAAGAAGTGCTCGATCGATGCGTCGGCTTTTCCGAAAACGGCGAGCCTTCCATATTCCGACATGTTGAGCTGACTGCCGACCGTCTGAGGCAAGCCAATCGAAAGGACGCCACCGACACTCACTAAACCGTGGTTCGTAATGGTGAGCTGCGCATCGCCTACAAGGCCTAAGGTGAATTGGTCGGCGACATTCCATCGCGAGCCGGGATCCCCGACGTAGACGTCGCTTACCGACCCTGCAAAGATTCCCATGCCAGCGTTGTCGCAGTTCACGATGCCGCCATCGTAGATCGATAGGCTGCCCTCTCCGTCGAGAGCTACGGTGAATCGCGTGCCTGCGTTCCAGGTGGAACCCTCGCCCGAAACCGATGCTTTGCCTTTGCTGCCAGCATGCAGCCCGACCACAGAGGCTTCGCATGCGACCAGCCCTCCCTCAGTGATGATCAAGTTGCCGTTGCCATCCCGTCCCACGGTCAGGCTCTCTTCGAGCATCCACGACGAACCGCTCTGCTCCACCTGCACGACTCCCGACGCATTGGCGTGGTAGCCAATTTCGCCGTTGCCGCTAGGCAGGCTATCGCCGTTGGTGATGTGCAACTGTCCGCTGGAGGTTCTCCCAACGAAACTCTGCGTACTTTCCTGCCAGATTGATAGATCGGCAGGCGTGACGTCGCCGGTTGCGATCAACTCGGCAGAGAGGGGAGCCGACAACGCACAGCACGAGCAGAGTAAGAACAGGATCCAGCAAGAGGACCAATCGCGTGAGATAGCAGCTGTGTGGTTCATGAGAACAAGCCGTATCCGATATGAGATGAACGATAGAAGTACATAGAATGTAGTGGAATAGGTGTCACCACAAATAGCACTCCGGTAAAACAGCTAATTTCAGCGACTCTCATTCTAACCAGCCGGGGAGCGGGGTTCCATGGCTACGGAAGTTGGCCGGGGTGGGGGAGGGGGATCCCCAAATGCCTGCCGCCGGCGGCCCCACGTTTGCGAGACGCTCGAGGCTCGTTATACTGCGTGCGAAGTGATGGTTCCCCTGTTCGCGTCGGGCGGTGTTCGGCGTTGCGATTGCCAATTCTCCGAAGCCGATGACAGATTTTATTCACGCGACCGCACTACTGCTCGCGTTGCTCAACCCGTTTCTGGTGATCATCTACCTGCTCGACGTGATTCGCAAGGTCGATGGGCTTACGTTTCGTCGGGTGCTGATCGGGGCGGCGGCCATCGCCTCGGCGGTGTTCTGCTGCTTTGCCCTGTTGGGCGAGGCGATTTTCACCAGTCTCATCCACGCCGAGTTTGCCTCGTTCCAAGTGTTCGGCGGTATCGTCTTCCTCCTTATCGGCGTGCAGTTTGTCTTCAAGGGACCGACGGCCATCGAAATCCTGCGAGGCGATTCCGACAACCTGGCCGGGGCGATCGCCATGCCGGTACTGATTGGGCCAGGTACCATCAGCGCCAGCGTGGTGATTGGCAAGCGGCTTCCTCCCTTGGAATCGTGCCTCGCGATTATGGCCGCGGTCAGCGTTTCAGTGGCGATCATGCTCGTCCTCAAGAGCCTGCACGACCTACTCCGCGAGTCGCGCAAAGGTATCATCGATCGCTACATCGAGATCGCCGGGCGGGTAACCGCGCTCTACGTCGGCACCGTGGCGGTCGAGATGATCATGCAAGGCATCCGCTCCTGGGCCGCGCAGTTCTAGAGGACTAGGACACCGACGGGTCGCTCCCAGCGAACCCACAAGAGGCTCGTGCTGTCTCTGCTGCGGGCCCCGACCGTATATGAATGTCGCGGCCCGATGTTTCAACCGCCTGACTGCCAGCCCAATTAAAGGTAACGCATGGAACCAGCCCAGCCAACGGAGTTTGCCAACAAATCGACGACCGCAGAGATCCGCGAGCGATTCGACCACGACGTCGAGCGTTTTACGCATCTCGAGACGGGGCAATCCGCGACGATCGACGCCCCGCTCGCCATGGAGCTGATTACCCAGGCGGCGATTGCTTCGACTCCAACGATTCGCCGGGTGCTAGACATTGGTTGTGGGGCAGGCAACAACACGCTCAAGCTGCGGCAGGCGTACGGTTCGAACTTCGATGTCGACTTGCTCGACCTCAGCCGCCCGATGCTCGATCGCGCCGAGCAACGCGTGGCCGAAGCCGGCGCGGGCGCCATTAGCATCTGGCACGACGACTTTCGCCATGCCGAGCTGCCGAGCGAGTCGTTCGACGTTGTGCTAGCGGCAGCTGTGTTGCATCACTTGCGCGACGATGACGACTGGCTGGCCGCGTTCACCAAGATCTATCAGTTGCTCACCCCAGGCGGGAGCGTGTGGATCACCGATCTCGTGCTGCACGAAACCACCGTGGTGCACCAGATGATGTGGCAACGCTACGGCGACTACCTCACCCAACTCGGCGGCGAAGCCTACCGCGATAAGGTGTTTGCGTACATCGACAAAGAAGACACCCCACGTCCGGTCACCTATCAGCTCGACCTGCTGCGACAGGTTGGCTTCGCGAAGGTCGAGTTGCTGCACAAGAACTCCTGCTTTGCGGCTTTCGGTGCGGTGAAGTAATCGATGCGGCGAAGTCGTCCCAAAAGTGTTTGCCCTGGCCGCCTCGCTTTTAGCGGGTATAATCGCGTTTCCCGCCAGGCACCCGTTCCCCCCGCCCACTAGCCCTCCCGCGCCCGATGTCGAAGACACCCGCCCCGCGCACGTCGATGCCTGCCGACCCGGCTTACGCCTGGGTGATGATTCCCGTTGCCATTCTCATGCAAGCGGGCACGTCGCCGGGGCAGTCGTTCGGTGTGTCGCTCTTCATGGGACCGATCCGCGAGGAACTGGGGCTCAGCGAAACCTCGATCACCGGGGCCTACATGATCGCCAGCGCCCTGGCTGCGTTGCCGCTGATGGGCATCGGGCGGTTGATGGATCGCTGGGGGCTCCGCATCGTATCGATGGCTCTGGTGCTGGCTGTAGGGTCGGCTTGCTTTGCGATCTCCAAGGTGCAAGGGGTCGTGGGGCTCACGTGTGCGTTCTTCGCGCTACGGGCGTTTGGGCAGGGGGCGTTGTCGATGGCCGCCTCGAACACACTCGGCACTTGGTTCTCACGGCGACTCGGCGTGGCCTCGGGACTGGCCGGCATCGGCATGTCGGCCACCGTGGCGATCGTGCCGCTCGGCATCCTGGCGCTGATCCAGCAATACGGCTGGCGCGACGCTTATGCCATCGTCGGCGGGATTGTGATTGCGATCCTCATGCCGCTGATGCTGGTGGTGTATCGCAACAATACGAAGGTCGTCGAAGTCATCCCTTCAGAGAACGAACCACCAGTGAGCGATGGCCCTGACTTCACCCTGGCCGAAGCAGTCCGCACACCAACTTATTGGGTAGCCGTAGCGGCCACCGCCCTCACTGGCATGATTGCGACCGCGCTGTTCATCAACCTGTCGCGACTCTTTAGCGAGAACGGCTTTACCGCCGAGCAGGCAGCGCTCGTGTTTCCCATCTCGGCCACGGCCATGGGCATCATGCAGATCAAAGGGGGCCTGCTGGCCGACCATATTCCCTTGCGCATTTTGCTCGGTAGCTCCATATTGCTCCTCGGCACCTCGGCCCTGTGTCTCGGCATGCCGGGCTCGATCTTCATGGCTTACGTCGGGGCGGCAGCGCTCGGTGCCAATCAAGGGCTGCTGCAAGTAACCGGCAACACGCTCTGGCCTCGTTACTTTGGCCGCCGAAACCTCGGCTCGATTCGTAGCAGCGTGTGGACCGCGATGGTCATCAGTTGCAGCGTGGGACCCTTTATCATGGGCTTTACCCTCGAGCTACTCGGCAGCTACGACGCGTCGGTCTGGCTGTTCGTGTCGCTCTCCACCGTTATCGCGGTGGCCGCGTTCGGTTTCGCCGGGCCTCCGGTGCCGGTCGCGGAAACCGAAGAAACCCCGCTGCAGGAAGCCCCTGCGATGGCAAGCTAGTCGCAGCCTGGTTTTTCGTTTGGCACCACCCGCTTAGCGGCGGTATAAAAGTGGCTGGAGAAGTCGACCGGCTTCTCACGACTCTTTACCTGCCGAGCCAGCCATGATTCGAATTGCCTTGCACGCGGTGCTCCTGGTCACCTTGATAACTACCCTGGCGGTCGCCGACGATCGCCCGAACATTCTGGTGCTCTACTCCGACGACGCGGGGTACGGCGACTTCGGCTTCCAGCCCGACTGCGTGCCGGAGATGAAGCAGATGACCCCGCACATCGACTCGATTGCGAGCGACGGGGTACGCTTCTCCAACGCTTACATGTCGGGCTGCGTCTGCTCTCCTTCGCGGGCGGGGTTGATGGTCGGTCGCTACCAGCAGCGGTTCGGGCACGATAACAATTTGCCACCTGGATCGAAGCTCGGCTTGTCGCTCGACGAGACCTTCGGTGCGAGTCGCTTGCAGCAACTCGGCTATCACACAGGGCTGATTGGCAAATGGCACCTGGGCTACGCCGACGCGTATCATCCCAACGCTCGCGGCTTCGATTGGTTCTATGGCTTGCTGCAAGGTTCGCGAAGCTACTACCCGCTGCAGAAGCCGAGTCCCCATCAAGTGATTCAGGAGGACGGAAAAGCGACCGCCGAGCGGGGCTACGTGACCGATCGCTTTGGCGACGCCGCCTGCGAGTTCCTGCGGCGCGAGCACGACCGCCCGTTCTTTTTGTTCGTGTCGTTCACCGCTCCGCATGGTCCCAATCAACCAAAAGAGGCAGATCTCGACCGCCTCTCGCACATCGCACCAGGGCGTCGCCGCCGGCATTGTGGGCTGACTGTCGCGCTCGACGACAACGTCGGCAAGATTCTCGAGTGCCTCGACGAACAGCGACTGGCCGACAATACGCTGGTGATCTTCACGAACGACAACGGGGGCCAAACGCAAACCGGTGCCAACAACAACCCGCTCTCAGGACACAAGGGCGAGTTGCTCGAGGGGGGCATCCGCGTGCCGATGGCCATGCGGTGGCCAGGCAAGATCGATGCTGGCACCGTGATCGACGACCCCGTGATTTCGCTCGACCTGGTACCCACCTTCCTCTCCGCGGCTGGCACCACCCCATCCGACGCATGGCAACTCGACGGCACCAACCTCACCGGCCGACTCACTGGCGAACTCACTTCGCTACCCGACCGCCCACTCTTCTGGCGCAAGGGGGGCAGCCAAGGTGCCCGGGCGATTCGGCAAGGCAACTGGAAACTACTCGACCTTCGCACCGAAGGGAGCACCGCGCAGCTGTTCGACCTGGCGAGCGATCCGAAAGAGCAACGCGATGTGTCGGCCGCGCACCCCGAAACGGCCAAGTCGCTGGCGGAGAAACTCGACGCCTGGGAAGCAGAGCTAATCGAACCCCGCTGGGGCCCCGGGGCGTAGCCGTAAGGATTGTCGTGCGAGGTCTAGAAACAAAGCTGTTGCTTCGCCTTCGAGCAAAACACTAGCGACATCTGCAAGGGGCAATAAGTTGCTTACCGTTGAAATCCTATCGTAGCGATCCCCTGATACCCGGGGCTGTTTGAGGGTCTTTGGGGTGTCGCAGATGGCATAGAGTAAATTGCAATGGCCAAAAGGAATGAAGTCGATGTGGATGAGTTAGCCGATGCAATCCGGCAATGGACCGGCTATGGATCCGCTCCCTATCCCACACGCGGTGACCTTACCAAGAGTGCTGGTGTCGATGCGGAGCGTGTTGCTGTACTGATGCCAATGATCAAGCGACACGAACAAGAGTTTTATGAATCGAAAGCTCATGTAGTGGCAATGTCGCTTTTGGAAATGAAGAGCATGGCGATCGACGACTTTCAGAGAAAGTATCCCAGTCTACCCGAGAGCATCGCGCAAGCGTTCGCATGGTGTTATACCTTCGACTATAAATAAACGCATGGCCGCTTCGGATGGAGTCCAGTGGTTACTGGGCTCGGACGAACACGGATTGCCATGGATGGGATAGACCTCTGGGGCTTTGTCCGCCTGCCAGTGCTGCCCAAAACCTCCGCGTCTCCGAGTCTCTGAGTGAGGATGTTCGCGTCGCTCTTGTTCTGCATCACTAGATGATGCAACGTTGTGGCCTAACGCTCACCATGGTTGAAGGTAGCGATTGGTGTCTTGTAAAGTACAGCCATGAATAATTGGAAACTACACTTCAGGTTGTCGCGTCTTCTTTATGCGTTTACGGCATTTGCCGTCTGTGTATCATTCCTTACATGGACAACGAGAGCCGTGTATCAAGAAATGGCAGATGAGCAAAACGCCATCAATCAACTGAACAGCTACAATGAGGTGTCTTATGAATCGCGAGGGATGGGCATCGGAGGTTTTCTTCTACATTTGTCTTTAGAAGACCCCTCCGGCCTTCAAGTAGTAGTAGGAATCGATGCAGAAGTGGCAGGAATAACGGATAGCCAAATCGATAACTTGCGAAACATGAGATTCATTGAGAGTCTTATCTTGGCAAGGAATTCTCTCACCGATCGATCTGTAAAGTCTATTGTTGAATCCAGATTTGCAGATCGACTCAACTACCTTGAATTGGGCAATACAGACATCACCAATGAGTCGCTTTCTGATCTAAGCCGACTTGGATCACTTCAATTCCTTGGGCTAAACTCAACTGGTGTTAGTGACGAGGGGATTGTTAAGCTGCGTGTCCTCACTAATCTTAAAACACTAACCCTATGTGATACGGACATCACCGATCTCGGCTTGGAGTATCTTGGACAGTATCTGAAACTGAAAGAAGTTGATATTACGTCCACTCAATGCACAGCGGCAGGCATTGAGAGATTCATAAGTCTCCAAGCCCCTAACGCGAATAAGGTGTTGATTGGGGTCACGAATCTGGGACTAACAGAGGAGTGGAAAGAATCTGTTCGCAAGAGCTACCCCTGGGTGAGGTTTTTGGATTAGCGATTGGGTTTCAGGATCATCTAGCGAGCTATCGAAATCCCAGTCCACCTAATTCAAAGGTCAAGCGGAAGTGACTGCAATGGCAGGTAGTAGTTCGGGATCGCTGACGGCGTGACTTTTCGGCTTCAGTAAAAACACGATAGAACTTGCTGTTCGTATCCTCATGCGAAGTGAGTAGCTTCTCTCCATTGCTACGCTCCTCCAAATAAAACAAGAGGTTTCTTTCCTTCCCGTAATATGCGGTCTTTGGGGGGGCGGCAAGGCGGAGGCTATCAGTGCATCTGTTCATGGTTGTAGGCAACTGTGGTCTCTGGCCTGATCGACCGAAAGTCTTTGATACCAGACTGAGTGACTTGAGTGCCCAGGATGACTATCTCTTTTACGCCTCGTAAAGGGATCAGCATCTTGAGTGTAACGTCTGAAGCATCAGGGCCGACTAAAGTAATGCACTTAAGGTTTGGTAGAGTAGATAGGGCTGGAATGAGTTCATTCGAGACTTGTTTGCCATCAATAGATAAAGTTTCAAGACTCTCAAGCTGCCTAACATCACTGAGTCCGTTGCAACTGATTTGCGCACAATTCTCTATGTCAAGATGCAACAAGTTGGGGCAGGCATCAATGAGTTGCTTTAGGCTCAAGTCATCAACGTCTGATCCACTGAGAATAAGTGCTCTAACTTGTTCGTGAACGCAAAGTGGATGTGAGCTGCAAACCTGCAATCCCATCATGCCGGACAAGTCTAAGTACTTCAGGGTTGGGCATTGATTCATTAAGTCAACATCATCTTTCGAAAGACACTGCTCGTCCGAATAGATACTTGTAATCTCGATGAAGGCTAGTTCCCCTGTAACACGACACAACCATGTCGGCAGATTCTGTCGGTAATTGGCGACCAGATCATTCGCGTCAAATGCGTCCAGTAGTTTGCAGTTTGATTGATGTGAATACCGGGCAATTCCAAGGGCTACCGAAATCAATGCATGCGATAGCCCAAGACTTTCGGACAGCGGCGGGAGCCATATTCTGTTACGCCGCTACGGTCGGGGCGTAATCGGTTTCGAATGCTTCAGGGGGGGTGTAACCCAGCGACGGGTGGAGTCGCTGGCGATTGTAGAACATGTCAATGTACTTGAATACGCTCAGGCGTGCTGACTCAAGGTCGGCGTACTCATAGTGCTTCGTCCACTCATGTTTCAGACTCCAGAAGAACCTCTCGGCAACCGCGTTGTCGTAGCAGTTGCCCCGGCGGCTCATCGAACACTCGATGCCAAGTGTCTGCAAGGTCCGTTGATAGCTCTCACTCGTGTACTGACAACCGCGATCACTGTGATGCAGCAGTTCGCCAGTACGTGGTTGTCGTGACTCGATGGCTTGACGTAACGCATCGCTCACCAGCGGGGTGGCCAGCGAATGACTCATCGACCAACCTACCACCTTGCGGCTAAACAGATCAACGACGACCGCCACGTACACCCAACCAGCCAGCGTCGGCAAGTACGTGATGTCGGTCACCCATTTCTGGTTCGGACGCTCCGCATCGAAGTCCCGATCCAAGACGTTCGGCGCTTGCTGTTTGGACGGATCCGCCTTGGTCGTCGTCGGCGTGAACCGCTTACGGACTCGGCTTTTCAGGCCCATTTCTTTCATCGCAGAAGCCACCGTGTTACGACAGGCCGTCTCCAACTCCTCGTGTTGCTGGAGTTCGTGAGCGATCTTCTGGGGACCATAGATCGTGTCGCTTGCCTCGAAGACCTGCCGTACGGACTCGTGAATCTTGGCCGTCCGCTCGGAGCGTTTACTTCGCGGACGGTCGACCGAGTCGTAGTAGCCCGATCGACTGACCTGAAGGAGCTGGCACATCAGGGCCACCGGAAAGGAGTCGCGGTGCTCGCTAATCCAGGCGTACTTCATGTCGACTCCTTCGCAAAGTACGCCGTGGCTTTTTTTAGGATTTCTCGTTCCAGTTCGGTCCGCTTGAGTTGTTTGCGGAGCCGAGCGATCTCGGCTCGCATCTCCTCGACCGTGGCGTCGTCACCGCACGGCTCCGGCGGGGGAGCCAATTTGGCGTGCCAGGCCCGCAGCGTGGCATCGCATACCCCCACCGCCTCGCAGGCTGCCTTGAACGAATAACCTTCCTCAACTACCAGTCGCACCGCGTCTCGCTTGAACTCATCGCTATACGTCGGCCGCTGCCGCTTCGCTTGCTCGTCCATATTTCGGACCTCCTATGGGAACCATTATTCCGGCTCCCGCCACTGTCCGAAAGTCTTGGGTTATCGCAGCAATAGCGAGAAGCAGATGCTTCAGTGAGAATCGGCTTAACCTGGCAGCACTCCACTTGGCCGTCTGGAACATGGGGTATTCCGCCTTCAAGTCAGACACAGGCGAATCGTTTATCGAAGGATGATTAAATAGTACAGTCGTTGGCGACCATTCTACCGGAAATTTCTTAGCGACAGCGTTGGAAGATAGGAAGTGCCACAGACTTGTCCGCGAATGTGAACATTGTCTATTGCCTGGTGCTGCCATTCAATTACTTTCTTGAACAATGGCCAGCAACTTTTGCCATGGATTGTTTTGCAATCGGCTGGAGGGCAAGGTGAGGCACCGTTCTTGGGAGCCACACCCGGCTCGCCCGATGATAATTCTGCTAGTCCTCCGCGTCGGCTGGGTGCCACTCTACGCCGTTAACCCTTTCTTTGCCTTAAAAAAGAGGTCTCGATGTAACAGCGTATTTCGGCCATCCTTTCAGTTGAACCAAGGAAGGGGCGGCCATCACTTACCCGAAGGGAATCGGGCATGTTACATCGAGACACTCAAGTGCGGCTGAATATCGTGTGCCTTCGGCAATGTTTGCGTTGGTTGTTGGCGGGAATCTGTTGGCGAACGATCCGCTTCCGCAACGACTGCAGTTGGACTCCTCGGTCACTAATGGCAGCCGCGCTGTTATGGGCCTGGTCGGACGAGCAGACTCTCACCGAGCGTTTTTTCGTTGTGCGTAAGATACTACTCTGCCTCGATAAAGAGCAACAGCAACTGGCCACTTCCTACCAAGCCTTCATAAAAATCCTTCGTCGCTGGACGAAGCCGCTCGCCGCGTTGTTGCAGTCAGTGCTGCAACAACGGATGCAAGCGACGCTGACCGATTGCTGGCTCACCGCGGGATACCTCGTATTCGCGGTCGATGGTAGTCGCCTTGAATTGCCTCGCACCCGCTCGCACGAACAAGCCTATTCGACGATTCGTCACGCACGACGGGTAAAGAACAGTCGCTACAAGAGACGGCAGGCCAAAGATGCGAAGAAAGTCAACTCGCCTCAACTCTGGCTCACAACGATGTGGCACATCGGTACGGGATTGCCGTGGGACTGGCGGGTCGGACCTGGTGACAGTAGCGAACGTGTCCACTTGCGGGAGATGCTCACTAGCTTGCCAGCCGGGGCTTTGATAACGGCCGATGGCGGATTCATGGGGTACGAAGGGCTGCAAGCGATTATCAAAAGTGGCCGACACGTCCTGCTGCGAGTGGGAGCCAATGTGCGGTTGCTGAAACAGCTTGGTTATGTACGGGAATGGACCGGCACGGTCTATCTATGGCCCGATCGGGAATCGAAGCGTGGCAACGAACCGCTCGTGTTGCGACTGGTGGTCGCTACGGATGGCAAGCAGCCGGTCTACCTGGTTACCAATATCCTTTCTCGGCGTGAATTGAGCGACAAGCAGGTGATTGCATTGTATGCACGTCGCTGGGGCATCGAACTATTCTATCGCCATCTCAAGCAGACCTTTCACCGTCGAAAACTCCTCTCTCGCGAAGCCGAGAACGCCAAGCTCGAAATCACCTGGTCGTTGTTCGGCTTATGGGCGATGTCGCTGTTCGCGTTGGTCGAAGCGATGAAGCAAGGCATCACACCAGCAAAGTTGAGTTTCGCCAAGCTGCTGTTGGCGTTTCGCCGCACGATGCGTGATTACCTGCATCCAACGGAGAAAAACGAACGCCTGTGCGAGAGGCTTCGCCAAGCCATCATCGACAGCTACAAGAGAGCAAACAAAACCAGCCGCAACTACCCACGAAAAAAACAAGCCAAACCGCCAGGAGTACCACAACTGCTCACTGCTACCAAGACACAGGCCCTGCGAGCAAAGCAAATCAAACCAGTACTACGAAAAGGGTTAACGGCGTAGGGTGCCACTGCTGGCTTGTCGCGGACAGCCCTCCGAGATCGCATGGCAGCATTAACGGCTTGATGATGATCCGCCATGTTACCCAATCACCAGCAGTGGTTGGATACTAAGTGTGGGGCGAGAGAAACGGTTTCCTTCCAGCCACGGATGGACACGGATTATTACGGATGGGCTAACCGCAGGACCTCTTGGGCTTCGCCTACCGACAACAGGGCGTGGTGCGTTTTTCGGAGTGGCCATGCGTGGTGCGCCCAGCTGTCGGTGCTACCCTGTTGCCGAATATGAAACAGTAAGGCGCGTTCTCCGCTTCCCACCTCCCCGGCCCTGATAGGCCGACCCGTGTTCCTGAAATTGGGCCAGCGGAGGGTGATTTCGAGTGATTTGCGGATCTCAGAGTTTCCAAGGTTTTCACTAGAAAATGGCCACCTGTGGTGTTCTAATGATCAGTTCGTTTGGTCCGTTGTTTGTGGTCAGTAGTCCGTTGTTGGAGAGTGGAATGCTTTAGCAATTTTTGAGTTCCAATGAATTACAGCATCGACACGCTGCGAATGGTTGCTGGCGTGGGCGTTCGCTGCTGCGCGTGTTGGTAATTTGGGTGATGGGGCTGCGTCGCTGTCGCTCCTGGACCGCATCCTACGCGGCGATCGTTGGTAATGCGTGTGAACTGGCGGGCTGAGATCTTTCAGTCGCCGGAAGCTCCTTCAAGATGACATCCGCAATTCAGAAATCATCATTCAGAAAGGCCTTGTTGACTAACTCCACTCGAACTGTGGAAGCCCGAGTTGGGTGAATTGATTGATGATTTTACAGCGCAAGCGGGCTTCCGTTTGTTGGTTTTCGAATACTCGGTTTTTGAGATGGCTCCCAAAGCTTTGTTTCACTCGGTACATGGTCGTTTCCGCCAAGCTTCTACGATGATAGCCCACTTCCTCTTTCCAACTCCTACGCCCCTTGCGTCGAATCTGACGAATTGCCTCGTCCCGGGGCAAAGGCTCCTCCGCAGAGTTGCCATGTTGTTTGATCTTGGCGTTGTGCTGCGGCGGAATCACCGGCTCAATGCCTTCGGATTCCAGCCCTTCATAAACCTTCCACTTGTCGTAACTACCGTCGCCGTGAAACTTTTTTACGGGCTGCTCCACCTGCTCCAGCATTTCGGGAACCGCATCGGCATCGTGGCAACTGTTCTCGGTCAAAATCTCCGCCACAATCTCGCGGGTGTCAGGATTCACCGACAAATGCAGCTTCCGCCATGTCCGCCGCTTCGACTTGCCATGCGTCCGCATCTTCCATTCGCCCTCGCCAAACACTTTCATGCCGGTGCTATCCACCACGATATCGATGTCGCCCCTCTTGTTAGCGATATCGAGCGAAACATTCAGCTTGCTGGCTCGCTTGGCGAGCGAAGAATAATTGGGAATCGCTGCCTCGACGCCCAACATCGCCACCAGCGAGCGGCCGAATCCCTCAGTCTGCCGATAGGGAAGTTTCAGCAGTTCGCGAATCGTCAGCAAGCACTCGATCGCCGTATCGCTGAAGACAAAAGGGCGACCGACTTTTGTCTGGTCGTTAGGATGTTCCCAGTTCTCCAACGCCTCGTCGCTAAACCAAATAGTGATGTTTCCACGCTCGATGAGCGACTTGTTATACTCCTTCCAGTTCGTGACTTTGTAGGTTCGTTTTTCTTTCGTAGCCATGTTCGATCTCCGTAAAAAAGGTACGTGGTTCCATTCCACGTTAGTTTTTACGGAGGTTTGTGACTAATTGTTCAACAAGGCCGTTATCCAGTAAAAGACCAAGCGGGGCTCGTGAACCAACTGGATGATCTTGCTGACTTGATTGCCCGCGATATTCCCCTTCGGGTCGAAGAGCGGTTAGTACAAGGGCAGCAAGTACGAGTGAAAAGCGGACCACTAAGAGACAAGCGTGGTGTTGTTGTCAAACGGGGAGGAAAACATCGACTGTTCATCTTTGTTAGCGAGTTACTAGGAGGGGTATCGCTAAGTATCGAACAGCATTTGCTCGAGCCCTATTAGGGTCCACAAACGATCTGTAAACCTGTTAGACGACTTGACTTACGCGGCAGTGACGCTTCACTGCAAGTTATGGGAGTGGGTGAATTGACAGCCGTCTAAATCCCACACCAAGAGTCTGAGCTTAACTTGGAAAGGCAGTGCCGATTAGCGCATGGTCCTTCCGACCGCTCTACTACCACAGTGGAGCGTCTTCATGGGGAAAATAAGAATGGGGCCTGGATGTTGCACTCCGTGCAATTGACCAGGACGGAGTCCGCGCAGTCTGCGCTGCTGTCCGCACTTAAGCCTCTTAATCGCAATGCCAAAGTCTGACTCGAACGTAACAGCTTCGACTGTTCAACGCACAGTCGATGGAGAAGTCATATCCAACTCGTTTTGGGCTGCCATCAGCGTACTGGTAGTCTCAGCTGCAGTGCTGTGGGCTTATTGGCCTTCGATACTCAGTATGGTGGATATCTGGAATACTCGTCCCGACTATTCACATGGATGGCTTGTCGCACCACTGTCGCTAATATTCCTATACGCTAGACGCGACTCAATCCCTTGGACTGACTTGTCGCCGAGCATTTGGGGAGCATTGCTACTGTCATTGACACTTCTGAGTCGATGGGTAGCCGGATTGTATTACCTGGAACCGATCGACAATTGGACATTGCCTCTCGCATTGGGAGGTGCCTTATGGTTGGTTCTTGGGACTCGATTTATCCAGTGGTGCTGGCCTTCGCTGGTGTTCCTGTGGTTCATGATTCCAATCCCCTACACAGCCGAACGTCTGTTTAGTGTTCAGTTGCAAGCAATTGCCACGCAGTTAAGTTCGGCTGCGCTTATCATGCTGGGGGTTCCGGCCATTTCGGAAGGAAATACGATTCTTGTAGGAGAGCATCAACTCTTCGTCGAAGAAGCTTGTTCTGGCTTACGGATATTCTTCGGCATTTTCGCGCTGGCCTTTGCTTTTGTTCTCTTTTCCCGCTGGGGGTGGTGGAAGAAAGTACTCGTACTCGTTGCAGCATTGCCGGTCGCGATTCTGGCAAATGTCACCCGGATTGTAACAACAGGATTACTTTATCAATGGGTATCAAGCGACGCCGGAAAGACATTCAGTCATGACTTTGCCGGCTTTGCAATGATACCTTTGGCGGCGTTAGTGTTTTGGGCCTTTTTAGTCTACTTGGACCACCTCGTCATTGAAGTGGAGGAGATGAAGCAATCCGGGTCACTATACGCAACGCAAAAGGGGGAATCGACATCTTGAGCCCATCAAGGTTTTTGGGGGACAACTATGAGTGGCAGAGAAGAACTTGCCATAAGCATGCAATGAGTGCTCAACTCGGCTTCAAGGCGACGGTGCACAATGTCAGAATCACATCCTAACTCCAAAGACTCGCGTCACCAATTGACGACAACTCACGAAGAACTTGCCATTTCTCGACGGCGCAACATCACTCACGCCAGGCAGGGTTCAGGAAGCAAACAACCCACGCAAAGTGGAATTACCCCCCTGTTTGTCTGGCGAGTCTTTCGCAACTGGTGGAAATTCCTTGTTCCTTGCAGTCTACTTCTCGCTGTTGCGGCCGCAGCACTTGTACTTTGGTTGCATGTGCCGCAGTATGAAGCAAGAGCACTGATTAAGATCGAATCGAATATTCCCTACATAGCTTTCGACAGCAATAACAGCAATTCCAGGGATTCTGATCGTTACGTCCAGACGCAGATCGAAACGATGAAAAGCCCGATTGTGTTAGGCCCGCTACTCAGTCGACCCAGTGTGTCAGAGATCGAGGAAATCAATTCCGAGTTCGATCCGCAGGCCTACATTCGCGAGCATTTAAGTGTTCGACAAGTGGGGAAGTCGGAACTCTACGAGGTTGCTTATACCAGCAGTTCCGCAGACGACGCGGCTACAGTAGCCAATTACGTTGTCGCTGAGTACATGACGGTTGAAAACGACGAGACCGATAAAAGAACTAATATGGTAATCAACACTTTGCGAGAGGAGCTGAAAGATCGCGAAGGTCACATCGAACAGCTACGAACTCGAGTAGTTGATCTTGCCAAAGATGTCACCGGTCGAGATCCGTTCGGACAGGGCGCAATTGTCGGTGTCACCGCTTTTTCTCCATCCACTAGTGTCTACCAAGAGCTCACTGAAACGGAAGTTTCACTCGAAGTAGCCAAGGCTGAACTACAAGCCCTAAAAACGTCGGACATTATTTCGGCCGACAATGCGATCGCAACCGGTCACTTTGAGCTTGAGATTTCGAACCGTGCAGATGTGCGCCGCCTTGAAGACCAGATTCGAGATATTGAGCAGCAGATAACCGAAATCAAATCGAAACCAAGGCCACGCATTAGCGACACATGGGAGAAAGATCCAGATTATTTGCGAGTGAATGCCTTGTTGATTGAAACACGTCGCTCACTGACCGCATTGCGAGAGCATGCACGCACCGAACTCGCCCAGCAACAACTGGAGAGAAATAAACAAGAGTCAGAGCAAGCCATTCTTTCCAAGCAGCAGGAAATCACGACGCTGGCAAAGAAACTAGAATTGCTTGAAATCCGCCGACAAGAACACGTTGCAGAACTGGAAAAGGGTGGGGCTCGAAGTGCCGAGTTAGACATTGTGAAGTCCGAATTGGAACGGGAGCAGAACGTATTCGAATTGATTTCAGCCCGCAAGTTGGCACTGGAAACCGAACGTGGTGCCCCCACCAGGGCATCGCTGATGCATACTGCATCGCCTCCGCGTCTTTCGATCGAGCCGATCCCCTTCAAACTTCTAGCCATTGCGTGCCTGTCCGCTTTGATCGCTCCGCTGGGCCTTGCAACGGTTCGGGAAGTCGTTGTCAAGCGAGTATGCAATGCGGATGAGTTGGCCAACGAAACGCAACTTCCTTTGCTAGGTGAAGTTGCTTGTCTACCCGTGCGCAAAGTCGGCACTCGACACCAACTCATGGCACCGAATCAACACGATTTACTCGTGTATACCGAATCGATCGATAGCCTCCGCACTACTTTAGCACTTACTGAGGGGGTAGGTGTCCGCGATTGCCACAAGACGGTAGCAGTTTGCAGTGGAGTAAGCGGGGAAGGAAAGACCAACATTTCAACAGCGCTGGCAATGAGCATTGCGCATGCAAGCAAAATGCCAACACTGATCATAGATGCCGACTTGCGATCACCAGATGTATCCGAATACCTGGACGTTCCCTCCGGTCCAGGATTGTCTGAAGTAATATCTGGATCGGTTCCGCTCAATGAAGCCATTTATCGCGTAGGGGATTCGCTCACCTTTGTTCTGCCTGCGGGATCTGAGCGAATCAATCCGCACCAAGTTGTGGAAGGTTCAGCTATTCCCGATTTATTAAGAAAGCTCGGCAAACGATTCTCCACAGTGATTATCGACACGCCACCTGTGCTGTCGGCCAGTGAGGCATTGGTTTACGCCAAGGCATCCGACTTGGTCGTCTATTGCTCCTTGAGCGACGTCAGTCGTGCACGTCAAGTACGATTAGCGACCGAGAAACTCGAAGCGACTGGTGCCCGTATTGCCGGAACTGTGCTCAGTGGCGTGTCCACGAAGAGCTACGTGTATGCCTATGGCAGGTACGCGTCTCTTCAAGGACAAGCGTAGCGTACCTGAAATACGTGCCGACTTTTCCAGCTTGACTATTAACAACAAATAGATGCAATGAGTGCTATCTCAAAGTCAACTCGCATATACACTCACACGGCAGGCCGTACCAGCAAACGTCGTCATCATTATCAACTGAACGTTCGCTTGCTGTTAATCACCCTGGCCGTGCTTGTCTGCCTGTGTGCAGGTTGCTTCGTTTGGTACAAGATCCGCATTCAACAAGTCGCCGAAGCATTTCGTGAGCGGGCAGAGACACTTCAAGAAGAAGGCAAACCTAACGAAGCTGCATCGTATTACCAAAGATACCTACTCGCTAATCCTGGTAATACCGAAGCACTTCTCGGGTTGATAAAAGCCTATTCCGAGGGCCCGCAAAGTCCTGCTCGATTGCAACAGTTGAATCAGATGATTTATCGGGCCCTAGGCAGAGATCCTGAGCAAGTGGCACTTCGAATTCAACTCGCCGAGAATCTCTACAAACTAGGATCTTATGCCGAAGCCGAGCGGGAATCGCAGACAGTCTTGGAGAGCTCGCCAGACGACTTACAGGCAACAAAAGTAGTAGCACTGTCGCGAGCAGCAAGGTCAGACCTGGATCCAAATATCTCACCTCGCGATGCTTTGATAGCACTTCTAGAAGTGTGCGACCAACTGCCAGCCGATCAAGACCTCATTCTTACCACAGCAATCACCATTCGCGACCACACAAACATTTCTCTACCTGACGTTTCAAGCAATGCCACTCTCGCTGATACATTGGTGGACCATCTTGTAGAGCTCACTCCTGATTCAGCGGAGGTGAGACTGGCTCGGTACAACTACCAACGTCGATTTTTTGCTGTGTCGAATGGAGAGGATCTAGATAAAGCTTTTGAAATAGAACCTGACAATCCAAATGTCCTCTACTACAGGGCAATTGCTCCGGAGTCGAGTTTAACGCAAGAGCAGCGAAAACAGTTGCTTGAAACAATGCTCGAACTCTCTCCCCAAGATCCACGTGGGTACATCGCATTAGCTGATGTACTCGGTTCTATGAATAGGCACACGGAAGCTATCGAACTACTGACCCAAGCCTGGGACATTACCGGTGCGTCGCTGCAGATTGGACCACAGCTATTGCATTTCTACCTTCAACAGGAGAACTTCGCAGCAGCTGAAGCGATACTCGCTCGAATCAATGATGAGAGCCCAGTGCAACTCGCACAAATGAACTCGCAGATGCGAGAACGTATTGAATCGCACTTGAGTCTACTGTCCGCTCGACTGGCTATTGGCAAGGGGGAAACCGAAACAGCGGTAGCTGAGCTTCAGAAACTTGCATTAAACCCCAAGCTGAAGCAAGCCGGTGCAGAAGGAGCTTTATGGGCAGAGGCCACCGAGCTACTGGCTCGCATTTACTCCAGCACAGGTCAACTTGATATAGCCAGCGAATACTGGGAACAACTCGCCGAGAGGTATCCGCAAAACGTGGAATTGGTGAAGTCGACAGCAGCAGTCTATCTTCAAACCGGCAGCCCAGAAAAAGCTGTCACGCTCATCGGACAGCTTAATTCCCCATCTGATAAAGACATCAATCTGTATCTGCTCTTGCTAAAAGCACACCTGCAGATTCAATCAGGCAGGGATCCACAAACGCGCAACTGGGCCGAGTTCGAAAAGGTTCTGGAAGAGTCTAAGGCACTTAAAGATTCGACGCCCGAACTATCTCTCATCGAGACCCAGTATTTGTCGACCACCGATGATAAGGCTGCGGCGGTAGCTACCCTTCGTTTTGCTGAGCAGGAGCACACGGACTCTTCTGTATTCTGGCGTGCTGCAACACTCCTGTACCTAGATCTGCAGGAGGAAACCGATGCAGATCGTGCCTGCAAGCAGTTTTGTAACCTCGAAACGGAACCAAAGGAACGAGCTAAGCTTCAGGCGATTCTGCAAGCACGCAGCGGTGACTTTGACGCAGCTAACAAGACACTCGCAGCAGCCATGGCGAACGCTTCATCCAAAGAACAAACAGAGCTGCTGCGAATGAGAGCCGATCTTTTATCACAGGCCGGACATATCGACACCGCTTTCCAACTAGTCAAAGATCAACTAACCCAAAACAATCAAGATACCGAACTACTAACAATCGGAATCGATCTTGCTCTCGCCCAAAACGATCTAGCCACTGCAGTATCGTGGGAAACCACACTTCTCCAGCTCACACACAATAGTCTCACAGCCAGGTACCAAAAAGCCAAACGCTTGCTTCAAGCCTACGAGCAACTATCAGATCAACAACACAAAGAGCTAGATAGTATCGTAAATGCGATTGGATTCGAACGTCCCCGCTGGTACCCCGGAGTCAGCCTCAGTGGCCAACTCCACCTCGCCAAAGACGATCGACGCAGAGCTTTGCTTGATTTTCAACGCGCGGTTGATTTAGGCGACCGTCGTATTGGAACGTTGCAGCAAGTGATTTCGCTACTCTATGAATCGGGGCGGCTAGACGACGCAGAACAATACCTTACGCTCCTGCTAGCGGGAAGCACTCTCACTGGGATGAATGATTCAATGTCGGCAGAA
Source organism: Aeoliella mucimassa (assembly GCF_007748035.1). Taxonomy (NCBI): domain Bacteria; kingdom Pseudomonadati; phylum Planctomycetota; class Planctomycetia; order Pirellulales; family Lacipirellulaceae; genus Aeoliella; species Aeoliella mucimassa. The sequence continues at coordinate 2,229,902 of NZ_CP036278.1, forward strand.
CTTGCCTTTCGCTTGGGACGAGGAGCTGCTGCGGTGGAAATGGCCAGAGAGAGCGTGGCCCTCTCTCCACAGGATCCGGTGAAAAGAGTGTTTCTAGCAGGCACACTCAATCGATTTGGTCAGTCCGACGAAGCGGTTACCGTATTACAACAAGCCACAATTGACTTCCCTGGCGACAATCGCGTCTGGGTTGCCTTATTTAATGCCTACTTCCGTTCAGGGAAGGTGGATGTGGCTCGCGAGGCGCTCGACTCTTTGGTATCGGGGCAGGTATTGCCTAAAGAGCAGCGTCACTACGTAGCGGCACAAGGTTACCGAATCATTGGAGATCTCGCTCAGGCAGAAGCTCAGTTTCGCGAAGCGATAACGTTAGCTCCGTCCAACACTGACATACGGCTCCAATATGCCGCTCTTCTTTCTCCAATCAACCCCGCAGCGGCCAAACAGCAGTACGAAAAGGTACTTGAGACAGATTCATCGAATTCCGATGCCAAGCGACAGCTCGCAATATTACTCGCCTCCACCGGTGTCGACGAAGATTGGGAACGAGCGAGCACATTACTCTCTACTTCCGGCACCGCCATGGTTGGCGGAGCAGAGATCAATGATCGCTTGCGGGCATTATTGCTTTCCCAGCGTGGTCGCACGCGTGACGAGAAGATAGCGAACTGCCAACTCGCTCAAGAGATGATTGAGCTACTCATCCAACGTGGATCTCGACGTCAGAATCTTGTAAACCGTTCGATTCTTGCCCGCATTCTTGAGCGACACGCTTCACTGAGCGGCGACGAACAATCGCTGATTGCTGCTGGAGAACAACTTCGTCAAACAGTCGAGGAGAAGCCCCCATCCGTAAGTCGGTATATTACCTATATCGAGTTTCTGCTTCGAAATAGCAGCACCGACAATACCGGAGATAACGCCGAACCCGACACTTTAGTCCAGCGGCGTCCAGACTACATCGACGAGGCGGACACTCGCATCCAGGAACTTAGTCAACTCCAGGTGGGCTCTGATGAGCGAACCGAGACACTTGTTACGGCCTTGCGAGCACGCTTGCTTGTTGTGAAAGGCGAGACCGACAAAGCAAGAGACCACGTTAGAAACTATATCTCTAACAAATCCATCGATACACTCCCTGCCGAACAACAAGCACAACAGTTCCTCTTATTCGGGAGATTGTATAGTGCTTTGGAAATGCCAGACGAAGCTGAAGTGTGGTATCGTCGCTTGATGGATTCCGCACCAGACGCTTACGTCTTAGTTATTCAGTCCCTCATCGAACAAGGCAAACGCGACGAAGCCGCTCAACTTGGCCTGCAAGTCGCCGATGGAAAGCCTAATGCAACCGTAGCAAAGATCCTCGCCAGCTTGCTTACGTCCACCGACACCACCAGCTTTCGCGACCCCAAAGCCGAAGAAGCCGTGAATGCAGCACTTGCCGAACATCAAGACGATGTCGAACTTCTGCAGGCAGATGCTGTTATGCGGGCCAGTCGTGGTGACTACGAGGCTGCACTCCAGAACTTCCGCCAAATCCTTGAAATCAATCCGAACGATGCACTCACACTCAACAACCTTGCAACGCTGCTGGCCGAGCGCCCGAACGAACGGGCTGAAGCATTACGACGAATTGATCAAGCGATTCAAATCGCTGGCCGAGACCCCGTGCTGCTAGATACCAAAGGCACCATTCATTACAAGCTGGGGGATGCCCAGTCGTCCATAGCTTGTCTTGAAGAAGCCACTTCGGGCGGGGCAACAGATGCTCGATACTACCTACACCTTGCTGCAGCTTATCAGTTGGGGAAGAGAATCGACGACGCCAAGCAAGTGCTCCAAGAAGCTCGAGACTATGGAATCGAACAATTTGTGCTTACCGAAGACGACAAGAAGATGCTAACTGCATTGGAAGAAACGTCTGAAGTTACGGGGGAGCAGTAAATCATGCCTAATACTCAACCGGGGCAAAACATGATGCTGCGTTGGGGAGCCCTAGCCTTGGCAGTGTTACTACTATTGAGTGGAGGAGTCATCTACGGAGGCTATTCGCATCGATGGGGCCCGGGACCTGACTTAGAAGCCGCTGCGAATCAGTTGGCCACGATGCCAGAAACCGTGGGTGATTGGATATTGGTAGAAGAGACACCTCTACCAACTTACGCGACGGATATGCTTCAATGCGCAGGGCACATCAATCGCAAATATGTCAACAAAACAGACGGAAGCGAAATAGCAGTAGCGATTACAGTGGGACCTCCTGGTCCTATCGCAGTTCACACACCCGAAATCTGTTTTTCAAGTCGCGCCTACGAGATTCAGGCTCCTCGAAAGGTTGTAACAATCGACAGCGGTGGCGTAATTCAAGATCGCTTCTGGCAAGTCGATTTCACCACCCGCAATTTGATGGCGAGCGGGCTTCGGGTAATGTATGCGTGGAGTGATGGGGAGGCCTGGAAAGCTTCTGAATCTCCTCGTTTCGACTTTGCAGCTTCCTCGATGCTTTACAAGCTTCAGATTGCCTCATCAGTTTCTCCTACATCGACCCAGGTCGATGAAGGTCCTGCAACCGACTTTTTGCGACAACTGGTCCGCTCGAACTGGGACCTTTATCAGCAATCATCTGCACACTAATCAGTTTCTTGATAACTGATCTCACAGATAACACTCACACGACAGCTACTCCTAGTTGGTATGGGGGGAGAGTAGTCGCGTTTATCGCATTGGGAGGTGCCAGAGCGTTATGAGTACGATCATTCAAGCCGTCGTCAATGATTCGATTAGCGAATTCTCCGGATACTTTGATAGCAAAGCCATCGCATGCCAAGTATTGAGCGGAGTGTTGTTGATTCTGTTTGGTCCCTTAATGCTCCTGTGTATGGGGCTGGTGCTACTGACATCACGTGGACCAGCGATGTACAGCCAGGTCCGTGTAGGCAAACACGGCAAGCTATTCAAGGTCCATAAGATTCGCACGATGTACGTTGATGCGGAAAAACTATCTGGCCCTCAACTTTGTGCAAAAAGGGATGCACGAGTCACTCCAGTAGGAGGTTGGCTTCGTTTCCTCCACCTTGATGAACTACCTCAATTATTCAATGTTCTCCATGGTGAGATGTGCCTCATTGGCCCAAGACCGGAGCGTCCCGAAATCATCGAGAAGAATTACCTTCGAGAGATTGTACCTGGTTTCGACAACCGAACTTCGGTGCTGCCTGGTGTCACTGGACTTGCTCAAATCAATTTGCCAGCAGACCAGTCCGCAAAATGTGTCATCCCCAAAGTGGCATTGGACCTCGAATACATTAGGACGGCAAGCTTAGGGCTTGATCTACGCATCCTACTTTGTACTGCTTGTCGCATGCTCGGGGTGCGGCATGGTATTGCCGTGAAGCTCTTGCGACTCGACCGCCACATCGACTGGAACAGCGTTGACGAAGTGTGGGATAACCAGCCAGCTCACCTAACCAGGGCAATGGCACGCAAAGAACCCCAAGATTGTTGTGCGGAAAGTAAACACTCCACTGCACGCAAGAAGACAGCCTGCTTGGTACACTCCGATGCAGTAATGACTACACAATTGGTAGGGGAATGCGAATGCCATTCGATTGATGAAGATCACACGTTGCCCCACAAACCTCGTTAGACACTCCAGATAAAGCAGTAGCAGTGTTGCACCGACTGCCTCGACAGCGATGCACCCCCTTCCATTCTCCCAATTCGACGACTTTAAGTGCGCATGCAACATGCATTAACAATTGACGTCGAAGACTACTTTCAGGTCTCCAACTTCGAACCGTATATTCCGAAGACCGATTGGGACAATTATCCACTGCGTGTGGAGAAGAGCACTGAACGAGTGCTCGAAATTCTCGCCAGCAAGTCAATCACTGCGACATTCTATATTGTGGGATATATTGCAGAGCGATGCCCCGCTTTAGTTAGGCGAATCAGCGATCAGGGACACCAGGTCGCCTCGCACAGTTACTGGCACCGACGTGTTTCATCCCTTACGCGACAAGAGTTCCGTGATGACCTCCGTCGCTCTCGACAGGTGTTGGAAGATACAATCGGAATGAAGGTGACTGCCTTTCGCGCACCATCCTTCTCGATCACACATGACATGCCCTGGGCCCTGGATGTGCTTGTGGAAGAGGGCATTGATTCCGACTCCAGCTTGACTGCTGCGTCTCTTAACAAATTGACCCAGCAAGGGGATGTTTATGGGCCGTGCACAATGGAGCTAATATCCGGATTGCTTGATGAGTTCCCTATTGCAGTACAGCAGTTGGGAAACGTATCGATGCCAATCTGTGGCGGTGGCTACTTTCGCCTGTTTCCATTGAAACTATCGGTCTACTTGCTGACTCGTTGGACGGAGCGATTCAGGGTTCCCTTCACCTTTTACATCCACCCATGGGAGTTCGACCCCGACCAACCCAGACTCCGATTGGGAACTGCTCAGCAGAGATTTCGCCACTATGTGAATCTCTCAAGAACCGAACAGAAATTCACAGACCTGCTCTCGGCATTCGACTTCGGACGCCTTGACGTTGTAGCGACTCAACAATGCGAGCCTCAGGCTTCGCTGGCCATTTCATGACGGTCCATACACCTTCACAACCTGTTAGTGCCTCGCCAAATGAAGTAGTCGTACACCCGACTGGAATTACGTCTGTCTCGGTCGTGATTCCAGTCCGGAACGAATCTCTGCACATTCGCAACACGCTCGAACAAATCGTACGCCAAGATCTTCACGGAATTCACTTGGAAGTATTCGTCGTTGACGGAGAATCGACTGACAACACCCGAGACATTGTGCTTGACTTTGCTACACATCATCCAATGGTTCAGTTGCTGGATAACCCGAACCGATTGTCCAGCGGTGCCAGGAACATCGCTATCGAACATATGCGAGGGGATGTGTTAGTGGTGATTGACGGCCATTGCGAGATTCCCACGCGAGAGTACTTCCTCGACCTTGTGGCCGCATTCGAAGAGAGCGGCGCCGATTGCCTGGGGCGTCCTCAGCCTTTGGATGTATCGAACGCAACACCTCTTCAGAAAGCAATTGCTGCAGCGAGATCTTCCCGCCTGGGACATCACCCTGAGTCGTTCATTTATTCGGACGAGCCGCAATTCGTCCCAGCTAAGAGCGTCGCGGTTGCTTATCGCCGTGAGGTGTTCGACAGAGTAGGCCAATTTGACGAGAACTTCGACGCCCATGAAGATGGCGAATTCAATCTGCGGTGTGACCGGGCGGGCCTGAGTTGCTACCTGGATCCGAGACTAAAGGTTAAATACCTCCCGCGCACTAGTCTTACAGGACTATTTAAGCAAATGGTCCGCTATGGTCGTGGCCGCGTACGCTTGGCGCGCAAACATGCCGGCATGTGGGGCTTGGGTTCATTGATACCGGCGTGTTTGGTGCTTTACCTGATCATTGGCGCCGTTGCTTCTCTTTTGCTCAATCACGCCTGGATTCCGTACGTCGTTGGACTTTCGATCTACCTAGCAGCGGTTGCAACTAGTGGCCTAATCATAGCACTCCAGCAACACAGTCTGGCAATGCTATATCGCGTTCCAGTTGTATTGGCCACTGTTCATATTGGGGCTGGCTGGGGTGTGCTGGTGGAGTTGCTCGGGGGATCACGAAGAATGAAGACGGCTACCCCGCCTAGCTATCATGAGCACTTACAATGCTAGCTGACTGAATAGCAATATAGGTCTGCACCTAACATATGCACGTTGCAGTTGTTGACGAATGGTTGCCCTATCCGGTGGATTGCGGAAAAAAACTCCGCAGCTTCCACTTGTTGGCTCCTTTAGCGCGCACGCATCGTATTACGTATTTGGCGCCGAGAAGCGGGTATCGTGAGCAGGATGACCTGGCACAGCAGGCAATGACGGATGCTGGGTTCAAAGTGGTATGGATTGAACAACAGGTACCGCCAAACTCGGGATTAATGTTTGCTCCTCGATTGGCCAAAAACTTTTTCTCGCCGTATCCCTACTCAGTTGACCGCCATATAAATCGACAAATGCAAGTTCAGGTCGAACAACTTGATCGAGAAGGTGATGTCGATCTTTGGCACGCGGAGTGGACCCCTTATGTCGAGAATCTCAGAGGGTTCGTAAGCAAGCCATGGATCATTAATGCCCACAATGTTGAATCACTCATTTGGCAACGCTACCGTGATGTGCAGCGCAATCGCATGAAAGCGTGGTACTTTAATATGCAGTACCAGAGGTTCGAAGCCTACGAACAACGAGCATTTCAAGAAGCAAGTTGTGTAGTTACCTGCACCGACGACGACGCGACTATTGCTCGAACCACTATGAACGCAGAAAACGTACAGGTGGTTAGTAACGGTGTCGATACGTCGAGATTTACGACTGATAGCATCAACCGCGACCACAATGAACTCTTGTTTCTTGGTAGCTTGGCTTGGCGTCCGAATTTGGACGCGGTTAAGCTACTACTCGACTCAATCTTTCCCGCAATTCGCGTTCAGCTTCCCAAGACGCGATTAACCATCGTCGGTTTTGAACCACCTTCGTGGTTAGTGTCACGCGTAGCACAGCTGCCAAACGTGGAGTTGTATGGGAACGCTCCGCAGGTAGAGCCCTTTCTCGAGCGAGCTGGTGCGATGGTCGTGCCGCTCCGAATAGGTGGAGGATCGAGAATCAAGATATTGGAAGCTCTTGGAGCTGCCTGCCCAGTAATATCCACCGCTGTTGGTGCTGAAGGACTACATCTTCAACCAACAACCGATATTGTAATCGCAAACACTGTCGAATCATTTGCGGACACGACAGTCAAAGCACTTGCAAACTATCGGGCGTTGCTCCAAACAGCACACTCAGGCCGCAACGTAGTTCGAGCTCGGTACGAATGGAGTAGTTTAGCAGAGCAACTCGGCGAAATCTGGGAAATGCAGCTAGCCACAGAAGGAATGCTAGCAGTATGAGCCTAGCGGACTTCCCGTCGACAGACTCATTGCCGGCATCGAGCGAATACGCCCTACACTCAGGAACAGCGGAATCTTCAAAAGGCAGACACGTCGTCCACATCACTTCTTCGCGGTTCTACGGTGGTCCCGAACGACAGATGCTAGAACTCGCACGAGAGCTGTCCGACGATACAACAACGTCATTCATCTCATTTGCCGAAGGAGGCTTGTGCGACACCTTTCTTCAAGAAGTAAGAGGATCGGGCTTTCGGGCGATAAGACTTCACAGTGATACACCTCACTTGATCAAAGCTGCGAAAGAGCTAACAAACCAGCTGAAAGCCCTTAGAGCCGACGTTGTGATAACCCATGGATACAAGGCAGGTCTACTTGGCTTGTGGTCATCTCGACAGTTGAGGTTGCCTGTGGTCGCTGTCTCGCGAGGTTGGACTGCAGAGACCTGGAAGGTTCGGGTCTATGAGAAGCTAGATCGCTGGGCACTTCGTAAGGCAGATGCTGTAGTGTGTGTTTCTAATGGCCAAGCACAAAAGGTAAAGAGTACGGGAGCCCCGGGAGATCGACTAAAGATAATCCACAATGCGATACGAACCGAACGATTCAACAAGGAACTTCAGATAGAGCATCGCCAGCATCTCGAGACTTTATTTCCCTCATCACTACGATACATTATTGGGGCTGCAGGCCGACTGAGCCCCGAGAAGGGCTTTGACTGCCTGATAGACGCTGTCGCGATTCTCCGCGATAAACTCCACCGCACTGATTTTGGAGTTGTACTGTTCGGGGAGGGTGCCTTGCATGATGAGTTGCAAAAGCAATTAGACAAATTGGGGCTTGCTGACCAGTTCGTTCTGGCAGGCTTTACTTCTGAACTCGACATGTACATGCCACATTTTGATCTATTTGTGCAATCTTCTCATACCGAAGGACTGCCGAACGTGCTATTGGAAGCAGCGGCGGCCGGAGTGCCAGTGATTGCCACAGATGTCGGGGGGACCTCGGAAGTTGTCGACAACCACCGGACCGGCGTCCTAGTGCACGCCGGTGACGCGACTGCTTTGGCAAACGAACTCTTGCAGCTACTGGAAGACGACGAGCTACGAAACACGATGCGACTTGCGGCGCCACAATATGTAAGGGAACATTTCACTTTTGCATCCCAGGCTACTGCCTACCGAGACTTGTTTCGTCAGCTGACATGTAATCACCACAAGGCATGTCCCCAATGATTGCGCCAAATGCTGGGGAGACGGACAAGAGTGGTCCAACACGAGTTTGTTTCGTGATCGATCGGCTTTCGCGAGCGGGAACCGAAAGTCAACTATTGCTAACCATTAAGCAATTAGACCGAAGTAAGTTTGAGCCCTATCTTTGTTTACTCGATGGCAATGACGACGAATCACAGGCCCTATTGCCAGACAACTGCCCAACATGGTGCTTGGGCATACGCCGGCTAGTGTCTCCTCGAGCAATACAACAAGGCTGGAAGTTTTGGAACTTACTGCGACAGCACAGAATTGGTGTTGTACAGACATTCTTTCCCGACAGCACGCGTTTTGCCGCTCCATTAGCAAAGGCCGCTGGTGTAAGGCAAGTCGTGGGGTCCCGCCGAAACATCGGCCACTGGATGACAGCCCGAGACAAGCGCATCGCACGGTTCTATAACCAGTGGTTTATCGACAAGATTGTCGCCAACTGCGAAGCAGCCCGCCAGGCAGTGATCGAGCAAGAAAATGCAAAGCCCGACCAAGTGGTAGTTGTTCACAATGCTATCGATCTGGAGCGTTTCAAAGACATTGCACCTTGGACTCCCAAACCTGCTGGCGTGCCACGCAAGGTTGGCATGGTCGGTAACCTCCGCCCGGTGAAAGGCCCCGATCTTTTCATCCATGCAGCCGCCCTCGTCTTACATGAGATTCCCGACACAACGTTTGAAATCGCTGGTGGAGGTGACCAGGCCCCTTACCAACGCATAATAGACAGTCTTGGAATCAGCGATCAGGTGAAACTGCTCGGCTCAGTTGACGACATACCATCATTCCTGGCAACACTCGACGTAGCGGTACTGCCATCACGAGCGGAGGGTTGTTCGAACGCCTTATTAGAGTACATGGCTGCTGGAAGACCGATTGTGGCAACGGATGTGGGGGGGAATTCGATTGCACTGGGCCACTTGGCACCCCAGACTTGCATTACGTCCGAGAATGTAAATGGAATAGCCACACGCATCTTAGACTATCTATGCAGATCCGACGTTGCTCGCGAAATAGCTGAAGGATCAGCAGATTTGGTTCTAGCGTCCCAGTCCTGCGTGCCCTTGGCTGATCTGTATTCGTTGAGACATTAGCCTGTGATGCGCTCACGCATTCGAGATTCCGTCACCTACTTGTTCGTTGTGTTACTGACTCCGTGTTGGGGACCCGTACGAATTGCCGGCGGGAAGGACCGCAACACACCATACTTTACAACATGTGGTCAGTTTCTATCACTCATCCCGGGACACATCGGAACCTTTGCAAGACGTGCTTATTATTTGATGACTCTCAAGTCATGCTCAAACGACGTCGGTATTGCATTCGGATCCTGGTTCTCAAAGAGAGACACACACATCAGCGAGCGTGTTTCCATCGGAGCACATTGCCTCATAGGCTCTTGTTCCATCGGACAAGACACCTTGATTGGCAGTAATGTCGATATACTAAGTGGACGTCATCAACACGGAGTCGACATCCAAGCAGGTGAACGCAATCGCCAAGAAAGTACTTTCCAACAACTTTTAATTGGTTCAAATGTCTGGATTGGCAATCGCACAGTGATCATGGCTGACATTGGGGACAACTCGATCATAGGAGCTGGTAGTGTTGTCGTCCATGCAGTCTCAAGCAACTCATTAGCTGTAGGCAATCCAGCTAGGAGCAAACGAACATTAACGGCAGATGCACAATCTGCCCCCACCATTGATAGCACGCCAGCAATAACTGCGATCTGACATTAGGACGACAGACACCATAGTGCAGCAAGTAAGCTGAGCTTGCCTTTTGACCTGTGATGGCCACGCTCAGCCTGCTGCCACTTCTCCAATGAGACATCATAGGTTTTGCTCCTGAGTTGCACACATTGCAATTTCTATTAACAAAGCGTCTGCAATTATGCACAGCCTGAAACCAACTCTTCTCAACACACTTCTTCGGGCGACGGGAGAAGGTGAGCGGATCACCTTTCAGCAGCAGTGCGAACGTTCGCAATGGTGGAATCCTGAGCAACTGTCAGCTTTGCAACTCACGCGTCTTAGAGCACTGCTTCAACATGCTTATCAGAATTGCGAGTACTATCGCGACACGATCAATAAGGCGGACTTCGATGTCACTTCAATTGACTCTGTTGACGATCTTCGCGCTCTCCCCCAACTAACGAAGTCCATTATTCAGCAGAACACCACATCATTGGTTGCTTCTAATTGGCCCGAGTCAGACACCATACAGAACTTCACGGGAGGCTCGACCGGACAACCTCTACGCCTGTATTACAATAAGTCTCGTCATGAATCTCGCGTGGCGATCACTATGAGGCATGACGGATGGGCAGGCCGCTTTATTGGAGGTCGAGTTGCCTATTTCTGGGGGGCTCCAAGAGATGCTCCCTCTCAGAAACTACAATCCCGTGTACGTCGGTGGTTGGAAGGATCGACTCTGTGGCTAGATACAGGCAACATCTATCCACAGCAATTTACCATCTTCAATGAGCAACTAATACGCTTCCGCCCTACGGTAATCGTAGCCTACGCCAACTCCCTTTCTCTCTTTGCGAATTACTTACTTGAGAAGGGACTCACTACTTGCCATCCTAAATCCATCATAACTTCGGCGGAGATTCTGACCGATGAGTCCAGACAAGTCATAGAAAAAGTGTTTGGCTGCCCAATTTTCAATCGCTACGGATGCCGAGAGGTCTCGGTGATTGCTAGCGAGTGCGAGGAGCACGAAGGGCTACATATCTCCGCTGAAGGTTTACACATAGAGATAGTCGATCAGCATGACCAACCTGTGAAGCAAGGTGAGTCAGGCGATATCCTGGTGACAGATCTGCTGAACTATGCGATGCCGCTGATTCGCTATCGAATCGGTGACCTCGGATCTTGGATGCATGGACCGTGTAAATGTGGGCGAGGCCTCCCTCGCCTTAAATCAGTCGACGGCCGAGTGACCGACTTTATTGTTGGGAGCGACAACCAACTTGTGTCCGGCGTATTCTTGGCAACGTATGTAGTAGCCCAAAGGCCATCTCTTGGGCGAGTGCAGATTGTCCAGTCTCGGGCGGGGCATGTAGAGTTACTCGTGTGTCCCAGCGATGCATTTGATGCAACATCGGACATCTCCTATCTGCAGCAGTCCATGGCACGACATGTCGGACCAATTGATATTGAGGTTACGCTTGTCGATGAGATAGAGCCCGAACCATCTGGCAAGCTGTTATTCTGCAAGTCGACAATCTCCCGCTCGGCTACATCTCCTCTACTGGCTGGTTCACCCAGATGAATCGGTCGGCAGAGGTAACTTCAGCTCGAGCCACTCCTTCTTTAGGAGTATGGCTAATTTGGCTGTATGCTTTCTGGATCCTCACGACGCCCTATCTTTCTCCGAAGTTGAGCTTCCTGGCTACGATTCGATTCGAGCGACTTCTAGCCGGCATCTTGATCTGCTATTCCGGCTCGCAAATGGGCGTGTGCTATCGCAATAGCAAACCCCTGATTCTCTTTGGAACCTTCTTCCTAATCTGCCTAGTCTCGTCTTTCACGTCTCCCCTAGGAGGAATTGAAAGAGCAGAGCATTGGTTGGCCGAGTATTGGAAAGTTGCGTTACTATTCTACTTCATTGTCTACAGTGTCCAAACTAAAGAACACGTATACCTTGTGTTACTTGGCATATCAGCCATTTCACTAGGCTACCAACTATTATCCTGGCGGGACTTTATGGCCGGTGGGAGCTATGTATTTCAGCAAGGCATCAAGCGAATGGTTGGAATCTGGTCAGGCGGTGGAATTGGTGCCGCTAATGGTTATGCGATTACAACTCTGTTTGCATTGCCTTTCTTTCACCTATGGACTTACTACGACAACAGTTGGAAAAGACGGTTCGTCAAAATGCTAGGAGTCGGCCTTTCCATTGCATCCATCGTCTTCAGTGGTACACGCGGTGCCATTCTCGTTGGCATTACTGTGGTCGCTAGCGGAGTTCTGATATTCTCCCGTCGACGAATCCAATTATTGGCACTGGCCGCAACAGTGCTGGGTGTTGCTTATGGATTTATGCCTGAAGACTTACGCATCCGATACACCGATCAATTCTTACCGCACAGCGAAAGCCGTGCTACTGACACGAAGGCCGACGAGATTGCTTCCTCTTCTGCGGAGGGAAGAATCGAAGGCCTTAAGGATGGCTACGCTTTATTCCTGCAGCGGCCACTTCTCGGCTGGGGTCCAGGAACATCTGGAGCTGCCCGTGACTCTCTACCGAACGCACCGTTCAGAGAAGAAGAGTTACAGTTGCATTCGCTCTACGGACAAATCATTGCCGAAGTTGGACTACTCGGCACTCTATTCTTCATTATGCTGAATTGGAATCTAATTGCGTCTCTTCTTAGAGTAGTGAAAAGCTCCATACCGTTGGAAAGAACATTAGCAGGACTGCTTTTGACATCCTTCACCATTTATTGGCTATACGGGTTCATTTCTCACACGCTTTTCAATCAAGAATGGATTCTCCTATTTGGACTATCAACCGTACTTATTTCAGAATACGAATGGGCTCGTAGCGAACTACCCACTGAATCACATCTAGTCGACAGTTCATTGCAGAGTCCTGCAGGGTGGGGCACATGCGGCTAGTTGCCATCGGTGATCTCTCTCTTAATGGGTACTACCACAACCGGCTGGCTAGAAACTCATTTGATCCGTTGAAGGAGATAACATCATGGAATTCTACTGATTTAATCGTCGGCAATTTAGAGTCCCCCATCACAGCTACACCAAGAGTCGCGCCGAGCAAGTGCACGCTTCGAGGTAGCACGGAAGCATATCAACTGTTTGCTAAACATAACATGCAGGTCTTTTCGGTTGCAAACAACCACATGATGGACTTCGGTCCAGCCGGGCTAACTGACACGCTAAAGTATCTCGACACCTTCGACGTGAAGCACGTCGGGGGAGGGGAGTCGCTATATGCGGCTAACCAGCCACTAATCATGGAACAAGCAGGACAACGCGTTGCGTTTCTAGCCTTTTGTGACGTAGATCAGAAAAGCCCACTATACGCTGGTGAAACTACTACTGGAGTAGCTCCATGGCTTGGCGAGCATTCGCTCGATGCGATTCGCTTAGCAAAAACCCATGTCGATTGGCTTGTAGTATTCATGCACTGGGGCGTTGAAATGTCCCGCTTACCGACCGAAGAACAGCGTATCACTGGCCGCAAGGTAATTGAAGCAGGTGCGGATGCGATACTTGGAAGTCATCCTCATGTTCTGCAACCAATCGAACACTATGGTGGGCGCCCTATAGCCTACAGCCTTGGCAACTTTCTTTTTTCTCCCATGTACTGGCGTGGCACGAATGCTGATGGAGAACCGTTTTGTTCTAAGCTTCGATTACACCCGCTCTCGCGTCGTACGGGATGGTTAGAAATCGACTTTGAGAACTCCCACTCCGTAACATGGCACTTCCATCCAGCACGACTGGGCCACTCTTTGAATATTTATCCTGGCTGGCCTTCAAGTTGGAAGAAGGAGTGGGATACCTTGTGCAATCTAATGGAGTCAGAAAACTACGGCCCTCACTCACAAGAGGAAACGGCCCGGGGCTATGAAAGAACTTTCCAACGCTGGAATGGTAAGTCGCTCTGGCGTCGCATGGAAATGAGGTTATTTCACCACGGACTTATCCAACGCGGTCGCGACACCCAATGAGCATACTTACACAGTCCGATCTAACCACAACGAAGCGCTCGCCAAGCTGCATCATAGGGGGTGCGCTGCCCCCGAGCACACAGAAGGTAAAACTGGAGTTACATTCTGCCGCTTGGCACAGTGAGTCTGCTCCCCAGATACATTTTACTCACCATGGGCCAAACACAGTCTCAGCAGCAGGCCATAACCAATCCGTGTGGGTTGACGGGTATGCTACTTTCCCCAATGATGCTCGAGAAACAAATGTAGCAGATTATATCCTCTGTAAATATGAACAAGATAGCGCCATTCCGATTCGAGATCTGGAAGGATCCTTCGTAGTTGCTGTACACGATGCACGGCAACACAGAATTCTCATCTATCGAAACTTGGCGGGTGCCATCAATCTATTCTTTGCATCGACAAACAATGGACTCTTATATTCAACCAATCTGGCTCGACTCCTGAAACTCTTTCCACGAGTAGGCGACTTAAATGAGAGCTTGCTTCCTGTCTTCTTTCTCTACCGATGTATTCCTGGCAGAGAGACTCTGTTCAAAGAAGTTACTCGATTGATGCCGGGTGAGTTGCTCGAATTCACTGACGGGCGGATCACCACCCGACAGGCGACTAGTTTCGATGACTATCGTGGACAAGTCCCCCTCCATGGCAACCTATTGGAACAAATCAACGACACCATCGGGGCAGCCGTTAGCAGCTGCTATCGTGCAGCTCCTAGTTCTGCAGTACTTCTCTCCGGTGGTGTCGATAGCACGTTACTACAAAGTCATTTCAACTTGCAATTAGATGAGCAACGGCCATCGATTAGCTACTGCGCGACACTCGATCATCCTCGAACCATCGGCGAGTTGGCCTATGCTCACAGTGCAGCCGATTTACTCGGGGTAACATTACGGCCAGTCCAGATAGAACGGCCTTACCTTGAATATCTTGACTATGCAATCAGCAGCACTGGAGAAACTCCCAATCATGTGCAGGCCGCCTATTTCCCCGCTGTTGCACAGGCAATGAGTGAAGACGGTTTGATGACGGGAATTACTGGAGAGGCTGCGGATGGCTTGTTTGGCGTCGCTACTCAGGATCAACTTCATCGCGCAGCGATGATTCGTTCACTCTTACCTACTCAGGGCCGCTGGCTTGCAGAGAAACTAGCACACGTTGGTCTCATTCGCACAAAGTGGAGATCAATATTAGAACTGGCAGACAGGCTCGACGATTTCACTTACTTGCATCATCCAACGAACCTACAAGCAATGTTCGCCCATCTAGATTCGGTCATACGTTGCTTCGGCGAACAATGCGTTATCAATGCCATGTCCTACCGACTCTCAATTGTTGAGAGAAACGGCCTAAACCATAGCCATGTAGAACGATTGCATGGTGCAAATCTCTTGACGAGCAGTATCAACTCTGCCACCTACTGGAATACGCTCACTGAAACAAGAGGCATTTCCCTTTACAGTCCATTCTTGGATTCCCGAATGATTCGCCTTGCTATGTCCATAGCGGATGAAATCAAGTTCCAATACCGCAAACCGAAACAACTACTAAAACAGGCTTTAGCAGTACGCACTCACAAAGCACTTGCCTATCGAAAGAAATTGAGTTTCGGACAGCCTATATTCGAGTGGTTGGGACGGACTGGTCAATTAAATACAGCACTTGAAGAAGTCGAAGATTATTCATTCATTGATAAACGGACCTATAACGAGGCAAGGGACGCGCCCAATTGGTTCCTCTATAACGTGCTGTGCTTTGATCGCTTAAGTAAGCATGTAAAGCATGCCGTTCGTGAGTGATGCACCCAACTTACACACGCAGCCGGTGAAACCCTATCATTTGTTCTTATTTTACACACTAGCTAGCTACGGTCTCAGCCCCGAGACAACGGTGGACTTCGTCACCCAGGTATAGCTACTAAGAGCGGCTTTTCCTAATCATCCGAATGAACTCACACTCTCTCTTATCAGCAGCTCGCTCCTGTGCGATCTTTCCATATCGCTCAATGAGATATCGTCCCTTTCGTGGCAATTGGTTTCCACGATCACTGTTTCGTAAATGGCGCAACCTGCATTTGGTCACCGATGTAATAGTCTGTATCGTCGATCATTTTGAGCCTACACGTCGCAATGGGGAAGAAGCAGCAGCAGCATCCGTACGAGACTGGTGTACCGATTACGCTCAACAGGTGAATGGCATTTACGACTCACATGGTAGGCTGCCACAGCACACCTGGTTTTATCGGGCTGAGTACCCGAACTTGGGTTGCATCAAGGAACTCAGCCGCTATTGCTACGATGGGTATGGTGAACTCGAGTTCCATCTGCACCATGGTCACGACAACCATGACTCGTTCAGCAAGAAGCTAGCAGATGGCCTGGAGTTCTTTAATAGCTATGGCGCAATGTTGACTGCGGAAGACACTCCGCAGCAACGATTCGCCTACATTGCGGGCAATTGGTCATTAGATAATGGATCGGGGGATCCATCAAAGAGTGGCTGCAACACTGAAATATCGGCTCTTCGTGATGCTGGTTGTTACTGCGATTTTACTTTTCCAGCTATTGGAAGTAAGGCCCAGCCACGAATGAGCAACTCTATCTATTATGCGACAGACACACCATCGCCGAAATCGTATGACCTGGGCACGGCTGTTGAAGTTGGAAAAGATCCTTCCGGCGATCTCATGATTTTCCAAGGACCCTGCGGCTTTAAT
This sequence comes from Aeoliella mucimassa, assembly GCF_007748035.1. Taxonomy (NCBI): domain Bacteria; kingdom Pseudomonadati; phylum Planctomycetota; class Planctomycetia; order Pirellulales; family Lacipirellulaceae; genus Aeoliella; species Aeoliella mucimassa. Next base: position 2,246,549 of record NZ_CP036278.1, read on the forward strand.
CATCGTACTGTTTGGTTTGAAGATGCAGCGGTAGAGTCATACTCTCCGATATCGCGAGAGCGACTCAACGCGTGGGCATCCCCCCACGTACATGTTCAAGGCCGCCCTGAGTGGCTATTTATCAAACTGCACTGCCATGGAATGCAAAGCAAGGAACTCTGGTGCAAGCCACAAGTGCGGCAGATGTTTGAGTGGATGAAAGAGGAGTGGCATACCGACAATCGCCGCTTACATTTTGTTAATGCTAGAGAAGCCTACAACATCGCCAAAGCGGCTGAAGCTGGCAAGCAAGGAGATCCTGCTGACTACGTTAACTTCGAGATTGCCCAACCAGCAAACCGCTTGATTCATTGCCAAAGTCCCTGGCAGTTGCTGCAGTTTAGCAATACGCAGCTAAAACTCTCACTCGATTCAGGTCCAGCGACAACCTTAATGGCTGGAAACCTCGTTTTGCAATTTCATGACCATAGCCCCAGACCACGTATGGTTGAAATGCAACTTTCACACAATGAAGTTGTGACCATCCGTGTTGATTCACGAGCCGGTGCTTTACATACACACGATGGGACTTACCAGCATCTTGAACCTGGCGTCATTCACACCATCGATACACCTACCACTTGGAAATAGCTTTTCGGCCTCCAAACATTACTTGACTATTAACATCAGCAGCCTAGCTCTTTATGCCTGCCCCCAAAGTACGCTCGTTTCTTTCTAATGCTGCGATGTACGGTATTGGTACGATTCTACTGCAAGCAGCATCCTTGGTGCTGCTGCCACTGTACCTCAATTACCTCACTCCAGAAGAGTACGGAGTCCTGGAGATACTCAACCAAGTAGGAACGTTTGTGGTTATCGGACTAATGGCAAACGGCCTGCGAATGGCCACCTTAACTTTTTATCAGCAAGCACGCAACGCTCGGGAAGAACAAGCGGTATCCAGTACGACCATCGTCTGTGTTACCAGTTTGATCCTAATTGGCTGCCTTCTCTCATTCGCGAGTGCACCACCACTAGCACAATGGCTAGGACTCCAACAAAGTAGCATTCTCGTCTTAGGAGTTATTACAGTACTACTCGAAGCAATCATCATCGTACCAATGGCCCTTATGCAAGCAAGAATCGAGTCCGTACGATTTGTGTCGGTCTCACTTGCAATGTTTTTGTTTCGCGTCGGTCTAACAATCGTTCTGGTGAGTGTAATGGGGCTTGGGCTTTGGGGAATTTTGATTGGGCGGTCGTTAGTCGCTGTTCTATTTGGTGGATACCTGAACTGGCGCGAACTTCGATTGTCAAAGCTGCAGTTCAGCTGGGATATCACTCGACAGATCACCGCATTTGCATTGCCATTTCTCCCAGGCGGCCTGCTAGCATTCTTCATCAATAGCGGCGACCGATTCTATCTCATTCGATACGCTGGCGAATACGAAGTAGGTGTTTATAGCCTCTCTTACAAAATGGCAATGGCCGTAGGTACGTTTGCCTTTATACCACTCTACAAAGTGTGGAGTGCACAAATGTACGACGCAGCGACAAAACCAGATGCACCTGAACACTTCGGAAAGGTTTTCACCTACTTTATCACCAGCCTTATATCGCTTGGACTCGCAGTTACGCTATTTGCCGAGAACCTAATAAACGCATTAGGCGGAAATGATTATGTTGATGCAGTTGAAGTACTACCTCTGCTTGTAATGGCGATCGTGCTCATGTCAGCATCTAACCTGATGGATTCCGGGCTCTATATTACTCGGACAACCAAATACAAACCGCTGATCTTTGCATGGACTGGAATTGTGATCTTCTTGGGCTACAGTCTATTGATTCCCAATCACGGAGCAACGGGGGCCGCCTGGGCAACTCTCATCGGATTTGCTGCCCACGTTGGGCTTACTTGGATTATTAGCCAGAAACTGTTCTACGTTAAATACGAGCATCTCCGGGTTGGACTACTATTGGTATCGTCCGCGGGTTGCTGGTGGCTAAGCCATGAACTAGAGACCTGGAAGTACCCTGAACTCGCTCGACTGCTACTTTATCTCACCTGGTTGGCACTAGTTTACTCGTGTGCGACACGCTCCGAACGCAAGTGGATCACTAACAATATCCGAAGAATAGCATTGATCGGCTGGAAACCTAAACTGGAAGTCTCACCAACAACTTCTATTGATTAGGTGCGTACTTTGGCGTTCTGCCAGTCAACAGGCAAAGCCTGTTAGAACCACTGGCATTCCCAGTCTTCCATCTGCAACTGTGGCGCGTTGAATAACGCATTTTTGTAGGGTACTTCGTCGATCTCTTCGCCACCACAACTCTTAAATATATCGAGTTTATTAGCTCCTAGCTCCCGACCATAGTAAGCATCGATTACTGTAGGTGCAAAGCTCACAAGTTGAGCAACGCTACTTTGCACTTTGGTAGAAGATGTAGCTGACGGGAACTTATCCGGATGAGAAGAATTGTTGATAATTGGTCCAGCTGGGGAAATACTTGTCAGGTTTAGCATTGAATCAGAGAAACCGGTTGGAGTCGCCATTTCAATTCGTATGCTTTTCGCCTGACTTGCTTCCACAGTCTGTTGGACCGTGTTATCACCCAGAGTCGCTTTCAGAGTATAAGCCCCCGCCGCTGACTTAACGGCACCAGCTGTGGTGAACTCTACGAGCATCGCATAATAGCTTCCATTCGCCGTCGTCATTCCCGAGGCTACAACATTGCCTTTGCTATCGGTGATTGATATCTGCACACCAGCCAGTGGAGTACCGTTTGCATCGACAGCATCAAACTGCGTTGACCAAGCAGCATCAAAAGACATTTTTGGTTCTGGATCACCACCGTATCGAGCAACTTCTCTGGCTATGGCACCCTCGAAGTAATCCTCGGACGATGTGTCCGAGAATACAGAATCGAGAAATCGGATACGTGTGTGATTAAGTTGACTGCTGTAATCTGCAGTCATAATGAACGGATCTTCGACTGGGTTTACCACTGAAATTGTGGTTCTAGTAAACAATGTATTCGAATTAGTTGACCCTCCAACAATACCGTCGTTTGTGATCAGAGTATTGTCCTCGAACACAAGATCGTCGCTCGCTAGCCCAGTTAGTTTAACACTTGCTGCTCTGCTTTCAGATGTGATAGCGCGAAACACATTGTCGTGTACTCGCACGGATTCCGATGTACCGCCATCGCTATTCATCCGAAACGCGTAGGCTTCCGCTTCATTGCCATAAGCGGTCACAACGTTACCGTAGACATTAACATTTGTTCCGTTCTCGATCTGAATACCGTAAGCCCCACCTAAGGGAGCGCCTTGATATTCTTGACTATTAGCCAACAGCTGAACGTGAACAACATTCTCATAGACGCTTGTTTCGACGTCTGCTAAACCATCTGATACTAGAATGCCGCGTGCAGCATAGTCGCCGGCACCACAGTTGATAACGTTGCTATGGATTTGACTACCATTATTGGCTCGAATAGCGAACCCGTTTGTATAGCGGGCCCGCAGTGAAATCACATTGCTGTATATGTCAGAAGGAATCTTTGATGCGGTGACGATTCCAGCATGTGGGCCGTTTTTGATAGTATTCCCGTAGATTTCTCCCTGTACCCAAGCAACCACCGCACCATGAAAACTGTCACGTGATGTAATCGTTTGCACGTTACTTGTGAGAGTGTTGTTCGCAATAGTAGTCGTGAAACTGTCCTGTCCCTTTCCTGCGATGGCAGACGAATTTGCACCATTTACCGTTATGTTAAGGTTTTGAATGGTAACACCACCAACCGTATTTAGAAACACACCATGAGCCCAGGTCGCTCCATCAGCACCTTGAACAATGGTACCATTTTGAATAACTGCGTTGGTTGCTCGCCCCCACTGCTTCACACCCGGGTAATCAGCAGGAGACCAGTCATAAGCTGACACGGCCACACCATACGCTCTCGTCTGTTGAATCTGAATGTCGTCAATATAAAACGAATCAACAGCACCAGCTTTCCCCTGCACTCCAACTTCAACAATATAAGTGTCTTCGGATCCGGTTGTGAACGTCTTTTCCTGAAGTTGTATCCCTCTCCAGTTTGAACTACTCCAAGACACTTCCTGGACTGCTCCAGTAGTCGTGCTCGTTATCCGCACATACCCTTTTGCACCTGGATTCGTTGCATCACCCTCTCCTCCATACTCAAACATAGCCGACAAGCTATAGGTTGTATTTGCCGCCAGAGAAATGGTACCCGTAGAGGTCACGTATTGGTTAGTCGTGCTGGTATTGAAACGAAGGGAATAATCACCGTCGTAAACCTCGTTGTGCAGCCATTCCCCTCGATATCGCTGGGCATCAGTCGCATGCGTAAAATCCCACGCGTTACCCGAAGTGCCTGTTCCTGTTTCAAAGCTTCCATTTGGAATTTCGACAGGCGGAGCATTGTTATAGGTGACCGTGTGACCGTTCAGGTCGAAAATCACGTCCTTGGCAACAATTACAAACGCGGTTCCATCTGTTTCGATATCGGTTTGGAGAATGTATGTGTAGCCCGCTTGGCTGAGATAATAAGGGCCTTCACCTTGGGCATCGAGCCATGACTGATCGATGTTCACCACATTAGCAGCAGTAACATTCACCAATAAGCGATCAATGGCGACTTCACCATTGTTCGTCGCAGAGAGTTGCAGTTCGTAAGTGCCCGCCTGATCGAATGTGACCGTGGCGTCTACCAACCCGCTATTACTAAAACTTGCGTTACCAGGACCTGAAATTAGGCTCCATTCGGTGTCGAATTCGTTAACGCGGTTTACTAACACCTCTCCAGATAGCTGTAATGCGAGACCTTGCTTCGTTGACTGATCACTACCTGCAAAAACCATTGGTATCCAAGTCGAGTTCGTTGCCGACGGAATATCGTGTGAGGTTAATGCGGGATATCCATCATCCACTGCCCCGGAGTCAATCGATCCAGGGGAAGTTATTGGAAATCCATCCACCGAGAACAAGTCACGTTGTTCTAAGTGTTCAAGTTGGAACTCCGTTTTCTTTGGTGAAACAGTCGACCTGCGATTCTTCTTTTGGGCCATGATCTTACGGATATCGTCAAGAGTTGGAGACGAGAGGCAGACTGCGTGAGTACAGGAGGTGCTGGGTTCAAAATGGAAGGGCAAACAGTCGGAAGAGGATGGAGTATTTAGCAATTGGCTGCTAGCGAGAACAAGAATGACGCACCAATGGAAACGTAGCATTTTTTTAATCTCGGAGCCTTACTTCGCGAACCACCCGAAGCCCTCAGCCTGCGCAGTCACTATAACCGGTAAACTAGCATAATTTCCCTCAGTGGCAATGCCACCTTGTAAGTCTTACTGAGTACAAAGTTTGACAATGTCCCCAGAACCAGTAGAAGTGTCTCTCTTCCCCCAAACACATGAAATACAGGACGAGGTAAACAGTGTCGCGCGATGCCGAATGCTTACCTACCACATGCTTATTTGCTTGGTTTGTGAATTGATCGTGAATTTCCTTGCTCACAACTTCAACGATGTGTCTCCATGTGAGCTCCAAAGGAATTCATGCTACTGAAACTCTTTCAAGCATATCAACTGACACTCTCAGTCCAGAACACACGAATTGCACACAATGGCTCTTATTGAATCTAGGTACTTGGCAGCTACGAGTACTCTGCTTGTATGATCTCTTTGGGGAAACCATGAACACCTTAGCGAAGAAGATAGAAAACCAATCGGCACTCGTCGGAATAGTTGGACTAGGCTACGTTGGACTGCCTCTGGCACATGCCTTTATCGAGGCAGGTTATCGGGTCATGGGGTTTGACTTAGATACATACAAGATTAAGCAACTACGCGATGGCAAATGCTACATTGGGCACCTCTCGTCAGAGTGGATCAACGAGTGTGTTCAATCCGAGAAGTTCACTCCTACGGACAACATGGATCAACTATGCGAGCCAGATGCAATACTCATCTGCGTGCCAACTCCGCTTTCAGAAAGCCGTGATCCCGACCTGTCTTACGTAGAATCGACCACCAGAGAGATTGCAAGTCGACTTCGCTCTCAACAACTTGTGGTACTGGAAAGCACCACTTATCCAGGCACAACACGAGATGTAATGTTGCCGATCCTCGAACAGTCAGGGCTCAAGGCAGGAGAAGACTTCTTTTTAGCCTACAGCCCTGAACGCGAAGATCCCGGCAACCCAGACTTTAGCGCCAGTCGGATCCCCAAGGTGGTTGGAGGTTACGACCCTGCGAGTCTCGAATTTGCCGTAAAACTATATGGGCACGCTGTTTCCGAAGTCGTACCTGTCTCTAGCTGTGAGATTGCTGAAGCATGCAAGATTGTTGAAAACACCTATCGTGCAGTCAATATTGCGATGGTAAATGAACTTAAACGCATCTTTGATCGATTGGACATTGACGTTTGGGATGTTATCAATGCAGCAAAGACCAAACCATTTGGGTTCCAAGCATTTTATCCAGGACCAGGTTTGGGAGGACACTGCATTCCCATTGATCCTTTCTATCTAAGCTGGGTCGCACGAAAACATGATCTACCAACACGGTTCATTGAGCTTGCTGGAGAGATCAACACCAGCATGCCTGAATATGTCATCGACAAAACAATTGCAGCGTTGAACGATTATCGCAAGCCAGTCAAAGGCAGTAAGATTTGTATTCTTGGAATAGCCTATAAACGGGATGTCGATGACCCACGTGAAAGCCCCGCATTTGAGTTACTCGAACTACTCGCCGAAAGAGGTGCCGATCTAAGCTACCACGACCCGCACGTACCTACGCTACCTAGAATGCGAAACTACGATGTTCCCGATATGAGTAGCAGTAGTCTCACTGATGGCTTCCTGGCTCAGCAAGACTGTGTGATCATTGTCACTGATCACAGTTCTGTTGATTATGAGCATTTAGTGAAACACACAGATCTCATTGTCGACACTCGCAATGCCTTGGCAGGCGTCGAGGTGGCCGGAGCCAGAATTGTCAAAGCGTAAGCTCATTGAATCAACATTTGGATGATCCCAATAACTTGAGATAGTACATTACGATGACTAAATACCTCGTTACCGGTGGAGCCGGATTTATTGGCTCTCACATCACATCAGCGTTGGTATCACAAGGCAACGCTGTTACCGTGTTCGATGACTTCAGTACGGGTAAGATTCAAAACCTCGAACATATGGAAGGCAAAATTGAAGTCGCCCGCGGATCGTTGCTCGATAAACCCCTTCTTCGAAACGCGATGCAAGGTGCGGATGTAGTCTACCATCAGGCCGCATTGGCTTCGGTGCCTCGCAGTGTCGCGAATCCATCAGCGACTCATGAAGCCTGTGCAACAGGCACTCTCTATGTGCTTGAGGTGGCCAAGGAACTAGGAATTCGTCGAGTAATCTATGCCGGCTCAAGCAGCGCGTACGGCAATCAGCCCTTTGCGTCAAAACGCGAATCGGATCTACCATCTCCTCTCTCGCCTTACGCGGTAGCCAAGTTATGTGGCGAATACTATCTTCGGGCTTTTACCAACACATATGGGCTCGAAACAGTCGGCATTCGGTACTTCAATGTGTTTGGTCCCCGCCAGGATCCCGATAGTGAGTACTCGGCGGTCATTCCCAAATTCGTTACCGCGATGTTACGGGGTAAGGCACCTACGATCTATGGAGATGGTTTGCAATCACGAGATTTCACCTACATTGACAATGTCGTGAAGGCCAATTTAGCTGCCGCTTCGGCCAAAGACGCTAGCGGCAAGGTGATGAACGTAGCATGCGGACAACAAGCCACGCTACTTGATCTAGTTGATGTCATAAACAAAGTTCTTGGGACGACGATCGAACCGACCTTTGCTGAAGCTCGAGCCGGCGATGTTCGAGAGAGCCTAGCCGATATTACTCTCGCTCGTTCCATCCTCGGCTATGAACCAGTGGTTACGTTTGAAGAAGGGCTCCGTCGGTCGATCGAGTATTATCGAACTCTTATTGCCTAGCCATCCTGCGATTATCTCACCATACACTACGCGGGCCTAGACTGAAGAGACACGCTGAACCTAGCTAAGGCATCATCAGGCTGAGCGATTATTTGGCTTTTCTACTTGAGCCGATCTGGGGTGCGTCAGCTACTGCTTCCAAAGTCTCTTGGAATCGCTGCTAGCCTGAGTGGAGTGACCTGCCCCCCTAGTACACTCTACTCGGGCTAACACTTCTTGATTCTATCTTCCACATCCTGCCTCATCGACATATCATGTCCCCGGGGATTGTGCAATTCACTTTGGTGATGCAAGAGCAACCTGAAGCTTGCTGAAATGGGTTGATTTCCGTCCGCTGCTGTGTGTACCGAGATTCCGGTTCTCTTGCGAGGATGGAAGCTTGGTTCTGATCTCCAGCGAATCATTCGCGGGAGCACCATACGATGCTGTCATCAGACATGAGCGCGTTGCAATGTAGTGCAACGATGAAAGCCTAACGTCACTTTGCAGTGCGTCTTCTAGCGAAAACGGCAACACAGCCTAGGCACATGACTACTGAAAGGTAAGTTGGTGGTTCAGGGACACTGACGACTGTCAAACTAACCGAACTTGCTAGGTAGCCAATGCTCAATGTTGAGGCACCATAGTGCACAAGATCGCTGGAGTTCGCGAAACGCCCATTTAGGCTTGCTGTAGTCGAAAGTACTGTAAACGAATCTCCTACCCGAAGTTGTTGCTGATCTAGCAGGTTGACACTCAACTTACCACCAAGTGTCACGTCTCCATATACTCTCAATTCATCCGACATCAGCACATCTAGAACGTCAATCACAAGGTTAGAACTCGGCGTCAACTCAAGGTTGCCCCATACAGTCAACTCTCCGACTCCAGTGCCTGGCTCAATCACACCGGCATTCACCAGCGAAGCGTCTGGAAGACGCATTGCACCGGTTCCCGTAATGACACCTTCGGGTAGATTCTCAAATCCGGTGCCTTCAAAGACGACTCCCCCAGCAAACCGCCCAGACAACCCGACTTCAATCAGCCCATGATTGGACCAATTGTCGATATCGATCACTATTGCTCCGAAATTTGCTGCACGCAAAAGGCCATAGTTTTGAAAATCACCTCGTATACGAATGGACTGATTTCGAGTCTCGGCGGAGAGAGTGCCATAGTTATCTCCGTTCACAACTTGTCCGCCCCCCGAGACACTTGTACGAATGAGGATATCACGGCCAATTTCAACAGCGTTGATGTAGGTAGTGTCCTCGGAGCCATTGAGGATAATCGTACCAGTTCCTTTTAGACGAGCTTCTGACTGAAAACCTAGCGAGGTCTCTTCCGCCATGACGATTTCGCCTTTGTCCATGGTCAATCCGTCGTAAACGACAAGCCTCCCTGAACCTGCTGTTCGAGAAAGTGAGAGTTGTCCAGCGAGTGTGACGTCGAGTAGCCGGCCTTCCATGGCGATCGCTTGACCTTCTAAAGTCTCAATACGCCCACCATGAATCCCCCCAAGAAACCGCCAACTTGAATGCGATGAATCAATGGCGATCGTCTGACCTTCGTTCTGTACCTCTCCTCTAACGCTGACTACTCCCCCCATATTCTGAACGTCACCTATATCTGCAAACGAATACACCCCTTGCAGATCGAGATTGCCACCTACAGCGTGAATGTGTCCGAAGTTTACCCACGAGTCGCCAGAACTGCCTATGTCGGTATTCATACTATCCTCAAGCAGAATCGTCCCGTAGTTTTCTTTAAACTCGATGTCCACACTAAGTCCGGATTCTGGAGCACGAATGGTGATACCTGCACCAATTACTAATTCGTTACCTCGGATTCTCACACTCCCACTAGTATTCTCTCTTGGAACTAAGAGCACTTCGCCTTGCCCGCCCAAAAGTTGAGTATCGCCCTGAAACTGCAATGTAGATCCTTCTGGAACAGTTACGGTCACGTCTTCCAGAACCAGACCATCCCTTACGAGGCTGCCGCCAGTGTAGTCGGTTGCGAGAGTCATGTTCTCGAAGCCAATCGGCGGAAGGGAAGCTTGACCACTCGAATAAACACGCCCTCCTCGTAGCCGCCCTCCGCTTGAGCTGAACTCATCCCCAAAAGCAAGTGATTCGAGATCAAGGTCATCACCTTCAAGATCGAGAGTTCCTGCCAATACTACGTTGCTGCCCTCGTCGATTACCATGGTTCCCAAACCGTTAACCGTGAATACGCCATTCAATCGCAGAGTACTGCCATCTGCCAAATGTATAGTTCCCTCGTTGTGCCACGTGCTATCTCTCCGGAATGAACTGGATGCGTTTGGCTCACCTATCCAGAGAGTTCCAGCAACGTCGATCGTTCCGCGTTGAACAAACTCATCAACGTTTATGTAGACTTCGGCTCCCGCAGCAATATCCATGGAGGCTTCACTGATGATGCTGGCATGTAATGCGCTATGGGGATTGAACTCCACCTCTCCACCATCAAAGTCAAAGTGAATTCCTTGCTCGATGAACAGTTCGTTTGAAACACTCACGTCGTTGAGCTTCCCTGCTACGAAATGCAGTGTTCCTTCCCCCTTAAGCGACTGCCCGCTACCCGTAAAATCTCTGAAACGAAGCTTAGCGTCAGAAATCCCAACATCACCGCTGGACATACGAATCGTCGCATCATCGAGTGTCAAGTCATTCTGAATGTCAATTACACGGTAACCATCTATTTCAAGATCTGTCCCTAGGGTGACATCGGTGAGATGGGAGGTAAATGGAACGATAAACTTCGCATCATCGACCGATTCAAGCCGCCCCCCAACAATATTGCCACTCCATTCAATATCTCCTGTCGATGCGTCGGCTGTGAGTACGTCGCCGGTGTTGTCTAGAGTTCCTCCAATATACATCTTGGCACCGTTCAATCGCAAATCGCCCAGCCCCGCAGTCGTCACCTCTCCCAATACCTGGAACTCAGCCCCAGGCGCCAATTGAATGGTTCCGTAGTTAGTCCACTTACCACCAATCTTCAGAAGCGTATTCTGTTCCGCAACGATTGTTCCGTGATTCTCGAAAACATAAGGGGAATCTGGGTCCTGGAGAACTCCAAGGTTGTCGTTCTCCTCAACGATAATCGTGCCATAGTTGTAGACTTCAGGAAGCACTGTCGCGTGCCTGATGTCAAATGATTCGATGCTCCCTCCTCCACTGGAAGTGCGTATGGTGGTCTCTGGACTGATGGACACTTTAGTATCATCCTCAATCGCAATCCGGCCACCTAACAGTATTTCTCCCTCTCCATCAATAGTTTGATCGCCATCTAAGCTCATCAAGGAACCGCTCATCAGTTCAAGATGATTTCCTGCATCGATGGTTAGTCCTTCTCGAACAATGAGCGCGGTCGACTTAAAGAAAGAAAACGCGGGGACCTCAATGTTCGTCTCAAGACGTACGTCTTCAAAAATAGCGAGCGAATTAAATTGTCCTTCGGAAATCACGAAATCACCACTACCACGGAGTGTTGCCCCAGCAATAACAGAAGGCACAAAAAAGGTACTTGCATCATCTACCGTCAACAATACACGCCCCTCGACAACCTCAATCAGCGATGTCTCTAGCCGTCCTCCTTGCAGTGCTAGCGTGGCGTCGCTCGAATTGACGACGATAGAATCGACTGTAATAGGCTCGTCCATAACAACAGTGTACGCATTGCCCGATGCATCGATTACCACCGAGTATGCATCACTGGGTGAAGGACTTCCATTATTGGGATAGTCAGGATCGGTCGACCAATTTGAAGCTGTGGACCAGTCCCCATCGATAGGATCCGCCCACTTTGTCAACAGTCCTGCTGTCCAGCCAACCGATGGCCACGATATGGACACAAGTAGTATGCAGCAGCAGCAGAGAACAACAGGCCATTCACGAAGCCCATTCAAACAAAACTTTTTCCACATAAGTAAATCCCCCAAGGTGCCATGCATGGCGTGTCTGATAGGTGTGAACGAGCTTAGCTCAAGTTCTTTCTGTCCGGGACCTAATCGTATAACTCCTAGCTATCACTAGGCCTAATTGTGCCTGCCAATAGGATAAATACCTTACCACGCAGCCAAGAGCTTACCACGGGCACTTCGACGGTTCCAGTAAAATACCGACATCGTACCTGTAAGCATTTCCCTTCAGTCGCAGACGGCACCACTTGCATCATAGAGAGTACAGATAGCTCATCTACCAGCTCTCAGCCCCTGAGACGCTCAAGCCACTCCCCCCCGCGGCGGCTACCCTTTTGCTACGTGACGGGGCAGGCACAAATGTTAAACCAGCTCCATTCTCAGTGGGTACCACTCGTCGGGGGCAAGCTCGAATCGCTGAGTTTCTCTCGACTGGAACGAGTGGAATCTGATGCTCAAGGCCGTGAAGACAGAGCGGAGCCGGCATGGCAGCATCCGCGATGTTCTTCTCGAACCTCCATGCGTCAGCACCTTGCTACGTTTGTGGAACGCAAAGGACCGAGGTAGAGCAGGGGGAAGGAGTCGCTTTACTTGTTCTCTCGCTGGTGAGAACTATCGCACGCCGCTTTGTCCGATCGTTTGGAGCATCGGACAATCCGTGCGGGGGTCCAGTCCCGAGCAGAACCGTGGAACAACCTCCACACGAGTGCGGATAACGATTGGATCGGAGCAGGGCACGAGATCTCCCCATCCGAGTTTCCAAAGATCGTGATCCACGAGCTTTGGATATCGCTCCGGGTTGATGAGAAGGCCCAAAAGCGAAGCGCAACCCGAAACTCACCTGGCGTAACCAATGGTGACACTAGGTGACGTAGAACGGCGTTTTGGTGAGGTTATGTGTCACCTATCCTCACCAACTAGTGACCCCGGCGGGACTCGAACCCACGACCCACGGATTAAAAGTCCGTTGCTCTACCAACTGAGCTACAGGGTCAAACCCCTTAAAACAAAGGGTTTGATGCGTTTTCGAAGCTTTGAATGTGGCGACTGTACACCCGGTAGTACACCCGCTACAATCCGAAACCAGCGAAAACGACGCCCATGCGGCTGGCACCACAGGGCGTCTTGGCAACAAGTTACTCTGGTAGGAGTTGCTGCCGATGGCACATTCTAGCAATGCATTTAAGCCCGAGAAACCCCGGGCCGATTTCCCGCTTTTCCCACATCAACGAGGCTATTGGGCCAAGAAGGTTCGCGGGAAGTTACATTACTTCGGCAAAATCGAAGCCGATCCTAAAGGCGAAGCAGCCTTAGAGCAGTGGTTGGACCAAAAAGATTACCTGCTGGCTGGCCGAAAGCCGCGTACACCTGATGACGGGTGTACTGTGATGGCACTCTGCAACGCGTTTCTGACTGCTAAAACCCGCCAGCGTGAGGCGGGGGAGCTTAGCCCCCGCACCTTTAAGGACTACCACAAGACCTGCGATAAGCTACTCGCGCACTTTGGCAAGAAACGACTTGTGGACGACCTGCAGCCCGAGGAGTTCGGCATACTTCGGGCCAAATGGTCCCGAACGCTTGGAGCATACGCACTTGCAGGGGAGGTTCAGCAGGCCCGTACAGTGTTCAAGTTTGGCTACGACAACAGCCTGATTGATCGGCCGGTACGGTTTGGCTCTGAGTTCAAGCAGCCGAGCAAGAAAGCCAAGAGGGTTGCCAAGCAGACAACAGGCGAGCGGATGCTCGAAGCTGAGCAATTGCAGGCTATCTTGAAGAAAGCCAAGCAGCCGTTGCACGCCATGATCTTGCTGGGCGTCAACTGCGGGTTTGGCAACTTCGACGTGGCGTCCCTATCCCAGTCAGCGGTTGACCTGCAAGGCGGATGGATCGATTTCCCACGCAGCAAGACCGCCATCCCCCGCAGATGCCCATTGTGGCCGGAAACAGTCACGAGCCTCAAAGAGGCGATCGCAAAGCGGCCAGAAGCCAACCACAAAGACCATGATGGCTTATGCTTTCTGACTCGCTACGGGAACCCATGGGGCTATTCAGACAAAGCGGACTCGCCGTTATCACAACGATTTCGAAAGCTGCTCGAAGATGCGAACAGCTACCGTCACGGCATTAGCTTCTACGTCCTGCGGCATGTATTCCAAACCATTGCAGGCGACTCGCGCGACCCCGATGCCGTCCGGGCTATCATGGGGCACATCGACAACACCATGTCGGGAGAATACCGCGAGCGAATCCCTGACGACCGACTCCGCGGGTGCGTGAACGTGGTGCGGGCGTGGTTGTTCCCAAATCCGAAGAAACGAGCAAAATAGCCATTTCCGGGTTGCGGCTGATCCCCGCATAGACTGGCCACGTTCGCGGTTTCACAATCCGCCGCGGCGTGGCTGGTCGACCTGGCTGAGAGGATTGTGAAATGCCTGAATCATTCTGGAACTTTGATTCCCCACCATCATGGGTGCCGAAGTACACCGACGCGTCAAAGCTGGCAGAGGCTGATGCCGCAATTGCCAACATGATCGCCCAACTAAGTGGCGACTGGAATGAACTTGAATTGCGGAATTTGTCGGAGACGGAGAAGACGACACTGGCAAGCCTTCGTCGCTCTGGTTTAACGGAAGAAGAGTGGCATTATCAGCTACTTTATGGCAATCGTTCTCCTGCTTCGGTGCGCATCACTCTCTCTGGAAATGTATCCAAAAAGCTGCTGTTGGATCGATTGGAGCAAGATGATTCAGAATGGCAGGAGTATCACCGCAGTAGCGTATTCAAGATCAGGCTTTCCGCCGCTGGCATTGCAGCGAAATCCGACCTGAATGGTAATGACAAAACTCTGGCGGAACATGTCCTGTGTTGTGTTCGAGGGTTTGCGTCCAATCCGGTTGGGGTAGTCGCGGAACCTGTTATTAGAACACAGTTCACATCACCGGAAGAGCAAACGAAGCAAACCAACCAACCGCCGGGCAAGAAACGGCCAAAGTGCAATACCGTAATCATCGAAACGATTCAATCAAACCCCGAATCCTGCGGTTGGAGTTTGCGCAGGTGGGCAAGTGAAATAGGCTATAGCGAGTCTACGATCCAGGGTACTCCAACCTGGAAAGCCCACCTAGCACCGCAGCGTGAACGAAGCAAAGCGGAAAAAGCAATGCAAAGAAACCGTCGGCCTAAGCACAACTAGTCCACTCTCGCAAAACCGAGCGCTCGGGTGCTACAACCGAGCGCTAGAAACTTTCTTGATTTTTCATAGCCCTGCAAAAGCAGGGCTTTTTTTATTTAGGCACTGTGCGCTCGAGTTTTCAATCCGATCGAGCGCAGGAATGGGTAGGAGGCAGCATGTGCCTTTGAGAGTTACCCAGGAGCCACAGAAATGAACACCAGTACCAAGATGCTCAATCCGCCCCAGATCGCCGAAATGCTTGGCGTTGGAGTCGCAAAGGTACATGGCTGGATTGAATCCGGTGAACTAACTGCCATTAACGTTGCGACGACATCGGGTGGCCGCCCACGCTGGGCTATAGAGCCCGACGAGTTTGAAAGATTCAAGAGGTCGCGATCTTCAACGTCAACTCCCAAGCCAGCAAAGCGGTACCGACAACCCGCCGGCGTAATTGAGTTCTATAAGTAAGCACACACCACCCCCTGCGCACAAAAAAGCCCCGCACGCTGGCAGGCGCAACGGGGCAGATTGGATTGACGAAATGGATTATACCACTCGCGCGAGAATCTTAGCAACCATTCGCAGTCATGCCCGCCGTGCTGGCTTCGATGGCGACGCTTTCGCACCGCCTCCAAGATTCGGAACGACAGCGAGAGAGCTGGCAGCCGAAAACCTTGTCTTACAGGCGGGTATCTTCGAGCTTACGCCCGATGAAAAAACATTCGCCCGGCAGCTTGCGCGGGGAATTGTTTACTCTTCGCGCAGAGGTGGGAGGGTTCGATCGTGAATTACGCAAACGACAGCGCCGACCCGTGGCGAGTGACTTCAGACACTAGTAGTTTCGCACCACCACCCGAGGCATCACCACCCGAGATTGCAGCCAAGGGCATGCAAGATTGGCGACCTGACGAGCTGCGCGACACAAGCGATAAACGTCCAGGGCATGCGGTGAAGCCTTGGGACGGGTGGGCGGACTGGCAGCGCAGTCTACAAGAGCAGGATAGGCAATCGTTCTTCCGCGTTGCTGCTTCGGGCAATCAGCTAAACAGATTCCGAATTGCAAAGGGGAGGATGACCGTGCTGGGTGGGCAGCAAGGCACCGGAAAAACATTGCTCACGATGCAACTGCTTTTCAATATCGTGATGGAGTATCCAGAAATTAGCGTTCTTGTCGCTAACTGCGAAATGGATCCGGGCGAATTGCTAGACCGCAACGTAGCGCGACTTGCCGAGGTGCCATATGCCGTTGTTCGCGATCGTCGCTATCGTGGTGGCCAACGTCAGCGGGTGCTTGATGCTGCTGGTGAAATCATGCCTCTAAAAGAACGTGTTTCGTTCATGCAACCGCCTTTCAGCATGGAGAGATTGAAAGCACTGGCTGAGAGAATCGAGGCTGACATTGTTTGCATCGATTACTTGCAAAGATTCCGGGTTTCTGGAGTTACCGACTTCCGCATGCAAGTGAGCGATGTAATGAGTGAAGCGAGGGAATTGGCGATGCGCGGCCCTGCAGTTGTCTTATTGTCTGCACTTTCACGGCAAGGCGAGTTTCGCGAGTCGAGCGAAGTAGAGTTTGCGTGCGATTACGCATACAAGCTTGTACCTCAAAATGAAGATGGCACAGAGATCAAGTGCGAGTGTCACAAGGCGCGCAACGCCGCAAAGGAAAATATCGACCTGACTTGCAACCACTCCATGCAAGAGTTCTTGGCACCAGCAGAGGACCAATTCGACGAACCCGAACCGCACACCGAGTTTGCTGCATGGGATGGGGGGTCGGAGTTTTGAGCTACCACAAAGAAGCACTTAGCCGAGCAGCACCACCGCGGAAAGAGAAGTCGAAGTCGAGAGGCAGAGGTAATCGGTTTGCAAATCGAAACGCGATGATCGACGAACACGGTATGAAACTCGGCATTCCAGCCGCCTACGTTTGGTTGGCGATGGACCGTTTCGTCGACCACAAGGATGGGTTAGTGCGGATCAGCTATAGCAAGCTATCGGAGCTGACAGGCCAATCCGAGCGAAGTGTTATTCGTCATGTGAAGAAGCTGATCGACTCAGGCTACGCAACATTGGTTTCGCGCGGCAATAGCAGTAAGCGATCAAATGTGTACCAGATGACCATCCCAAGGGTAGCCAAATTGAACCGTTCAACCTCTGACACTGGTGACAGAGGAACCTCTGACACTGGTGGCATAAACCTCTGACACCAGTGGCAACCCCTCATAAAAGATCAGAAGGGGGACGCGCTAACGCGGTCCACCCCAAGGAAGAAAAGTTGAACACCGAAACCGCCAAACGAGTGACCGACGAAAACCCACCCCGGGCCCGACTGCTGGCGCGTCTCAGAAGCCGGGGAGGCCAGTACCGTGCCCCCCAGTTGAACGACTCCAACCAACGCCGTTTCCTCCAGGAGGAGATCGGGGTAAGCCTTTCACGTGATGCGAGGCTATTGAACCTTGAGGAGGTGAACCCGTTTTGAGAGAGCACTGCCCACAATGCGGTTCGCAAATGAGGCTTCACGGCAAGCGACTTGTCGGAGCGTTCATTACCAGGAACCGAGACTGCACCCAATGTGAGTACGCCGACCGAGCGTGGTACGAACCGGAGCAAATCGTCCGAACGGAAAAAAGAACCCGCCGGCGGACAAGAGCATCAACTATTTCAGAAGCTGATCGGGTAGAGTGATTGCATGGACACCAACAGCACAAACAAACAGTACTTGAGCCTCGGCCGTTGCTGCCAGCTATTGAGCTGCAACGCTGCTGACTTCCGACGCCTCGCACAAGGTGCAAAGGTGGCTCCTGCTATGTCCCTCGACAGTGTGGAGTACTACACGCCCGACGACCTTGAGAAGGTTCGCAAGTATCAATCGCAAGGCAAGGGATTCGCTTGCCACCTGCGATTCAAATAGCCCCCCGCGGGTCCTTTTTGACAAATATTAGCTCTACTGCAAACGGAAGAGCACCTTTTTAACAACTTCCGTACCACATGAATCCCAAACCCCCAAAGGCCAAGCAATGACTGCAGTTCTCACCCCATCCAATCCAACCGCTGGCCACATCCGAACAGGCCACCCCTCGGTCATTGCCAGAGGTGACCAGCAAGCGGCCCTCCGCAACTTGCGATTGCCAGAAATCGACAGCCTGCCCGACGACAGCAAAGAGCGGGTCGACGCCTTCAACGAGCAGAACCACGATGCATGGCACAAGGACGTTGAATCACTCAAGACCACGCTAACCGAAATCGCCGGCGATCCTGAAACAATGGGCTTCGCAGACGTGTGGGCCGCGAGAGACATTGCTGGCCAGCAGGCGCTCGAACTCTACCAACGGCGAGTTGCGATCATGCGAGCACGCGCAGAACTGGCTCGCGAGTTGCTTCCGATACTAGATTCTGTCGCAAAGAAGCGAACAGAGGCGTTGCCAAAGGTGCTAAAGGCAGTTGGCGTAAAGCTTGAGAAGGCAGGCGCGGGACTCGACCAAACCCAGGCTGGCCGAATGGGGAACTACCAAGAAGCCGCAGAGCGTCAATTCGCTTATCAGTGTCGGCAGCATCAAGACTACATCGCCGCGGATCAGCTTGCTAAGCATGCGAGCACCGAGTTGCAGCAATTGCAGCGGTTCACTCGATGCGCAGACGAGTCGATCGACATTGCCGTTGAAGCCCTTCACCAATTCTGCGGCAGGCTACTGGTGGGCGTATCGGTAGACCTGTAAGCGAGTTGACTGCGCGCTGCGCGCAGTCGCGAGATTCAAATCCCCCCTAAACGAGGAACTCCCCATGCCACTTGCCGACAAACTGATATTCAGCGGCGGTTCTGTACCCGCCAAACCAGCCGAGGAGGCCCAGGAAAAGCCCAAGCGGGCCGGTCTGGGGTTCGAGGCATACCTCGGCCGCGTATTCGCCGACCGCGAGCATCGCCTGTTGGGAGAGCCCACCGACGCCGAATTCGCGGAACTCACCCGCAAGCGGCGAGAAGCCCTTCGCAAACAAAAGCTCACGGCGCAGGAGCAAAAGCAGCAGCGGCAACCGCGAACGCACGGCATGTCCTCGCGTCCGACTGGCCAATTGATTCGCCTTAGCGTGTCTCGCGGGATTCGATACCCAACGATCTAGGCCCGGTAGCGCCTAGCGGCGGCAAGCTGGGGGGGGCAACTTCACCCCCCAGCAATCGCCGAACGGCTCGACCGTCCGCGAAGCACCGAGAGTAACAGTCTCGGCCACTACCACCCCTCCCCGGAACCGAATTAACCTCCAAGCACCGGGGAGGGGCATTTTGTTCCTCATGACCTCTATCGCTTCTAGAAGAAAGACGAACCAGCATGGCTAGCGCACGAGCATTGCGAGCTGAACGCCAACGCATGGGCGAAGCGGATCGAGAAAGCGAGTGCCGAAGGGAAGCCCTACCTGATAGCGGGCGTTGAGGTCGAATACGAAATTAATGGCGAGCTTAATGCCCATTACAAGCCAACTCCAAGATTGACATGGGCAGGTCACGACTTCCTAGATTCGATCCGAAGCAATGAGGTCTGGAACGACACAAAGAAGAGCATCGCTAATGCCGGCGTGGGGGTAACTCTGGCGATCATTACTGAGCTAGCCAAGACATGCATAAAGCAGAAGCTTGGTCTCGAATAACCGCCCCAACCGTTTTCCGAGGATTGCGCGGGTGTACGTACACCCGTCGGGGGCTATTTTTGGCTATTTTTGGGTACTTGTACACCTGAGCCAAAAACGCGAGAAGCCTATAAAACCAGGGGGAAACGGACAAAAGAGAATCGCTAGAGTCGATTAAAAGTCCGTTGCTCTACCAACTGAGCTACAGGGTCAAACCCCGTTTTTCACGGGATTTGTTGCTTTCCGCTGCCTTGGGGGACAAAAACTCGTCCTCCAGTTCGGCGAAAAACGACGCCCTGTCGGCCAAGACCGCAGGGCGTTTGGTTAGCAATTGCTGCGTGAAGCATTCTAGCAAGCTTTTGGAGTACGACAAACCCCGTCTAGCCCACGCCTACACAGTATTTTTAGAGCATTTGCGGGCTGGGAAGGTTCGCCGATAGGGCAAAAGAAATTGGCCCCCCGACAGCGACGGAGCTCAGTCGCTGGCTCCTGACCTTGGGGGGCCAAACTTCGCAGGAGTCTATTGGGCCCAGCGTTGGCCATTTCCGCGAGCACCGCGGTAGCCATTGCCTTGCATGCCACGGCCGCGGCCCTGGCCCATTCCCCGACCACCTGCTTGATTCATGGCCGGTTTCCAATCCTGGCTCTGATAACGCCAGCAAGGTTGTCCGTTGCCTCGCCCTTGGCCATATCCCTGACCAAAGCCTTGGCCACGTCCTTGA
This sequence comes from Aeoliella mucimassa, assembly GCF_007748035.1. NCBI lineage: Bacteria > Pseudomonadati > Planctomycetota > Planctomycetia > Pirellulales > Lacipirellulaceae > Aeoliella > Aeoliella mucimassa. The sequence goes on from NZ_CP036278.1 coordinate 2,266,997, forward strand.
CCGTACGCCGGTCCAAATACTTGACCGCGACCTTGGCCGAAGCCCTGTCCTCGACCAGCGCCGGCAGCCCAGATCGGACGCAAGGAGTCTTGGCGGAACTCGACAATTTGGCCATCGATATCAATACTCTTGGCAACCAGTGAGTCTTCCGGCAAGTCAGCGGTTCGGAACCCGACGATCGTGACTTCTTGACCAACCACGATGTCGCCGACCAGTTCATCGACCACCGCTTGTGGTCCGAGGTGAACATTCACTGTCGTTTCGTCGTCGGTAGCCACGAGCAGGTGCACGCCAATGGCTGCTCGCCCCGTAGTGTCTTCGCAGGGACCAATTTTTATTTCCGAAACCGTACCGACAATGGTTTCAGTCACAGTAGGGGTCGCTTGCCGGGCGACGCCTTGCATTCTTCCGATACCTCGTTGGGCTAATGCGTTCGAGGTAAACAGGGCGGTCGACATTAAGGTGACCGAAACGATCATGGAATGAAATCTCACGGCTCACTTCTCCTTTCGATGAATCAAGAGCACTTTTTGCAGATCGCTATATTTTGCAACCTGCAAGGATTGCACAGCAGCCAGCCAGTGCTTTGGCCAACAGCAACCAATTGCGATTCAAATTGCTTACTTGAAACACAGGAAGCAATGACTGGTTGCTGGGCTGGTCACGCGACCAACCGAAAGAAGATATAACGCACGTTGCGTGCCAAATGCTAATTTACCCTTCGAAATTCATCGCGCGCAGTTTGTAGATGAGTCCTCGGCGACTGATTCCCAGTTTGCGGGCTGCGATGGTACGATTCCCCTCGCATTCTTCGAGGGTGGCCAATATGGTCGCTCGCTCGACTTGCGACAAACGCCCCAGTTCGTCGCCGGAATCGTCGACAACCAATGCTTGCACCTTGGCAGGAAGATGCTCCGGCATCACGACATCGCCGCGACACAACAAACAGGCCCGCTGAATGGCATTTCGTAGTTCACGCACGTTGCCTGGCCACTCGTAGGCCAATAGGCAGTTCAACGCTTGGGGCGACAGCCGGATCGCCGCCCCGACAAACTCGCTTCCCCATTTACGGACTAAAGCTGGGATGTCCTCACGACGATCGCGGAGCGGCGGAACATTCAGCTCCACCACATTCAATCGATAGTACAGATCTTCGCGAAACGTGTTATCTTTGACCGCCTGCTCCAAGTTTTTGTTTGTCGCAGCGACAAGCCGCACATCGACCGGCACGGGTCGATCGGCCCCGACAGGCGTCACCTCTTTGGCTTCCAACGCCCGCAGTAACTTTGGCTGCAAGTGCATTGGAAGCTCCCCAATTTCGTCGAGAAACAAAGTGCTTCCCTCAGCAGCACGAAAATAGCCTTCGCGAGTTGTCGAAGCCCCGGTAAAGGCACCTTTCACGTGACCAAACAACTCGCTTTCAATCAACGTTTCCGGCAAGCCTGCACAATTTGCAGCAATCAAAGGCTTCGCTGCGCGATGGCTCCATCGATGAATCAGATCGGCAATCACTTCTTTGCCGACTCCGCTTTCGCCCATTACGAGCACAGGAGCATCGGAAGCTGCGACCAGCGCGGCCGTTCGCAGTACTGCTTGCATGGCCGCACTCTCGGCGACTACGTTCTCTGGTAGATTCGGAAGCTCACCATCGACCTTCTCCTCTTCAAGCCGCCCCAGAGCATCGGTCACCGCGATCTGTAGTTCATCGAGATCGATCGGTTTGCTCAGATAGTCATCGGCTCCGCTCTTCACTGCTTCCACGGCTTGTCGGATATCGGCAAATCCGGTAATCAGCAGCACAGGAAGTTCAGTATGATTCAGTCGAATGCGACGGAGCGTTTCTAAACCATCGATCCCTCCCAGGCGAACATCAAGCAGCACCATATCGGGAGCACTTTCACTTATCCTCTCGAGCGCCGCCTCGCCCGAGGCAGCTTCCACGATCGCGAGCCCCCACGATTGCAGGGCGCTGGCTAGTAGCTCGCGCTGCGGGGCTTCGTCGTCGACAATCAAGATGGTTTGACTAGCTTGCTCCACGAACACCCTCGATGGTAAATAGCGCACCCCCTTCGGGGCGCTGCTGATATTGTACGGTCCAGCCCTGTTCTTGCGAAAGACGCGAGACAATCGCCAGCCCTAACCCTGCTCCTCCTTGGCGTGTCGTCGAGTAAGGGGAAAACAGACTTTCCACCAGCTTATCGTCGACGCCAGGACCTACATCAGCAACGGAAATACGAATCGCGTTACCCGAGGACCTTGCCACCTGCACTTCCACGGTTTCGCCTGCGGGAGAAAAAGCGATGGCATTCTGCAAGAGATTAAACAGAATCTGCCGCAGCAAATTACCATCCGCTTGGACGACTTCGCATCCACTGTCGACCTTAAGCCGCAGTTCTAAGTCGGCCCCTTCCAAATCAGGCTGCAACAGCATCTGCAACTCTTCGATCAGCGGCACCAGCGCAACTGGCTTTAATTCGGCCGCCTGAGGTCTGGCGTAAGCGAGAAACTGGTTGATGCGCGACGTTACGCGGTCGCACTCTTCCATCATGAGCCGCAACCGCGGTCGATAGTCTCGCATCGAACCATCGGAGCCGTTGCCGATGATGGTCTGTAGGCCAGCTCGAATCACACCGAGAGGGTTGCGCGTTTCGTGAGCCAACCCCGATGCAGCCTGGCTCAGGTCTTCGAGCCGTTTCTTCTCGGCCTTGAGTAGCACGGTTTGCGATTGCGACTCCATCGACTTCACCAATGCCCGCCAGGCCAAGCCAAGGGCAGCAAGCACCACCCCGCTCGCAACAACAACAATCACACGCAGGTGTGCGGCCGACTGAATCGCCGCGTCGGCCGCGGTGCGATCTACCAGCAAAGTGAGTTGCAACTCCAGAGGATGGCTCTCTTCACCGAGATTGTGTCCCCACCCGGGGCCCCCTCCGCCGCCCCCCCCTTGGCCTTGTCCCCGGGGTAACACTTGGATCGTCACCCGCTCGCTGGTTTGTAATCCCTGAGTCAACCAAGTAGGTGACTTATCGGTCGAGGCAAGCCATTCGGTATGGCCCGAATCAATCGAGAACCAGCCATCGTCGTCGCGAATGCGAACAGCGAGAATTCCCGACTTGCCCGTGATTTCGTCCATGATTGCCTGGATCTGCTCTTCAATCACGCGGCCGAGACGTCGATGAGCGCGGGCCCCGCCTAGCAGTGCTTGGCGAAGCATTTCCGACTGTCGGATCAAATCGCCCTGAATGCGTTCGCGTTCATGCCCAAATTCATGATGTTGCCAGGCCGCGATGCCTCCCCAGACGACGGCGAGCACCAGCAGCACAGCAGCCTTTCTGGTTGTTTTAAGCATGGCACTTTCCGATGGCCTGGCAAGAAGAGTGATTCATTATCTATCTCTATTCTACTTGAGCGAACGCGTGACTCGTAGCGTCTACAGCGCTGCAACTTTTGCACACCTTGGTGACTTGGATCTCGCATTCATTGCTCGCTCGCGTCCACATCGCCTCGCAAAACTTGACTCTTGGTTGGTGGCAAACCGAATGTTCTTGTGTTACAGGGCCGAACGTCGCGAATCATGAATAGTTGGCCCAGCAGTTGCAATTAGTACTCCCCAAACTGCGGCAACCGGCATGCCGTTTCTTCTCTTGGATGCCGACTTATCACAAAATGTTGCGAACCGATGGTTGGCATTTTTTGCTGGCTAGGCGATTCGCAAGAAAGGAGCGACGGAGATGAGTTCAAGGACCAGATTCCACAAACGCCACGGACAGTACCGCACTAGCCGACAGCTTCGGAGCGAATCGCTGGAAAGACGCGAGGTGCTATCGGCGGCCGGGCTGTGCGATGGCGTTGGCGACGCGCTCGGCAACGGGCCACAGGCCAATGCTGGCGAAGGCCAGGCGGCACAGGTGGGCTCGCAAGATTGTACCCAATCGCAAGATGGGCAGGCCGCGCAAGTTCGCCAGACCGGCAAGTCTCAAGAGCATCACGACAAGATGCAGCAGAAGCAACAAGAAAAAGACTGCACGAGCAATGCCGACTGCCCGGTCGCCACCGAGCTAGCAGACATCGAAGTCACCGATCTGCTGCACATGCGGGAAGAGGAAAAGCTGGCCCGCGATGTGTACCAAACGCTGGGTGATATGTACGGGGTGGATCTCTTTGAGAACATTGCCGCATCCGAACAGCAACACATGGACTCCGTGGGACAATTGCTCGAGAAATACGGCCTCGAGGATCCCGTGGGCGACAATGGGGTAGGTGTGTTCGAAAGCACCACTCTGCAAGGCATGTACGATGCTTTGATTAAGCAAGGATCGAACTCGCTAAGTGATGCCTATCAGGTGGGTATCACCATCGAGGAGCTCGATATCGAAGATCTTCAGTTCGCGATTGAAGAAACGACTCATGCCGACATCGAGCAGGTCTATACCCATCTGCTCAACGGTTCGCAGAACCATCTGGAAGCCTTTACCGCGGCTCTCGCAGGCACAGCGGGAACTGGCAATGGTACCGGTAGCGGAACTGGCACTTGCACCGGAGACGGCAGTGCCAACACGCAAGCCGGACAAGGTGGTCAGGCGGAAGCAGCAGGGCAGGGAGGTGCCAACAGCCAGAATGCGGCCGGCCAGAATGGTTCGAATGGCCAGCAATCGCAGACTCGCCAGGCAGCTCAACAGGCGACCAACCAGAGCTCGCAACAAACGCAGACACAACAATCGCAACAACTGCGAGATCAAGCCTTTGCAAAGCTGGGAACCGAAGTGGGCGACCAACTTCGCCTGCGTAAACTCGATCGCCTGGCAAAGGCCCTGTAACCACTCAGGACCTGTCGATTACCTTAGCAACAAGCAACGCCTGGTACACGCAACGTGTGCCAGGCGTTGTTCTTTGGGTCACACTTTATTCAGCATCTCAATAGAACAGGCCTTTGATCTCGTCGATCGAAGGCCTGTTGGTTCTTGATTGTGGAAGCAGTTAGACTTGTACGGTAGCGAATCTCCTACAGCTCTCCCCCCAAGCCGGCTCCTCGGCCGCCCCCGCCGCCACCACGTCCCATGCCGCCTTGGCCGCCGCCCATCCCACGTCCTGGACCTCTACCTCCTCCTTGTCCCTGACCGCGCCCGAAACCTCCTCCACCGCCGAAACCACCAGCGTGTTCCGCTTCCTCACCGAAAGACGCGGTGTCATGGTCTTCGGACTTGGCTCCAATGCGTCCCCAGCCGCGCGATTCGGGATACTCCTCTCGAATCACGTCGAACAACTCGCTGGGTGTCTGCTGCTTTTGCTCGGCAATTTCGGCAACCGTCAAGCTGGTGTTGGTCACGTCGTAGCCGTTCGAGGCCAGGGCCGTCGAGACCTGATCGGAAGTTAGGAAGATATGATCCGCTAGTTCGGCCAGCGTTAGCTCTTCGGCGTGGGCGACCGGCGGGTTGGCGCTGCCGCTTGTGTTGTCCTGTTCCCAATAGTCTTTGACTTCGTCGTTAAACGCCATCAAAGAACTAAATGGCGGAACACTAAAGATGGGACCAGCCACACACAAGCCGGCAACGCCAAGCGCCACGGTCAATTCTTTCCATTTATGTATCCCTGGAACCTTTTTGTTCTTCAGGTAACGCATCAGCACCGACCAATTCAGTACCAAGTGCGTCGCTGCCATGATGATGAACAGAATGCTGTTGTTCACGTGCAACGAAGACCACTCGTGCTTGTCGAGCCCCAATAGTGTCCACCCGGTCCAGTTTGCGACCCGCCCACGGGGGGTTAGAAACAGAACGATTCCCGATACGCAAAGCACTAGAAACGACACCGAGAGCAGCATCGATGTGAACGCCCGCAACCCGAAGACTTTGCTGGTGGTAGTAACTGGTTTTCCGCTTCCAGCGGCGGCCCGAAGCTGTTCGATGGGACTTAGAGTCGATGTATTCTGCGACATGAGAGGAGCCTTTTGAGTAAACGAACTTTCACGCGTGTCGAACGCGACACATGGAAGTCCACAAGGCAAAAGGCGCGCCAGAGCGAGATAAAAGCTCCCGTTAACGTTTTTCCAGCGTTCCCTGAAGAGTTGATCCCCTGAGATTGCGTAGGGGTACCTGCTCGAGTGTGCAATAGTTGCACAGCTTGCCGCCAGTAGTCGCGAGAGCTGGGACTGATTCGCGGATTATCGGTAAAGTAAACATCCTTCGATCGCCAAACCTGGCCCGAATCCCAGCGCGACCGTCGGACCGGTGATCTGCTGCTCGAGTTCATGCAGCACAAACAATACCGTTGGCGACGACATATTGCCAAATCGCCGAAGCACATCAAACGAAGCAGCCAGCGCCGAGTCGGGCAGCGACAAGGCCTCGCTGCACGCCTGCAAAATTCTCGGGCCACCTGGGTGTACCGCCCAGCCGGCGATCTGATCGAGGCTCAAATCGCCTTGCGATAACCACGCTTCGAGCCTAGGGCGGAGTTCCTGCTTGATGAGTTGCGGCACCGCTGGCGACAGGGTCATCTCGAATCCGTGGTCGCCGATTCGCCAAGTCATCGCGTCGCGACTCTCGGGAACGATCTCGGCCAGGCTCTCACCGATGCTCCACAGCGACTTAGATTGCTCGGCGTTACTCACCACCACTGCGGCTGCTCCATCGGCGAAGAGCGAATTGGATACCATCCGCTCGTTCGTCCACTCGTATTGATAGTGCAGACTGCACAACTCAACTGCTACTAGCAACACTTGCACGTTCGGATCGGCATTCGCGTAAGCCTTGGCCACCCGCAAACCGTTCATCGCTCCATGGCATCCCATGAATCCCACGTGCGTACGGGCGACTTGCTGCTTAAGCCCCAATTCTGTGATCAGCGACACATCGACTCCAGGGGCGTCGAATCCGCTGCACGACACGGTGACCACATGCGTGATCGCAGCAGGTTCCACTCCACTAGCGAGCAGTGCTTTTCCGGCCGCCTCGATGGCGAGCTTCTCGGCTTCGGAGCGGTACGTCTGCATTCGCTCGGCGGTAGTCGGTCCGAAAGGCTGCGTTTCGGTCGATGGTTCGTAGTACGATTGCGCGGCGGTTTCGCCGTTGGTGGAGGAGTTGAGCAAGACGCTATGGCGCGACTCCACGCCTGACCGCAAGTAGAGTCGCGTGGCCAACTGCCGCTGTTTGTCGCTCGCTACGCAACTGGCGAGAGCGTAGTGGGCTGCTTCGGCTTGATTGATAAAGTGCTTGGGAACCGCCAGGCCCAAGCCTTGGATACATGTACTCATCAGCAGCTTTTTCCTTGTGGCGTCCGCATCGAACCAACCCATCTCGCAACTTTGTTGCCGACGAATGGTTGGTACGACAGGCACCCAATACTCCACTGTAGCAATCGCGGATGCCGCACCAGCCAGGCGATGGCCTTACACGCTTGCTGGCGCGAACGGATAGTACGATGGTAAGTTTCTTGCCAGGCAGCGGCCAGATGCTCATTCCAGTTGGCTACTGCCTGGTTGGCCAGCGGAGCTACAGACATGGCACCTTCGATGGCTGCCGCCATGCCTTCGCCGGTAAACGGTTCGACGTAACCAGCCGCATCCCCTAACAAAAACAACCGATGGCTGGCCACCTGCCCAGCTTGTTGGGTGATGGGAGGAGTGCCTCGCAGCGGAAGCGAGTCATCGATCGTTGGATAGTCGAGTCCAGCCGAACGCAACATCTGTCTCAGTAAACTGGCGGGCGAGTCGGCGGCAGCCAAGGCTTTGGGATCCACCGCCGAGGCGATGCTCACTCGACCACGTTCGGCGTGAGCCAATCCCACGTAGCCTTGCTCGGCAACGGCCATGTAGATGGTATTGGTGGCAAATGCTTGACTTGCCTCGCTGTCTTCGACAATTGCTCCTAAACCGATTCTCGAACCAGCGGCCACCGTCGATGCAACTTCCGGCAGGTTCACCAGCGAGGGATGGCCTAGTCCGTCGCAGGCTAGGACTACCCGCGCGCTCACTTGAGTCGTCTCGCCAGTATGAGAGCTTAGTCGCAATACACGGAGGTCGTTGTCCAAATCGGAGAGTACACGACAAGAGGTCTCGGGCATGAACGTTACGCCCGCTGCGATGGATGCCTCGACGAGCGCGGCATCCAACGTCTCCCTCGATACACTCAAGCCCGCTGGTAACGATAGTTCGGCCGAACGATTGCGGTGAACGATCTTCAAACAGTCGACGACCGTTGGTTGGCACTCTTTGAGGGTTTCCCCCAGGGAGATTGACTCCAGGGCGGCGATGCCGCGTGCGTTCAAACACCCGCCGCAAACTTTGCCACGGGGAAAGGCCTTGGCTTCTACCAACAGCGTGCGGACACCACTCTTGGCAAGCAGATAGCTACTGATCGCACCCGCCGGACCGGCTCCAATCACCACCGCATCCCATAACTCGCGACTCGTTTGCTGGTTTGATGCGTCGAGAACGGTCATTTCTCTTTCGTCCAGCTTAAGAGGTAACGTTCGGGCCAGTGCTTCTGAAAACGTGCGCCGTGCAGTCCTGCTTCGTTGGCAATCGCCTGGGCTTCGGCCAACGTGTAGGCTCCCAGCACGGATACCGGTCCATCGAAGTGCACGACCGGAGAGCGAGAGAGAAGGCGACAGCCAACCTGGGCCAGTACGTAGCCTGTACGTGTGCGTAGTAGATCGTCCACAAACACCGCATGGTTGGTTGCAACGGCCATGCGCCGCAATAGGTCGACCGCTTGTGATTGTTCCAAGTGGTGTAGAAATAGTGTGCTGGTCACGATGTCGTACCCAGTGGGCAACGGGCCCTCAAGCACATCGTGGGCGTAGAACCGACATCCCTTAACACCCGCCTGCGAGGCCGATTCGGTTGCGTGATCGATCGCCGTGCTACTCACATCGCAGCCATCGATTTCGATATGCCAGTTTGAATGCTCGGCCAGACGCGCCAGCCGAATCACAGTGTCGCCACCGCCGCAAGCGAGGTCCAAGATCCGCAGCTTGCCTTCTGGGCGGGCCTTCGCAAGAGTGTTAATCGCCCGCCAGAGTACCGACGAGGTTCGACTCCAGGCGTTGATTCGCTGCAGGCCTTTCAAGGCGTTCACATGCAACGTCCGATCTAGCTTGGGATCGTCCATCCACTCGGGCTGCAGTTTTCGCTTACTTACTTCCATGGCTGCCGATCAGAAATCCTGCGAGTGGCTGTATTGCATGCTGCAGTCTTTGACTTTTGCCGAGAATTGTCAAGGCAACAGCGACCGCAAGCAGGTTAATGAGAACACGTCGCAAAACGAAACATGCGGTTTATTGCTCTGGGCGAACCATAGGCGATGGGTGTATAAACACGATCCCACCTTCAAGCCCTTCATCCCCATCAGTAAGGCAGCCACCCAATGAAACGGATTTCACCTAACATTGCCCTGGCTGGATGCCTGGCAGCTACTGCAATTTTTTGCAGCACGCTCATTGCCCAAGAGGCCGCGAAAGTAGCTACCGCCTCGTCGGCTCAGGCGGCACAAAACAAGCCAGCTCAGAAAGAATACCACCCTGGCGATTTCTATCTCGAGTCGAGCCATGTTTATACGCTAGTCGGCAAAACCGGCTTGGGTCACGAGCATGGCGTCGTCGGCGAGATCAAGAGTGGCGAGTTGCACCTCGGATCGGCCAAGGATGCCGGCGAGATCGTGTTCGACATGACGAGCTTCGTGGCCGATACCGATGCAGCACGCAAGTACGTGGGACTCGAAGGAACCAGCTCGGCTTCTACCCAGCAGCAAGTTACCGACAACATGCTCGGCGATCAGGTGCTCAACGTAAAGAAGTACCCCACGGCCACGTTCCGGGTGATCTCGGCCGAACCTTACGAGAAACTAAGCAAGCGGAAACTGCCGCAGTACTTGCTGAAGGGTGAGTTTACCCTGCAAGAAACCACCCGCCCGCTCGAGTTCCTAGTGGAAGTCGAAATGGCAAAGGGCTGGCAACACGTGCGAGGTGGATTTCGCATCAAGCAAACAGACTACGGCATGAAACCGTTTACCAAAGCGTTCGGCGCGATCGGCGTGGCCGACGAACTTACCATCTGGGGCGATGCCTGGGTGGCTCCCACCTCGGGATCGAGCAACTAGGTCGATCCTTCCTTCCCGAAACTTCCAATGATCAGCTGCCCAACGATTGAAAAAGATGTGATTCGTCGTCACTACGATGTGTCGACCCTGTTCTATCGTCTGCTATGGGGACGTCATATCCACCATGGCTACTGGGAACAGGATGAGTCGCCAGCGATTGCCCAAGATCAACTTACCGATCGCTTGGTGGCCGCGGCCAACATTTCCGCTGGGCAGAAGGTCGTGGACATCGGTTGCGGCATGGGTGGCTCATCGCGCCGGCTGGCTAAAAAGTATGGCTGCGAGGTCACCGGGGTCACCCTTAGTCCATTCCAACGGCGCTGGGCCACGCTGGCATCGGCACGTTACGGTCTGCGTCGGCAAACCCGCTTCTTGCGAGCCGACGCCGAGCAGGTGCAGTTCGATCCCGAACAGTTCGACGTGGTGTGGAGTGTCGAATGCACCGAGCATCTGTTCGACAAACCCGCTTTCATCCAACGCGCAGCCGAGTGGCTGAAACCAGGTGGCACCATGGCCATTTGCGCCTGGCTTGCAGGGCCCGAACTCAACGAGTCGCAACGCCAGCAAGTGTTCGACGTGTGCGAAGGGTTCTTCTGCCCATCGCTGGCCACGCTGGACGAATACCAACAATGGATGCGAGAAGCTGGGCTGACTGTCGAACGCGCCGACGACTGGACTCAACAGGTTGATCGCACCTGGGAAATATGCCGCGATCGCGTAAAGCGTTTTGCCATTCACCGAGCTGCGAAGTGGATCGACCGGGGACAAATCATCTTCCTTGATCGGTTCCAGACCATTCTCGATGCGTATCGAAGTGGAGCGATGCAGTACGGTTGTTTCGTTGCCAAGAAGGCGGTCGACTAGCTTCCGAGTCGACTAACGATTGATCAGGGATTCGTCATGAGACGCGACATTCGGGCCAGGATGGCTCGCTTCGCCGGCTACGCGGCCGGCATTGGTACCCATGTACTGTTTGCTTACACGGTTTGGCATCTCTTTTGGTTCCTGAAAGATGGCCGTGCCGCCAGCACCGGAGGCAACCTTGGTCTCGATGCTGCCCTGGCGCTGATGTTCGCGGTGCCACACAGCTTGCTGCTCTATCCGGCAGTCCGCAGCAAACTGGTGAAAGTCATCCCCGCTGCTTTCTACGGGCTGTTCTATACGGTGGCTACGTGTGTTTCGCTGCTACTGCTGTTTCACTACTGGCAAGGAAGCGACGTGGTGTTCTGGGACCTCGACGGGGCAGGGTGGGGCGTGATGACCGCCGGCTTCTACGCCTCGTGGATAGCGTTGTTCTACAGCCTGTACCTCACGGGCCTTGGCTACCAAACCGGTTTGACCCCTTGGCTCTATTGGGTGCGGGGGGAGAAACCACCTCGTCGCGGCTTCGATGCCTGCGGCGCTTATCGCTTTATTCGCCATCCGGTTTACCTGAGCTTCATGGGTCTGGTCTGGTTCACGCCGCACATGTCGCTCGACCACGTGATCCTCACCGGAATCTGGACTATGTATTTATTTGTCGGCAGCTATTTGAAAGATCGTCGACTCGCTTACTTTCTAGGAGATAGCTATCTCGAGTACCAGTCGCGGGTGCCGGGGTTCCCGTTGATGCCATTTGGACCGCTGGCCCGCATCCCGGTAAAGGCACCCACGACCGACCAGCAAACGCCTCGACGGGCAGCCTAGCGTGAGAGCCATTTAGTGAATGTTCACCGTCAGCGACTTCGATTGCTCCTGGGCTACACGCTGCTGGCTTTGCCGCTAGTCGTATGGGGAGCAACCCGCGCGCTCGACTCGAACAACAACTCGCCGATCGATTGGGTCACCAGCGAGTTTGCTCCCCGCCGCGACTACGACAAGCACTGCGAGCTATTCGGTCCAGGCGACACGCTGATGCTGAGCTGGCAAGGCTGCACGGTCGAGAACGCCCCGCTCGATCGACTGGTACAGGTGCTCCGCACCGCCAAGGTGTTTTACCAAGACGATCAATGGCTGTTCCACAAAGTCACCTCGGGGCGTGAAGCGGCGTTGAGTCTCTCAGGCGGCGACTCAACGATCACCTACCAGGATGCCAAGCGGCGGCTGTCTGGCTATCTCGTGGGCCCCGATGGTTCCACGACCGCGGTGATTGTGACGTTTAACGCACAGGGGCTTGCGCAGCGGAAGCGGCTGGTCGATTTGATCACCAAAGCGACCGAAGAGTTCTGCGGAGTGCGCAACGACGAAATGCATCTGTCGGGGCCGGTGATCGATGGCCTGTCGGTCGATAACTCCAGTCAGGCAACGTTGTCGAAATTCGCGGGTCCGTCGGCCGTGGTGATATTTCTGTTGTGCTGGTTGAATCTACGATCCATTCGCGCGGCGCTCGTGGTGTTTGGACTTGCCATGCTCAGCCAAGGGGCCACGCTGGCATTGGTTTACTACGCTGGCGATTCAATGAACGCACTGTTGATCGTGCTTCCTCCGCTCATTCAGGTGCTGGCCGTGGCCGGAGGGGTGCACTTAACCAACTACTACTTCGACCTCGACCAATCCACCGCAAGCAAGCGACGCATCGCTACGGCCATCGAACATGGGTGGCTTCCATGCGTACTCTCGGCCGGCACCACCGCCATCGGCATGGCATCGCTGATGTCGAGCCAACTGCAGCCGATTCGTGCCTTCGGTGGGTATTCGGCCGCTGGGGTGCTGCTGACCGTCGGAATCCTGCTCGGCCTGCTGCCCGCTTGTTACTTCTTCTGGCCCCCCGGCGCGCGGCAGCAATCGGGCGGAAAGCGTTCCGCAGCGCCCACCCGCTCTTCGACTTGGCAGGTGTGGGCGAGCGTGCTCTCTCGTGGCAATCTGGCAATCACCGCAGCAGGGGTGGTGCTCACTCTGGTGGGCGCCTGGTACGCGTCGCAAATCACTACGTCGGTCCGCATCGAAACCATGTTCGCCAGCCAGCATCGGGTGATCGAAGATTACGCCTGGCTCGAATCGCACGTCGGCCCGCTGGTTCCGCTGGAAGTGACGCTCACCTTCGAAGAAACTTCTCCGCTGACCTATCGCGACAAACTGGCACTGCTCTGGAACCTTGGCAAACAACTGGGAACCGACCAGGAACTATCGCCGGCATTCTCGGCGGCGAATTGTTTTCCGCCCATCGTCGACCTCTCCGCACAACCATTGCCGGTTCAGAACCAGATCATCGACCAAATCATTGCCCAAGAGCTTCCGCACTACGAATCGATGGGGCTCGTCAAACGTGGCGACCAGAGCGTCGAGCACTGGCGACTCACCACCCGCACTACTGCATTGGGGTCTGCCGACTATGGCGAGACTCTGGCCCACGTTGATGCGATTGTCGATGAGGTACTGGCCGACTACTCGCCGGATTTGCGACAAGGATTGTCGACCAATACCACTGGCATCATGCCGCTGGTACATGCGATTCAAGGACAATTGCTCGCCGATCTATTGCACAGCTTCACCGCAGCTTTGCTGCTGATTACTGTAGTAATGACTTTGGTACAGTCGGGCGTGCTGGCGGGGCTGATTGCGATGCTCCCCAACCTGTTCCCCATTGCCATCTACTTCGGAGTACTCGGCTGGCGGGGCGATCCCATCGATATCGGTGTCGTGATGACCGCCAGCGTTGCCCTCGGCATCGCGGTCGACGATACGTTCCACTTCCTTACCTTCTTCCAGCGGGCTTACGCGAAGCATGCGAGTCGCGACCGCGCGGTCCGTCACGCCCTCGAGCATTGCGGCCCAGCCATGATTCAAACCTCGGTAAGCTGCGGTCTGGGGCTTTTGGTCTTCGCGCTGAGCGACTTCCTACCGACCAGCCGATTCGCAACCAGCATGGCCATGCTACTTGGCCTGGCACTCGCAGGAGACTTAGTACTACTGCCAGCGCTGCTGCTAAGTCCCCTCGGGCGACTCTGCACGGCAACTCCCACTTCTGCGTCTTCAAAAGCAGAGGACTCCGGAAAACTGGCTGCTAAAGCCTCACCCGCCTCGGCAGCAGCTTAAAGGTTTCGCCCCTTCCTTCCAATCAGCGGCTGCAATATACCCAGCTGGCTACGAACACGATACAATCGTGGGCGGCTATTCTGTCGATTGATTCGTGTAGTCGAAGACCAGCGGGTCACCATGGCAGAAAACTACTAGTCGCCCAACTCAGGCAGCGGTACTTGTCCCGTGGCTACTGGCCGCGCACGGAAGGAACACCATGGCAAAGAAAAAGCAAAAGGCGTCGGCCGACTGGCTTCACCAGCGATTTGCGGGGCAAAAGGTTGCCACTGCAGGGCGTTTCTCTTATCCGACCGATCGCAAAACCGTGCTCAACGTCATCGAGCACGAAGGGGGCGAGTTCGTGAAGGGCGTCACGGTCGGTCTCGACTACCTGATCGTCGGCAGCACCACCGGTAGCGGGCCGAGCGCGGCAGAAAAGAAAGCCGATCAGCTCAATCAAAACAAAGGGGCCACCATCACGGTGATCGACGTCGACCAGCTCGGCGCCATGCTGCAGCCCGATATCCACGAAGCTACTGCGCTGCTGCAAGCCGGCGAGGAAGGTTGCCAGCGGTTCCAATGGCTATCCAGAGAATCGAGCCGTTCCCGTTTCTTCCACCACGGCACAACTCAAGTACTCGACCTCTCCGGCATCGACCTGCGCGGTACCACGCTTACCGAGATCGATTTGACTGAAATCAACCTCGACGGCGTCGATTTTCGCAAGGCCACCTTGTCACGCGTGGAATTCGAAGAGGTATCGCACGCCCGATTCGACGAAGCCACGATCGATTTCCCGGTGCGGTACTCCGAACCCAGATTTAACGATTGCAGCTTTAAGAAAGCCACCCTAACCAACGGAAGTTGGTCGGGGCCAGAATTCGCGGACTGTGACTTTCAGGGGGTAACGTTCACGCAAGATCGCGCCTCCAAGTACGGCAATCAGGGCATGCACGCAAAGCGTTGCAATCTGAAGCGAGTCTCCCTGGCTGGTAAACAACTATCGAAGTCGGAGTTCGCCGAAAGCGACTTCACCGGGGCCGACTTTAGCGGTGCGAATCTACGCGGATCCGATTTCACCAAGGCCAATCTAACGCGGGTCAAGTTCCATGATGCCGATCTGGCAGGGGTCAACTTTACCGACGCAACGCTCGACGGAGCCGACTTCCGCGGTGCCGCACTAGCGGGCGCTGCTTTTTCGAACGTGGATGTTTCGAAGGCCAAGAATTTCGACGCCGACCAAGCGCAGCCGGTGGGTCACGAAGGCCCTCACCTGAAAAAGCTCAACACAACCGCGAAAGCGTCGAACTCTATCACGCTGTCGATTGAAGTTGTTCGCAAACATGGCAACGCCACCCTGCATGTACAGGGTGGCGGCGGCTACTGCAGCGTACGAGTGGACGTCGAGGATGCCCACCATTGGAACACCCACAAGAAGTTCTCGGATGGCATGCTGGAGCTAACCACGCTCTACCCAGGTGAGCCGATTTTCGACTCGCTGGTTGCCAAAGGAAGCAAGTGTCCGCTCAAAGGCAAGGATCTCAAAGCTCTCGCGCTAAGCGCCTGGTGCGAAGCCCTTGGTGTCGACGAACCTTCCGACGAGCAACTCGCCAAGTCGAACGAGAAGCGTCAGGCGGGGCAGAAAGCAAAGCGGACCGAGTTGATCGCCATGCTGCAGGAAGGTCCCGCTGGGGTGGCAAAGTGGAACAAGCTCACAACAGGCCAGCGAAAGGCAGGCGGCACCATCAGCAAGGCTGATTTCTCAGGGACGAAGCTCGAAGGCTGGGAAGCAGCCGGAGCCGAGTTCAAAGACTGCGACTTTTCAAAGGCCAAACTCCAAAAGGCCGAACTGCATACCACCTTTGCGAAATGCAACTTTAAGCAAGCCGACCTGCGAGGGGCCAAAATGGTTGGCTCGCGATACTCCGAGTCCGACTTCACCAGCGCAAAGCTGGCGGGGGCGTCGCTCGAGTGGGCCAACCTTCGTAAAGCGGTACTGGCCAAGGCGAATCTGAAGAACTGCAACCTCACGTCGGCCGATTTGTGTGGTGCCGACCTGACCGATGTCGATCTCAAAACGGTCATTCTCGACCAGGTACGTTACGACGAACACACAATACTTCCCAAAGGGTTCGTGCACCGCGACAAGATGGAATGGAAAGGCCCAAGCTCCGCGCCTGGATTGGCCGAGGCCATCAAGGCCGCGCGACCCAAAGGTCCGATCGATATGGAACTATTCATGGAACGCATTAAGCAACGCGTCGATGCGGCCCGCCTCGACAAGGCGCTCAAGATGCTCAAGGCCGACCGGTTTCAGCTGTACGCCGATGTGCAGGACGACCACCTGGTGGGAGTGGTGAAGAGCCAAAGCGATCCCAGCCTGGTTTATTCGGCCCGCTTGGGATCCGATGGCAACTTCGCCTGCTGCACGCAAAACCTCAACATGTGCGGCGGTCTGCGGGGCAAACCATGCAAGCACTTGCTGGTACTCATTGTCGGACTTGCCCAAAGTGAGCAAATCGATCCAACGACTGCCGACGAATGGCTCGATTCGAGTCGCCTAGTGACGAAACCTCAATTGGATAAAGATGCGATGAGCGAAACCTTACTTCGCTACAAAGGTGCCGAGGCGGGCGAAGTCGATTGGCGGCCGACCGAAACCGTGCCCGAAGACTACTACGCGTTTTAGCTCGTATTCGAAAGCAACGCTCCAGTAACTTGTTTCGTAGCGGCGCGACTTTCGCACCCCGGATGAATACCACGACGTGCAACTTGCACTAGAATCGGATGTCATGGACGAACTAACCGAAGCGGTGGCTACGCTCGACGATGTGCAAGACCTGCTCGACGATCTGGTCGTCAGCGGGCTGCGATGCGTACCGGCGACCACGCTCGCCCGCTTGCGGGCAGTGGCCGACGAATTCGGTACCATCGGCGCCGAACACCTCAGCCAGCAACTGGCACAACTAATCGCGTTGGTCGAAGCCGATGATCGCGAAGCGGCCGCGCAGATGGTCCGGCTACAAACCAGCTTGCGACTCTTCGAGCGGGTGCTCTCGCTCGAATCGGCGAGCAGTTCTCTGGAGCATTTCGTCGCGGTCCAGCAGCCCGACGACGAGCTGGCGGAGGAGGATGCATGAAACTGGCCGACCTCGACTCGAAAAAGGTGTTGCCGCTGCTTGATTCGCTTACCGCTGCCATCGAAGAAATCTTACTGGCCGGGCTTACCGCTGCCTCGCAGGCGACTCACAAGACGCTGGGGGTAAGCTTTCAAGAAGCTTCGCGGATGCGTCTATTGCGGTTGGGAGCCACCCTGCGCGTGGCCAACGAAGAAATCGGCCGCTTCACCCGCAACGATGCCGAGTTCTCCAAACAGCGGCTCAGTTTCTTCCTCGGTCGGGCCTGGCTGCTGAGTCGTGGACTGGCGACCGCGGTTCGCAACACCGACTCGGCGTTGTTCGAACGACTAATGCACACGCCAGTCTCGCAACCGCTCAAGCAAACGCGAGTGATCACCCTGGGGGTGACCAAAAAACATGTGAAAGATAGTTTCTGCGGCTTCGATTTTCGACTTCGCACGCTCGACGATACTCCGCAACTTCCGCGCGGCCAGTCGTTGGTCTGGTCGTGCGTGTTCCCTTTGAAACCAGGCAACGAGATTCCCCCCGAGGGTTTTCTGCATCTGCCTCAGAAACAGAAGTTCAAGCCGCATCTGTTTCTCGAAGGAAAGATCGTCGAAATCACTAGCGCCATGTTCGCGCTCGACGACCACGGAGGTGGGCGACTCACCATGGGCGAGAAGACCAGTGTTACCGCTGCCAAGACTTACAGCGACTGGCCGCAGCACTTTGCTTGGGATCCGTCGCGGGCCCAGCAACATCTGCAACAATACCGCCCAGGCCCGTTTGATCTGGAGATCGACCTGCAGGAAGAGTTGATGCTTGATGTATGGCAGTTCGCCGAGGACTCCTGGCAACCTGCAACTCGCAAAACGCAGCAGTTGGTTCCGATTGTGAGCCATCAAACCCTTTTTCAATTGAGCTATAGCGACTCGCCGGAAGGCGTATCGGTGAAATCGGCCCTCAAGAAACTGCACGCGAAGAAAGATCGCCCACCACTGTTTGGGCTGATGCACTACGCGGCTTGCCAACTGATGGTGCAGCCGCTCACGCTGCTCGAGGGGGAGAAACCGCGCTACCTTACCATTTCCGATAAAGACGTCGACCGTAAAGCGTTGCTCGCAGCGCTCAAGTTTTGAACCAAGGCACCCATCATGGCTAAAAAGAAAGTCGCCGCGAAGAAGCCGGCCGCATCGACCACCAAGGTAGAGACGGAGAGGCTTCGCGATCCGGCCGAAGTGAAATATGCCGACCAGCTTGCAGCACTCGTGCAGAACGACTCCGACACGCCCCCCGACGCCTGGCGGTTGTCGCCGCGAGCGGTGCTCGACTACATCGTCGGCGGTAAGAAGCTAAAAGCCACGATCGATGGCAAGAAAGTCGACGTGCCGATCACCCGCAAGTTCTACGGAGACGACTCCATCGTCGAGCGGGCGATTGTCACCTTGGCTTCGGAGCGGGCGCTATTGCTGGTCGGCGAGCCTGGAACCGGCAAAAGCTGGCTCTCCGAGCATCTGGCCGCGGCCATCTCGGGCACCTCAACCTTAACCATCCAAGGAACCGCGGGGACCACTGAAGAACACATCAAGTACTCGTGGAACATCGCCCGGGTGATCGCCGAGGGGCCGACCTCCGACAACCTGATTCCTTCGCCAGCGATGGTCGCCATGCAGGGGGGAACATTGCTGCGGTTCGAAGAAATCACCCGCTGTGTGCCCGACGTGCAGGATTCGCTCGTGTCGATCCTGTCCGACAAAGCGATCGCAATCCCCGAACTGCCTGATGCCAACATGGTGTGGGCGCGGCCTGGGTTCAACATCATTGCGACCGCGAACACTCGCGACCAAGGGGTGAACGAACTGTCGGCCGCGTTGAAGCGCCGGTTCAATTATATCCACATCCCCATCGTCAGCGATCAGAAAACTGAGATCGAAATTGTGCAAAGCCGCTCGGCCGAGCTGATCGAGCGGTATGATCTGCCGCAACGGATGAGCCCGCCGCTGGTCGAATTGCTGGCCACCGTTTTTCGTGAACTCCGCACTGGCAAAACCAGCGACGGGGTGAGCCTGAAACAAGCCTCGAATACGCTGTCGACCGCCGAAGCGATCGGCGTGGCCCTCGACGCGAACCTGCACGCCCGCTACTTCGGAAAAGGAGAGGTGACGCCCGGCGACATCGCCCGCAACATGATTGGCTCGATCGTGAAGGAGGACGTCGCCGAGCTGGCAGTGCTTAAGGAGTACGCGGTGGTGGTTGCCAAGAAGCGGGGGATGAAGAACAAGGATTGGAAGGACTTTCACGACGCAGTGGTGAGCTCGGTGAGGTAATTCATGAGCCAAGCGGGTAAACAATCAGCCGCCGCGATCAGGCAAAGCGGGCTCGACACCGAGGCGATTGCGGAGCAAGTCGACCAGGTGCTCGGCGAGGACCTGTATTGGTTCCCGGTACGTCATCACTCGCCCGGCGTGGCGTATCACGTGCAGCGGACCATCCTCGCACGCAAGCCGAAAGTGATCTTCCTCGAAGGCCCTGCCGAGGCGCAAGACCTGCTGCCGCATGTGATCGATAGCAAGACCAAGCCACCAGTGGCGATTTACTCGTCGTATCGTGACGACGACAACGTGCTCGGCCTGGCCGGCATCGCCAGCGAGTCGCCCGACATCCCAGCCAGGTTTGCCTCGTGGTACCCGCTGGTTGCCTACTCGCCGGAATACGTCACCTTGCAGGCGGCCACGAAAACGAAGGCCGACGTGGTGTTCATGGACCTGCCGCACTACGCCGAGATCACTCCGCGAAGCGACCTGGAACCGCTCGAAGAACCGCCGCCCGCCGAGGTGCTCGACCAGGACGCCAATCCTGCGTCGGCCGCCACGCATGATTCCGATCAACTGCTTTTCAGCAGCAGATTCTACCAACAGCTCGCCAAGTCGGCAGGATTTCGTTCGTGGAACGAAGCCTGGGACACCTTGTTTGAACTCGACGCCGATCAGCGCGATACCGAGGAGTTTCGCCGCGAGTTGGCAACGTTCTGCGCCGCGTCGCGACGCACCTCGCCGGCCGAGCGGTTGGCCATCGATGGCACCCTGGATCGCGAGCGTCATATGTGGCACACCATTCGCCAGACGCTAAAGACTCGCAAGCTGAAACCAAAGGATTGCATGGTCGTCTGCGGCGGGTTTCATTTGTTTCTCGATCGCGACGACCTCCAACCGCCCAGCGAACTGCCAGCCGGCACGGTTTACACCTCGGTGGTGCCGTACTCGTTCTTCCGCATCTCGGAACTCTCCGGCTACGGGGCGGGCAATCGCGCGCCACAGTACTATCAGACCTGGTGGGAGCTGGTGTCCGAAGGCCGGCCGACCGATCTGCTGGCCGAGCACGTGGTGTCGGTCCTCAAACGCGCCCGAAAGGAAGGCGAGCCGCTGTCCTCGGCCGATGCGATCTCGGTAAGCCAGCACGCCCGCATGCTGGCCCGACTGCGAGGACGCACCTCGCCGGTGCTCGACGACATTCACGACGCGCTAGTTACTTGCTGCTGCAAAGGCGATCCGGCCGACGTTGGTATACCGCTGCAGCGGGCGATCGACGCGGTGGACGTCGGCAACAAGCTCGGCCGAGTCACGCCCGCTTTGGGGCGGTTGCCGCTGGTGAGCGATTTTTATGGCAACCTCGACGAGCTGCAACTCGCCGAAGTCATGAGTAAAGAGAAACGCCAATCGGTGCAGCTCGACAAGCGCGAGCAGTTCGCTCGCCGGCGGAGCTGTTTCCTGCACCGCGTCGAGTTCCTCAAAGTGCCGCTCGGCAAGCTGGTCGACGCGAGCACGCAGGAACTCGCCACCGGAACGTTGTTCCGCGAACGGTGGGAGCTTCGCTGGAGTCCCAAGGTCGAAGCCGAACTGGTGGAACGCAATCTGTACGGCGATACGATTGAGTCGGCCGCGCTTGCGCAGCTCGAGGAGGACCTGGCCAAACATGCCTCGCAAGCGGGGGCCATGTGCGCCCGGCTCGTCTGGGCGGTGAACATGGACTTGCCGGGTGCGGTGCAGCGTGCCGAACAACTCTGCGGCGAAGCCATCGACGACGACTCGCGGTTCGTTTCGCTCTGCCAGGCGATCACTCACCTGACCGTGATCGACCGCTACGCGGAGTATCGCGGGCTGGTGCGACAGCAGCTAGCCGAGTTGATTGTTCGAGCGTACGATCGCGCCTGCTTTGCGTTGCCAGCGGCAGCGAATGTGCCGGAGCAGGAGCAGAACGAACTGGTCGAAGCGTTGCGATCGCTGGCCGAGTTGGTGATTCGCGACGAGAAGACCCGCGATCTCGACCGGACACTGTTCACGCAAAGCGTTCGCTCGGCCGCCCAGCAAACGAACGTACCATTCCTCCGCGGAGCGTTTCTCGGCATGCTGGCCGAGATGCGCGAGATCCCGACCGACGAACTCGCCCACGAGGTATCCGCCTTGGCCAGTGCACCGATCGATACGATGGTCACCGCTGGCGACCTGCTCGATGGCATCATGGCTGTCTCGCGTAGTTCGCTGCTGCTGGGTGCCGAGTCGCTGATCGAAGCGATCGATACGCTGCTAAAGGCGGCCGACTGGGATGCGTTCCTGGTGATGGTTCCGCGGATGCGGGCCGCGTTCGATCGACTGCACGACCGCCATGTCGAAACCTTGGCCGAGTGCGTCGCCCGCCGGTACGGGCTGGCCGAAGAGACTTCGCTTACCGAACTCAGCACCTCGGTCGGCGCGGCCGCGTTGTTTGCTCGCATCGACGCCGAAGTGGCCAACATTCTATCGGACTGGGAGTTTTAACATGTCGCAAGCCTCGCCCAACGATCGGCACACCCTCGCCCGCTGGCGGCTGGTGCTCGGCAAACAAGCCGAAGCCCAAGGCATCACCTGCGCCGACGACCATACCTACCAACGCATCGAAAGCATCATCGGCTTTCTGTTCGGCGAAGGGCAGGGCGATCCCACCGGGGCTTCCGGGCGGGGGAGGTCGAAGGACCGCCAGGGGGGGCTCGGGGGTGGGCATCCACTCACGGTACCGGAATGGGTCGACGCGGTGGCCGAGCTGTTTCCGCACCAGGCCAAAGAGGTCATGGAGAAAGAGCTCGTCAGCCGCCGGGGCATCCGTGAACTTCTCGATCAGCCCAAGTTGCTCGAGAAGATCGAACCCAACATCGATCTAGTAAAGACTCTGCTTACGCACAAAGACCTGCTTAATCCCAAGACTCGCGTGCTCGCTCGCAAGATCATCGATCAGGTAGTGCAGCAGCTAAAAGAGAAGATGAAGCTGCAAGTAGAGACGGCCATCACCGGGGCGATTCGCCGCGACCGTCACTCGCCGCGCAAGGTGTATCGCAATCTCGACTTGAAGACGACGATCCGCCGCAACCTAAAGAACTACGATCACCAGAGCGGCAAGCTATTCATCGATCGCGCGTACTACTTTGCCGCAGAACGCAAGAAACGCCCTTGGCACATCATCGTCGCGGTCGACCAATCGGGATCGATGCTCGACTCGGCCATCTTCTCGGCCGTGATGGCGTCGATTTTCGCCGAGCTCCCGTCGATTCGCACTTCGCTGTTCCTGTTCGACACCGACATCGCCGACTTGAGCGATCAGGTCGGCCAGCCGGTCGACGTGCTGCTCTCCGTTCAACTCGGCGGCGGCACCGACATCACCCGAGCGCTGCAGTACGCCCATGGCTTGGTCCGCGAGCCGGCGCGCTCGATCGTGGTGCTCATTACCGACTTCTACGAAGGTCGCAACGAGCGCGATTTGATCCACCAGACCCGCCAGATGGCCGAGTCGGGCATTCGCATGATCGGTCTCGGCGCGTTAGGATACAACGCCCGGCCCGAATACAATCGGCAAACCGCCCGCAAGCTCCGCAAGGTCGGTATGGACATCCTGGTCTGCACCCCCGAGAAGCTCGCCGAGTGCATGGGCGAAATCATCCGCGGCTAACTGAAATGGTCCCCCCGAGTGCGGAAGTCCTCTCCAGCCACTCCACCCCTCATGACTCCCTCCCGTAACATTGCGATCATCGCGGCATGTTCGTTTTCGGTCCGCTCGCTGGCCGCTGCGGTGGTGGCAACCTGCTGCTATCTGTGGGCGGTCAGGCGACACTCCGCCGCTGCGAGTGCTCCGTAAGGGGAGTTTGCACTCCATCCATGGGACTCCTCGCCATGGCTACTGTTTACGCCAGTCCTTCGAAAGCAGCCCATACACGACATGACTGACGAAGCGGTTGGTGACCCACTCGGCATCACGCAACGTTCCTTCATTGGTGAATCCCAGCCGCTCAGGTATCGCCCGGCTCCGCTCGTTGTCCGTCGCGCAGCGAATCTCCATGCGATGCAGCCCCAACTCGCCGAAGCAATGTCGCAGGTAGGCCGAGCATGCTCTGGTCATGATGCCTTGGCCTTGCAATCTCTTCGCCAGCCAGTAGCCGATGGAACTGCTGCGGTGAGTCCACTGAATGCCGTGCATCCCAATCATCCCAGCCAAGTCACCTTTATGGCGAATCGCGGTTTGAAATCCGGAGTTGCCTCCCACCTGGGTTTGCACCGCGCGGATGAACCCCTGCACGTCGCTCACCGACTTGGTCTCCTCGACCCATCCTAGCCATGGACGGAGGTGGTCGCGGTTTTCGTCGACCACTCGGTAGAGTTCCTGGGCGTGGCGGGGAGCGAGTAGCTCCAGCGTGGTATCGCTGTCGAGTTGGTACGAAAACACCGCTGGTTCCCCTATTAGATGATCAGATGCTATCAGGACGACAAGCAAAGCGGCGCGCCGGTTCGGCACCCTTCCAATGCTAGCAATCGACCCGCCAGGCTGCCAGCATGACAGGCGATTGGTTGCTGGGAGCTTAAGAAACGTGAAGGTCTCGCCAAACTTGGCGGTTTCGGTCAACCGGTGCGGTGTGGGTAGCCGAGAGGAGATGATGTAGCATGCTACCCATTTGCTTTTCCGGGCTTGGCTGTTGCACCTTATCCAGGCTTTTCTTCTCCTTCTTATCCCAGAAACCATGCGCGGCTCCACCATCGCGATCATTGCATGCACGCTCGTGCTTGCCCTGATGGGCAGTCGCGTTGGCCAAGGCACCGA
This sequence comes from Aeoliella mucimassa, assembly GCF_007748035.1. NCBI lineage: Bacteria > Pseudomonadati > Planctomycetota > Planctomycetia > Pirellulales > Lacipirellulaceae > Aeoliella > Aeoliella mucimassa. Next base: position 2,291,328 of record NZ_CP036278.1, read on the forward strand.
ACCAGACAGTCTGGCGATTCGCCGACTTCCCCCCTTGAGTCGTGCGTTGGCAGAGGACCTGACTCCGCCCGCTAACGATTCTATCTTTAGTGAGCCGGTAACTACCAACCTCAGCGCGACCGACCTCAGCGTAACTGGCACGTCCACCAGCGATCCGCTGGTCACCCCGATCGACTACACGCAGCCGGTGACCGACACCCTCGAGCTATTCTCGGCCAATCCACCAATCGAGCGGTTTCAGTCCGAGGCATTCCGCCAGGCTTCGTATCGCTCGCTGAAAAATGACTTCACGCGGTTCCCCGAGTTCAAGGAAGGCATCATCATCGCGTCCGATAACATCGCCATGAAGATTGGTGGCTACGTAAAGGCCGATCTGATTCGCGACTTCGATGCGATCACTTCCACCGATTCCTTCAACACCACGACGATTCCTACCAGTGGCCCTGGTTGGCAGAACGCCCGCTTCCATGCGAGGCAATCTCGACTTAGCTGCGACACCCGCTGGCGAACCAGCGGCGAAGTGGTCCGGGTATTCTTCGAAGGCGACTTCTTCGGCGGTTCGGCCGATAGCCCGAGCTTTCGGTTGCGTCACGCCTATGGGACGGTCGGGCGGTTCACCGCCGGACAAACGTGGACCACCTTTACCGATCCGTCGGCGGTTCCGCAGACCATCGACTTCGAAGGAGCTATCTCGAACGTAAACGTTCGCCAGGGACTGGTGCGATGGGATCAACCGCTGTGGGACGACTGTTACTCGGTCGCGGTCGCGCTCGAAGATCCCCAGGTGAGTATCGAAGCACCGTCGATGGTCGTCGGCGAAGCCCGCACCGAAATGCCTGATCTGGTTGCCCGCTTGCGATACAAACGCGATTGGGGAGAACTACGGGCGGCCTACGTGCTGCGAACCCTCGGCTTCCAGCCCGACGGGCAGGAGGTGATTGAGGACACCGGCTGGGGCTGGAACTTCACCGGCTCGGTGTTTGTGATGCCCGATACCCGAGGTTACTTTCAAATCACCTTTGGCGATGGCATCGGCAGTTATCGTGGCACCCCCGACGTGGTGGCCACCGGACCGAATTCAGCCGCTATGGTGCACTCGCTCGGCTGGATGGTTGGTGTGCACCACGCCTGGAACGACTCACTGACTTCGAACGTCACGTTCAGCCGGCTTGCGAACGACGACATCCCCGGACAGGATGGCGACAATCTGAAGGGCATGACCTACCTGGCGGTCAACCTGATTGCCAATCCGTACGAACGGGTCTTCTGTGGAGTCGAGTACTTGTATGGCGTCCGCGACGACGTGAGCGGAGCGACCGGCCATGCCAACCGCCTGCAAGCATCGTTTGGTTTCTACCTGCCTTAGGGCCGGGCTAAAGTGGCCACTTTTTTTGGTTGCATTTGGCGGCCAATCTGGTCTAATGAACATGTATTCACGTACTGTGTTCTTTGACAATTAGGCCTTCTCAATTGTTCGCCGGCAATCGACTCCCAGCAGGCGTTTCGCTGGCTGGAAGCTCCCCCTTTCTGAGGTGAATCAGCGGCGGCCAAAAACCTGGCTGGACCCCGGTTTTGCCCCCAGTTTGAACGGGGTGGGGCGAAACGCTCGATCGGCCGCTTTCCGCCATTCGTCGCAAACCCTTGCAGCACATCAGTTTACAGCGATCTCATTGGCTGCAACAGAAAGAAATAAAGCCCCCACGAATCGATTTTGGCGAAGTGGGGGCAAAAAGGCGTCGCGAGTCCTGCTCGCACAAAACATAAACCCAAGTTATACTTTACACAAATCCATGCGGTCCTCTTTTCTCAGCTTTACAGGATGACAAACATGCGATGCACGCTGGCGGCTTGGCTTGGCAAAACGTGCCTGAGCGCTTGGTTGGTTTTCTCTTTCGGTCTCTCTTGCTACGGCGATTCGTCGCACGACAATCTCGCCTCGGTAGCGGTGCCGAGCAGTTCGTACACTTCGGGCGATACGTCGCTCGATGCGATGCGCGATGGCTTTGCGCCGCGATCTTCCGGCGACTGGCGGCACGGGTCGTATGGCAACTGGAACCGCACCGGCACCCAATGGGTGGAGTACACCTGGGATCGACCGATCGTGACCGATGGTATCGAAGTCTACTGGTGGGCCGACGGGCGGGGGATTAACCTGCCTGAAGCCAGCCGACTGCTCTACTGGGATGGCGACCAGTACCAAGCGGTGCCAGGAGTCGACCAGGTAGGCGTCGAGCGCGACCAATTTAATCGGTTCTCGTTCGAAGCACTCAAAACCACTCGGTTGCGCCTCGAGATCGACAGCAACGGACGTTTCTCGACCGGCATTCTCGAATGGCGTGTCTGGGACAACGGCCAGTCGCCGGCCTTCCCGCCGCAACTGACGCTCGGTCCCGACCGCATCGTGATGCTCGGGGGCAAGACTTACTTGAACGCGACCCTGCAGGGAGTCGGCAAAGCAGGCGAAGCCCCGCTGCAGTGGAGCAAGCAATCGGGCCCCGGCGCTGCCACGTTCGCCGATGCGACGTCGACCAACACGACCGCTACGTTCGACACGCCCGGTGAGTACGTGCTGCAAGCGACCGCAGGCGAAGGCGACCTGCAAGTGACCGAGACCCTGAACGTGCGAGTCGAGACGCTTCCGCCGGAAACTCCGCTCGGCGTGGTTTACACCAAGCGATATCAAATCGACAGCCCGCTCTGGAATCATCGAGCGAAAGCACTGATTACCAAGTGGATTCCCCATTGCGTCGAAGAGATCAACCGCCCCGACCTGAAAGAGGGTGGCATCAACAACTTTGTCGAAGCGGCCAAGAAACTCCGCGGCGAACCGAGCCAGCCGCATCGCGGGTACGTGTTCTCCAACGCGTGGGTGCATCAGACGGTCGAGTCGATTTGCATCGCGCTGATGGTCGATCCGCAAGGCGATCAAGAGATCATCGCCGCCCAGGCAATGTTGCGCGACACGCTCGAAGACTGGATTCCCAAGATTCTTGCTGCTCAGGAACCAGATGGTTACCTGCAAACCACCTTCACGCTGAACGATCGTATGAATCGCTGGCAGCCCGAAAGCCGTTCGGGTCACGAAGGCTACGTGGCTGGTTACTTCATCGAGTCGGCGATTAACCACTACACGCTGACCAACGGCACCGACTTGCGGCTGTACAACGCTGCGAAGAAGCTGGCCGACTGCTGGGTCGCCCACATCGGACCCGAGCCTGGCAAAATCGTATGGTACGACGAGCACCAAGAGATGGAACAAGCCCTGGTGCGATTCGGGCGTTTTGTGAACGACATGGAAGGGGGCGGAGCCGGCGACAGCTACATCCGCCTGGCGAAGTTCCTGATCGATAGCCGCGCCGGCGGCAATGAGTACGACCAAAGCCACCTGCCGGTGCAGCAGCAGTACGAAGCGGTCGGTCACGCAGTGCGGGCGGTCTACCTGTACTCCGGCATGGCCGACGTAGCCACCGAGACCGGCGACCTCGACTACCGCTCGGCGGTCATGTCGCTGTGGGACAACCTGATTAACAAAAAGTACTACGTCACCGGCGGCGTCGGTAGCGGCGAAACCTCCGAAGGGTTCGGCCCGAACTACTCGCTTCCGCAACACGCTTACTGCGAGTCGTGCAGCAGCTGCGGCAACATTTTCTTCCAGTACAAGATGCACCTGTCGTATCACGAAGCGAAGTACGTCGACCTGTACGAGGAGACCTTCTACAACGCGCTGCTCGGTTCGCTGAGCCTGGATGGAGGAACCTTTTATTACGACAACCCGCTAGTCGAACGCAAACCTCGCTATCCCTGGCATGGCTGCCCTTGCTGCGTTGGCAACATTCCGCGAACGCTGCTGATGCTACCGACCTGGACCTATACGACCAGTAGCGATGGCATCTACGTCAACCTATTCATCGGTGGCACTACGCAACTTGCTGGTGTCGCAGGGACCGACGTCGAGCTGGTACAACAGACCGACTACCCCTGGAACGGCAAGGTGCAGATCACGGTGAACCCGGCCGAGTCGAAAGAGTTCGCCCTGCGGATTCGCTCGCCGGAGCGGAGCGTGAGCGAACTCTACACCAGCACGCCTGCTGCCGATGGCATGGAGCAGGTGCTGCTGAATGGCAAGCCAGTCGAGCAACGCACCGAAAACGGCTACGTAGTGATCGACCGCGAATGGCAAGCCGGCGACACAGTTTCGTTCGAACTACCGATGACCGTGCAGCGCGTGACCTGCGACCCGCGGGTGGAAGCCAACCGCGGACGCGTGGCCCTGCGTTATGGCCCACTGGTCTACAGCATCGAATCGGTTGATGGTAACGACCTGAACGGAGTGCTGGCGAACGATGCGCCGCTCGCTACCCAGTGGCGGCCCGATCTCTTAGGGGGCGTGGTCGTCATTAAAGGCAAGTTCGCCGATGGCTCGCCGCTGCTGGCGATTCCCAACTTCGCTCGCAACAACCGAGGAGGTGGCTCGGAGGTATGGATTCGGAGTGAGTAAATCTCGATAGCGGGGCAGCGGCAAGCGATGTCAGTCTTGCTGCTGCTCTTGCTTGTCGTCCGATGGTTGCTCGGCTTCGCCCTTCTCCCAGGTCTTCCAGCCACGGCCGGCGATCTGGGGTTCGAAGTCGTCATGCCCAGCCAGCTTGGCAATCTCCTTTACACACATCAAAGCCAGCCGATTAACGACCTCGGAGTCCCGTTCCTGCCCATAGTATTCGCTCAAGTCGATCGGATCGCCGATGGTGAGCTTCACCCGCGACAACATGAACACCGGCATCCAAGGGATGCGATGGTAAGGAGATCCATCCAGATAACAAGGCAACACCGGCACCTTCGCTCGCAGGGCGACCACCACCGCTCCCGGGCGGATCGCCCGCATGAAGTCGTCGGTCGTGTTGATGGTTCCCTCGGGAAACATACCGACCAGCTCGCCAGCCGAAGCCCGGCGGATGGCCGTGCGGAGCGGCGAAACGTCGTTGCCTCCTTTGCGAACCGAGATCACCTCGAATACGTCGAGCATACGTGCGATGAACGTGCCAGGTTTGTAGAGCTGAGCCACGAGCCAGTGCACCAGGCGGCGTTTCGCGACTACCTGAATGACGCAGGGGTCGATACTACTGCGATGGTTGCAGATGAGCATGGCCCCCTGATCGTCGGGGATCGGCAGCTTGTCCGGCAGCTTCGCTCGCCACATCACCCGAACGAGGAACATGTTTACGAAGTAAAAAAACCACTGCAGCAAACTATAGGAACGCCGCTCGGCAGGCATGGCAGGAGCTCGTAGGTGAACAGAATAGGCAAGTTTGGTTGACTAGCTTAGCCAGAAACGCCTACCAACGCTACCTCAGCTGCGGTGTCCGCTAACCAAACAATCCCCGCTTGAGAAAGGCCTTACGAGCCGCCGGTTCGTCTTTCTCGATGCTGAAGACTTTGTCGAGCCGCGAGATCTTGAACACCTCGCGAATGTCGGGCGACAGCCCGCTGAGTTTGAGTTTTACCTTATATTCCTTGCACTTTTTGTTGATCATCACCAACTTGCCAAGCATCGAGGAAGGCATGAACTGCACCGGCGCAAAATCGAGAATCACCTTTTCGTCCGAGGTTTTCTCGATCACGGCCAGCATTTCCTGGGCAACTTTGTCCAGCTGCGTTTCGTCGAGCATCCGGGGAGCGAGAAAGCGAATGGTCAAAACGCCATCTTTGGCGAACGAATCAATGTGACTCACGGCGGAAAGCCCCCTCGAAACAGGCAATGGAAGAAAGGAGCACAAGTTATAGCAATTTAACGCCCGCTAGCCAAATCGGGGCCGACCGCTACGCACCTGCCAGGGCAGGGGGGTGGAGGTCAGGCCATCACCTGCGAGACCGCTTGCCCTTTGCCATCCACGGTAACGTAGAACGGCCGCCGCTCGATTTCGAACTGCGTTTTCGGGCTGATTCCCATCAGTGTCATGATGGTCGCGTGCAAATCGGTGAGCGAAACGGGGGCTTTGGTCACCACGCAAGGCCGCTCGTCGGCGGTTTCGCCATGCACGTAGCCCCGTTTGACGCCGCCGCCGAACATGAGTACCGAACTCGCCCCGGTAAAGTGCCGGTGCAGGCCGTAATGGATCGGCTGCTGCAACACGTCGGTCTTCGCCCGCGATTGATCCTTCGCCGTACTACCTGGAACCCCTTCGATAATCATGTCGCGACTAAACTCACTAGCCACAATCACGAGCGTACGATCCAACAAGCCTCGGTTCTCCAAATCGATCACGAGTTGGGCGAGCGGGCGGTCGATCTCCTGCTTCATCCGCTCGGCAGTTGCGTGGCCGTTTTCGTGGGTGTCCCAATGCAGGAACGGCACGTACTCCGTCGTGACTTCAATGAACCGCGCGCCCGACTCCACCAACCGCCGGGCGAGCAAACAACCGCGGCCGAACCGGCTAGTGTTGTATACCTCGAAGTTGCGCCGATCTTCTTCGTCGAGATCGAACGCCTGCTTCTGGTCGGAGTTCAACAAACGATAGGCCGACTCGTACGAGCGGAGCATCGACTCCTGCTGATAGTCGCTGGCGTACTCGGCTTGCGGACTCGCTTCGACCAACCGTTTGAATTGAGCATAGCGATTTTGGAACCGACCGGCCGTCATCCCCTTGGGTGGGCGGACCGCCACCGCGGCGTCCTCCGGATAAGGCAGATTGAACGGACCATACTCGGTGCCAAAGAAACCAGCAGTGGTAAACGCCTTGAGCTCTTCCGACTCGCCGATGCCCTCGAGCCGCTGACCAATATTTATGAAAGGAGGAATCACCGGATTGTTCGGCCCACGCATCCTGGCGATCCAAGCTCCCAGATGCGGAGCAGCCACCGTTTGTGGAGGTACGTATCCCGTATGCCAATGATACTGGTGACGAGAATGCAGAATGTCGCCAAGATCCGGCAGCACGACCGAACGCAGCAGGGTGCCTCGATCCATGATCTTGGCCGTGTGCTCCAGCCCCTTGCTGATGCGCAGCCCATCTACTGCAGTGGGAATCGACGGGAACGTGCTAATCACCTTCTCCACTGGCAAGCCAACTTCGAAAGGTTGATAGCGTTTCGGATCAAACGTTTCAGCGGCAGCCATGCCGCCGGCCATCCACAACAGAATACAACTGTCGGCCTTCGGTGCGATCTCCGAGTCGGCGTTCGCACTGGCCTGCACCAACCGTGGCTCGCCGGTCATCCATGCAGCAACGCTCGCCGCCGACAGGGCCTTGAGAAACTCCCGGCGACTGCGACCCTTCGTGGCTGCTTGGCTATCGTCATGCTCTGGCATTTTTCCATCCCATCCAACACTTAACGAACGATTTGAAATTCCGGCAACATCAGTACCGCCCACAACAGGTCCTCACACCCTTCCACCGACATCGGCGCGCCGACGATTTCCAGGGCGATATCGCGTTCGCTCTGGGTCGGCATTCGACTAAGGGCTTGCAGGTATAAGTCGTTTACAAATTGCTCACATTGCTCAGGAGGATACTTTTGCACTACGTTTTCGGCACCCTTCCGCAGCGTCGCGACCAGGATCGGACTATTCGAAAGGTCCAACGCCTGGAGCGTGGTGAGCAACTCGGGGCGCGAAGTGACTACCTGCTCACGATTTGGCCGACCGAGCGACCGCATCAACAGGTCGCTCTCGACCAGCGCCGCCCGATAGATTCCTGCCGCACCTGCTTGCGTATCCCCAGCCGCAGTCAGCATGGCGGCCGCCTGAGCGTGAGGTTGCTGGGGTCCGGTGCCGGTGATCTGCCAAACCGCGTCGACAAACTGCTCGGCGGTCATACGCTTGGCGATTGGCCCGTGGTAATGATACTCCCCAGCCGCAGGTGGCTGACGCAACAAAGCCGTCTGCGACTGGTACGCCTGCGAGGTGACAATCAACTGCAAAACATGCTTCAGATCGTAACCGCTATCCACCAACTCCGTCGCCAGCTGGTCGAGCAAATCCTCGTTCCAGGGCTTGGTTTGCATCGCATCCACGGGATGCACGATGCCGCGGCCCATCAAACGATACCACAGACGATTCACGATGGTTCTGGCAAACCGCCCGTTCTCGGGATCGGTCAACAACTGCGAAAGCTGCTGGAGTCGCTCCGGCTGCGGAGCCGACGCGTCGACCTGCCCAAGCTCCGGAAAGAGCCAGGCGCCGCTGGCAAACTTGCCGGTCGGTTTGTCGCAGCGATGGATCTCAAGCGGCCGCTCCGAGTAGAGCGCGGCCAGATCGTACGTTTCCTGCAATGTCCAACGATCGATAAAACTATCATGGCAAGACGCGCACTTCAGATTGATGCCAAGGAACACCTGGGAGACGTTCTGCGAGAATTGAATCTCCTGGGTCTGACTCGAATTCACCGCCCCGCGCCATTTGATGCCGCGGATGAAGCCGGCCGACTCGTCGGTCGGAGCAATCAACTCACGGACGAATTGATCGTACGGTTTGTTTTCGAGCAGCGAGCGATAGAGCCATTGATGAATCGGCTTCCGCCCGCCATCGATGTAGCCGGTGCCGACGTAATCGTTTCGCAACATGTCGTTCCAGAACGTCAGCCAGTGCTGGGCGTAGGCCGAGCGATTATCGAGCAACTGCTCGACGAGGTCTTCGCGTTTCGTTGGCGAGGAATCGGCGACAAACTTCTCAACCTCGGCGGCCACTGGAAGCAAACCAACCAGGTCGAGCGACACCCGCCGGTAGAACGTCGCATCGTCGATCAGCTCGGGGGACGTCGTTTGCTGCGATGCCAGTTGAGTGTCGATGATTCGATCGATCGGGTGTTCGCGGCCATCGCGCGAGGGGGGCAGTGTGGGACGACGCGGGGCGAGCGGCGGTTCGTAGGCATCGCCGGCAAACGAAAACCCCGGCTCCCAAGGCAACCCCGAATCGACCCATTGCCGAATCGCGGCCACGGCCGTCGCTGGCACTCGTGGATTCCCCGCTGGGGGCATTTGCAAGTCGGAATCGTCGGTCGTGATGAGATCCAGCAGATACGAGTCGTCGCTCTTACCGGGCTCAACCACGCCTGCGTCGAGCACCAGCTCGCGAGTATTGATCGAGAATCCCCCCTCGGCCTTCTTCCCAGCATGGCAGCTTGCGCAATGCTTCCGCAGCACCGGAACAATCTGATGGGCAAAATCAATCGCTGCGGGCTCAGCCGCCATTGCAGCGGAAGCCAGCAGCCCCCAGACGACTGCCAAACCGCCCAAACACCGCATCCATTCCTTCCACCCACTCCCAAGCAGGCCACACATCTGATTCATATCCATCACCTAAGTATGACTTAGCAAAACCAGTATCGGTGAATCCACAGAACACCTTCCCCTCAACACGGTTCAATATAGGGGCGGGTCGAATCCGAATCGAGTCATTCTGCCAATCAAATCTAAGTGTGCACCAGAACAACATTTGCAGGCGTTTCCTGCGTTTCTTTCGTTCAAACGTTCCGATCGTCGAAGGGGCAATGTCATGAAACACTTTCTGCTGCTAGCCGTAATCTTTAGCACCTGCATGGGGGTGCTCGAAGGGCAACCTCCACAAACTCCGGACGAAGATGCCCTTCGTAAGGAAGAGATCAGAAGCGTACTCGAGCTCGTGAAGCTTACCGCAACTCCGGAATGGAGTTATGCCAGGCTTGAAGCTGCGGCCGACTTGATCGTGATTGCCAGCGTCGACTCAAGCACAGCGATGGCACCGCACCTAGAAATTGAGCACGCACTTGGAGCGGCCACATCCACCCAGTACGACCATCGCCTGCAAGTGCATTCGGTTCTCAAAGGTGCGTGCGGTCAGATCCTTCATGTCGCGACTAGTGAATGGAAGGACGATGTCATCGTGATGACTAACTCCGATATCGCTCGACTCCGCCCCACGTTGCGACTCCCTTTGCTCGTTGGTACTGAAATCGACGGAGTAATCACCTCGTACGGAAGTTCGACGCCGATTGAGACTTACGACATTCATCCAGAGTATCTGCTGTACCTGAAGAAGTACAAGGACGACCTCTATGTACCAGTTTCAGGCCAACGCTTCTCGGGCCTAAGTGTCCGGTTGTTGAACAACTAACCTTCGGCAGAACCAGCACACGGCTTGCGCTGGTAGCCTTTCACCTGGAAGCATACGAGAGTTCCGAAATCGACTCACAAACTGTGGAACGCCCCTCGATTCGGCGGTATACTTGCGAAAGCCCCCAAACACTGAAGGAACTCAACATGTCCTCGTTTGATCGCCGAACTTTTCTAGGAACTTCTGCAGGCGTCGCTGCCGGCCTGGCAGCTCACTCGGTCGGCCGGGGCGAAGAACCCTCGCCGCCCGCCAAACTTGCGCCCGGCGAGATTCCTCCCCCTCCCAAGGTCACCCTCGGCGACACGGGAGTCACGCTTTCGCGATTAGGTCAAGGCACCGGCGTATTCGGCAGCAATCGGCAATCGAATCAAACCCGCATGGGTTTCGAGAAGCTTGTCTCGTTGTTCCACCACGCCTACGAGCGCGGGATTCGCTTTTACGACTTGGCCGACTTGTACGGTACCCACATCTACTTCCGCGAAGCCTTGCGTACGATTCCTCGTGACGAAGTCGGCATCCTTACTAAGATCTGGTGGCGGTACGATGGCCCGCAAAACAAAACACTTGCCGAGCATCGCGAACAGATTACCAAAACGACGGTCGAACGATTCCGCCACGAACTGGCGACCGACTACCTCGATATCGTGCTGCTGCATTGCATGCAGAAAGCCAATTGGCCAGAAGAGATGGCCCGGTACATGGACGAGCTGAACGAAGAGAAGGCCAAGGGCCGCATCAAGGCGTTGGGAGTTTCGTGCCACGATTTTGGAGCCCTCAAGACTGCGGCCGCCGAGCCCTGGGTCGATGTGATCCTCGCCCGTATCAACCCCAAGGGCGTGAAGATGGATGCGACTCCCGAGGAGATAATCGAGGTGCTCCGCGGCGCGAAAGCAGCGGGAAAGTCGGTGATCGGCATGAAGATCTTTGGCGAAGGCCAACTGACCAATCAGCGTGAAGAGTGCATTCGCTACGCCCAGCAGCACGACTTCATGGACGCGATGACCATTGGCTTCGAAGCCCCGCAACAGATCGACGAGGTGCTGCAACTGATGGCCCGCTATCCAATGAAACAAGCGTAGAGAGCGAACGCACTCGCCAATTGAACTCGTCTGCTAGTCGGGCGTAAAATACGAATCATCCAGGCATTGGTGCTCACCACGGGCGTCGCCGAGCGTATTTCCTTCAACTCATTCACCAAGGCGAGCAACGATTTGGAAGCTGTCAGTCCGTTTCACCCGAAACGATATCCCACGCTTCGCGCCATTGTGGATGGCGACGACTCGACGTCGCAAACACTCACCGATAAGGTGAGCGACACGCTGCTCAAACAGATTATCCGCGGCGAATTGCCGGTGGGGTCGCAGCTCAAGAGCACACAGATCGCCCAGCAACTGGGAGTTAGCCGGACCCCTGTTACCCGAGCCTTGGCGAAACTTACCGTCGATGGCATTCTGACGCAGCCAAACAGTCATCAGGCAATCGTTGCCCAAGGAGCTGCCGATTGGCTGGTGCAGATTCACGAATTACGCGAACTCCTTGAGCCGGAAGCTGCGTACCGTGCGGCCGGACAGCTGCCAGCAGAGGTGATCGAAGACCTTCGTGCGCTGGCTCAGGACTCGCAGCCCACGCCGAAGTACGACTGGAGTCAGGCAGCGCAGTACCTCGACTTTGGACTGCACCTTGCCATCGCTGAGTATTGCGGAAACCTGCCGATGCGGGTTTCGATCCGCCGCTGCTGGTCGTACAAGCGAGTCTCCTACGATTTGTCGGAGGGATGTCGGTCGGAGCTCGAAACCGAATACCAACAACACATAGAGATCCTGCGAGCGATGGTCGAGGGAGATGCCGCCCGGGCGAGAGAGCTCGTCCGCTTGCATCTTACTGCGGCTTCCGAAGGACGTTTCACCAGCCAGGTGATTTAGTCGTAACCGCTGGCAACTCAAGCAAGGCTACGACAGAATCGCCGGCACCGCTGCCAGAGCATTATCGCGAGTCAGCTGCCGAATGGTCGATTCGTCGTAACCGAGTGCGTCGCGTAAGTTGGCGCACGCTTGGCTCATGGTCATGGCCGAGCCGACTAGGTGGCTGCGATCTTCACACCAAGTAGCGCCATTCGCATCGACCACCACCGGCTGACCAGCCAGGCTGTAGCGCCCCGGCCCACATCCGGCGGCCGAAATGGCATCGCTCACGACGATCGATCGCTCTACGCCGGCGGCTCGCAGGTAGTTTTTGAGTGCGAAGAAAGGCACATGCACTCCATCGGCAATGAAGCACAGATACAACTGTTCGGCGCGGCTCAACGCCAGCTGAATCACATTTGCATGGCGAGACAACTCAAGCGGGCAGCCATTTCCGAGGTGGGTAAACATGCTCAACCCAGCATCGATGGCCCTGTCGAGCTGATCGGCCGACGGGTTGCAATGCCCTGCGGACACTACCACCCCCGAGTCGACCAGCGCCTGCGTGGCGGCAGCTGCGGCATCTTGCTCCGGTGCCAAGGTCACCAGCCGCAAGTGCCCTTCGCAGCAATCGACAAGTTGCAGCGCTTTGTCGGCTGTTGCAGTAAGCACCGACTCGGCTGGATGCGCCCCCACGTAGCCAGGCACCGGACTGATGAAGGGTCCCTCGAAGTGAACACCAGCAAGCACCTGGGCGACTACCTCGCTGCGATGCATCGCTTGCACCAGCAAGCGTGCCCGGCTTTTCATACGTTCGAAACGATCGGTGATGATCGTCGCCAGGATCTTCGCTACTCCACAGGCCCGCAGCGATTCGAACGCCTGATGAATATCGTCGATGGTGATCGAGTCGCTATTGAAGTCGACTCCTGCAAAACCATTCACTTGCAAGTCGATGGCACCGTTATCGATGGTGTCTTGATTGCTGGTGGTTTGGTCGATCGCCATCCTGAGTCCTCCGAATATCAAATCACTTCGCGTATTGCTTATCCAGCAGCGCGGGCAAAAGTGGCGATGCCGTCGCGGCTAGGTGTTGGCTTGAAGCCAGAGCTGATAGACGGTTCTTCCAGCGAGCAACAGCGTGACGATGCCCCCGAGCCAAGGGATTGTCATCACGCCCCACGATAGTCTTGCTCCGCTGGCAGCCTTCGCCTGCATACCGAGATAAATCAGCAAGAAAGCCAACGCTGGGGCACCGACGACCGTCAACGCCTGGGCGAACACGATGACCCGCACCGGATTTGCATCGAGTAACACCGAGCCGATTGCGATCGCCATTCCGATGCCGAGAGCTATGGTTGTTAGTCGCTTCGGCCAAGGCTGTTCGATCGACGCCCCCCAGCCAAGCCCATCGGAGAGCACGGTTCCACCAATCAAGGCGTTGCCGAGAAATGAACTGAACGCAGCGGCAAACACCCCGATGGAAAATAGCAGCCCCGCAGCGGAACCAAAAAGCGGCTCCAGTTGCCGGGCGATGTCGCTGGTGTTCTTCAGGCTTTCGGGAGCGACGACTCCGTGCAACGCCGCGGCGCTGGTCGACATGATCAGGGCCGATACCACGCCTAGCACTCCAATTCCGACGACCGCATCGCGGAGCCCCTTTCGCGTGTCGTCGGCGTCCCAGCCCTTTTCTTTAACCAAGTACGACTGATAAAAGGCCCCCGCGACCGAGAACGTGGTCGCGACCAAACCAAGCAGGGCGAGCAGATTCTCGTGGCGGTTTTGACTAGTATCCGCTTGCGAGGGGAGGCTTGGCACAAGCCCTCCCGCAATTCCCTCCACCGATGGCCGAGCAGCGAGCAGGTTGATGGTAAACGCGATAAGCATCGAGAACACCAACACCATCATCAGCTTCTCCAGCGGACGATAGAGCTTCCGCAGACCGTACATGGCGCTGATCACCACCCCATTAAGCACGACGACAGCTGAGACCTTGGCAAGTTGCCCACTCATGGTGGGCGATGACGACTTCGACGGATCTTGCCAAAGGCCTTCTAAAGCGGCAACCACCGCGACATTGTTGACCGTCTGAAAGCAGGCGACGATCAAGAACACCACCAGCCCAATCGCAATCGCGACGGGGCGTCCCCACCGCGCAGCCGCCTCGTCACAAATGGTGCGTTCGTTGATCACCCCGATATGGGCCGCCAGGGCGGTCATGCCCATCATCAACACAACGGCTGCCGCCAGCACCCACAGCAGCTCGTAACCATACTGGCATCCCACCTTCGAGCTGGTAAGAATGCTGCCCGGCCCCAACACGATCGAGGCCACGATGATCGCCGGCCCAAGTGAGCGGAAGAGGTTTCGCAAGAAGCTAATCATACCAAGTGCTGTTGGTTAGTCGCGATGTGGTAACGCCAGGGTGTTGCAGGCAGTGATGTTAATATATTCACATCTGCCGGTGCGCATCATACGCTTGGCATCCACTTCGATCGATAGTCGCGGCTCCACAATTGAGCCGCTTGCTCACTTGGTTTTACGAGGTGTCCGGTTCTAGCATCGACGTTCAGCGACTCGCCGCTGCGATGGGCGATGTTCGCCAGATGGCAGAACATGGCGCTCCGATGTCCTTCCTGCAGAGTCGCCTGAGGGGTGCCACCATTGCGGATCCGGTCGACAAAGTCCTGACAGTGCTCCACGTCTCCTCGACTACCGGTTTCGTGCTCGGTCGCTGCGCGGCTGATATCGTAAATAGTGTAGCCGCTGTCGTTGGCGACCAGAGTCCCCTCGGTGCCGCGTAGCTCGATGCCAAAACCTTCGCCAGTTCGGTAGGGATCGGACCAGCTCACCCCCTCCCACACCATCAGTTTGTTCCCTTCGCGAAAGTGAGCGGTCATGGTGTCGGGCGTTTCGGCATCGTCGTCGTAGCGGAGCTTCATGGCTTGCACATCGACTTGGGTGGGAAAGTCCATGTCCATCGCCCAACGACAGATGTCGATGGAGTGAACGCCGTTGTTGCCGATTTCGCCGTTGCCCCAGTGCCAAAAGTTATGCCAGTTGTAGTGCAGGATGTTCGACTGGTACTCACGCTCGGTCGCGGGACCTTGCCACACATCGAAGTCGAGCCAGGCGGGCGGCGGCTCGGGTTTGGCGTGGCCGATCGTTGGGCGGTTGCGGTAGTAATACGACTTGGCATACAGCACCTCGCCGATGGCCCCCTCGCGCACCCGCTCGACTAGCCGCCGATAGAGCGCACCGCTGCGGCGTTGCATGCCGACTTGCACCACACGATCATGCCGCTCGGCCGCGGCCATCATCAGCTCGCCTTCTTCAGCGGTTTGGCTACAGGGCTTCTCCACGTACACATGCTTTCCAGCCTGACAACCGGCGATCGTCGCAGCGGCGTGCCAGTGATTCGGTACCGCTACTACCAGGGCATCGACCGCGGGATCGTCGAGGGCTTGGCGAGAATCGCTTACCCCTTGCGGGCGAGGGCGGGTTCCGCCTGCCGAAGCCACGTCGATACCTTTAGCTATTTGCCGCTCGTCGCAATCGCACACGTAGGCGATTTCGACATTCTCGATCTGATTGAATCGCTCGGCCAGCTGCACACCACGATTGCGCAAGCCCATGATGGCAAGCACCACCTTGTTGGCCGATTGGTTAGCTGCCGCCAGGTGTGACGTTGGCAAGGCCGACAAGGCAACCGCTCCAGCGGTACCAGCCAGGAAACGGCGTCGATCGATATCGCGCATCTTGTATTCCTCCTCGATCCAAAACAAACGGAATGAATCTCGCTCGACCTACTCGTCTTCGGTTGTCTCCAACTTGGCAACCTGATGGCGTGCTTGCTGCATTACCTCTTCCAGTTCGACAGCGCGACCCTCGCGGGCTTTACTCACGTCTGCCGCCTCCATGGCAGCAAACAGCTCCAACGACTCTTCTGGCGACACAGGTGGCTCGCCGGAACGGAAGAACTTGGCCACTTCCAGCAAGAAAGGTTCGTAACCGCCGAAGCCATGCGTGTGTCCCACGCCTTTGGCGCCAACGACTTCGAACGTGTACGCATCGGAATAGCTCGGGCCCGACTTGTAACCTCGAAAGATGCCGATGCGGCCATCAGACCACTCACCAACCACCACTCCCATTGTCTCGGTTTCAACACGGCTTACCCGCTGACAGCCTTGGCCCATCAAGGTATGGAGCGCCTCCATGCCATGGATGCCGTACCAGAACAAATCGGGGTGATGCGGTTCAATCTTATAGGGGCTCGAAGCGGTTGCGCTCGTCAGTTCTCCAATCGCAGGATCACTAACAAGCGATTGCACCTGCTCACAAAACCGAAGCGACGAGCAAGTGAACACAGGCGTGTCAGTTCGCTCAGCAATCTCGAAGATCTGCAGCAACTCGGCCAGCGACCCGGCCGCGGGCTTGTCGATAAACACCGGCTTGCCATGAGCAATCTTTCGAAACTGTTCTAAGTGCACCCGACCATCCACGCTCTCCAGCAAGTACGCATCGCAGTGCGGCGCCAGCGATTCGATGGAATCGACCACCACCACGCCAAGTCCTTTCAGTTCGTCGGTAAACTTGCCCACTCGATCCCGACTATCAGGTATATCGGGACTCCCCCCGGGAAACGCATGGGTGACGCGCACTCCAAGATAGGTATCGCCGGCATCTTCGGCGTTGAGTGCTTTGGTAAATGCAATCACATGCGAGGTGTCGCACCCAACGATTCCGGTGCGAATCACTGGAGGTTCCTCTGCGAGGGCCGATCGGCTTACCATCTGCACCACGACCATGGCAATAGCCCAGCAGTGCCAGGCTCCCCAACCTTCGAAAGACTTGCCGAACATCATCGCTGGCCTCACGGATTCTCAGGAATGAAATTTGGTGGTTGCTTCCTGCAAAGTGAATTCACTATCATGGATGCATGCACTTGAGTCAACCACTGTTCGCACAATCCGCCAAAACCGCTTGCCGAGCCACTCATCTCGACCGAGGCCAGGAACATGGACATTCAGATCTTCTCCACCCCTGAGCAAATGGCTCGTGCGGCCGCCGAAACGGGGGCGAGTTACCTTCGCGAAACCATCGACCGCCGCGGCGAAGCGGTCATCATTCTGGCCACCGGTGCCTCGCAGCTCGGTATGCTCGCCGAATTAACGGCCGCTACCGACATCGACTGGAGCAAGGTCACCGCATTCCATTTAGACGAGTACGAAGGGATTTCGGCCGATCATCCCGCTTCGTTCCGAAACTACCTACAGACCAGATTCGTCGAGCAATTGCCGCGACCATTGCGTGCGTTTCACTTTCTCAACGCCGAGGGCGACTGCCTGGCGGAGTGCCGGCGTGTGGGCGAACTGATCGCCGCGAAGCCGGTAGACATCGCTTTTGTCGGCATCGGCGAGAACGGGCATCTGGCGTTTAACGATCCACCGGCCGACTTCGAAACTGAAACACCATTTCTGAGCGTCGAACTCGACGAGGCATGTCGCCGACAACAACTGGGCGAAGGATGGTTTGCCGACTTCGAGTCGGTTCCCCAACGGGCGATCACCATGAGCGTTCGGCAGATCATGGCCAGCCAGCGTATCGTGTGCACGGTGCCGCACCAGCAGAAGGCCATCGCGGTGCGCAACGCCATCGAGGGCCGAGTAACCCCCGACGTCCCGGCTTCGATCTTGCAGCAACACCCGCACACGCAAGTGTTTTTGGACGATGCCTCGGCGGCGTTGCTCAACCGCTCCCCGTCCGCAGCGACCGAACGCGACTAGCCGACATTTATATGTAGCAGCAGTCCTAAAACCCGGAATCTGCCATAAGCTCCCCCAGCGCAGCAAAAAACCCCGCAAAACAAGCTGTTTCGCAGGGTTCTCTGGAGAGGCGTCGCCCGGATTCGAACCGGGGATGTCGGATTTGCAATCCGATGCCTTAGCCACTTGGCTACGACGCCATCGTTGACGAAGGGTCAATTATGCCGATTGATCGGATAAGTTCAATCGCCCGGCGATAGTGTAGGTTATCGACCTACGTGGCCCGCGTCTTTGATAAAAATTACGTAATCCTCCAAGGCAAGTCAAGCCCTCGGTGCCTATGGCAAATAGCCGAAGTTGTTGACACGCAACAACTTAACCACGTTTCCGGCAGTCGTCGAGCCTCGTTACTGCCTGCTTTTTTCTCCAGCTCTGACATGGGGATTAGCCTGTTCGACGCGTCGGGATTGGGAAGATGCGACGCCTGGTAGCATGCAGATCAAGCCAAGGGGTATCGCCGCACGATGATGGCAACAGCATCCGATGGATCGCCACTCCCCCCCGGTTACCAGGTTATGGATCATGACCCCCAACATCCTCCGCTGGTTCGCCCAGCCCTCCGAAGTAGAGCTGGAGCGAATTGCTCGCAAAGTTGCTCAAGCGTCCGTCGATCGGACGCAAACCCGCTTAAACCAACGCTGGAATAGCTGTTCGACGAGCGAAGCGGGTGGATATCTCCGAGCCCGAGCTCGGAGGGTAGTGACCGAGCAAACCCTGCAACTACTCGGCCCGCTGTCCGACTACACTCCGCACGAAGTCGATTCGATCATCGTGCGAGCGATGCAGATCACGGCGGATCGCTTGCTTCGTTTACGGCAAGTCGAACCGGCGGTGGCTACGGTACGCCGCTCGGCTTAATGCCAGTTCGGCGGTATTCTTGGCGAGGGTAAGCAAAGCGCTATAATTCGGCCTGAAGCCATTCCATTGCTTGCCTACCGCTGAAAGCCCCTGATGCCGAATACGCCTCAACTGCCTACCACGCTGGCCGAACTCCACGATTTCGGCTGGCGTTCGAAGACCGTTAAACAGGAAATCTGCGACAACTTTGCCACCCGCCTGGCAACCGGTGAGGAACTGTACCCGGGCATCGTTGGTTACGACCACACCGTGTTGCCCGAGATCAATATCGCTTTGCTCGCCCAACACGACTTGCTGTTCCTCGGCGAGAAGGGTCAGGCCAAGAGTCGGCTAATGCGGTTGATTGCCACGTTTCTGGACGACCACATTCCGTACCTCGACGCCCCGCAGATTCCGCTGCACGACGACCCGCTGCGACCGATCACTCGTCGCGGGCAAGAGATGGTTGCGACCATGGCTCCGGAGCAGGTTCCGATCGCCTGGTGGCCCCGCGAAGAGCGATACGCCGAGCGATTAGCGCCAGGCACGAAGTTTGCCGACATCATCGGCGAGATCGACCCCTCGAAGCTGGTTGGCGGGGTCAGCATGAGCTCCGAAGAAGCCTTGCACTTCGGGCTCATCCCACGCATGCACCGTGGCATCTTCGCCATGAACGAACTTCCCGAGCTCGACGAGCTGGTTCAGGTGGGACTGTTCAACATTCTCGAAGAGCGCGACGTGCAGATTCGCGGTTACCCCGTGAAATTCGACATCGACGTGATGATCCTATTCTCGGCGAACCCAGCCACGTATAACCGCAGCGGCAAAGTGATTCCGCAGCTGAAGGACCGAATCGGCTCGGTGATCCACACTCACTATCCGCTGGAGCGAGATCTCGGCATCGAGATCATGGAGCAAGAGGTAGCCGAGCTATCGCCCACGACCGCTTCGGAGGATTCCACTGAGGGATCCGCCCAACCGCTGGTGGTGGTTCCGTACTTCATGAAAGAGCTGATCGAAGAGATCAGTCGCGCGGCGCGCAACTCAAAGTTCATCGACCACGACTCTGGCGTGAGCGCACGACTTTCGATCGCCAATTATCGCACGATGCTGGCCAGCGCCCGTCATCGAGCGGCGGTGCTCGGCGAATCGCCCGCGGTGCCAAGGATTAGCGATCTGGGTCATTTGTACGCCAGTTCGCTCGGCAAGCTGGAACTTGACTTGATGGGCACGCATCAGATGAGCGAGCGGCAAGTGCTCGACTCGGTGATTGCCGAAGCAATTGCTTCGGTGTTCAACGAGTACGTCGAAGAGCATGGCTTGGCCGAGATCGCTCAGATATTCGCCGAAGGAATCCGTATCGAAGTCGGCGATATGCTTTCTTCAAGCCACTATGCGGAGCTCGTTCAGCGCGTACCGGCAATTTGGGATAAAGCGTTCGAAGTGAACGCCGCCGACAATGATGCGGTGCGGGCGAGCTGCGTGGAGTTTGTGTTAGCTGGTTTGTACGCGACCGACCGGATCAGCCGCAGCCAATCGCACGGTCGCATCGTGTACGAAACCTAACCAATCGCCAGGCGTCTTCTGCGATTAGTTTTCGTTGGGAGTGACACCCAGCACCAGGTCGAGGCTTGCTTCGAGTTCGCCGGTCTTGGAATCGGCAATCGGCTTAAAGGCACTCGTTACAAGTTTCTGGCGATCTTTCAGGCTGCGATAGATGCCATCGCGTTCGTTTTGAGTTTCGCCTTCGACAAACAGCTGAGTCGTTAGTTTGCGGTGGCCGTTTTGGTTGACCGCCATGTGGATGTGAGGAGTTCGGCCAGGGTAAGCGACCGGTTTCACCGTGCGGAAGTAATACTCTCCCTTGCGATTGGTGAGAAACCGACCAAAGCCTTGAAAATTGGTATCGCGGGTACCAGTGCCGCCGCTCTGACTGTGGAGATAAATGCCATTGCCATCGACTTGCCAGATCTCGACCACCGCATTGCGAACCGGGTTGCCGGAAGTATCGAGCACACGCCCGGTGAGGTGGGTGATCTCGCCAACGGCCGGGGTTAGCTGGTCGTTCAGAATGAGCAGGTCGTTGTCGGTGTCGAGCGGAAGTTTATCCGGGTAAAACGGCCCCTCGGTAAGGGCCGGCGTTTTCGAAAGTTCTTCGGCCAAAAGTCCGGGGGTCGCAAAAGCGGCAGCCATGAACGCCGAACGCTCCAGGAAACGACGACGATTCACCAGATTCGAACGAACCATAACTATTTGCTCCAGTACGGTGATACCCCACGATCAATTGCTCCGGGATTCTAATGGAACCCCGAACGTATTGCAAAGTTTTCTTGTGAGTTCTCTGAGTTAAGGAATTGCCCTGATGGATACTCTGACCGCGATTGAAGAACGCCGCAGTGTAAAGCACTACGACACTTCGTATGAAATGCCGGATGAACACGTTCAGCGACTGCTCGATCTGGCACTGCTATCGCCTACCTCGTTCAACATTCAGAACTGGCGGATTGTGTTGGTGCGTGATCCTGAGTTCAAAAAGAAGCTACGTGCAGCCGCCTGGGATCAAGCCCAGGTGGAAGAGGCCCAGCTTACCTTCGTGTTGTGCGGCGACGTGAAAGCCTGGGACAAGTCGCCAGAACGTTACTGGGTGAACTCTCCTGCTGAGATTCAACAGAATCTGGTAGCGATGCTTCGCAACTTCTACGAGACAGGAGGAGAGCAGGTGCAGCAGGACGAAGTGCTGCGAAGCTGTGGTATCGCCGCGCAAACCTTGATGCTCGCAGCCAAGTCGATGGGATACGACTCGAATCCGATGATCGGCTTCGATGCCGAGCAGGTCGCGGAAGTGATTAAGCTACCAGCCGATCACAAGATTGCCATGATGCTAGTCATTGGCAAAGCCGCCCAACCGGCCCGCCCACGAGGAGGTCAGCTCGACAAGAGCGAAGTGATAGTGATCGACACGTTCTAACTCTCTGGCTGCGACCGATGTATCAGGCGTTCAGCATCTCCTGGATCGGTCCCAGGTAGAGCACAAAGAACAGTCGGAAGATCATGTAGACTAGCAATGCACCAATGCAGATCCAGATGGCCACGCCGGAGATCACGGCAATGATTTTCATCGCCGATTCGGCTTCGGCTTCGTACTGCGAAGCGAGTCGCTCCATGGATCGCGAAATCTGACCGCTTTCTTCGGCGACCGCCAAGGCGTCGAGGAAAGAAGGAGGAAAGGCCAGCGAATTGGCGAATGCCAGGTACAACGGGTTGCCGGCGGCAACGTCGGCAACCATTTGATCGGTATGGCAAATGTAAAAGTCGTTGCCGGTCGATCGCAACACCAACGGCACAAGCTTTCGCATGTCCATCTCTACGTTCAATAGCAGGTGTAGGGTCCACGAAATACGAGCCAAGCCCAAGGTTTGAATTGCTTTACCGATGCCGGGCAAGCGCGTGACAAATCGCTGCAACGGCGGCCCCCAGAAGACTCCCCGCCGGGTCGCTTGCACCAGCACCAACACTCCGACTGCAAACAGGGCAACGATGCTGAAAAAAGTGATCATGCCCCAGAACCCGGTCAGCCCGAGACCGAGCACGTCCATCGGTTCGCCGCTCATCTTCTTAGCACCTATGGCTCCTAAGATCCAAATGAGGAGCCCTATGATCATTACGCCGGCACCCAACTGCAGCAACGGCCAGAACAGCATGACGAGAAAACCTCGTGTGAGTTCGTGCCGCTGCTTGTAATGGTGCGAAAGTTTATCAAGCACTTCGGCGATCTGCCCAGTTCGCTCGCCGACGTCGACCATTTCGATAAAGAGCGAAGGAAACAACCCACCGGTCTGGCGGATCGCCTCGGCAAAGGAGTCGCCCGCTTTGATCCGGCGGAGGACCCGTTCGTAGTCATGGCGGACGCGTCGCGACGCGGTTTCCGTTTCGCGTTGCCAGACCTTGCGAATATCAACCCCCGCCGACAATCCGACTGCCATGTGATGACAAAGTTCGGAGAGACGCTTGCCGGAGATGTGAGGGGAGAACAGCATGGAATCGATGGCCAACAAGAATCGGATGTGCTTACAGTTATTCGGCGAACTGCCCGGCAGGTATTTCACTCGACCACAGCCCCACTTGCTGGGAGCGGGCCGCTTGCTCGGCATCGGACAGTCGTCGCTTCATTGTACCGCTATACCGGTAGCCAAGCCGAGCCCGGGCGAGCCCCGCGCGCACCAGCTCCTCGTTTAGTAGGCGGTCGCCGTTCCAGACGAACGCCAATTGCCGGCCATAGCGGTCGAGCCGCTCATTACCAAAAGTGAGCTGCACCCGCTGGTCGGCCTCACGGACGAACTGCTTGGTGAATTCCGAAGCCTCAGGCCCCCAACGCTCGACAGGTGTATTGGGCTTTACGGTCTCTGGAGTATCTATACCCTGCAAACGCACTCGGGTTCCGTTTGCGAGCAGCAGCGTATCGCCATCCACCACCCGCTCCACGGTGTACTCTCCCTCGCCGAGCACCTCGGCAGGTGACGGCTGCTGAGCTTGGTAGACCAGGCGCAGCACTACAAGCAGCGCGATCACCAGCATCGGCCAGTAACCGCGCAACAAACCGCGTGATACTGGGCGAGACATCGGATGGCTTACACTTGCGTGGGGTCGATACGAGTCGAGGCCATGGGCCTCGCGTTAGTTGTCACTAAAGCCCAATTCAACCGGGGCAGGGCGACCGAGTGGATTGCGAATGAATCGCTCGCGACATTCGCTACAAAGATCAAAGCGAGCTTGTTGATACACCTCTTCGTCGAGTTCTTCAGAACCGTCGCGATTCAAGATATCTTCAATTTCTTGAAGGTAATCGCGGTCGTCATCCATGGCCGATTCCACGCCATCGACCGCAGCGAACACTTCCATGCGCACGATGTAACGCACCTCGTGTTCCAGATCGATGATCCGCTTGCAGCAATCGCAAGTGAAGTGAATCATACTTGTCGCTCCTTGGTTCCAGTTTTGAAGAGACATGCCCGTAGAACATCCCTGAACCACCTGCACACGATTCATGGTAATGACAAACCGCTCCGGGAAGCAAGGCAAACGTTACAAGGTCACAAAAAAGTCATCTTTCCGCAGCAAGCAGTAGGGCACTCTCCTTGCGACGGCAATCCGCCAGCAGTCGCAACTTGAACAAGTTGCTTAAGTTGGCAATCCGCTCACCGTTTGGCGAACCTTGATCGACGACGAATTGTCTGAAGATTCGATGAAGTCGGAAACAATTGGTCAGATTTGGGTGGTTTCGCTATCACGGTTCGTCTAAAATTAAGGCGACATCGGCATAGGCGAATCGCCTGCTAGACAGTTCGATTCGCTGCACGTTTCGTTCTCTACGAATCGATTGGCGAGAACATGTTGACTGCGGCCTCCGAGACTAATCCCTCCCACTGGCCAGGGTGGCAGTACGCCGCCCTGCACTGGTTTGGCCGTTTCTTGCTTCTAGCTTTACCGTGGTTACGACAGCCACTTTGCACTGCTGCTTCCGCAGTGGTGTTCCACTGGATGGCCCGAACGGATCGGGCCAGCGGTCCAAGTAATCCCCAAGGATTTACGACACCCGTAATTGCCCCATGTCTGATACAGCCCTGAGTTCGAGTGTTTTGGTATTGAACCGTCAGTACATGGCGGTTCACGTGATCGATGTGCGCCGTGCTTTCGCTTTGTTGATTCGCAACCTGGCAGAAGTCATCCATATCGAAGATGGCCAGTACGGCAACTACGACTTCGATTCGTGGCGCGAGATCAGCGAACTGAAAGCGGAATTCAAAGAGCCGCATCAAGACTGGATTCAAAGCGTGAACTTCGAAGTCCAGGTACCTCGGGTGCTGCGTCTGCTGAACTTCGACCGCGTTCCCAAACAACGCGTACGGCTCAACCGTCGCAACTTGTTTGCCCGCGATGGAAACCGCTGCCAGTACTGTGGACAACACTTTCCTACCAGCGAGCTAAGCATCGACCACGTGGTGCCGAGCTGCCGCGGGGGAGAAACCACCTGGGAAAATGTGGTGTGCGCCTGCGTGAAGTGCAACGTCCGTAAGGGAGGTCGCACGCCGCAGCAGGCCGGCATGAAGCTCTACCGCCGCCCGGTCCGCCCCCGGCGGAGCCCGCTGCTGGCCATCAAACTTGGCAATCCCAAGTACGCCAGCTGGAAGACCTTCCTCGACGCGGCTTACTGGTCGGTCGACCTTAAGTAATCCGTGCGATAGCCCGTTTTCGGAGTACCACATCCAATAAAAAAAGGCCCGCGACGAGTCGTAACTCGTCGCGGGCCTTTTCGTTACTTTGGCTTTATCTGCCGAAGACAGCATCCTAGCTATCGGCCAGGGGCTCCTTCTTTTCGGTAATTACTTCGCACTGCGGAGCCATGTCGGCGTTGAGCTGGATGTAATCCTTCCACTCGTCCGGCACGTTATCTTCGTGGAAAATCGCCTCGACGGGGCACTCGGGCACGCAGGCTTCGCAGTCGATGCACTCGTCGGGATGAATGTAGAGAATCTGCTCGGCTTCATAGAAGCACTCCACCGGGCACACAACTACGCAATCGGTGTACTTGCAGTTAAAGCACGGTTCGCAAACAACGTGCGTCATGGTTCTTCCATTCTCCTCTAGTGGGGCGGCCCGCATGGACGAACCGCAAGATTAGGATGCCCGAAAACCGGAATTTCCAGGCACAACAGGCCTCAAAACCTCTTACATGGCAATCACTTAAGTAACTTGAGCGTTGCCTTGGCTTTTCTCGAATACTAGTACTGTCGCTCGCGAGATGTCAAGCGGAAGGTCTGGCAAAATCGCCCAGTTTTGCGGGTTCTGCCGCTTGCCGCACATTCGCCTTGCCTTGGCCCATCCTCCTACCTAGAATCGAATATAGGGGCTGAGGGAATCGGCACTCATCGTGTGCATCGGCATGTAGTCGCCTTGAAGCTTAGCGACTGCGGCAGGAACTGAGAAATTGGCAGGCGTACTGCACCAACACCGTGCCATTCCGACAACTTCACCCAAACTGGAGTGACCTTCCGTGGCGCTCTCCGATATTGATCGAAACTTGATTGAACGCTGTTTGGCTCACAAGCCGCATGCCTGGGAGGATTTCGTCGATCGCTTCATGGGTTTGGTGGTGCACGTGGTAAACCACACCGCTGCGAATCGCTCGATGCGACTCAGCCAAAGTGATCGCGAAGATCTCGTCTCTGAAGTGTTCCTTACGCTCGTCGACAACGACTTGGCCGTGCTGCGACATTTCCGAGGCAACAGCTCTCTGGCCACCTACCTGACGGTGGTCGCCCGACGCATTGTGGTCCGCACACTGGTAGCCGCCCCCTCGCACGTGGCCCCGCTCGCCGATGGTGAAATCCCTTCGGCCGCTGTTTCAGTGGAGTCGCGTATTGAGGATCGCGAAGAAGTAGCTCAAATGCTGCAATCGCTGGCCGGTACCGAAGCCGACGTGGTGCGGATGTATCACATGGAAGGCAAGAGCTATGGCGAAATCAGCCAGGCCGCCGGCGTGCCCGAAAACAGCATTGGCCCGATGCTCACCCGAGCTCGTACCAAGCTGCGTCAGCGGGCTGCTGCCGACCCAAGCAACTAGCGCTTCCGTCATTCGTACCGCAACGTACTAATCGTCTTGCACCTGCTTGTGGCGAAAACAGCCAACGAGGTGATCGTTCACCATGCCGACCGCCTGCATAAAGGCGTAGCAAGTCGTGGGGCCAACGAATCGGAAGCCCCGTTTCTTTAGATCGCGGCTCATCGCCTTCGAGATCTCGGTTTCAGCCGGCACGTCGGACAACCGACGCCAACGATTCTGCACCGGCTCGTGCTCCACGAATTGCCACAGGTAATCGGACAGCGATCCCAGCTCCTGCTGCACCTTGAGCACCGCCTGGGCGTTGTTGATGGTCGACTCGATCTTGCCCCGATGCCGAACGATCGTGGCATCTCCCACGAGCTTCTCCACTCGCTTTGCCGTGTAGCGAGCCACCTTTGCCGGATCGAACTCGCTGAACGCTCGGCGGTAGCCCTCGCGTTTGGAAAGAATCGTACTCCAGCTGAGCCCCGCCTGGGCCCCTTCGAGCGTCAGCATTTCGAACAGGTGACGGTCGTCGTACGAAGGAACTCCCCACTCTTCGTCGTGGTACAGCGTCTCTGCCTGGCTCGCCAGCGCCCAATCGCATCGTTTCATAGTCGGTTTCCATCCTCGGGGAATACAACAAAACAACCTTCGAGGGTATCTTTGTAAGAACCAACTGAGAAGTCTCCCTTTGCCCCCCAAGCTAGTGGTTCGCATGCCAACTTCTATCTACGAATACGATGTGGTCGTCGTCGGAGCCGGCCACGCAGGCACCGAAGCGGCCCTAGCAGCGGCCAGGTTGGGAGCCCGCACGGCGCTGCTCACTACCAACTGCGACACCGTGGGACAAATGAGCTGCAACCCGGCCATCGGCGGGGTCGGCAAAGGGCAGATCGTCCGCGAAATCGACGCCCTCGGCGGGGCGATGGGCCAGGCGATTGATGCCACTGGCATCCAGTTTCGCTTGCTGAATCGCCGCAAAGGTCCGGCGATGCACAGCCCTCGCGCCCAGGCCGATAAGAAAGCCTACCAGGCCGAGATCAAGCGCATCGTTGAGTCGCAGCCCAACCTGTCGCTCCGTCAGGAAGTGGTCGAAGGCTTGGAGATCGACCCGCAAACTTCCGAGATTCGCGGAGTGACCGTTCGCGGCGGCGCGGTCTATCGTACCCCCGCGGTGGTCCTCACCACCGGCACCTTCCTGCAGGCCTTGATGCACACCGGCGAATCCCAAACCGAAGGGGGTAGGGCAGGGGAGGGCACCACCGCCGGCCTGAGCGGCGCCCTCGCTTCGCTCGGCATTCGGCTCGAGCGATTCAAAACCGGCACTCCCCCGCGACTCAACGGGCGGACCATCGACTACGATCGCACCGAACTGCAGCCTGGCGACGACCGCCCGCAGCCGTTCTCGTTCCTCAACCGCTCGCTCGATCTCGAGCAGATGCCTTGCTACATCACTTACACCAATCCCGAAGTCCACGCGCTAATCACGGCCAACCTCAACCGGGCGCCGATGTACAGCGGGCAGATCAACACCAGCGGTCCGCGGTACTGTCCAAGTATCGAAGATAAAATCGTTCGATTTGCCGAAAAAGAACAGCACCAGCTTTTTCTGGAACCGGAAGGGCGCAACACGCTCGAAGTCTACGTCAACGGTGTGTCGACCAGCCTGCCCCGCGACGTGCAGGATCAGATGTTCAAATTGATTCCCGGACTCGAGCGGGCGGAGATCATGCGTTACGGCTACGCGGTGGAATACGACTACGCACCGCCCGATCAGTTAACCCCTTGGCTCGAAACCAAAGCGTGTTGCGGGCTGTATCTGGCCGGTCAGATTAATGGCACCACCGGGTACGAAGAGGCCGGCGCGCAAGGCTTGCTGGCCGGGGCGAACGCCGCGCTGCGACAGTCGGGACGCGAGCCGCTGATTCTCACTCGCGATCAAGCCTATATGGGCGTATTGATCGACGATCTGGTGACTTGTGGTGTCGACGAACCGTATCGCATGTTTACCAGTCGGGCCGAGTACCGTTTGTTGCTGCGGCAAGACAACGCCGACCGACGACTCACTCCCCTCGCGCACGAACTCGGCCTGGCCGACGATCAACGTCTCGAGCGTTTGAACGCCAAGCTGGCCGACATCGACCAGGCGAAGCAGATACTCACGACCACTTCCCACGAAGGGGGCCCGCTGGCCAAGTACCTGCGTCGCCCGGAAGTCACTTGGGACGACGTCGTCGCAGTGGCCCCAGCGCTCGCAACGATCGACAGCGAAGCGGCCGAGCAAACCTTGTGGGACATCAAGTACGAAGGCTACATCGCAAGACAACAAACCGAAGTCGAGCGACACCAACGACTGGCCGCTAAACGCATCCCCGATAGCTTCGACTACCACCGCCTGGGACAACTCCGCATGGAAGCCCGGCAACAACTCACGAAAGTCCGCCCGGTCGACCTGGCCCAAGCCAGCCGCATCAGCGGCATCACCCCGGCCGATATCGCACTGCTGATGGCCCACATGGAAGGTAAGACGGGGCCGCTGAAGAAGGACTAACAGTTCAACTCGGTCTCGTCAGGCTACCCTAATGGCATCCATCGCCCCAGTAAGCTTCACCGTAGTGATACCATGTATCCGCGGGTTACGCGTCACCGTCAGCGCGATCTTGGGACTACTCGCCACAGGTAACACGCGAGGGGAGATCCTTGCCGCTTACCCCTACTTGGAAGCAGAAGATATCGACCAGTGTTTAGCTTACGCAGGACTCTGACTCGCTTTCATAATGCCAATTCACTATCGCTCACACTAAATGATGGCAAAGTTTTCGGGTCTGCAAACGCATTAACTGCCCGACTGAATCCTCCAATAGAGTTTTTCATAGTCAGTTAGACAACTACAACAAGTCAAGATGCACGACATAAGAAGGAAACTCTCTCTCACATTCAACCATCGAGTCTCTTGTTGCTTTGATACCCTTTGTAGTTGAAATCAGCATAGCCGCTGCAGTGAACACCACGGCTGCAGCAAATGCAATCCATATTAGTTGATGAATCACAAACAAAGTCACAATCAATAGCAAAACTGAAAATGCCGAGAGTACAACCAACCACTGCAACAGGTTTGACAATCTTAGTGCCTTGCGGCCAACTCTGCGTAGCAACCACTCGCGGCGGAAAGAATCGGCAACTGTGGTGGAATAGACGATGGCACGATATTTACCTTCGGGAATATCAACTTTCTCAAGCATATGTGGGTTTCGTTCATAGGCAGTGTGATCCTGCTTAAACATGTACTCCATGCCGCCGAAGTACCCATCGCCATTGACAGTTAGCTCCGAGTATTGCTCGTCTTCTGCACAGAAACGGAAAAGGTCGATAGGAATTGATGTCCCGATAAAGAACGTCGCGGAATAGTCGCCATCTCCTTCACAGTAAAACCAGATCATACGACCTTCACTGCGTAGCTGCTCGACCAAGGCAATGGGGTCGTCACGCAATTGCGCATCTGCGTCGTCCGGCAGATTATTGGGCCAGAAGAGAACGATGTTCGCACCGTCGGTACCGCCGCTCGCTGTGATTACCATCGTGACAACATAAGCAGCAACACACCACTCGTCAACTTTCGTGACAGGCCTCCGGCAGAATGATTCTCCCTGCTACCGCTAGCTGCTGGTATGCTCGTCGCAAAGTCTTTTGTTGTTTTACCGATTTGTGGATGCTAGAATAAAGGTACCATTCCATCATATTCTTCTGAACTTATTTCTAAATGCCATCCACCGACAGAATCACTTTCGACCCTGCAGTAATGGGCGGCAAGCCATGTATCCGCGGGTTACGCGTCACCGTTGGGACGATCTTGGGACTACTCGCCACGGGTAGCACGCGAGAGGAGATCCTTGCCGCTTACCCCTACCTGGAAGCAGAAGATATCGACCAGTGTTTGGCTTACGCAGCGTGGCGTGTTGAAGAGCGCGAGCAACCACTGCCCACAGCATGAGCGTTCGCCTTGTCATCGATATGAACCTGTCGCCTGCATGGGTGGAAGTGTTAAAGAACCATGGCTGGGATAGCATCCACTGGTCTGATATTGGGAGTCCCAAGGCTCCTGATATCGATATCATGACATGGGCTTCGGCTAATAACTGCGTTGTCTTCACACACGACCTTGATTTTGGAACGGCCTTGGCCTTAACAAGAGCAACTGGGCCGAGTGTTATCCAAGTACGAACGCAGAAGATCATGCCAGTGGATTTAGAGTCAACGATCGTAACCGTCCTCAAACAATACGAAAGCGATCTCACAGAGGGCGCACTAATTGTTGTCGATCAAAACCGGCTTCGAGTTCGAATCCTCCCACTTTAAGCAACTAGCATTTTCCTCAGCCCTCCAATCACTGAGCACTCTGTCTCTCTGTCGCGATTGACTAGACAAGCACTAAAGCCATCCCGCTAGCTACATCTTTAGCTTGATCATTCCACGATTCTTGCAACTTCATTGTTGAATGTGGACACTACACATGCTCTAATGAACAGTACCCCACTGCGTAGCAGTCGGCTGTTGTTTGACATCGTACAAAAATACCGGGCTACTAGCTGGCAACACGAAGCTTCCGGCTATTGGTGGGTGTTTACTGCTGCGCGGTTAGAAAGGATGACAAGCTCTCGACATCGCCTTCCCAGTCCCCACGCTTAGATTCCCATCCCCGATAATTGTTTCCCACCTATGGGAATCTATTTTTGAGAAAGACCTTCGACTCCTCATTGCAACACCTTACCCCACAACCACTTACGCGAACCGGTGCGACGAAAAATAGATTCCCATAGAATGCGTTATTGGGAATGGGAAAATTCCCATCGCCCGAAATGCTTGGTATTACTCTATTTACGGCTTTTCGTTGTTTCCCACGTGGGAAACAAAAACGAGGGCCAGATCTCAGCGATTCGCCCAATCCGGAACGTTCCGTGAAACCAATCCTGCATTTCGCTCTGCTGCTAGTACTCTCCTGGTGTGTGATGACTACGACCCATGAGGTGGGGCACTTGGTCGGGGGATACCTGAGCGGGGGCACCCTGCGCCAGGCGGAGCTGCGGCCATGGCATTTGCCACATAGTCGGTTCTCGCCCGATCCCCGCCCGCTGATCACGCTGTGGAGCGGGCCGGTGCTTGGGGTGCTGGTGCCGATTGCCCTGGCAGCGATCATTCGCCGGCGCTGGGGTTGGTTCGTTGCGAACTTTTGCCTGCTTGCGAATGGAGTTTACCTGGCACTCGCCTGGACCACCGGCGATCAACTGCTCGACACGGCGCGGCTGTTTTCGGCCGGGGCGAGTCGCTGGTCGGTTGCGGTGTTCTGCCTGGGGACGATCGGCCTTGGATATCCTCGCTTCCGGCAGTCGCTGATGGAGGTCTTTAAACCCCGAACTCGCGAGGCAAGCGATGCTGAGAGTTAGTCGCCGAGACGGTCTTCGCGCAACGGAGAGGATTCCGAGGAATCGGCTTCGGTCGATGCGGCTGTCGGATCTGCTTCGATGTCCGCGGTATTCGATTTCTTGGTGGTCACCGGTTCGTCTTCAAACAACATGCGATAGGCATGGCTATGTGGATCGTCGAACTGCCCCGACTTGACCGCCCAGATGAACGCCACGAGCGCTGTGACCGCCAGGGCGAGTGCAGCAGGCACCATGACATACAACATCGACATTATCGCTCTCCACCCAAGGTAATACTCATGGCACTGGCAAGCACGGTTGCCGAACTGATCGGCATGAGGATAGCCGCGACGAGCGGAGTTATCCACCCGGCGGCCGCCAGCGATACAGCCAAAGTATTATACGCCAAGGCGAGCACCAGGTTTTGCCGCACAGTTCGGCGGGTACGCCGAGCCAAACGCACGAGGTCAACCACAGGACTTAATCCAGGAGCAGCAATGTACACATCGGCCGCGGCCAACGAAGCCTCGGCTCCCCCTTCGACAGCGATGCCGACGTCGGCTGCTGCGAGCGCGGCCGAGTCGTTCACGCCGTCGCCGATCATGACGGTCGGCTCTGAGCGTTCGGCGGTCACCAGAGCGAGCTTTTGCTCGGGGGTCACTCCTCCGAGTGCTTTATCGGATGGAATCGAAAGTTGCTCGGCAACGCTGGCGACCACGCCGGTTGCGTCGCCCGAGAGTATGGAAGGGTGCCAACCGAGTGACTCGAGTTGCTGGAAAGCTTCGACGGAGTCGTCGTGCAGACGATCGCCGAGCGCGGCGGTCGCGAGCAACTCGCCTGCCACAGCTACGCCGATCATCGTGCGACCGGCCTGCTCCTGACTGGCGATGCGATCCGCCTGCGCAGCGTCGATCGTCACACCTTCGGCAGCCAGGAACCTCGGTGAACCGACGAGCAAACGATCGCCGCCAGTCATGCCGCGGAGTCCTCCGCCATGTTGTTCCTCGATGTCACGGGGCACGAGCTGACGATCCTCGATCGGCTGCGAACCGAACGCTTCGACAAACGCGGTGGCAATCGGGTGGGTCGAATGCGATTCGGCGTGAGCGACGATGGGGGCTAACCACTCGGCGCCGGACCACTCGATAAGCGTCGGCCGGCCCCGCGTCACGGTGCCGGTTTTGTCGAGCAGCATCCGCCCGCCACCGGCCAGGATTTCGAACACACCCGCATTTTTAATAAGGATATGCCGCTTAGCTGCCAGCCCGATCGCCACGGCCAAAGTAAGCGGAGTCGCGAGTCCCAGTGCACAGGGGCAGGCGACGATGAGTAGCGCGATCGTGTGCTCGACCGCCTCGGCCAACGTAGCGGTCGCCGCCCATACGATGAACGTGAGCGTAGCGACCGACACCACAATCGTCACAAACCAACCGGCTGCCCGATCGGTGAACTGAATGATCGGCGGCTTTTCCCGTACCCCTTCGGCCACCATGTCCATCAACTGCCCAACCCGAGTTGCCTCGCCGATGGATTCGACCCGCAACCGAATCGGCGAGCCAATGTTCTGCGTACCAGCGAAAACGTCGTCGCCAACCACCACCGGTTCGGGGCGTGACTCACCAGTCAGCAGACTGCGGTTGAGCGACGATTGCCCCTCGACCAACACTCCATCGGCTGGCAACACTCCGCCGGAGAGCACCTCGACGATGTCGCCTGTCACCAGTGAGTCAGTGGTGATTTCGATGACCAGATCCTCCCGAACCACCCGACAGGTGCTCGGGGTAAACGAGTTGAGCAGCCCCACGGCCTCGTCGGCCCAGCGTTGCTGCCGAGCCTGAAACCAACGTCCCACGAGCAAGAGAAAGACGAGCACACTCAGCGAATCGAAGTAGATCTCGCCCGTTCCGCGGATGGCATTTACCACGCCGGCCAGTCCGCCGGCAGCCAAGGCCAGGGCGATCGGCACGTCGAGCGTTGCCGAACGAGCCCGCAACGACGAGATGGCTCCCCGAAAAAACACGCTGCCCGGCCACACCAAAGCCAAGGCACCAATCAATGCCGAGACATAACGAAAGAGGTTTTTGAATTCGTCTTCGATCCCCGCGAACTGCCCAGCGTATAAGGCAATCGCCAGCAACATGGTGTTGCCAGCGCACGCGCCCGCGACTCCCAGGCGGATGAGCTGCGCGTGCTCGCTCCGGCGATGGATATCGCTCGCAGTGGTATCGCGGGCGGGATGGGCTGGGTAGCCCAGGCGGTCGAGCGCGGTCGCAATGGTCGACAGCTTGGTTTCCGCAGGATCCCAGGTGAGTCGCACTACCGCATCGCGCATCTGCAGCTTGGCCGATGCCAGTCCGGCAATCAGTTTCGGCAAACGTTCCACCAACCACATGCAGGCCGCACAGTGCACGCCTTCCAATCGCAAATCGATCGACAGGTACCCGCCGGCCAGCGGGCGGCCGTTCTTGGCCAGAAACGCGGGATCGTCGTACGCTTCGTACTTCTGAGTGGTGCTTCGCACCGCCTGCTTCGGGGCGTCGACCACCGAGCGGACGTGATAGAACTCGTCGAGCCCATGTTCGTGCAACATGCCATACACGGTGCGGCAACCGTTGCAACAGAACTGCAACTCGGCATCAGGATCGACCAAACCACGCGGCACAGGCAATCCGCAATGGTCGCAAACAACCTCGGGCACAGCGGTCATGGAGCAGACTTTTTGGCGTCCGGGCGGCAACACGGAGGAAGCTCATTAGGATCGGGCGCGTCCTGGCCTGCCGGTTGTCGCTGTTCGACACTATGGGCCAACGCTTCGGGCTCGAGTCCTAAGCGTCCCACGAGCGTCATCAATCCAACCGCGATTAAAGCAGTCGCACACACCAGCGGCAATCGCTTGCCAAGAATACCGACGGCCGCCTGCACGCCGGCACCTAGCGAAACCAGAATCGGCAGCGTACCTGCCCAGAACACGGCCATCACCACCGCACCCGCGACGGGATTGCCGGTGCCTGCAGCGGTAAGTGCGAACATGTACAACCAGCCACATGGAAGAAGCGTAGTGAGCAACCCAATGGCCAAGGCACGCTTAAAGGGGGTGAGTTTCATGGCCAGTCGCTGGCCGCGCTGCACGGCTTTCACCAACACCGCTGGAGGATGTAACTTACCGATGCGGTGCCCGAAATGCCGGAGCAACTCGGTGACTCCCATCGCAATCATCAATCCACCTGCCAGGGCGGTGGCCACCGGCTGCAGTCCCGCGAGCGTAGAGGTGAGATCGATCAAGGCTCCCAAAGACCCGGCAACCGCTCCCAGCAAGGCGTACGTCACCAGTCGCCCCCCGTGATAGGCGAACTGCAGATGCCAGCGCGAAGTGCCATCGCTCGACTGCCCAACCGCAAACGCGACAAACGGACCGCACATGCCTGCGCAGTGAGGCGAGCCCAACAGGCTAGCAACAAAAACGGTAACAACCTGGGCGATCATGGTTGCTCGGCCGATGCGGTTTTGGCTTGGGGAGCATTGGAGTAGGGACTACCTTCCACCAACTCCGGCGGATCGGCGTTGGCCAGGGTCATGGCAACTAGCATGAGCGACATATGCCCAAGCAACAGCACCACCACAAATGCTGGCCAAAAAAAAGTGTTCATGAAAGTCGGCTTGGCAGGGGACTCTTCAGCCATGAAAGTTTCCTAGTGGTTAAGTCGAAATGGCAATCGATCTTGCGATTCGCTGCGACTCTACTCGCTGGATAGCAAACCATGAGTCACAACCCCTTCGCCGTTGGCTAGCTGACTGATTTGATTATAGCGGACCGAGCATAAAAAACCGTTCCTCAACGACGCGATCTTGATCGTCGATGATTCGCAATTTGAGGTCGACTTTACCTGCCCGAAAGATGTATCGCGGAGCATGAATATGAACAGGCTGGGTTTCTTCGAGTCCGGGGTCGATCACCTCGACAGTGCTGCCGCTGGAAATCTTGGCCTCGGCGGGCTCGATCACTTCGATGCGATAACCACTGGACTCTTCCGCCCGATTCACAATCTTCACACGGAGAATATTTTCGACGTCGCCCGATTCCGAAAGCAAAAAAGGCTTTCCAAGCCCGCGAAGCACGGTGACGTCAAACGCCGACTTGTTGACCAGCACGGTAAAGAAACCGGTGACCAGCAACGTGATGACGGTCAAATAGATCAGCGTACGCGGGCGAATGATGCGGGTTGGCTTGCCTTCGAGACCTTGTTGCGAACTGTAACGAATCAGGCCAATCGGCTGATCGGTCTTACGCATCACGTCGTCGCACACATCGATGCACTGGGCACAGCCAATGCACTCGAGCTGCAGCCCCTGGCGAATGTCGATCCCCGTGGGACACACATCGACGCACAGCCCGCAATCTACGCAACTACCGAGATTAAGCTCGTCGCGATCGCGGCCTTTGCCACGCGGTTCGCCACGCTCCTCATCGTATCCGATGATGCAGCTCGACCGATCGAGCATCACCGACTGAAAACGTCCGTAAGGACAACCAATAATGCAGAGTTGCTCGCGCCAGTAGCAGAAGTCGAACATCATCAGCCCTGTCACTACCGCGACCACGGCAAACGCACCAGGGTGAGCGCCGGGGTGACTGGTCCAGATCCAGGCGTGCAGCTTATCGACCCCCACGAAGTAAGCGAGGAACATATTCGACAGGTGCAAGCAGATCACGAAGTACGCGAGGTACATCGCGGCCAGACGCCAGGCTGGCACCGACTTCTTGGCCTTTCCCCCGCGTCCGCTCGTTCCCGTGAAGAAGCGTTCGAGCGGCCGGAACACGAATTCCATGTACACGGTTTGCGGACAGGCCCAACCGCACCAGACCCGCCCCGCAATCGCAGTAATAAAAAAGATAAACAAGAACAACGCAACGACAAACAAGGCAAGCAGCACCGTGTCGGTCGGCAAGAATGTGAATCCGAAGAACGTAAACTCGCGATTACCCAAGTCGAGCAGAATCGCAGGCTTGCCATCGATTTTAAGAAATGGAAGCAATGCGTAGATCGTGATCAGGGCGTAGGCCACCACACGGCGCCAGCGCCAGAACCGACCGGTCGCCAGCTTGGGGTAAATCCAATGCCGACTACCATCGCTTTCGAGCGTGGTAAGCACACGCTCTTCGGGTTGGAGAACAGGGAGTTCCACGTGACTAACCTCACTTGCCGCCAATTACTCGGCGGCAGCCTCCTTGGCCTCACCACCGTCGGTAGTCGATTGCTCAGCGTTTGCTTCGGATTCCGTGTCGTCGGCTTTTTCTTCGCTACTGGATTCTACGTCGCTTACCGAATCGGGCCACGGTGGAATGATATTTCCCTCGGCACCCCGCGCCGAAGGCAAATTCTCACCTCGCAACGAGGCAATATACGAAGAGACCAACACGACCTCGTTCGGATGCAGGCGGTTTCCCCAAGCTGGCATTGCACCGTTCTTGGCGCCGTTTTTAACGACTTTGGCGATATCTTCGATGTTCTTGACGTTGATGTAGTAATCGTCGGTCATATTCGGAGCCGAAATACCTTCGCCATCCGCACCGTGACACGACTTGCAATTGGTAGCGAACGTCGCCGATCCGACGGCGAGCCATTTGTCATCATCCATGAACTTGATGATGTTTTCGCGTGTTGGCTCCAAGTCGCCGATTTCGCCAAACTGCAGCTTCAAATTGGCCGCCTTGGCATCTTCGTATTGCGCAGCCAAGGTGCGGCTGGTCGAAGGAGAGTGAAACCACAACACGTAAATGGGAGTGAAGACAATCGAACCGATGAACAACCAATTCCACCAACCGGGGGTCGGGTTATCGTATTCCTGAATGCCATCGTAATTGTGGCTAGAGAGTAGTTCTTCCTGAACTTCAGGCTCGTTTTGTGGAGTATCGGACATAGGAAATGGGTATCACGTTTAGGGTGAAGGGAAACTCGTTTTCCAACTCGGCAGACACGCTGGCATTCGCCGCCTGGACTGATAGTGACCAATGCTACGTGCCAAGCGTCACCTGTTAGGAAAGCGAATCATGGTTCTCATTGTTCTTGGGCGGATCATCTTCGAGCGGCAACTCCGACCAACGTGTTATTTCGCTCTTCTTACGCAACAGCAACCACAACACGACTCCAGCAAAGATGGCAACAAATAAAACCAGTCCTGCCTTCTTCAATAGGTCCACGGCTTGCTCGGTTTGCAGCCAGTCCATTACGAAGCGCCTTTCTCTCCAACGGTACTTGCCAAACCACCCGCAGTGGGTTGATCGTCCGCCGGTTCGACAGCCACTGGAGTCTCTTCGCTATCGGGAGTCGCGGGGGCAGGTTCGGCTGCGGGTTCGGCATCCAACCCAACGCCGAGACGTTGCAGGTACGCGATCAAGGCAATCACCTTCTTGTCGGCCAAGTCGATCACCTCGCCGTCATCGTCACGGTAAGGACCTTGGTTTTGCTGAACAAACTCAGCAGCAATGGCCGCGGCCTGAGCCTTGGCATCGTCGGCCGCCTTGCTGCGATTGTCGCCTTCGTACTCAGGGTAGGGCACCCCGAGT
The DNA here is from genome assembly GCF_007748035.1 of Aeoliella mucimassa. NCBI lineage: Bacteria > Pseudomonadati > Planctomycetota > Planctomycetia > Pirellulales > Lacipirellulaceae > Aeoliella > Aeoliella mucimassa. Next base: position 2,329,563 of record NZ_CP036278.1, read on the forward strand.
GCTTGTTGCGCTGCGACCCGAAGCGGAATCGACTTGAAGTCGATCTGCTTCTTCATCAGGAACGAGTACTCAGGCATGATCGAGCCCTGAGTCATGTACGAAGGATTATTGAAATGCAACACGTGCCATTGATGGCTTTGCTTGCCACCTTCACGAGCCAGGTCGGGACCGATGCGTCGCGACCCCCACTGGAAGGGATGATCGTAGACAAACTCGCCCTCTTTGCTGTAGTCGCCATATCGCTTGGTCTCGGCCACCATCGGGCGAATCTGCTGCGAATGGCAGTTGTAGCACCCTTCGGAAACATAGACGTCGCGGCCGGTCAGTTCGAGCGGCGAGTATGGTTTCACCGTGGCGATCTCCTGAATATTCGATCGCACGACGAAGGCGGGAACCAACTCCATGACCGAAGCCAACACCACCGCGAACGTGGTCATCACGGTAAACTTGATCGGCATCCGTTCCCAAACGCGATGCCACCACAAGGTGCTCCAGACATCGATCTTCTTGCCGATTTCCAACACGCCATCGAGTTCCGACTCGGGACGCTCTTCCGGAGTGAACGGAGAATCGGCCAAGGCAGGGGCCTCGAACACAGGTACTTCGTACTCCGAGGGACGGCTCGCCCAAGTGATGTAGATGTTCCAGCAGCCGATCAACGTCCCACCGAAGTACAGCAGACCGCCCGCAATGCGAATCCAGTACATCGGCATAATCGCCTGAGTGGTTTCGACAAAGTCGGGATAAGCCAACTGGCCAGTTTCGGTGATGCCACGCCACATCAGGCCTTGGGTCAACCCAGCCACGTACATCGAAATGACGTAAGCCAGAATACCAGCGGTCGCAAGCCAGAAGTGCAAGTTTGCCAACTGCTGGCTGTAGAGCCGAGTCTGATAGATCCGTGGCGCGAGCCAGTAGATCATGCCAAAGGCCATGAAACCGTTCCAACCAAGAGCACCTGCGTGCACGTGGCCGATCGTCCAGTCGGTGTAATGGCTCAAGGCATTCACGCTCTTGACCGACAGCAGCGGCCCCTCGAAGGTGCTCATGCCGTAGAAGGTGATACCCACGAGGAAAAACTTCAGCACTGGGTCCGCGGTCACTTTGTGCCAGGCTCCACGCAATGTGAGCAAGCCGTTGATCATGCCACCCCAGCTCGGCATCCACAGCATGATGGAGAACACCATGCCCAGCGTTTGCACCCACTCGTCGGTAGCCGAGAAATGCAAATGGTGAGGACCGGCCCAAATGTAAATGAACACCAAGGACCAGAAGTGAAGAATCGACAAGCGATAGGAAAACACCGGGCGATTGGCCGCTTTGGGCAAGTAGTAATACATGAGCCCCAAGAACGGAGTGGTCAGGAAGAACGCCACCGCGTTATGCCCGTACCACCATTGCATCATGGCATCTTGTGCCCCCGCGTAAATCGGGTAGCTCTTGAACCATGCAAGCAACGAACCGGGTTCGCCCATTGCCACGAGCGGTACCCACAGATTATTGAAAATATGCAGGACCGCAACGGTGACGATCGTTGCAATGTAAAACCAGATGGCCACGTACATGTGACGTTCGCGGCGTTTGACGAGTGTCATAAAGAAGTTCACGCCAAAGAATCCGGCCCACACCACGGCAATAGCGATGTCGATAGGCCACTCAAGTTCGGCGTATTCTTTGCTCTGCGTAATCCCAAAAGGCAACGTCAGAGCCGCACTCACGATAATAAGTTGCCACCCCCAGAAGTGCAGGTTGCTGAGCATGTCGCTCCACATCCGAGCCTTGCACAACCGCTGGGTTGAATAATAGATCGCCGCAAAAATCGCATTACCAGCAAAGGCAAAAATCACGGCATTCGTATGTAACGGCCGCAAACGCCCAAAGGTAATCCATTCGAGACCGCCGTTTACCTGCGGAAAGGGCAATTCCACCGCCAGTATCAACCCGACGAGGAAGCCGACCACGGCCCACACCAGCGTCGCGGTGACAAACTTACGCGTGATCGCATCGTCGTAGGTGAAGGACTCAAGCGGTCCGGTAGCTTTTCCGTGCCCAGTGTGTGGCGTGGATTTCGATTCTTGCATAGGTAATCCGTTATCCAAACGAACGTAGGTTTTACTGAAAAGGTCAATGATTTAGGTGGCAATCTGCTGCAGTTCGTCAAGATGCAGATTGCACAGTGGTTCGGAACCACACCCCGATTGCACCAAGTCGCCGATGCTCGTTGCTGCGTAACGATCTTCCGTTACGGATTGAACATCGGTCAGCAGTTGATGCAGTCGGCACATTTGATGTCCTTCGCCACGACACGCCTCGCGGTGATACGGAGGATCGACACAATGCACCACTTCTTGCACAGAAAGCGACTGTGCTTCCCGACTGAGGGAGTATCCCCCATGGGAACCACGCTGAGCTTTGACGATGCCAGCGCGTGCCAGCGGCTGCAGTACCTTCGGTAGGTAGCTTTGTGGCACTCTGGTGGATTCCGCCAGTTGTTGGGTTGTCTGTGCTTGTTCGGGCATTTGTGCGAGTCGAATCACGGCTCGAAGTGCATACTCAGCAGTTTGGGAAATAGCCACAGCAAAAGCCTCTTTGAGGATGAGGAAGGAAAAATACGACAGGGTATTAGTACCCTCAAGTCCTCAATCGCTATGGCAACTAATATACCGCAAGCTGCTGGCAACAGTTCTAACCCAAAATACCCTGTTAAATAAAGGGTAAATCGAGACGCGGCAAAATGTCGCACTTATGCCATAAACCGAATCCGCTCGTCGCACTGAGCGATAATGCACAGTGCACACCTGATTTCTCGGCTAAAATATAACGATTTTTCAGTCTGACGTATGCAACACGCGTTCTCTGAAGCTATTGCAACAACCGGTCGACAACCTTGTTAGGCGACAATTATTGCTTGGATGCTGCCGCCTTAGTCCCCCGTTCATGTTGTTGTAAGGATTCAGATCATGACACGTCTCCGCCTGGTGGGTAACGCCACCCTGGCTGTGATGTTTGCAGCCGCATCGTTTGCCACGGCCGACGGGCGCGAGAACATCGCCAGCTACTTCGATCTCAGCGATGCCGAGAGCGTCCAAGTTGCCCAGAACACCACCGCTTCGCCGGCTCGGCTCGTGGGCCAAACCTCGTTGGTGGAAGAGTTCAACCAGCAAGTTTGCTTCAATACTCCAGGCTGCTGTGACGACGCTTGCGGCACCGGGTGCTGCGATGACATCGCTTGTGGCAATGCTTGCTGCGACGCCCCGGGCTGCGTGATTCCTGAGTTGCTGCTGGGCTGCTTCTGTCCCACGCCTCACTGCTTCGACGACTGGATTAGCCCCATGACTAATCCTGTGTTCTTCGAAGACCCCCGCACGCTGACCGAACTGCGTGCCATCTTCCTGCAACACAAGGTACCTTTGGCCGCTGGCGGTGGCGACGTGCAACTGTACGCCCTGCAGATTCGTGCTGCTCTCACCGACCGGTTGTCGTTGATCGCCACGAAAGATGGCTACGCGGTATCGAGCAATCCGCTCATTCGCGACGGCTGGGCCGACGTTTCGTTGGGTCTGAAGTACAACCTGATTCGCGACTACAAAACCGAATCGCTGCTGACCACTGGTTTCACGTACGAGATGCCGGTTGGTAGCCCCCGCACACTGCAGGGCAACGGCGACGGCGAATTCCACCTGTTCGTCACCGGTGGTACCGAACTCTGCTGCGATTGGCACTACCTGAGTGCGTTCGGCCTACGTCTTCCTGTGGATGACGATGCCGAGGAGTCGAGCCTGTACTGGTCGAACCACATCGACTATCACTTCGGGCACGGCTTCTATGCCCTTACCGAGTTCAACTGGTTCCATTGGACCGAGAGTGGCTCGGCCACCAACCTTGGCGTATCCGGTGGCGACCTGTTCAATCTCGGTGCTCAAGGCGTAGCTGGTAACGACATCGTTACCGGTGCTTTCGGTGTGAAGTACAAGCCGAACCGCCTGACCGAAATTGGTGTTGCTTGGGAAAACCCACTCACCGAACGTCGCGACGTGCTTGAAAACCGTCTGACGGTTGATTTGATTCTGCGTTACTAACAGCTTGGCAGCTCGCAGATTGGTTGTAAGATCCCCCTTCAGCAACCAATCTGCGAGCAACTTCTTCGGGACTTTAACTCCCTCCAAACACGATGGGTTTGGAGGGAGTTTTTTTGTTTCTGGGACGTTACGATGTACGAGCTATTTCAATCCACCCACAAAGTGGCAATTCACCTAACGCCGATGGCTAAGCGCACTAATCCAGCCAATTCGCCGGCCCTATGGCAGTGAAGCCGTCAAAATAGCGCATGGGTTCGACTACCAGCTTGCCACCCCATGTCGGCAAGCTAGGGTTTTCGAAACTGAGGTTTACCGAACACTGCCTTCCGCTCCCTCCATCGGCAATGCTTATGCAGACTCAACAGCTTCCTCTTTCGGCTAGCGATTCGGCGCAGCAATGCGTTCAAGGAGCGAAGCGCGTCGTCTACGTGACGATTGGCAGCTTGTTCCTGGCGCTCGGCCTGGTGGGAGTCGTTTTACCTGGCTTGCCAACCACCCCATTTCTATTGTTGACTAGCTACTTCTACGCCCGATCGTCGCCGGCCTTGAATCAACGGTTGCTCGAGAACCCACTTGTGGGCCCCATCCTGCAAAACTGGTACGAGCATCGCGGTGTGACGCTTCGCGTAAAGCGCATCGCCATCGCAATGGTCTTGGCTGCCATGGCCATGTTGGTTGCGCTTAGTTCGCTTGCCTGGCCAGCACTGGCATCGATACTCGCGATTGCCATGTTCGGGTTACTGGTGGTTTACCGCTTGCCAGTCGTGCCGAACAATGAAACGTCCGGTTGCTAGGCATCTCCTCGGCATTCCGCGAAATAAACCCTTTCCTCGCAGGTAGACTTTCGACATACTCGGAAGTCCTCCCTTTTGCACTCGGGTGATTAAGCCCGCTATTAGATGTGCTCCTGCCAGGTAAAGGTCGTGCGATGCCTTATACGCCCCCCAAATCTCCCACGGAATCTCCCGAGCCGCAACGCTCCGCGTTGATCACCCACGACGACTGGCTCGCCATCTGGTGCGGCGGTCTCATTCTGGCGGTCGCGGTGGTACTCGTCAGCATGTGTGGCAAGAGCGCCGGCGAATACCTGGGCAAACCAGGCTCGTGGCGAACTTCTCCCGCCGAGGGTCTATACACAGCAGGCAGCGAGTTTCTTAGTACACCTTTGTCGGGTTCGCTCGTCGCTGGGGGAGTAATCGCGGCTCTCTTTTCCATCGCCCAAGCGGTGCGAGGGAGAAACCCCATTCAGTTTCTCGCGGGGTATTTGATCGTCTTCCTCCTTGCACTCGCGGCCTATGTGCTAGCCGGACAAGAAATTATCAAAGCCTACAATTTGGAGTACGCTCTCTGGGCGCTGCTGGTTGGTTTGATCATCAGCAACACAATAGGTACGCCAAAGTTTGTGAAGCCAGCCGTGCTAACCGAGTTTTACATCAAGACGGGACTCGTGTTACTCGGAGCCGAAGTGTTGATGAGCAAACTGCTTGAGCTTGGTCTTCCAGGCATTGGAGTTGCTTGGGTGGTAACGCCGATCGTGTTGATCACCACCTTCTGGTTCGGGCAGAGGGTGCTCAAGATGTCGTCGCCGACGCTGAACATAGTGATCTCGGCCGACATGTCGGTGTGCGGCGTATCGGCGGCCATCGCCACGGCGGCCGCTTGCCGCGCGAAGAAGGAAGAGCTGTCGCTGGCCATTAGTTTGTCGCTGACCTTCACCGTGGTGATGATGGCCGTGATGCCGGTGATCATCAAACTCATCGGCCTCGAACCCTACATTGCCGGCGCCTGGCTGGGGGGAACGATCGACGCTACGGGTGCGGTGGCCGCTGCGGGTGCCACGTTGGGCGAAACCGCCGCCCAGGTGGCGGTCACAGTCAAGATGATTCAGAACATTCTGATCGGCGTCACCTCGTTCGCAGTGGCCGTGTACTGGACCGTGTTTGTCGATCCCGACCGCACCGGCGAGCGCGTCGGCGTCGGCGAAATCTGGCGGCGGTTTCCGAAGTTCGTACTCGGCTTCTTGGCTGCTTCGATCGTCTTCTCATTCATCTACGCCCAAGTGCCGGGCGGAGAAGAGTTAACCAGCGGAGTCATCAAAGGGCTTACCAAAACAATCCGCGGGTGGCTGTTCTGCCTGGCCTTTGTGTGCATCGGTCTCGAAACCAATTTCCGCGAACTCTTGCCGCAACTAAAAGGCGGCAAGCCGTTGGTGCTTTATGTCTGTGGCCAATCGCTGAATCTCTGCCTCACGTTGCTCATGGCCTGGCTCATGTACGGCGTACTGTTCCCTCCAGGAACCAACTAAGCGGGACCCAATCGATGCGAACTCCCCGACAATCTGTTTTGAACCTGGCTGGCTGCCTGGTGGCGTTACTGCTGGTGTGGGGCGTGGTACTCCCCGCACTCACTACGCAACCACAGGTGGAGGAGCAACTCGATTGGCTCGACGAGCGAGGCATCGATCCCAGTGCAATGTTCTACACCGAACTCGACCTCAAGTGGTCGCCTTCCGCAGAAAACGTTACTGCCATAGCGGATCGGGATACACCCCGGCCGCCACTAACTCCTTGAGCCGCGCCTGAGCGATCGGCAGATCTTCCTGATAAGTCATCCCGCACCATTGCTCGGTGGTAGGGAGCACATTCACCGACAACTTGCCTTCGCCCATCAGCAACTTCGTGAAGGTCGGCAGCTCAAACTCGACGGTTGGCTCCGGCTTGCTGGCAACAAACTGATGGAAGCCTGCTTGCAGGTAGTCCATCATCACCGCGGGGTAGCCCCACAGGTTCATCGACACGATGGTGTCGTACCCAAGTGCCAGCTTTCCACCATTCGCTAGCTCACTTTCCGCAGCATCGCCAGCCCGGGCGATGTTGAAGCGTTCGACGATATCTACCAGCTTACCATTCTCGGCTTCGCATACCCCGCGATTGACCGTGCCGTGATCCGATAGCGTTTTCTCCAGTTGATAGCCCACCATGGCTGCGGTCGATCCAGTGTTGGCCTCCGGCGACGCCAGAAACTCGCCCATCGCCTGAAACGCTCCAGGGCCATAAAAGTCGTCCGCGTTGATCACCGCGAAGGCTCCCTCGACCCCTGGCTTCGCACACAACACCGCGTGCGCTGTACCCCAGGGCTTTGGTCGTTCTGGCACTTCTGTGTCAGCAGGCATGAAGGCATCAGGTTCCTGAAACGCAAAAGCCACTTCGGCCTTGCCGGCGACACGATCGACCCACTTGTCGCGAAACGCCTGCTCGAACTCCCGACGAACCACCAGCACTACCTTGTCGAATCCCGCTTGCAGCGCATCGTACACCGAGTACTCCATGATCGCTTCGCCTGTAGGACCAACCGGCGCGAGTTGCTTCAATCCACCGTAACGCCGCGCAGCTCCGGCGGCCATGATAATCAGGGTAGGGGAGGTGCTCATGTGGGATACGTTCGCTTGCTAGTGATCACGTTGGCGAGAAAGTGTCCCTATCATAGCGACGTTCGCAAAGCGGTTAAAGCGTGCCGCGAGGCGAACCTCAGGCTGGTTGTCGGCGGGATGTCGCGATGCCGTAGGCCGCAATGACTACGAAGCAAATGAGCGGCAATACAAACGACAATCGCGTAGCGGTAAGCGACAACGAGCCGATGCTGATTCCAGTTCCGTCCATAATCAGCGCTTGCAGCGGTGGCATGAAGCACCCACCGCCGATCGCACAGATCAGTCCGGCCGACCCCAATTTTGCATCTTCGCCCAAGCCTTGCAAAGCGATGCCATAGATGGTGGGAAACATCAACGACATGCAGGCCGACACACCTACCAGACAATAGATGCCACTATATCCAGGGAGCAGCATGGCACCGACGACGAGCGAACCGCCACCCACGGCCAGCCCACCAAGCAGGACGCCTGGGTTCATATACTTCAGCAAGAACGTACAAATAAAGCGACTGCACACAAAGATAAACATGGCAACAATGTTCAACCCTTGCGCTTCCGTTTTGGCTATGCCGACTTCATTCTCACCATACTGAATGATGAAGGTCCAACACATGATCTGCACTCCAACGTAAAACGCTTGGGCGACAACGCCTCCTAAGTAGCGTGGGTTCGAGAACAGTCGATCTAGGGTCGCCCCGATGGTGCCTTCACCCTTTTCATAGACTTCTCCTTCTGGAAGCCGGCTGAAGTAGAACATTGCAAATGCCGCACTCACCACCACCCCAAGGATGACATATGGGAGGATAATCACTCCAAGATCACTCTGCTGAATGGCTTGTAGCGCCGCGGGATCGCTTTGCTGCAAGCTGAGGCGAGTAGCTTCGTCTGCTTCGTTCAACCGCGCCAGAATCATATCCTTGGCGATAAACATGCCCATGATCGATCCCATAGGATTGAACGCTTGGGCGAAGTTCAAACGCCGCGGGGCGTTGTACTCCGGCCCCATGGCGAGAATATAGGGATTGGCCGTGGTCTCCAGAAAAGCTAGACCGCTCGTCATGATGAAGTAGGCCACCAAAAATGCCCCGAACTGCATCGACCACCCAGCGGGCACAAACAGAAAACAGCCGATCGCATATAAGGCCAGGCCCATCAACACGCCAAACTTATAGTTGAAGCGATGTATAAACAGCGCTGCCGGGATCGCCATAACACAGTAGCCGCCATAGAAAGCTCCCTGCACCAACGAACTCTGAAAGTTGCTCAGCAGCAGCACGTTTTTAAACGCGGCCACCATTGGGTTCGTGATATCGTTGGCGAATCCCCACATGGCGAATAGCGAGGTCACCAGCATAAAGGGCCCCACGTACTCTCTCGGAATCACCCGCCCGCCGGCCGGAGCCTCTGACTTTGAGTCGTCGCGAGCCGTTGGGCTGACGAACGGATTGCCTTGATCGCTAGCTGTGTTGATCGTATCGTTCGCCATCGCCCGCCGCCTGTTTGAAGGTTATGAAACGTTGAATGGAATGATGCTCGCTACACTTGAAAACCACGGACCTATTGCAGCGCCGAGCGAATGGATTGCAGCCCGACTCCAAACACCTGCTGAGCAACGCGATCGAGACTCGCAGCATCTCCTTGCAAGTGATAAGTCTCCGAGATGTGCGTGCCGGTTTCACTTGGCGAGAGTGCTAGTGCGGGGCTCGAAGTCTCCAGCTCGTAGAATGGGCCGAGTGGCTCGGCTCCAGGCTCCGGAGGACCATCGTTGTACGCGTTTACCGTATCACCAGCGAAGGGACTCTCCTGCAGTTCCCACATGGAGTTCACGTAGTCGGCGACACCTGCCGGCATATTGTACTTCACGATGGTAAGCACTTGACGCTTAGCGTCGTAGCTGCCGCACACCTGCTTGGCTCGCTGGGGAGAGAGTCCGATCTTCGAGCGGTATTTGCCATCGCCTGACATGAAGATCACGCCGTCAGTCGCCTCGAGACGCTCGGCAGGCACCTTGCCAAAGTAAGCATCGTTCACGATCGGGCCGAGTTGCTCATCGCTGCCTTGCTCGTAAGGCACCACGATCGTGGTCTCGAGCCCCGGCTTGTACATCCCTAACAACCAAATCGACAGCATGCCCGACTCTTTTGTCCATGGATTGTCGCCAGTGTTGGTCACGGAATTTGTGGTTCGATACCCAACTAACTGTAGCCCTTCGGCATCGATCTCTAGCGACTCTTGGGCAGCGCTGGGCGCGACGAGTTCCACCTGGCGATCAATCCGCAACTTGAATTGGCTACCCGAGTAGTTCTGGAGAGTCGCTTCGCGGGTAAAACTTGCTTGCGAGTCGTCCTGCGAAACTACTTCGAACGGTTCGGTATCTATCGAAGCGGGGGTCTGCCAGTCGCTTAGATCGAACTTCGCCCCGGGCGCGAAGAAGATGCTGAACTGCCCTCCTTCGGGTCCGAGCCAGAAACGTTCTTCTCCACCATACACGTTGATGTGCTTAGCGACTTCCCTCGACTCAATATGCTTGTAGTTGATCCAGCCGAAACTGGTGCCCTCCGCACCGGTGGCCGACGAGGTCATGACCCGCCCTTGATAATCGGGGACCACGGCCACGAGCGATTGACCATCGTCGCTACGTAGCACGATCGTCTTCACGTACTCGTTAAGAAATTCCACGTCTCGACCAAAATTCTTGTCTTGCTGCATCTCGTCGCTCTCCTCGATAGCTGCCGAAGATTCGGCGGGACCGTCAGTGGACTCTACCGACTCGTTGCATCCAGCCATGGTCATGACAAACAGCGCTGCCAGCCATAGGTGCAAACAGTTTTGCAGGGCGCGCTGGTCCTTGCGACTCGCCTGCAAGCGAAGCTTTGAACGACGCATGGAAGTTGCTCGAGTACGGGAATAGTTGAGAAGATGTGTGGGTACTTCGCTGCAGCGAAGACTCACGCGCCTTGGTTGATTAGTAGCAGTGCACCATACGGCACTCCACAAGCTAACCGACAGTGTAAACCCGGCACGCTCCGCCTGGCTACTAGAGTCAGGCTCAACATATCCGAAAAAGAGTCCCTCAACTCAGCTGTTTTGGCAAACTGTGAGGGAAGTCGGAGACAGCAAACGAATCGACGCAGCTGGAGGGGAAAAGCAAAAACCGGCTAAGCCGTACGCGGGAGCGTGCGACTTAGCCGGAGTTTTGTTAGTTAATCGACTGCTGCGCCTTTGATAAGGCTGACAAACTCTTCGTTGGATTTATACTTACCCAACTTCGAGGTGAGCTGCTCCATCGCATCGATGTGATGCATGCTCGACAGGGTTCGTCGTAACATGGTAGCCGCGTGTAGAGTCTCAGGCGGCAAAAGCTTCTCTTCGCGACGCGTGCCCGATTGATCGAGGTCGATCGAAGGCCAGACTCGTCGATCTGCAAGCTTGCGGTCGAGAACCAGCTCCATGTTGCCGGTGCCTTTGAACTCCTGGAAGATCAGGTCGTCCATGCGGCTGCCGGTGTCGATCAGCGCCGTACCGACGATGGTCAGCGAACCACCTTCTTCGAACGCACGGGCGGTTGCGAACAGCTTTTTGGGGATGTCCATCGCTTTGATGTCGACACCACCACTCATAGTACGGCCAGTGTTGCCAACCCACTTGTTGAACGCGCGAGCCAACCGCGTGATGCTGTCCATCAGCAAGAACACGTCTTTGCCCATTTCGGCCAGTCGCTTGCAACGCTCGATCGTGAGCTGCGACAAACGCACATGGCTTTCGACATCCTGGTCGAGGCTACTGGCGAACACTTCGCCATTCACGCTGCGACGCATATCGGTGACTTCTTCCGGCCGCTCGTCGACGAGCAGCATCATCATCGACACTTCAGGATAGTTGGTCGACACAGCTTGGCTAAGCTGTTGCATCAACACGGTCTTACCGGTCCGCGGGGGAGCAACGATCAACGCACGCTGTCCTTTACCTAGCGGGGCCAGCAAGTCAATCACTCGAGTGCTCAGCGGCTCGGGACCGGTTTCCAAGCGAAACCATTCCTCGGGCGTGATCGGGGTAAGTTCGTCGAAGTTTTTCATGCCGACGTAGTCTTCGGGAGCAAGCCCGTCGACATCCAGCAATTCCTTCAATCGAGGCCCTTGGCCCTTGCGATGACGCTGGACCATGCCTTGCAGCAACAGACCCTCGCGAAGGCCATACTTCTCGATCATCGTGCCAGGCACGAATGGATCGCTGCGTTCGCGGGTGAAGTTGGTGCCAGGATCGCGGAGGAATCCGTATCCGTTCGGATGCATCTCCAATACACCAGAGCCAGGTGTCAACGGCAACGGAGTGCCATCATCGGGGAAGCTCTGATCGAGATTCTCGACCACCGCGGTCCCCCGGCGCCCTCCACCACGGTTGCGATTGCGATTATAACGTCGCCCACCGCTTCCGTTGTTGTTATTGTTGTTGCTGTTATTGTTGTTCCGTCCGCGGTAGCGGTTGCTCTTATTCCGTTTACTCATATCTCTCAAAATCCTCTAAACAAGATTGCGAGCCGTTGTGGATCGCGAGGGCACTCTCCTTAAAAAGCCCAGGCGTGGTGCACTCAAGTAGCACACCAACCGACTCTACGAGCAGTGCTAAGGTTAGCGGCACCTGCTCGCTCAACGTGTTGCTTCCAGTCCTAGCTCTCTGTACTTCGAGTACCCCAGAGCGGTGGTTTGGAAAGATTCAAATAACTCACCGGCCATCCCCCGGATGGCCCTCTGCACGGCATTTGTATTCCGCGTAGGTGATTCCCTTGATAGCCGTCGTTACCAAATTGGCTTACGTCGCAGACCTCAAAGGCTTAATCGAACCAAAGTCGCTGCCTTAGTAGCGAATGGGCCCCTTGCCTCCAAGCCTTGGGCGACGTTCATCGGTGGTGAATGGTAGCGCGTAAGAAAGCGCCGGCACCTTCACCTACCAATAGTTGTTTGTAGTTTCCTTCTATAGAGTGAAGTTCCGCCAAGCCTCGTCTGAGCGAAAGCTGGTAGTCCATCTAGCGAATCTTTCCCTCTGAGTCACAGCCGAAAGACTCTTGGGCAATCAAACTCAACATGCATTCCGAGCAGGTTGCCTCGCTTGAAAACAAATACCACCCTCGATCGACGACCATTTGCCTATTTAGCAATAGGGCAGGCTTGCCAAGTGCTCTGGGCAAAGGCCTCGCAGTGTCTGCGTGTCGGACGCCTCTGGACGCTGGGAAGATTCCGCGAAAAGGCGATTCCCTGGCGAAAAAGGCCGACCGACGAACGAAATGGCCTACAGAACCCACCCAACTCGGTGGGCAGGACGCTTAACTCACAAGCAGTATTCGTTATTGCTGGCACCCTGTCAAGCGCGAATTCCACGACTTAGCCACCATTTTCCGCCCTTTACCTACCGGTTTTCCCCAGGTTCTCGTCCAAAACTCCGACGTCGCACACCGCTGCAACCAGCAAAACCCGCAGATTTAACCAAAGCCGCTGCCGTTGCCAGGCCGATATCAACGACGGACTAGCCGATGGAACGCATACGGGGCGACGTGCACCCGTGGCTGCTCTCACGACTCCTCCCCGCAAGCCAAGGTGATTTTCCATGCTGTACAAATACCTTCCGATCATTGCCCTGCTCATGGCACCGTCGGCCCTCGTGGTTGCCCAGTCGACCAGTGCTATCACTTGGCAGAAGGACCTGGACGCCGCCCGGGCGATGGCCGAGCGTGACCAGAAGCTTCTGCTGGTTCACTTCTACAACGATAACTGCAGTCCGTGCCGGATGCTCGACGCAACGGTGTTCAACCAACCGACCGTCGCCGGAGCGGTTCATTCGCATTACGTGCCTGTGAAGCTCAACACCAACGACTTCCCAGCTACTGCTGAGCGGTTTGGCATCACTCGCGTGCCGACGGATGTGGTCATCACTCCACAAGGTCAAGTGATCAAGCGAATGATCTCGCCTGCGACACCGATGGATTACATCACGCAGACATCGAGTCTGGCTCAGGAGCATCATCGTCAGATGGCTCGCAACCTGGTTAACAAAGCCCAAGTAGCAGGAACCTCGCAGCCCGCCAGTGCGGCGATTGCTGCATTCCCAGTGCAGGGCGACAACAACTCGTTCACCAACCAACCGGTTGCTGGTGCTCCCAGCGTTACCAGCAATCCTCACGCTCTGATGGCCATGCCTGCCGCCAATCAGGTTGCTCAGCAAACTCAGCAAACTGCTGCGGCTCCTCGGATCGAGGTTACCCCGATCGACGTGCCAAACCCTTATACCACACCAGCCCAACCAGCCGCTCCGCCCCAGCCACCTGTTAGCCAGGTTGCGATGGCCGAGCCTGCTCAGGTGCCGGCCGTTCCTTCGGCTACTCCTCCAGCTGCTCCTGCACAAACTCCGGCTGCTGCACAGCCAGCTGTCGCGAGTGCTGCACCGCAGTTGCCCGCGGGTTCGCCTCCGGTTGGTTTCTTCGGCTACTGCCCTGTGACCATGAAGAACGAAGGCCGCTGGCAGAAGGGCGACGTCCAATGGGGTTGCTACCACCGCGGACGGACCTACCTGTTTGCTTCGCAAGCAGCTCGTGACCAGTTCTTCGCCAACGGAGATGCCTACGCCCCAGCACTCTCGGGCATCGACCCAGTCGCTGCGATCGACTCGGGTCGCGTCGTAGAAGGCAAGTCGTCCTACCTGCTCGAGTGCGGCGGACAACTCTACCTGTTCGAGAGCGAAGAGAACCTGGCCAAGTTCAGCTCGCAAGCCGATCGCTACGTGGCAGGCATTCGCCAGGCCATGGCTCAGGCTCCTACCGGACAAACCTTGCGGTAACGCCTGATTCGCGTTCGCGCGACAAACTCAATACCTGAAATCACCACATGGCGAGAGCAGCTGCTGCTCTCGCCATGTTGCGTTCTAGCTTGGTTCGGTTCGCGTTTAACCTTCGCCTTTAATCGTCTTCTGCAGCTGAATGACCTGGGCCCGCACTTCTTCCATACTGGGGTTCAGTCGCAGAGCTCGGCGGAATGCTTCGAGAGCCGACACCGGATTGTCGAGCAGCATGTAGCACTGCCCCATGCCAGCGGCGGAGGTAAAGTGGTAAGGGTTGATCTCGAGCGCCTGATGCGAGTCGCGAATCGCTGCGTCGTATTGTCCCAGGTGATAGTAAGCAGTACCGCGTTGGCACCATGCTTCAGCAATCCAAGGCGACTCGTGAATCAACTCAGTCGACAGGTCGATCGCCCGCTCGTAGTTCTTGGTTTGATTCAGTCGAATGATTGTCCGCAACGTGAGTCGTTGTTCGCGACTCCCCACTCGGCACCAAATGTCGCGGATGCCATTCTCGGCAATCGTACGCACACCGCGGTCGCGGTCGATCAGCGCCCGCCCCATGATGGCGTTCGAGCTGTAGTCGCCCATAAAGCCGATGGCCAAAATGGCTCCCCGGCGAGCGATGCGGTCCCCCATGGCCGAAATACGTTCTAGCGTTGCACAAGTATACCGACGAGCAACACGGTGAATGAACGTTGCAGAGTCCTGCTGGTCGAGGTACTCGTGATAATACTTGACCAGAATGGGAGCGCGTGACGACTGTGATTCCACGTTAGTTTACTCCTGCATAACCTCTTGAGTCTGTCTATCTCAATGACGCTGTCGCGGCGAATGCTTGCCAACTTGCTGGATATAATTCGCCGGTTCGCGTTGCACTGTCCGGCTTTCTGCCGACGTTGCTTCGCACTTCGACTCGCTCAGGCCGCCCGGTTGCCAGGGGGCGGTGAATCCTGTGCTGTGTCCACCGAGTTCCTGGTGGTCACTCCAAGCTGGGTGTTCCGTTCGAGTGATGAGTCATTTCCGTTACCGATAGAGGCGGAGGGAACAACTCTCTCTTGTCATCCCTACGTCCTTGGCCTCTGTTTCCGAGTGTAATCACGGTTGCAAACTGCACAAGCAAAAGTTTGCCTGCAACGAACCGATTCTGGCAAACGACTGGTTTTGCTTGCCAGTGCCGCGAGCGACAAGTTACAATTAAGTGCTACGAAAAACCGGTTTCCGTCGCTAGCGGGGGGAACCATTGTTCTCGCCTAACGCTTGGTGCCTTGCGGGGCCTTCAACCATTGCAACCGGAGCAATCCCTGCGATGCTTCAGACAACCACAAACGCACGCCTTGCTGGTATGCTTTTGGTGTTGCTCTCTGCGATGCTCGCGAGTTCTTCGCTCGCGCGAGAACCACTCGACGAAACAAGGCTCTTGGGAGCACCCGGCCCGGCCACGCAGTCGCGCAACTCGCCGATCACCGTGCAATGGCAAGACGTTCCGGTTCGCGAAGCGTTGGAGCGATTAGCACAGTCGCAACGGTTATCCGTGTGGGTCGATCGACGCATCGATCCCACGCAACGCATCACGCTGAGTGCCCGTCGCACCCCGCTCGGCGAGTTCTTTAATCTCGCTACCGAGCAGGCCGAAGCCAAGGCCATCGCGGTTGGCGGTTTCTACTACGTGGGACCTCCTTCCAGTGTTGAAGAAATTCGAACTTTGCTAGCACGCGGGTACGAACAAACCAACCAGCTGGCTTACGCGCCGCGCAATGCGATGCTTCGCCGACGATCGTTCGAGATCGCGCGACTTGCGACCCCTCGCGACCGGATCGAACAAATTGGCTCGCAAGCCAACGTGTCGATCACCGGCACCACGCAGGTGCCACACGACCTGTGGCAAGCCAACAAAATGCCATCGCTTCCGCTGGCCGAACAACTCACGTTGCTGCTCGTTGGTTTCGATCTCACCTGGCAAGCTGCCGACAATGGAAGCTCCATCGAGATCGTCCCCATCGAACTCCCAGTCACGGTGCATCATCCGTACGACAACCAACACATCGAGCAACTTGCATCGGAAGTTCGCGAGCAGCTCACCATCACTCCAGGCGACGACCGCCAACACGTGTGGGTAGCCGCCTCCGTGGAGTTGCACGAACAGCTCCTCGGCAAAGCGAACCAACCCCGCGAGCAGGCACCTCAGCAGCCGCGCGGGAGCAAGCAGGTTTACACGCTCCGTGTCGCCCAGCAGCCGGTCGGCAAAATCGTCCAGGCGCTCGCTCGGCAACTCGGCAAACAGCTCGAAGTCGACCCAGCGGTGACCGACGACATGCTCGCCAAGCGGGTGTCGTTTGAAGTCGACCAGGCCGACCTCGACGAACTGCTGACCGCCGCCTGCCAACCAGCAGGCCTGCAAGCAGAACTCGCCGGCGACACCATCCGACTCTCGGCTGCGGCTAACTGACGATTCGGCCGCTGGGATAATAGATTCCCAATTTACTCATCGATGGGAAAATTGAATCTTCGCCCAAGCTACAAAACCAGTGGTTTTCGCGCTGGAATAGATTCCCATTTCCAAAAACGCATCGAGTGGGAATCTATTTCTTGGGTGGGAATAAAACGCAAGTCGTTGATAGGTAACAGGTTGCATTAACACCTCCGCGATAGTTGCCCAAAATAGATTCCCATGCGTGGGAAAGTATTTTGGGAGGGGACGGATTGGAGATCTGGGATTGCGGATTGCGGAATGGGAATAAGCGGATGTCATCTTGAAGGAGCTTCCGGCGACCGAAAGATCTCAGCCAGCCATTTCGAACGCGCTATCAACGAGCGCCGCGTAGGGTGGGTCCAGGAGCTTCCAGCGACGCAGCCCCACCAATCGCATTACCCACACGCGCAGCAGTGAACGCCAGCGCAAGGGCCATCGCGGTCAGAGACCGCTCCTACAGCGCTTGCCTGGTGAATGGCCTAGCTAGTTTTCATGTTCACTCGGTTACATCTTTCCATCCTCCAACAACGGACTACTGACCACTAACAACGTACCAACTACACATGTCCATTAGAACACCATAGGTGGCCAATTCCCAGCGAAAACTGGAGCATTAAGAAAAATCGTTTAGCCCTCGACTTTACCCTCCGCTGGCGGAGGGTCGGGCTATCAGGCCCGGGGAGGTGGGAAGCGGAAAACGCCCCTCACTGTTTCAAATCCGACTTCGGGTAGCACCGATAGCTGCGCGCACTACGCATTGCCACTCCGCAAAAACGCACCCCGCCCAGTTGTCGGTGGGCGAAGCCCAAGAGGTCGAGAGGCGACCCCATCCGCGTTCATCCGTGGCGAGAACGAAACCTTTCCTAACGTCCTAGACCACGCACTACCGCAGATCTGTAGCCGGGGTACGTTGGCTTGCTTGGTTCTTCGAGGTCGTGACTCCCCCACCAAGCATCCAGAACACTGCTGGTGATGGATAACATGGCGGATCATCAACAAGCCGTTGCTACTGCCATGCGATCTGGAAAGGCTGTCGGTGGCACGCTAGTAGCGGCACCGGAAAAGTGGAAGTCTTGCAGTGCCACTCCGCTGTAACTTCTTGGCACTAGTGACAATTATTAGTTTGCCTCTGTGCCCGACTAGAGAGATCGAATGTCTAGGCTACGGAAGCAACTAACGGAAATTCTTAAAAATATGAGGAAATACGAAACCACATGCGCTAAGCAAGAAGGCACAAACAAGCACCACATACCACACATTGATGAGCCCTCCCAAGCAACATGACGACAGCGCAATATACACAACGACCCCGATTACGGCACCATGGAAGGCTCCTGCCAGTGCAGACAAGCACCGTGCCAACACTGTCGGACCATTGCGGTCTTTGCTCGTTGCCCACGAGTACTCCCACAAAAGGCTAGTTACGAGGATTGCAAATGGACCCCAAAAGTTCTGATATACATTTACGGCCAATCCAAAAACACAGACAACGGTTGTCAAAATTAGCAGGAACCGCACATTATATCGTAGTTTGCTCAAAACACTCTCATTCAGAGATTGGGAGCTACATGCTCAATCACCTTCCAGGTCTGGCAGTCCGATTACCCATGGGTGATTCCATTTACCGTCCTTCCAAAGATCAGACTTAGCGCCGCGTGCCACGGGCTTCGCCCGTGAGAACAACTCCGTTGGATCACCACCATTGGCAAAGTGTTCCCCGGAGCAGTACAGGCTCCCCTTACTTCAGCAGTTTACACAACAAACCATCCCGCCAGCAAACACTGGCGCAGCCCATTGGCACCCAGGACAAAACACTACTCTGGAATACCTAAAGTGCATGCAGTTCACCGACTGGCCCGTGCGTCGTCTATTCGCAAACGTTCCACGCACTCAGAAATGCCAAGCCCAGGGAATCAGCAAAGCGGCGACGCCGGCTAGTAGCAGGTTGAGCGGGGCACCCACGCGCAGGTAGTCGCCGAAGCGATAACCGCCCGGCCCGTAGACCATGAGATTGGTCTGGTAGCCAATCGGAGTCATAAAACTGGCCGAGGCGGCCAACGCAAGGGCCATGAGGAATGGCCGCGAATCGACTTCGAGCAGCGCGGCAGTTTCAAGACAGATGGGAAACAGCAAAATGGCAATCGCGTTGTTGGTAATCAGTTCGGTGAGAATCGACGCGAGCAAGTAGATGCACAACAAGGCCGCGATCGGCCCGAAGCCCCGGGTCGCCTCGACGAGACCGCTCGCCACCTGTCCGGCGACCCCCGAGTTCTCCAGCGCGATACCCACGGCAAACGCCGAGGCAATGGTAACGAGCACCTGCCATTCAATGCTGCTGCGAGCTTCGCTGGCCGAGATGCATCCGGTGAGCACCATCGCCACGGCAACCAACGCGGCCGCAATCAGGGTGTCGACGATGCCGGTGGCCATCAGCACGATCAGCAGGCAGAGTAGGATGCCGGCTATCCACGCGCGATGGCTGCGGAACGGGCGGTAATCGTCGACATCGCTTACCAGATAAAACGCTGGATCGTTGCGGTACGCCCGCGCAAAGTGGGGAGGAGTTTGTAGCAGCAGCGTATCGCCCGCCTGCAAACGAATATCGCCCAGCTTGCTTTCGATGCGGCTCCCTCCGCGATGCGCGGCCACCACCACCGCTCCGTAGGCAGCGCGAAAATCGGCCTCGCGAATCGTCCGCCCTACGAGCCGCGAACTATCAGACACTACAACTTCGGCCAGGCGTCGGTGCGACTGCTCGCGAGCGGTATCGCCCGAGAGTCCATCGGCCATCGGCACCAGCCCGGGAATCTTCTGCAGTTCCACGACGCTCGAGATGATGCCTGCAAACACCAAGCGGTCGCTCGCCTGCAACACCTCGTCGGGGCTGGCCGGCGAGAGCAAATCGCCGGTGCGTTCGATTTCGATCAAGTACAGCCCATGCAGATTACGCAGCCCTGCCGACTCGACGGTCTTGCCCAACAACTTGCTGCCAGGTTGCACGAGCATCTCGACAACATACTCGCGGCGGGAGTTGCCAAGCTGCTCGAGCAGTTCGGTGCGTTCGGGCAGCAGTCGCCGCCCGATGGTGAGCATATAGATGACTCCGACCACCGCGTACGGTAGCCCCACCGCTCCCAGTTCGAACAGCCCCATGCCTGGCAACCCATGCTGGAGCATCAAACCATGCACCACCAAGTTGGTCGAGGTACCGATGAGCGTGCAGGTGCCACCGAGGATGGCGAGGTACGAGAGCGGAATGAGCAGCTTCGAGGGACTCACCCGACGTTGGCGACACCAGTCGACCACCACCGGCATGAGCATGGCCACGATCGGCGTGTTGTTCAGAAATGCCGACGAAGGAATCACGACCGCTGCGAGTCGCTTGAGCACGCTCCGATCGTCGGACGACGACCCCAACAACCGCATGCCGACATGGTTGAGCACCCCGGTTTCACGCAGCCCCGCGGCAACAACAAACAGGAAGCCCACGGTCAGCATGCCGGTGTTCGAGAAGCCGGCGACCGCCTCTTTGGTAGTGATCACCCCCGTGAGCGCCAGGATGGCCGCGCCCATGACGAACAGCAAATCGGGCGGGGCGAGGTTACGTAGCAACGCCACGAACATCGCCAGCACAACGGCAACCGTGATCCAAGCATCCAACCCCATCGCGTCATGCCTACGAACGTGGTCCTCTAAAATCCGATAGCACGGGCAAATCGCCCCGCGCAGCCCGGTGATACCCTATGACCCAAGTCATGACGGAAACACCGAGCTAACGACTATTTTGGCAATCGGCGCGCAGGCTGACTATCCGGGATCGGCCGAAGTTAGAAGGACCCTTCGCAGCGGAGCAGGTTCGCGACTGCGGTCGCTTTCCCCCGAGGAGGGGACTGCTGGCAGGCAAACTACGCCTTGGGGGGCTTTAGAAGTCTGACCAGCGAGTCTTTGATAGTCGATTCAATTTGCCCCTTAAACATCATCGCGGCGATCGGAATGTTGCCTTTTACCGTCACATATTCGTCGTCCACGAGCCCCTCGCCGGTCACGTTCATGCCGAGGGTCTTGAACGAAAACTGCATGCGATCGCCGTCGAAGGTTTGTTCGAGGTTCTTGATCTTGTCGGAGTACTTCGCACTGATCCCCTCGAGCAGATAGCGGATCTTAGTCGAGGCTTCCTCTTTGGTCGTGTAGTGAGGCACCGAAACGTTAAACTGGGGCATTACGAAGCGTCTCCAAGCGGTCGGGCGGATGCGTCGGGGCAAAGGCCCCGCACGTCAGGGTAGGGGGGAGGCCCAAACCATTTAACATAATGGATCGGTGCGAAACCGCCCAGGCAGTTCGAGCCGCGGCGGGAAAATAGACCCCTTGAAGAGATGGCCCAAGCGCAGATAATGGGAACTTCCTGTGGCGGGCCGAAATCGCACGCGATTCGCCCACCAGCAGTGTCCCGCCCCGTTCGTCTAGTGGCCTAGGACACCGCCCTCTCACGGCGGCGACAGGGGTTCGACTCCCCTACGGGGTACTCTGTAAGCTTGTACACCTCGGGATTCACGCGATTCCCGGGGTTTTTTTATGCTTTGGCTGTCGTTGCTTCCGGTCACTTCCGCTATCTCCGGTGTGTTCCGCAACGATTCTGCAACGTTTTCCGGCTCACTGCTGGTGGCTCGCTTGAAGTCCTCATCGGTCACCTGCCAATAGTGTGCTTGTCGGCGACCTTGGTGCTGTGCCCCAGCCAGGTAGCGGCCACGTGCCCGGGATGCTCTTTGGCAAGTTCGGTGGCTCTGGTTGCCCGCATGTTCTGAAAAAGCTTCGGCCAAGCTACTAGCCCGGCTCTCTTGATGATTCGTAGCAACTGAGTTCGCAGGTTGGAATTGGAATCTCGGTAGCGGGTAATTACCGGCAGCTCGCTGGTTGGCTGAGCTTCGGGGGTAAAGTCCTCGGAATCGATCAACTCTTGCCAAGCTGCCTCAAGGTAAGGCTGCAGCTGCGGAAACAGTGGCATAATCCGCTCTTCGTGGCCATCGTGGTGGGCGGTCTTGGGGCTCCTGACGCGGATTCTCTTGCGTTTCCAATCCACATCGCCCCAAGTTAGGGCCAGATGCTCCGACGGGCAGCGCAGCCCGCCGTACCGGCTCAGGGCGATGATGAGCTTCCACTGCGTGTCGGGGCATGCTTCGAGCATGGCGTCCGCCTCTTCGCTCGTGACGAAGTAATCACGCTTGCGATTGGCGGTTACGCTTGTTGCCTTCATGTCGGCAAATGGGCTTTCGTCAATCACTCGTCGCCGAACCGCGTCGCGAAAGAATTGCTTCGCTCGTCCGCACGTTCTGCGTACCGTGTTTTCCTCCAAGCCTTTCGCGATCAAGCTTCGCCGGAAGTCGTCCGCATCGCCCGGCGTGATGCTATCTAGGTCGCGGTCAACGGAAAAGAACTCGACCAGATGCCCGCGAGCCACTTTCAAGTTGATGATTGTCCGCGGTTTCAGTTCTTCCGATCGCTTCGAAATGTAGCCATCAATGAAGGCCCCCAGTTTGGGCACCGCGGTCTGGGGCTTGGTGGCAACCCTGGGCGCACAGAGTTCGTACTTGGCCAACCGGTCCCGCA
Source organism: Aeoliella mucimassa (assembly GCF_007748035.1). Taxonomy (NCBI): domain Bacteria; kingdom Pseudomonadati; phylum Planctomycetota; class Planctomycetia; order Pirellulales; family Lacipirellulaceae; genus Aeoliella; species Aeoliella mucimassa. Next base: position 2,351,974 of record NZ_CP036278.1, read on the forward strand.
GCGAGTTATCGATTCGAGCAAGCCAGTCGGCAGTAGGTCCGTCGAGGATGCTCCCCGATCGCTTGGTAGATAGCAGGTTTTCGATGTGCCCCTTGGCGGCCTCGGCTTGCTTCTTGGTCAGTTGTCCAAGTGGAAACGTCGGCCGGTTCCGCTCCCCGATGTTCACTTGAACCGAGTAGCGGGGTTTGCCGGTCCTCTTCGACGTGGTCTTAATCAAACTAGCCATAGTGGTGCCTTTCGATTGTGCGGCATTCTCAGGCCGCGATATTCAACAGGTCTCAGGGGTCGGGTCAACCGCTTCCGTGCGATCCTGGGGCATCCTGTGGCTGCCTTTTTGGCAAAGAGCCCCGCCGCGGACGGAACCGCGACGAGGCGGAACTACTCACTTTCCGAACCACGCCAGCACACCAGCCAGTCCCGCTGCAATGCTGGTACGCTCCGGCTTAAATAGCAATTGGTCGGCTCGTTTCTCTTGAGAGTACCGAGGATCGATGTAGCTTGCTCTTGTTACTTCGTCGGACGAATGCCCCAAGCTTTCGGTCGCGTCGCCACCAGCACGATGCAACCAAGTGGCGTGAGTCTTCCGCAGCCGGTGGAACTTGGAGTCGCGGCCTGACGGTAGCCCGGCGTCCTCCAGGATTCTCCCGTATGCTTTCCATAGCGTGCTGGGGTCGCCATACATGAAAACCTTGTCGCTGCCAGGCATGGTGCGGAACAGGAGCCCCAACGCCTTACACGACTCCGGTGAGAGCTTCTTTACTAACTCCCTGCCGCCTCCCTTCCGGTGGCTTATGCGGACAAATCTTTCGTGCAGGTCGATGTCGTCGCGTGTCAGCTGGAGCAAGGCTCCGATTCGTTCCGCCGTGTCCCACGATGTGTGCAGCAACGCCGGCCAGAACACCGAGCCGGGCATTCCGTAGACTTTGCGATTCGTGCGGCGTGCTTCGTCGAACAGCTTCCGCACCTCCTGCTTGCTCCAAGCCTTCGGTGCCTTTCGTGTCCTCGATGGCGATTTACATTCAGGCTCGGGCAGGGTGGTCCTCACAACACACCAGCGAGCGAACGCAAGTATCTTGTTTAACTCGCCGCGGATGGTATCGGCAACAGCCTTTTCGTTCTGACGAGCCTCGACGTACTTGGCGAAATTGGCGTCTGTCAGACTGCCGACCATTTCGCCACCTATCAGCCGAGCCCAATGATTGAACGCCCCATTGTAGCGGCTTCGGGTGTTCGTGCGGTGTTGCTTCACCGCATGGTATAGGCATCTCGCATCGGCAATCGGCGTCAAAAGGGTGATACCAGCTTGTTGCACTTCACCTGCGCGAGCGTCGTTTTCCTGCTCTTTCTTATCGAGTAGATCGACCGCTCTGCGAGTGTTGAACAGCAAAGCGAACTCGGTCGGATTCACCTCCCTTGCGATGGCTCGCACCCGCTTGCAGTATGAGTGAGCGGTCTCGGCAGAGGAACCATTGTCGATAAGCCACTCGCCGAACTCGGCCAGGATTGCTTCGGTAACCTCGCCCATGGTAACGCTGTGCCCCGCGAACCTGTCGAGCGATGAAACCGCGACGCGATATTCCTTGGAGGTGCTGACAGCGTTACCCCAATCATCCTCCCGGGAAGGGATAAACGATTCGTTTAGGTATCGCTCGATGGTCCAGTTTGCTAGCTCCTGATTCATACCGCACCCCCTTGCTTTTCGACAGATGCAAAGTCGGAGACCATGAAGTGAAAACGGTCCCTCTCTTTCTCCAGCTTCACCGCAGCCGCCATCGCATCACCGAGCGTCACATAGTGCGGTCGGTCCTCAACCGTCATCGGAACCAAGTCGGCACCGAGTAGGTAATAGCGGTCCTCGCCGCGGTAGTCTTTGTCGTCAATCGTTTCCTCGGCGATGAACATCCCGCAGTAAAGCGCTGCTACGATCAACGCACCGCTCGGGAACCGCTCATCCATGGGGTTTACGAAATCGCCTGCCATCGGAGGCGTGAAGTCGGTCGCCAGCTCGACGGGTCTTCCCAGCATGATTGCATCACGCCAATGCAAGTCGTGAGTGTCGAAGCCTGGTTCGAGCTTGTAAACGATCGCGTTGTAGCGGTCGAAAACGTGATAGCTCCGGTGCGGCAATAGCACATCGTGAATAGTAGAGGTCCATTCGCGACAACGCCCGTGGGTGTTCTGCCACTCAGCAACGAGTAGATGCTGCTCGCCACTCTTGCCCAGCAACGCCTTGGTGATCGGGTACATAGAAAGCCCTTTCTTGGACTACCGAGAATCGGCAGGTCCAAAAAGAAAGAGCATGCGCGTACTGGCGTTGCTAGGCGGATTGGAAGCCGCCCGGGGTCCTTACGGAGTCCCCACACCAATACGCGCATGCTCTCTGATTTTCCAATAGAGTTTAGCATTCCAATTCCTCTTGTGTTGGGTGGTATCAGATGCCACCTAACGGGTTTAGCGTCCGTATGGTACGCCTTTTCGCTGAATCGTGTCAACCTGTGTTCGTGCTTTGCTCAGCGCGTACCACGGCCATCTTTGGGGCACTAGGGTCTAGCTCCCGCTCGGCGTCGCGAAAAATCTCATCAACTCCCGAGAGTTAAAAAGATTTCCTGCAAAATTGGTCGAAAAAATCCGACTCGAACCAGATAAAGAGCCGTGAAGTCGATCCGATGTGCCCCGACCGGGTTGCAGGCTGGCAGTGCCCGGTACTTTTGCTGGTTACGAATCTCTTCGCGTTCGGGGGTGTGAGTCCCGCTTTGGTCGGCTTCCATGCCACTACTCGCCGCGCTGTATCGGGCGCGTTCTGGTGAGCAACGCCTGCCCCGAGATAATGCAACCACGACCGCTTACGCAACTGCCCGGTGGGGTGTTGCTTCTCGCCTCGATTTGTTACACTAGTGGGTACTGACATTGTCTTTGTCGGCAATTTCGATTTGCCCTGTTGGGGATGCCACCCCCAGCAGGGTTTTTTTGTGCATCAGTGCGTTATTGTCCATCAAACGCATGATGCCTTCAAGACGGCATTCAACGCTCGAATAACCGTTAGCAGGTTCGAACTCACCTTTGATTCACCGGTGTTTTCCATCTAGGGTCGCGAAAGCTTGCAGTATCGCGTGCAGAGTTGGCGAAGTCGGGCGAGCGACCGCCTACGCCGAATTGACATGCGGCTTCAACATCAGAACGCTTGCTTTGTTCGCGCACCGTTGCACGCACAGATTTTGGCTTGCGTTTCTTCCGCTGTTTGGCTTTCTTGTCCAAGCCATGCGACTTGCCGCGTACGCCAACTGACTTTCCGGCGGCATCGCGGGCAGTCGACTTCATAGAAAGTTTTCCATCATGTTTATCGGTGCGTTACCCCTGCCGTTCCTTCGCCGCCTTGTCGTACATGTCACGGGCGCGAGCCGCGACCATCGCACGTTGGGATGGTGTTAGCTGCCCTTGGCAAATCTGGTACTCCGCAATGGGAGATACCGCAAAAAGCACAGCGGTATATTTCTCCACCCGGCGGCCGCTTACGCACTGTCCCGAGTGGTCGGGCTCTCGCCCTAGATTGAATTGTCAAAGATCAGGCCACCCGCTAGGCGGTAGCTGCCTCCTCAAGCTCTCCAGCGGTCGGAACGTGCCACGGGGTAGGCTTCACGACCAACCGCCGATAGGTTTCCGCTTCCGACCAGGTGGCGCGAATCTCTTCGCACAACTGGGCGATTTCCTCGGGGCTTGGGTCGGGTGTCGATTTCACTTCGAATAGTCTCCATAGGGTTCGAACAGGCCACGGGATCGACGGGGTTTCCTTACCACTGCAGTAGGCTGGCTAGCATTCGTTGCAGAATGCGTGGCACTCGCTACCCCTCGACCAGGTTGGCGCGACCTCTCCCGTTGTCGGGCAGGTAGACGTGCACCGGTGCTTTCTGGTCGCCCTTGTGCGTTTGTTCGATCTTGTCGCCGAACTTCGTGGGGTTGTTCGCCTTCAGCAGGACAATCAGTAGGGAATCGGAGTAGGCGTGTTCGTAGTAGGGCTCGCCGGTCTCGGGGTGCAGGATCGGAGCGCCATTGCGGTTGAACTTGTACCGCCGCACACCCTCCACAGCTCGCCGGCGGGCTTCCTCTTCGAGCACGTTGGCCGCTTCGGCCTGGGCCTGTTGGAATTGCTGGGCATAGTCTTCGTCATTCGAGAGCCAGCGGTAGTGCGTCGACACGTGCACGTCGGCGATCTTTGCCGCTTCACTGACGATCCCGCACTCCCGGTAGGCGGCTAGGAACTTGATTTGATTTTCGTTCATGGTACTTCACTCCTGTCGTGTCGCGTTGGTGTCGGCTTAGAAGATGCTGCCGCCCCGTGTGAATTGATTGCTCAGTGCAGCGTTTTCAACGTCTTCCGATTTGCCTTCGAGCTTCAGAATCCGCTGCTGTTGCGTTACGATTCTGCTGTTCACGGTCTCCAGTCGGTCTAGCAGAAGGTCGAGAGTTCTGTTTTGCGAGTCTTGCAGTTCGGCTTCTCTTTGTCGCAGCTCCTCGAGCTTTTGGCGTGTCCCTTCCGGGTCGAGTTCTTGAATGCGAGTTTCGAGCGATTTGACGATGTCGACCTGTGTGTTGTAGTCGGTGTCTGAGCCATACAGCAGATTGGCCTTCTCTTTCTTCAGCCGTTCTTGCAGGCCGACAATCTGGGCTTGCTGCGCTTCGACCACCGCCTGTTGCTCGTCGATCGCCTTTTGGTCGACACGAAACTCGTCGCGACGAATGCCGATTTGCTCTTGTAGGATGTCCTTCCGCCTTTGGAAGTTCTCAAGGTATCGCTCGGCACCTGTCAGCTCGCCAATGTCTCCGCGGTCTCTCGCTGCACCGATAGTCTTTTGGGTGCTGACCGTCTTCTGGATTTCGGCTTCCAACTCCGAAAGCAGTTCAGCGCGAATCTTGCTCACCTCGCCGCTGTCACCTCGCTCCTGAGCCAGGCTAAGACGTTCGCGGGTAATGCCTCGATTCGCGTTTCGCTCACTCTGCAGGATCTCGCGGTACTCAAAGAACTTATCTAGCTCGTCGTTCTGGAGTCGCAGGTCTTTGGTAGCGTCTGTGATTTCTTGCTGCCACGAATGCCAGGTGGTAGCGGCAATGCTTACTGCCGTTGTGGCACCAGCGATTGCGATTCCCCACGGTCCCGCCAGCACACCACCCGCTTGTTGAAATAGGGTCGTCATGCCGCTGATTTGCTCAACACCGCCCCGCAGCGTGGAGAACAGCCGGATCGACGGCGGAAGTGCATCGTCCATCGCCACGGCATAGAGACCGCCGGCCGATGCGAGCTTGGAGAGCCCTTCACCAAGACGGTTGGATTCTTCGCGAAGCGTCAGCAAGGAACCTTGCGACTCCGAGCTTGCGGAAGAGATTTCCTTGCTAAGCGCTTTTGTCGATTCGGTGGCTTGCTTCACTTCGTTCTTGACCGATTCAATCTCACGCTTCACAGGTCCCATGTCGGGAGCCTGCAGGTCAGCTTTGATCTGCTCCAGCTTTACTTTGACAATTACGTTGCGAATTACGTCGGCCATGATTTCGCGATCTCCTCGAATAGGTCAGCCAGAGAGTCATAGACCTCGGCGTCTTGCTGGTGGAGGCTGAGCAGCGATGAACGCATGAGCATCAAGGTCGAACGATCCAGAGCTTCGGGGTGCGGAGTTCGCAATAGTCGCTCTCGGCACTCTCGATGCACCTGGGCTCCGTTTCGCATCACGCTGGCTTGCTTCAGCAAAATTTTAATTGGATGGTCTGCCACGGGGTTTCTCGGTTGTTGCGAATCCGGGTGGCCGGGCGACTACTTGACCTAGTTTTAAGCAGCCGCCCGACCGTCCCGGAGTCTGATCTAGCTGTAAGTGAGCTTTCGGGGCATCTTCGTTTTTTCACCGGTCTCGGCTTCGCCGATCTTCGTGATCGTCAGGTCTCGCATGCCATGTTTTCTGGAAGGCCATACCCCCCAAACATCGCAACTTTGTGCCCACGCCTGGTCTTCATTTTCGGCGACGACCACTGTTACCTTTTCTTCTGCACTGAAGCGACCGGAGCCAACGGCCCGGCGCAGCGTGCCAGCCACCCGCCACCGAAATCGCTGCTTTTTTAGCTCGTGTCTCGCGGCGACTTCGGGGTCCAAGCAATCTTCGAGTACCTGCTGTTTCTTCTCGCGCTCCGCAGCACGTCGCTGAAGGTCGGCTGTGTGAGCATCAACATCGGTTGGTGCAAACTTATACTCGGGGTTGGGCAGAGTCGCGGTTGGGGTCTCAGTTTTGGCTGCCATTTTCAAACTCCTGTAGTTGGCAGTTTTCATGGTGGCCGCAAGCAAACGCACTTGCAACCGTGAATTGATTGTTACCACCGCGCGTAGCTCGATGAGTCAGCATCGAGGCCGCACACGTTGGGTGCGTCGGGTAGTCGCTCTCGGCGGCCAGTGAGGATCTCGGCAAGGCCCGCTGGCGTGAGCCTGCTAATGCTCTCCGTGGTGACGATCGTGCGAGCCTCGGCAGCTCCGTCCAGTGCATCCACTAAAGCGCTCATCATGCTGCCGATCGATTCGGGTGCTCCGTCGACTAGTGGATTTCTCAGCAGCTCAGCGATTCCGTCCACGATGAGATTGATCTCTCGCTCGACGCTTTTCGCGTCGAAGTTCCGGGTGTCTTGCTGGAGCCATTCACTGGCCATGCGAGCGATTTCCTGCACTTGGCCAATCTCGTCGGACAGCGATACCGAGTCGCCCGTTTCGTGGACTTTGGTAACCAACTTTACCAACGTTGGCTCGAGTTCCTTTGCGAGCTTCACCACTTCGTCGATGATCTCTTGGTCTGCGGAGCTTTGCGGATCGGTTCGCGTTCCTGGGTCGTTCATGGCCGCGCCTTCCATTTCGCAAAGGCTTTCGAACAAGCCGCCGCCGTGGGCCGGGTCGGTCACGATGTCGACGGAGAAAACGTCCGAGATTGATTCGACCACTTCGATGCCGTCTTCGAAGCGGGTGCTTCCGTCGGCCACGTGAGAGAATCCAAACTGATTGCTGAAGTCGGTAGCAGCTTCGATGATGCTTTCGTAGTGCGGCGATTTCTTTCGGAGCTTCACATCGCCGTAGATGCCATCTGCGCGATTGTACGCCCTCGTAATTGTTCCGACCCATCGGTCATAGGATCGTTCGCCGCTCGCTACACCGGCGTGGTCAAGGTAGATTTTTTTGCCTGCATACATGCCTACAGCGCCCTCGCGCGTTCGGCGTGGATAACGCCTGCCGTTTTTTGAGTGCTCGCCTAATAGTTTCGCGGCATAAAGCATACCGGCCGCTTCGTCGACCTTGGGGGCTGTAGTGGCCTTTGCGATCTCTCTCAGTCGGGTGCGTGTTGCGATCATGGGATTCGCTCTCCGATGGGGGTTGAATAGTCCTTACTGGACGCGAACAGTTTGAAAGAGTGCCCGCGTTTCTAGACCCGTTGTGGTTGGTGGGGTGCTTTCGTTGCACATTCAGTGGCAGTTTGCGACAGCAGCAAAGCAATCTCGCGATCTAACTCTTGATTCCGCTTGACCATGAGAAGCAAAATCTCGGTGGCCGTGCGAGCCTTGCGTTCGCTCGATGCAGGATCGTTGGCAATGAGTCCTACGGCCGCGACGATCGCCGGGCGGTCGGCTGGGGCGATCGGCCAGTTCTCAAGGATGGCCTTTTTGAGCAATCGCAGGTCTTTGAGCTTCGACAGGTCCAGGATGGAAGGATCGCCCCCCCTCCCCCCAGTGTTGGAGGAAAGGGCAACCTGCGTATCGGTCAGTGTATCACTTTGCTGGATCATGGAAATGTTACTCAGAAAGGACATGTTGCTTCGCCCCTGCGATTGGCCTCTATCGCTTCGACTCGGGCACGCTCGAAGTCGACGCCGGTTTCTTCGGCCTGCAGTCGTCGCTCGCACCGATCTGCCAGCGATGGCATTCGATGCAAGCCACCCATGGTGTGAATCTCTTGGTCGAGTACCGCGAGCCCCATTCGCTGGAGCCTTGATTGCTTCTGCTTTTGAAACGGGTTCGATCGCTGACCACTGTGTACGCGTACGGAGTGGTCAGCATGGCTTCCACGGGAGGGACCACCACCACCACGCACACCGCCCCCTAAAGGGGGCGTGTACGGAGTGATGGTTGGACCACCATTCCGCACGCCATTCGGTACGGGCTTAAGTGTTGTACGGAGTGGTTTAAGCTGGGTCATTTAGGGTGCCTCGGTATCCATTGAATCAATCACCAGGCGAATGCCTTCGCGGGGTGTTTTCTGGTTGCTGATGGCAACCTCGCATAGCTCAAGCTCACCCAAGTCGAGCATCGTTTCCAAAACCGCTTGCCACCTGCGGCGAGATACCTTTGACAGTTCTTGAGTTTTGGATTTGGTGAGTCCTTCAGGATGCGGGGCGAGTGCTTCGCAGACCTTGCGGCGGTCGCTTTCCATCTGCAGGCTTTCGGTGCGTGCTGCAGCTTCCTCTCGTTCGGCCTGTTCACCCTCGGCCGGGTCTCTGAGTTCAACCTGCCAGGTGCGGCCGCCTGGATCGTCTCTGCGGCCCTCACACACATCGAGCCAACGGCGAGTGCCAAATCCGGCAGAGCCCTCGGTCTTGAACCACAGCCAGTGCTGGCCGGTCTCGGGGTTCCATTCGCGGCGACGGTTGAGCATGATGAAAAACCGAGCCCACTGTTGCCAGCCGGTACCGCCGATGTCTTCCATCGTTGGTTCGGTGTAATGCTCGCCCTCGCGCTGCGGTGTCTTACGGTGATGATGAACGAATACGATCGAACAACCGGTGCGGTCGATGATCTCACTAATTGGGAATAGCACCTCGGCCATCCTCGAAAGCTTGAAATCATCGACCCCCGCGAATGCCTTGTAGGTCGGGTCGACAAACAGGCATTCCAGGGAGAATCGATCGATGAACCGCTCAAGTTGATCTCTCCCGGCTTGGTCCACCAAATGCGGTATCTTGGTGGAAACCTGCAGGTTGAAGTTTCTCAATTCCTCGAGATTCGTCGCGTCGGAAGCCTTGGCAATGCGTCGGAAGGTCTCTTGAGCCGTCGAGATACCTGACTCCGCCGTGATGATTCCGGTGCTGCACTCTCGCTTCACTTCGTACTCGCCCATGAATGGGGTACCGGTCGCCAGTGCAAACACCTCAGCTATGGCCAATGTCGTTTTGAGGCTCTTCGATCGGGCCGATTGCACCCCTCCCTGACCGGCGGTAATGCAGCGATCAATGAGGAAATCCTGCTTACTCTCTATCTTGAGGAACTCCGAGAGCGGAAACGATTCCAGTTCGCTGACCGCGGGGTCTGCTTCGCGAAGAGCATCGTCTGCGAACGCATGGAGTTCACAGAGGATCTCTCGGCTCGATTTGCCGTTTAGGGCGTGCTGCCTTGCCACGCTCGCTGCGTCGTAGATGTTTCGCTTCCGTGCTGCCTCAGCAACGATCAGAGCGTAATGCTCGGCGTGAGCAGTGGTAGGCACCTTTTCGGCGATCGATGCCATGAACGCACCAAGCCCATGGCGAAACTCAGAGTCTTGGAGGTCTCTCAGAAGTAGCACCGGATCGATCGGTTGCCCCATTCGGTGGCGACGCTCAATCGCTCGGAATAGCTCGGCGTGCTCTGGCTCTACGATACAGTGTGCGGACAACACCCGGAGCACCTTCGGGATACACCGCGCGTCCAGCAGCATGCTACCTAGTACGCATTCCGTTGCGTCGGTAGCCAGCGGGATCGCGTGTGCAGGTTGTTCCGAGACCGAAATCATACCGCTCCCCTATCTGCCAACCTCTGGCGATACATCGCGTAGAGGCCACTCAGCAGTTGGGCGGCCGCATCGATGTCGGTTTCCCCTTCGATCGCAAGTCGCGTCTCCAGTATTGCTAGCTCGATTTCGCCAACCGGTTGGGGGAATCTGCTGTTATGGCTCGCGTTTCTTCGCGTGCGGTGGTCGGGCGGGGAGGTGTGATGTACCATGGCAGTGCCTTTCGATTTTTGCCGGGTGCCCCACGGGTCGGGGTCGCCCGGCATTTAATTCAGCTTTCCGCCCCACGCTGGGGCTTTAGAGATTCAAGCAGCTCAGCCTTTGGGTAGCGGTAGCTCCGCTCCGCTACCTTGATGCTCGGGACCTTGCCAGACTTCGTGAGCGTTCGCAGGTGCCGAGCAGAAATCCGCAGCAGGTCCGCGGTTTCCTGGGCTGTCAGATACTCATGCGCGATTGTGGCCATGGGAAAGGCTCCTCTCGATTCAGGCTTCGATTCCATCGCTTTCGACGCGTTCGATCTCCGCGAGTGGAATTCGCACCAATCGACCGTTGCGAATAGCCTTGATGGCTCCGGTTCGAATCCGGTTGTCGATAGTGGTAACAGAGCACCCCAGCCGCTTGGCGGCTTCGATGCGAGTTAGGCTACGGCGACCGACAGCGTGTGCATCGGCGATGAGCATTGTTCTCTCCTGGAGCGGGTTTGCTTAATAACCAGCGGCTAGTGAAGTGGCCCGAGAAGCAACAACAACTCGCAGGCACATAAGGAAAGAAAAAGGGCCGTGAAATCGATGAAATCACGGCCCGCTGAGAGTGTAGAGAAGAAATGGCCCTGTATTTACAGGGGGAAAATAATCTCGGAAAATTGGATTTTCAGTGAAAACGCTGTGAAAACGTGAAAACGATCAGGCAATTTTGTCCGTGTCTGCGCCTTCAATGTACGAGGTACCAAATGATTTCCCGTCCCCGTCGTAGTCCTTAAGCATGTGCATAATCCGTTGACCATCCATCCCGTCATACTGTGCTTTTCCGCCGAACACATCTTTGATTAGCCGACTGACCGTAGCCCCAGAAGCTTTTGATCCGTGGGCAATGGCCTCCAAAGACAGTGTAGCGGGCCAAGGCTCGCCGGATTCCTTGGTGTGATATTCCCGTAGAAATGAGAGCACCTGTTCTCTCGGTACTGTCATTCGCGGCAATGAGTATTCCTCTGGAGAATGCGTGCTGTGAAACTCAAATCGAAGAGCACTTATATCGAGCCGGCATGCAAACAGCGTGGCACGATAGCCATCCCAAAGCTCGTATGGATGAGATTCAGACGACAATTGGAGCATGCGTTCGGGATGCGTGGGAATCCGCAGGATCCCCTTGGATGATATGCTTTCGTTCTCCCTAGGCCACTCAACCAACCGATCCAGCACGGTGCGAAGCAGCCAAGCCCTCCAGGGAGTTTTGCCGGTATGCCTGTCAAGCAATTCGAGCACTCGGGATGGCAGTTGAGCCAAGACCGAATTGGCCGTTCTCACTTCGAAGTAGAGGCTGTTTACAGATTCAGCTAGGTATTTGCTTGTACTGCTGATCAGGTCCAACCGATCTGGATCAGCAAGTTCGTCAAACTGATCATCATCAAAGCGGCTTGCCATATCCACTACACGTCCATCCAGCCCGAATTTCAGTGTGTTACTCGAATTCGCACCCTCAAGTAGCCGTAGATCTTCGGCAATTGCCTGCAAGTGAAGCTCGATGTTTAGAAAGCTATCCGAGAGAGACAATGCGGCGTCGAGTTCATCCACCAGCTTGGGGCGTTGTGCCTTTTTCTTCGCCATCCTTCATTCCTTTCAAGTAACCACCCCAGCCGCGGTGCTGGGCGAAAGGAAGATACCCAGCGCGGCGGCCGACGGCAGGAGCGACCTGCCTAGGTGGGAGTTCTCAGCCTGGTGGCCGCCAGGCGTTCCACCGATTTTACCAACTCGGCAGGATCTGCCTACACTCGCGGCGAGCCTTCACGCGCGGCAATTGAGAGAATCTCGGCTCGAGCGGATTCCGAAAGATGCGGCCAGGATTCGATGAGATTGGCCAATTTCGGGAACTGTGCCACGCTTTTTGCAACGCTGCTTGAGAAAACGCCTAGTTCCCGGTGATTATCGCCTTGTTCGACTCCCCTACGGGGTACTCTTACACATGGCTCTCTGCCATGTGAGTTCCAAGAAGTGACTGTTTTTAGTGCTTCTTGGCGATTTGTGGGGCCCACTCGATGTTGGTGGTTCCCGCAAGCTCCCTCCGTTCGCCCATTCTAAGCTTCGTTTCTCCAGCGCCACTGCGAGATTAAATTGACTACGAGCTACCGGCTCCCATAGGGACCGGCACCGGATTCCGGCGGCACTGACTGCTGTCGAACACAATCTCCAGCAGCCGGATTTCGAGAGCCTGGAATTGAAACCTCAGGGCGATCCGTTCCTGCTCGTTGCAGAGAGGCTCTCCCCGACGTGGAAAGCCGCCCCATACAAACACAATATTCTTCGAGCGATTCGTTTCGACCGCCTGGAACCTCTTGAGCCGACTCCCTAGTGTCGCTTGAAGCGTGGCAAACCATCGGCGCAGTCGTGTGGTCCCGTGCCAGCTTCCCGCAAACGGACAGATACTTGGATCGCCGCTACAAAGGATGCTCGCATCTGCTGCGAACGCATCGTACACGTCTTCCATCACCGAATGGGGAGACGTACGCAATGACTCCAGTAGTCGCTTGGCAATCATCTCTTCGGTGATCACCAGATCCTTCACCGACACGATTCGTTCTTCGGTACTCAGCGCATCGGCCAAGTCGCGAATGGTGCGTCGCGCAAGCGATCCGCCCGACTCCGCCTTGCGAATCAAACGAGTGCTATAGCCCGCTCGTCGGGCAAGTTCGGCTTGGGTGAATCCGACTGAGTCACGTAAAGTCGCGATGGTCTGGCCACTGCAATGGAGCGACCTTGCTGCACGACTTTTCCCCTCTGAAAAATCATTTGGCACCGCCATGCCCTCTCTGTTAACTTGTCCGCCTCAAGAAAGATGTCACGCATCCAGGCAGGGACAAGTAGGGTGAATCCACAGACTCACCGCTTGCAGTCCCCCCAGATTGCTCCCTCTTTATAACCCCCGGACGGCGCCGAGAGTACACGAATAGTTCAAACATTTTCTATTATTTATTTTTCATGAAGATCCTCTTAGATCGTACGTCTGCGGAGCACTTGTAAGCTCACAGGCGCCGATGTCAGCCAACAAAGCGATGGCACACTCTCTCGCTGCGTCTGCTCTGCGAAGTGGTTTTACACTCGAATCACCTAACTTCAGGGCCTGCTTCTCTGCGACACACCGGCATCTCCCATCCCGCCAGACACTAATAGGAAACCATGAGCGAGCGATATAGCACACACGCACTGTGCTTTGGTGAGAATGAATGGCCATATGGATTACCGACTGGCTCGAGACCTTACGAAACTAGTAGTTTCCATGGATCACCCTACGGGATTATGGACCCACATAGTCAACAGGAACGCTGTAGGCACGTTCGCTACATTCTCGCCTTGGACCTCTCTCGGTGCGTTGATCCGGAAAGATTTCCCACTTAGTTTGGTTGTCATAACGTGATGACTTAGGCTCGCTTTTCCTACCTGATCGTCTCTACACGTCGCACGCGTTGATTTTACTTTCTTTCGAACACGAAGTTGGGCACATCTACCATGGCTACTCCACGTTTTCGCCACCGTCAAACGAGTACCGCTACCCGTCGCAATGCTACGATTGCTAAAGACCGGAGGGAGCAACGTGTGGCCCGCTGGCGAAAGTGTTTCCCTAAGGTATCGCTCTCTCGCTGGTGGAAAGATCGGATTGTCGAGAACGTTTGCACCGCGTTTCGTGAAGGCGCCCAGGCGGCCCGTTCGGTTGTCGCCTCGACTGGCACCCACATCGCGATGAGTCGTGGTGGTCGCAAGCTAGGTCTGCAATCCCTGGAATCTCGCGTGCTGCTCGCGGCCGACCTTTTCGTCGACGACGATTGGTCGAGCTACGCCATCAACGATCCGATTGCCGATGTCGACTCGATCACCCCAGGTGACCAAGCAGGCGTCTTTGGAGTTGATGCTTTTGCCTCGATTCAAGCTGCCATCGATAGTGCCGCCGGCTCCTCGATTCAGGTCAACGACGGCGTTTACCAGGCAGTCACCCTATCGTCTGGCACGTTTACCATCACTGCGGCTGGAACGAGTGCCGAAGTCGCCTCGTCTTCTCCCGCCCTCACGGTTAGCGGCGGCGCCACGCTTGACGTGGATGGCCTCACCTTTACCGATAGCACCTACGACGGCGAGTCGGCCATTTTGGTAACCGGAAGCGGAACAACCCTTACGCTCGAAAACGCGACCGTTCGCGAACTGAACACCGGTGCTGCCGAGTCTCTCATCCAAGTAGACGCTGGCGCGACGCTCAATATCAGCACAGCGACAAATGGCGGCAACAACACCTTTGTGGTCAATGCGGGAACCGAAGTCGTAAGTTCAGCCACTTTCATCGATGCCGCGGGAACAGTAAAGGTTGACAGCTCAAACACACTTCAGGTTGCAGTCCCCAAGAACACCGCTTTTGAAATCGATGCGAGACTCGACGGAACTACTGTTACAGGTCTCTCGACAGGAAGTAGCACTCACGGATCAGTGGCCTTAGTTGCAGGCGGAAACCTACGATACACCCCCACAACCGGCTACACCGGCCCAGCCAGCTTCAATTACTCTCTTGCAGGTGGTCTCACGAACGAAACAGTTCAGATCACCGTCTTCGACACAAACGATGCTCCCGTGATCACTGCGCCTAGCACAGTAGGAGCCGTAGAAGAAACCTCCCAAGCGATCACAGGCATCACCGTTAGCGATGTCGACGCAGCCGCCGCCTCGAATCTGACGGTTGCTTTGAATGTTGACCATGGTGTTCTCGACATCACACTGGCTGGCAGTGCCAGCATCGAAGCGGGCAGTACCGGATCCAGTTCGTTGACGCTCATGGGCTCCCTCGCGGACTTGAACGCAACTCTTGCCAGCTTGGTTTACACCGGCAACGGGAATTTCCAAGGCAATGAGCAACTCACCATCGTAGCGAACGATGCCGGAAACACCGGCCCTGGAGGCCCCCAAGAGACCACCAAGACACTTACCATCGTGGTAGCCAACACCGACGATTCGTTCACCCTCGGCGGCGATTCTACAACCGACGTACCGGAAGGGGGATCAAAGGTCATCACCTCTGCTGACCTGAATACTGACGATCCCGATGGCGACACGATCACCTACACGATCACCTCATTGCCCTCCGCGTACACCGGAAATGGCGACTTTGCCGGCGGAGCAGGTCTATCACTCGACGACGGGGCAACCTTCCTCGGTCTCGGCGATACCTTTACTCAAGACGACCTTGGCACTCTGAAATATATCCACGATGGTTCCGAGACCGGCGGAACGACTGATACCTTCGGGTTTAGTGTTAGCGATGGAACCACCAGCTACAGCGATCAGCTCTTCACGATCGACATCATCGATCAGAACAGTGCTCCTGTCATCTCGACTCCCGCCGGAACCATTACGCTAGCGGAAGAAGCCACTGTAGCAATCCCCAGTGTCTCGGTGACCGACTCCGACGCTGGAGAGAACCCCATCAGCGTTACTCTTACTGCTACTGGCGGTACCTTGTCGGTAGTCCTAGCGGGCGATGCAGAAGATGGTAACAGCAGCGGCACAGCAGTACTATCTCTCACCGGTACCCAAACCGATATCAATGATACCCTGGCAACTCTTGCGTTCACTGGTGCACTCGATACTTACGGTGAATTCACAATTGAGATCCACGCCAGCGACAATGGCTACTCCGGCGGTGGCGGCACACAAACCTCTGATAAAGTTGTGCCGGTCAGCATCAGTGCGGTCAATGATGAACCGATCATCGGTGGAACTCAAAGTTTCACCGTAGCAGAAGGTCAGCAGATCACGGTTGCCCAGAGTGTCCTGTCTGCGATCGACCCCGACTCTGTGGTCGAAGATATAACCTATACGGTCACCTCGCTGCCAAGCTACGGCACTCTCAATAAGACCACCTTTACACAAGCCGAACTCAACGTAGGGATGGTGGTCTACACCCACCTTGGCGGTGAAGCCCCCACTGATTCGTTCGAAGTGAGTGTAAGCGATGCAACAGGCGAAGGTCCGATCGACGATACCGCGGTCATCTCTGTTGCCGTTACTCAGGTTAACGATGCACCAGTTGTGGACGTCTCTTTGGCCTCGCAGTCGATCCCCAACGCAGTAGAGAACGAAGCATTTTCCTTCAGTCTCGACGCCAACACTTTCGTTGACCCCGATAACTCTGTTGTTCCTGGCACCGACGTTCTCACCCTCACCGCTCCCGGCCTCCCCTCTTGGCTCTCGTTCGATGGTACCACCTTCAGTGGCACGCCTAGCAACGCTGATGTACAAGCTGGCTCATTGACGATTACAGTCATCGCAACCGATCTTACCAATGTATCTGTCAGCGACTCGTTCACATTGACTCTCGTGAATGTCAACGACGCTCCCACGGTAGCCACAACAACTGGCACCACTACCTATGAAGAAAATGCTGACGCTATTGTCATCGACAGCGGAGTGAGTGTTGCCGATGCCGACAACATGAACTTGGTGGGAGCCACGGTAACGATCACGAATCCCGAAGCGGGAGATCAGTTAGTATTCTCCGACACCACGGAAATCTCCGGCTCCTACGCCAACGGAATCCTGACTCTCTCGGGTACCGCAACTGTTAGTCAATACCAAGATGCGTTGCGATCCGTCAAGTTTGTCTCGATTGGCGACAATCCCGTTGGCGGCAATAGGATCGTCGAGTTCGTTGTGAATGATGGGACCACTAGCAGTGAACTAATCAGCGAAGAAGATGGCGATGACGCGTCACTCGCCTATAGCAAGGAAGTAGAGGTCCAGCCATCCAACGATTCTCCTCTGTTTAGCAATGGTACATTGCATGTCTCAGAAGGAGCAGTGATCAGCCTTGCTTCGGCGATTAGTGTCATCGACCCCGATACTAATCCCGCTGACGTGGATATCACTATTGAGTCCGCTCCTACGTGGGGCACCATCATGGAGTCGGGCGTAGCTTCGGATGGCACTTTCACACTCGCTCAACTGCAAAGCGGTTTGGTGACCTATTCGCACGATGGCAGCGAAAACCATAGCGACCAGTTTGAACTTTCGGTCAACGATGGCGGAACTCCTGACTACGCGACCGTATCGGTGAATATTTCCCCGATCAACGATGCTCCCGCATTAACCAATAAGATCTCCGAGCAATCGCCTCCAGCAGCAACTGAAGAGCAGGAATACACTTTTGAATTGGCACCCGACACCTTTACAGACGCAGAGGATGCCACTCCACCAGTGCTTACGGCCCAGCTCGAAGGCGGCGCAGCACTGCCAGCATGGCTCACGTTCGACGGCACCACCTTCTCAGGAACTCCGGATCAAGACGACGTGCAACCCGGTTCGTTGGATATTGTGGTGATCGCCACCGATTCGAATCTGGCCACCTCAACCGACTCCTTCACGTTGATCTTGAACAAAATCAACGATGCTCCCACGGTGACTGTTGGCGAAGAAGTCACTGCATTTGAGGAAGGAACTCCGGTTGCGATAGCTCCTGAGATTTCGGTCGCCGACGTCGACGATACGTACCTGGCTTACGCCTACGTGACGATCACCAATCCGGAAGCGGGTGACACCCTGGTGTTCGTAGATACCGATAACATCACCGGCAGCTTCGATGGCACCACGCTAACACTCACCCCTGTCGAAGATGGGGCAACCGTCGAACAATTCGAAGCGGCGTTGGCCTCGGTACAGTTCTCTCTCAGTGGGGCAAATGAACATAACCCCGTTGAAGGAACTCGCGTCATCGAATTCATGGTGGAAGATGCGACCCTCGATTCGAATGTCGCCACCAAGGAAGTCACGGTAACCGCCCTGAACGACGCTCCTTACGAGGTTGCTAATACGGGCATGGAGATCGCCGAAAACTCCACCGGCAATACGCTTGCCATGGCAGCACTGCAATTTGCCGACTACGAAGGGGCAGCAACCAGCGACATCACCTACACCTTGACCAATGTCGACGTGGAATTGATCAGCTTGAACCTGCAGGGCGTTGGGCCGATCACGGGCGGTGGAACAAACAACACGTTCACTCAAGCCGATATCGACGCAGGCTTGCTCACCATCGATTCCCTTGGTACCGATGCGCTCGACGGTGCCGATCATGTTACCTTGACGTTCGACATCAACGATGGATCTGGGAACATCACTTCCAATGTCTCGTTCGACATCAACATCTCCAGAGTGAACGATGCACCTGTTTTAACAGGTGACAATCAGATTACCGCTACCGAAGAAGTCGACGGCACTCCTGTCGTCACACCCATCGAAATCGATGATCTTGCTGGCAGCGACGAAGAAGACGCAAACAACACGTTGATGTTCGTAGTGGATTCGATCCCAGCTTATGGTGAGTTGTTGATCGATGGTGTTGCCGCAGTTGGAGGGGAGACCTTCACCCAGCAAGACATTATCGATGGAAAAATAGCCTATAAGCACACTTCGCTCCTCGAACCCGCCGGCGGGCTGGCAGGTGACTCGTTTGACTACACAGTATCTGACAGTGGTTCCGATCTCGGTATTGAAAGCGTCTCCGGCACTCTCAACATCGAGATTATCGAGTCAAATGACACGCCTGTGGTTTCAGGGACCCTGGCCGCTGAGTTTGGCAACGAAGACGCTGCCAATCTGGTTCTCACCTCGAACGAGCTGACGGCCTCCGATGTCGACGACGTGGATGACGACCTCACATTTACGATCACAGCGTTGCCTAGCTCTGGGTCGTTACTAATCAACAATGTTCCCGCTAACTTAAACCAGACATTCACGCAGGCTCAGATCACTAATCTGGAGATCTCGTACGACTTCGACGAATCGCTGGAGCAATCGACTTCGCCATTCACCGACAGCTTTAAGTTCACGGTAACCGATAATCGCGCCGTAGGTGCTCAAACAACCGGTGAGCAAACCTTCAGCCTGACGATCACTCCGATTGACGACAACGTCCCGACGGGTGTCGAGGGTTCGATTGCCGTGGATGAAGGAGCTGTTGAGGCAGTAACCGAACTGCAGGGCGGGCTAACAAGCCTGCTGCAGTTAGTAAGTGATGCCGACCTTGGCGTTGCAGAGCACAGCGAACTGGTTGTCTCCGAGGTGAATGGCACCTCGGTGGGTCCAGACACCGTGATCGCTCTGGCAACCGGCACTTTGACCGTGCAACCGGATGGCACCTTTGCATTCGCACACAACGGTGCTGAGACGCCAGTCACCGAGAGTTTCACTTTCAAAGTGATGGACTCGGCAAATGTGAGCGAAGAGATCACTGTCACCATCGATGTAACGAATACGAACGATGCTCCAGTCATCACCACGGAAGATGCAACAGGCACCACCGTGGTGGAAGAAGGAACAACAACCGTTAAGCTGGCTACAACTGCGATCAGCGACGCGGATGTTGGTGACGGAAATCTACGAGTCACAATCACTTCAGACGCTGGGCAAGGTACCATCACTGCCAGCGACTTGGAAGACATCACCGTGAACTTGGTAGACGCCAACACGGTAACTCTCGAAGGTACTTTGGAGGATCTGAACGCTTACCTCAACTCCATTGGATTCGATTTTTCTCCTGTTACAGATTTTGCTGGCACCGCCGAAATTGCTATCACGGTTGATGATCTCGGCAATGCCGGAGTTGGCGGGCCCCTCACTGGCACCGACACCCTCGACATTCTGGTGACCGATGTAAATGATATTCCGGTAATCGATGGTGACAACCTGATTGAGCTGGGAAGCATTGATGAAGATACCAGCTTGCCACAACTCGACGTCTTCGCATTGACCTCGCCTGGAGGCGGTGCGGACGAAGCCGAGCAAAGCTTCACCTTTACCGGGGTAAGCCTAACGGAGGGCATCGGTTCCCTGGGCTTCAATTCCGAGAACGGAACAATTGACTTCACGCCAGCCACCGATTGGTTTGGTTCAGTAACGATCGAGGTGGAAATTACCGACAATGGCACGACCAATGGTGAAGCCGATCCAATGTCGACCACGGCTACAATCACCTTTGAGGTTACCCCGGTGGACGACGCTCCAACGTTCACACTCGGCGAGAACCCCTTAATCACGAAGGATCTGACTTCTACAGCCTTTGGATTCCTTCAGAGCCTGAATCTAGGCAACTCAGAAGGAGAATCGCTGGCAAACATCAGCTTCGATGTACTCAATGTCGCTGATGATTCCACTGTATTTACGGAACTCTCGATTGAGGATCCTTTCGGAGCAGGCAATCTAGTCATGGTACCTGCCACCGATGTTACGGGAATCTTCGATATCCGCATCACTATCACCGATGGCAGTGACGGTCCCTCTGGTGTCGAAACTTCGACTTCCATGGATTTCCAGATCGTAATCACGGACGGAAATGGGGATCCACCAACAGCCGTAGCAGACTCGATTTCTGGAGTCTTGGAGGGTGGCGTCTACGATACGGCGTCAGGAGCAGATGGCACCTTCAGCCTGCTCGACAACGATACCGACCCTGACATCACAGGGGACGAAACCGGAGACCCGATCGATAGCTTGTCGGTCACTCAAGTATCCTATGGCGGCCTAACGGTTCCCGCAGGCACTCCAATTCCAACAGCCCATGGAACCGTGACGGTAAATGCCGACGGCACCTTACTCTATGAGCATGATGGTTCAGAGAACTTCACCGACACCTTCTCGTATACCATCACCGATGTGAACACCAGAGTCACTAGCGATGCTTCAGTAACGATTGAGATCGAGCCTCAGAACGATAGTGTGCCAAACGCTATCGCCGAGGTGGATATCACGGAAGGTGAAGAAGGCACAACCCTCTTCACCTTCGATGGGCAAGGCTCCACTGATGACGATCTACCGACTGACAGCCTGACGTACTCGTGGGACTTTGGCGATGGCACCTATGGTTCTGGAGCTGTCGTCAGCCATACGTTTGCCGACGACGGGGTTTACGAAGTGGTTCTCACCGTTACCGATAGTGCACTTCACACATCGGAGAGCGTACCACTGACAATCACTGTTGCTGACGTTGCTCCTACCGCAACGCTATCGGGTGCAGCCACGGTAAACGAAGGAGCTAGCTACACCTTAACGCTAGATAGCATTAATGATCCTGGCGACGACACCGTAACCGATGTCGTAATCGACTGGGGCGATGGAATCGTCGAGACATATGAGCTTACGACCAGTACGTTCGTTCATACGTTCGCGAACGGGACGAACACCACTAGCGACATTAAAGTACTGTTGGTCAATGAAGACGGGTATCACGACAATGCTGGTGTGCTTCCTGTTACGGTAAACAACGTGGCCCCCACCGGGCTTCTGCTGAACGGTGGTGATGTAAACGAAGGCAACTCCGGGCTGGTGTTTGTTGTCGGTGTCTATGATCCGGGAACCTCCGACCAGGTTGTGTTCGATTACGACTTCAACAACGACGGGATCTACGACCTAGTAGGTTCCACCAGTAGTTCGGCAGCCGTACCAGCTTCGTTCCTGGCCGAGGGAGGTTCGGTTGCCCCTGCGACCGATCAGACCGAAGTCACTGTCGGAGTACGACTACGAGATCAAGACGGCGGTGAGCAAGTGCTCTCCACTTCGTTCCAGGTAATCAACGTTGCACCTACTGTAACTCCGGTAGTCGACACCACGGCAAACATCAACGAACCGTTCACCAAGACGATTCAGTTTACCGATCCGGGTGCCGAAGCGGCTGGCTTTGATTACACGCTGGTGATTGAAGATTCCGGCGGAAAGGTCGTGGACACCATCACCGGCAGCACTGCAACCACGAACCGCACGGTTGAGTTCGCTCGCACCTTTACGACAACCGGCACCTATACGGTGAGTGTGACGGTCGACGACAACAATGCTGGTGGCACAAGTGCTGTCGAAACCTTCACCGTCGACGTCGTCGATCCGGATGCGTTCTACACCACGCTGGAAGTAGTGAACGTTACTCCCACCAGCAGTGGAGTGGCCATCGAGTTCAACCAGTCGCTAGACATGGAACAGCTGAACCTTTACTCCGGCATCAACGGTGCTGCAGCCGACATGACACTCATGCGGGACGGCACCGCGGTGAAGGGCTCGGTGGTCTACGACGAAGCCACAAATACCCTAACCTTCGTAAAGACCGGTGGGACACTGGCGGCTGGCAACTACACGCTGACGCTCAAGAGCGGTAGCGAGCAGTTTGTCAGTGCCGATGGGGACCTTCTGGCTGGAAATCTCGCCAACGGCGACTTCACCACCACCTTCTCCGTCGGATCCTCGGGCTCGATCCTTTCGATTCCCGACTTCGCCCGCGGTCCTGGCCAGGGGGTCGATCTCACCCCGGGTGATGCCGCGGATGTGGATCTACCGATTCGGGTGAACAACGTTACGAACCTGCTGTCGCTCGATGTCGAAGTCCACTACGATCCCGCCTTGCTGCAGATCGATAGTGTGGCCTCTGCCATCGATGGACTGTCGGTATTCGCTTCGATCGATAACGAGAATGGCGTGATCGTCATCTCCGCCAGTAGCACGACTCCCATTTCCGGAGCCGAGCTCAATCTAGTGAACTTGATCGGCTCGGTACCAGCCGAGGCACTTTACGGTGCTTCTCAGGTCATTGAACTTGTCACTCCAGCAGGATTGGCTGGTTCGCTCAACGAAGGGGCGATCACGGCTACCACCGACTCGGCCATCCACAAAGCCATCTTTGTGGGCGATGTCGATGGTTCGATGAGCTACAACGCGAACGACACTGGTATCTTCGCCAGTGTGGTGATCGGAGTCACAACCGGGTTCCCGGACATTGCCAACGGTCAAGCGTCCAAGGCAACGTATCCTCTCACCGACCCATCGATCGTCGGCGATGTCTCTGGCAACGGAGCACTCGGCGGTTTGGATCGCTCGCTGATCGCCCAAGAGATTGCCGGGATCGATCCTCCGCAGGTGCCAGATCTGCCAGCGATTACCGCTCCTTTGGCTTCGGCAATGCTGGATCCAGCATTCAACCTGCCGGAAACCATCTATGCGGTGCCAGGTGAGTCGGTTCAAGTGCCGGTAGAACTCGATATTGAATCGGGTGCATCGGTATACGCAGCCGCGTTCGAGAGCCTGACCGACAGCGGGGTGGTTGACTTCCAAGGAGCGAGCAAAGGGGCCGATTGGGATACCAATTGGGAACTCACTCAGAACGAAGTCTCCGAAGGCGAAGTTCGCGTCGTGGTCTCTAACACAGCCTTCCAGCCGGCGGCTGAGGGTGTGAACCAGATCGTTAACCTGGGTTATACCATACCAGCGACGGCCGAAGCCGGGGACACCACGACTATCGAAGTGTCGCCGCTGGACCCAACGGATGCTGGCCTTGTTTGGACATCCGACACTGGCAGTGTGGTAGTCACCTACCCTGGCGACTACAACCGCAACGGCACTGTTGACCAGGCCGACTATGACATCTGGAAGGCCACGTACGGCTCGACTACTGATTTGCAGGCCGATGGCAATGGCGACGGCACGGTCAGCCTAGCGGACTACACGATCTGGCGAGACCAACTCGGCCTCTCTGTGGTCAGCTCAACTCCTGCTACCGCTAGTGCCATGACTTCGGCGTCAACCGAGGCTCCTACGGCTAGTGCCAGTTCCGATATGGGGACTAGCGTGGCACCCGTAAGCCTTGGTACCGAGGACACCGCTGAGCAACTGCCGACAGCAGTGATGGCTGTCCAGGCACCAACAGCTGTGGAGTCGACTGTCGAAACCACCGCTTGGCTACAGGGTCCTGTCCAGCAATCAGCAACGCAGCCTTTCCAACGTAGCTTCTCCACCGACGAGTCGGTTGCAGAAGATAGCGGGGCACGCGACCAAGCCTTGTTGTTGCTAGGCGACGCTGTTGAAGAAGACTCGTCCGATCTGTTCGGCACTTCGAAGGAAGTGGTGAATAAGGACAACGTCGAATCGGCTTGGGACCTTGCCTTCGCCGAAGATGGCGAACTAGCGGAAGCCCGAGGCACGATTGGTCGCTTCGGGGCACGCTGGAATCGTGGTCTCTAAAGGCCAATAGACTTACCCGTGGGCAGCATTCCTGACTCCCGCGAGCCTCTTTCGGCTTGCGGGTGTCAGGGAAGCTTACGGGCGAGCTTCGCCATCAGTATTGCGTAACTTGCTGGGCAAAGGAACCAGACGCAGGTTTGCTGTTGGCCTCTCACAAAGCTGTTGCTGCAAAGCGATTGCACGAACTCCCCTAGGCTAGTTCAAGGGGATTGCAGGATTTAGCGTCAAACCATCTGGCACAATCGTTACCGTCGCACCTAGCGTGTCTGCGGGTAGCCTATACTTGTGCGAGTCGCTTTGAGACGTCGACATCCATGCCCCCTTGATGCGAGGTTAGTACCCCGTGCGCCCCTTGATCTTGCTACTCGCCATTATCATCGCCGCCACCGGTGTGACCCCATTCGACTTAACTGGCATCGACATTGGGGCCGATCACACAGGCGAGCAGACTTTAACAGTCATGGTTCTGATTGGCACTTACTTCGCTCTGAAGTAACTAGTGCAAACTATCCGACGGTAAGCGTTCCTTCATCCACCAGGCGAGTCTCTCCCTCGGCCGACTTCAGGATGAGCGTGGGACCGTAAACGATGTAATCCTGATGGAATGGCACGCTCACATTGCCGCCAAATCCAGCGTTGTCGCCAACGGCCAAATGCACGGTGCCGAGAATCTTTTCCGACTCGAGCACGCTATCGCATGGCTGAGCTTTTTCGTTGGTGCCGACACCTAGTTCTGCCAGGTTCCGAGCCACGGGATGGGTTTCGAACACTTTATCAAGTTTAGGCAAGAACGGGGGATCGCCAAGGACCTCGACCAGATTCCCCCCGGCAAAACGGAACCACCACCGCGCAGGATCTTCAGGCGGGCCGACCGACAGTTCACCTTCGGCAGTACCTTCGATCGGGGCGATGAAGCCTTCGCCGCCGGGCAGATTCCCGAATTGTCCCGGCTTGTTGATGATGCCGGTGTCGGCGGTGCCATCGCGACCAGCGAGCGAGAATCGCAACACGCGACCGCCGGCGCTATGTACCTCGGCAGTGTCGGCCGCGGAGAGGGCGGTGGCGGCGGCTTCGCTGCGGCTTTCCACCAGCTTCCAATCCGCGGTCATTACGCCGGCGAACATCTCGAGCTCAACACCTGGCATGGTCGCTGCGCGGGCGATCTTGGTGCGGGTGAGGAGCCGGCGGAAGTTGGTGTGCGAGATGCTCGATGCCGAGAGCACCAGTAATACGTCGATCGAGTCGCTGCCGGCCGACAGGTACTTTTCGAGCTTGGCGACTTCGTCGGCCGTAATGGTCTTGTCGATTAGCTTATCGGCTAGCTGCTCGGTCTTCAGGTATTCCATGAAGCCCGCAGGGTAGACAGCTTCGAACACGTGCAGTGGTGGCTCGGCTCCCGATTGCTGACCGCCGGGATAAGTGGAGATAGTCGTCTCGACCTTTCGCTCAGCTGCCTTGGCGGCAATGAGCTCTGCTAGAGCAACGCGGGTTGGCACGTCGGGATCGCTGCCGGCAAACGGGGCGTCGTCGGTCACAATCGCCAAGCGTTCGCCCGCTTTGCAGGCGAGGTTGATGTCCAAGAGCGAATCAATCGCTTGATCGTACTTCATCGAATCTGTCTTCCGTTCGTTACAAAACTGTAAGTGAGGGGTCCGAGTGGGCTTAGGCGGACTCTTCGTTGGTTGTTTCAGCAGGAGCTGGCTCGGCTGTCCCTTCGCTCGGCTCATCGTGATGCTCGAGTTCAAAAGCCGTGACTAAGGCGATATCGTCGGCCGGGGCCACGGTGCGGAGATCGAGCAGTACGCGTGCTTCCGACCAGTTAGCCAAAATCCGAGGCTCTCCTTCTCTGAGTTGCCGGGCGATGCGCTCCGAATGATCGGTTTCGCACTGCACACTGATTCCGAACGAGGGAAGCAAGCGATTCGCCCCCAGGT
Source organism: Aeoliella mucimassa (assembly GCF_007748035.1). Classification (NCBI taxonomy): domain Bacteria; kingdom Pseudomonadati; phylum Planctomycetota; class Planctomycetia; order Pirellulales; family Lacipirellulaceae; genus Aeoliella; species Aeoliella mucimassa. Next base: position 2,377,923 of record NZ_CP036278.1, read on the forward strand.
CGGTGGCCGGCTCGATTTCGACCAGGGTGGCCGATATCACGCCCGGCAGTGTCTCGATCTGGGCGGCAATCCGCTCAGCCCGCGACTCAAGGTTGAGCAGCGGCGTCGAAAGCAACGCGAGGGTGGGAATCGCCAACGCTGTGCGTTCCGGCGTCTTCCACAGTGCCAGTGTGGCGGCCAGGGCCGATTCGATCAACGGGTCGACCGCCAGCAAGGCGGCCAGCGGGGTATCGAGTGACTCCAGGGCAGGGCGGCGGCCGACGACGATGCCACACCGCGGGCCGCCCAGGTAACCATCGCCGCGGGCGACGACCACCGCAGTTCCGGCCGACAAACTGGCCGCTGCGTTCGGCACGCTGGCCTCGATCGGTTCCGGCAACGGGGCGAGGGGCCCCCGACCAATGTTGTGCACGAAGGTGGCCCCGTGCTGATCGGCTAGCTTCGCAAGCTCCTTGATCTCGGGGCGGCAAGTTTGCTCGCGAAGCACGTGCGGCAGCGATTCGATGCGGAGCAGCATGGCGGCTCCGGCGTCCAAGGCGGTGCGGTAATCGTCAAGCGACACCGAGTCGGCCGCGCCGACTTCCACCAGCTCGACTCCGGCCTGTTTGGCTAGCTCGGTAAGCCGAATGCAGCTGTCCATGGTCCCCATCTCGCCACGGGCGACGACCACGCGTTTGGACCCTCCGCATGCGTGCAAGGCAGCCAGCATGGCTCCCGCTGGCGAAGCATACAGTCGGGCGGCCTGTCCCCCGGCTAGCTCACTCGCCAGATGGGCTGCGGTGGTTGCTCCGCCGACATGGTAGTGCTGCGACACCACCGACATGGCGGCCAAGGCGTCCTCGGGCAAAGGTGGACCCACGAGCCCCGCGGGCCAGAGTTGTCCCGTGGCATTGATCGCCTGTTTTTGCGTGCTGGTGTGACGGCCCAGAATAAACCGCGCTGCGCGGTCGGCCAGTTCGGTAATCGAGGGAATCGGTGCATCGATCGTCCGCCGGCTGACTTCGCGTCGCATGCGGTCGACAAACTGCCGCACGCCGGTGGTGACTTCCATTTCCTGCACCCGATCGACGAGACCTTTGATTCGCGGGTTTTCCAGCAGATCGGTCACCGATGGCAAGCGACCGAATAGATCGTTAGGGGTTTTCATGATCGCACCTTTTGCACAATTCGCACTATGTATTCGGTTCATTCTAGGCGACTATACGCATCATACCACGATTGAGGAAGTCCGTCGCACCGTCCTTCGACACGTTGCCGACTGTTTCGCCGCATGCCGCAAACCGCGTGGTATGTTTGCAGACATTCTATTATTGGCCCGAGTATCGCTTTGCGCCGCAGGTTGCCAATATTGCTGAATCCATTGCGAAAACACCCTTAGACGAAAACTCACACTCTCGTAGGGATTGACATGATCGTGGTGAATACGGAAACCGTTCCCGGCTTTGTGGTCGCTGCTGTGAAGGGCCTGGTACAAGGCAACACAGTGCGGGCCAAACACGCGGGGCGCGACATTGCGGCTAGCTTTAAGAATCTGGTAGGTGGCGAACTTAGCGGTTATACCGAATTGCTCACCGAGTCGCGTCGCCAAGCGGTGGAACGCATGATCGCCCAGGCGGAGCAATTGGGTGCCAACGCGATTGTGAACGTGCGTTTCACCACCAGTGCGGTGACTGCTGGTGCGGCCGAGCTTTATGCTTACGGAACCGCAGTCGTCCTGCAACGCGCCAGCTAACTGCCAGGGAGCATTTTGCTATGGATACGCAAGACCTGATCGCCCTGGTGCTTACAGTGGGTGGTTTCGTATTTATGATTGGCCTGGGCTTTTTTGCTGGCGGCTGGATCGAACGCTCTCACCTGCAATCGCTCGAGGAACGCGAACTACAGAATCACGATTTCTTCGTCACGCAGGTGAAATCGCATCCCGGCATCACCGGGGCAGGCCCTGTGCCCAAGGCGTTTTTCGCCGAAGCGGTGATCAGCAGCGATTACCTCAAGACATTTTTAGGAAGTTTGCGAAACTTCTTTGGCGGCGAGGTCATGAGTTTTCGCACGTTGATGGACCGCGCGCGGCGAGAAGCCCTGCAGCGAATCATTGCACAAGCCCGCGCCGAAGGCTACAACGCCATTTGCAATGTACGCCTTGAAACGGCCGACATCGGTGGCAACACGGTCCCCACGGGCAAACAAAAACCGTTTGTGATGTGTGCCATCCTGGCATCGGCTACCGCTTATCATCGCGCCTAGCGCGAGCAGACGCTCCGTTGGAATCTGCATGCCGAAGCCCGACCATAATCCATCGATTGAACACGAACCACAGTTCAAGGCGGATCTGTTTGAATTGGATCCGAGCGAATGGAAAGCCGAGCAAGTGCTGGCTCACCAGGCAAGCCGCTCCACCGACGACGATGCGGTGGAACACGTGGTGTGGGACGAACCAGCCTTATCCCCCGATTTTTCCGGCAAGCCCGACGAATCGCAGCTTACCTATGATCGCTGGCTGACAAAACACGTGGAAGCGATGCCATGGGGACTAAGTTGGCTGATCACCCTTGGGGTCGCCATTGTGTCGGGCCCGCTAGCCATCGTCGGCACACTTTTTACTCCGCACGGTTATTCAGCGCTCACGGCCTCGTCGATCGTCGTGGTCTCGATCATCGGCCCCACGATCGAGGAGTTCATGAAGGTGGCATTCGCGTTGTGGGTGATTGAAAAACGACCGTATTGGTTTCGTTCGATCCCCCAGATCCTCTTGTGCGCGATCGCTGGAGGGATCTTGTTCGGTGTGATTGAAAACTTGATGTACCTCCACCTTTATATCCCAGGAGCCAATGCAGAACTGGCTCGCTGGCGGTGGACAGTATGCATCGGCTTGCACATGAACTGCTCGTTCGTCGCAGGTATCGGCCTGGCTCGCATCTGGGATAACTGCATTCGCGAGAAACACCGCCCACTGCTAGGGCTGGGAACCCCGTGGATGTTCATCGCCATTGTCGGGCACGGGCTCTACAACTTCTGTGTGACCGTTGCCGAGGTGATGGGCTGGCTCGACTTCGCCAGCTAGCAACCAGCCGTAAGGTGAGACGAGCGACTAGTCGTCGCCGCACACCAAGCTACCCCACTCCACCTGGAACTGCTCTTTGCACTTGGGACAAACTACTTTTTGCCCCAAGAACTTCGCAGGCACGTCTTTATCGTGCTGACACTTGTCGCAGTGAATCTGCACACGACAGGCCGGATCGTTGATGTCGACGTACACTTCCTCCGGAACGTTGCCGTAGGAAATGTCGCTCGCTTCGAGCAACTGCAGTTGCTCCTCACTGATCTCTGTGAGTGTCGACAATCGGTTAGCCATGTTGCGGATGGCTTGCTCGAACAAGTTGCGTGAAGCGCGACCGTTGCCGAAATGCTTGTCACGAACGTCGTAGTGCCAAGTCACCCACTGGATGACCTTCAGCCTCGCTTCGGGCGTGAGCTTGTAGTGGTTCTTGCGACAGAACAACCCAAAGATGGCGGCCAACTCGGCTGGTTTGTAATCGACAAAGTGGAGCTTACGATTGAATCGCGACGACAGGCCCGGATTCGATTCGAGCAACTCCTGCATCTCGTCGGGGTAGCCCGCTAGAATCACAACCAGTTGCTTACGATCATCCTCCGCCCGTTTGAGCAACGCCTGCACGGCCTCGTGCCCGTAGGGGTCCTCGCTACCGTTGGCGACCAGACTGTAGGCTTCGTCGATGAACAGGATGCCGCCGATCGACTCATCGACCTTCTTGTTGGTCTTGGGACCCGTTTGGCCGGCGTATTCAGCGACCAAGCCCGATCGATCGGTCTCTATAAGATGCCCCTTTTCGAGCACTCCCAGCGCCCGATAGATCTTGCCAATGATCCGGGCGACGGTAGTTTTACCGGTACCGGGATTGCCTGTGAACACCATGTGTAAGGCGATGTCGGTCTCTGGCAAACCAGCCGCAGTGCGACGCTGCTGCAGCTTCAGAAAGTTCGTGAGCGAACGAACTTCGTGCTTGATTTCGTCGAGGCCGATGAGCTTATCGAGTTCGGCCAGAGCTTCTTCAACGGTCAGCTCGGGCTCTTGCGGCTTGGCCAACTCCACCTTCTCGGCCGGAGTAGTTTTGCGTTTCTTAAAGTCACGAGAATCCGACTGATGGCTTGGAGGATTCACATAGATACCGTCGTCGGCCGAGCGGCGAAGTTCCTCCACGGCTTGGGTGCCGCTGCGATCTTCTTCGCGAGTTTCCGACGAACCATCGTAGGTCCGCTGCTTCAGGTGGCTATCCAGCTCGAGTTGTATCGAGCGAACCACGGCCGCTTCGGGTGGCTTCATCGTGCCATCGGCACGCGCAACAATGTTTGATAGCCGCGCGACGATCGAGTCGAGCTTTCCGACGCGCTCGCGTAGCGGAGGAATGCGATCGAACGGGCGGACCATGCTGTACCAGGTGAGCTTGGTCGACTCGGTGCTGGCCCGCCGCATGGTTTCGTTGAGTTTCTTGCCGCTGAGCCATTCGCCCCACAGGTGGTGGCAAAGTACCTCGGCCAGGAATCGCTCTTGCTTCGACCACTTTCGATCGGCTTCACAGATCGAAAGATATATTTTCAGCACCAACGCGCGATGCAAGTCGTCCATCAAGGCAACGAACTTGCCATCCTTGCGATCGAGCAAGTGGGGATACTCCCGCTCACACAATTCGCCGCTCGACACGTACAGTTCACGACAATCGCGCAGCGTACGACTGAACAGGGAAGGGCGCGAAGGAGTACCAAACTCATCCATGGCGTAGCACGGTTTTCAGCGAAAGGAATGGCGCACCACCAGCGGTGCACTTCCTCGATTATCGCCGAAGCGGGGCTCACCGCAAGCGGTTCTCAGGCCAGGCCCCGGCGAACCGCCCAAACGGCTGCCTGGGTTCGGTCGGCGACACTCAGCTTGTTGAGCACGTGCTGCACGTGTTCTTTCACCGTTTCGTAACTGATGCCGAGCGCCTGGGCGATTTCCTTATTGGTCAGGCCAAAGGCGAGCTGCTTGAGCACTTCCATCTCGCGGGAGGTAAGCGGAATCTCCATATCGAGATTCGTATCCGGCTCGCCGATCGGTCCAGTGACGCGACGCATGTCCTCGCGACTCCAGACTTTGCCGCCAGCTGCCACTTCGTGAATGGCACCCAACAAGGCTTCGGCCGAAGCATCCTTGGTCATGTATCCTTTGGCGCCGAGCGCGACCGCGCGTGCTACGTAGGTGGGGTTGGCATACGCCGAAAACATCAGCACCGGAAGTTCCGGTTTGATGCTACGAATCTCAGCCAAGCAGCGTAGACCATCGCTTTTGGGCATCCGTACGTCGAGCAGCACGAGATCGAGCTCCATGGATCGTACGTGATGGAGTGCCGATTCAGCGTTGTCGGCCTGAGCAACGATTTGGATATCGCTGCCGATGGTCATATGTTGAACGCCCATCCTGGCAACCGGGTGGTCATCAACCACCAACAGCTTGATTGCCATCGAAACTATCCTTCCTCCAGCGCGGCGGCCTGACTACCGCAGCAGAATGCGAATTGGGTTAATTGACAAAACGGTTGATGCCCCGAAGTGCCCCCACTTCACATGCTAGCAGTGTAACAGCTGTGCGGCTCGACGCAATATAGTTTTTGATTATAAAGGTCCACTTTTAGATCAATGTTGCCAGTTTGCGACGAATGTCGCATACTCGTCGCTCGAATAACTTTACTTGATAGATACCTGTTGCGAGTCCACGTCAATGCAGGCGATTTCGATATCGATAAACCAACTGACTACCTACCGCTGGACCTTGGACGAAGATGTGCACCACGCGCTTCGTACAGGTTTCGACTCAATCGGATTATGGCGTAGAAAAGTTGTTGACTTCGGCGAGCAACGAACTATTGAACTGCTCGACGACACCGAACTTAACGTCAGTTCTCTCGGCTTTGCCGGCGGCTTTACCGGCTGCGACGGGCGTAGTCTCGACGAGAGCATTCGCGATGCACTAGCGGCGGTAGGGTCGGCTGCTCGGCTGAATGCTAACTGCTTGATCGTCATCGCTGGCGGCCAGAATAATCACATTCGACCGCATCGCAATCGCTTGTTTCGCCAGGGGATCGACGAGATGCTCATGGCCGCCGAGGTGGCCGAAGTGACGCTGGCCATCAAGCCAATGCATCCGGTTTGTGCCGGGGACTGGTCGTTCCTCAACAGCCTGGAAGAGACGCTTGAGCTGTTGGAGCTTTACGACTCAGAATACCTCAAACTAGTTTACGATCTTTACCAATTTCCTGAACTCGTTGAGTCGCCGGCGCTCATCGCCGATCTGGTGCCGCATCTCGCCTTGGTGCAACTTGCCGACTCGCGACTGCCACACAGCATCGAGCTGGAACGCTGCCCGCTGGGCGAAGGCAAGCTGCCGCTGCAGGACACGGTCGAATCGTTGCTCTATGCAGGTTATGATGGATCATTCGACGTCGAGCTGATGGGGTCGGAAATTGAGCATTGCGATTACCAACAATTGCTCACCGATACTTACGAAGCACTGACGTCGATGTTCGATCAGTTCGCCTCGCCGGTAGAGGAACAAATCACGAGCCGGCGCGAACTCTAAGGCACCTCGGCTTGTCCTGCTGTGAAGCAAGACCATGCCCGTGGGGCGATGCCCATGGGATAAGGTTGCTGTATAATCAACATGTCACGTTGCCTCCTTTAGAATTCGCGGTCAGACCCTCCCAGCCGAAGTGTCCGAATACGTCGCCATCAACGATTCCATCGCCTTGCCGCGAAGCGAATTGAAATTCTCGTTCTCGCGAAGCCCTGGCCCTGGTGGGCAAAACGTCAACAAGCTTAATACCAAGGCAACCTTGCATTGGGCTTATAACGACAGCGATTTCCTGCCCGAAGAAATCAAACTTCGCTTTGGGCGGTTGTTTGCCAAACGCATCAACGAAGCGGGCGAACTGGTTCTCTCGAGCAGTCGTCATCGCGTGCAACGCCGCAATGTCGATGACTGCCTCGAAAAACTGCGGCAATTGATCCTGGCTGCCGCGGTCGTTCCCAAAGTTCGCAAGAAGCCCAAAAAGTCGGCGGCGGCAACTGCCCAGCGACTGAAAGAAAAACGAGAGCGGGCCGACCGCAAACGAGGCCGCCGTCCGCCGAAATGGGACGACTGATCCCCCTCGATAGGCGGCATGTCGCAGGGTGTCCCGTAGCGGCGACTACCCGGGCCGGCAACGGCCATCTTGCTTTTACGCCCCCGTTTAATCGGGTACTACGAACCTGTTTTTCCGGTTCTGTCAACTATTTTACTTCGCTGAATCGCTTGTAATTCAGTGTTTGTCGCTCGCCTGATTAGGGGTTCTTGGGATACAATTGTCGTGGGCGGTTAATACGAGACGTCCTGTAGTTGAGATCCCGATTTCCCCCGCTGAGTTAGTATCCCATGACGAAACGCCCCCAGCACCTGGACGATTTGTTTGAAGAGTGGCCCTACGAATTTGGCGAAGTGGTCGCACGACTGGTCCTTGGCCATGACGGTCGCGAACTGCTGCAACTCCGAATCGACATGGGCATTCTCCAGTTGGAAGTGAATGGGCGGCCCGACGGTACCCATCCTGGCGGCGAGCTGACTTACTTCGACTACATTTGCCGTCTGGCTGCGGAAGAGGGAACCGATTTCGAACTCGACGATCGACGCTGCGTGGAGATTGATCGCGAGTTTGTGCAGTTCTATCACCGCCGAATCGCCTGGCTGGCCCTAGGCGACTTCGATCGCGCCGCGTCCGATGCGGACCACTCCCTGCAGCTGATGGATTTCGCCTCGCTGCACGCCCCACATCAGGAATGGGCCGAAATGCACGAACAGTACCGCCCGTTTGTACTGTTCCACCGCACGCAAGCGGCCGCTCTCTCGGCACTCGAGTCGCTCGATCCCAATAAGGCGATCTCCGAGATCGAGGATGGACTTCATCAGATCGCCGACGCGTACCGGCTGCAGGGTGCCGATGAAGAAGACCTGGCCGAAGACGAATTTATGCTCCGCCTGGAAGACATGAAAGAGTCGCTCGAAGAGCAATACGAGATCGAGCCGCCGCTCAGCAAACAACTGGCCGAAGCGGTTGCCCGTGAGCAATACGAACTAGCGGCAGAACTTCGCGATCGCATCGCTAGACACAAACAGCCACGCAGCTAGCCAATACACTGCTAGCAATTGGCACATTAGCAGGTGTGTTGATCTCGTTAAACTCACCCCAGTCAGCCAGTCTGGCAGCTGACCACCCACCTTATTGCAACCTTTTGCATTCTCTGCAATCACGCTCCGGCAACTGCTAGCAAACTGCATGTAGCATTTTCTCGGGCGAAATCGCTATTTTCGAGAAAAACGCCCAACGCTGCTAACCATGGCACGCGTGCTGCGTAGTATCAATTATGACCGCCGAGGAGAAATCGCTTCTCCCCCCGGCTGGTAAGGCTTGCGGAGCAGGCCCTACAGGCAAACGGCCAATGAGCCAGAGCCACCTTTTCAACCAACCTATAAAGGAGTGCAGAGATGTTGGTACTTACACGCAAAGCAGACGAAACCATCCGTATCGGCGACGACATTGTCATCACCGTTTTGCGAACCAAAGGCAAGGCTGTTCGGCTCGGCATTGAAGCCCCGAACGACAAGCGTGTACTTCGCGGCGAGATCGCTTTCGATGGCGAAGACATGGCGGACCAAACTTCCGACGCAGAGGAGTCGGCCGTTGTGCAGACCCGCATTTCGCGGAAGGACATCGCCACGCTGATTCCCCAACTGGTTAATACCGAGGCGCCGCTGGCTGGGTTTGTATCGGCAACCCACTAAAGGGTGGCAACGTCGGCCCGGCCGCGGACGCAGAACCTGGAGTCTTTCCGCTCTCGTCCGCCGGCAACTGGGCATTGGCCAATACCACCGAAGAGACGGGGAACGGGCTGCGCTGCAACTCACCTAGTTGCTCCAGCAAGATGCGTCGCACCTCCAAAACACTTTGCGGATGTCGGTGCACGCTCAAGTGGTCCGCAGGCACAACCAACTGCGAGCGGACATTCGGTAGACCCTCCAAGCTAGCGCTGGCAAGTGATACGACACCATCGCCTTCGCTGCTAAACCAGCCATAGATGCCGCTCGCTTCCTGACGACCCACGATATTGTGATATCCCACCCACGGTGCGGGATCGGCTTCGCGAAGCGTCGTAAGCAAGATGGAATCAGGGTCCAGCGAATCGAGACTCGTACGAATGTCGATCGGCGCGTTGTTACGGAAGTAGTCTTTGTTGTCCGCCAGTAAGGTCTGTCGGCTGTTGACCAACTTCATTGGCATGCTAATTAGCTTGTTTCCCGCCCACTGGGTGAAGTCATTTGCAAAGGTACTGCCTTGATGTGGCGTGCCGATGGTGACCACCCTTCGAATGGACGGGTTCGGATGGAAGAAGAAGGCTTGTTGAAGTCCTTGCTTCATCTCTTCGCTAGCTTTTAAATTGCCGAAAGGTTGATCGCTCATCGTCGCCCAGAACTGGTCGCCGCTATCGACGCTCTGCAGCTTCGAAACCAAGCCCCCCATGCTATGCCCGACCAACACCATTTGGTCCAAGGCAGGCGCTTCGTGGTGAGGGTCGACCGACAGACGCATCCGCGAGATGTCTTCCCGCATTTGGGTAGCGCTCACCCAGAAAGGCTGCCCGGTGGGATAGAGATAGAACCAGAACTGGTAGTTGTCGCGAATCTGAGGATCGCTCCTCAGGTCGTTGAACATCTCCATCCACGTTACAGGACTCGACCACAATCCATGCACCATTACGACGGGCATTTTTTCAGGATCGTAGGGCTCGAGCATATAAAGCCCTTGCAGCTTCTCGACCTTGCCAGGGTTTAGCAAACCGAGGGTGGATACTTTGTCGATTTCGAAGTCGGGCTGGTCGAGGAAGTAGGCCAGGGGAGTGCTGATGTCGGATTCGAGCGGAACCCGAACTCCGCTCACCGCTACGGTCTGTCGATCGAGTGGATCGTGCAGTTCGAGTACCAGATGCCGAGCCTTGGGCGACATGCCATCCTTCGGCTCGATGCGATCGATGCGAAGGAACGCGGTCAGCGGGAACGTGAGTTTCTCCGGATAGTACCGCTCGGCACCAAGTTCTTCGGGATGCGACCGCCGCTGGGCAATGACCGGCACGCCTAGTCCATAAGTGTGGTAATGGTTCTTGAGTCCCTTGAGCTGGTAGTCGCTCACGAACTTGAGGCTATCGAAGTCTTCGCTGTGCCAGCCGCTGCTGTAGAGCACGACGTCGAACTTGCATTCGTGACCTACAGTGCTGACCACCCCTTGCGTGCCAGGACGTAGGCTTCCCTCGGCCTGCACGAGTCGCAACGTCCCCTCGAGCGACTGGTTATACAGATCGCATACGCCGCGGAACTGGGGATCGTAAGGGTTCAGCGTATCGGCTTGCTGACGGTCGAACAGATAGTCGTAAGCGTGGACGAGCGAAGTTCCATAGAACGCCAAGGCCTTGCGTTTATCGTCCTTCTCCGCCCGTTTCGCAGCAATGTAGGCTAGCTCGGCAATCGAGTACTGCACTTCGCGATCGAGCGACTCGTCGTAGACCTCCATCAGTCGAGTAATGGCCTGCGACAGATCTTGATCGGCCGACTTCTCCAGATCGTACCGCCGCAGCATCTGAGCCGTGCGGCCCGAAGGCTTAGGCCCTTCTCCCGAAAGTAGATTCAGACTCTCGGTCAGTGGATTACGAGGCGTGCTTCGCACCGAGACCCAATGATTCTTCGACGAAGCACACCCGAGCGTGAGCAGCAGGCATAGAGCGAGCGTGCCCACACACCAAGCTTGGATCGGCTTTGGGTTGCTTCGTGCTATCGTCGATCTCGGCATGGATCCTTCCATGCGTTTGTTCATCAGAGGGTGGCGAGCGAGGTAAAAGAAGTCGAAGAGCGAGGAAGATAGAGAGCTTTGCGAATGCCGTCAACGCGAGTCGCAGTATGCTAGCAATCAACCTCATTCAACTCTTTGTGCCACAACAAAAAGCGGCCGCCCGAACTTCCCCGTTGTTCGGGCGGCCGAAAATTGCACGGCCGTGCAATTCGTCGCAATTCAGATTTTTAGGCTAGCCTTGAATGCTAGCAGCTGGCTCACTTCGCACTTCTCTGGTTCGCTCGAAACCACCTTGGTGGCCGCCAATCGATCACGCTGGTTAACCAACCATCTCACCGGTCGACATGCCAGCAAGCATGCCAGCCAGATGCGGTGTAATTCGATTATTGCTTTCGGCCTCTTCCTCTTCCGGAAGTTCGATCTCAAATTCGGTGGCCGCCTGCTGCAGCTCACCTCGGAGGATGCGAACGTCGCGCGGGGCTTCCAGAGCGATAGTCACACGATTGCCCGCCACGCGGCGAACTTCGATGACAATGTCGTTGCCTATGTGAACTCGTTGACCAGCTTTCCTACTTAGTACGAGCATAGGGTTCTCCTTTTTTGATCCGTCCTTAGTGGTAGGGGCAATCTCCAGGGTTTCGGAGAGCGGCCTCGCTGTGAGACTGACACAACTAGTGCAACCCAAATGCCAAAAGCCAGAAAACACACAACTTTTCATCAAGTTCCAATTTCCACCTGTGTTTAAAGGGGTGCTGTGAATAGCCGTGAAAGCTCGCTAGCAGTCGCGCGGAGCCAAAGGCGTCTCGTTTTGGGATTTCCGTCTGTCAATGAGACAACTCCTGTCGATAAGGACTAGCCGATTAAAGCCGAAGAGGAGACCATAACAGTCCCCGCTCTCTCACACTCAACCAGCAAAGTAAGTGATGCCTGATCTCACCGAACAAGGTTGCCGCGAACGCCGTAAGGCTTTGGTGGCAGCGATGCACGAACTAGACCTCCCTTACGTTGTTCTGACACGCGGCGAGTCGATCCAGTGGCTCACCGGCGTGTACCTTGGCCCTCTGATGCAGCCATCCGCAGCCATCGATGCCCAGGGCCAGGTGACACTCGTGCTGCCGCAACGAAAAATCGATACGCCCGCTGTTGCCGATCGGATAGTCGGCTACGAAGCCAAATGGCACTCCACGATGCGCGACGACCAACGACAAGCCAGTTTGCAGGCGCTTGCTCAAGCCGTGGGTGAGGGGCTCGATCGGGTGGGTGGCGAGTTTTCGGTTTTCCCGCGATACCTCGATACCGACAACCAGTACGCCTGGGTCGATATTGAGCCCACCCTGTTCCGCCTGCGTCGGCACAAGTACCCCGACGAACTGGCGATGATGGCCGAAGCCAACCTGGCCAACGAGAAAATGTACGAGATGGCTCGCGAGATCATCGAACCTGGAGTCAACGAACTCGATCTCTACAGTGCGCTGCAGGCCACCGCGGTCGACACCCTCGGCGAGCCGCTCACTTACTTCGGGCAGGACTTTCGCTGTGCCGCACGCGGCGGCGCTCCGCGGGACCGTCAGGCCGAGGCGGGCGAGCTGTACATCCTCGATCTCGGCGTTGGCTACCGAGGCTATTACTCCGACAACGCCCGCACGATCGCGGTCGATGGCGATCCGACCGACGCCCAACTCGCCGCGCATAACACGCTGAGCCAGGTGTTCGGCATGGTGGAGTCGACTGTGAAACCGGGAGTGAGCTGCAAAGCGATGTTCGAGCAAGTGCAGCAGTTCCTCGACGACGCCGGAACGCAAGGCGTGAGCGGGGTGTTTAACCATCACCTCGGCCACGGTGTGGGCCTGGCCCCCCATGAGGGTCCCCATTTGAATCCCTACTGGGACGACACCTTTGCGGTGGGCGATTACTTCACCGCCGAGCCGGGGCTGTATGCCGACGATTTGCGAGCGGGAATCCGCCTGGAACAAAACTACGTGGTCACCGAATCGGGAGTCGAGCTGCTCACCGACTGGCCGCTGCAACTGTGAGAAACGAAATAACGAATCCTGGAACTTTTGCCCCCTGTTGCGGGTAATGCCTGTCGAATACCCCCGGATACCGTGAGCCATTCCACCCTCGGCGACCGATTTCGGCTGCCCATAGGGAACTAGAGAGCGTAAAATAACGAGTCCCCGTGCATCGGCCACCACTGCGGCAGGTGCTTCTGCCCGCGTAACAGGATCTGAAGAAAAGTCATGGCCGATAGCCAATTCGATCCGAATCAGGAAACCCTCGAAGCCCCATCGCCGATCCCTACGCGCACCAGCAGCGGCGATCAACTTCGTGAGGCTGCTCGCAAACTGGTGAATGTGGTCGAAGGCTCGACGCCGCACCTGAGCAGCGAGACTCGCGACGTGCTGCAGATTCGTCTGCTCGCTGCTTCGGCGATGTTCTCGGCTGGTTTTGCGGCCTTCCTGCTGCGGTGGCTGTTCTCCGGCGAACCGCTCAGCTCGCCCTGGCTGCTCTGGCTGCATTGCGGCATTACTCTGGTCATGGCCTGCACGGCCCTGATCCTGAAAGCCTCGAAGACTCTCACGCTTACCAAGTTGCGTTTGATCGAACTCACGCTGTTCGTCGGTCTGGGCGTGTACTTCGTAGTCGTGTCGCAGCAAAAGTTGCAGCACATGGCGAATCTCGAAAACGGGGCCCACCTGCCGATCATCCTTACCCCGTGGCTGATCCTGATCTTCACTTACGCCTTGTTCATCCCCAACAACTGGCAACGAGCCGCTGCGGTGTTGGTGCCAATGGGCTTGGCTCCGATCGGTGTCATGCTCATGCAACGCATCTATTGCACGGGATTCCAAGAATGCCTGCACTCGAGTGATTACAAAAACTACATCAGCGACCAGTCCATTGGGCTGGTGCTGGCCGTGTCGACCGCTGTGGTCGGCGTGCACTTGATCAACCGACTGCGACGCCAGGTGTTTGCCGCCAAGCAACTGGGGCAGTATCGCCTGAAACAGAAACTCGGCAGCGGCGGCATGGGCGAGGTCTATCTCGCCGAACACCAAATGATGAAGCGGCCGTGCGCGATCAAGCTGATCAAGCCCGACAAGGCTGGCGACTCCCGCATTCTCGCTCGTTTCGAACGCGAGGTTCGCTCGACCGCCAAGCTGTCGCATTGGAACTCGATCGACATCTTCGACTACGGCAACACAGCCGATGGTACGTTCTACTACGTGATGGAGTACCTGCCCGGGCACAACATCGGCGAGCTGGTGGAGCAGGGGGGCCCGCTCCCCCCCGCGCGGATGACTTACCTGATGAGGCAAGTGTGCGCGGCCCTGGCCGAAGCCCATGGCGTTGGTCTGGTGCATCGCGACATCAAGCCCGCGAACATCTTCTGCGCGTACCGCGGCGGTGAGTTCGACGTCGCCAAACTGCTCGACTTCGGTCTGGCGAAGCCGATGCTGCAGTCGGAAGACGGCCAGCTGACCCAGGAGGGATCGATCACCGGTTCGCCGCTGTTCATGCCGCCGGAGCAAGCCACTGGCGAACGCGAAGCCGACGCCCGCAGCGACATCTACTCGCTCGGCGCGGTGATGTTCTACATGCTTACGGGGCGGGCGCCGTTTAGCTACGAACAACCGATGAAGGTGATTATCGCCCACGTTTCGGAAGATCCTCCGCTGCTGCGGGAGTTTGCCCCCGACGCGACGTTGGAATTGGAAGAAATCGTGATGCGGTGCCTGGAAAAAGACCCCGATCATCGCTACCAGAGCGTGATCGAGCTGCGGGATGCCCTGGCCGACTTGCAACTGGACGACGTCTGGACCCCCGATTTGGCCGCGGATTGGTGGAATTGCAAGGCTTGCCCGCAGCGCAAGGCCCTGGCTGCCGCGGCGGTGGAAGCCGCGGCCGTATAATCCACCAGGCCGAATTTTCCCGGCATCCAATCGATTTCGGCTAGTATCTAGCCCCTGACGAACCTGCGGCCTAAACTGGTAGTCTTTCCGGCAGTCATCCGCACTGCTCGTGTAACCTATTCCTAAACTCGAACCCATTGCTGTAATGCCTCGCACGTTATTTGAGAAGATCTGGGACAATCACGTGGTCCATTCGGAGGAGGGTCGCCAGACCATTCTCTATATTGATCTGCAACTGGTGCACGAAGTTACGAGCCCCCAAGCGTTCGAGGGGTTGCGTCTGGCTGGCCGCCCGGTCCGTCGCCCTGAGCGAACCGTCGCCACGGCCGACCACAACGTGCCGACCAGCGACCGCAGCCTGCCGATTGTCGACATGGTGAGCAAGCAGCAGATCGACACGCTTCGCGACAATTGCGCCGAGTTCGGCATCAAGTACTACGATCTCGGCGACATCCATCAGGGCATCGTGCACGTGATTGGCCCCGAGTTGGGTTACACCCAGCCTGGTATGACCATCGTGTGCGGCGACAGCCATACCTCGACCCACGGAGCGTTCGGCGCCTTGGCCTTTGGCATCGGCACCAGCGAAGTCGAGCACGTGCTGGCGACGCAAACGCTGCTGCAATCGAAGCCCAAGACACTCGAACTGCGAGTCGATGGCAAGCTCGGCAGCGGGGTGACCGCCAAGGACATGATCCTCTATCTGATCGGGCAGATCACCACCAGCGGCGGCACCGGCTACTGCATCGAGTTCACCGGCGAAGTCGTTCGCGGCTTGACCATGGAAAACCGGATGACCGTCTGCAATATGTCGATCGAAGCCGGCGCGCGGGCGGGCATGATCGCCCCCGACGAAACCACCTTCGAATACCTTAAGGGGCGCCCGTTCTGTCCGCAGGGCGATGCCTGGGAGAAAGCCGTCGCCGAGTGGCGCAAGCTGCCGACCGACGAAGGGGCCAGCTACGACAAGAGCCTGGTCTACGCCGGGGCCGACATCGCCCCGCAAGTCACCTGGGGCACGAACCCAGGTCAGGTCACCAGCGTTACCGACAAGGTGCCTAGCCCTGGCGACTTCAGCGATCCCACCGAACAGAAGACCACGGCCAACGCCATTGAGTACATGGGCATCGCCGCGGGGCAAGCGATTACCGACCTGAAGCTCGACCGCGTGTTCATCGGCAGCTGCACGAACGCTCGCATCGAAGATCTGCGTGCCGCCGCCGCGGTGGCCAAGGGTCGCAAGGTCTCCGACCACGTCAGCGCGATGGTCGTGCCTGGCAGCGGTCTGGTGAAGCAACAGGCCGAAGCCGAAGGGCTCGACGCGATCTTCCGCGAGGCTGGCTTCGACTGGCGCGAGGCTGGTTGCAGCATGTGCCTGGCCATGAACCCCGATAAGCTGTCGCCGGGCGAGCGCTGTGCGTCGACCTCGAACCGCAACTTCGAAGGCCGCCAAGGTCGCGGGGGTCGCACCCACCTGGTGTCGCCCGCCATGGCAGCCGCCGCGGCGATCGAAGGCCACTTTGTCGACATTCGCGACTGGAGCTAACCCGCGCCGCCAGCTGCTTCGCCCACTCGATTCCAACCATCGTCTACCGCACTCGATATTAAAGCTATGAAGCCATTTACCAAGCATTCCGGACTGGTCGTTTCCATGGACCGGGCCAATGTCGACACCGACCAGATCATCCCCAAGCAGTTCCTCAAGCGAATTGAGCGGACCGGTTTTGGCGAGTTCCTGTTCTGGGACTGGCGCAAGAAGGAAGATGGCACGGAAGATCCCGAGTTCGAGCTGAACCGCCCCGAAGCGAAGGGTGCCAGCGTGCTGATGGCCCGTCGCAATTTTGGCTCGGGTTCGAGTCGCGAGCACGCCCCGTGGGCGCTGGAAGATTACGGCTTCCGCGTGATCGTCGCTCCAAGCTTTGCCGACATCTTCTACAACAATTGCTTCAAGAACGGCATGCTGCCGATCAAGCTGACCGAAGAGCAGGTAGAGGAGTTGTTCCAGCGTGCCGCAAAGCACGAAGGCTACCAACTGACTGCCGATCTTGAGAACGAAGTACTTACCGATGACCATGGTTTCAGCGCTCCGATCGAAGTGGATTCGTTCCGCCGGTACTGCCTGCTGAACGGATTGGACGACATCGGTCTGACCCTGGAACACGAAGACAAAATCGCCGCTTACGAAGCCGCCCATGCCTGAATGCATTCCAGCCCCACGTAGCCGCCGAATCTGTTGGTGGATGTGCCATGCCCTGGCGGTGTTCGCCATGGCGACGCCCCACGCCTGGGCCGAAGGTCCCGACTCGCCGGCCGAGGTGGAGTTCCAGGTGCTGGCCGAAGGGCTGAAGGATCCCGGGCTGGTGGTCATTCGCCCTGGTGGGAGTCGTTCGGGCCCCGATTTGCTGTTCGCCGAGCGGGCAGCCGGCCGAGTGCTCGGCATCGATTCGACCGTCGAGTCGCCCAAAGTGCAGACGGTGCTCGAGGGCTTCGACACCACCACAGGCCCAGCACCTGCCAGCCTGGTATTTCGCTCTCGCAATCGCTTGCTCGCTGCCCTGTCGGGCACCAGCGACCAACCGGCGCTCGTGTGCGAATACAATCTCGACGACGACCGGTTGCCGATGGACAGCAGCGACCGCCATGTGATGCTCAAGTACCAATCGGATTCGGCGATCAGCTTTACAGCCATGGATCGCGACCACGATGGCATCCTGCTGGCTACCGGCGAGCACCACTGGCTGCTGCGTGGCAAGCTGCAGGACGGCCCCGCGGCGAATCTCAAGCGTTTTGTGAAAACCTCCAGTGCAACGAACATTGGCAATCCCACCGCGCTGGTGTTCAGCGAAAAAGGGTACGTGGTTGTTTCCGAAGCCGGCACCGGCGAGCCAGCGGCCACGTGTCGGTTGGTGTTCTATCATCCAGTCAATCAAATCGCAGCTCCTTTGATGGTGCTCGATACCGGGCTCGAGCACATTACCGACTTGGCTTACAGCGAGAACACTGGCAACCTGTATGCGACCAACCTGGCGGCCGACTCCCCCGAACGCTGCGGCGTCTATCGGTTGCAGGCGACCTTCGACGCCGAGACCAACCAGCAAACCTGCAACGCAGTGCTGGTAGCTCAGGTCGACCATCCCACCTCGCTTGCTTTCGCAAACGATGGTTCGCTGTACATCACCAACGCTGGCAAAGGCCAGCTGTTGAAAGGCCCCAAGAGCTTCTAGTGTTGGGCAATTGCTGAGTTCCTCTTTTGGTTGAATCGAACGGATGACTACTCGTCGCGAAAAAATCGAAGCCATGCTCCAGGATGAGCCGAACGATCAATTCTTGCGCTACAGTCTGGCGATGGAGTTCAGCAAGGAAGACAATCACGAACGTAGCCTCGGTTTGCTCACGGAATTGATCGAAGATAATCCTCCTCACGTGCCTGCCTTTTTCATGGCTGGGCAGCAGTTGGCTGGGTTAGGTCAGATTAATAAAGCGCGCGACGTGCTGCGGGCGGGCATCGACGTTGCTCGCCAGCAAGGCAATCAGCACGCAGCCGGCGAGATGAGCGAGTTCCTCATCTCCCTCGGCGGGGCAGGGGAGTAGCAGACTCCCCCCACCAGGCGGGCGCTATTTTTTACACACATTCGCAACCGCGCAACTGGTGCACGAGCTGCATCCCCCTTGGCCGGCCGCCTCCTCGGTGCCGCACCCGGGACCACACCCCTCGAGCAGGGTATCGGTAAACTGGCGGAATTTCACCGTCGAGTCGTACACCTCGGCCAGCTCGGAGGTCAGCGCTTCGACCTCCGGCGATACTTCACCCAGGAAGTAAAAATAGAGCCCCTGGCCATCGAGCAGCAGCTCGACATCCACCAGCGCGGCCTTCAATCCGCGAGCGGCCAGTAGGTTCACGCACTCGGTAAATGCCTGATCGCGGCGTCGTTCGAGCCGTTCGGCCAGTAGCTCGTCCTCGGTGGTCATGAGCCGCAGCACTTCGCCATCCGCTTGATCTGCGGGTTGCTCTGGCTGCGGTTCTGCGAGAATCTGCCCCATTTCGAGTCCCCGCACGGTACGCACCACCACGCGACGATCCCGCGGATAGCATGTGCCATCGGGTGAGCGGAATCGGCCCACGACTCCCATGGCGCCAACGCGTACGATATGTGAAGACATCAATCCCTTTCTCGGACGAATAGCCTGTTTCGCAGGACAGCACGACTGGCTTGCTCGAATGTGCCGATACAAGCAATAATACAAACTTACCACAATCCCTCTTATACCAGATTCTTCAAGCATGATTGCACCTACCGCCACTTCGGACACCGCTGTTTCTCCCACTCACTGGCACGAATTCGCCGACCGGGTACTGGCTGGCGAGCAACTTACCGCTGCCGAGGCCGAGAGCATTCTCGCTGCCCCCGACACCGACGTGCTCACGCTGCTCGACGCCGCGTACCGCGTGCGGCACCATTATTTCGGGAACCAGGTGCAGCTTTACCTGCTGATGAACGCCAAAAGTGGCTTGTGCCCCGAAGACTGCCAGTACTGCTCGCAGTCGAAAACCTCCGAAGCCAAGATTCCTAAGTACAACATTCTGAGCCGCGACAAACTGATGGACGGCGCCCGCGTCGCCGCTGAGCGTCAGGCCAAGACGTATTGCATCGTCATCTCGTCGCGCGGTCCCAGCGAACGCGAAATGCAGGCGGTCGAGACGATCGTGCCTGAAATCAAATCGCAGTACGACCTGAAGATCTGTGCCAGCCTGGGGCTGTTGACCCCCGAGCAGGCCGACCGCCTCAAGGCGTGCGGCGTCGATCGGGTGAATCACAACCTCAATACCGGCGAAGAGTATTACGGCGAAATCTGCACCACCCACGGCTACGGCGATCGCGTCGACACGCTCAAGGCGGTTCGCACCGCCGGCATGGAAATGTGCAGCGGTGGCATCATCGGCATGGGCGAGAAGCATGCCGATCTGGTGCAAATGGCCATTGAGCTTCGCGAACTCGGTGTACATTCGATTCCTGTGAACTTCTTTAACGACATCGAAGGCACCGCCCTCGAAAACAAGTGCAACCTGACTCCTCAGGACTGCCTGCGGGCGCTGGCGATGTTCCGCATGGTTTGCCCCGATCGCGAGATCCGCATTGCCGGCGGTCGCGAGAAGCACCTTCGCAGCCTGCAACCGCTGGGGCTGTATCCCGCGAACTCGATGTTCGTCGGCGACTACCTGACCACCCAAGGCCAGGCCGCCGAAGAAGACTACCAGATGCTTCGCGACCTTGGTTTCGAAGTGGTCGAAGCCGCCGAAGCCCGTCGGTAAGCACCTGCAATCCGACACGGGCCGCCGCTGGCGGACCGGCTAAGTCGACATTTCAAAAGCCCCCACTTTCGGTAAATCGATTCGTGGGGGCTTTATTTTTGCCGTACGCTCGCCCTCCGCGTCGCGTTTGCCCTCGATTTGCAGCCACTTTTTTACATGGCCGGTCATCAACCGAGCAGCGTTTCGCCCCAGGCCGCTGACGAGTGGGGGCAAAACGCCCAGCGGGCCCCCACGCTGCGAGCCGCTTTTGGGGACCCAGAGTAGTGACTTCCGGGGCCGCACCGAGAGCGCCCCGACTATTGCGCCGGGCGTCTGCGTTCGATTCATGCTGCTAGTGCTCTCGTGCTTCATTGGCTATCTCCTTACATACACATATATACATCTGTACCGCATCCTTTTATAGCAGAAGAGGTGGCCATTTTCGACAAGAAAGTGGTCGATTTTGCCGGGCAAAGAGGAGTCCGACGTCCGCGACTTGCCTGGGGTCGGCAGAAAAGCCTGCGATTCCCTAAAAGACCTACTTGAGCCAAATGGGGACTTTTTCCCTTGGTGACCGAACAAGGCGAATACCACCTCCAACATGTTCGCACGGTAATCGATGCACTCGATCCGCAGCAATCTGAATGTGAGTTTTGGTGCGAGCCTCCTACTTGGACTCTTTCGATAGATCACTTTGCTTTCGACAACTCACTTCGGCCTTGTTGACTAACTCCACTCGAACTGTGGAAGCCCGAGTTGGGTGAATTGATTGATGATTTTACAGCGCAAGCGGGCTTCCGTTTGTTGGTTTTCGAATACTCGGTTTTTGAGATGGCTCCCAAAGCTTTGTTTCACTCGGTACATGGTCGTTTCCGCCAAGCTTCTACGATGATAGCCCACTTCCTCTTTCCAACTCCTACGCCCCTTGCGTCGAATCTGACGAATTGCCTCGTCCCGGGGCAAAGGCTCCTCCGCAGAGTTGCCATGTTGTTTGATCTTGGCGTTGTGCTGCGGCGGAATCACCGGCTCAATGCCTTCGGATTCCAGCCCTTCATAAACCTTCCACTTGTCGTAACTACCGTCGCCGTGAAACTTTTTTACGGGCTGCTCCACCTGCTCCAGCATTTCGGGAACCGCATCGGCATCGTGGCAACTGTTCTCGGTCAAAATCTCCGCCACAATCTCGCGGGTGTCAGGATTCACCGACAAATGCAGCTTCCGCCATGTCCGCCGCTTCGACTTGCCATGCGTCCGCATCTTCCATTCGCCCTCGCCAAACACTTTCATGCCGGTGCTATCCACCACGATATCGATGTCGCCCCTCTTGTTAGCGATATCGAGCGAAACATTCAGCTTGCTGGCTCGCTTGGCGAGCGAAGAATAATTGGGAATCGCTGCCTCGACGCCCAACATCGCCACCAGCGAGCGGCCGAATCCCTCAGTCTGCCGATAGGGAAGTTTCAGCAGTTCGCGAATCGTCAGCAAGCACTCGATCGCCGTATCGCTGAAGACAAAAGGGCGACCGACTTTTGTCTGGTCGTTAGGATGTTCCCAGTTCTCCAACGCCTCGTCGCTAAACCAAATAGTGATGTTTCCACGCTCGATGAGCGACTTGTTATACTCCTTCCAGTTCGTGACTTTGTAGGTTCGTTTTTCTTTCGTAGCCATGTTCGATCTCCGTAAAAAAGGTACGTGGTTCCATTCCACGTTAGTTTTTACGGAGGTTTGTGACTAATTGTTCAACAAGGCCGCCCGCAATTGTGGCTTGGCTGCTTTCACCAGAGCCCGAATTTCGTCGGCTGTAAACAGCCGTTCCCCCACTTCGTTCCTGCGCTGGCGAATTGCCCTAGCGGATGGCGACCGCAGAGCGACGGCATAGCGAATGTCGCAGCCTAGCTCTTGATTGGCATACTTGAAAATCATACGGGCAATCGTCAGGTGCCGTTTGTGCGACGATGGGGCTAGCTGCTGACCATTTTTTCCTTTTCCGAGAACCGACCGCAGCCTCCCCAGGTCATTATTGTGGATGGCCTCGACTGGCCGGGCCTTGCCCAGGGTGGCGACGATGGTATCGCAGATTGTGCGGTATTCGTCATAGGACCGCTCTGTCAGGTCGCCCGAATCGCGGGCTACCTCCCGATCATCCAAGAAAGCATCTAAGATATTTGCAACTGTTGTCGCTGTTGTTGGCGGGGTCTGACCTAGATATAGGTAGTCCCGCTGGTTGTGGAAATTATCCAGGGCGGACCGCCAATCCGACCACGTCCCAAAATAATAGACTTTGCCATGAATCTTTTTCGACCACTGACCGTTGCCGTTGGCTGTGAGCGGGAATCCGGGGTAGGGCTTTGCTGGTTTCATGTTGCAAGTGTAGGTCACGGGGTGAAGGGGTATCGCACGGGGTATCGTGCCCCTGACCCACTTGCCAGAATGATTAAAAAATGCCTATAAAATAGGCTTACGCCCGTAGCTTAGTTGGATAGAGCAGCGGACTTCTAATCCGCAGGTCGCAGGTTCGAGTCCTGCCGGGCGTGCTCTATTCCTGTCGCGATAGGCAAGTGAGCTTACCGCTTGTCGTCGACGCGATCTTTCAGATCGACGTAGTCCCGCTGGGCCGGGCCGGTGTAGACCTGACGCGGACGGTAAATGCGACTCTTCGAGTCGTGCACTTCCTTCCAGTTCGCGATCCACCCAGGCATCCGGCCGATGGCGAACATCACGGTGAACATATCGGTCGGGATACCGAGCGCCCGCAGCACGATACCGGAGTAGAAGTCGACGTTCGGGTACAGGTTGCGTTCGACGAAGTAATTGTCCTTCAGGGCAATCTCTTCCAGGCGTTGGGCGATGTCGAGCAGCGGATCCTTGCGTCCCAAGCTGGCCAGCACCTTGGCGGCTTGCTTGCGGAGGATCTGAGCGCGAGGGTCGTAGCTCTTGTAAACGCCATGGCCGAAGCCGAATAGCTTTTCCTTCTTCTGCTTCACGCGCTCGATCAAGCTGTCGATGCTCTCGCCCGAAGCGTGAATACGCTGCAATTGCTCAATCACTGCCACGTTGGCACCACCATGCAGCGGGCCCCACAGAGCACACACACCAGCCGCACACGAGGCAAACAAGTTCGCCCCGGCCGAGGCCACCATTCGCACGGTCGAGGTCGAGCAGTTTTGCTCGTGATCGGCGTGCAGAATGAGGAACAGCGACAACGCCCGCAGCACGTCGGGATTCGGCTCGTAGTGCTTGGTCGGCAACGAGAACATCAGATGCAGGAAGTTGCGGCAGTAGCTCGACTCGGGCTCGGGATACATCCAAGGCTGACCGATCGAGGTCTTGTAGGCGTAGGCAGCCACGGTGCGAATCTTCGAAATCAACCGAGCAGCGGCGTTCTCGAACGAGTCGTCCTCTTCCATGGCCAGCACGTCTTCGTTGTAGCACGACAACGTGTTGATCATCGACGACAGAATGGCCATCGGGTGACCGCTGGGGGGGAACCCGAGGAACGAGTTCCGCATGCCTTCGTGGATGGTCTGATGTTCCGACAGCAAATGACGGAAGTGGTCGAAGTGGTCGGAAGTTGGCAGCTCGCCGTAGATGAGCAGCATCGCGGTTTCGACAAACGTCGACTTCTCGGCAATTTGCTCGATGGGAATGCCGCGGTACCGAAGAATGCCTTCTTCGCCGTTAATGAAAGTGATGTCCGAGCGAACCGAGCCCGTGTTCCGATACCCTTCGTCGAGGGTGATCACGCCGGTTTCATCGCGAAGATGCCCAATGTTAACCGCTACTTCGTCTTCGGTACCAACGAGTACCGGTAGTTCAATGCTCTTATCGCCGAGACGGAGTTCCGCCTTGTCTGGATGGTTCGCCATTTGATTGCTCTCGATTAATGCCTTTGCGACAACTGGAACCTACTTATCGTTAAAATAACAATAGCAAGTTCTGATTGGCCGGAACAGGTATGGGGTGCGCTGAGGGCGCGCGAATTCGCCCTGCTTCCGGCGTTTTCGACGCAGACAATCGCAAAAATCGGTAGAGCGATTGCATCTTGCCCAGGCTACCTGGCATCCCTTTTTACCGCGGAGGAGCCAAACAGGCTCCTGTGCACGGGGGTAGTGCTTCGCACCGCCGTGAGTCGTCGAGCCTAGCAGGGGGGGTCCCGAGCGGCTTGCCAGGGGCCAATTTGCAACCCACAGCGATGAGTAGCGTCCCCGTTACAGGCCGGGATCGACGGTTTCGCCGCCCCGCATGGTCGACATCGCCTTGAACAGCGACTTGTCGATATCGCGCGACAGGGAATGCACCGAGCCATCGACGAAGCAGAATTGCACGACGCCAGTGTGGAGCGAGCCGAAATACGACCACTTGGTGTCGTAATCGGCCGGCTGCCCGGCGGGGGCCCAGTCCTGCTCCTGCGACACATCGAGCCCCAGGTAGGTCGGCAGTACACAGGTGCCAGCCCAGGCAATGCCTTGGGAGAAGCCACCAGTAACCTGATTGTTGGCCGCATCCCAAAAGCTGCTGCCGATCGAGCCGGGAGCTTCGCCGAACATCATGGTGTTCGAGGTACCATCGGTCACCTGAGCAAGCTTGGTCTTGGAGCGGACGCCGAAGACGCCGGTCAGGTCCTTCTCGACGTCGTAGGTGTTGCCGTCGTCGCCGATGACCTTGAGATTAGGACCAGGTTGGCCATACACCCCGGAGA
Organism: Aeoliella mucimassa; assembly: GCF_007748035.1. Classification (NCBI taxonomy): domain Bacteria; kingdom Pseudomonadati; phylum Planctomycetota; class Planctomycetia; order Pirellulales; family Lacipirellulaceae; genus Aeoliella; species Aeoliella mucimassa. The sequence continues at coordinate 2,402,748 of NZ_CP036278.1, forward strand.
CGCCTTGATAGTGAGTCAGCCCCAAGGCTCCGCCGGTCGGCATCCGCCAGCGCGACGAATCGAGCACGTAGTTGCCCTCGAAGGTGCTGGTGTTCACTGGAGCGCCGGCCGAGCCCTTATAAAGCGGTACCGCGACGTCCACCACCCCATCGTTCGGGGTTTCGACGGGAGCCATCGGGCAGATCAGCACGGTGAGCCGCGCCTGCGCGGCGGTCCAGGGATTCGTTACTTGCCAGTAAACCCGGCCGTGCGAATCGGCCGACAGCGGATAGCTGTCGGAGGTCAGCACGTCGTAAACCGGCCCCGCTTCCACGTAGGGAAGCAGGTTGCCGAAGACGCCAATGCCTTGATGGTAAATGGTGGTGCCATCGGCCAGGCGAGTTCCAATAGCTTTGGGATTCTCGTGCTCCTCGGTACCCAGGTAGCCCGGCGGAAGCTTCTTATTGGTCGACTCGTAGTTGAGCGCGGCCAGCCCGAGCTGACGCATGTTGTTCGCACAAGCTGAACGCTGCGCGGCTTCGCGAGCCGATTGCACCGCTGGCAGCAACAGGGCGACCAGAATGCCGATGATCGCGATGACCACCAACAACTCCACCAGAGTGAACGCTGACCGCTTCCGGGCATTGGCATTCACGACCGTGATACTTGGCTTCGCAGGCACATAACGAATTTCAATCGCAGCCATGGGAAGGGTTCTCTCCTGGGCAGAGGAATGAAGAAAGGCTCTCCACTAGTACCGATCGCTAGGATCGGGAAGCGGAGCAGGATTGTCGGGAACTTGGTTGTCTTTGTCACTACCACCCCCGCAGCCCACCATGGCAACCACCAGTACCACAAGCATTAACACCATTTTTATTGGAGTCAGGATTCGTTCCACTCGTTTCATGGCAACTGTTCACAAGGTAAAAGTGAATACCGCTGGCAGCGGGCTGATGGGGTCACGTGGCTAGTTGTTTCGCGCGCAGTTCCGCCTGCATCGCCTTGGAGTTCTCTCCCAGAGCACGGTAGGCCGTAGCGAGCGTCTTATGCGCTTCGACCATCTTTGGTGCCTGCTTGGTGCATAGCTCCAGTGCCTCGACCGCTCCGGCATAGTCTACTAGGGCCAATAGCGATTTGCCAACAGTCAAATGCGCCCGGGGGAAGTGGTGCACAAACTCGGCCGCGGTCATCGCCTTCTCCAGCGCCTGCTGGGCGTCGCCGGTCGCGAGTATCGCCTCGGCCAGCCCCTGTAGGGCAACCGCATTGTCGGAGTCGATCTGCAGCGACTTCTCGAAGGCCGCTTTCGCCAGATCGTAGTTCTTGCTGCTTAAATGCACGCGTCCCAAGCGATTGTGAAGCCCCGGCAATCGCGGCTCGGTCGCGGCGACCTTTTCAAAGTACTCCAGCGCGATTTCGGTGTTGCCTTCGGCCTGCTCGAGGGTGCCGAGCATCATCAGCACCCGCGGCGAGGCATCCGCCTGCTGCACCAGTTCCTCGAGCACTTTTCTCGCTTCGGCACGCTTGGTAAGCCCCAACAGGCTGCTGGCCCTTAGCAAGGCGGCCGATGCCGACGAGGCCAGCTTGCCCTGCAACCCGTCCACCGTATCCTTGGCAGCCGAGTAATTGCCCGCGTCGAGATACGATTGAGCCAGGCAAAGCTGGTTGTTGGCAATGCAGTCGGCTACCTGCTGTTCGTCGTCCTCCGAAGGGGGATCGATGTAGCCCAGGTCCACCAGTTGCTGTAGCGCCTGCTGGGCTTCGACCGGATCGACCCGCACATCGCTGGCGTGCATGCCGCAGTCGCCTTCGATCTCTTCCCAGGTGAAGATCCGCTCGGGTGTGGACTCGAGCGATAGCATCTCGGCCAGCACGCGACCAGGCATGTCTTCGCCGGCCGGCAGTCCCAACAAGTGCAGCACCGTGGGAGCGATGTCGAGCAGCGAAGCCCCGTACGCCCGGGTACCGGGAGCGATGCCAGGTCCTTTGGCCGCGACCACTCCGAACGGGCGGTGCCAGTCGACCGGCCCCGCTTTGCCTTCGCGAGGATCGGGGCGCAGGTGATTGTTGTAGTAACCGTGATCCGAGAGCAGCACCACTGCGGTGTCGTCGCCGGCCAAGGTCAACAGAGCCTCGAGCATCATGTCGTGGAAGCGATAGATGCCCTCCATGCAGTGCTGAAAGGCCTGGAAATCATCGTCGGCCACTTGCTCCATCTTGGGAGGATGGAACTCCATGAACTCATGCCCGAATCGGTCGATCCCCTCGTAGTAGACCGCGGTGAAATCCCACTCGGTATTGGCTATCAAATGCGTTGCGAGCGCGTGCACGGTGGCCGTTTGGGCGAGCATCTGCTGCAACCGGCCCAAACGCATCGGCTTCGATTCCAGCAGCTTGGCCGCCTGCGGTACAAACGGCAGGATGGCGGCCGCGTCGACTTCGATCGGGCGAACGCGAAACTCGGCTAGCTCTTCGGTCATCTCGGCCGGCCAGACCGACTGCGACGGAGGCGGCGTGATGCCATCTTCCGTGGCGCGAAATGCCTCGAATTGATTGGAGACCATTACCCCGTTGATCGGCTCGGCCGGGTGCGAGGCGTACCAGCCGACCACGTTCGAGCGAAGCCCCTGCTGCGTGAGGATGTTCCAAAGTGCTTTGCACTTGCGACTGGTACTCGACGTGGGTCGCACGCCCGGGCCGTCGGCATTCGGCTCGGTAAAGCCATACACGCCATGCTGCTGGGCGCGTTTGCCGGTAGCGATGCTGTTCCACAGAATCGGCGAGAGCATCGGCTGCAAACTGGCAACGTTGCCCCACGAGCCTTGCTGCATGAAGGCCGCGGTGGTTGGCATCAGCCCCCGTTCGATGAGCGGGTGGATCATCTGCCAGTCGGCAGCATCCCACCCCACGAGCAGCACGCGTTTGGGTCCGTCCGGATCGTACCGGCGTTGGATGGCCATTAGCCTCGTCTCGCGTTGCGTCGCCGAAGTGCCGCGATGCCTAACGACCCAGCCGCCAACATCCCTAGCGTTCCGGGTTCGGGAACTGCTGCAGTGCTTAAGGGGGCGGTCGACGGAACGATCGGGTCCCCGGTGAACGTGGAGTTGCCGAAGTTGGCCTTCCACAGATCGTAGTCGGCGGAATCGACCAGGCCGTCGTTGGTGCCATTGCCGTTGAGCACGCCGGTCGACTCGTCGGCGCCCAGGTTGTCGCGCCACACGGTGTAGTCGGCCAGGTCGACGCGGCCATCGTTATTGAAGTCGGCCGTGAGCGGACCTGGCATTTCGCCAGCCAGAAGGCCGACACTAGGCTCGTCGTTGTAGGCCCAGTCGTTGATCACGAACGATCCTGCGGCGTTGTCGATGGTCACGCGAACCCAGCCATAATGAAGGTCGTCAGCAATGGGAAAAGAGAGCCCCAGGAACGCCCCATCGACATTGTTGAACTCAGCGTAGGGATTTGCCACTCCGTAGGCCATCGAGCCGAAAAAATAGTCGCCAATACTACTTGCATTGATGCCATAGCCTTCGTCGAGTGCTTTTGCATAGACGAGCGGCCTGCCATCTACGTTAAAAGTCAAAAGCCGGCCAGGCGAAAACAGCACCGATGCTCCCTGGTATGGGCCACCAAAATAATCTGAGTTCTTCAAGCGAATATCGGCGTACTCATCGGCATCGATGCTCAAGTCTTGCGAGTAGCCTAATTCAATCGAAATGTCCTGCACGCCGGAGTAACGCACTGCTCCGTCGGCTTGGGCAGAAACCAAACCAGCCGTCGCGGCAGCAGCCACCGAATAGACTTTGCGCATGTGGTTCGCGGGACGATCGGGCGAAGAGCCATTGGTGGATGGAGAAACTGAGGACCGCGACATGGGACAACTCCGAACGAACGGGAAGCTCAAAACTGAACGGATGAAAACTGCTTCATATAAAACGCGGGCTCTTGCGAGCCCGCGCGTCATTACTACGATGCGTGCCTCGCGAGCCTAGGCCACCGACTTCTTACGGCGACGCATGGCGGCCACGCCGGCAGCACCAGCGGCCAGCAAACCGAGTGTGCTCGGCTCGGGCACCTGGCCGGCGACGATACCTTCGCCAGGCACATCGTTGTAGGCCCAATCATGCACCACAAAGGTGCCTGCTGCGTTGTCAATCGAGACCCGCAACCATCCATAGTGGTTGGTCGCGGCAATCGGGAATGCGAGGCCGATGTAGGCATCGCTGGCGGTATTGAACTCAGCATCGGGATTCGCTGCACCGTAGGCCATCGAAGCAGCAAAGCTTCCCGTGGTCGTTGAGACGTCGATCACGTCGCCCATCTCAAGCGCCGAAGCGTAGCTGAAACCAGTGGTGAAGCCCACCAACTTGCCAGGATAGAAGTTGACGTACGCGCCTTGGTAGTTGCCACCACCGAACACGTAGTTCTTCAGGAGAATGTCGTTATAGGCATCGCCATCGAGGTTGATGTTCTCGGCTGTGAACTGAGCGATGCTCAAGTCGACCGTGCCAGAGTACACGATCTCGGCATCGGCCTGCGAAGCAGCGAGGCCAGCCGCGGCACCTGCCGCTAAGGAATAAGCAATCCGCTTGGTCGATTTCGCCGAAGCGGAGGAGTCTTTCACGTTGTTGGTCTCAGACATTAGCACAGCCCCACGGTAGGAAGATATTGGTCAGTCCAGATGTTCGTTCGTCGTCGTCCGGGGCCGCCTGCGATATCCTCTAACCCGGGGACAATATCCTAGAGTCTAGTCATGTCGGCCGATGGCTCAACGCTTTTGGCCTCAACCTCAAGGAAATTTCGGTATTCAGAGCCCACTTTCGCGCGAACGAGAGAATTGGCTGCGAGAAAAAAAGAGGCCTCCACCATCCACAATGCGGATTGCCGCCATCCCTAACAGCAGCACCATGAGGCTCTTTGGCTCGGGAACCGATTGCCGCTCGCCGGGCGCGGTGCTGGGGGCGAGGCTCATAGCTCCGAAGTTCGCCTTCCAGACCGCGTAGTCGGCTGCATCGACCGTCGCGCTAGCTCCCGGGGCGTTCGCCAGTGGTCCGGCGGTGCCTAGGGCGTCGCGCCACACGGTGTAGTCGGCCAGGTCGACTCGGCCATCCTCGTTAAAGTCGCCCGCTACCGTGGTGATCGCGGGGTCCAAGGCGACGTCGATCGCCAGCTCGTAGAGCTGCACCGCGGCACTGCTGCCCGCAACCCGCACCGCGTATTCGCCGGGAGCCAGCAGGACGGCGGCCAGCTGCTCGGTACCGCCGAGCCCTGTGTTGTTGGCAAAGTCGACTAGCTGCGTCTGGTCCCCGTCGGCCGCGTAGAGCGCTAGGGTCAAATCGTTTTGGGCTTGCGTGTCGATCGGCACGAAGTTCGAACCGGTGACCGACTCTTGGTAGAGGAACCCACCAGGAGTCAGCAGAAGGTCGACCAGCGAGTAATCTTCGAGCTGAAACTTGTAGTAGTCTTCGTCGCCCGCGAAGGAGATGCTGGCAAAATCGTCGGCGTCGGGTTCGATTTTGCCGCGCACCATCGGAACGTCGTCGCCAATCGCGACCGAAGCACCGACAGCGATCGCGCCTAGATCGGTTGCCGAAGCATACTGGTTATTACCATCGGGCAAACCGCGTTCGTAGGCATCGCCATACAGGTAGTGCATGCCCAAGATGTCGTCGAGTTGCGGGCCATCGAATGCGGTCTGGGCGAAGGGGTGCATCAGTACAAATGCCCCGAGTGCCTGATTATGCCCGAGACCCAACGCATGCCCAATCTCGTGGGTCAACGTCTGGCGCAATCCAAAGTAGTTATCGGTCGAATCGGAATATCGCGCGGTATCGCCGGTGTCGAGCGTGATATGGGGGGAGGGAATAAAACCGGTCGATCCGTAAGTTCCTCCGTTGCCATCGAGAAAGCTGCCACCGATACGAATGTCGCCTCGCACGCCAAGCTCGCCGAGACTATTGGGCATCGGTGTCCCGTCGTCGTTCGGCTCGTAAACCAGGTTCACGCCACTTATTTCGCTCCACCTGGCAAACGATTGCTCAAGGAGGGAGAACCAAGAACGCTGCTCGACGGTGCCAGTGCCGCCGCCGATGAGTGCGTCGAAATCGGTGATCAAATCGCTGTGCAGCGAACCAAACGTCGAAGTATCGTCGGGCACGATGCTCCAGGTGAGGGTCACTGGCTTGCCGAGTCCGGCGGTCGTGGGCTCGCTGGCGGTCGAGGTCCATTGCCCGTTACTGTTGAATCCCCAGCACGGAGCGACCATCGCCCAGACGATCACCAGGCTCAGCACCCGCAGGGCAGGGGGGCAATCGGTTCTCAGGCCGGGCAGGTCCAAAGTGGCTTTATCTCGCGAAACTGGGGAGGGAGGATAGGGGACTGGCAATCAACAACCTTCCCAGTATCGACACTGTTTCGCTACGCGTCAAAGAAGTTGCGATCTGGCACGGGAAAACCGTTGCTAAAGTGCGTTGCCATGATGGTTGGCGACTCACGAATTCGGCAGTAGAATCAGCAGCGGCGAGCGGATAAACCATTGATTTAGAGGTTCCTATGGTTCGCTCGACGGCCCTGCTATTGGCTATTTCTCTCGTCTCACCACTCGCGAATGCCCTGGAGCCAACTTGCGAGACCCTGGCTCGCTGGGACGCTCCCGAAGCCACCCAAGGCGTGGCGGTCGACGCCGAGGCGTTCTACGCGATCGCCAATGCGAAGATCGCCAAGTACGACAAGCAAACGGGAGTTCGGCTTGATGCTTGGGAAGCGAACGACGACCTACCGCTGCGGCACCTGAACTCAGGCGTGTGCCACGAGGGCAAGCTTTACTGCGCGCACTCCAACTTTCCAGCGTACCCGAATACCAGCTCGGTCGAGATCTTCGAAACCGAGAATTTGCAGCATATAGATAGCCATAGCTTTGGCATCTACGAAGGCTCGCTCACCGTGGCCGACTGGCACAACAATGCCTGGTGGTGCGTGTTCGCCCACTATTCGGAGAAGGTGAACGACGACCCGCAGGCCAAACCGCACACGTATACCTCGCTGGTGAAGTTCGACGACGAATGGCGGCGACTCGAGGCCTGGGTCTTTCCGTCCGAAGTACTCGAACGCTTCGCCCCGCATAGCTGTTCGGGCGGAGTCTGGAGTCAACAAGGCAGGTTCTACTGTTCCGGGCACGACCGCCCTGAGCTGTACGAACTCGCGCTGCCCCGCGCGGCTTCTACGCTGGTTTGGAAACGAACCCTCGGCATCGAGATCACCGGGCAGGCGATCGCGATGGATCCTTCAACGCCCGAGGTGATTTACGGAATCGATCGCCCGCACAAGCAGGTTATCGTTTCGCGTTTGCCCGCTCTCTTCGTGAATGAGTAGCCGGCACCGAACCCCTTCACTTTGGTTTCAGCGGAACTGCCTGCATGATCTGGGCGGCCGTCTGCTCGATGGTTGCCCTGGTGACGTCGATGATCAAATAGCCGCGGCGACGATACTCCGTCTCGGCGTTCATCACTTCGCGAATCACGCTTTGCAGGTCTTCGTACGACGTGCCCGAAACCCGCATGCGACTGGCTCGCTCCACGCGGATTTCGTGCAAGCGTTTAGGCTGCATCGTGAAGGCAACCACCTTGCGCTTCGACACCCGATCGAGTTCGCTGGGGAATCCTGTTTCGGGGGCAATCGAAACGTTGGCCACCTTGTAACCGCGGGAGCTGAGGTACAACGTCGTCGGACTCTTGCTCACGCGACTGATGCCGACGATCACCAAGTCGGCTTCTTCCAACGAATGCAGCCCCAGGCTGTCGTCGTGCTCCAGGGCGAACTCCATCGCTTCGATGCGATTCTGGTAGGCCGAATCGAGTCGATGCAAGTGCGACACATCGTTCTTCGGCAGGATGCCTACGCAGTCGGCGATGAAGTTGAACAGGCTACCGGTGATGTCGAAGTGCGGAATCCGCCGAACCACGCAGCGGTTGCGAACCACTAGCTTGGCTGTCTCGTCGGCCAAAGCGTGTAGCACGATCGGTTGCTGACCGGTGAGATGGTCGAGAGTCTCCTCGAGCTTCTCGGTCGTATCCTGCAGTGGGTGCGGAACGATTTCAAAGTCGATCTCTGGGAATTGCGAAATCGCGACGGTCGCCAACCCGCTGAGCAGTTCGCCTGCCGCGGTGGCGATCAAGTGAATCGTGTACCCTTGAAAGTCGCCGTTAGAGGATCGCGTTGCTTTGGTCTTTTTCTTTGTCATGCGCCTGTGCTCCGAATTCCTTTCGGAAGATTGAACAAGGCTCATTATCAAACGAAAAGCAGGCGCGAGGAAAGCCCAGCCGGCAGCTTTCCTAAACGCTTTGGCTGAGATGGATCACTCGGCACCCAAACGGGCTAGCCTGTTGAGACGGACCACCACAACCAGGGGTGGTCGCTCTAGGTAATGACTCGGACGAAGTCCGCCGCAAGAAAGCAGGCCAGAGGAGCACCCAGCCAACTCTTCAGTGTCGCCACTGAAGGCCCCCATAGCGTGGCTGGGTGATCCTCTCCTGCCTCGGCCTGCAAATAGTTTGTTTTTGAAATAGGCAGGTAGAGGGTGTGTTCTGAATTATGACTTGAGTTTTGCGCAACACAACGCACTTAAGGCGCACGCTGAGCCGAGACGACAAGAAACGGCCTAAAACAAGGCACTTTAGCCCCACGCCGCTAGTGCTTTCGCACGTGCAATTACCTTAATTTTTCTCCGGCAAACGCCCAGCAGCGAGCGAACACCAAATTAGGACCCAAGTGTCCAATTTAGATTCTTGCACTGGATCCCCCCCGAATGGCGAAGCCTGTTCAGGTCTGGTCGGTCAGTACCAACCAGAGCGCGTGGATCATGCCGGGGAAGAAGAAGAGGAAGCTCAACAGCAGGTTCAACCAGAAGTGCAATGTCGGTCCCACCTGCAGAAAGGCGGCCAACGGTGGCAAGATAATCGCCAACAAAATTTTAACGACCTTCATCGCTTGATCTCCCCAAGTTAAGACATGAACGTCTCAAGAATGCCGCGCGCTCGCTACGGAACAATCGCGAGCCCCCCAACTCAAGCACCTTCTAACAACATCGATTATAGAGGGCTACTACTGTCATTGCGATGATATCTCTAAGCCTAATCTGCCAATTCTCTGGAATACCGTGGGAAAGTTTCGCAACTTGAGCAAGCGAGTGAAGAATTACGGTCTCCTTATGTTCAGTACGCGTGACGTGTTTCTGAATGCATCATCCGCAACGCGCTCGAGTCATCCCTTACTGGAGTTGAACAAGATGGAAGTAGTTGTCTTCATTGGACTACAAGCCTCCGGCAAATCGACCTTCTACAAGCAGCGGTTCGTCGACACGCACATGCGACTGAATCTCGACATGCTGCGCACTCGTTATCGCGACGCGTACAGTGACTTTGTGCGGCGATTGCTGGCGACAAATGGCCATTAATTTTTGTTGCAATTCGGGGCCAATCTGCTCTAATGCGGCATGGTCATTTGAACAGTACAACTAACCTTGCGAGTCGCCCCCGAATGCTTGCCCCACCGTGCCCGATTCTGCCCCCACCCTGGGGGCCATTGAAAACCACTTACGTCGATGGCGATTGCCCTAAACTGCGATCAGTCCTTCAGTTAGCACCTACCGAAATGCCTTAAGAATTGCCCCCACGGATCGATTTCTGCGATTTGGGGGCATTTCGAACCCAGCCATGCGGGGAAACCATCCCGTAGGCTGCGGGGGACCTCGCACCTACAATGGGCCGCTATGAATCCACAACAAACACAAGTCTATCTGGTGGGAGCCGGGCCTGGTGACCCGCGACTCATTACGCTCCGCGGCATCGAGTGCCTGCGCCGAGCCGAGGTGGTGCTGTACGACTACCTGGCCAGCGCCGAGTTGCTGCGGTACGCCCCCGAGTCGGCCGAACGCGTTTGCCTGGGCCGGCATGGCACTGGGCGGATCCTCACGCAGCAGGAAGTAAACCGCCTGATGGTCGAGTACGCCCAGGCGGGCAAAACCGTGGTGCGGCTCAAGGGGGGCGACCCGAATATCTTCGGCCGCCTGGTGGAGGAAACCTCGGGCCTGGTGGCGGCTGGCATTGCGTTCGAGGTGGTGCCAGGCCTGACCACCGCTGCCACCGCGGGATGCTACGCGGGCGTTGCGATTACCGATCGCGACGAGGCCTCGTGTGTCGCGTTTGTGACTGGTCGCGAACGATGCGGCAAGGAGGGGGACGACTCGCTCGACTACCAGTCGCTGGCTCAGTTCCCCGGAACGCTCGTCTTCTACATGGGAGTAACCACCGCTCCCGTATGGAGTACCGCACTGATTGCCGGCGGCAAGTCGCCCGACACGCCGGTAGCGGTGGTGCGACATTGCTCGCTACCCACGCAGCAAACCTGGACTTGCACGCTCGGTGAGGTCCCCACGCTGCTGAGCCACGACAAGCTGCGCCCGCCGGTGATCGTGATCGTCGGCAAGGTCGCCCAGCAACAGAGCCTGACGGAGTGGTTCACGAGCCGTCCGCTGTTTGGGCAGTCGATTCTCGTTACCCGGGCAATCCACCAGGCCGACGAACTCGGCGACCAACTCCGCGAACTCGGCGCGAACGTCGTCTATCAGCCGGCCATCGAGATCACCCCGGCGAGCGACTGGGCTCCGGTCGACCAGGCGATCGCTCGCATCGAATCGTTCGACTGGCTGGTGTTCAGCAGTCGCAATGGGGTGGAGTACTTCTTGCGGCGGATGTGGAAGCTCGGCCACGACTGGCGGGCGCTGGCTCATTGCCAACTCGCGGCCATCGGCCCCGGCACCGCGGCCGCTCTGGCCGAGCATCACCTGCGAGTCGATTGCCAGCCGGAAGAGTATCGCGCCGAAGCACTGGCCGCAGAACTTTCGACCAGCGCCCGTGGGCAGCGGTTCCTGCTGCTGCGCGCCAGCCGAGGACGCGAGGTGCTGGCTGAAACGCTGAGCGCGGCCGGCGGAGAAGTGGAGCAGGTGGTGGTCTACGAAAGCCACGACGTGACTAGCCCCGCACCAGAAGTTGAGAAAGCACTCACTGCGGGCGATATCGATTGGGTCACCGCAACGAGTTCGGCGATCGCCCGCTCGCTGGTCGCCATGCTTGGCGAGTCGCTAAACTACAGCCAACTGGCGGCCATCAGCCCGCTGACCGGCGAGGTGCTTCGTGATCTCGGGTTCCCCCCGAAGGTGGTAGCCAGCGACTACACGATGGCCGGCCTGGTAGCCGCCATCGAACAGGGTGTCGCCGCGGCTCGGCGGCCCGCATAACCCGCCCCCCTCTCTCTGGTGGGGCATAAAGCAAGTCAAATCAATGAAAGGAGCACGGCTAATCCTGCCTGTTTTGCATGTGGGGAAATCTATTGCGAATCACCCGGTGCTCGCGATCCGTGAAGCTTTAAGGCAAACCCACGGATTTTTGCAGTGGCTCAGGAAATCGTCCGATTTTCGTTGCTAGCAAGCTGTAACAGTCGACCGACTCGCCCGTATGTGTTTGTGCGGGCTGGTTCAGGCGACTGAGCACCACATGGCCTGCGAGCGTGATTTGATTGGATTTGCGTTGCACATGGTTCGTGCGACGTTGCACCTGCTGACAAACAAATGCTGGAGGATTGCTCGAGACGCGACTGACGACCTGGTGGACCATGGGGCCCACAACCGGCTCCTGCGATGGGCCAAACAGGCTAAGGTCGCGAACTCGATTGCTTTCAACATTCGCAGCAGAGGCAAGATTTCCCTCAATGCAAAGAGGACTTGAAAGGAGGCCGTCCGATTGCCGCATGAAAGGTCAATTCCATGCGTTCGGTCCATCGCCGTGCCAAGCTGTTATCGATTCTTAGACGCCCCTTCACGAAAGCCGCCGATCCACAACCACCTATCCCACCGCTAGATCGTATCGAACTTCATCAGGAGGAACTCGACGAGATTCAATCGTTGCGAGCCCGTCTGCTCGACTTGATCGTCGAAACCGAACGCCAGCGAAAAGCTTCGCGGTTTCGGTTGGTGAATTAATCCGTTTATGAAGAGGACCAACCACCTCAGTAACACAACTTACGAAGTCCCAACTCGGGCCACTATGCGTTACCTGCTGTTCAGCTTTATCTGCCTGACCACCGCGGCTTTGCCGTTGGCGGGTCGTGCTGCGCCGAACACCCCGCACCCAGCGGTCGTGCGCGTGGTAACGCCCGAAAGCGATGGCACCGCCTACGGCAGCGGTACGCTGATCGACGCCCGCGACGAGTACGGTTTGGTGCTCACCAACTGGCATGTCGTGCGTGATGCGACTGGCCCGATCGAGGTCCGCTTTCCGTCGGGCTTCACGTCGCAAGCGCGGGCGATCAAGATGGATAGCGAATGGGATCTGGCCGCGCTAGTGGTCTGGCGTCCCGATTGCGAGCCGGTGAAGCTGGCGGCCCGTCCGCCGCGCCCTGGCGAGCCGCTCACGATCTGCGGCTACGGTTCGGGCATCTATCGCTCGATTACTGGGCGGTGCACGCAGTACTACGCCCCGCGTTTGAACCTGCCTCAGGAACTGGTAGAGCTCGACGTGCAAGCCAGGCAAGGGGATTCCGGCGGGCCGATCTTCAACGCCCGCGGCGAACTCGCCGGCGTACTATTCGGGGCAGGGCAGGGGACCACCCTCGGCAGCTTCGAAGGCCGCGTGAAGACATTTCTCGCCTCGCTGGGTCCCGACGTCGGTCGGCACTCTAACGGCGCTCCGCAGATCGCGATGCGGTCGGCGGCTCCACCGGTTTGCCCCACCTGCCCGCAAGCGACGAATCAATGGGCTTGCCAGGATGGTCGATGCATGGTGAACGACGATTTGGGCAATGTCTGCTTTGGCTGCGACCAGGTAGCCGATCACGAAACACCGACCGCGACCAAGCCGCTCGGGACAAAGCCAGCCGCCAAGCCGCCCACGGCGACTGAGAACGCCTGGCCCGACTGGCGATCCGACGAGCGGTGGAGCGTGGCCAACCAGACCGCTCCCCCCAGCGAGCCCTGGCCACGGTTCGATTCGGACCAAGAAGCCTCGGAGCCACCCGCCGAGAGCGGGCCGGCTGTTGCCGAAGCTGCTCCCGCAGAGCCTGCGGTGCCCAGCTCGCCGCTACTCTCCGGCGGGCTATTCGACAACCTGCGCAACGGCCTGGCGGTCGTCGGCGTGCTGGCCATCGTCCTGCAACTAATGAAACTCGCCAGCTAAGGAGGCTAACGACTAATCCCCGAAATCTTCGCGCGGATATCCCCGATAATGCACTTCGGCACAAATCGAGCCAGCTCTTCGTCCTCGGCCAGCGGGGTGATTTGCTTGATCAACGAACTCGACACGTGCGTGAACTCTTCGTCGGCCATCAGAAACACGGTTTCCACCTCGGCGTCGAGCTTTCGATTCGCCAGGGTCATGGTGAACTCGGCCTCGATATCCGAAAGCGAACGCACGCCACGCACAATGACTCGTGCGTTGCACTCTCGCACGAAGCGAACCGCCAAACCATTGAATTGCTTGACGACGATATTGGTGAGATGGCTGGTCGATCGCTCGATCAGCCTTACCCGTTCGTCGGCCGTGAACAACGATTGTTTCTCGATGTTAATGCCGATGCCGACGATCAATTCATCGACCAGCCGAGCGCTACGCTCAATCACATTCAGATGCCCCAGCGTAACGGGGTCGAACGAACCGGTGTAAACAGCACGACGAGACATAGCAACAAAGGGGGGCAAAAGGCAAAAATTAGAAATCAAAAACCGACGAGCCTGCTCGCCGCCGAACTGCCGCTACTGGGCGTCGCTAATCGCTTCGATCAACCGATCGAGATCCTCTGTCGTATTATAAGCATGCGGGCTGATCCGTAGCTTCCCTGCCCGGCAACTCAGCACGATGTTTCGCTCGATGCACTGCTCGCGAACCTTTACCGGATCGCGGCCAGGAAGCTCGAAATAAACGATGCCCGAACGGTGCTCGCCATTTCGATGCTGCTTGTCGCGGTTGTTGGTAATCACCGCACCTGCCGAAGCCAGCCGCTCGCAGGCCAGGTCGGTGTAGTCCAGCACTCGCTCCGACATGGCCTCGGCGCCGACCTGATTGAGCAACTTGAGGCTCTGGCCCATGGCCATGGTGCCGCACATGTTCCAACCGCCGCCGGCAAAGCGGGCAGCGTTGGGTTTGAAATCGAGTTCGATATGACCGTAATCAAAAGGATTCGCTACGCTGTTCCAACCAACGTTAATCGGCCGCAGCTTCTCAATGTGCTCCTGCTTGATATAGGCAAACCCAATACCCTCGGGACCCAGCAACCACTTTTGCCCACCAGTTGCCAGAAAATCGATATGCACCTTCGACACATCAATCGGAAAGACGCCGAGCGCCTGAATGGCGTCGAGGTTGAACAGGATCGACCGCTCGCGACAGAACTGGCTCATCTTCGCCAGATCGATGCGGTAGCCGGTTCGGTAGCCGACCCAACTGACCGAGATCAAGCGGGTGCGGCTGTCGCAGGCTTCGGCGAGAGCGTCGTAGTCGATGATACCGTTGTCGGACACGATGCGCCGGCACTCGACCCCACGCGACTCCAAGTGCATCCACGGGTACAGGTTGGTGGGAAACTCGTCTTCGAGCGTCACCAGGTTATCCCCCTCGCGCCAGTCGAGCCCTTCGGAAACCAGATTGATTCCGTAGGTGGTGCTCGGCGTGAAGGTAATCTCGTCGCGCGAGGCGCCGATCATCTCGGCCGCGGCGTCGCGGGCCTCTTCGGCCTGGTTCAGCCATTCGAGCCAGTGCACGTTGCCCACCTGAGTCGACTTATTCGCGTAGTCCACAATGGTCTGGGCGGTTTGGCGAGGAAGGGGCGACAGCGCGGCGTGGTCGAAATACGCCATCTGGCGGCTGGGCTCCATCGCTTCGCAGAGCAGTGCCAGCGGATCGTTTGTAGTGGTTGGTTCGGTTGTCATATCAAAAAGTTGGTCATGCGGGATTACGTGGTATGCTGGGATTGTATGCCATTATCCCTTTCTACACGAGCGACCCATTCGCCCGCCTTTCGATCATGAATGCCATAAAACTCCAGTACTTTCTCGTTCTCTTTAGCTGCTTCGCCAGCTCCATCGGTCATGCGCAGTCGCTCAGCAATTGGGAACAATTGTGCGACTTGATGGTCGACGAAGAGGTGGCCGGCGCCGGCATTGAGAACGAGCGGGTCATCGCGGCCATCCGCCGCACGCCGCGTCACGAGTTTGTGCCCCGCGCCCAACGCGCCCGGGCCTACTACGACATGGCGTTGCCGATTGGCTCGCAGCAAACGATTTCGCCGCCGTTTATCGTGGCGTACATGACCGAGCAGATCGACCCGCAACCTACGGACCGCGTGCTCGAAATCGGCACTGGCTCCGGCTACCAGGCGGCAGTGCTGAGCCCGTTGGTCAAAGACGTTTACTCGATCGAAATCGTCCCCGAACTGGGCAGGACCGCCGCGAAGACGCTCAAGCGATTGAAGTACGACAACGTGCACACGAAGATCGGCGACGGATTTCAGGGTTGGAAAGAACATGCCCCGTTCGACAAGATCATCGTCACCTGTTCGCCAGAGAAGGTCCCTGATCCCCTCGTCGAACAGCTTGCCGAAGGTGGGTTGATGATCGTGCCGGTCGGCGAACGCTACCAGCAGAACCTGTACTTGTTCCGCAAACGCGAAGGGGAGCTTCAGTCCGAAGCCCTGCGGGCGACGCTGTTCGTTCCGATGACCGGCACCGCCGAGGACCAGCGACAACTGCAGCCCGACCCCACCCGCCCAGAGGTAGCCAACGGCAGCTTCGAAACCGTGGTCGGCGAGAAAGAGCTTCCCGAAGGCTGGCACTACTTGCGTCAGGCGACGGTCATCGAGAACTCGGCCGACGCGGCCGACGGCCAGCGGTACATCCATTTCGCAAATGAGGAACCAGGCCGCGGTTGCCGTGCCCTGCAGGGGTTTGCCATCGACGGTCGCGAGGTCTCGAAGCTGTCGGTCAAGTTCCACATCCGCGGCAAGTCGATCCGCCCAGGGCAGGATCGCAACCAATGGCCGTATGTCGCGATCACGTTCTACGACAAGCGTCGCAGGATGCTAGCCACCGAGGCGATTGGTCCCTATCGCGATTCATTCGAGTGGATTCATGTGCTGCGCGACATCGAAGTTCCGGTTCACAGCCGCGAGGCGATCATCCGCATCGGCCTGCTCGGCGCGACCGGCGAGCTCGATCTCGACGGCATCGAAGTGTCGGCGGAGTGAAAAAAGCTTCATAAAATCGCACTTTTTATCTCGACAGACCAAACCTCGTGGATTTCCCACCCAGCACAATCGGCTTTACCACTCTGACCCGCGGTTTTTACGCTATTTGCTTGATTTGAAGCAATCAACTGGTATTCTTAGTTGTCTTTGTGGGGGCACTGTGCCTGGCGCGAATCGCTAACCCGTGAAGCGTTTGGGTAAAAATTCCAGCGACTCAGTTCGAGCCGCGGCGCTACACTACCGTGACCTCCGCCCTAAGCACGGTTTTGGTTTTTGATTCGACAGGTGAAACAGGGAGTACCAATTCGTTATGAAGCAGATCACCACCGCGTTCGCTCTCATTGCAATGCTCGCACTGGCTGGCCAGTCCGATGCATTCTGGGGATGTCATGGTTGCTACGGCTCGACCGGCAGCTATGGATCCTACGGTAGTTACGGCCGTACCTACACGGTTTCGTATGGCTCGTCTGGTAGCTATGGCTCGACCGGCTCCTACGGTAGCTACGGTTGCTCGGGTTGCTATGGCCACTATGGCTTGCTGGCTCGTATTCACGATCGTATTGCCGCCCGTCGCGCTGCACGTAGTTGCTATGGCTGCTACGGCTGCAGTGGCTACACCGTGTCGTATGGCTGCAGTGGATGCTATGGCTGCAGCGGCTCGTATGGCTCGTCTGGTAGCTACGGAACTTACAGCACACCGACCTACATCGAAACCACGACTTCCGATTGTGGTTGCGCCGACAACACGCCGGCCACCAAGTACGAGTCGTACGCTTCGACCACCACCGGCAGCGGCACCCTTCGCGTGGAAGTTCCCGCCGATGCCAAGGTGTACGTGAACGACTACCTGACCACCAGCACCGGCACCGAGCGTCAGTTCGTGTCGCACGGTCTTGAAGCTGGTCGCAGCTACTCGTACGACGTACGCGTCGAGTACGAGCGTAACGGCGAAACCGTGACCGAGTCGAAGCAGATCACGCTCATCGCCGGTGGCGAAGAGCTGCTCGCCTTCTCGGCTCCCGCTGCGGTGGAAACCGTCGCCACGACGCTCAAGCTGAACGTTCCCGCTGAAGCCAAGGTAACCCTGGCTGGCGCTGCCACTCAGCAAACCGGTACCGAGCGTGAGTTCGTGACCACCAAGCTGGCTGCTGGCCGCGACTGGTCGGACTACAAGATCGTGGTGGAAGCCAACGGTCAGAAGCAAGAGAAGACCATCACCCTGCACGCAGGCGATGTGACCTCTCTCGACTTCCACTTCGGCGAAAACGCCCTGGCGCTTCGCGACTGACTCAAGCCCAGCCGCCGACGCCCTCGCAGGCTCGGCCTGGCAACAAGTCGACCCAGCCACCCTCGACCGCATGGTTGAGGGTGGCTTTTTTTGTGCCGAAACCGCAGGGCAGGGGGGTGGGCTACATTCAGCCAGCCAGGTCCCGCATAATTGGCCTTGGGGTAAGCTAGGCATTTTTGGTAGTTATACGCATTCTAAAGAAGAGCTGCGCGCTTTCTATTGCGCTTTCCTATTCCCCCCATCATAATGCGACTTTCCGAGAACATGGAGGTCGCGATGAAAGTGGCGGGGCATCTTCCGCTTGCGGAGTTAAAGCGATTGGAGCGTGTGGAGAAGAACGTCAATCGCTCCAAGCGGTTGCGGATTCTGATCTTAGGTCACGAGGGCTGGACGGCCCCCGCTGTGGCAGCCGCTGTTGGGCTATCGCGACGGGCGTGCCAGGAGTGGGTCGCCCGATACAATCGACACGGGCTGGCGGGGCTGGACGACCACCGCGGTGGGTCGTTGAACCTGCCACTCACAGCCGACCAAGAGCAGACGTTTCGTGAGCGTCTCGCGGCAGGGCCAACGAGCGAAGACCTTGTCTGCTCGTTGCGGGGCAAGGACTTCCAACGCATCTTGGCCGAGGAGTTCGGCGTGAGGCGGTCGTTGCCTGCGGTGTACTGGCTGCTACACCGATTGGGCTACAGCTACCTGCGTCCCAGGCCGCGTCATCGCAAAGCAGACCCTGAAAAGATCGAGGCGTTCAAGCGGGAGTGGCCTGAGCGAATCAAGGAGATCGCCGCGGAGCATCCCCATAAACAGCTGCGGGTCTACTTCCAGGACGAATCACGGTTCGGACAGCAGGGGACCAACACCAACCTGTGGGCCGAGCGGGGCTCCCGACCGACCGCCGTCCGTCAAACCGAATACGAATACTTGTGGGTGATTGGGGCGGTCTGCCCGGAAACCGGACACGCCGAGGGCCTGCTGAGCCCGCAACTGAACACGAAGATCATTAACTCGTTCTTGGAATCGTTCTCCGAAACGATCCCCGAGGGCGAGCACGCCGTGATGATCTGGGATGGCGCCGGCTTCCACACCAGCAAGGCAATTCAGGTCCCAGAAAACGTGTCGCTGGTGCAACTGCCGCCCTACAGCCCTGAACTTAACCCAATCGAAAACCTCTGGCATTACCTCAAAAGCCACTTCTGGAGCAACCGGGCCTACGACGACTACGATGACTTGGAAGAAGCGGCCATGACCGCATGGCGGACCGCCGTGCTCAACGAAGAACTCATCAAAACCGTCTGTGCCGCCCCGTATGTTGATGGCGGCTCAAACGCGCAGGTTTAAATTAGAATGCGTATTACTCCTTTCTAGCGTTTCTGGAGCGACACGAACCTGGTAGGCAAAGCATGAGCACCGGCGGCAAGAAGGAGGAAGCCCCTCCCAAGAAGAAGCGGTCGACCGACGATTCGGCGGAGCCGACCGAAGGTCCGAGCCTGTGGGTTCGCGTCCTGCTGACTCTGGTGCTGGCGTTCCACGTGTTCATCATCTTCTTCTATCCTTTCGCTTACAGCTCGAAGCCTTCGCCGACCGCCACGGCGATCGCCCGCTCGCCGTGGCTTCGCTGGTATGCCGAACCGCTCTATTTGAATCATGGCCATGGTTTCTTTGGTCCCGATCCCGGGCCGAGCATGATCGTGGAATACGAATACCAGGTGGTCGACGACAAAGGTCAGGTCATCAAGCAAGGCGAAGGGGTACTGCCCGACGCCGATCGCATGTGGCCGCGACTGCGGTACCACCGTTACAAAATGCTGGCCGATCAAGTGGAGATGCCTCATCCCGATATTGCCAATCGCCGACCGTACGTGCTCACGCGTTTCGCTCAGCAACTGGTTCGCCAGTACAATGCTGAGTCGGTAACGGTCACCGAAAAAGTAGTGGGCATCGTCCCTTACGAGGAATGGCTTGGCCAACCCGATCTGGCAATCGAAGGACGCCCGATCGACGACCCCCAACTCGTTCAGCAGCAGATTCGCATCACGCAAACCAAAGCCGATGTCGAAGCAGCCGACGCCAAGCTATTGGGCTCGGCCGAGGAGACCCCCGCGCCCGGAACTCCTGTCGAGACCATTCCCGAAGGAGTCCCCAATGAATAGCCTGCGCGATGCTCTTGGTGAGTACTGGTGCGATGTGTGGGACGCCTGGAACCGATTTTGGTTTACCGCGGTCTCGCCCAACACCCTCTCCGCGATTCGTGTATTCGCGGGAGCCATGCTGTTTTACACCCATTTGGTGTGGTCCCGCGACCTCTACTCGTTCTTCGGCCCCAACGGGTGGTTGCCAATCGACTACTTCCGCGTCGAACATGGACCCGCGGCCGAAGGAGAATGGCCCAGTTTCGCTTGGACACTGTTCCAACACCTGGAATCTCCCTGGCTGATCTGGCTGGTGCATATCGTTGCGCTCACCTGTTTCTTCCTGTTGATGATCGGACTGTTCAGTCGATGGGTCGCAGTGCTTAGTGCTTTTTTTGCCATCATGTATGCGATTCGCGTTACCCCCGGGGCGTACTTCGGCCTCGATAAGGTGAACTGCATGCTCGCGCTCTATCTCATGCTCGGGCCGTGCGGCGCCCGTTACTCGCTCGACCGACTCTGGCGCATCCGCTCCGGCGGCAGCAGCGACGTGCTCGATAGTTGGTCGGCCAATCTGGCGATTCGTTTGATCCAACTTCACATGTGTTCGATGTACCTGTTCGCGGGACTCGGCAAACTCGAAGGCGTTACCTGGTGGACAGGGGAGTCCATTTGGCTGTCGATTGCCAATACTGGCTATCAGTCGATCGATGTCACCTGGCTCGGCCATTTTCCGTGGTTGCTCCACCTGCTGGCCCACTCCACGGTATTTTTCGAACTGTTTTATCCGTTCCTCATTTGGCCACGGTTCACCCGTCCCTGGCTTTTGGCCACAGCCATCGGCATGCACCTGTTCATCGCTCTGTGCATGGGCATGATCACGTTCGGGCTGGTGATGCTTATCGGCAACCTGGCATTCGTCTACCCCAGCACGGTCTGCAAGGTGATGGACCCCCTCGCCCGACGAGTCACCCTGTTCGTGCTGGGCGAGCAGACCGAATAGCAGCACCCCCCACGAATTGCGGGATACATGTCTCACATGGCAGCACCCGCCGAGCCAGGAACGTCGCTGCGAATATGCTACGCTCGCGTAAGTTTCGTGAGAGCTAATTCGCTTCCTTTCGTGATTATCGCATGTCGATCGACTCTCCTCCAATCTGCTTACTGCCCGGCGTGGAGAAGAACTACCCAATCTACTGTCGCATCTCTCCTTCGCTGCGGAATGCCAGACACGTCGAGTACCCCTCCGTTGAACGGGGGGAGCGCTTAGGCGAGTTCGCCGCGCGAGTCGCAGATTCGCTCCCACAAGCATCGATCCTCGTAGGTACCTCGTTCGGCGGAGTGCTCGCTCAACAAATCGCCAGCATCTTGCCAACGCGAGCTTGCATACTGATCTCCAGCATCCGTGGCCCGCATCAGCTGCCATTCTTCTACCGCCTTGGTCGACTAGTGGGACACGCTGGCACCATGCGGGTGCTCGGAGCCGCAAGCGGTCTCGGGTCCACTCTCCCCAGTAGGTTTCACCACCGCTGGCGGGCGAGCGTCGGGCGTTTGTCGCTCTGGCATCATTGGGCGATGGCATCGCTCTGTACCTGGAACCCTCCCGCTCCTGCGATGCTCCCGCCGATCTGCCAAATCCATGGCACCTGTGATACCACGTTTCCGATCCGCCATATCGACGCCGATGTCGTGGTGCAGGGTGGGCGTCATGCATTGCCGGTTTCGCATCCGCAGGAGGTACTTCAGGCGATTCACTGTTATGTCCAGCAGCTCGATTCCGGTTAATCGCCGGGATTTGGCCCCCATCATCCGCTAGTACGAACCGCTCAGGCAATTTATACTGGTCGATCCCTCTGTAACCCCCGAACCAGGGCAGGGCAGGGGGTGTCACTCGCTTCATAGCGGGTGCAGGTCGGTTTTCTGTTGCTTTGGGAGCTTTTCCGTGTTCGATTCGATTGCCATCGTAGGTGCCACCGGTGCGGTGGGTAAGATTATTCGCCAACTGCTTGTCGAGCGTGACTTCCCCTATAAGAAGATCACCTTCCTGGCTTCCGCCCGGTCGGCCGGTACGACCATCGAGTTCAAAGGCGAGCAACACACGGTCAAAGAACTGACCCCCGAAGCGTTCGACGACATCGACCTGGCGATCGGCAGCACGCCCGACCCCGTGGCCAAGGACTTTGTGCCGTGGGCCAAGGAGCGCGGCTGCGTGGTGGTCGACGAAAGTGGTTTCTGGCGGATGGATCCCACGGTACCGCTCGTCGTGCCGGAAGTGAATCCCGACGCCGCGCTGAGCCACACCGGCGTGATTGCTAGCCCTAACTGCTCGACCACCCAAATGGTGCTGGCGATGAAGCCGCTTCACGAAGCCGGCAAGATCCGCCGAGTTGTGGTCAGCACCTACCAGGCGACCAGCGGCGCCGGCGTTGCCGGCCAAGCCGAGCTGGTCGACAGCAGCCGCGCTGCCCTCGAAGGCAAGCCAGTCGAGAACAAGACGTTCGCCCACTCGATCGCTTTCAATCTGATTCCGCAAATCGGTTCGGAAAAGCACGAAGGTTACACCTCGGAAGAAATGAAGATGGTGTTCGAAACGCAAAAAATCTTTGGCGACGATTCAATCAAGGTTTGCCCCACCTGCGTGCGGGTGCCGGTGAGCAACTGCCATAGCGAGAGCATCCTGGTCGAAACCGAGAAGAAGATCACCGTGGCCGAAGCCCGCGAGTTGTTCGCTGCCACGCCTGGCATCAAAGTGATCGACAACCTCTCGGCCGGCGAGTACCCGATGCCCAAGGACTGCGACGGCGACGACGCCACGTTCATCGGCCGCATCCGCGAGGACCTCTCCTGCGAAAACGGCCTCGCGTTCTGGTGCGTGAGCGATAATCTCCGCAAAGGCGCGGCCACCAATGCGGTGCAAATCGCCGAACTGCTGGTAGCCAGCAGCAAGTAATCGGGCGCAAGTCTGGTGCTAGCAAAACGCACCAGACTCCCCCTATTACCTCCGGCAGCAGTGCCCGATTGGTACTTTGCGAATAGATTCCCAATTTTCCCACACGTGGGAAAATTGAATCTCGCGCAACTCTACAAAACCAGCGGTTTTCACACCGAAATAGATTCCCATTTCCCAAAACGCATCGAGTGGGAATCTATTTTCACGCTGCGCACTTATCGCAAGTCGTTTGTAGCCATCTACTTACATCAACACCTCCGCGATAGTTGCCCAAAATAGATTCCCACCCATGGGAAACTATTCTGGGTTGAGAGTTAGGGGTTGGGAGTTGGAAGTTAGAAAGGATAGTAGGGTGGGTCCAGGAGCTTCCAGCGACGCAGCCCCACCACCGCATTACCCACACGCGCAGCAGTGAACGCCCACGCAAGCAACCCTTCGCCTGCGCGTTGCTAGAAGTTCGATCTCACGAAAAGCGTCACCTCACACAAACCTCCAATCACTAAACTCCTATAGCCGGGAGCTGATAGCCCCCTCCACCTGTCCATTAGAACACCATCGGTGGCCAATTGCGAGTGAAAAGCTGGAAAATAGCAAACAGGCAGTAGGCGAATGATATTTTCCCTCCCACTCACAGCTATCGAGTACCAGGCCGCTCTCTCCGGCTAGCTCCGCCCGAAAACCAGTAAGTGGGGCCGAGTTGGTTCACAGCCGCTGAGAACGAAGTCAACCGGCTGCAAATGGTAACTCATGGAATTGCAGTCAGAGGAAACACCACTGCATCAGAACTGTTCGAGCAGCTTCTGCTCTCCCAATTCAGTAGCGAGCCGCCTATCGCATGAAACCAGGATGTCTACGTGGGGCCGCGGCGACTTTGCCGCTATTTGTATTGACTGGCAGTTGGATGGGGATAAGATGTTTCCATGACAAAAGTATCGTCGTTAGGTAAAACTGTTATCGTCGTATTACATGACACAAGCGAATGCATGTATCATCTTCCTGTCTTTAAAGTACGATACGGCGGTGCGTTGTAGACTTCGTGTTACCGGGCTAGGAAGAAAATTTTCGCTGCTCCGATCAGAAGGTACTCAGACAACCTAGAGACGCTTCGTGATTTTGTTTCACTAGTCCACCCCGTTTTAGACCAAGCACACAAGGACGCGTTGGGATCGGACCCGAGCGCATTCGCGCCCGCACTGCTCGCAATCTCATCGCTCGCCTCCGAAGACCTCCAGCTGGATGAGGAGTTCAAATCGAAGCTTACAAGTGAGTTTGATGGAGACATCCATATAGAAGTTTCCGAAGATGGTGACCACCAGAAATCTGCTAAGATCAGCATCGATGGGCCTGGAGAACATGCCTTCGACGAGCTAATGAAGAAACTGACTAAGCGTTCCTACCAAACGGGGCTCCTTTATCAAAACTCTCTCATATCGCTAGTCAGTTCAGCCGAGTGGTTTCTGTCACAGCTACTCCATCTTTTTTTTGAGAAGTACCCTGATGCGGCACAAGTATCAGACAAGCAGTTGCCCCTGAAGGAACTGCAGACAATCGGATCTGTGGATGAGGCACGCTCCTATCTGATTGACCTACGAATCGAAGGTGTATTACGCGGTAGCTTCAGCGATTGGACAAGTTTTCTGAAGGATACACTCAAATTGTCGATGGGATACCTGAGTGACTTCGAAGACAACCTAATAGAAGCTTGCCAGCGCAGACACCTCCTCGTTCATAACGGCGGGATTATGAATAAGATCTACCAGAACAAAGTGCCGGAATCAGTGATGTCGAAGGTTCCGGTTGGTATGCCCATTCAAATACTTCAGGGATATCTTGATCAGGCAATTGACAAATTTGAACGTTTCTTATTGCTAGTTGCGTTCGAACTATGGAAGAAAATAGCACCGGATGATGTTGAAAGAGCAGGTGTAATTCTAGAATTGAGCTACGACCACTTGTGTGCCGAGCGTTGGCAAATCGCGGAAAACTTGTCGTACTTTCTTGCCGGCGACATGAAGCAACCTGAAATCGCCCGCCTGACCGCACGAATCAATTATTGGCAAGCGTTGAAATGGCAGGGCAAATTCGAGGATAAACGGCGTGAGGTGGAAGATGAAGATTTTTCCGCCAAGGAGGAGAAATATACTCTGGCCCAAGCAGCGCTTCTAGATGATGAAGACCGGTTTTTCCAGATACTCCCCGGCATACTTGAATCAAATAAACTCACCTATGAAGATCTCAATGAATGGCCATTGTTCAGGTCAATGCGTGATACAGATACTTTCAGAAACATATATGCCGCCGCGCCTGAGGTAAACGCCATAGATCCCCAATAGCAATCCGTTGCACATGGAGTTCCGGGCCGCACGGGGTCATAAATCAATGTCGTTCGACGCGATCCGGTAAACATAACAATTCTCGCTAATGGAATCCAAAACATGTCGATCAACTTCACCAGCTTGCTAATTTTCATTGGGATTTACGTCCTTCTCGCAACTCTCCGCGAAGTCAGAAGCAAATGACGGATAATACACTTGCAATTGAGTCCGCCATTACCCGCGCAGGCTACATAAACACCGTCCTCGTTGGCGGCGTTTTGTTTGCCGCGACTGTCTGTCTAATCAGAAACCGCAAGAAAGATGAATTCGAATTGCTTGGCGTAGAAATGCCCGTCAAATTCTTCCCTACTCTTTCCATGGGATACACGGTTGCACACATCTACTGCACATACTTGTTTTCGCAACTCTGTTGCACACTCGGGATGAACCTGGATGTGTGGAATGCCTTGACCTATAAGGGACCATTCATCTTTAATGGAATGCTGCCTCGTAACGCAATTTGGTCACTCGAGTTCAACGGCATATCCATTCCTATGTTGACGTCAATACATACCCTTGACCCAACCCTTTGGCTATTCTATTCATTTATTGCGATCGTGTATTTTGGGTTTCTAGCCTCAGCATCAGTCGCTGGCTATTCCAAACGAGCGTCGCACCTTCTCGCGGCGACGCTTGTTTTTATAAACTGGCTAACTGGATCGGTATGGGCAAATTCGGCCAGCTTGCTTCAAGCAACATCGTAGATCACAAGACAACAGAATATGAACCGAAGCGGCCAGCACGACGCAGCCAATCCACCGAGTATCTATGCGACGCATCATCGACTCCTTCAGGAACAAGCGACCAACTCCTCTCCTCCTGCAAATCATTGACCTTAGTATCGCCCGAACCTGGGTGGCTGGCAAGCTTCGTGTCGAACTCCTAACCGTTCGCCTACTTAGCCAACTCCCGATCCAGCAGCTTGCGGAGCTTAGGAATCTCCTCCTCCCAGCCGCCGGTCCATTCGTAGGCGATCACTCCATCTCGCGAGATTAAAAAGGTCCGGGGAATCGCCTGGGTGGCGAACTGGTCGTACACCGCGCGGTCGGGGTCGGGCGCTAGGGGGAAGGTCCATTCGTGCTGCTCTTGGTAGGGCTTGAGGATCTCGGTGGTCTCTTCGCGGCCGACGACGTACAGGCGGAAGTCGGGGTGGTGTTGGTAGTCGTCCCACAGCGTTTGCAAGTGAGGCAATTCCGTCTGGCAGGGGCCGCACCACGTGGCGAAGAAGTTCAGCACGACCACCTTGCCTCGCAGTTCGTCGGAACGAATGGCAACACCGTCGAGGGTGGTGAATGCAAACTCGGGCACCGGGTCGCCAATGGTAACGAGCGTGCCGGGCTGGTTGTCGTGATGGATGACGGTGAGGTAGGGGAGCAGCAGCGTCGTGACGTGCGGGGCGAGGCCAATCGTTAGCAGCACGATGGCCAATAGCGACCGTCCTAAAGTTTGGCGACGCTGGGGACCGCCCGGCGAGAAGACCGACTTCGCCGCGCGGACGAGGGCCACGCTCAACCCCATCGCGAGCAGCAGGGCGGGCACGCCAAACAGCAGGGTGGAGAGTGTGGTCCTCTCGTGACTGTAGAGGCCCACCATGACCGACGCCTGCATGCCGAAGTAGATGGCGAACACCACCAATGAGAACAACGCCCGCCGCCATAACGTGCGACGGCGCGACTTATTCGACGGCAGCAGGGCAAAGATGGCGAGAATCACCGCCAGGCAGAGCGCCACGATGGCAGCGGTGGTCATTACCCAGTCGGCATAGACAAACACGCGAAACGCCTGATGGGGATCCATACTCGCAGCTCCTGAAGGGCAGGGGGGCACCCCCGAAATGATAAGCTCCACGGCCAATGCGGGACACCAGCCACTCTAGCCCTTCGTTGGCGGGTGAGGATTCTTGGGGTAAAATAGAGTGAACGTAAGAAAGGGACCCTGCCGCCCCCCACTGAGTGAACAATGTCAATCGCCCACGAAAACGCTGCCACCAACACATCCGCGATTCCCTCCCTGTGGGAAAACGGCATCACTCTGCAAGGGGTAAGCTGGGAGACTTATGCGAAGTTCGTCGATAGCCTCGGCGACCGACGGGTGTTCGTAAGCTACGATCGTGGTTTGATGGAGATACAAACGGTGAGCCCTTCGTACCCACACGAGTATGGCATTGACCTGCTAGTTTCGCTGATTCACGTGATTCGGTTCCAGCGAGGGACGGCCATTGCGGGTGGAGGTTCGACAACGCATCGCCGCGAGGATCTTGAACGAGGCGTGGAACCTGATGCTTGTTTCTGGATTGAAAATGAGCCCAAGATGCGAGGCGTCAAAGAACTCGACCTCAATGAAGTGCCGCCCCCCGACTTGGTCATCGAAGTCGATATCCACTCCAGCTCCGTCGACCGTATCGAGACCTTCTGCAAACTGGGTGTTCCCGAAATCTGGCTCATTCGTGACGAGCAGCTGTACTTCCTCGTGGTCGATGGCGATCAATACGCCGAAGCGTTGACGAGTCGCAGTTTTCCGTTTGTCGATTGTGCTTCAGTAAACGAAGCCCTCAAGGCAATTGAAACACTTGGCGAGAGCGAAGCCCTAAATCAGCTCCTAACCAAGCTCAAACTGCGGTGAACGAATCTGCTCCCCCTCCGATGCGCTGGCTAAAACTCACCGTAGCCTACGATGGCACCGCGTACGCGGGGTGGCAGTTTCAGCCGAACGAGCCGACCGTGCAGGCGGCGTTGGCCGACGCCTGGCGTGCGATAACTGCCGAGGACGCGACGCTCACCGCCAGCGGGCGGACCGATGCGGGGGTGCACGCCGTGGGGCAGGTGGTCGGCGTATCGACGGCTAGCCAGTTGCCGCACGAGCGACTGCGGCAGGGGCTCAATGCCAAGTTGCCGGACGACATCGTGGTGACCGAGGTGGTCGACGCGCCGGCCGGATTCCATGCAACGCACGACTCGCTGCGCAAACTTTATCGCTACCAGATCCACAACTCGCGGGTGCGGCCGCTGATGGACCGGCGGTATCGCTGGCACTTGCCACAGACCCTCGACGTGGCGGCCATGCAAGCGGCGGCAGCGCACCTGGTGGGCCGGCACGACTTCGCCTCGTTCGAGACCACTGGCTCCGAACGCAGCTCGACGGTGCGCACGATTATTCGGGCCACAGTAGAGCAGGGGGGCAGCGGAGGGGAGCAAGTCGACATCGAAGTGGAAGGGGATGGCTTCCTCTACAACATGGTCCGCGGCATCGCCGGCACGCTGGTCGAGGTCGGCCGCGGCGCCCGCCAGCCCGACTGGATGCTCGAAGTGCTCGCCGCCCGCGACCGCCGCGCGGCAGGCCCAAATGCACCAGCGTTGGGGTTGGTGCTGGTGCAGGTGGTTTACGCGGAGTGAGGAATGGGAGTGGCAGATTTCATTGGAGGCATCGACTGCGATGGGGTGGAAATCCGATTGGCTATACCAACTTGTCTTTTCTGAAATCGAATCCGTTTGGCAGAGGGCGCAACGATACGATGAACAACTTGGGCCCCCGCCGGAAGAAATGAGAGTGCGAGAGTTTCGTGAAGCCGACTGGGATGGACCTCACTGCAAGGGGCAAGTGTCAAATCAGTGGCTTTGCAACCCCAATGGGTGGGAACAAGTTGAGCCATTTGACTACCAGGCGCCAACAACGCGAAAAGCTTACTACAACTTCGGCTCGGCAAACTTCTCTATCGATTGGCCTTGTTGAACAATTAGTCACAAACCTCCGTAAAAACTAACGTGGAATGGAACCACGTACCTTTTTTACGGAGATCGAACATGGCTACGAAAGAAAAACGAACCTACAAAGTCACGAACTGGAAGGAGTATAACAAGTCGCTCATCGAGCGTGGAAACATCACTATTTGGTTTAGCGACGAGGCGTTGGAGAACTGGGAACATCCTAACGACCAGACAAAAGTCGGTCGCCCTTTTGTCTTCAGCGATACGGCGATCGAGTGCTTGCTGACGATTCGCGAACTGCTGAAACTTCCCTATCGGCAGACTGAGGGATTCGGCCGCTCGCTGGTGGCGATGTTGGGCGTCGAGGCAGCGATTCCCAATTATTCTTCGCTCGCCAAGCGAGCCAGCAAGCTGAATGTTTCGCTCGATATCGCTAACAAGAGGGGCGACATCGATATCGTGGTGGATAGCACCGGCATGAAAGTGTTTGGCGAGGGCGAATGGAAGATGCGGACGCATGGCAAGTCGAAGCGGCGGACATGGCGGAAGCTGCATTTGTCGGTGAATCCTGACACCCGCGAGATTGTGGCGGAGATTTTGACCGAGAACAGTTGCCACGATGCCGATGCGGTTCCCGAAATGCTGGAGCAGGTGGAGCAGCCCGTAAAAAAGTTTCACGGCGACGGTAGTTACGACAAGTGGAAGGTTTATGAAGGGCTGGAATCCGAAGGCATTGAGCCGGTGATTCCGCCGCAGCACAACGCCAAGATCAAACAACATGGCAACTCTGCGGAGGAGCCTTTGCCCCGGGACGAGGCAATTCGTCAGATTCGACGCAAGGGGCGTAGGAGTTGGAAAGAGGAAGTGGGCTATCATCGTAGAAGCTTGGCGGAAACGACCATGTACCGAGTGAAACAAAGCTTTGGGAGCCATCTCAAAAACCGAGTATTCGAAAACCAACAAACGGAAGCCCGCTTGCGCTGTAAAATCATCAATCAATTCACCCAACTCGGGCTTCCACAGTTCGAGTGGAGTTAGTCAACAAGGCCCTATCGATTCGTCACGCAAGCACGTACTCATTGAGTACGTGCTCGGTCCGCATGATGGACGCGGTTATGTACTCGAAGTAGTCGGGCAGGGGGAGACCGGAAAGCTGCGTCGTTCGGCGCACAACACATGGATTTCCTAACATTGTTTACTACAGACTTCCCTGATGAAGACAGATTCTCCCTACGAGTCATAGCTCGTCGGCTGGATTGGATGCGATTCATCTAATACGCATTCTAATTTAAACCTGCGCGTTTGAGCCGCCATCAACATACGGGGCGGCACAGACGGTTTTGATGAGTTCTTCGTTGAGCACGGCGGTCCGCCATGCGGTCATGGCCGCTTCTTCCAAGTCATCGTAGTCGTCGTAGGCCCGGTTGCTCCAGAAGTGGCTTTTGAGGTAATGCCAGAGGTTTTCGATTGGGTTAAGTTCAGGGCTGTAGGGCGGCAGTTGCACCAGCGACACGTTTTCTGGGACCTGAATTGCCTTGCTGGTGTGGAAGCCGGCGCCATCCCAGATCATCACGGCGTGCTCGCCCTCGGGGATCGTTTCGGAGAACGATTCCAAGAACGAGTTAATGATCTTCGTGTTCAGTTGCGGGCTCAGCAGGCCCTCGGCGTGTCCGGTTTCCGGGCAGACCGCCCCAATCACCCACAAGTATTCGTATTCGGTTTGACGGACGGCGGTCGGTCGGGAGCCCCGCTCGGCCCACAGGTTGGTGTTGGTCCCCTGCTGTCCGAACCGTGATTCGTCCTGGAAGTAGACCCGCAGCTGTTTATGGGGATGCTCCGCGGCGATCTCCTTGATTCGCTCAGGCCACTCCCGCTTGAACGCCTCGATCTTTTCAGGGTCTGCTTTGCGATGACGCGGCCTGGGACGCAGGTAGCTGTAGCCCAATCGGTGTAGCAGCCAGTACACCGCAGGCAACGACCGCCTCACGCCGAACTCCTCGGCCAAGATGCGTTGGAAGTCCTTGCCCCGCAACGAGCAGACAAGGTCTTCGCTCGTTGGCCCTGCCGCGAGACGCTCACGAAACGTCTGCTCTTGGTCGGCTGTGAGTGGCAGGTTCAACGACCCACCGCGGTGGTCGTCCAGCCCCGCCAGCCCGTGTCGATTGTATCGGGCGACCCACTCCTGGCACGCCCGTCGCGATAGCCCAACAGCGGCTGCCACAGCGGGGGCCGTCCAGCCCTCGTGACCTAAGATCAGAATCCGCAACCGCTTGGAGCGATTGACGTTCTTCTCCACACGCTCCAATCGCTTTAACTCCGCAAGCGGAAGATGCCCCGCCACTTTCATCGCGACCTCCATGTTCTCGGAAAGTCGCATTATGATGGGGGGAATAGGAAAGCGCAATAGAAAGCGCGCAGCTCTTCTTTAGAATGCGTATAAGTCCACCTTGATCCAGCGTCGCGTCACCTACTGTCTTGCGAATTTTCTGAACAACCACTTTACAAGCAAGTTTCATGGACTCTTCCTTCACGGCATCAGAGCAGGGCTTCTTTCTCGGCCTTTATCGCTGCGCGGTACTGGAACAAGAGAAACTACCTGACAGCTTTCGCAAGGCCTTGCAACAAGTCGAGCAACTCATTGCCGAACATGGCGAAGCCATTTTTTATGAACTTCCCAAGCGGTGGAGAGAGTTGGTAACCTAGCGAGAAGACTCGGCAGAAGTTCCTATTTTTGTGCACTCATCGCTTCCCACAGCTAGCTACTCCTCGTCCCCGTACGCCTGGCGCTCGAAATAGTTGTCGCGGTAGGCTCGGCGGCCGGTCCACCAGGCGACGAGCGAGCACCATCCGTAGGCCGGCAAAAACAGGGGGCCCCAGCGTTCGTATTGCCGAACGTGCACGTGCTCGTGGTCGCGGACCAAATCGAGGGCAGTGGGGGTGGTGCCGAGAATCGTGTGCCCGAGGGTCAGGCCAAACACCTGCCAGCGGTCGAGCAGCCACTGCGAGAATCCGCCATGAAACTCCAGAACTCCGCGACGAATCTGCACTCTGCCGCCGGAGATCAGGGTCAACAATCCCGCGACGAGCCCCAGCAGCGAATTGGGCCCGGCCCAGATTAATCGCAGGAAACGCAGTATTTGGTCCATTTCGGCAAGTTCACGCAGCAGGCAAGGGGGGCGAATGTTCTCACTTTATCGGTTTGCAACGACTGGATAAACTATAAGGACGGGCAATTCGCCCGCGCGTGATTCATGGTTTCCCGTATCGCCAACCGAAAGGCAGCCGCGTGGCATCAGGCAACGAGTTCGTCGGAAATTATCGCATGTTCCATCTGATACGCGCAGGCGGTGTCTATCAGATCTGGGCGGTGCGCCCGATGTCCGAGAACAAGCTGTACGCGATGAAGTGGCTACCGCCGGGCGAAAAGTACACCCGCCGGGCGCTCACCGAGCTGCGGCATGAGTTTGCGGTAGGCAAGACCCTCGACCATCCCGAGGTAATCAAGACCTACGACTTCCAAACGACCAACAACGGGGCCTACATGCTGCTGGAGATCTACAAGTCTCCCAATATGAAGCAGCGAATCGTCACCGACCCGTTCGATATCAAGTGTCGCGCGAAGGAGATATTAATTAATTGCGCGTCGGGACTGGCTCACATGCACGAGCGTGGCTGGGTGCATCGCGACGTGAAGCCCGATAATTTCCTGGTGGGCGACGACAGCGAAGTGCGGGTGATCGACTTCAACCTAGCTCGCAAAATCAAAACGGGACTCAGCAAGATCTTCTCGGGCAAGGCTCAGGTGCAAGGCACCCACAGCTACATGGCCCCCGAGCAAATCCGCGGCCAACACGTCGACCCGCGGGCCGATGTTTACAGCCTGGGCTGCGTGGCCTACGAACTGTTCAACGGCAAGCCGCCGTTCACGGCCAACTCGTTCCAGGAACTGCTGACCAAACACCTGAAGAGCAAGCCGCCAGATCTAACCGTGATCGACAAGAACATCACGCCCGAGTTCGCTGCTTTTGTACAGCGGATGATGGCCAAGGATGCGAACGACCGTCCGGCAACGATGAAAGACGCGCAAATGGAACTTCGCTCGCTGCAGTTGTTCTACTCGCCGCCGAAACCACCCAAAACAGCTGAACACCACGAAGAGGAAGCTTAGCGTCTGCCGACCGCTCACCAGCGGCGACTTCGCGAGCACCTCACTTAACGACAAGATAAATCGAGAAGACCAAAACCATGGCTAGCACCTCCTACCAACTTGAGTTCGAAAGTCCACTGCGAGAACTCGAAGACACCATCGCCTCGCTCGAAGCCGACAATCAGGACTCCGGCGAAGTTCGCGACGAACTTCGCGCAGCCCGTAAAGCACTGCTCGACAAGACCCGCGAGATCTACGGTTCGCTCGACGAATGGCAAACGGTGCGCGTGGCTCGTCATCCCGATCGGCCGATGTTCACCGACTACGTCGATTTGATCTGCGATGAGTTCGTCGAACTGCATGGCGACAAGTTCTTTGGCGACGATCGCGCGCTGCGAACCGGCTTCGCCAAGATCGACGAGTTCAAAGTGATGATGGTCGGCCACCACAAAGGCAAGACACTCAAGGAACGCAACGAGTGTTACTTTGGCTGTGCTCATCCCGAAGGCTATCGCAAGGCGATGCTCAAGATGAAGAAAGCCGCCAAGTATGGGCTGCCCATCATTTGCTTGATCGACACGCCGGGCGCGTACCCAGGCATCGGCGCCGAGGAACGCGGTCAGGCTCAAGTGATTGCTGAGAGCATGCTGGAGATGTCGCGGCTTGAGACCCCGATCATCTGCATCGTGATCGGCGAAGGTGGCTCCGGCGGCGCGCTGGGCATCGGCGTTGGCGACCGCGTTGCGGTGCTCGAGTTCTCGTACTACTCGGTGATCAGCCCTGAAGGTTGCGCCGGCATCTTGTGGAAGAGCCACGACTTCGCCGAGAACGCTGCCAAGGCATTAAAACTCACGTCGAAGCATTTGAAGCGATTAGGGGCCGTCGACGACGTCATAGAAGAGCCAACAGGCGGTGCCCATCGCGACCATTATCAAATGGCTGCGCGGATGAAACAGTACCTGGTGAAGACGCTTCGCGAACTCACCGAAAAGCCAACCGACACGCTGCTCGAAGAACGCTACGGCAAGTTCCGCCAGATCGGCATGTTCGTCGAGGAGACGGTCGCCGGCTAAATCTCCTCAACATAAGGAGGCGTGCGATGTGTCGTTATCGTGTGACTCGATGGTTAATGTTGCTACTCCTGTGCGCCATGGCTGGCTGCTCGTCGCTGACGACCACCCAGCCGTTGGGCAAACCAGCTTCCGCTTTGGACACCAGGAAGCTCGCTGGCATCTGGCTCACGCCAGAGAACGAACCGATGTTCGTTCACCATGTTGTGGACAATCGGCTTCGCGTGGCAGGAGTCGATTGGGATGACGACGAACCCCAGCTCCGAAAAATGGAGGTCCTGGTCACCACGGATGACGACCGAATGTACTTCAATGTGTTACCACCGCAGCCCGAGGAAGAATCAGACGCGCCAGACGAGTACACCATTTATCGCGTGACTCCGTCAGAAGGCGACATGCTTGTGCTGAGGATCTTGAATATCGAGACCTTCGCCAAGGCGGTGGAGAATGGCCAGCTCAGCGGCACCGTGGATCGCAATGAGAACAATGTGCACGTCAAACTGACGCCGAAGGAATCCGAGCTGGACGACTTCGTTTCGCCCGACAAAGCGGCCGAGCAATTCATCCTCGATGGTGCCATAGTGCTACGCCGTTTGAAATAGCACAACAGCCAAGCAGAGTGACCCTACAAGCCAGGGCACCCGGTACGCAACGTCCGATAATCGCCGTGAAGAATGTCACCATGCGGCACCGTCAGAGTAGGGCGGTGTGCATGGTGCAGACAAGATGTCTGCATCGTGCTTTTACACGATGTGAAAGACATGATACTTCTCAAGCACAAGCGGTGCGAATCTTGGCTGCATCCTGTTGATTGCCAAGCTGTCGCGGCTCGTTATTTTCATCGACTCTACGAACGTTGCCGAGGTCGTCGGCGGCTGTTCATTACACTCACGTATGATCGGAAGCCCTACAAGTCGGCTGCCGATCTCTATCGTGCCCAGTCCGACGAGAAGCACGTCGCCATGTTCATGCGGCGTCTGTCACGCCATCTCAAGAAGAAGCTCACAGGGAAGTGGGTTTGCAAGATGGAGTTCCAGGAGGGGGGCTGGGTTCATTTTCATCTGCTGTTACTCGATGAGACGTTCATCCCTCACGAGGACTTAATGCGTCTGTGGGGTCACGGCTTCGTCGACGTTCAGAATGGGACGAAGGGCAAGCTCAAGTACTTGTGCAAGTACGTCTTCAAGGATGGGAAGATTCCGGCCTTTCTCCTGTTTGAACGGCCGCGGTCGGTCAAGATCATCCGCACGAGCCCAGGCTTCTGGCCGAAGGAGAACCCCGAGACCGAAGCCGAGCGGGCTGCCCGGCTGGAAGATGAGCGTATCTACCGCGAGTATGGCCCGCCCCCTCCACAGCAAATTCCTGGCTATGAGTGCATCGGTGCCCGCGTGTCGCGGCCACGGGAGACGCTCGCCAAGGTAGGCGACAAGGTCTGCACCCTGAAAGTGGACCTTGGTGCGTTGCTGAATGTCCTGATGAATGCCGGCGTATGCATTCAGGAGGCTCCGGAGGGGGCGGGGTGGCTGGCCGTCGATTGTTCGTTCGATAAAGTGCTGGCGAATCTGCGGACCGCCCAGCGGCTTGGGGAGTGCGGTCCCGAGCAGGGGCCCCGAGCCGCTGGGCGGCCGCGAAGCGGCCGACCATTTCACTTGATAGAAACCGGAAATCGTGACACAGGACCACGCACCGTGCGGGAGTTCCTGCAAGCGGTCTTCCGGCTTCCTTGGGTCGATCAGTGGTTCCGCGAGGATGCGGAATCGTCCATTAGGCAACCGGGGGGCAATTGGAAGGAGTCGAACTGTGCAACTGCGGCTGTCTGAGGAGCAAAAGGACTACGTTGCCTCGTTGTATCGGTGGTCCACTGGAGTGAAAGCACGATTACGGTATTGGCTTCCAGACGCAGCAGATCAAGAGGATGCGTTTTCGGGAGCGTTATTGGCGGTTGTGCATGGCATTCTTGCCGGTACGTGGACGAAGCCAAAGCCGGAGGAGGAGTTCGGTCGACTCATGTACTTAGCAAAGCAGTGGCGATGCGAGCAGTTGCGTAAGCGGCATTGGGTCGACTGCGAACTTCTCGACGAGTTTGATTATCTCGATCCGGAAATGTGGAGAGACGAACCACTTGAACATCGGGAACCTTGTAAGTCGTATCGGGTGTTCTTGGAGGAGGTCGAGAACCTTCCAGGATCGAAGCGGTTGTTAATGCAAGTCGTGCTTGAACTGTGGAAAAACAACGCAGTACCGGTGCGTGAATTGTTTAGTAGCAAGTGTGAGGAACTGCGAACGGCGTTTAGCCTGGCTCTCGGTCGTGAAGTGAAAGAGAAGACCTTGCAAGAGGCAATCAGAATCAGCCGCCGGCGGCTGTACTCGGCATTACTTCGCCGAGGAGTCATGTCGGGCGATCTGGTTGACATGCGGGTCAGGAATGGCAAGCAGTTCATTTAATCGTTTAGGTAGTGCCAGGAGGTGTAAGCAGTTGGGGGTTGCCTCAACTGAGTTAGCGAGTGGTGCCAAAGGGTCCGGGGAGGTCGCTTCCCATGTCTTTCCCGACCAATTCCCGGCCCTTTGGTTCCACGTAGCGGCCTTGGCTGCCCGAAGGTGAGGCAACAGGGTCCCGAACTGCTTGCACCTCCTGGTGCTACCGACTGTTACCCTTTAAGGAGTGTTGAAAATGGGATTTATCTCGATCTGGCAGATCAAAGGCGTGGTCTCAGAGGTTCGCGAACTGACGAGCCAAAAGAATCCGAATTGGCGTGGTTACGTCGCCAAGATTCAGACGCTTGGTTCGACGTTCGAAGTCAACGTCGAAGACGAAACAACCTGGAAATCACTGGAGACCGGAGCCGGGTACGACTTCTCGGGCAATCTCACGAATAACAATGGTCGCATTCGCCTGGAGCTTGTTCACGCGAAGGCACTACGGGAACCAGCAGCGGCGTAAACCGAGGTATAGCGTCGGCTCTCGACCTGGGGAACCGATCACAAGGGGAACCAGGTTCGGGAGTGATTATCATGGATGATGACGTAGTGGTGCTTGTGGCTACTGTGTTTCTATTAGGCGTGGCCCTCGGGTTCTTACTGGCGGTCCAATACGTAGGGTTCTGAAAATGGATTATCAACAGATACTGACGGATGTACTTGGTTACTCGTTAAGTAGTTTTGAAATCTTTCTGCTCGTGATTATCACTGGTCTGTGGACTGCTCTTTATGTGGGTACGATTCGTCTTAAGTTGGCTGGGTGTCGAACCTCTGAAGAAGAGCAGGAACATTTCGCGGGTTGGCCTCCTCAAAGTCCTGGGTGCGTAGCGGTTGGAACCGCCTGTGGGTTGTTTGTTGGGTGCGTACTCGGTTCGACATTGGTGGCAATTGAGGCCATCATGGAGCGTTTTGGATGTGGCCAGTGGGAAGCCTTCCGACGACTCTTCTCGGCTATGATCGAATCTTTCGGGAGCGTGATTCAACTGTGGTAAGACCGTATCGCAAAGATGGGTATCAGCACCGTGTACCGGTTAAGGTTCGCCTTACGCCGGAGGTGATTGAAAAGCTCGACGAGTTCGCGGAGCAACTCCAGGCGAGCCGAGCCCATGTTTGCGATTTGGTTTTGTCCGTGGCAATGAATGAAGAAGCAGAACGGTTCTGCGATGCTGTTGCCGAGCGGCTCAATGATGCTCGGGAGAAACTGCGGGAGAGGTGGCAGTAATGGATGAGCCGATAGTCTCGATTCCTGTGTTTGGCGATTGGTCTGTCGCGAACGTGATCACCAGAGCCATCATTGTGGTGGGTGCCAACATTGCCGTGGGTTCAGCAGCACTGATTGCGTTCCTCATCATTCGGTACGGCCTCCGCTGGGTCCGTATCGCGTTGTGGGCGAGACGCATTACTAATGCATTGAGGGAGGATGATTGATGACAACACGCGAGGTCCTGGAAGACTACGGAGTGAATTACCTCCTTCACGAGGTCGACCGCCTCACGGATCAGATGGCAGAGAAGCTGCAACAACGGGAGGAGTACCGCGAACTGAAACGGATTGCGGAGACTCAACCAGGGTTAGTGAAGGAAGCCTTGTACATGCTGTTGGCAGATCGCATGTCGGGGATTGCTGTCGATCGACTGGAGAAGCGATTGACGATCGCGGCCAAGGTCGAGGAGATGCACGACAAGCAGATCGCGGAGCAACAGAAGAAGCTCAAAAGTGAGGAGGACGCGTGGTAGCGTGTGTATCGGATGCTAATTAGAATAGGGTTGTCCTATTCCTGTTGTCTTCCGAGATCGATAATGGCTAAGTTTTTGAATACGTCGGCGATAACCTATTACGTTGAGGAGCTGATAAAGGGCGCTCGAGAGCGATTGATCATCATAAGCCCGTATCTCAAGTTCAATGATCGTGTGCGTGAGCTGTTAGAGGACAAGGATCGGCTGAAGATCGATGTACGGATCGTTTACGGCAAAAACGAGTTGCACCCTGATGAAACCAATTGGCTTAAGTCGCTGGGATTTGTGCGATGTAGCTTTTGTAAGAACCTTCATGCGAAGTGTTACCTAAGCGAGACGGGAGCGATTGTTACCTCAATGAACATGTATGAGTTCTCGCAGGTGAATAACAACGAAATGGGCGTTCTGATTACGCGTAAGAACGACCCGGAGTTGTATTCCGATGCGTACAAGGAGGCGCAACGTCTAATCCGGATCAGTGATGAGGTAAAGCTGTCAGTGGAGAAGGTGACAACGGGTAGCGAGGAGCCCTGCTCTGATGAGCCTGAGAGGGAGAGTGCCCCTGGGGTGGCGAGGCTATCGACCACGAAGCTGTCCAAACACGTGGGCATGAAGACGAAGGATCTGTTTACTAAGCTGCTCCGCTTGGGATGGATTGAGAAGGCGGACTCGGGCTGGGCGTTGACGGCAGCAGGAGAAGAGAAGGGCGGTGTAGTGAAGAATAGCAAACGATATGGAGAGTACATTACGTGGCCTAGTGATCTCAATCTTGGAGAGTAGCTTGCGTGACTGATGTTATTGATAGTTTTCGACCGGAATCGTTCGAAACGGACTTGACGGAGAATTCGCTAGCGGCTTAGTATTTGATGAGAGGTTGTTGGAGCAACTTCTAACTCTGATCCGGCCAGAGAGGTAGACCGGAAAGCGGCAGTTCAGTAACGCCCTCGATGCAGGGAAGCACTGGCGGAATAAAGAAGCCCCCGCGGGTGTTGGAGCACCCCGGAGGCATGGCCCATTGGTGATTTGAGGTAGAAACAAATGGACGTGTCCATTCTACCCGCGAAACACTTCGCAGCAAGGTCCTTTTGTTCGCCCGGACCTTTTTCGGCGTACCCCCAACGTCCGATAATCGCTGTTATGTTCGTTTTAGGCCGTTTTTCCCCGGGAAATACGGCCATCCCCGTGATAGCGACGTTCGCGTTATCGGCAGGCTTCTTCAACGATGCAGTTGCCTACCCTGCGTTGATTCGTTGCTTCATCGCAATCAACCAAGCGAGTTGTACGTCAGGCTTGTTGAGCGTCAGCGTTAGTTGCCTGGCCATGTGTTGGAGCTCGACGAGCCCCACGTGTTGCCACCGTTCTGGGTGCCGCCTTGGGGCCAAGTACCACCACCCTGCGGCCAGGTCGAACCACCGTTATTGCCAGGGGGGTTCGACTGG
The DNA here is from genome assembly GCF_007748035.1 of Aeoliella mucimassa. Classification (NCBI taxonomy): domain Bacteria; kingdom Pseudomonadati; phylum Planctomycetota; class Planctomycetia; order Pirellulales; family Lacipirellulaceae; genus Aeoliella; species Aeoliella mucimassa. The sequence goes on from NZ_CP036278.1 coordinate 2,442,321, forward strand.
GGTGCAGGCTGTTGCGTGCTGGTGGTGTTGCCGCCAGTTGGCCAACCACCCCCCTGCCCGCTTTGGTCGCTCCCCGGCCAGCCGCCAAGATCGTTCAAACCGCTACCAGCCGGTTGATTGGGATCGAGCCCTTGCTCAATGCGGTCGACGTACGGACCGATGACTTTCTGCACCTCGGGCGGGACCACCGCGTCGCTCTTGGCCAGGATCACTCCGATGTAGTGCCCTGCTCTCGAGTTGAGAATCGCTGGGCGGTACGACTCGAGCAACGTGGCCGCAAAGAACGTGATGGCGATGCACCAAAGCACGCCGCGGGCGAAGCCGATGAGTGCGCCCATCTGCCGATCGAACTCATTGAGTTTCACTCGATCAATCGCGCCGGCCACGCCACGGAACATCACCCACACGCCGAGCGAGCTGGCGACGTACAATGCCAGCATGGCGGCGAAGCGATTAAATGGTTCGGTGTCGCCAAACATCGGCGCAATCGCGGGGCTGAAGTTCACGGCCACAAAATAGCTGACGATCAGCGAGGCCAAGTAAGCCACTTGCCAGGCCATGCCTTTCACAAATCCAAACAGTGTGGTGCCCACTAGTACGATCAACATGATCAAGTCGTAGGTCTGCATCGTGTAACTCGTCGGTGGAAGGGTCTCTATCTACGTAGACTGGTCGGGGAGTATAGCGAACCACCCTAAGCAAGCGAATAGCAATGATAGCGAGGAAACTCAGGTTACCGATGCAAGCACTCATTTTTACCGATCGCAAAGCAGGGGGCTGACAGCGGAATTTTCCCAGCGACGAAATCTTCGCTAGCAGTGCTTGGGGTTGTGCGAGTCGGCAGCAACGCCTACTCTTCCCACGCGTCTCTCTGTAGCTCCCCGTCTGCTTACAACTTTTGCCATGGCCGATTTTCGTACCCACGTCACGACCAGCTCGGTGCTCGGCATCGGCTACGCCGGCATGGGTATCGTCTCGGGCATGGAGATCGAGTCGGCCATCGTCGGCGGGGGGCTCTGTGGCGTGTCTGGCATGCTGCCCGATCTCGACAGCAACTCTGGCATTCCGATACGCGAAGCCACCGGCTTTGCCGCAGGCATCGTGCCGATGCTGTTGGTCGATCGCTTTCGTTCGATCGGTATGCCTTACGATCGCATGGTGCTGATCACAGCGATCCTGTATTTCGTCATCCGCTTCGCGGGTGCTCAACTGCTAGGGCGGTTCACGGTCCATCGCGGCATGTTCCACAGCATCCCGGCAGGGCTCATCTTTGCCGGCTTGGCGTTCTTGATCTGCGGACCAGCTGACGAATACCAGGTGCGCTACTTCAAAGCAGGGGCCGTGTTCTTCGGTTTCATGTCGCACTTGTTCCTCGACGAACTCTACAGCATCCAATGGCAGGGTGGCACCTGGCGACTCAAGCGTTCGTTCGGAACCGCCATCAAGCTGTGGGGCAAAAACGGGTGGGCCAACTTCAGCACCTACACCAAACTAACTATCGTTGCGGTGATGGTAGCTAGCGAGCCGAGTGTGATGAGCTACCTTGAAGAGAGATATCCTGAGCTGGCCGACCGAGTACAGCGAATCAACGAGGCACAAGACGAGCTGGTGACCAACGTCCGCGACCGCGTCCACGCAGGAAGCGAAACTCCCAACGAAACCACCGCAGCGAATCATTCCACCACGCCTGACTCCAGCTCGGCGACTGCGAACTGGTTACAGCCGGGCAGGACGCAAAGTTCGCAGCCAACAAGCTATCCCACCCCCAACAGCAATCCACCAAGCAACTTCAGACCTTCATCGGTGGAAGAAGACTTTAAACCTAACGCAGGCCAGCCGGACTACGGTACCGCGCGTCCGTTCTACCGGGCGAGCACCACTTTGCCACAGCAGTAACCAATCGCGTAATCTCCAACTGCTCGCGAGTGGACTTAAGGAGTCTCGAGCCACAAGGTCACGGGGCCGTCGTTCACGAGTGCGACTTCCATGTGATGGCGGAACTTACCGGTGCCGACCTCAATGCCGCGCTGGCGCACCGCTTCGACCAGTTCCTGGTAAAGCTCCACCGCCAAGTCGGGAGGTGCCGCGCCGGTGAAGCCAGGCCGCTTTCCCTTCTTGCAGTCCCCAAACAGGGTGAACTGGCTCACCACGAGCATCGCTCCCCCCATGTCGGCGAGCGAGAGATTCATCTTGCCAACTGGGTCGTCGAAGATGCGGAGACCCACCAGTTTTTCCGCCATCCAGGCGACCTGCTTCGAGGTGTCGTCGTGCCCCACACCGAGGAGCACCATGAGCCCCGGGCCGATCTGCCCGGTGATCTCGCCGGCGACCGTAACTTTGGCTTCGGAGACACGCTGAACAAGGGCTCGCATAGGGAAATCCGTGTGGTTGGTCAGTTGTATGAGTGCTGCAAACGCGTCATACTAACGCGCTTCCCTACAGTTTGCCTACAAACCCCTATCCTTAATGGCTGCCCTCACCTACCTGATTTACTACTGCGTCGCGATCCTGCTGGCCTCGGTCTTTGGCGGCATGATTCCCAAATGGTGGAATCTCACCCACCGCTGGATGGAGATCGCAGTGAGCTTTGTCGCCGGCATCATTTTCGGCGTGGCCATGCTGCACATGTTGCCGCACGCCATTCTTTCGGCGCTGCAATCGAGCGCGCAATCGCCGCACGCGACCTTGCTCGGTTTGATGGTGTGGTTCGTACTCGGCTTCCTGGCAATGTTCTTGATCGAACGATTCTTCTGCTTCCATCACCATGAAGCACCGGCCGACCACAGTTTTGATCCGCCCCACGAACATCATCATGATCTCGAGCACGACCACGAACATGGTTGCAGCCACCAGCCCCACTCCGATCATGTTCACGACATCACCTGGAGCGGAGCGGCTGTGGGACTCACGCTGCACAGCGTACTGGCGGGGGTCGCCCTGGCAGCCAGCGTGATGCATGGCCATGGCGGTGGAACGCTCCCCGGCCTCGGTACCTTCTTGGTGATCGTGCTGCACAAACCTTTCGACGCGATGACCATCGCGACACTAATGGGCCGTAGCGGTTGGTCGGTTGCCGCCCAGTCGATGGTGAACGCCCTGTTCTCGTTGGCCATCCCGCTCGGCGCGGGGCTGTTCCTGCTTGGCGTATCGCCCGACGTTGGTCCGGTGTGGTTCGCCCTGCCCGCTGCGTTGGCCTTTTCGTCTGGCGTGTTCCTCTGCATCGCCGGGAGCGACTTGTTGCCTGAGTTGCAATTCCACCACCATGACCGCTGGAAGCTTTCAGCAGCGCTCATCCTCGGGCTGGGTGTTGCTTACCTGGCTGGCCGCTTCGAAGGTCACACGCACAACCTACCGTTGCCGAACACGCCAGCAGCGACGAAAGCCGAGAGCTAGCGGCCGCGGAGTTTCGTACACGCGACTCGGTTACTGGAGCTCGAGCATGCGGATGCCGGGCCCCTGCCCCAGTTCGTGCAGCACATCAACCGCTTCGTCGAGCGGAAGCACATCCTGCGGTGCGCCCGCCGGACAGAGTCCCAGCTTCACTAGCTTTTGCTCTGCATCAGCAATGTCGAAGTCGACATCCACTCCGTAGCGGGCGTGGATGTAATGTTCGATGTGCTCACAGAACGTTTTGCCGGATTGCTCAAACTCGCCGAACGGAGCCAAGGCGAACAGATACGCCAACAGTGCTTCCTTGAACTCTTCCTGTTTGACCGTGGCAACCAGCAACTGCAGCGCGCTGGCGTTGTTGCCCATGTTTTGAAAATAGAGATGCCGGGTACGCTGCCAGTCGCGGCTAAGCCGGGCGTTGCGGTACCCGAGCACCGAGCGGATGCCGACCGTGCCGACGCCGACCAGGATGACCATGGCCAACTTCCACAGGGCCGCGAACCCGACCACGACCTTCATGATGGTCATGCCAAGGGTACTGGCTCCCGTGCCCCACAGTTTGATGCGATCCCACAGCGTCATCGTGACCTCGGCATGCGGCAGCAGCGCTTCGGCCTCGGCTTCGGGAATGTCCTTGAACAGCTTGAGCATTACGAACGGGTCGTTCTTCAACCGAGCGAGTACCACCAGTCGCTTGAAGATCGGCACTGAAGAGGTACGCCAGATCCAGGGGCGCCACCAGTCGCGTTCGCGCTTCTCGACCTCCCCCCTGCCCCGCACCCAGAGCCGCAAAAACTCGACTCTGTTGGGATCGACCCGCACGGTGAGATTTCGCGACCGCGCTTGCATCACCGCCTGGGCGATTTGCACGTCGTCGAGTTCTTCGTAGTTGGCTTTGTCGAGCACAAACTCGAGTTGCTCACACAACTCGTCGTACTCTTCCGGCCGAGGAAGCGGCGGCTCGCGCATCGGCAGCGTATCGCGATCGGGATTGAACAACGAGTAGGCGTCGGCCAGGTTGCGTTCGAACGTACCGGTCTCGTGATCGATCACGTGCTCCAGCGCGGCGGCAAACGCTCGCAGCGACTCGGGAGTCAGCCCAAAATAGCCGGCATCGGCAGCCAGCGTGTCGACCAGGTCGCAGGCACGCAGCGGCAAGAACCGATTGTCGGGACGCGACCAATCGGATTCGCCCGGTTCGAGAGAAGTCAGTGTATCGACTTTTGGGGTCACGTCGCTCGTTCGTCCTGTTGTTGTTTCGAGCGCCATCTCTGGAAAGTAAAGCTCCAATTCGTCGCCGGCTTGGCGTCTGCCTGCTCGGTAGCTGCGGGATCGCCGAGTATCCACTCGATGACCCGCCAATCAAGCCAGTATCGATCGGGATCGTTGCCCCGGCGGCCGACGAATCCCAAATGCCCGCCGCAACCAGTCGAAAGCAAGTAGGTATTGCTACCCAGCTGTGCTTCGCGAAGCGGCTCGATGGGAACGATCGGATCGTTCGCGGCCGCAATGATCAACGTGGGAATCTCGATGCGATGCAGGTGACGCGCAACGCTTGTTTGTTCGTAGTAGTCGTCGGCGTTGCGATACCCGCCGAGCGGCACCGTGTAGCTCTCGTCGAAATCGCGCAGCCGCTTCGGGCGCGGCAGGTGGTCGACGTTCGGAGCGCCGGGCACCGCTTTGGATCGGGCGATCACCTTGTCCCACATCTGGCGGGCGAAAAACTGATCGTACTGCCGATTGAGCGAACGATTGAGCAACTGCTCGACCGCAAACAAGTCGACCGGCGGGCAAACTGCGATGGCTCGTGTCCAGTTGGTTGGCTTGGTCGAGTGTGTCGCCAGGCTCAACGTGAGCGCTCCACCGAGCGAGAATCCTGCCACTGACAGCGGCGAGCCAGGCGCGAGCTCGGCAATGCGGTTGATCGGCGGCTCGAGATCGGTGCTACGTCCGCAGTGGGTAAAGGTGCGAGCGAGTAGCTCCCCTGCCCCGCTCCCGCGGAGGTCGAGTCGGAACACGCGGACACCGCGCTCGTAGAGCTTGTTCGTAATGCGAACCACGTACCGGCTCTGGTGACTTCCGCAAAGTCCGTGCACCAGCATGGCCGTTTGGTCGCCTGGTTGCCAAGCGGGCGGGCAGTCGTCGTGGAGGACGAGTTGGTCGCCATCGTCCAGCCGAATGTGGTGCTGCACGGTCGTCGCCAGGGCGGGGCGGGCTGCCAGATAGCAAGCAGCTAATGTCTGACGATGCCCCCCTGCCAGCAGTGGGTATGGCTTGAAGTTACCGGTCAGATGTGGCGAACTACTCATTCATGCCCCCCCAAACAAACCGCCCGCAAGCGAAGTTGACCTTTAATTAAAGGGGTATTCGCTGGCTGCGGGCGACTCTTGCCCTCCAGCGACAGCTTCGATTCAAACAATTCCATTGCGTTTCTATTCCTTCAGCTGCCGATCACCTACTAGAGCGACGAAGTCGACCCGTTGCGGGTTCACGTTTCTACCGTTAATTCTGTCGTGTTACGAGGGCAATTGCAAATGCGTTGGTTAAGTCGCTGGCTCCGACCGCCCGACCACCCTCGCATGGCCGTTACGGTGGTCAGCCACCGCGATAGCATAGTCGCCGACTCAGCGACCGAGCAGTGGAGCCCGGTGTTCTCCTTGCTCGACTCTCGCGGTATTCCCGCCACCTGGGCTACAGGAGCTCGGGATACGGCACGCTTGGCATCGCTGCTGGTGGGAAGCCGAGTTTCTCACGAGCTGGCCCACCTCGACTTTGGTCGAGCGGTTGCGGCCAACCTACCTAGCTTTCGCCATCAATCGCAACTTGCCCAAAAGGTGAGTTTGCCGCTGCGAACGTTGGTCACTCTATCACGGGGTGTGCATCCTTCGGTGCTGGCTCAACTGCAGGCGCTGGCGGTGGTGCCGCTTCATCGTCGCGGAGCCATCAGCCACACCGGGCAGCTGCGGGCGTTGGCCTGGAACATCTGGGAGGCACCGGCCACCGATCGCACCACGACTTCGCCGAGCGACGAAACGCTAGCGAGGTTGAAGATCCGAGTACGGCAAGTCGTTCGGCAATCGTCGCGACTGCACTTGGTGATCGATCCTGAGTTTCCCCTGGCGGGCGGCGAGCTTCAGCAGTTCGAGCGGTGGCTCGACCAGGTCAGCGACTACGCCCAGCGAGGCTGGATTCGATTCGAAACCGTTGCCCAGGCGGCCAGCGATATATCGAGCTCGCTGCAGCAGCAACGGTCGCTCGATCGGCAAGCGGCTTAAAGATCGCGGTAGGCGTTCCAGCTCAGGTATCCCAGGATGCCGGAGCAGACCATGAAGCCCAGATCGACGATAATGCTCTGACCACCGAAGGTCACGCCGACCAAATCGAGTCCAAACGCCAAGAGGCAGATGCCAGCCACGGCCATGCCGGCGAATGTCAATGCTTTGGCCATGTGGAAATCCCTGCGGTCGTTTGCTAGTCAATCAAAGTTAGTCTGGGGAAGATACGCTGGAACTTCCTAGTATACTAGCCGACGACGAAATGTCATGCGGCCCAGCGCCCCAAGTGACGGAACACTCGGGTTTCGGGATTAGAAAGTCCGACTATGTCGGTAAATTCGGCAATCGGGGCCCGATTCTTCCCTCGGTTTATACCGGATCTGGGGGCCATATATAGCCCGGGGGTGGTCGGGTAAGATGCCATGCATCTCTATTTTGGTCCCCTGCCCTGCTGCTGACATGTCTGAGAATCGTCTGCCGATACTGGCCCTTACCATGGGCGACGCCGCTGGCGTGGGCCCCGAAGTGATTGCTGCTACTTGGGGAAACCCTGAAATTCAAGCGATTTGCCGCCCTTTGGTGATCGGAAATCCTCAAATACTCCAACGGGCTAGCCAGCTTCGGGCATCCGATCTTACGGTCCGCGTGGTCGACTCGCCTGCCGATTTGGCCCGGTTGCCGGCCGAACGGGGGGTAATGGACTGCTTGCCGGTCGGTAGCGACGACGTGCTCGACGTACCGGCCGGGGTGAACGATGCCCGCACCGGTCAGGCGGCGTTCGAGGCCATTACGCGGGCAACCGAAATGGCACTCGCCCGCGAAATCGATGGAGTGGTGACCGCACCGATCAGCAAGGCGGCCCTGCACGCAGCTGGACACGACTACCCGGGGCATACCGAACTGCTGGCCGAACTGTGCGGGGTCGAAGAGTTTGCGATGATGCTCTATCTCCCCCCCGGCGTGGCCAACAAGTCGCCCGCGGGCTTGGGAGTCGCTCACGTGACGTTGCACACGTCGATGCGAACCGCGCTCGACATGCTCAGCATCGAAGCGGTCGTCGAGAAGTGCCAACTGGCCGACGACATGATGCGGAAACTGGGACAACCAGCCCCACGTATCGGAGTCGCTGCCCTCAACCCACACGCGGGCGAAGGAGGACTGTTCGGCGACGAGGAGCAAACCATCATCGCCCCCGCGGTCGCCCAGGCGAATGCGATGGGACTCAAGGCCACCGGTCCGCTGCCAGCCGACACGCTGATGATCGCCGCCCGCGATGGGGCGTTCGACGGAGTGGTGGCCATGTACCACGACCAGGGACATATCGCGCTGAAATTGTTGGCCATGCACGCGGCGGTAAACGTAACGCTTGGCTTGCCGATTGTCCGCACCAGCGTGGCCCACGGCACCGCGTTCGATCGCGCCTGGCAAGGCACCGCTGAGACCACCGGCATGATCGCCGCGATTCAAACCGCCGCCAAACTCGCTTTGCAGCTCCCCTAGCCTAGGAGAATTCACCGCCGATGTCGGACGCTTGCCATATTTACCTGATTCGTCACGGGGCGACTGCTCACAATTTGCTCGACCCACCTCGCATGCAGGGTCGTCATATCGACGAACCACTAACCGAACTCGGCCAGTCACAAGCCGCGCAGGCCGCCGTGGCGCTGCAGAGCAAACCGCTTGCGGCGGTCTATGCCAGCCCCCTGCGACGCGCCATGGAAACCGCCCAGGCGATCGCCGGCGCGCATCGACTCGACCCGACCGCCCTGGAAGGGCTGGCCGAAGCGGATGTCGGACGGTGGGAAGATCGGGCATGGGTGGAAATCGCACAAAACGATAAGGAAGCGTATTTAGGCTTTCGCAACGACCCGGTCGCCCAGGGCTATCCCGATGGGGAAGACCTTGGCACCGTTTACGAGCGTGTTGCAGAAGCGATCGACCAAGTTGCTTCGCAGCACCTAGGTCAGGTTATTGCAGTCGTCGCTCACAGCGTGGTGAATCGTGTTTACCTGGGTGGCCTGCTTGGGGTACCGTTTGCTTTGCGGCGGAAGATTCCCCAGGACAACTGCAATTACAGTCTTGTGAAGTGGACCACCAAGAAACAAAGCGTCGTCACGGTTAATGCGGTGCATCACCTGGAGAGCTAGCCAAGCGTCCCGCTTCGCGCTGGGCCACCCGAATGGCCTCGGCGCGTTCGAGACGACGCTCGTAGCCGGTGGTGCCATCGTCCCAGTCGGGCTCGCGTGGCGCTTCGTAGATGAAATCGACCGTGCTGATTTCGCGATTGAACTCCACCCCTTGCATGGTGAGCCGGGCCAGTGGTTCGTTGCTCAACTGAAACAACGACGCCTGCTCGACCTCGATGCTGGCCAGCGAGTCGTCGCGGGCGCGGTATTCAATCAGGTAGGGAAACAGATCGTCCTGTCCGAGCAGAATCATCACGTTCATCGGCATCCACTCCGGTAGCGGAGCACTCTCGAGCCGTTTATGCAAACGCTGCGTGAGTAGCTCTCCGGTCAGATCGTCGTCTTCCACGTCGGAGAAATCGACCAGCACGTTCACGACCGATTCGGTACGCCAACGACCGATGAGTCCGATCACTGGTTGATCGCCCAGGTTCAAATTCTCCGGGGCGCGAAACACGCCGGGCTTGCTGAACTCGAAATTGGCCCGCAGCGACTCGAGCAACTTCGGCAGCCCGCCGATGGAGGTCGTGAGTTGATTCGATAGCGGAATAGAATTCGCCCCCGAAGCCGGAACCTTGGGCGATTGCTGCTTTTGATGCCGGCGGAGTTCCCAGAGGTCGATCCGCTCGATGGTCCTTCCGCTGGCCGCTACGCGGTCGATCCAGAGATGGCCATCCTTCATGCACTGCAGCAGCGAAGCCCGCACTCCGTCGTGCTGGGTTTCGAGCAACCACCAGAGTTGGCGACGATCGCCGCTACCTTGTTGCAGGTACTTGCCGTTGCCAACAATCCGCATCCCTCCCAAGTGAGCCTCGTGCAGCAGCTTGGCCGCAATGCTCTCGGTTTGTTCGAGCCGAGCGATGGCCATCATCATGAGCCGATCGCCCGAGGGATCGCTCGCGATGTTCGCCGCGTTGATCCTCAGCAGGTTCTCTTCGTACTGCTGCTCGCGAGTGGCTTCTTCGTTGGCCTGCTTGTTGGCTTTCCACTGTTTAATCGTGGGTTCAGTCACGAGGTAAACCGCAGCTCCAGCGCCAGCGACGATAATCAGGGTCGTTAAAATGCGGAACTTATTCTTCATGGACCGGTTTTGCTGGTTTTGCCAAAGAATCGGATCACAAAAGTCCGACCTTTTAGTCCCAGAGGAAGTGCTCTCAGTACGGCCGTGGTTTCCGACGTTGGAACCAGTGCCATCACTGCGAGCACACCAGTTAGGGTCGCGGATTCTAGTCGGTTGACTAGAAGAGCGTCCACCGCACTTCGCGACCGGTGCTAGCAAGGTGTGCCGGCGAGACCATTCCCAAGGGGGGACACAATGCGTTGTACTTTTTGGCTTTCGAGTATCATGCTCGTGGCCGCACTGACTTCCGTCGGATGCACCGGCGCCAAGATGGGTTACAATTTGCCACCATCGCAACAGCTGATGGAACCAGGCCCTGGCGTCGGTGGTCCTGGACCAGGCGTTATTCCTGCACCCGGCCAAGTTGGCGTGGGTGGTAACATGGGCGCCATGCAGGCTTCGTATGTCGAAGACGCTGCCTACTGCCAACCAAGCGGCGGTGCTTGCTATGCGGGTTGCCCCGCACCAGCCGGCATGGGCATGCCTGCGACGTCGCAGATCTCGTTCCTCGGCGAAGAGCCGTTGCAGATCTCGTGGGACGTTAGCAGTGCTGGCATGTTCGATTCGTCGCCACTGTTTGTTCCTGGCAAACAAGATTTCTCGCAAGGTGCCATTTACCGCCTGAAGGTTACCAACCTGCCAGGTCGTGAATCGGTGACTTTGTATCCCACGCTGGAAGTTGCTCCGGTTACTCCCCGCACCGATGCCTACCTGGCTCACGCGGCAGTGCCTGTGCAATTTACCGAAGAAGACTTCGACCAGGTGCTTAGCGGTAACTTCGTGACCAAGGTGATTTACCTGCCGGATCCCGAGTTCACCGAAGTCGCACTGGCGGGTGTCGAAACATTGGTCAGCACACGGCTTGATCCGGGTGTCGATCCGGTTGCCGAAGCCGATCGTCGTGGTTCGATCCTGGCCATCCTGCGGATGGGTAGCAAGGACCTGGGCTTGTCGTCTGGTGCTCCTAGCGATGGCAGCATCATGCCGGCCCAGTTTGAAGAAGGTCAAATGATGGATTCTCCCGAACACGTGCCCGCCCCGATGGAGGGCGAGTACGTGGGGGAGTACATGGGCGAAACCTACCCCGTCGATAGCTACTACGACGGGCAAGGTTACGCCGGTGCGAACTCGATGCCGCTGGGTGCTCCGACCGCTGGGATGATGCCCAACCCGGTACCACCCCACATGGTAGCCAACATGGCTCCCGCCTGGGGCATGCCGATGAGCGGTACTCCGATCGGACTGCCTGGTCCTCCGCATATTCCATTGGGTTCGCCCGCTGGTCTGCAGAAGCACACCATGACGAATCGTACCCGCATGGTGATGCCTGGTCCTACGCAGGAGTTCAACATGACCGTGAACCAGCGTCCCGGCATGAACTATCCCGCACCAGTGAACAACGTTCGTATCAACGAAGTGAATCGTGCTCCGGTACAAGCCTTCGGTGGCACCGTACCTGGTCCGGTTCCCTCGGCCTTGAACAAGTCGTGGTTCAAGTTCAAGTCGATGTTCCACAAGTCGGACTGCGAATAAACGACTTGCGAACAACCGTGCTTGATAGCACGCCTGTAACAACAAGCAGCTTAAATGCTGCCACGTGACTTGGTTGAACTTATCCATCACCTAATCCGTAACTTATCGTGAAACTAACATCGACAACGGTCCGCCGCCTCAGACGCTTTTCCATCGGTCGAGCGATGGCGATTGGCAGTCTGCATTTGGCCACCCTACTATGTGTGCTGGGCACTAGCCTGGCCGGAGCGCAAACGCCGGCCACGCATCCCCTGCACGCGGGTGCCATGCAACCGGGAGCGATTGGAAGCCAACGCCTCCTGAGAGGTGGACCGTTGTCGGGATACACTCAACCGGTCGAGATTCGTGTGCCGGAAGGAACCGAAGTGGGCATGGCCACCGGCGGCCATTTCCAGGTTCCCCAACCCGGTAACCCGGTAGTGGGACTGCGAGTGGGTTGTGTGTACCGCTTGAAGGTCACCGGCCTGTTCGACCGTCCGGGCGAAGCGGTGTTTCCCACCGTGGAATTGATTGACCGGCTGTATCCGCCACCAGGAACTGCTCAAAAGTTCCCGGTACCGATCGATATTACGGCCGAGGATCTGGAGCTTGCCGCTCGCGGCATGTTCGTCACTCGAGTCATCTATGTAGAGGATCCGAACCAGGCATTGCCGGTTGACCAGGAGGAAAACAAAACCACCTGGGTCGAAGCTCGCCCGGAAGAAGATCCCCTGCAAGTCGCCGACGCGGCCGGACGCCCGATTGCCATCCTGCGGCTGGGCGGACGCGATCTGAGTCAGGCCACCGGGCAAGGATTCACCACCTATGGCGATCCTCCCGTGTTCGAATACCAGCGAAAGCCGAGCCAAGATTAATCGGCCCGCTCGTTTAGTTACTTTTTCTTCCATCGCGCACGAGACCCTTACGACACCATGCCTGCACTTCCTAGTCAAAGCGTGATGCTGTTTCCACGGTGGTTCCGTGTGATGGTGGTAGCTGCTGCCCTGCTGGTGCTGTGTGCCTGCCAGTCGAACTCGACCATGGCGCCGCATTCGACGCTGGCCGATTATCCTCAGGCAGCCCAACCTTATCCGGTGGAGCAAGCACAGTTTGCTTCGCAGGACTGGGTAAACCAGGTACCGACCGATCCTTACCATGGCGAAGTGGCTCCCTGCAGTTGCCATGCTTGCCAAACCGCCAGCCCAGCAGCTGGCTACGCTTGCCAAAGCTGCCCACCACAAGGTGGTATGGCCTGCGAACCGGTTGCTTGCGAGCCACAAGCAGCGGTAGGACCTTCCGACGAGTACCTGTGCGACGGTGGCGACTTCTACACACCTGCGGGCGTGGGTTACGACTGGCAAATCAAGGGGCTGGAACAAGAAGACACGATTACCCACTACGACACCAAAGATGGTCGCGTGATTGTGAAGCCCAGTAACCGCGTCTGCATTTATGCTCCTCGCTTTGGAGCAGTGCGTAAGGTCGACAACCTGTTGGTCAACCAAAGTCGCGTCGGCCCTGGTGGCATCATCGATGAAGTCGCCTTGGCAAGCTCGGGGCGCGTCGACACCGCGACGACCACGTTGGAACAAAAGTCGCCGATCGCCAGTCTGGGCGATCAACCGGCCAACCTGTTCCGCGGTCGCTTGCAAGCCGGCGGCGTGCAAACCCGCATCGGTGCTGCCGATCTGGAAAACGTTCTCGCTCCACAGCTTAACCTGATGGTGGTCCGACTCGGCATCATCGACAACGCCGAGAAGCCACGTCTGGCCAAGGCCTTGGTCGCGGCGGAAACTTGGGCCAGCGATATCTCGGCTCAGGTGGTCGTGGATGGGCAAAAGGTACATGAGCAAGTCGGTCGCACCCAATGCGGCGAGATCTATGGCTTGCAAGAACCCGATTCGCCCCAGATTCGCCTGATCAAGCTGGCTTCGACCGGAGCCGCTCAGCTGGGCGAAGAGGTGGAGTTCACCTTGCGGTTCGACAACGTCGGCGACCAACCGATCGGCAACGTGACGATCGTCGACAACCTGGCGACCCGCCTGGTGTACGTGCCCGACTCGGCCAAATCGACGGTCGACGCCGATTTCTCGACCGAGCCCAACGAGGGTGGTTCCGAGGTGCTTCGCTGGGAGATCACCCAACCGCTGAAGCCGGGCGAAGGTGGCGTGCTGCGGTTTAAGGCTCGGGTTCGCTAATCCGACTTTGCCGGTGCTGTCACTCGCAGCTGCTGCAGGTTGTGGGTAGAATGGCGGATTTCCCGCCTGGCCCCCTGCCCTGCCCCGCTGCTCTGTCTCATGGCCTACCTGTATTTCGCAATCGTCTGCTTGTTGTTCGGATCGAATTTCAAGCTGATGGATGTCGCAGCCACTGCGCTCGGCCCACTGACCGTGGGGTCCGCTCGCCTGCTGGGGGGAGCGGCCGTGCTGTTGGGCATCGTGCTGGTGAAACGGCAGTCGCTGGCGGTCGATCGTAAGACGCTGCTGCGGATAACCATTGTCGCGATCACTGCGAACGCCTACCCGTTCGTGATTCAGCCGTGGATCCTCAGTCAGGAAGCGGATCACAGCTTTCTGGCGATCTTCGTGCCGCTCACGCCGTTGATGACGATCATGGCCGCGGTGCCGATGCTCGGCGTGCGTCCCACTGGCAAGCAAACCATCGGTGTGGCCGTCGGTCTGGTGCTGCTGGTGTGGATCGCCTTGGCCGATGCCGAAACGCACCACTTTCCCCAATGGCTGATGCCGATCGCAGTGACGGTTCCGCTGTCGTACGCAATTGGCAACACGCTGGTCCGCCAGCAACTGCAGCAGGTGCCCGCACTGGTGATTTCCTCCATTCAGCTCGCGGTCGGCGGAACGTTGCTGCTTCCGCTGGCGATTTGGGAATGCCTGACGATGCCAACCAAAGGTACGCCTGCCGATCTGGAGCACGCCGTGTTCGCGTTGTCGATTCTCGGCCCGCTCGGCACCGGTGCTTGCATCGGCTTGTTGGTTCACCTGATTCTCGAGCGCGGGCCGCTGTTCGCCGGCATGACCACCTACGTGATTCCGCTGGTCGCCCTGGGGTGGGGCTACCGCGATGGCGAAGCGATCAGCACCCTGCAGCTTGTCGCCATGGGAGGCATCCTCTGCATGGTGGCCCTGGTTCAGTCGAGCCAGGCGAACTACGTGTCGGCCGCGAGAACTAGTCGTTAACCATCCAGAAGTAGTACACTGGACTTTTGGCTCTCCCTTTCCTCCTTTCCCTTGTTGTCTTGTCATGCATCCCTGGATCGCCCAACGCACGCAGTACGTCGACAGTTCCGGCATTCGCAAAGTGTTCGACCTGGCGGCCAAGCTGGCCAATCCCATCAACCTGTCGATCGGCCAGCCGGACTTCGCCGTGCCCGATGCAGTGAAGCAGGCAGCCATCCAAGCAATCAACGACGACCAGAACGGGTACAGCCTGACCCAAGGCATCCCCGCCCTCCGCGAGCGGTTGCAGGCCGATGTCGACAAGCAATACGGGCACGACAATCGTCGGGTGCTCGTGACCAGCGGTACTTCCGGCGCGCTGGTGCTCGCGCTGATGGCCATGGTCGATCCCGACGACGAAGTCATTTGTTTTGATCCTTACTTTGTGATGTACCCAGCCCTCACCGGCATGGTGGGTGGCAAGGTGGTAAAGGTCGATACCTATCCCGACTTCCATGTCGATCTGGCCAAAGTCGAAGCGGCTATCACGCCTCGTACGAAGCTCATCCTGTTCAACAGCCCGGCGAATCCGACCGGCGTGCTCGCGACCGAGGACGAAGTCCGCGGGCTGGCCGAACTAGCGGCCAAGCACAACATTGCTATCGTGTCCGACGAGATCTATCGCCGGTTCTGTTACTCCGACGAGCTGGTGAGTCCAGCGTCGTTTAACGATCAGGCGATCGTGGTCGATGGGTTCAGCAAAACGTACGGCGTCACCGGATGGCGGCTCGGCTTTGTGCATGGGCCGGCTGAGATCATCGACAAGATGACGATGCTGCAGCAGTACACCTACGTATGTGCTCCGCACCCGTTGCAATGGTCGATGCTGGCCGCGCTCGATGTCGACATGCAGCCGTACGTCGATTCGTATCGCCATCGCCGCGACTTGCTGCTCGACGGACTTCGCTCGGCAGGCTACGAGGTCTCGCAACCCGACGGGGCATTCTACGTATTCCCCAAGGCACCTTGGGGAACCGGCAGCGAGTTCGTCGCCGAGGCCATCGCCCGCGAGCTGCTCATCATCCCGGGCAACATCTTCAGCGCACGCGACACTCACTTCCGCATTTCGTACGCAGCGAGTGAAGAGACCGTAAAGCGCGGCATCGATGTGCTGACCGACCTGGCCAAGCGTTAGTCGTTTATTCTCTCACGAGCACCTCCTTCAAGGTTTCATGTCTGTTACGCGTCAACAATGGATCGATTCGCTCGCCCTCCAACCTCACCCCGAGGGTGGCTGGTATCGCGAGATGTACCGCGCGGACGAATCGGTTCCACAGACCTCGCTCCCCTCTCGGTTTACTGGCGATCGTTCGTTCAGCACCGCGATTTACTACTTGCTCGGCCCTGGCGACTTCTCGGCACTGCACCGCATTCACCAAGACGAGCTGTGGCACTTTTACGATGGCTCGCCGCTGGCGATCGAGGTGATCCACCCCGACGGCCGCGCCGAGCAACTGCGACTCGGTCGCGATGTGACCGCCGGCGAGGCTCCGCTGGCGATCGTGCCAGCCGGTAGCTGGTTCGGCGCCCAGGTACTCGACCCCACCGGCTTCGCGCTCGCTGGCTGCACGGTAGCCCCCGGGTTCGACTTCGCCGACTTCGAGATGCCGACCCGCGACGAGTTGCTGGCCCTCTTTCCGCAGCACCAAGCCCTCATCACCCGGCTAACACGCTAGGCGAGCTGGCGGGCGGTTCGGTTTTGCGAATTGGCTGGCACCAATGTTCGCGTCGTCGGTCGGCTCTGAGTCCGTTGTGTTATGCCCCCAAAAGCCCGAAATCGATTCGTGGGGGCTTTATTCTCGTTTCACGGCGGCCACGAAGGTTCGTTTGATCCTTTAAATTCAGGCGTTTTTTCATAGAGGCCGAAACCACCCGACTGGCGTTTCGCCCCACTGCCCCAAAAAGTGGGGGCAAAACACGACGGCACGCCCCACCCCATTCTTCGCTGCTCTACCTTCTGCTTCATCCGTTTGCCCCCCATGAGTTCTCCTCTTCGTATTGCACCTAACGGCCTGCACTAACTATACACTTGTATCCCACCTGTTATAGCAGAAGTGGTGGCCATTTCGAAGCGAAAAGTGCACAAATCACAAGAAGAACCCTGTCCCGCTGAAGGAGAGGACTTTGCAGCCAACACCAGTAGGCTTGGCTGAACGGAAAGTCGACCGATGGCATAAACAATCAGGCCGAACCACATGCACAGGCATGGACAACAACAGCTTGGCCGAGCTTATGATCAAAGAGCTGGGTAGGCGCGCAGCGTGAGCGCAGAGTGCCCGACGGGAGTGCACGCAGTTTACCGAACCCGCCAGGGGCCGTCAAATTTTTGACTTGGTTTTGGAATCGAATTCCGTTCCTCGCATTCGTTTCGTCAAAAATATGTTTGGACCCGCCGGTCAAATCGGCTAATATCTCGTCGGAGGAAGAGTAGCTTCCATAGCAAGCTTCGTTTTCACGTTACTCCAAGCAGTGCAACACCTTAAGAAGGAATACGAGAGAGTGATTTCAAAAGACTTTGCCAGTATTAACGAAAAAACTGGCAAAACCTCTGTAAGACTTCGCCCTCAGCGGTAAACCTTCTATTAAGCCCTTCATGTCTACTCATGAGGGCCCCTTTTCAGGCGGTCGTCTCAGGCGACAAGACAACAATCACCTTTCGGCAACCTCACTTTTTTTCGGGGGGGGTGAGATAGGTGACGTTCACACGGTATCGGCGGGCCGATCAGCGATGCTGGTCGTAGATATGTGTTGTGATTGATGCATCGCACTCGTTATGGAGAAGATAAGATGGTGCGCACTCGCTCGGGTTTTACCCTAGTTGAACTGTTGGTGGTGATTGCCATTATCGGTATCCTTGTGGCATTGCTGTTGCCAGCAGTTCAGTCCGCCCGCGAAGCCGCGCGGCGCAACAGTTGCAAAAACAATCTGAAGCAAATGGGCCTGGCCCTGCTGAACTACGAAAATGCGTATGGCGTTTTGCCTGGTGGTCAAACCGATTCGTCTTTGTACTATTCGGTAAACACCCAGATTCTTCCCTACATGGAACAAGGTACGACTCACGACCGGATTGAGTTCGATAAATTCATCTACGATACGAGCAGTGCCAATCCGACGATTGCCCAAGTGCAACCCGAAGTCTATCTCTGCCCTTCCGATCCACAGCAAGGTGGCAACGCCTACTCGTGGTCAGGCAGTAGCGGCTCGACCTTCATGGGATGGACCAACTATCACTCGAATGCTGGCAGTTGGGTGCGACTCGGTGGCTGGGACGGAGTGTTCGGCCCCATGAACGACACCGCCGGTAAACCGGCCTTCAAACCATTACGTCTGGCCCGCGTTGTCGATGGCACCAGCAACACCGTTGCCTTTGCCGAGGTAGCCAATGGCCTGGCTCCCGACATCGCTTCGGGCACCGGCACTGGCGATCCGATTGCCGACTGTTTTGAGTTTGGCTCTCCGCCTAGCGGCAAGCTTGCGGCCGTGCAGAATCAATTCCTCGAGAAAGACTGGCGGACCGCTGCAGTCCCATGGTCGGGCGAGTGGCGTTTCCGCGGCTACCCCTGGGTCGAAGGCACTATGTGGCGCACTTGGTACAACCACTTGTTGCCGCCGAACTCGGTCTGCTGGCGTCCTGATAGCTGGTGGGAAATCGTATCTCCCGCGTCGAGCTACCATGCTGGCGTCGTGAATGCGGTGAAACTCGATGGCAGTGTCGACTCGGTACCCGAAGATATTGATCCAATCGTCTGGACCGACATGGGCACCCGCGACGGTTTGCCCCCCGAGCCACAAACCACGGGTCCACGCCGGTAAGCCGGTTGGTTCCCTTTCCGAACATTTGATATTACGTGTTTCGAAACGAATGAGTCTCTCCATGAAGAAGATGCTTTCCCCCACCAGCCGCCCTGCCCTGCTGCCTCGATTCCATGCTCTATCTGCCCTGCTATTGCTGGCAGTACTCGGCATTGGGCAGATTGGATGCAGCTCGGAAGAACCGGAGCCGATCACTGGTGACCAGTTGGAGGAAGCGGTAGAAGTGGAGCAGAATCGCGCCAACCGCGAGCGTGAAGAAGGTTAATTGCTATCTGCTTGTGATGCTGCTGTAGTCTGTTTGCTTCGTTTATCGCCTGCTTTTGATTTGCTCATGTCCGCGAAATCGGTCGACAGTTCGACCCCCAACGTCGAACCGCTGGAATCTCGCCGCACGCTAAGCGTGTTGTGGTCGCAGCATCATTTGATGGTGCTTGGCTACATACGTTCGGTGGTGATCGATTTCCATATGGCCGACGACGTGCTGCAGGAGACCGCCGCTGCGGTGGCCGAGAAGTTCGACGACTACGACTCGTCGCGGCCGTTCCTGCCATGGGTACTCGGTGTCGCCCGCAACAAAATTCTGGTCGCCCTTCGTAAGAACTCGCGCGACCGTTGCGTGTTCGACGAAGACCTCGTGTCGCAACTAGCCGATACCTATTCGCAGCTCGACATCGATAACAACGAAGCCCAGGAAGCACTGAGCGAGTGCGTTTCGACCCTGCAGCGTCGCGCCCGCAAGTTGCTCGAACTCCGCTACGTACGCGATCTGTCAGCGAATGCCATCGCCCAGGCCACTGGTACCACCGCCGGCGCGGCAGGCGTGGCCTTGCATCGCATCCGCAAAGCCTTGAAGGACTGCGTGCAATTCAAGCTCGGCGAAGCCATGCATCCAGGAGGCGATGCATGATATTCGACTCCCGAAATTCCGATTCGTCTTCCGATGCAGCGATGCTATGCAGCGCGTATCTCGATGGCTCGATTACCGAAACCGACTTCGCTCAGCTCGTGGATTGGCTGAAGAGCAGTGAAGAGCATCGTCGAGAATTTAGCCGCATTTCGATGCTCCACACCAACCTGCAGGTGGTGATGCAGCACAACGACATGGTCGACTTCTTTGCCGAAGACCAGTCGCCCGACAGTTGCTTCACGATGGTGGATCCTCGCAATATTCGCATCATGCTCGAAGAAGCCGCCGAAGCAGCGGCTCGCCGAGCCAAGGAAGCGGCCGAACGCGCAGCAGCCGAAGCGGCCGAGGCCGAACGCAAGCGTCGTGAGGAAGAAGAACGCAACCGACCGGACCGACCAAAACCGATTGAGATTCCGCAAAGCGCCGCCTATCTTGCGGCGGCGGTGCTAGCCGCTTCGCTACTGCTGGC
This sequence comes from Aeoliella mucimassa, assembly GCF_007748035.1. NCBI lineage: Bacteria > Pseudomonadati > Planctomycetota > Planctomycetia > Pirellulales > Lacipirellulaceae > Aeoliella > Aeoliella mucimassa. Next base: position 2,462,229 of record NZ_CP036278.1, read on the forward strand.
CGTGAGTGCGTTCTGGCACTCGCAAGAGTCCGCAACGCAGCAGGTGGTGAGCCATTCGCAAACCGACCAGGCACCGCCCGCTCTTCCCACGATCGCGACACTGACCACTTCGATCGATACCAAATGGTCCGACGCCGATGCGTCGCTCGCGGTCGGTTCGCGGCTCATGGCAGGCCCACTGCGACTCGATCACGGGATGGCACAGATCGACCTCGACGACGGGGCTTCGGTAGTGCTCGAATCGCCGATCTCGCTCGACCTGCTCTCCGCCGGACGGATCCGTCTGCTGCAGGGCAAACTCGTGGCCCAAGTTCCTGAGCGGGCTATCGGCTTCACCGTGACCGCGGGCACCTCGAACATCGTCGACCTCGGAACCGAGTTCGGCATCGACATGCGTAACGAAGGTGGTTTCGGCGTGCACGTGCTCGATGGTGAAATCGCCTTGAAACTCAAGAAAGAAGAAGGCAACGATCTGCCTTCCGAGTCGCTTCACGCTGGCACCGCGCGGGCGGTCGACCCCACCGGCGAGGTCTCCAAGAAGATCGCCATGGATCGCCACGTGTTTATCCGCCGCGTTCCTAGTACCAGCTTCGAGCTTGCCATGCTCAAGAGTCGCCCGACCGCGTACTGGCGATTCAACGAACCAGAGAGCTCGACCACCATCAAATCACTGGGGGAACTCGAACACGAAAGCGGCCTATCGCCAGGCATCGCCCTTGGTGTCGAGAACCGACGCACCGAGGCGGGCAATCGCATGGCTTCGTTTAGCGTTCCCCATCAAGGAATCGACGTCGGAGTGCATCGAGAACTCGCCCTGACGCGCGATTTCACGATCGAATCCTGGATCGTCACGCCAGATAACGTCGACCTCAGCACGCCTCGCCGAATCATTTCGAGTTTCTCCGAACCAAACTCCGGCTTCGCTTTCGGCATCGCGGGTCACGCGTTTGCTGGCAGCAACGAGTTTCCTTCGATGACACTCTTGTTCACATTTTACGGCCAATACGATTGTCTTTCGCTTGCCGGACTTCGTCCCAACGAGTTATACCATGTGGCAGTCACCGTCGACTCGCAGGGCAAACCTTCCCTGTTCGTGGATGGCAGCCCCGTGCCTTGCAAGTTCAATGCATTGTCGCTTACCGACGATGGCTACCAAACCGTGCCGGACAATTGGAATCCACAACTAATCGGCACCCCCAGCAGCAACGTGCGAATCGGCGGAAACCCTCCCAGCCAAGGCCAAACTTACCCCGAAGAATCATGGGATGGTTCGATTGATGAGATAGCAGTGTTCGACAGGGCACTCAGTGCCGAAGAGATTCAGATGCACTACCAGGCGGGATTGCGCTGACCCCAGCAAAATCCAAAAAACAGATAACAGGCAATTACTAGTTTCACCTTTGATTCAGCAACAATACGACGTTGCACCTGATCGTGTTTCACCTTGGGAGATTGCAGACTAATGAACACCTTAATGACCCGCGCTATTGCGCTAACCTGCTTTGCTTGGATGACAAACGCGCAAGCGGCTGTCGTTCAACCTTCTGCTCTTCTCAGTGAAGAGTATGTGTTCAATTCGGCGGTCGACACGATCAACAACGATCGCATGATCAACCCCGTCAACGGAGGAGACTCGCTCGCGACCGCTCTGACCGCGGTACATGAGTTCGGTGGTGTTTACGATGGTTCGTTTGTAACAACCGACCCGGGTAGTTTCCCCTCCGACTTCTTCGACAGCCTCCCCGATGGCGACACCGACGTCGATTTGGTGTTCGACATCACCGGCGGTGGCGATACCTCCCTCGGTTCCGTGATTCTCTGGAACTATGAAAACTCCGGCGGTTCCAACATCTCGGCTGGCAACCATGCCCGCACCATCGAACTTCGTTTCAATAGCGAAGCGGATGGCAGCGAGTCGTTTGACGGCCCCGCGACTACAGTCACTCTGCTTCCCGTTTGGGATGGCGACGAGGATGACACCAACGACCTGCAAGGGGTCAACTCGGCCCAAGCTTTCAGTCTTGGTACTCCCGTAACCGCCCGCTACGCGATGCTGTCGATTACCGACAACTACCTTGGCTTTCAAGGCATCACCGGCGGTGGCGATCGTGTTGGTCTGGCCGAAGTCCGCTTCGCCAGCGAAACCGTGGTGCCCGAACCCTCGACCCTCAGCCTGCTGGCCTTGGCCGCGGCAACGATGGTCGCCGGCGTTGCACGCAGCAGCCGCACTGCTGCCTAGTACTGTCTCCCCCCCCGGGCGCACCCCTGCGCGCGACCACCATATTGCGGAGAGGATTCCCATAAACGATTCACGGCAACGATGAAGGACTGAATGGTGAACGCTTACCACGGATAGCGTTCCCTTTGAAGAACCGAACTGTATTTATCGCATTGACATTTCTGCGACCCAGGAGAACCCGCTATGTCCATCCGTCATTTATTCCTTAGCACCTGCCTGTTGGCCAGCATGGCCTTGCACGCATCGGCCGTGCTAGTGACCCCCACGGGGATCACTTACACCGGCAACGGTGTGGAATTTTTCACTGAAGAGATTCACCTGATTGACGGCGCCGGCCTAACTGGCACGCTCGATCCCTCGGGCTTGAACATCGAGTCGGTCACCCACGGCAACGCCGGCCAAGACACTGGCTGGGTTACCGACGATCCCGCCCCTGGTGGTGGTGACTACTTTGTCGACACAACCGCTGTTGTGACCTTCGACATCGAACTCGGTGGCACCTACAACCTGACCGACTTCGTTTTTTGGAGCTACGGTTTTGGTGCGATCAACGGCAACTCCGCTTCGCAGGTTCGACTTGATTTCTCGACCGATGGTGGATCCTCGTTCGCCAGCAGTCAAACGCTGGATATCCCCGCTGAGTATGGCACTCCCGCGGTGGTTCCATTGACGACTCCTGCCGATGCGAACTTCATCCAAATGGAAGTGCTCGATAACTTCTTTGGCACCTTCGGTGGTGGTGACCGGGTCGGCATGTCCGAGATTCGCTTCCTCGACAGCGTCGAGCCTGGCGTGCTGAGCATGATTGTGAACCGCGACAACGGTGAAATCACTTTCGACAATGGCAGCGACTCCACGATTGAGTTCGCCGGTCTCGGCCTCACGTCGGCTTCCGGTGCTCTGAATACCACCAACTGGAGTCCCATCGCTGGCAACTACGATGCCGACGGTGATAGCTCGATTTCGCCGGATGCATGGGTTCCCTTCTCTGAGACCGCCTACGATCTGAGCGAAGGCACACTGGGTACCGGCACTCTCACCACTAGCACGGGCAGCGGAACCTCTTCCATTTCGCTCGGTTCCGGACTCTGGATTCCCACCAATACCCAAGACATTGTTGCTACGTACCTGGATGCCAACACCGGTGAAGTCGTTCCCATCCTGGTGCAATACACCAGCGAAGTCTACGGCGAAAACGACCCGATCAAGACGGGCGACTTTGATGTCAGCGGTTCTGTCGATTCACTCGACTGGGCCATTTATCGAAGCGGCTACAGGCAAGATCTATCCAGCCTTTCGGAGGCAGAAGCATATCTCATGGGCGACCTCAATGGCGATGGCATCAACAATGCGGTCGATTTCGGACTCTTCAAATCGGCCTGGGAAGCAGATAACCCAGGCGTTCCCTTCTCGTCACTCTTCGATAGCGCTAACGTCCCTGAGCCAGGTAGCATCGCTCTGCTAGGCCTTGGTGCCTTGTGCGTGGGGCTAATCCGTACTTCGAAGCTACGCAGCACCATTTTCAGCGCGCTGGTCGTCGCTTTGATTTGCGGTGGTTCGATGGTTCAAGCCGAGTTGCCGAGCCTAGTCTCGCACTGGGATCTCGATGCCAATGCCAACGATTCGTTTGGTAGCAACAACGGAACCCCATCTGGCGTGTCCTTTGGTGCTGTAGGTGCCAACGCCAACACTGGTACTGCGGCCACCTTCAACGGTACCGATAGCACCATCTTGGTCCCTTTTTCCCAAGAGCTGAACCCCGAGAGCTTTACCGTTTCGCTGTGGGCGCGCCCAACCAACACTACCGGCTATCGCTCGCCAATTACTAGTCGCGATGACGGCACCTTTGGCTATATTGTCTACGTCAGCCCGAGTGGAACCTGGGAGTTCTGGACCGGCGACGGCGATCCAGGTTGGACCTCCATCGGAGGTGCTACGGTCGCTGGAGATTCTTGGGCCCATCTGGCGATCTCGTTCGACGCTTCGAGTGGTACTAAGTCGTTATACCTCGACGGTGCCTTGATGGCGAGTACGACCACCCAAGGCTACAGCCCGAACGGACTAGTCGAAATGGAAGACCTGCACATCGGCTCTGGCTCGGATGCCGGTAACGAATTCTTCTTCGAGGGGGATATCGACGACGTCGGTGTTTTCAAGGGAGCACTCACCCCCAGTGAAATCCAAAATGTAGCGAACAACGGTGTCGGCTCGTTTGATCTGCTGCGGCTCGAGCTACTGGTGGACCGCAACACAGGTGCAGTAACCATGACCAACTCCGCTGGTCAAGCATTGGATGTCGATCAATACGAGATTCTCAGCGACGCCGGATCGTTGGATCCGTCGGGCTGGAATAGCATTGAAGACAACGGCCAAGGTGGCTTGCCAAGCGGCGATGGAACCGGAAACGGCTGGGAATCGCTCGGCACTCCCGGTACTTCGTTTGTTGGTGAAGCCTATTTGCAAGACGCTTCAACACTGACGGAAAGCACCAACCTTTACCTGGGCAGTCTGTTCGATACCAGCGTTGGCACCGAAGACCTGAAGTTCGTCTATCGCACCGCAGATGGTGCTTTGACCGAAGGTATCGTTACCTACTTCACCGGTACTCCAGTCAATGGCGACTTCAACGGCGATGGCATCGTGAATATCGCCGACTACACGGTCTGGCGTGACAATCTTGGTGCTAGTGACGAGTCGGCCTTTGCTCCAGGCACCGGCAACGGTGGTGGAGTCGACATGACCGACTACGACGCCTGGAAGTCCAACTTCGGTAGCACGACCGGCAGCACTGGCTCGCTCGACGCCTCGAAAGTTCCTGAGCCCTCGTCCATGATCCTGCTCGCAGGCATCGCCATGGCCGGGTTGCTCTTACGTCAACGAAAGCAAGGAGCAATGGTAAGCAACGCTTCGCTTCGCCAAAGTGTTTACGGCCTATCGGGCCTGTTTATCGTCGCTTGGGTGGTACTGGGCAGCACCACCCAGGCGGCGGTTTATAACGACCGCGTCTATACGCTCGGTGACGACTCGCTTGAAGACGCCTCGAGTGGCATCACGGTCGGTACCGGAGCTAACAACGTGGCTCCTGGGGCCACGCTCGACTCGGGTGTTGCGGGCGATCCCAGTGGATCGTACCTCGACTTGGCCCAAGCTGGATCACCGGTCTATACGAACGTTGCCACTGGCACCTACGCTCGTCCTGGCGCTAGCTCTGGTTCCCTTGGTATTCTGTTCGACGGAACCGACGACCTGCTCGAAACCGGCTACCCAATGAACCGTCCCGATGAATTGCAATTCTTCTTCGACCCTGAAGAAGGATACCCGCTGGAGTACACTGGGATCACAGGGCATGGCAGCCAGCTTTGGGTTTATCCCTCGGCTTCCGCCATCGGAACCACTGAGTCGCCGACCACGTATCAAAGCATTTTCTTCGATACGATCTTCACTGGTGGCCCAGCGATTACGCCTGAAGGTAAGTGGACGCAATCCAACTCGTACCACGTGGATGGTGCCAGTGGTGTTGGTGGCGTTCCGCTCACCGATGGTGGTGTCGATGTTGTCGGCGATACCTGGTATCACGTGATGCAACACGTATACATCAATGGCGATTCTGGTGCTCCTAAGTTGGCACCGGGGTCGGCAGCTCGACCGTTTACCAGCGTGATCTACGTTGATGGCGTGGCTGTTTCGGCAAACAACGACAACATCAACACCGGTGGCGACACCGCGTTTGTTGGTAAGCTGGTCGTGGGTGCCGCCGAGTTCAACGGCGACGGCTTCGTCCCCGACTACAGCAACCACTTCAATGGTGTGCTCGACGAAATGGAAATGTATGTCTACGGCGATAACACCAGCGAAGGCGGCATGGACTATGGCACCTTTAATCTGTTCGAAGATAACGAGTGGATTGCTGAGCAAATCGCCAACGATTCCGTGCTGCAAGGCACTCTGCTGCCTGGTGATGCTAACAAAGATGGCGTCGTCAACGGCGACGGAACTGGCGACCCTTCGGTGGACGACGTGGCAGCCTTCGTCGCGGGCTGGGGTACGGCCAACATCATGCAGGGTGCCCACAACCAGATCTACGTCGGTGACTGGATGACCTGGGAATCTGGCGACTTCAACCACGACGGGGTCACCGACTTTGCCGACTGGTACCTGCTGCGTGGCAATCACGTCTCGCCTGGTGGTTTGGACCTTGGTGCCCTGCTCGGTGGCGGTGGCAGCCAAGTGCCTGAACCCAGCACCCTGGCTCTCCTCGCAGGGTTGGTCGTTGCTGCTGGTGTGCAACGTCGCTTCGCTGCTAAATAGGTTTTCTCGGCTTACGAGAATCGATAATCCCATGACCATCGTTGACCGGTTAGCTCTGCTAGCCGGTCAACTTTTTTGGATGGTCAACAGTTGGCTGACCGTACAACCGGTACAATAACACGAGTTTCTGATTCACGAATACCAACCAAGAGAACATCATGCGATCCTCTGTATGGCGGTTGAGTAGTGCTCTGCTGATGGCGATCTGCCTGGCCTGCGGAACAAACGTTGGCAAGATGAGTCAAGCAGCCGACGATTTTCTGCTGAATGCTTCACCGTATACAGCAGAGGTCGAGCAAGACGACACCGCCAAGACGACTACCATGCAAAATGGCCTGGTAAAGCGAGTCTGGAAGACCGATCCCAATGGTGCCTGCATTGCCTTCGACAACCTGATGACCGGCCAGTCGATGCTTCGCTCGGTCCGCCCGGAAGCAAGCGTCACGATCAATGGACTCGACTGCCCGGTTGGTGGCCTCATCGGGCAGCCAAACCATGCCTTTCTCACCGACGCGTGGCTTGAGCAGATGAAGGTCGACCCCAAGTCGATGCAGCTCATTCATGTGGAAGTCGGTGAACCGGCCGAACGTTTCGCCTGGAACACTCGCCGACATCACGCACCGGGAGTCAAATGGCCCCCAGCAGGCGTGTATGTTCGATTCGACTACGCCTTGCCAGAGATGAGCGGAGACCAGATAGCCGAGTTTGCCTTGGGTACGGGGCAGGCAACAGCCGATTCCGAGGGCCAGACCCCCTCGGTTGCTCCCCCTAGCGATCTGGGACGTACGCTGCTGATAGAAGACGAGTTTGCCTCGCTGGATGGCTGGCAAACGCACGTCTCGACCTCACACCCTCGCAGCAGCGTGTCGAACGAAGGCAAACCGGGCGAGATCTACACGCCAGCTAACACCGCTGCTTTTGTCGAGCGTAAGCTCCCCACCGATACGAGAATCGTGGAAGCGACGATTAGCGCGGGAACCGATGAGTCGTCGAGCTGGGGACCGGGCATCGCGGTCGTGTTTGCTAATCGCGTGGTGAAATTCAATCTCCGCCCCGGCGGCAACGCGTACGATAAGTTTCCTTTGCTCGGCATCTGGGATGGTTCGCGTGAGAATCCCAATGCTGGCGGGCGCATGCGGCTCGATTTCTCTCAGCCCTGGACGCTGCGCGTGCGGCTCGAAGGTTCCAAGCTGTATTGCGACGCCAAGCCAGTGGATGGTGCCTGGAAGAACTATGGCCAGGTGCAACTCCCCAGCGACGTTGGAGAGATGGCAGCTGTGCGTTTGGGCAAAATGGATCGCGCCGGCGAAGCGAGCGACTTTAGCGAGCCAGGCTCGCTGGTGCGTTTGCAACTGCTACGCTTCGCCGCTTACGGGCCGATTAACCAAGCTGGACGTGCGGAGTTGGAGCAACTGGTTGAGCAGCATCGCCAGGTTCGCGTCAGCGTGCACTACGAGCTTTACGATGGGATTCCCGCGTTTAGCAAGTGGATCACGGTTCAAAACCTTGGTGACCAGAGCGTGATGCTCGACCGATTCACGGCCGAGGAACTCGCGGTGGTGGAACATACGAACTGGGTCGAGTTTCGCGAAGGGGTAGCGATGCCTCGACCGGATTACTTGCATGTGGAAACCGATTTCGCGTTCGGAGGTTTCACCCCCAGTAACGCAAATCGTCACGTTGTGCACTGGCGCTCCGATCCGCTCTACTCCACCCAGGTGAACTACGCCCGCCAGACACCCTGTCGACTAGTGGTGGAGCCGACGTACGGTCCCGCCCAACAGATTGCCGCCGGCGACGAGTTCGCCTCGTTCCGTACGTTCGAACTGGTTTACGACGATGGCAATCGCGAACGACGAGGGCTGACGTTGCGCCGTTTCTATCGCACACTCGCGCCGTGGGTGACGGAGAATCCGATCACGCATCACCTGCTCAGCAACAATCCCGCCCGGGTACGCGAAGCCGTTGATCAGGCTGCCGAGGTTGGTTTCGAGGCGATCATTCTGTCGTTTGGCAGTGGCTTCAACATGGAGAATACCTCGCCAGAGCACTTGGCCGCCTGGAAAGAAGTGGCCGATTACGCAGAGGAAAAGGGGATTGAACTCGGTTGTTACTCGCTCTTCTCCTCGCGAGGAGTGACTCCAGCCGATATGATTGTGTCCCCCGAGGGGCAAAGTCCCACGCACGGTCAGTGCCCTGCGGTAACTTCGCCTTGGGGCCAACATTGGCTAGCGACGATTCGCCAGTTCTACGAGACCACCGGCTTCGATCAGTTCGAGAACGATGGCCCCTACCCTGGCGACGTCGACGTCACACCGCGCCCGCCGCTGCAGCAAGGCATCAACGATTCGCGGTGGGTGCAATGGAGCCAGACCGCCCAGCTCTATCGAGACCTGCGGGCCGCAGGCATTTTCATCAACGCGCCGGACTACTACTACCTCAATGGTTCGAACAAATGCGGCATGGGCTATCGCGAAGTTAATTGGTCGCTCCCCCGCGCCCACCAGGTGATCCACACGCGACAGAACATCTACGATGGCACCTGGAACAAGACCCCGAGCATGGGCTGGATGTTCGTACCGCTCACCCAGTACCACGGCGGCGGTGCGGCCGCGACGATTGAACCGCTCCATGAGCATCTCGACCATTACCGCCAGATGATGCAGTCGAATCTTGGGCTCGGTGTGCAGGCTCACTACCGTGGCCCGCGATTGTTCGATGGTCCCGAAACCAAGGCTTTGGTCACCGAACAAGTGGTATGGTTCAAGGAGTATCGCGACATTCTCGAATCCGACGTGGTGCATGGCCGCCGGGCGGATGGGCGCGACCTCGACTGGATGCTGCACGCGAATGCCCAGCTCGACCGCCCTGGCATGCTCTGCGTGTATAATCCGCTGGAACACGCGGTCGAGCGCGAGCTGACTATCGACCTGTACTACACCGGGCTGACGGATTCAGCGATCGCCAAGGGAGCCGACGGCACGTCGACACCGCTCACACTCGACAGTCGCCAGCAGTCGAAGGTGCCGGTTAAGGTGCCGGCTCAAGGCATGCAATGGCTCTTGATCCTGCCCCCAGAGCAGCAGGCCCGGTAGCGAATCGCCGCGTTACTCCATTTGCCCTGCAAGACGTGGTAACCAGAGCGACAACTCGGGCCAGTAGGTAATCACCATCAGGGCGATGACCATCGCGAGCAGGTAAGGGATTAGGGGGCGGATCAAGTCGACGATCTTGGTCCCCCCTACCCCACAGCCGACAAACAGACACGTCCCCACCGGCGGGGTACACAGCCCGATACATAGATTAACGATCATGATGATGCCGAAGTGTACTGGGTGGATACCGAGCGACGTGACAATCGGCAGGAAGATCGGTGCGAAGATCAGCACCGCTGGTGTCATGTCCATGAAGGTACCGACCACCAGCAAGGTTAGATTGATGAGCAGCAACAGCAGGAAGTAGTTGTCGGTCAGGTTCATCAGGCCTTCGCTCACCATCTGCGGAATCGACTCGAGAGCGAGCACCCAACTCAGTGCCTGACTGGCAGCGATCAAGAAGAAGATCACTGCGGTGGTCACGCCCGAGCCGAGCAGAATCTTCGGCAGTGCGGTGAATGGAACTTCGCGATAAACGAACACCGCCAGCACAAACGCGTACAGTACCGCGATGGCGGCCGCTTCGGTGGCCGAGAAGATGCCCTGCAGAATACCGGCCAGTACAATGATGATCAGCAACAAACTGGGAAGCGCCCGCAAGGTAGTCTTCACCAGCGGCAACTCGATCGACTCCGGTTCGCTTTCGGCATCTTGATCGTCGGCTGCCACTTCAAGTTCGGGCATGCACCACCAACTCGTAGCGATGATCGAGAGCCCAAGCAAAATACCCGGTAGTACTCCTGCCAAGAACATCGCGGCCACCGACACATTGCCTGCGACGACCGCGTAGACGATCATGATATTGCTCGGCGGAATCACCAGCCCGGTTGTCGCCGACACGGTGGTGAGCGCCACGCTAAAGGGCCGCGAATAACCTTTGCGCCACATCTCGGGCAGCACCATTCCGCCGACTCCCGACACTGCCGCGGTGGCCGATCCGGAGATGGCTCCGAATAACATGCAGGAGAGCGTACAGACGTAAGCTAGCGCCGCAGTGCTGCGGCCCAGCAAACAGGCCGCGAAGTCGATCAACCGCCCTGCCATGCCCCCCTCGGCCATCAAACGCCCCGCGACAATGAACGAGGGGATGGCCAGCAACGGGAAACTGGCGACTCCATTGGTCATCCGCTGCGCTACCACCGTGGACGCCATGTCGCCGATGGCCGACTGCAGCGACAACACCGCGGCCACGCCCAGGCACACGGCGATCGGCACGTCGAGCACAAGTAGCAGGACGAACGAAGCGATCAAGATGAGGAGTTGAGCATCCAAGACGAGACGAGCAGCTAAAAAGGGATGAAAATCAGGGAGGTGAACGATCGGGAGTTTCCTCCACTGGCGAGACGATCAACTCTAACAAATCGACCACTGCAAACAGCACCACGCAACCACCAGCAATCGGAGTCGCCAGATAAACGGCTCCCATCGGTATGCCCAGTGCGGCGGAACTTTGCCCGGTCGCAAGCACCTCGGACACCAGACGAACGCCTCCACCGAGCATCACCCAGGCGGCAAACGCAATGACAACCAGTTGCGACAAGATACTGGCAACGCGTTGGGCGTCGCCATGCAGTTTGAGTTTAAAATAATCGAGCCCCAAGTGCTCGCGATGAGCAAAGGCGACCGCGGTGCCGAGCATCGACAGCCAGGCCATCGAGTAACTCGCTAGCTCCACGGTCCATTTGCTGGGATCTTTCAGCACAAAGCGGGTGGTCACTTGCCAGAGCACGTCGAGCACTAGCGCAGAGATCAACACAATCACCGCCCACTCCAGGAGCCGCAGCACCAGCTTTTCGATCGTATGCAGTACCTTCATCATGGATCGTCGGCCATTTTCTGAATGCGATCAATCAGGTCGCCGACTCGTGATCCGCGATACGATTCCAACAATGGCTTCACTTGCTCGCGAAACGCTTGGAGGTCGGGCGTGTAGACTTCCACCCCTTTTTCCTTCGACTTGGTCAGTGCTTCTTCTGTTTTCTCTTTCCAGAGCTGGCGTTCGAACTCTGCCGATTCGGCGGCCGCTTCGGCGAGCCACTGCTGTTGCTGTGTATTGAGCCGACTCCACCATCGCTGGCTAATCACTAATAGGTCGGGAGTCCGCGTGTGCTCGTCGAGTGAGTACTGCTTGCACACTTCGTAATGCCGATTCGTGTAGAAGCTGGGGGGATTATTCTCGGCTCCGTCGAGCACCCCTTGCTGCAAGTTCGTATATAGGTCGCTGAAATCAACCGGCGTGGGCGAACCGCCGAGTGCTTCGACCATCGCAATCGAGGTGGGACTCTCCTGCACTCGAATCAGCAGCCCAGCCAGATCGGCGGGCTCCAGGATGGGCTTCGAGACCGTGTAGAAGCTCCGCGCGCCAGCGTCGTAGTAACAAAGACCATGCAGTCCCTGCTTCTCGCCGGCTAGCAGTAGCTCGCGGCCGAGGTCGCTTTCGAGCACGCGCCAGTAGTGCTGCTCGTCCTCGAACACGTACGGCACGCCAAAGATGGCCATCTCCGGCACGAAGTTCTCCAGCGGCGCGGCCGAGACTTTTGTCATGGCAATCACCCCGCGTTGCACGAGGCTCACGCATTCGGTCTCCGCGCCCAACTGTCCGTTGGGAATAACCTCCATGCGTAGCGTGCCCGACGACTTTTCGTCAAGTCTCTCGGCCATGAACTCCAGCGCTGCGTGAACCGGATGTCCCTGATCGAGCGAATGCCCGAGCTTGAGCGTATGCGGTTCGGAAGTGCTAACCGTGGCACCGGTGCGAAAGGCGTATACCGCTGTTGCTGCAAACAGAGCCGCGAGCAAGGCGACCGCCATCAGTGAAGTAGACTTTGCCATGTTACCGGACTACAACGACAGAGCACTGAGAAAAGGACAAGGCTGCGTTAACGCAAAGCGTGTAAATGTCGCACGAAGTGTTCTCGCAGAATCTCAGTGTACACGTCCGCGTGCTCGGTTAACAGCGCTGTAAGCTGAGGCCCCAATTTGCTGTCGGTCACGACCGATCCAAACGTGCAGTGCAGTACTTGCCGGCCAGGCTCTACGAATCCTCGCCCCGCGGGCACGTCGCACCAACGCTCGAGGTAAACCTGCTCCAGCTTGGTATCGTCGAGTTCCGCCGAAGGGGGCAGCGTTGCGACTTCTGCCGAAACGTGATAGGTGGCTTTGTCCTCGTCGAAATGATTGCGAGAGAAATCAACCACTTCTCGAAAGAAAGCAGGGTCTTTGTGGGCTGCGACTCGGAGGGCTTCGAGGTAGCTGGTACCAGCTGTTTTCACATGAAACCGCCCCTGGGTCGCGCGGGCGAGCGCGGGGTACATGGTGAGCTTATCGGAGCCCGAATGGAGCGACAGCTTGTAGGGGCCCATGCGTTCGGCGATTTCAGCGTGCACGGCCAACGACTCTTCGAGCGCGGCGAGTTCGCCCTTGAAATCCACCCCCTTCTCGAAGTCGCCGATGAACCGAGGAGCCAGGCTCACCAGCTTGACGCCCGCCTGCCGAAACTGATCGGCAATCAGATAATGCTCGGCCGCAGTGGTAGGTTGATCGGTTTCGTCGACACTCAACTCGAGTTCAAACGGGCGGCCTAATCGCAACGCCTCGGACTCTACGAACTTGGCCAGCTTGATGGCCGAGAGAATCGCCTTGCCGTACTTCACCGCTGCTCGTTGTAAGGTGTTGGCTTCGAACTCAAGCGGCCCCGAGTCGAGATGAATCGTTTGACCCAAGTACGCGTCGTACCAAGGCGCCCACTCCCGGGCAGTTGCAAACTTGCCTTGCAGGGTCGCTTCGTCGTAGCTGTCGGCCTGTTGATCGACGTCGCCCGAGGGATCGAGCGTGAAGAACACAAACCCAGCGGCCATGGTCCGCTGCACGTCTTCGGGGGTCTTTAGATGATCGGCATCCGCACCCCACGGCAACGCGTAGCTATCGCTTTGTAACGCCTCGACCGCGCACTGCATCACCTGCTCGGCAGTTCGATTGGTGCGAGTCATCTCGCGGATGGATTGCTGCGCGAAGATCCCACGAATCGGCCCACCGGCTTCGTTGAGTGCGGTGAGATGACCAGCGGTAGCAGAGCCGAGCCGGTCGCCGAATCCGAAACTTGGCTCGATCCCAAGTGGTTGCGGAACGAGTTTATCTGACATATCTGATTCTATCGGGCTAAAAACTTTTCAAAGGCACCGCTGAGCAGATGCTGCACGTCGCGGCGGATTTCTTCTTCGTTGATCTTCCAACCGGTGGCTTCCACGTCGTTGTATTTATCGACGAGCACCTTGGCGATGATCGCTCTGCTGTGCTCCCACTTGTAGATCAACTGTTCCAGCACGCGAGCGTCGGAATGCTGGGGCACAAACGAAGTGCCAAGCAATTCCACCCGCATGCGAGTGATTTCTTCGACCAGCGATGGGTTATTAAGGAACCACCAGCAACCAAAGACCATTAGGTTACCAAACTTACGAGCGGCCACGGCCAGTTCGTGCTGATTTTCCCGCGCCAGCATGGTGACGAGGAAGCGGTTCTCGGGGAAATCATGGCAGAGCCGAATCACCGATTGCACGTCCGACTTGCCGACCGTGTCGCCGGCGTCGCCAAGCGACGGATTCACCTGCAATTCCGACCCAATCATCATGGCCATCGGCAGGCCCAACTCGGCCAAGGTCGGCAACACCGCATCGCGGAAGATGGTGCTGCCTGGAGTCAGGTCGTCGCTACCTCCGTAGCGGAAACCAGGCGGCAAACTCACCGCGCAGTAAATCGCTTTGATTCGCGAAACCCAGTCGCGGATAAACCGACGGACTTCAGCAATGGTCGCCGCACTCAGTTCCTGGGAGACCTCGTAGCCCCACTCGCGAAGCTTCGCCCCGGCCATATCCCAGTCGCGGAGCAAGGGGTCGAAACGCAGTACTGCGGCAAAGCGAGGATCGTCGCCGATAGACTCATCGGCCAGCCAGCGATTTCGCTCGTTGTCGTCGAATACGGGATTGGTCATCGTGATTCGCGAAATGCCCGCGATCTGCATCACGCGGTCGATATGGCTGTCGAGCGACTGCTGCTGGAACCACTTTCGGTAGCTCGCCAGATCGCGCTCGCCAGGGTCGAGTCCCAAGCGTTCGAGCGTGGTCAACACCCCGCGACACGCTTCGCTAATAGGGGTGCGATCGAGGAACAGATGCTGCCAGATGTGGTCGGCCTGCTCCTGCTTGCTCATCTTCCAGAACTGCTCGTACGGCAACTCGCAGGGCGGCACGACGCGAAAGACTTCGGCCACCAGGTAATGGTAGGTCAGCAGCTCGTCGATACCCCACAGCGCGAGACCATTCGGATCGCGGGAACCAGTGGGCTCACATGTCGGCGAACCAAACGTGGCTGGATACAAATGCGTGTGTAGATCCCATACCGGCGTGGTCGACATCAACAACTGCACTTCCGCCGCCAAGCGATCGGTCCCCACAGGAGGCTGCTGCTCGCTAGAGCGTCCATGATTTGGCGAAATGGAATGCTGCTGATGGGAAGGCGAGAAAGTGGTCATGACGCAAATGGGTTAAATATGTCCGTCGGTGATCGACATGTTCGTGGGTAGCGACACCACACCTCAACGGGTGCGTTTTGATTCGACCAAGCGAAAGCTCGGCACGGGCTGCCCTGGCAATGGGGTAGGCATCCGCCAATTGCCAGGGCGATGACACTGAATCGAAAAGCAAACGCGGCTGTATTCGCTTCAGCCGCTAGGAGCTAAAAACAAGTACAACAGGATAAGTGGGGAAAAGTCCGCAATTCACTGTTCCGCTTGCCATCCAGTCGAGGCTGAAAGCAAGACATCAATTGGATCTATTCTAACCGACGACCCGCAGATAGTGATGTATACAATTGACGCAATACAGGCTCCCAAACACGCAAATAGGGAGACCCACAATTGCGAGTTGGTAGCTGGCAGGCTACGGTTAGTCACTAAACCGACGTCACACCGCGTCTTGATTGGCAAGCCGCTGGGCAATGGTCTATTCTGATGGGAGGGCACTGTCGAATCGATCCAGGTACCGCTTTTCTCCCCCCTGACAAACATGGTTCGTCCCCGAACGGCCTGACAGCCTCGACGATTGCTCCCTGGGGCGATCGGCCATTTCGGTTTGGTGTAGTTACGATTCGCAGCATTCGCACGTTCCGACCAACATTTCCCGCGTCCATTTGGTCTCTCATGAATACTCGCCTCATCCAGTTATTGAAGTCCAAACTTCTTCATCTCACCGTTGTCGCTTGCTTGGCACTTGTCTCGCACACCAGCGTTGCGGCCGATGATACTTCCTCGATAGGAAAGCCAACCCTCTACCTCATCGGCGATTCGACGGTTCGCTGTGGTAGCGGCCAAGGGGGTGGCGGGATGTGGGGTTGGGGCTCGGTGATCGACCGCCATTTCGACACCACGAAAATTAACGTCGACAACCGTGCCCTGGGAGGCCGTAGCAGTCGCACCTACCTTACAGAAGGTCGCTGGCAGCAAGTGCTCGATCAACTGAAGCCAGGCGATTACGTACTGATGCAGTTTGGCCACAACGACGGTGGCCAGATGTTCGCCGGCGACCGCCCTCGTGCTTCGATCAAAGGTAATAGCGACGAAACCCGCGATGGAGTCGTCGAGGCCACCGGCACCGCCGAAACAGTTCACTCGTTTGGTTGGTACCTGCGTAAGTACGCCAGCGAAACGCAACAACGGGGAGCAACACCAGTCGTGCTGTCGCTCATTCCGCGTGATCGTTGGATCGATGGGAAAGTGATTCGTGCGTCGAACGACTATGGCAAATGGGCTTCGCAGGCTGCCGAGCAGGTTGGGGCTGAGTTTATCGATCTGAACGCGATCGTCGCCGAGCGCTACGAGCAGGATGGTCAGCTTCGCGTGCACGCGGAGTACTTTACGCCGAAGGATCACACGCATACCAGCCGAACCGGCGCGATGGTGAACGCCGCCTGCGTGGTTGCAGGTATTCGCAATCTGACGAGCTGCGACCTCAAGGACTACTTGCTGCCGAGCGATACCAAGCTGCCGGAAGAAAGCATGACGGTCCGCCGGTTTGACTTCGGTGCGGGAGAAGCCGCCCGAGGGTATTGGCCGGTTCACGCCGATACCGTCTACAACAGCGACACTGGCTACGGGTTTGAGTCTGTTGATGGAGTGGTCGCCAGCAAATCGAGCGACGACGCTCCCTCTACCGACTATTGCCAGAGCGAGCAGCCCTTCTACTTCTCGATGGCCCTGCCGGAGGGGAGTTACGAAGTTCAGGTAAGCGTTCCAGAACAACACGCAGGGCCGACAACGGTTCGTGCGGAGTTGCGTCGCTTGATGGTGGAACAAAGCAGCGACCATACACTTGTGTTTACGGTGAACATCCGCCAGCCCCGCTTGCCAGATGGAAGTCGGGTGCGGCTCAAAGATCGCGAAACCAAAAAGGAAGCCTGGGCGTGGGACGACCGCTTGACGCTCGAATTCAATGGTGACCACCCCGCGGTAAGTAGCATCACGGTGACACCTGTCGCCGACCGCCATACCCTGTTTCTGTTGGGCGACTCCACGGTAGCCGACCAACCGCTCGAGCCTTGGGGTAGCTGGGGGCAGATGCTTACTCGGTTCTTCGCTCCGAGCGTGGTGGTGGCCAACCACTCCGAATCGGGCGAGACCGTGCGAGGATCGCTCTCCGCTCATCGCTTCGACAAGATCTTTTCGCTCGCGAAACCGGGCGACTACCTGATGGTGCAGTTCGGGCACAACGATATGAAGAAAACCTCGCCCAACGCGCTCGAGCAGTATCGCAGCGGTCTCCAGCAAGTGATTCAGCAAGCTCAGCAACTTGGAATGACTCCCATTCTGGTTACTTCGATGGAACGCAAAAGCGGCGTCGAGCACGACACGCTCGGCGCGTATCCGCAAACAGTTCGCGATCTTGCTGAAGAGCTCGATATTCCGCTCATCGATTTGCATCGCGATAGCAAGGTGCTTTACGCTGAGCTGGGCGACTCGCTCGACGCCGCGTTTGTCGATGGTACGCATCACACCAGCTATGGGAGCTACCAGCTTGCCCGATGTATTGTGCAACAACTTACGCAGCAGGTGCCAGATCTGGCAGCGCACCTTTGCTCCGATGTTCCGGAGTTTGAAGTCAGTGCACCTCCCTCGCCAGCAGGGTGGACTTTGCCGGCCAGTCCAAAGTGGGATCCCAATTTCAAGGAAAGCAATTGACACGGACCACGTCGATACCGTCTGATGACGACTGCTCCTCCTACGATCGGCTCCACTTGTTCCAATGGCCCTAGCCGTTTCCATCTCTTCCATTCTCTCTCGTAAATAGTTTCGTGACCGAACGCAGCCAACAGATCGCTCTCGCCTTCCCCCGCGGCTCGCACCAGGAAGTGCTCATCGAAGGGGTGACTCGCTACCTGGCCGACAATGCTTTGAACTGGACCTTTGCTGTTGCGCCGGAATCGCTGATGCTTTCGGTGCTCGACTTGGTTAACTGGCAAGGCGACGGGATTCTCGCGGCCATCAATACCGAGAAGGAAGCCGAGTGCGCAGTAATGCTCGGCATCCCCACGGTGAATATCTCGAGCGCCATGGCGAACTGCCCCGTGCCGCGCACGATGGTCGACAATTACGCGATCGGCGAGTTGGCCGCCGAGCACCTGTTGGCTCGTGGGTTTCGGCAATTTGGGTTCCTCGGGCTTGAGAACGTTCAGTACTCGAAGGATCGCTGGCTCGGGTTCAATGATACCCTCGAAAAACAGGGGGTCTCCGCCACTCAGCTGCTGGCTGCTCCCACGTTTCGCTTTGATGGCGAAGTGTGGCACGAGCAGCACAAGCAGCTCTCCACCTGGCTGCGATCGCTCCCCAAACCGTGCGGCGTGTTTGCGGTTTCCGACTATCGGGCGTGCCATGTGTTGGAGTCGTGTCGCGAGAGCGGTTACAGCGTGCCCGACCAGGTTGCGGTTATGGGTGTCGACGACGAACAGGTGATCTGCGAACACGTCCGCCCCACTCTCTCGAGCGTCGCCCGCAACGACTCGCTCGAAGGCTACAAGGCAGCCGAGATGCTCGACATGCTCATGCGTGGCGAAGCGCTGCCGACCAACGAAATCATTGTGCCGCCGATCGAGGTGGTAAACCGCGAATCGACTTCCGCTTTCGCTGTTTCCGACGAACGACTGCGACAAGCGCTCGACTACCTGCATCAGTACCTGCACGAACCGATCACCATTGAGGAACTGGCGACGCATGCCGATGTGTCGCGCCGGTGGTTGGAGTATGCATTCCGGGATGTCTTCAACGAAACTCCCTACCAGTACCTCAAGCGGCAACGGCTGCTCAAAGCCAAGCAGGTGCTGGCCGACGAGCCGAAGTCGAGCATCACGCAGGTCGCCCGCAGCACTGGGTTTGCCTCGGTCAAACAAATGCGTCTGGCATTCCAGCAAGCCTACGGGGTCAGCCCAGGCGAGTTTCGCCGGCTGCTCGATTCCTAAGAGCATGACGAACCCAATCGCACACCATCGAGTGAGCGACACGAAAGCGATGGGTTCATAGCTCGACGATACGCATCCCCTTTTGAGCTTACCCATCCTGCTACTCGCTAGTCTGTCCATTCCTACTAGTCTCCCCTGGGGGGCCAATCTCCCCCGATGCGCGTTTTCCCGCGATCGAGCCACCCGCACACGTGTGGAGGTGAGATTCCCACCGCTCGGCGAATAGATTCCCAATTTTCCCATCGATGGGAAAATTGAATCTGCGCGTACTCTACAAAACCAGTGGTTTTCGGTCTCGAATAGATTCCCATTCCCAAAAACGCATCGAGTGGGAATCTATTATCCCGCTGCGCACTTATCGCAAGTCGTTTGCCAGCAACAAGTTGCATTAACACCTCCACGATAGTTGCCCAAAATAGATTCCCACCCATGGGAAACTATTTTGGGGAGGAGTCAGGAAACAGGATTCGGGGGCCAGGGGAGCTTGGGATAGAGGATTGCTGAATGATGAATTCTGATTGCGGAGGATGTCATCTTGAAGGAGCTTCCGGCGACTGAAAGATCTCAGCCTACCACTTACAGCCTAGAGCCTAAAGCTTTGACATTCGCGCAGCAGCGAACGCCCACGCCGGCAACCATTCGCCTGCGCGTCGCTAGGAATCTGCCATGACAAAAAGCACTACATTTCAATGACCTCCAAATACGAAAAAGCCAACGGCCGATAGCTGAAAGCCGACAGCCACAAACACACCTGTCCATTAGAACACCACAGGTGGCCATTTTCCAGCGAAAACCTGGCAATCAGAAAAAGACGTTCAAACTTCACCGCTATCGAAGGCCTAGGCTTCGTTGCCACGCAACTGGCGTTGTTTTTCGCCGCTTTTGGCAAATAAGTACGAACCCTTGCGGGGAAATGCCCTCTAGTTAGGTATCCGCAGGCACCAGGCACAAAGTCCGCCTGCAAGTCGATACCATCTTCGGGTTTTCTGAGGGATCTACCCATGCGACACCCTTACTCATCTCTCGCTCTGTCTGTTGATGCAAGCTTGCTCGGCTCCGAAGCCGACGATTTGCTCGCAGACGGTCTGTTAGGCAATCTTCCTGCGCGAGATTGATTTTCTACACGCGACGCAAAGCCGCTCGCTTCGCGAGCTCCACTGCTTATGCGTCCCCGGTGTCACCCCTGCTTGAGTGTTCGTCTAGTCGTTCACGCAATCCTTGCGCCCATGATGTAGTGGGAGCCTACCTGCTTGCCATGCAGGATGTGCCGGTTCGATTCCGGCTGGGCGCATTTGGTCTTTGTCGCCGCCGCGCCGGTGCACGACTGCACTCGGCCGCTGCGGCAAGCGACACCAGTTCACAACTTCCTACTTAACAAATCCCAATCTGAACAATGGCTGCATATCGAGAAATCCGCGCCGACTACGATTCGCAAACGATCGTCGTCTACCAGGCGTATCACCCCAGCATTGCTGAGCCGGCAGTGAGAGAGCACGATTTGTCGCTCCTTTCTCGTTCGGACGAATGACCTGGATCAAGCCTTCCTTCCTATGGCTGATGCAGCGCAGCAACTGGGCGAGCAAATCGGGGCAAGAACGCATACTAGCGGTGCGCATCAGCCGGCAAGGTTGGGAGCAAGCTCTCAGACTCGGCTCGCTCACCAGCTTTACCCCAGCGGTACACGCTCATGTCGATGCCTGGCGCACCGAGTTCTCTCAATCGCAAGTGCACGTGCAATGGGACCCCGAGCGATCACTACGCGGTAAGAAACTGGAGCATCGCTCCCTGCAAGTTGGCATTAGTCGACACCTGATTCGCAACTACGTGGAGCACTGGATTCAAGAGATCACCGACTACACATCCCGAGTCAAGAAGATCCGTCAGCTTTGCTTGCAGGGTGACTACTCGCGGGCCAATCGGCTACTGCCGCCTGAGAGGGGTTACGAGCTTCCCGACGACCTCGCGCAGCGACTCGCTATGACCACACCTTAGCAATCGATTCCTACACCATTCCAATCGTGAGGCAATCCCATGAAATCGACCACCTACGTTCAATGCACGTTAAAGCGCACCGCTGCTTCGACAACTTCCACCATTACCTCGTACCTACCGATCGCGTTCGCCAAACACAAGCGCGTGGTTCGTCTTCGCGATGAACAAGGCGAATGGACCGATGGTTGGATCGTGGAGCAAGTCGGCGACATGCTGGTCGAAGAAAACGAACTGCCCGACTATCGCAAAGCGATTCGGGCACACCGCCAGAAAACTGGCGACAGCTTGCGACGCAGCAAGAACTAACCCCAGCATGCTCGCATGCTGCCCAGATACGCCAATTGGTGAGCGGCCTGACTTAGATTCAGGTGCCTGCAGGTTCGAATCCTGCTCTGGGCATCACACGGTTCGGTAGGCAATCGGCAGACCACCTCGGCTTAAAACTCGTGCTTCGACGTCTTAATTTCGAATAGTCGACGAAGCACGCGGATGCTGTGGGTTCGAATCCCACCCGAACCATCCTTTGCAAGTCCTCGTGGAGCAGCTTGGAGTGCTCGCCACCCTGTCACGGTGGAGGTCGCGGGTTCAAATCCCGCCGGGGACGCTCACAACTCGGCACGGTACGCAAACTGGCAAAGCGGCGAAGCTCAGACCTTAGTGCCTGAGGGTTCGACTCCCTCCCGTGCTACTCCCCTTCCCCCGAGAACATTCGATGGCAAAAGTCAAAACCACTTCCGGCTACCGATTCGTTAAGGAACTCGGGGGAGCTATCCCGCGAAGTTACCCCAGTCGCGGTGCGCAAATGCTCGAAGAGCGAAATCTCTTACAAGGACGCATCCTCGATTATGGATGTGGGTTTGGTTTCGATGCCGATCATTATGGCTGGGAAGCTTACGATCCGTACTACCGATGCCAGCATCCGAGCGGCGAGTACGACACCATCGTGTGCAATCACGTGCTGAATATGTTGACGCGTGGAACTCGCACGAAGGTGCTGCACGACATACAGCAACTGCTTACCGAATCGGGACACGCTTACCTAATCGTGCCGCGTAACATTCCTTCCACAGGAAAATCCGGCTTGCGGAAACGAGTGCAGAACTACGTTGTGCTGACCCTACCGACTCTCTTCGAAGGGCGGCAACTGACCATCTATCAACTGCAACGCACAAGCACGTTTGAAGATGTCACGAACGAGTTCGAAAAACGCTTCTAGTGTCCTGAGGGACAAACCTCTGCTCGATTGGACTTCGGAAGGCCTGCTCGGGGAAACCGCATGTCCGACTACTCTCAAGCGAACGATTAGTAGTGACTCAATCGCACAAGAGAGCCTTTTAAACGTCCAAGAGGTTTCGCTTAGGCTTCGGCGTTGCGCGTCATAAACGTCACTTTTTTTCCGAAAAAAACCTTTCCGTTGGACATTTTCTATGTAACCACCTCTTGGAGATCACCTAAGACGGTGACTACCTGCAATTTGTAAAGTTAAATCATTATTTACCCTGTGACGAATAGGGAACTTTTTATTAATATCACGTGAAGAGACACGATTGACACCATCTTCTCACCGGAACCGAAATCAGCAGTCTATCCATGCGCAAGCGGTTACTTTTCGAGCATTTAGAGTCACGCGAATTGCTCGCCGCGGATCTCATCATTACCGAATTCATGGCCTCGAACGGAGGCGTTCTTGAAGATGGCAACGGAGCTTCGTCGGACTGGATCGAAATCTATAACAACGGCGACCAAAGCGCCGATTTGCTCGGGTACAGTCTGACCGACGACTACGATGATCTGAACAAATGGTCGTTCCCAACTTCCGAGGTTCTAGCCCCCGGTGAATACCTGGTGGTGTTTGCCTCGGGCAACGACGAAGTCGACTCGGCCGGGTACTACCACACCAATTTCGCGCTCTCCGCCAGCGGCGAATACCTGGGGCTCGTGGATCCCCAGGGGAACGTGCTCACCGAATATGGCTCGAGCACCTCGGACTACCCGCAGCAGATTTCGAATATCTCCTACGGCATGGCTTTCGACGCTCCGCTCACAGCCCCAGTGACGCCCGAAAGCAGCGTGAGCTATTTGATCCCCACGAATAGTTCCGTCGATTCGACATGGATGAATGTAGGCTTCAACGATGCATCATGGCAAACTGGTACCGCGAGCTTGGGCTACGAACGTTCGGGCACCAATTTCGCCAATGCTGGGCTTCTCGACACCCAGCTTCCAAATGGCACTACCACCACCTACGTACGAATACCATTTACGATTTCCGATACGAGCACGCTGCTTAGCAAGCTGCAGATGAAGTACGACGACGGCTTCATTGCGTACATCAATGGCACGCTCGTCGCCAGCGCGAATGCGCCCAACGACCCTGGTTACAGTTCGCGAGCGACGACCGATCACCCCGATAGCGAAGCGGTTGTGTATGTCGACTTCGATGTCTCCGGGTACTCCGATCTATTGGTCGAAGGGGAGAACATCCTGGCGATTCACATGCTGAATCGCTATAGCAACAGCTCCGACTATCTGGCTTCGATCCAGCTGCTAACAGTCACCGGCGGGCCGATCGAGCCTTACGTGATCGGAGCGTTGCAAACGCCGACGCCAGGCACGCCAAACACGAATTTGCTGGCTTCGGAGGTTGAGTTCTCGCAAGCTGGTGGCCTATTCGTCGACACGTTTGAATTGGTGCTCGAGACGGCTGACGCGAGCGAAGTGATTCGCTACACGACCGATGGCTCGGCGCCGACCGAATCCTCGACACTGTACACCGGGCCGATTACGGTTTTCGATACCATTCAAATCCGCGCCCGCGCGTTCGGCCCGCTGGGTCAAGTCGGTGGCATCCACTCCGAGACCTATACTCATACCGATTCGACCACAGCTGCTTTCACTTCAGATCTGCCGATTATCGTGTTGGAGAATTTTGGCGAAGGAACTCCTGGCACCGGCGACTTCGAGGATGCAGTGATGTCGCTGTACGATGTCGATCCTGTGACCGGTCGAGCGTCACTTAGCAATGCCGCCGATATAAGCACGTTGATCGGCCAGCATCGCCGTGGTCGAAGCACCGCGAACAATCCGAAGACGAACCTGCGCATCGAGATTCGCGACGAGTACGGCGAGGACAAGAGCATCGAGCTGCTAGGAATGCCATCGGAATCGGATTGGATTCTGTACGCGCCTTACACGTTCGATCGGGCGATGCTGCGAAACACGACGTTCTTCGACATGAGTCGCGCCATGGGCAATTGGGCCCCACGCATTCGCTTCGTCGAAGTCTATGCGAACTTTTCGCCGTTCAACAACAATTTGACATCGGCCGACTACATGGGCGTGTACGTGTTGATGGAGAACATCAAACGCGATTCGAACCGTGTAGATATCGACGAACTCACCTCTACGCAGAATAGCGAACCAGAAATCACTGGTGGGTACATCATCGCGATGGATGGCATCGACGGCGAGACCCCCGATGGGGCAGCCTGGAAGACCGATCGAAATATCCCCACGCTTGGCGACTCGTGGTTAGTGCTCGAAGAGCCTGACGCCTATGAACTCACCGACGCCCAGGTGGATTACATCCGCGGTTACGTTCAGGACTTTGAAGATGCGTTGTACGGGCCGGACTCCACCGATCCCGAACTTGGGTACGCTGCGTATCTGGATGTGGAAGCATCGATCGACCACCACATCGTACGGGTGCTCTCTAAAGAGCCTGATTCGCTTCGCTTGAGTACCTTCCTCACCAAAGAACGCGATGGCAAACTAGCCTTTGGTCCGCTATGGGACTTCGACCGCTCAAGCGGAGCCGATAATGACTCGCGCTCTGCGAATCCCGAAGGGTGGTACCTGCCGGATGTCGACTTCTTCGGTTCCGACTGGTGGGGGCCATTATTCGACGATCCAAATTTTGCCCAACAATGGGTCGATCGTTGGCAAGAACTTCGAGCGGGCGTGCTGAGCGACGATAGCTTGCGTGCCTTGGTAGGTGGTCAAGCCGATCAGATTGCCGAAGCCCAAGTACGTAACTTTGAACGCTGGTCTGAAGTCGCCCCGAACGGTGGAACCTATGCCGACCCAGGGCTTACCGGGTGGGAAGCGGAAGTGAGCCACCTAACGAACTGGCTGATCATTCGCGCGAATTGGATCGACGATCAATTGATCCAAATGCCGTTCCTCACCCCATCGCCTGGCAATACCGAATCGGGCCAAGAGGTTGAACTCACCGCACTGCCGGGATCCACGATCTACTACACGCTCGATGGCACCGACCCCCGAGCCAACGGGGGAGGCATCTCCCCTTCGGCCATCGAATACACCGGCCCCATCACGATTACCAGCACAACGGAAATCAACGCTCGTGCCTATGGCGTGGCCGCAGGAAGCTCTTCGAGCAATAGCAGCTATCCCTCGAGTGAGTCGCCACCGAATGTGCTCGATGGAAACCCACTGACGAAGTATCTGAATTTCGGTGGTGCCAATTCAGGCATCATCCTCACGCCCGACTACGGCTCGTCGATCGTAAAAAGCTTTGTTCTTACCACGGCCAACGATGCGGATCAGCGCGACCCGGCATCGTGGGTCTTGTATGGCACGAACGAAACCATTCAGAGCAGTGACAACAGTGCAGGAGTTTCCGAAAACTGGACTCTGATCGATTCGGGCGACCTGTCGCTCCCGGACGATCGTTACACGGATTCGTCGCCCATCGAGGTCAACAACTCCACGGCTTACACCTCCTACAAGTTGATCTTCCCCACCCTGAAGGGATCCTCCCAGTATATGCAGATTGCTGACATTCGTTTCTACGATTCAGCGAATGCCCTTGGCACTCAACTTCTTTCCACCAGGGATACGGCACTTGCCATTCATGAGGTTAGCTTCGAAGGGATATCGTCGTGGAGTTCGCTGGTAACCGGATTGTATTCGGTAGAGGTCCCGGCCGATGCATCCAGCCTGCGTATTAGCGAGGTCCACTATCATCCGGCCGATCCCACAGCGGCTGAGCTAGTACTGGCTCCAGGAACCGAGAACGGCGACTATGAATTCATCGAGCTAGTCAATACCAGCCAACAGACGATTAGCTTGAATGGCGTGACGATCAGTGGTGGAATCACTTTTGATTTCACCACCGGCAACGTAACCGCGTTGGCTCCCGGGCAATCGGTCGTAGCGGTGAAAAATGCCGAAGCCTTTGCGGTCCGCTACGGTTCGGACCTAACCATCGCGGGCGAGTATGATGGCAGCCTCAGCAACGGCGGCGAGCAGTTGATACTCACCGACGGCTCGGGCCTGACGATCCATAGCTTCACGTACGAAGATGCCGCGCCGTGGCCAACGTCGCCCGACGGCGATGGTCCCTCGCTGGAGGTAGTCGATCTATTCGGCGATTATTCCTCCCCCACCAACTGGCGGGCAAGCTCGGCCGATGGTGGTTCGCCCGGCGTTCATCGCTTGCTGCAGGGCGATTACGACTACAATGGCTTAGTCGACATGAACGACTACCAGGTTTGGAAATCCAATTATGGTTCGACCACCAGCCTGGCTGCCGATGGCAACGAGGATGGCCAGGTATCGCTGGCCGACTACACCGTCTGGCGCGACAATCTAGGAGCCGTGTTTACCGCTCCCGCATCGATCGCTGCGATCGCCTCGACCAAATCGTCCCAGGAACCGGAAGCCACTCCCACGGTTGCGGAGACTTCCTCGACACCAAGCAGCGACGC
The DNA here is from genome assembly GCF_007748035.1 of Aeoliella mucimassa. Classification (NCBI taxonomy): domain Bacteria; kingdom Pseudomonadati; phylum Planctomycetota; class Planctomycetia; order Pirellulales; family Lacipirellulaceae; genus Aeoliella; species Aeoliella mucimassa. The sequence continues at coordinate 2,489,156 of NZ_CP036278.1, forward strand.
AACTGCCGACTCAACGACCCCGAGTGTAGCAACCCAGTCCACTGGCGACACTTCCACGGAGCCCGTGATCGCAGCAGTGGCCGGCGAAAGCAGCGATTCCAGCGTTGTTGTCACTCTTGAAAAGAGCATTGCATCGAAGTTAGTAGCACCGACCGCCAACCACGTGCACTTAGCCGCTCCTGCGTATCCGATTCAAGCAAGCAACCGACTTCGCGGGAGTTTCTCTCCTGCCTCCTCGGCGGTGATCGCTCCATTGAGTGACAACTCAGTTACGTCTGGTACAAGCAGCGAATCGCAATTGTTACTCGATCTGGCTTTCAGCGATCTCGATCGTCTAGAGCAACGCGTGACTTCCACCCCAATTGAGGAACAACCTACAAGCGCGGATTCCACGATAGAGATCGCCGCGCTGGATGAAGCGTTGTTCGCGGAACTATAGACCAGCTTCCTCACGCATCAAGTAAGAACAATGTGGGTTTGCGATCGCGTATCGCGAACCCACCATGGTTAGGTCTTGTCAATCGATTGCCTTACGTCGCTGGACCAGCGGCTCACCCACGCTCTCAACGCAGATCGCGCGGGTGTGTTCCGTGCTGGATTCTAACAAGGCGATGTTGGACGCCCACTTGGGTAGCTCATGGTTAGAGCACCAGACCATTGATCTGGAAGCTTCGGGTTCGATTCCCGCAACCAAGCGCAGGTTCACCCCCTGTTCCCTGCAAAGGGACCGGCGCGAAAGCGTCACGAGCAGCCCGAGGGTAGCGGACGACCATGAAGTCAGTTGCCTCCCAGGTGTTTGTGCTTCGGTGCCAGCCACTGCGATGCGACAGCACACCCCAACACCCTGCAGCCCGTGGATACCGCTTTTACTGCCATTCATTCTCGGCTTGCCCTGCTCTAACTCACGACAAGCCCCAACCGGCTTGTCGCGACATTGCCAGGCAAGTTTGAGCTGAAATGGAAGTGGCTGCTCAAACGACGCTCCGTGCTTGGATGTGCGACTTTCTGGACACGGTCCGCTACCTGAGGGTATTTTTGCGAACCTGCTGATCAGTTCGTTCGTCCTCTACTTCCTGTACGATCAGTTTCAGTACATCGGGGCGGAAGAGCCGACCGCCGGTTTTAAGCGGCTCGAAAGGAGGCACACACCTATGCTGTGCTTTAAACGTGTAAAAATCAGAAGCCACGAAGTCGGTTTGTACTTCCACGATGGCGAGTTTCGGCGTTTGCTCACTCCCGGGCGGCACTGGCTATTCGATCCTCTGTGGAAGGTACGTGTCGACACTATGTCGCAGCGAACACCATGGATCGCGCACGAACAACTCGATGTCATTGTCAAAAGCGGACAATCAGTTGGCCATGCGGAGATCGTCGACCTCAAGGACCACGAGCGGGCGCTCGTGTGGATTGAAGGGCGATTCAGCCACATCCTGCCGCCAGGGCTGCACGCCTACTGGACGGAGTTCAAAGACGTGCAAGTACAGGTGGTCGACGCCCGCAAGGTGCAGTTCGAGCACCCCGACTTTGCCACCATCGTTCGGTCGCCGATGGCTTCGCAGGTACTCGACGTCTGCGAAGTTCAGCGGCATCACGTAGGGGTGGTATTCGTCAATGGCGACTATACCGCTACGTTGCCTCCAGGTCAGTACGCCTGGTGGCGTCATCTGGCCACGACCAAGTTGGTGGAGGTCGACATGCGCGAGCAGTCTTTCGACGTCGCTGGTCAAGAAATCATGACCGCCGACAAAGTCACGCTGCGTATGAACGCCTCGGTGAACTATCGCGTGGTCGACGCACCGAAGGTCGGCATGGTCACGGAGGGAGCCAAACAGTCGCTGTACCGCGAAGCACAGCTCGCCCTGCGGGCGGTGGTCGGTACGCGTGATCTCGACTCGTTCCTGACTGGCAAAGACGTTGTAGCCGATGAATTCCGTGAGCAGCTCCATCGTCGGGCGAGTGAGCTCGGCCTGGAGATTGTATCGGTCGGTGTTCGCGACCTGATCCTTCCAGGAGACATGAAGGAGCTGATGAACAAGGTGATGGAAGCCAAAAAGGCAGCTGAAGCCAACCTGATTGGCCGCCGGGAAGAAACCGCCGCCATGCGAAGTCAGGCAAACACCGCCAGGCTGCTGGCCGATAATCCGACCTTGATGCGACTGCGAGAACTGGAAGTTCTGGAAAAGGTCGCTTCGGCGGGGCAATTGAACGTCGTACTAGGCGACAAAGGCCTGGCCGACCGTGTTGTCAACTTGCTGTGACACGAAGTGTCGCGGAAACCGCAAAGCTGAGCGGGGGGACTGCCCTCCCACCCCGCTCAGCTGAATGCGGGTCTCATGATAAAGGAAGCTGTCAGGAGATTCGAAGCACACCGCATCCCACTGACGAGCTCCTCGCTACCAATACACCTCGCCGACGAACTAGCGGCGAAAGCCTCGAACAGCCAAACCGATGGATGCCAGAAGCACCAACGCCAGGCTGTTTGGTTCAGGCACGTTGGCCGATCCGACTGCCGACACGCTACCTGATGAAGGCAAACCAAAGTTAGACTTCCAGATGTTGTAGTCGGCCATGTTGATCACGCCATCGTTGTTTCCATCGGCCACGGTGCCGTTCGAAACCGAGCGGCCGAGATTATCGCGCCAGAGCGTGTAGTCGGCGATATTCACGATACCATCGCGATTGTAGTCGCCGGCTGTCTGCACGATGTCGCGGAACACGACCGCGCCTTGAGTAAAAGTCTCTTCGCCATCAAGCAGGTAATTGAAGACCAGGTCTTCCATACCACCATTTGCCTCGGTGAGAAACAGATTCCCGAGCTCAAACACCTGGCCCGACAAGGTCACTGAGCCAGAGGACAAAAGCTCGCTGAGATTATTGGCCGATTCGCCCGACTCTCGCCAGGTGCCAACCGATTGATCTTCGAGACTTAGCCAATCACCATCGTTGGGCAACAGCGACCCCGAATCGGAGTGGATATTGTATCCATCGATCGACACGGGAATGGCCGACTGATTCTGAATATAGGCTTGACCACTGGTAGGATCGACCACCAGCACCACGTCGTTGTAGACCTTATCGCCAACGTAGACGACTTGGCCTTGCACCACAGAACCATCGGTGGTGAAGTACTCGAATTGAATGTCTTCGAGTTCCGATCCAATCGTGGTAGCGGTCGGCTTCTGGAACACGTTGCCCAGTGATACCGGCGAGCTACTGGAGATCGCGAACGTTCCATTCGGTTCCAGCTCGGACAACTGGGTAGTGGCGCCTCCTTGCGGAGACTCACGCCAGGTGCCGACTGAATCGTCTTGCAGGCTGTTCCAGTTGGCTGGATTCAAACCACCCAATACGGAACTCACGGTGTAGCCATCCAGTTCGATAGGAGAGGTCCCTCCCATGATGGTCATCTCATTCGTGTTTCGGTCGACCTGCAAGTACAGATGTTGTTCAAGACTGAGCCGCCCGAAGTATCCGTAATCGCTACTTGCATCCGCAACTGCTTCGAACGTGAATGTCTGGCCTGGAGTCAGGTTCGAATCCACAACCACCACATCGGAGAACATCGAGTTGAAGCCGGGCGCGTCGATCAGGTCCCAGCTATCCCCTTGTTGTGGGGTGTAACCCGAAAACTCCACCTGTAGCACGCCATCGGCGGAGGCATTGTTGGGGGTCTTAAACGTGGAGTGCGAGGCACCTGTAATTTCGGCGACGTAAGTAGCACCAGCATCGACATCGAACGTATTGGACGTGATATCCACGTTCGGGCCAATGATTCGCATGCTGTTGCCAGAAAGCACGTTAAATCCTGAAGCCTTGCCTTCGACATTAAAGATCGAAGCGGTCGTTGTGGCAAAACCAGTGCCATCGAGGACGACGGTGTTGCCGGAACCCTGTACGATGATGTATCCCGATTCCAGCGAACCGCCAGGCTGCACGGTTAACGAAGCGGTACCAACACCACCAACATTAATACCGCCAGACGATAGATTCACGCTGGCTTGCGAGCCGTTGTACAACCTCAGGCTCCCTGTGGGAGTCACCACAAGGTGGCCAGACTGACCTTCGTTGTAACCAATCGCAATCTGACCTGGAGCAACCGGCGAGCCTTGCACAAAGACAGTGTCGCCGTTGCCGATAATTGCGATGGCATCATCTTCTCCGTCGGGAAGAAATCCGGAGAAGCCTTCGACTTCCCAGTTATTACCATCGCCGTAGGTCGAACCGTCGCCATTGCCAGTCCAGGTGAAATCGGTCTGGGCCAGGCTGTGAGTTGACACACCAAGTACGAATACGAAGGCTCCCATATAGAGAAGCCGATTTAAATGTTTAGAGGGCATAACGATATCCTAGAAAGAGTAAAATCAAGTAGAACCATCAGTAGGATGCTTCGTTAGGCCCGACGGCGAAGCCGCAGACCGTAGCCCAACACAACCAAAATACCCAATCCAGTGAGCGAAGCCGGTTCGGGAACCGCTACGCCTTCGATCTGTGCCAAAAGCGATGCAGGCACGTGCTGCTTCCAATAGCGGAAGTCTGTCGCGTCGACAAAGTTGTCGGCCACGATGTCGCCATCCAGGCCCAGAGCCGATGGCACCTGCAGGAAGTGATCGCTAATGGTATAGAAATCGTCGATATCAACCACGCCATCGCGATTAGCGTCGGCTTGATCAAACTGAGGAGCCGTGCCAAACGCGTCGATCTCGAGAAGACCAGCATAACCATTGTCGGCATCGATTGATGATAGCTGCAGATAGCGAGCGAACGGAGCAATGGCGCCCGACGCATCGTCCACAATGTTGTAGAGGTTGGTCACGGGATCACCGCCGCCTTGATTCTCCATTTTCGAAACCGAGGTAATGGTAGTGTAGGTCTCGCCATCGACGGAGGACCTGAGCGTAAACGATGTGTCGTCGCGGCCCGAATCGTTCCACCCAAAAAAGATGTCGACCTGCGACAGTTCGTACACACTGCCGAGATCGTAGGTTACCGATCCCCCAGTGGAAATCGTACCATATCCATCATGAATGATGGCAAAATCGTCGATGTCATTCGAGGTGTTACCGTCGCCATCGGCGTCGCCAGCATAGCGACCAATAATGGCTCCATCAGTCCAGGCCGACACACCAGTGGAGACCTCGCCCATGGGACTGGGATAGTCGTTCGTTAGCGCGCCTGCGGTGGTGCTGCCAGTGTATACCGCGGAAAGGCCTTGCAACAGATCGACACTCGAGGCCGAGAAATTATCGGTGCCACCTTCGGTAGCCGGATCGTAAGCTTGTCCGGGGGATCCCCCCGAGGGAGCTACATTACGAAAAGTATTCGTTACGATCACAGCCTGAGCTTGTTCGGCAAACAACAATCCCACGGTCGTCGCTACCAAACCAAGCACACAGCACAGTTGTCGATTTAGTCTCATAAGAAATCTCTCCCAAAACAGTTACGAGGAGGTCGGACTTTGTTCGCACCCGACTTATGGTGTTTAATTTTTTGATAAGCAAAGACTTAGTTTACTGAGCTGTTGGAAGTGCTCAGCACAAGATCGGACAGGATTACTTCGACGAGAGGTCAAACGAGAACTCATTGGAGCCTGGTTTCACATCGACTTCGAGCTCGGTTTGCTCGTTGTATTTCGGAGGAAGCACATCCTCGATGATTGGCACCATCGGACTGTTCGGTGCATTGCTGGCTTTGCGTTCCCCTACCTTTTGGGGAATCCGAATGGCCACTTTGGCTGTGCCGATTGGAACTTCGGCTTCGTAATGGCCATCCTCAATCTTGGTGCCTGCAGTCCGGGCCTTGCCGTCGCGAGGCGCAAAGATGATGGATCCCTTTGAGGGCGGATTACCATCGACTCGCACGATACCATGCACGGAGCCCATGGAGTCGTCTTTCGACTTGCAGCCTACCATCAACAGAGACAGTACAACGCATCCCATCATAGAGAGAGCGAGCCGCCTGGAAACCAATCGCCTGATCATTCCGAAACAACCTCCTCTCCGTTCATGGTTCCTGCTGCTTGCCAAATAGCGAGCGAGATATCATCGGTCTTGAAAGCGACTGAACCATCGCAATAGGCCACGTTCACGCCGCCGCTATGGCGACTGCGAGCAGCCGCTTCCTGCCGGCTGTACTTGGTCGCATCAGCAACGGGCATGAGAGGATCGCCTGTTTCGGTGAAGTATCCATCGGCGATCAAATCGGGAGCCGAGGTGTTTGGCGTGTTGATCGTTTGAAAACGAAAAACTCCTTCGTCGTTCAGGATATCGCCCCGCCAATCGTTGTCTTCCGTGGATTGAGCACAAATAACCTCTGACAGCATCATGGTGTTGCTCGTGCCATCGGTCATTTGGGCAAACGTGGTCGCCCGCGGTTCGGTGGTGCGTCCCTTCTTGTGCAGGAAGGGAGCCTCGCCGGGTGCGTAGATGGCAGCGACGTAGGTGCCACCGTAGGGGACATGTCCCCAGTTCACCACGTAGTTGCCTCGCCGCCGCTGATAGTAGCCGGCCGAAATATCCTCGCCATCGGGATCGCTAGGGCAGCGGTACATTGGAATCTCTACACCGCCGAGACCTTCTAGAGTTTCAGGAATCGTAAAGGGTGGGTTATACAAGTGGCCTTCTGGATCCATCTGTCCATGCATGCTGGTTTGTTCGATGAACTGCCAGAGGTACATCACCCAGGTCTGACGAGGAAACTCCAAATCGAGACGCGACCCGCGACTGCCGATCGGAAGCCGCTTGTAGGTATTGTGATGCATTTGCATCGCAAGACCCCATTGCTTCATTTTGTTCGTGCATTCCGTGCGACGGGCGGCCTCGCGTGCCGACTGCACTGCGGGGAGTAGCAGTGCAACAAGAATGCCGATGATCGCAATCACGACCAATAGCTCTACTAGAGTGAATGCTCGATTATATCCCATTCGATTGGACGGGTTGGTTTCCATGCGTAGCCCCGTGGGGAGTAGATGATGACGAAAAGACGGGAGAGTTCACTCTCTGCCTGTCACCACAGAATCGCGACAGACGAAACAAGTACCTCTACAAATACATGATCGAGGAAGCTGTTTCCTGACGATGGTTTCCGCAAAAACCGGAGGAAATTTAACGCCACACCATCATCGCGCAAGCAATGCGCAGCAGTGTACGAGCACTGCAAGAGCTATCAACAGAGCCAAGCTGGTTGCTACTTACTCAGACAATAAACCAAAGGCCTGCCACTCCACCCGCAACGCGGTGGGGTTATTGTGCTCAGGTGTCTTCGGGTTCGAAGGGGAGTTGTAGAGATCGATCGAGATCACATTCTCTCCTTCGACAAAGTGGTCGCGGATCTCTATCGGGTGGAAGCTGCGAAAATCGTAGACATTCCACGTTGTCTCCCAGCGCTTAAAGTCAACCGGGTGACCGTTAATCCGTAGTGCGTTGATCGCATCGTCGACCAAAAAATAGCCGACGATGTATATGCTGCTGAGATCGTAACCGGTGAGGTCAAACGTGGTCTCAAACGTATGCACCGACTCTGGAGGTACGCCAGCATTAAAATCGGTATCAACGGAGATCCACTGCGATACATCAGGGCGGTTGTCTTTATAGGAACCGGTATCGCCGGCGGTGATCACGGATGACTTGGGATAAGGGCCTTGATCCTTGCTGCCTGAAGTGATGATCCAATGCGAATCGGTTCCTCCCACCTCAGCGCCCACTCCTGTGTTCCACATCCGAATCGGCCGCAATGGGCGGAACTGTTCGATCTCGCTGGCAAACTCGTGTTGCCGAGCAGCGATCAACTCGACATGCGATTTCACACCATCGACTCGGATTGCCTGCCCTGTGTGCAGCATGACCGATTGCTGGCGAGGCGTGCGGTGTCCCAACGGCTCGGCCAGTACCGCCCCGTCGAGCACGTGGGCTTCGACCACGCCTTTGCCATCCGCCGAGAGGGCGAAGCGAGTTCCCAGGTCAGTAACCTTGAGATTGTCGCACGAAACGACAAAGCCGGTCGCCCATTCCGACGCTTGGGCGGTGAGTTTGCCGTACTTCAGTTCGGCCAAATCCTCCGTGACCAACGTCATCACGCAAGGTCCCTGCAACACCAAGTCGGCCCCGCAGGCCATGCTCAACTGCGCCGATCCCGAGAGCAACTCGAGATGTCGCTTTTCGTCCAAGGTGTCGCCAACCGCAACTTCGCTACCCGGTGCCCAGACCGCTTGCGATGCCGACACGACGTTGGCAATCGGCTTCGATGGCCTCAGCAACTGCACTCCACGAGGCACCGTTTGAATAACGCCTCCGAGATCCGTCTCGTTGGAACCCAAATACAAACGCCCGGTTACAGCTAACATGATCGCCGCTGCCAGAGCAGCAGCGACCCAAGATTTACGAAGCTGCGCACCAGACGCAGAACGCGCCGATGCTGGAACCGCGGTGACCACCTCGGGCTCCGACGACTCGAGATCCGACGAGGTCATATCGTTGATCTTGCCCATCGTGTCGGCGTAAAGACGCGCCGAAGCCGCGCGACGCCCAACTTCGAGGTGAACCGTGCAAATATTCAGCAGCAGCTCCCCCCCTTCGGGGCCATACTTGCGTATGATCGCGTCGATTTCGGCATCGATTTCAGGGGTAGAGTGCTCGTCCCAAGCTTGGCTGAGTAGCTCAATCAAGCGATTGGTGTCCTTCTCCGTAGGCTTCATGCGGTAGCTCCTTGCGAGATCGTCCGCTGAACGCAAGAAAACAACTTCTTGCGGATTCGACAAATCGCCTGATAAATAGCACCAATGGTTCGATTTTCCGACTTGGCGATGGCCGCCATGTCTCGATTCTGAGCGTAACAGCGTTCCACCAAGCTACGGCTGTGGTCCGAGAGTTTCTTTAGACAGTGATTCAACGCCTCGGACGTTTCTGTGCTGCTCCAATTATGTTTCGCGTTGTAAGCCGCAGCTATTGCATCGAGAGCTTCGTCGCCCAAGGTAATGGCATTTCGCTTGCGAGAACGCAGGAACGCCCTCGCCGTGTTATGAGCAAAAGCGGTTGCCCAAGCACTGAAGTTCGTGCCGACCTCAAAGGAGTCGAAGTTTTCCCAAAGCAACATGGTTACCTGCTGATACACATCTTCCGCGTCCGCATGATGTTGCACCAGTGAGTAGATGAAAGCGAAAAGATCGCAATGGCACGCGGCCAGCAACTCGCCAAAAAGCCGTGCTCGTTGGCTAGGTGTGAAATCGTCGGAGGCCATGGACCACTATCTCCGCTCAATCATCAGAGGAACAAGTTTCATGATACGCCTGCCCCCCAAACCAAAACCTGGGGGAGATCCTGTCGCACGTTCAGTTGATTCACCAAACATGCAAGAAGCCCTCAAATGAGTGGATACCCATTATATATTCATGACCTGCAAATCGGTTTTCTGACAGCGTTTTTTTTATTTTCCACAAAGTAGCAAATCCTGTTCGCGACGCCTTGACTCCGCAGCGTCCAGCCCACATATCAATAGCTTGACCTAACTTCTGTTCTGCCAGTTTGGACTCCCGCTTGGGCTCTCTCCCAGGCTGCCTTTAGTAGTGCTGAGGACCTGCATGTTAACCAAGGCATCTTTTACCGCCTTTGCCATTTTTTGTGTTGTTTCGACCGGGGTTTGCATGGCTGCCATTGCCCCCGAAGGCAAGTTGCAAGCGACTCGCTTGCGATGCGAATATCGAGACAGCGCGGTGGGAATCGACAAAACAAGCCCCGAGTTGAGCTGGATTGTCACCTCCGAAATGCGTGGGCAGCGACAAACCGCTTATCAGATTCTGGTGGCTTCGACTCCCGCATTGCTTGAAGACTCGCAAGGCGATTTGTGGGACTCGGGAAAGGTGGAGTCGAACTCTACCTACGGAATCAACTACGAGGGCAAGCCACTCGAGTCGCACCAATGGTGTTATTGGAAAGTCCGCACCTGGGACGCCGAGGGCAAGCCAGGACCGTGGAGCGAAGCAGCGCATTGGTCGATGGGACTCCTCTCGCAGGACGAGTGGCAAGGCGACTGGATTGGCTGGGATGGGCTGCGCCATTTGAATTCCGATCCCCCCCCTGCACCTCTCCAAGGAGCGCAGTGGATCTGCCATCCCGACGATACCTCCTCGGATGCTCCGGCAGGGCAAACCGTGTACCTGGGCAACTGGGACTTGGGAGACATCGAGGCTCCGCAGCAAGCCACGCTAACGATAGCTGCAGACGATCGTGCGATCATCTACATCAACGGCGAGCAAGTCGCCCAGGTGACTTCGGTGGAACATCCCGCAAAACAAGAGGTTGCCCCTTATCTGAGAACAGGGCGCAACACCATTGTGGTGCAATGCCATAACAATTCGCCGAGCCCAACGGGAATCTGCTTGAAAGTCGAACTCAAAACAAGCGATTCCCAGGTATTTGTGCTTTACACCGATAGCAACTGGCTTTGCTTGAAGAGTCAGGGTGACTCGTGGCGGAACCGCTCGTTCCAAGATGCTCCAAAGGCACACGCAGTCGGCCCCTTTGGAATCGGCCCTTGGGGTTTCACCAAAATTGCTCGCGACGTATCGGCTCCCCCTAGCTATCTGCATGGCACTTTCACCGCGCAAAGCAAACCGAAGCGGGCAACAGTGTACCTTGCTGCGCTAGGCAATGCCGAGCTGAGCCTCAATGGTCAGCGGGTCAACAACGACTATTTTTCGTCGGGCTGGACCGACTATCGGCAGCGGGTTTATTACCGCGCGTACGACGTCACGGATCAGGTGCAATCGGGCGATAACGCCTGGGGGGCCATTCTGGCCGATGGGTGGTACTCAGGCCATGTCGCGTGGGGTGCACGACGAGATTTCTACGGCGTGAAACCTCGCATGCGTGCGATGCTCCGCGTGGAATACGAAGATGGTACCAATCAGACCTTTGCCACCGACAAAGAGTGGACTGTCACTTCAGGGCCGAAGCAGTTGGCCGACTTCCTGGTAGGCGAAGAATACGATGCAACGAAGGAGAATCCTGGCTGGAACACCACGGCAGCGAACGTTGATTCCGACTCCCCTGTCGATACCGGTGCGGAGGTCTCCCCAACCATTGAGTGGCATCCAGGTCCTCCCGTGGTCGAAATCGAAGAGTTCGCGGCAAAGAGCGTCAGCCGCCCTGCCCCGGGCGTGTATGTTTTCGACATCGGTCAAAACATCGCCGGCGTCGCTCGCATCCGTGTAAAAGGTGCCAAGGGACAGCGCATCCAGATCCGTTATGCCGAGCGATTGAATCCCGACGGCACGATCTATACCACCAACTTGCGACTCGCCCGGGCGATCGACTACTACACCTGCAAAGGTGAGGGCATCGAAATCTGGCAGCCGCGGCAAACCTTCCATGGCTTCCAGTACATCGAAGTGATCGGACTGCACGAGCCCCCTACGGTGGATGCGGTGACTGGCGTCGCACTCAGCAGCGATACACCGCTGGCGAGCGAGTTTGAATGCTCCGATCCAAACCTGAATCGACTCTACAAGAACGTCCTGTGGACACAGCGTTCGAACTTTATCGACGTACCGACCGACTGCCCACAACGCGATGAACGCCTTGGATGGACAGGCGACGCTCAAGTTTACGTACGCACCGCCTGTCGAGTGACCGACGTCCAAGCCTTCTTCCGCAAATGGCTCGTCGACTTAACCGACGCTCAGCGGGCGGATGGCCAGTTCCCGCGGGTCGCTCCGGTGATTCCCGGCGAAGACGATGGTGGCCCCGCCTGGGCCGAAGCCGGGGTGATTTGTCCCTGGGAGATTTACCGCACGTATGGCGACATCGAACTGCTTGAACGCCAGTACCCTTCAATGGTGAAGTACGTGGAGTTCTGCCGGGCGAGGTCGGTCGACGAAGTGCTCCCGCCCCAGCAATTTCACACCTTTGGCGACTGGCTCAGCGTGAATGCCAACACGCCGAACGAGGTCATCTACATGGCCTACTACGCTCGCAGTGTCGACCTGCTGCAACGCGCTGCAGTTGTGTTGGATAAGACCGAAGATGCTGAGCGATACGCTGACTTGCTCGCTCGAATCAAGCAAGCCTTCGTCGAGCATTTTGTTGATGCCGAAGGTCACGTCCGCGGCGAGACGCAATGCGGATACGTGCTGGCGATTGGGTACGACCTGGTCGATGGAGAGCTTCGCCAGCTCGCCGCCGAGCACTTGGTGCGCGACATCGAATCGCGAGGCGGGAAGCTATCGACCGGCTTTATCGGAACCAAAGACCTGATGCTGGTACTCAGCGAAATCAATCGCGACGACGTCGCACTGCAACTCTTGCATCAGCCAGAATACCCAGGCTGGATGTTCTCTATTTCCCACGGCGCTACGAGCATCTGGGAACGCTGGGACGGCTGGACCCCGGACCGTGGATTCCAGGACCCAGGCATGAATTCCTTCGCCCACTACTCGTTCGGGGCAGTCTACGGATGGATGGTTCAGTCGCTTGGTGGCATTCACAATCCGGATGTCGGATTCGAGACGGTTGTGATTGAACCGCTGTTTGATCCCACGTTGGAACAATGCCGCGTACAGTACGACAGTATCCGGGGACCGATTGAGACCGAATGGAACTCGTCGACCGGGCGTCGTGAGTTCCGCGTAGTGATTCCCGCGAACATGAACGCGGTGCTCCGTCTTCGCGGCCATCGCACCGCGGAGCTGCTCGTGGAGGATGGTCCCCTCTCCTCCTCCGGACTCGTGGGCACCGACGAACGGCAAGACGATGGCACCACCACCGCGGTCATTCCGCTTCCGTCGGGCGAGTACCTGTTCTCGCTAAAGCTCTAGCCGAATACCGGAAGCGTTAGGCTCGCTGCTTGGTTACTACTGCACTGCTTTCGCGCAGTGCACACGATGCCGCTGCGCGATGACCACATCTGCTGGTAGCTCCATTTAGAGAAAAACAAAAAAATCGCGTCAGGATTCCTCGGAAAACTGCATCTACTTGAAGAGAGTACTACCTGCGCTCTCCAACGAATGGGTTTGCTCTCTGAATTCGATAGCCTGCGGTACAGCGGGGGCGAGGCTGATTTGCAGCCTTGGCACTTTTCTTTTTCACCGAGGAGATTGCTTGTGATGTGCATCCTTAGACCGGCGTTTTTTGTATTGGCAATATCACTACTGCCTTGTTTTCAAGCGAATGCTGCTGTGGTAATCCAGCGCAACATCGCTCCGTCAGGTGGTTCGCCTGGACAATCCTACGATCCCGCGAGCGAAGGCGGCCCCGACTTCTTCTCTGCCTCGAGCACCGACCTGCTGCAAGGTCTGATGGCCACCTACAGCGGCAACGACTACGCTGGCGGACTCACGGATAGTTACCCAAGCCCTGTCGGCGAAGTCGCCACTGGCGTGTCGGCCTGGACCGACGGTGCCATCATCGGCCGCTATCCTGGCGACGTGGATGGCGATGGGGTGACCTCGAACGATCTCGATGACTTCGCAGTGCTTCACGACGGTTATGGTACCATCGCAAGTGGTGGATACGTGACCTACGATCTGGGTGCTCCCTACGACTTAACTCAGATCGATGTGTTCCTCGGCTGGAACGACAGCGGACGCGACGACGCCAGCTTCAACCTACAAGTGGCCGGCCCCGACATGGTGTTCAGCACCGTCGAGACCTATACCAAAACCGACAACGCTGGCGGTGGCGATCCAGTGACCAACTATGCGTCGATCTCTATCGATGCCCCAGCCGCCCAGTATATCCAACTGGAAATCACCGATGCCGACAATGCCTATGCAGGCATTCTCGAAATCGACGCGTTTGGTACCAAGAGCGTTCCCGAACCAGGTACCATGGTTCTTTTGGCCCTAGGTAGCGTTGCGCTCGTTGCCGTACGGTGCCGAAAGTAGTCTGCTTGGATCATCCCCGGTTTCAGGCATCCCGGCGCAAGGTCGTCGGGATGTCTGAAACTATTTTTACTCCCCTCCCCTACCTACCCTCCATGCTTGGCTTTGCAAACAGGTTTCGCGGGCGACTCTCGACAAGTTGCCAGTGCTTTCTCGCACTGATGTTGATGGTTTCTACTCACGCTTGTGCTGAGTCTCAATCACCCCGCATCGTCAACATCGTCAATTTCATTCGCTTGCTCGAGCCACGCAGCGAAGCGATTACCGAGCAGGTGCTCTTCCAAACCGTGGTCAAGCAAGTGGAGCTGATGAAGCAGCATCAACTGCCCGGCACCTTTCTCTTGCAGTACGACGCATTGAAGGACGAGCGGTACCAGAAGCTACTCAAAGGCCTGCCACGCGAGCAATTCGAGATCGGCTGCTGGTGGGAGTTGCCTCAACCGCTTGTCGAAAAGGCGGGACTCCGCTGGCGTGGAAGGTATCCCTGGGACTGGCACTCGAATGTCGGCTTCGCCTCGGGTTACACGCCCGAAGAGCGTGAGCGGTTGGTCGACGTCTACATGGCTGATTTTCACGACATTTACGGCTACTATCCGAAGTCAGCCGCCTCGTGGTTCATCGACGCCCACACGCTGAAGTACATGCACGACAAGTATGGCGTGATCGCGAGTGCTAACTGCAAAGACCAGGTGGGCACCGACGGCTACACGCTATGGGGAGGGTATTGGAACCAAGCCTACTACCCCAGCACCCGCAACGCTTACATGCCTTCTCAAACAACGGCGGGTCAAATCCCGGTCCCCATTTTCCGGATGCTCGGCAGCGATCCATTGCGGCAATACGACACAGGCGTAGGCCATACTCATCAAGGGGTGATTAGCCTGGAGCCAGTCTACGGCGATAGCGGCGGCGATCCCCAGTGGGTCGATTGGTACTTACAGAATTTCGTCGACGGGGAGTGCCTGGCTTTCAACTACGTGCAAGCGGGGCAAGAGAACTCATTTACCTGGCCAGCCATGCAGCGCGGGCTAGAGTATCAATTCCCGAAAATTGCCAAGCTACGCGACGAGCACCAAGTGCGAGTCGAAACGCTCGCTGAGTCCGGTGAGTGGTTTCGCCGAGAGTTTCCAGTGACCCCCTCGACCAGTGTGACTTTTCAAACTCCGCTCAAAGACGACGACCGCCAGACCATTTGGTTCAACAGCCGGTTCTATCGAGCAAATCTCGCCTGGCAATCGGGTCGGCTCTGGTTCCGTGATTTGCACCTCTTTGATCAAAGTTTAGAGTCCCCTATTCTCACTCAAAAAGTCGACCGCCCCGAAGTGGAGTTCTACACACTCCCCATCGTCGATGGATTCCATTGGAGTTCTCGCGATGTGCTGCCTGGCCTGCGATTCGTGACCAGCGATGGCGAGATTGTCGGTGGTGAACCCAAAGTCACGCATACTCCGGAAGGTTTCTTGCAAGTCACTTGGCCGCTCCAAGCTCAACCAGGTGCTTTCGTGCTGACCTTCTCTGACCAACAACTCCGCATCGAGCTCACCGACGCAACCCTCGACTGGCACCTGGAACTCACCGTGGCAGACCAAACGCACTTGCCCTTTAAGCAAGCGTCGGAACATGTTGTTTCGGCGGTCTACCACGACCATGCTTATCAGCTCCAAACACTGGAGGGCGAACCTTCCTTCAGCGACGGTCAATTGCGTCTGACACCCAATTCACAAACCATTACTTTGCAATTTACTCCCTCGGAGTGAAATGGCTAAACGTTGGTCGCTGTTCCATTCCACCGATGCACCTGAGAACACCGACCAAACCGTAAAACTAACGACGAAAACCTCTGCGATGAATCGACTTTCACTGGCCCTCGGCTGTGTTGCGTTCTGGAACCTGTTTTCCGCTGCTACTCTGGCCGACCTGAACGATCCTAGTTCGTCGACCGCCTCGTGGATCAGCACCGGCGCCCTGGGCGGCGAGAATCAATGGTACGCGTATCGCAAGACGATCGACCTCACCGCATCGCCCGAGAGTGCCATCCTCGACATCGCGACCGACTCCAAGTACTGGCTCTGGATCAATGGCGAAATGGTGGTTTACGAGGGAGGTCTCAAACGCGGCCCCACGCCCAACGACACCTACTTTGATCGCGTGGATGTCACCCCGTACCTGCAAGAGGGAGAGAACACCGTCGCCCTGCTCAATTGGTACTACGGTCGCGGCGGGTACTCCCACATCAGCAGCGGCTCGCCTGGCGTGCTCGTCGATGGAGTGATCGATGGTGAATCGCTGGTCACCGACAACACTTGGCTCTCCACCAAGGTCGACTCGTACGGAACCGCAGGCACTTGGTGGATTCTTCCCGAAGCAAGCCTGCAATACGACGAGCGGGCGAGCATGGGCGACTGGCAAGCTCCCGAGTTCGACGACAGCAAGTGGAAAGCCTCGACCGTGCTGGGGGCCCCAGGCGATGATCCCTGGAACGACCTGGTGGAGCGCCCGATTCCTCAATGGAAAGACTTCGGCCAGCAAGCATTCAACAACAGTGCGTTTGTCTCCACCGGCGAAGAGATGGTATTCGATCTCCCTTACCAGGCGCAATTCACACCGTATTTCAAAATTGCAGTTCCCTCCAATGCAGCGGGCCAAACGGTTCACATGCAGACCGAAACCAACCTTCTGTCGCACACCTCGGCCGAGTACATCACCGCCACCGGTGTTCACGAGTATGAGTCGTACGGCTGGATTAGCGGCGAGCAACTGCACATCCAGTTCCCCGCAGGAGTCAATGTGCTCGAAGTGGGCTATCGCGAAACGGGCTACAACACCGAGTTTGTCGACTACTTCCAAAGCGACGACACCCGCATCAATACACTGATGGACAAAGGGGCGCGGACTCAGTACCTCAACATGCGCGACAACTACTTCGATACGCCCGACCGCGAGCGAGCCGCCTGGTGGGGGGATATCGTCAACGAGTTGGGTCAATCGGTCTATATGTTCGATACCAATTCGCACGATCTGATCAAGAAGTCGGTATGGAATCTTGCTGACTGGTCGAACGACAACGGTACGCTTCATTCTCCGATTCCCACCGACAGGAACACGTCGGAGCTTCCCATGCAAATGCTGGCAAGCGTCGGGCATTATGGGTTTGCCAACTATTACCGGCACACCAACGACACCGAGACAATCACTCACGTCTATCCCAAAGTCAGCAACTACGTGCTTGGAGTTTGGGACATGCGAAGTAACGGCCTGCTCGATACTAGCCGCATAGGTAACCAAGCCGGCATGTGGGACTGGTTCGACTGGGGCGACAACATCGATCGCGAGGCGATTGCCAACTGCTGGTACTACCTCGCCCTCCAAGGCCAACGGGAGCAGGCCATAGCCATCGGCGACACCAGCGATTTGGCCGAAATCGACCAGCGGATGGAGAGTATCGCCAACAACTACGACAGCACGTTCTGGAACGATTCCCGTCAGGCGTATTTCTCTTCGCGTCATGCTTCCAACGGCGGCACCCCCGACGACCGCGCCCAAGCGTTGGCCGTGCTCGCGGGGCTTGCGCCCGAGTCTCGTTACGACGCCCTTCGCGAAGTACTCGTCAAACAAGAGAAGTCCTCTCCTTTCATGGAAGCCTACGTAGCGCCGGCGCTGGCCGAAATGGGATTCGCAGCCGACGGTTTGCTGCGGCTCCGGCGACGATACGCCGACCAGATCGACAGCAGCCAATCGACGCTCGGCGAGATCTTTCAGGCCGGGTTCGATGCAAACTGGACCAAAAACCATGCCTGGAATGCACCTCTCACGTTCTTTGCCGAATACGTCGCTGGCATCAAACCGATCGAAGCTGGCTACGACACCTACCAGGTGCGACCGAACTTCGCCGGGTTGAATGCGGCCTCGCAGCACATCGAGACCATCAAAGGGGGCTTGGACTTTTCGATGAGTCGCACCGATGTCGCCGGCCCCACGGCCGGGTATCAACTGTCGCTCCACTCGCCAGACAACACGTTAGCAAACGTCAGCCTACCGCTGGATGGTATTCGCGCGTTCGATCAGGTGCATGTGAATGGTCAAGTCGTCTATAGCAATGGCACCTCCAGCGATTTACCTGGTTTCACTTTCACTGGCATCCAGAACGGTCGACTCGAGTTCGAAGCTGCTCCTGGCGATTGGGATATCACGGTTGTCGGTCAGCAAGCGGGTTACTTCACCACACGTTCATGGCAAACGGATTCGGATCTGCCGCTCGATGGATCGAAGACCTACACGCATGCGATCGACTTCTCTCCCGGAGGAGTTGCCAATCAGACTCTCTCCGGCACGACCACCATCGGCGGCGTCCCCTTCACCCAAGAGTCGGTCGGCAACGGAACCACTACCGGGCTCGGTGTGGTTTCCGGCCGCGACAACACCTCCGGAGCCAACTGGGCCCTGAGCGGTATCGAGTTCACCTACCAAGGCCTTGGCTCCCGCGCGCCGGGCGAAGCCGGGGGAATGCTGAGCGATGGCCTCGTGGCCGGCGGTATGAACCAGGTGCTAACTCTCAACGACCTGGAACCCAACACCGATTACATCCTCACTTGGTTTAGTCCATTATGGAATGGCAATACCGATCGTGTCGGCATCCTCGACGGCTCCGACGACGGCATCGGCCAGGGCATGACCATCGCGGTGGTTCAGGATGCCGATGCTGAGATGCTGATCACTCAATACCGCTACAACACCGGCGACTCCACGACGTTCCAAATGCACTTCACCAGCCTCACTGCGGGTGAGACCCTGCATCACTACGCGTTTACCAACGAGCTGGCGACCGAGCTGTTTGCATTCGTCTCGATCGTCGGCGATGCGAATGGCGATGGACTGGTCGATCTGGCCGACTTCGATGTGATCAGCGATCACTTTCTCACCTCAGTCGACCCCGGCAGCCATGGCGACGTGAACTCCGACGGAGTCGTGAACACCAAGGACTATCGCTTATGGCAACAAGCTTATACGGAGTCGCTCAGCAGCTTTGGCCAAGGGGCTGCCCGCGTGCCGGAACCGACCTCGCTGCTGTTGCTCTGCGTCGCACTGGGCCTGGTCAGCTACCGACGGATTAAGTCGACTGCTGCTTAGCAGGCAACTATTCATCACGTCGAGCGGGTGATTGGCCTCCTTGAGATTGTTGTACTATCGAGATCCTACAACCTGGCTCAATCCTCCACCGGTCGGAGCCAGGCAACGTACCCACCATCGGCACTCAGACGGAGGCTCAACCGCTGTCCGCCGGCGATCTTCCCGTCGCGCCGATCAAACTTGGCATTCTCTCCCTCGGTATCACGAAGCTCGACCAGTTGGTACTGCTTGTCGCCAAGAAAACGGGTATCGATCTCAAACTCACCAGCCTTGGCGTTGAGTACGCCGATAAACCAATCGTCACCCTTGCGACGGGCAAACGCGGCCAGCGAACCTACCTGACTGCCCGGCAGCACAATGGTTTCGTCCCATGTCGAGGGTATCGCCTTCAGCAGGTCGGCCGCATCGCTCTCGAGATAGTGAGCTGGACTGTCGCCCATGCACAGCAGCGGCGAGGTATAGACCACCGCCATCGCTAGTTCGTGGGCGACGGTCGACCCGTTCAGCTTGTCGGCAGCGAGCACCGTGGGAGTGTAGTCGGCAGGCCCCTGCACATAACGCACAAACGGCAACGCGGTATCGTGCGAGGCCGGCAGCTTACCCTGTTTGCGACCACGGATCGCTTCCCGCGTCAGCTCGTTGGGCCAAGTTCGCTCGCGGCCTGTTGGTTTCAGCGCCCCGTGAAAGTTGATCATCAGGTGAGCCTGTGCCGCATCGGCGAGTGTTGCATCGTACCAGTCGACCCACTCCCGATTCGCGGGATGGGGAAAGTCGATTTTCAGGCCAACCAGACCAATGCTGCGAGCCTTGGCAAAGTACGCTTCGCGTTGCTGGTGCGTGAATACGTACTTCGAATCGACCCACGCCCACAACTGCACGTCTCGTTGCTCCGCGTACTTCACCAGATCGGCCAAAGCCTGCCAGGCCGCTTCGTCGCCGCCATTCCAGTTTCGCCAGCCATCGTCGATCAGGTAGTATTCCCACCCCAGTTCGCTGGTGCCATCGATCCACGCTTCCTGATCCTCAAGGCGTGGGTGGAACGTCACGAGCCAGTGCCAGCAGCACCGCCCTGGCTTGATCCACTCCGCATTTTGCAATGCTTCGTTTGGCGGAGGGCAAAGGTTGCTCACCACATCGCTATTCACCAGTTGATTCAGATTGTCGGTCATCACGACCACTCGCCAGGGAGTCACGATGTCGCCGGTGTGTTCCCAACCATTCGAGTCGTCGTGAAACACTTGCCGAAACTTACCCTCGCCCGAAACCTCGATCACCATGTCGCTGTAGTGCACCAGATTCGCTTCGGTGATCATGGCATAACTGCCATCGGCTAGCACCATCGTGGTCGGAATCATCAAACGCGACCCCGTTTCGAGCCCGCCGACGCTGAAGCCCAGGTACTCTCCCTCGTACGATCGATTCCCCGCGCCTTGTTGCCAGATCGTAGCGTCCACGGGAAACTGCCAGTCGGCGAAGTCGCCATCGATGTGAGACGCCCCTTCACGATCGACCTTCAACCGATAGGCGACCGCGTCGTCAAACAACCGAAACTCAAGGCTCCATTTCTGACCATCCTGCGACTGCACCTGCACGACGTACTCGTTGTAATGATTCGTCGCGGTCGAGTGGGCTCCGAATCGACGATACGTCTCGTTCACTTCTTTCACCGGCGAGATCGCCAAGACCTTTGGTTGCTCCCCTAAATCGACTCCATCGATGCGGAGGCCAATGCCTGCTGCTTCGGCGACTTGTTGGTCGTTGAGCGAAAGCGCTGCCGATAGCTGAGGAGTTGTCGTAAGCTGGCACTTCACCTGGCCATTCGGGCTGCTGAGCACCTCGGCCCGAGCGTCGCTCCAACACAGCGTTGCCAGTGCTACGACAAGGACGAGTCCCCGCCGAAGCAGAGACGATTGGCTTAGGCAACCGGGCATGAGTTGGAGCAAGGTCATCAGATTCTCTTGGTTCAAGCAAAGTGAGAGTAGAGCAAGCGGATTCCTGCAGGATACTGGTCCCCCGCGCGAGGTACCATCCGCACCATCGTGCGACAGAGGTCCATCACCTTCATCACGACAAGCGGCTCTCAATTGACCGCAGGATGCACCCCGCCCACGTCGATCCAGCAACTAATACCAAGAACCGAGCAAATAGTTACACACATCGGTGCAGCGTCTCTCGTTCCGGCGAACCGCCAATTCCCTGCGACCTCGCGATCTCCCTTCGGCAAACGGACTGAGTGCGCGTATCGAACGTCTGCGGATAACAAGTGCGTGCTCATTCTCCGTAGTGATCTTGCCAAAACCTTGCGGCTCTCCCCTCCGTCCCAATCTGCGATGATGACCTCGCCTGGGCGAAATAGATTCCCACCGCTCACGAATAGATTCCCAATTTACCCACCGATGGGAAAATTGAATCTTCGCCCACACTACAAAACCAGTGCATTTCGCGCCCGAATAGATTCCCATTCCCCAAAACGCATCGAGTGGGAATCTATTTTCGCGATGGGAATCTATCGCAAGTCGTTTGACTGCATGCATTTACATCAACACCTCCGGGATAATTGCCCAAAATAGATTCCCATAGGTGGGAAACTATTTTTGGGAGGAGAGTTTGGATTTCGGATTGCGGAATGCGGATTGGCGACTGCGGAATGTCATCCTGAAGGAGCTTCCGGCGACTGAAAGATCTAGCCTACCGCTTACAGCCTAAAGCCTAGAGCCAATAAAGCTTCCAGCGACGCAGCCCCATCACCGCATTACCATCCGCGCAGCAGCGAACGCCCACGCCGGCAACCCTTCGCCTGCGCGTCGCTAATCGTTCGAGCTCAAAACAAGCATCACAACTGATTCACCTCCAATCACTGAAAAAGCCAACAGCCGATAGCTGAAAGCCGACAGCCTCTCATACCTATCCATTAGAACACCACAGGTGGCCAATTCCCAGCAGAAACTGGTGAGATCAGAAAAGTTGTTTAGCCCGCAGCCGGCGGCGTCGGCTAGCGATGCGAAACAAGAGTTCTCGCAGACTTTCCCGCAGATTTGCAGCGCCGGGGAGTAGAATACCAGGAGAAACAGCGGCCTCCACCAACAGCCACCCCGCCCTACCCTTCAGAGCATCTCCCCACACTGCCGGATAAGCCGGCAGTGGCAACCTAACCGAGTGGTTCAGAGCTCCACGCTGGCGCGGTGGGTGCCGGGGGCTCGGTGGAGGCTCTCGACGGTAAGCGGGCTGTCGATGCCTCTACAATCGAGGCAAGACCAAACGGCTAATTACTGCTCCATACTTCTTCGAACCTAATTCCGCGCAGCCCCAACCCTTCCACTTGGTATTTGAAATCGTATATGTCATCTACCAGACCTGAGTGTGTGAATAGCCTGGATTTCACGTACTGGGGGTACCTGGGACCTGTCGCAACCTTGAATATCCCCGTTCTAGGTATGAGCCCCGAAACAAAGCAAAGCTGCTTTGCTCTAATAGCCAAACCACTTTTCTGTCCGATCTCCCACTGGGTCATATCGTAGTCGATGCAATCCGAACAAGAGGTTACATTTAAGATAACTGAACGGCCTTGTTGAACAATTAGTCACAAACCTCCGTAAAAACTAACGTGGAATGGAACCACGTACCTTTTTTACGGAGATCGAACATGGCTACGAAAGAAAAACGAACCTACAAAGTCACGAACTGGAAGGAGTATAACAAGTCGCTCATCGAGCGTGGAAACATCACTATTTGGTTTAGCGACGAGGCGTTGGAGAACTGGGAACATCCTAACGACCAGACAAAAGTCGGTCGCCCTTTTGTCTTCAGCGATACGGCGATCGAGTGCTTGCTGACGATTCGCGAACTGCTGAAACTTCCCTATCGGCAGACTGAGGGATTCGGCCGCTCGCTGGTGGCGATGTTGGGCGTCGAGGCAGCGATTCCCAATTATTCTTCGCTCGCCAAGCGAGCCAGCAAGCTGAATGTTTCGCTCGATATCGCTAACAAGAGGGGCGACATCGATATCGTGGTGGATAGCACCGGCATGAAAGTGTTTGGCGAGGGCGAATGGAAGATGCGGACGCATGGCAAGTCGAAGCGGCGGACATGGCGGAAGCTGCATTTGTCGGTGAATCCTGACACCCGCGAGATTGTGGCGGAGATTTTGACCGAGAACAGTTGCCACGATGCCGATGCGGTTCCCGAAATGCTGGAGCAGGTGGAGCAGCCCGTAAAAAAGTTTCACGGCGACGGTAGTTACGACAAGTGGAAGGTTTATGAAGGGCTGGAATCCGAAGGCATTGAGCCGGTGATTCCGCCGCAGCACAACGCCAAGATCAAACAACATGGCAACTCTGCGGAGGAGCCTTTGCCCCGGGACGAGGCAATTCGTCAGATTCGACGCAAGGGGCGTAGGAGTTGGAAAGAGGAAGTGGGCTATCATCGTAGAAGCTTGGCGGAAACGACCATGTACCGAGTGAAACAAAGCTTTGGGAGCCATCTCAAAAACCGAGTATTCGAAAACCAACAAACGGAAGCCCGCTTGCGCTGTAAAATCATCAATCAATTCACCCAACTCGGGCTTCCACAGTTCGAGTGGAGTTAGTCAACAAGGCCATTGCGGGCTATGATTTTGCTCGGTATCAACTGCGGTTTCGGTAATGACGATTGTGCCTCCCTGCCCATTGAAGCCCTAGACCTGGGCGACGGCTGGCACAACTACTGGCGGCCAAAGACTCAGATTCAACGCCGCTGCCCGCTCTGGCCAGAGACAGTTGCCGCACTACAGAGAGTAATAGGCGACCGCGATCTAGGCCCGGTATTCGTGACGAAATACGGCAACGCCTGGATAGGCAAGGGGCGGGCGAATCCGATTGCCTATGAATTCCGCAAGCTAACCAGAGCCATCGATATCTATCGAAAAGAGATAACCACGTTCTACAGCCTCAGGCGAACATTCGAGACAGTATCAGGGGCCGCCCCGGTTAATCAATCGGTAGTCGATGCAATCATGGGCCATACACCCGCAGCTACCAATATGGCGGCCATCTATCGGCAGCGGGTTTTTGACCGATCGTTGAAAACCTGTAGCAACTACGTTCGCCAGTGGTATCGAGGTAAAATCAAAATCGACTAGCCCGCCGTGCCGTGGTTGGCTGCTCTTGTCGGTTGGCCAGAAACGAGTCTAGCTCTTGCCTTGTTATGATCCAGCGAGGCCGGTTGCCGTTGGCAATGTTGGCCGCCCGCAATTCGTTGTTGCGAATCCAGCCGCGAACGGTATCAGCATCAACCCCCAAGATTCTCGCCACGTCGCTAGGGGAGAGCGTGTCAGGATCGGCGGGGCCGTCGCTCGGCAGCGAGGCCAGACAGTCAACCAGCACCGCCGCACAATCCGCGGCTGTCTCGACCCAGCCAGCCCTGGCGAGTAGTTCGCCGCGGCCATGCCCCAGCAGTCCCAATTTCTTGGCGGCGAACGTCGCCACGCCCCTGGGGTCTGCCATCGTCGATTCGTGGTCGAGTGGCTCTGCCTCTTTGAGGTGCTCGGTAAGCCAATTTCGTAGCTGGCGGGTAGTCATACTCCAAGCATAGGCTACGAATCGCACAGGGAGGACGGTACAATTCGCACAGTTATATTACTCGCTCCCGCCTGCGCAAAAGGAAAAAGCCATGGAACGCAAAACCGAACCCGTTTCTCTGAACCAGTTTCCGTCCGAAATAGAAAACACCGAGAAGCTGCAAGATCAACTGAGCAAGGTAGCTCAAGATACTGGGGTAATGAAAGCAATAATCACAATGCTGTGCGATCAACTGGAATCACCGACCGCACCCCCGTGCGACGAAGGGGTCGAAGGCCACAACCGTGGTATAAAGCGTGCGAAAGCTCTTGGAGTGATTAACCGTTTCTTCGGGGAATAGCCAACCCCTAGAGTCCCCAACAGAAAAACAACTCTCTGTCAGAGGATAGGGCGTACCAACCCCTACAGCCAATACCTTTCTCATCACCGGCGAAATCAAACCCACCCCCGGTACCCCTACCTCTGACCTCTCTACCTCTCTACCACTGGGACTCTCGCTCCCTGTACGTCAGCCGGGGACGCTGAGCAACTCTAGCCATCGCGGCTAGCAGCACCACCAAACAACAGGCCAGCCAGAGCCACGCGGCCACGCTGCCAGCAAGCCCCCACCAGCAGCGAGCCAGCACGGGGCACAGCACCTGGGGTATTTCTTGTAGCGTGGCTGTTGGTTGTGTGAGGTCGAGAGGTAGCGGGGCTGCTGAGGTAGGGTTAGTGCAATTACTCTATATCGCCCAATTCTCCGCGCTGGCGTGTTTATACTAGGGAGACATAATGCCGTTTCGTTTTGACATTCCATCGAACGCACGTTTTAGAATGTATAATTGAGTACACCCCTGGAGTATTCACCTATGAAATTTGTCGCTTACTATCGTGTCTCTACTCAGAAGCAAGGCCAGTCTGGCCTAGGCCTTGAAGCCCAGCAGCAAGCGGTTAGCAACTACTGCCAGCCGGTCGAGAGTTTTACTGAGGTCGAGTCTGGCAAGAGCAAGCAACGGCCAGAGCTAGCTAAGGCCCTGGCAGCATGCAAGAGGCTGGGGGCTACGCTGGTTGTCGCCAAGCTAGATCGGCTGGCCCGCAACGTGGCGTTTGTTTCCGCTCTAATGGAATCGGGCGTCGAATTCGTGGCGTGCGACAACCCGACCGCCAACAGGCTGACGGTTCACATTCTGGCCGCCGTGGCTGAGGATGAAGCCCAGCGAATCAGCGAGCGGACTAAGGCCGCCCTGGCAGCCGCTAAGGCCAGAGGCGTCAAGCTGGGCAATCAATCCAACCTCATTACCACGGCGGCACCCGCGGCCCGTGCGGCCAACGTGGCGGCTGCTGACCGACACAAGGCCGATATCCTGCCCGTGGCCAGAGGCCTCAGGGAGGCCGGTAGGACGCTGCAAGAGATAGCCGACATTCTGACCGGGCGGGGTATTCTGACCCGCCGCGGCAAGGCCTGGAGCCCTACCGCCGTGCGGCGATTGCTGGCGTAGCCCCGCCTGGGGCCACAATCTGACCCTCTGAACCCGGCCCCGAGCCGGGTTTTTTGTTGTTTAGCAAGTTGCGTGCCAGCGCGGAGCAGCAAATCTTGGGCCGCCATTTTGCGGGAAACCGCGCGGAGAGAGGCCGATTGTAACGATAGGGCCGGTTTTGACGGTTCTGCGGGGTGGTGGGGTTGTGGCGATTTATCCGAGGGTAACGATTGTATAAGTCGAGAGGATTATTCCGCCGCCGTGAACGTATATACACTGTACTGATGTACAACTTTGCTGCGTCGGCCAAACAGGGAATTCTAAGTACTTCCTCCCCAGGCCATTTGCGCGAATTGCCGTAACTCTATATATAGCAACAGGTTGCATCGAGGGAGGCAACTCCCCTTGCACCCCAGGATTTAGGGAGGCTGCTCCCCAGGCCTCCCCGAATCAGGCCTCCCAGACCCAAAATCGTGCGGCCGACCGCACGCGTGGTCCCTCCATGGAGGGGGCAACTTGGGCAAAGCTCCCCACCTGAGGGAGGTGCAAGAGGCCAACCTCCCTCGGCCCAAAAAATCAAAAACTATCAGTAAATATAGTCTCTTTTTCAGTTTCGCCAGAAATAGCTGGGGAGGCTGAGGGAGGCTTGGGGAGGTTGATTTTGTTAATTTATTACTATATTTATAGACTATACTCTCTTGAACCCTAGTAAAATTAGTACTTAAGTCAGTGGAAGATAAGAAATTAGAGAAAATAAGCGTTTTGCAAAATAGTAATAGGACTAGTTGCCTCCCCCTCCCCCGGGTGCAATGCCCTGGGAGAAGTACCTAGGAGTGCAGGGGCTGTCAGAATGGCAGGCGCTGGCGGTCGCAATTCCGCCCAGGCGGGGCCTGGGCCGTGCCATAATGGCAGCACCGCGGGGCCTCACTCCTAAGTACTTCTTTTTTTGATTGGGTCTAATGCCGAGAGAAGTACTTAGTGGTGAATCTGGGCACCCCTGGCAAGGTGCGTAGCCTGGATATGCCCTGAGAGGCTCTGAGAGGCCGCCTGAGGGCCCCAAATCAAATCAGGCACTCACCTATAGCCGCCTGGAATCCGATGCGTTAGAGAGGCTGTGAGGCGTCCGGCTGTGCCGGTCGTAACTATTTTTCACTTTTTTCCGATTTTACTAAAAGTCATAAGTCGTTTCCAGCAAACGGCTTATACTAGAAACGTAGCGCGAAAAAAGAGTCTATAATACATATAGGGAGGGGAATTTGGACCTATAATACTTATAGAGGGAATGATTGGCACGCGCATTGCATATACCCTCTTGACTTTTCTTCGCCGGGCTCTCCGGCATACCCCAGCAAAGGCAGGTGCCACCATGACTATCACTGTAAAGCAGCTAGCAGAGTTGCTCCAGGTCAAACGCAACACAATCTACCGCTGGCTAGAGATTGGCGAGCTACCGCAACCATTCCGGGTTGGCCGGTCGGTACGCTGGCTCGATACCACAATCGCCACATGGCTGGCAGAGAGGCAGGAGGATGCAACAACTAGCACTCAATAACTACCCGCACCCAGTCTTGCTGGATGATGATGACTTCAATTGGGCTAGCTTGATGCTGGGCGGGTGGTACTGGCACCAGCGTAATGGCGTGGTCAGGAATGGCGAGCGTGGCACTGAAACGCTAGCCCGCCTGATTCTGAGAGCCAAGCCCCACCAACGCATTAGCTACATCGACGGCAACAAATTGAATTGCCAGCGAGCAAACTTGAAGCTGGCCAAGCCTCAGCCGAAACCGAAAGCCAAGCCCAAGCCCAAAGCCAAGCCCAGCCGCAAGCCTAGAGGCACCAGCGGCGTTACGGGTCTATCGTGGCACGGTCGCAAGCAAAAATGGCAAGCCCGGATTACGCACGATGGCAGAACCCAGCACCTAGGCTGGTTTGTCGATCCGCTTGACGGAATCGAGGCCCTGGACAGCCGAGCCCGTGAATTGAGTCTGCCGGTATCAGGAATCAATTTTGATAACCTGACAAAGGATCAACGCGATACGTTTAGGCGACACTGGGAGGCAGCACGGGGCGATGAGTAACCACCACCCCGCGATAGTCGCGGCCTTTCAACGCACCTGCCTCCCCGATCCCAGCAGCATCACCCCATTCGCGTATGAGGAATGCTCACGCGAATTGATTACAGTAAATCAATTAATTTGGAGTCTGGCCGCCTACTTCGATTTGCACACTGCACATTACATAGTGTTCGACCAAGAGCCCGATTACCTAAGATTCGGTGAAGGCTGGCGGGGCTACGCAAAGCTCAAAAGGGATCAGGGCTTCTCAGTAACTTATATTGCTCTGATCGTTAGAGGCTGGTGGGGCAAAAGCTGTAGCTCTGAAATCGACCGACTGACTAATGAGAAAGCCAGAGAGGCCCAGCGCGGTCACGATAGGGCCTACTGGAAACGCATGAAAGAGGCCAACAGCCCCAAGTATCAGGCCCGCCTAGCCCGCATGCGAGAGTATTCTAAAAACAAGCGTCGTGCCCAGCAATTGGCGAAGCTGGCCAACTGCTAACGCTTGGGCTGTCTATAGCAGCAAGCCTCACAGCCTCAAGACTCGTAGTCACCAGAGGTTGTGAGGTCCAATACATGCCGCCGCGGCGGCCAGCCGCCCCGCGTTATTCGCGTGGGGTGGCTCTACAAATCTCCTGGCTCTTACCGTACCGCCGTTTTTTACACTGGCGGTTTGTTAAGTGTACGGCGAGCCACCGCCGCCCCGCGTAGTGGCATCGCGTGGGGCGGCACCTTTTATTCAGCGCTGGAGGAAACACATGACAGAGCAAGAGAAACAGCGGCTATTAGAGGCCGCGTATTTAATCCGCGATTTTCGCAAACGCGAAATCGAAATCCAAAAAATCGAACAAGGGGAAAAACATGAAAAAGCGAATGACAACGCCAGACGGAAAAATCTTTGAGTATGAGGCTGGCGACGATGACAGCTACCGCAATGCTGAGGCTCGCCAATCAGAGTATGAGGCCGCCGCACGGGCGGCACTCTCGGAGCGGGTGGGCCGGGAAGTAACTGACCGGGAATGGCTCAACCAGCGACTGGAGGCCAGCGACGACCGCAACTACATGGAAGCGGTAGAGGATGATAGCTGGCAGCCAGTGCTACGCGACAGAGAGCCGAGCCAGCTAGAGCGACTGCTGGCCAGTACCGAGGCCGAGGCCGAGAGGAAACGCGACCCGTATAAAAACATGACGCAAGAGGAAGCGATTGCGTATGATCTGAAAAACATGATCGACCGCGAATCGAAGCAAGAGCTAGCCCAGCAACACAAGGCCAACCACCTCAAGAGCGTGGCCCCGAAACTGGAGGTGCTCGATAAGTTGATTAGCAATGAAAGCTGGAACCCAGAGAGCGACGAACGATTCCGCGTGTTATTGAGCAAGGCCCGCCGTCAGGTTGCCGAGCCCGATCATTGCCCCGCTGAGGCCCAGCGGCTGCTACAGCAGGTAGACACGGTACTGGAGGCAAGGCAGACCAACCGGCAGGCCTCACTACTCCAGCAGCGAGAGGCCCTAGAGGCCGCCCTGGAGGCCAACAGCGAGCAGCTAGACACGTTGGCCGATCCTGAATCGGCTGAGTAATTCCCCTGCCCCGGCTGCCACTAGGGAGGGTCAGTCCCGGCAGCCGGGGTCTAATTGGCGAGAGTGTGAATTATGCTACGGCCTGCACCCGCCACCCCGCAGCCTCAGGGTAACAAATGAGGCTGCGGGTTTTTGTCAACCCCCCCGAGAGAGCTATGCGCCAAACCGCAACCCTAGTCGAGAAAGCCCTGGAGCTACTCAAGCAAGGCAAACATTCAGAAGCCCGTGAGATAATTAAGCAGGCGGTAGAAGCGAGGTAGCCGCTTATTGAGAAAGCCTCAGTCGTCATTCGTGGCGGCTGAGGTTTTTTCATGTATACTGGGGGCCGCCACCCCAGGCCGGTTAGACTCAGGTAAAAACACGCTGGCCCCCCTGGCAAGAACCCTGCACGCTGGCGGCCTGGGGTGGCATTTTGGGACGATACCCCGATACCCGCAAAGCCGGTTTTAGAGGGTCTCGGAGAGGTCGAGAGGGCCAAAAACCCCTATTTTTATAGGGTTTCTCCGAGACAGAAATCGATTAGAAGTCCGCTGCTCTATCCAGCTGAGCTACGGGCGCTGAGTAACATCCCCATAGATTACGGCGAAACGCTTCGTCTCGCTAGAGCGTCTGGGGAAATGTCCTTCCGACCTTCGGTTCGATTGGGCCGTGGTTCGCATCGATCGTCGACTTGGTGATCCATAACCTCACGTCACACAATACCCTGCCTGCGTTCGCGCAAGCAGGGTTTTTTGTGCGATCAGCAAGCTGGCCCAAGGGTACTAACGCCGAGGCGGGCCTTGAGGGGCTTCGTCGGGTGAGATCTGCCCGTCGTTGTTCCGGTCGAAGTCGCTGAAGTGGTGGACCGGGCCGTCGAACTCCTGGCGAGAGACCTGATGGTCGCCGTCGCGGTCGAGTCGCCGCACCCACTGCTCGCCAGGCACTCCCCTGCCGCCGCCAGAGGGCGGCTGACGTCCTGCAGCGGCGGCAGGACGAGCATTGGCTGTGTGGCTCTCAGGGGCCGCTGCGACTGGCTCGGCGGTGCCCCCGCGGACGCAGCGAACCAGGTTGTAGATGCGTACCACATCGCCCTGCGGGCCTCGACCTTGGACGAACCGCGAGGCATCTCCCAGCTTGGGATCGCATCGCTGGGCCCCTGCCCCATGCACGTCGAGCAACTGTTTGGTGCCGGTCCAATTGCCTCGTGCGGCCATGAACCCAAGACCCCGACCAAAGCAAATATAAACGGCCGAGTCGCCGGAGTTCACACTGGCGTGCGTGGTGCTGGTCCAGTACTGGCCGAAGTCGAGCAGATCGCCTTCGTTGCGGATCGCGGTCGATTGGAACATTGGATCAATTGCAGCGGTGCTGGTCGTGCTTGGCGAGCGACCATAGTCGACCAGGCTGTGGAGTTCCTTCGCGTTCGGCAATCGCCAGTCGCTATGGCCGGCGTACTCCAGCGACTCGGCCCACGCGAGTGCTTCGCGCCAATCGAGTTTGCCATCGTGCCGTGGACCAGCATTAAGCGAGATACTATCGACTTTCATCCACTCCAGCCCGGTGGCACGATCGGTGATGGTGCCATCGCCATGGTCAACATAGTCGTTCGCGCCGTACTGCGTATTGCCCCGCACGTAGATCACGTAGAACGTTTTAGCATCGCCCCGTGGGGTTCGTCCCGTGGGATAACCTTTGATGCGACCATCGGCAAAGTTCACGCCGAACATCGCAGGCATGGAGAACATGACCCTGTCGACATACACGGTGCTCGTCGCCCACTGCGAATCGATGATGCGATCGCCATCGGATGCCTGCCCGTAGCGAAACTGGAAGTAGTTCGTATCGATGAAGGGACGCAGCCGCGAGCTATCGCGACTTGTCGGATCGGGGTCGGTACCAGTGAACTGGATCAGGGAGTAGAGTTCCTTGATGGTGGGGAGTCGCCAATCCTGGTAGCCTGCGGTCTGGCACTTTGCGGCCCCCGCAACAGCTTCGTCATACGACTTCTTACCGCCGGGATCCGCTTGCCACATCAAGCCAGTCACAAGATCAGTGATGGTTCCGTCGCCGTTGTCGCGATACTCGGGAGCATTCCCTTGATACTGGGCATCCTGCCCGTAGAAATGATCCCCAGGCTTGGGGTACTCCGTCTCGCGGCGTTCGTCGTAGCAGCGGGTTTGTCCCGTATCGACGATCGCGTACGGCAGCTTGGCCGTGGGCTCGTCGGCATTCGTTGGTGCAACACAAACCGCCGATAGCATCAAACAAGAGAGTGTTTGTCGGATACTCATTCTGTTGCTCCTTCGTGTCGGCGGAAACGGCCAATCAAAACTAATAGTAGGCCGCACGTGCTGAGCGCAATCGTCGAGGGCTCGGGCACGGTTGTCTGGTCGCGAACCAATCGCACGTAATTGAATACGCGTTGTACGTCGCCTTGAGGGCCATTCCCTAAGCTGGGGTAATCGGCTGGATCGCCGGCCTTGGGATCACTGCGCTGAGAACCTGCTCCATGGACGTCTTGCACGGTCGTGCCGTCCATCGTTCCGAGTCCTTCACCAAAGGCAACATACACCGCATTTTCGGCAGTGCCTGTAAAGCTGAGGAAGCTAGTGCTCGACCAATAGAACGCATAGTCCAATTCTCCCGCTTCGTCGATGATCTGCGTGGCATCGAATAGTTCATTGATGGCAGCCGAGTTCGTTGCATCGGGAGAGCGGCTGTAATCAACCAGGCTTTGCAACTCCTTCGCGTTGGGTAATCGCCAGTCGTTGTGCCCCAGGTAGTTCTCGGCGTTCATCTCTTCAGCCCAAGCCAGGGCCGATTGCCAGTTCATGCCTTCGCCACTGTCGGTCTGAGCCCACATCAACTCGGTAGCTTCGTCGGTAATCGTACCATCGCCGTTGTCGACAAACTGGTTCACTCCGTATTCAGGATTGCCGCGCACAAAACGGGCATAGTAAGTCTTGGCGTTGCCAGCACCATTGCTGTCGGCCGGGTAGCCTTTGATGCGCCCGTCAGCAAAGTTCACACCGAACATCGCCGACTGATTGTCCATGACGGTGCTGGTATAAAGGGTGCTTGTCGCCCATTGCGAGTCGATCATTCTTTCGCCGGCCGAAGTATCGCCATAAGCAAACTGAAACACAGTATCGTCGATAAACGGAGTAGCTGACTCGGGCGTAGCACTCATTGTGTTCGGATCGGTACCGCGATAGTCGATCAGGGAGTACAGCTGCTTAATCGAAGGCACACGCCAGTCGTTGAAGCCTCCGTAATTGTTCGAATTGAGCACTGCTACATAGGCTAGTGCGTCGGCATAGGACATTTTATCATCGGCATCAAGCGCACCATCCCCGTTCCAATCGGCACCTTGAGTCCAGGTGAGGCTGGTCACGTTATCCAGCACCGATAATCCATCGCTGCTGACCGAGTAGCTAAACGCATGGCCCTCGAACTGGGCGTCCTGACCATAGAATGGATTGCCTGAAGTGGGAGCTGTGATACTGACAGCGTTCCCATAGAAAGTGGATTGCCCAGTGTCGACGATGTTGTAGTTTGCTCCCTCTGCTTGCTGCTGATGAAAGATCAAGGCCACCAAAAGTAGGGGGATCTGGAGATAAGGGCGTGCCATCTGTAATAATTCTTCCTGCTGGGAGGTCATTTGGGGGAATGCATCCCGTCCGTTCCACATTGCAAGAATCGGACTTCGGCTTCTCTGTCGTTCCTTAGCCCTAAACGCGAAGCACCCTACAACGTCTACCAGTAGTGCGGGAAATGTCGAGAAAAACGCTGCAAGCGGGTGGTTTTCCCTAGATGAGGTACGTGCAGTAAGTCTTTCCAGTTTATTCGTCCCGTGCGGTAGAATTGGGAACTCGTCTTGCGTTTATAGATAGATGGGCCCATATATGAACGACCCGCCGGAAAAACTCTTGCAGCTTGTAAGCCTTATTCGCCTTGGCGATTTACAGGCACTGGCCAGGGTGTTTGCATTGCAACGTCCACGTCTGCTTCGCACGGTGCAGTTTCGTCTCGATCGACGTCTCGCGGGACGGATTGATCCTGAGGACGTGCTGCAGGAAGCCTATCTCGCAGCGGTCGATCGAATCGGCCACTTCTCGGGCGAGACGGCCGCTTCGCTGTACGTGTGGTTACGGCTCATCGTGACTCAATGCTTAGCCGATCTATATCGCCGGCATCACGGCGCTCAGAAGCGAGATGTTGGTCGCGAAGTATCGTTGCAGGCAACCAATCCAGCGCAGAATACTTCGTGTTGCATTGCGGTCGAACTATCGGGCAAGCTTACTTCGCCCAGCCAGGCAGCCATTCGCGAAGAGCAATCACGCCGCCTGCAGGAACTGATCGAAGAGATGGACGAGATCGATCGCGAAGTACTCGCGCTGCGGCACTTCGAGGAATTGACCAATAGCGAAACCGCCGAGGTGCTCGGCATCCAACCAAAAGCGGCCAGCATCCGCTACATTCGCGCGTTGCGTCGACTCAAAGACGTCATGTCAGCAGCCGGTTATAGCGACGATCTGAAGTAGTTGTTCTCGAAGGGGCAAGAGAGATTGTGATGAGTGATCACTCGGACGCAGAACGCGAGCCAATTGAACTGTTGGCCGAGGAGTTTGTTGATCGCATCCGGCGCGGAGAACAGCCGACGGTCGAGGAGTATGCCTCGCGAAGTCCCGATCTGGCCGAAGAGATTCTCGACTTGTTTCCCGCCATTGCTGCCATCGAGGAATCAAAAGTCCCCAGCGAAGGTTATATCAAGTTAGCTCCCCCACCAGAGTGCTTGGACGACTTTCAACTACTTCGAGAGATTGGCCGCGGCGGCATGGGTATCGTGTACGAAGCGTACCAAAAGTCGTTGGGCCGTCGAGTTGCTTTGAAGCTGCTGCCAAAGCTGGCGTTGTACAACACCAGTCACCTGCAACGCTTCCGTCGCGAAGCACGCACTGCAGCGAAATTGCACCACACCAATATCGTGCCAGTCTTCGGTGTGGGGCATCAGGACGAGTATCACTACTTCGTGATGCAGTTCATCGAGGGGGCGGGACTCGACCGAGTCTTGAAACGCCTTGAGCAGTCGATGAGTGTAAACGACAAGATAAACGTGAGCGAGATCGTGCAATCGATAGCGGCATCGCAAGAGACGATTGCCGATCGAGCGATGCTTACGACCTTTTTGGATATCGAACCAGAAGACGACCTGCGCGAAGCTCGTGATTCGGAAGAGCAAAGCAGCGCGTCGCTCAGCGGTTCCGTTCAACTCACTCCAGGAGCTTCTCCGCGAAACTACTGGGAGTCTGTTGCAGTGCTCGGCGTTCAGGTCGCCGAAGCCCTTGCGTACGCGCACCAGCAGGGAGTGTTGCACCGCGATATTAAGCCAGCCAACCTATTGGTGGATACTCAGGGCAAAGTGTGGGTGGCCGACTTCGGGCTTTCCAAGGCGTTGGAAAACGAGCAGTTGAGCGCTTCCGACGAGATGATGGGAACGCCGGCTTACATGGCTCCTGAGCAACTTCGCGGAGAGACCGATCACCGCAGCGACATCTACAGTCTCGGACTCACGCTTTACGAACTAGCGACGTTGCAAAGTCCGTTTCCGGCTGCGAATCGCGCGGAGTTATTGCATCGCATTGCTACCGAGCAGCCCGCTCGTCCACGGCAAGTCCGTCCCTCCATCCCAACTGACCTGGAGACCATCATCCTAACGGCGATCGCTCCCGAGCCAGCCAGTCGATACCAATCAGCCGACGACTTAGCGGGCGACTTGCAGCGGTACCTGGAGAATCGGCCGATCGTCGCTCGGCGCACCTCCGCACTCAAGCGACTATGGCTGTGGCATCGACGGAATCCAACCGTGGCTGCCCTGTCGGGTGCGGCCATCGCGTTGTTGGTACTGGTCGCAGTGACCGCCATGATCGGTTATGCGCACACAGCGAGCGCCTTGGCGGGGGAGCGTAAGCAGCGCGAGCGAGCCGAAACTGCCAACGAGCTAGCCGTCGAGGCGCTCGATCGCATTTACTCGCAGCTCTCCCCCGATCCGGCGATGGCAGCCCGCTTGCCCCAGGATCGGACGCCGGTCTCTCCCGCTACTGCGGCCATGCTGGAAGAGATGCTCACGTTCTACGACCGGTTGGCGGAGCAGGAGGATGGCCAGGTCACGTATGGAGAGCAGATCGCGCTGGCGAATCGGCACATTGGAGATATACGTCACCATCTTGGTCAACTTGAACAGGCGAAGTCTGCTTATCTGAAAGCGCTCGAACAGTATCGCGTGCTCGATGAAGTAGCGGACGCGCGCGTCCACCTGTTCGATCAGGCCATTGTGCTTGTCGAGTACGGCATTGTCATCGACCGTTTACGCGAGCCTGCCGAGGCAAGGGAGTCGTGGAAAGAAGCGAAGAAGTTGCTATCTCAGCTGCAGGAAACCAGTA
The DNA here is from genome assembly GCF_007748035.1 of Aeoliella mucimassa. NCBI lineage: Bacteria > Pseudomonadati > Planctomycetota > Planctomycetia > Pirellulales > Lacipirellulaceae > Aeoliella > Aeoliella mucimassa. Next base: position 2,525,222 of record NZ_CP036278.1, read on the forward strand.
ACCTATCCAGCGAGATGCATGTGCTGGAAGTTCGAGTAAAGGACTTGCTAGAAGGTCGGAAGGATAGTCGCCCGCCGATGCATCGTGGCGATGGCATGGATCGCCCAAGACAGCCACGTCGACCAGTTGGGCCACGCAGAGGTTGAGCCGCAGTCACGAATTCACTCGCCATTCGCCTTGCTTCATGCGGCCTGCCGCCCCTGTTTCCGTAGGGTATCCTTGGCGTTCATGGAATTTGGATAAATTCGAATGCGTTTTTGTTAAATCGCTTGTTTGCACGAATGCGCTGCGCTGTTGAGTGTATGCGCTACGGCGCATAACACAGAGTTTTTTTCCTACTTCTTGACTGTTCGCCATATAGTTGACCTGTGGGCGATTGACGAACATCGAACTATCATCCATAACAACGCAGCTTTGTTTACAGCAGGCTGATTGCTTATTAGATTGGTAATCAATTAAGTAAGCCGTTGTTTTTTTCGTACGTGAGCTATTGCGGTTCGTCTCGTAAAGGATGCTTGGTGAGAAGTAGTTACCGCAAGCAACGTGCTGCAAAGAGATTGCTGTACGGATTTCCAATTGTTCAACCGACTACTGAGTTACAGGAATCTGCAAAATTTGGTCTTGCTCAAAACCGCATCTTAGCATTTTGAGCGAAATCATGTAAAACCACCATCATGTCACACGATCTAACTCCCCGCGAATGCGAAGTTGTCCGCCTCATCAGTCTCGGTTGCTCCGACCTGGATGCGGGCAAGGTACTTGGTCTCTCTCCTTCCACCATCAACACTCATCGCACGAACGCGATGCAGAAGTTGGGGGTGCGTAAAGTTGCGTTGCTCACGCGCTTGGCTATCAAGCATCGGATCACCAAGATGACCGATACGCTGACGCCTTCCGAGAAGCGTAAGTGCAAACGCAAGAAGGACGGCTGGAGCTAACACGGTTTCGCGCAGCGATTCCGAGTACTCTGCCAATTCCAAGGAACCCTTGCTACGCCCAAGTTGCGCGCGAGCTACAGGTTAGCTCGGGTAGTTTCAATCGAGGTATGTAGTCGGCGAGGACATTACAAGGTAATCTATAGGGCTTTCCGCACAAGCTCTCCCTATAGACGTTGCCAGAGTTCCAATGTCCGACATTACTTCGCTCCACTTGCTTGCGCCCGGTGAAATGGGCGACTTCTTTGCCCTGTTGGCCGAAAAGCAGGTGCTCGCAACCAAAGATGGCAAGCCGTACTACCGAGTGACGTTTTGCGACGCTGGACGCGAGGTCTGCTTTCCTATCTGGAGCGATGCAACGTTAGCGGCCACTTGTCGCGAAGAGTGGCAAGCCGGCGAATTCTATAAGCTCCGCGCGGAGCTTCGCGATACCAACTACGGGTTGCAGCTTGAGATTCACCGCATCCGCCCGGTGGAGGAGGCGGATCGCGAAGATGGCTTCGATCCACTGATGTGCGCTGCGCGTTCGCGTTTCGATCCCGAAGCGATGTTTACCGAACTGATGGAGATCGCCGAACAGGTGATCGACGATGAACCGCTTCGCGAGTTGGTCACTTCGATCTACGAGCAGTATCGCGATGAGCTGCTGCTGATGCCGGCCGCTCAATACAATCATCACTCTTATCTTAGTGGGTATCTTGAGCATGTGGTGAACGTCACCCGCAACGCGCGCGTGCTCACTGAGCTTTATGCACAATTGTACGACGAGTTGACTCCTCCGATTAACGTGGGGCTGGCGGTCGCTGGGGCGATGTTGCACGACATCGGTAAGCTGCGCGAACTCGCTACCGGTCCGGCGGGTGCCACTTACACTTCGGCTGGTACCTTGATCGGTCACGTACTGCAGGGGCGCGACATTGTTCGCGAAGCCGCAGTCGACAGCGATATCGATGAAGAGCTGTTGTTGCGGCTCGAGCACATCATCGTGTCGCATCAGCGATTGCCCGAATGGGGAGCTCCGAAGCCTCCGATGTTTATCGAAGCACTCATCGTGCATCACTCCGACGACCTCGACGCGAAGCTACAGATGATGGTGACCGCGATCAGCGAAGAGTCGGGTGAGGGGGAGTTTACCAGTAAGCGTAACGCGCTCAGGCAACCAGTGTTCCGTGGTAAGTTGGTGGAACCCAAAGAGGAAGAGGAGTAACCACCACAACTGGTTACTGAAAATCAAAGGAGAGCACTGCTTGCTCGCCGCCCAGGAAGGTGGTCGTTTCGTGAGCGGTTACCTGCACCTCGCCCGGCAGGCCGATCGCTTCGCCTTCTTTGATCACCGAGTTCTTTTCCAGCAGGTGATGGGCCAGGTTGTAGGCGTGGTTCATCAGTTCTTGAGGATGACCTACGTAGTGTGGCATCTCGATTTCGAGTTTCCCTAGCGATGCCATGCCGGTGGTGTAGAGTCGCATGCCGCCCTGGTCGTTCCCTTCCACCTGGAAGTCAAGCCACAGGTGCAGCGGCATGTCGTCGCGGGCCATTTGACTAGCGACTTCCACAAACGCGTTCGGTTCGTGCACCGCGCGACTACCGCCCCACTGGAGTCCCACCGCGTTGGCTTCGGGAAGCAGCGCGGCCATGAATCGGGTGAGCCGCATGCACTTGCGGATGCGGCTGCTTCCTTCGTCGATCAATGCGACGAGTAAGTGGGCCCGATGCTTTCCGAATTGCTCAGCTGCGTTTGGCCAGTACCAGGCGCGAGCCGCGGGGCCGGCGAGTTGGTCGGCCGGAATCGGTTTGTTGACCAGCGTGTAGGCGATGATCGCTTCGCCCCACTGAAAGGTGGCCATCGCTGGAGTTTGGCTCGACAGCTCAATCGCTGCCGAGTCGGGATTCGCCGCGTTGCACCGCGTTTGCACCGCAGTAGGATCAGGAAGCTCCGGCTGCTCGAGGGCAATCAGGGCCAACCATGTGTTGGAGTTCATCGGTTACCCTTCCAGACGGGCCTGAGCAATGCGAGCATGCCCGTCGATGTCTTTGAGTGTTGGCAGCAGAGCGAGGGGCGACTCTTCGATCAGTCGCTCAACCCGCGTTGCGATCATGGGACTCATCTCGATGGCCAGTACGCCAGTGGGAGTCAGACGCTCCGGCGCCTCACGAATGAGTCGTTCGATGACATCGGTCCCCTCGGGCCCACCGTCGAGAGCGAGCGCGGGCTCGAAGTCGCGAACCGTTTTGTTGAGTTGTTGCATCTCCTCCGAAGTCACGTAAGGAGGGTTCGATGCGATGAAGTCGTACTTTGCGTCGGCCGGCAGCGCCTGGTAGGCATCTCCCTTCACGAACGCGACACGATCGTCCACTTTGTGTTTCGCGGCATTGCGTTTGGCGACTTCAATCGCTTGCGGGCTGAGGTCGACCGCGGTCACCTGGCTTTTCGGCAAGTGCTTCGCCAGGCAGATGGCCACGATGCCGCTGCCGGTGCCGATGTCGAGCACTCGAAGCGGCGCATCGGCCCTGCCCTGCTGCTTGGCGTGGTCGAGGATCGCCATGACCAGATGCTCGGTTTCCGGTCGCGGGATCAGCACGTCGGGCGTGACTTCGAAGTCGAGCGAGTAAAACTCTCGCTTACCAACCAAGTAGGCGACAGGAGTTCCCGCAGCTCGTTTCTTCACCAAGTCGCGAAAACGCTGGCGAAGCTCCTCGCCGGCGACTTCGTCGAACGCGGTGTAAAGCAGAATGCGTTGGCAACCGCGGCAGTGGGCCAGTAGCACTTCGGCTTCGAGCCGGGCAGGTTCGATGCCCCGCTCGCCGAAGAACTCGGTGGTCCAATTCAGCAGCCGGCCGATGGTCCATGCATCCGGATCACGTTGTGCAGCTTCCGACGTGGACATGGGTGCGAGTAGCGATTGGTGCTTTGCGGTCTGGCGGTGTCATGCAACACCAACCAAGATGCTCGGCGCCAAAGGCTATTCCAATCCTTCCATCTGGTCGCGGAGTTGTTGACGGTCGTACTCAATCATCGCGTCGGTCACTGGTTGAAGATCGCCAGCGATGATCTGGTCGAGCTTGTACAGGTTCAGCCCGATACGATGGTCGGTCAGTCGATTTTGAGGATAGTTGTACGTGCGAATTCGCTGGCTGCGATCGCCGGAGCCAACCAGGCTCTTCCGCTCGTCGGCTCGTTTTTGGGATTCCATTTGCTGGAAGTGGTCGTAGATTCGACTCTTGAGCACCCGTAACGCTTTCGCCAGATTCTTGTGCTGACTCTTTTCGTCCTGACATTGGACGACGATGCCGGTTTCGAGGTGGGTAAGCCGCACCGCCGACTCGGTCTTGTTCACGTGCTGACCACCAGGGCCGCTCGCGCAAAACTTGTCCAACCGGTAGTCTTCCGGCTTCAGCTCGATTTCCACGTCTTCCGGCTCGGCCATCACCGCTACCGTGGCGGCCGACGTATGAACACGCCCTTGGGTTTCGGTTTCGGGCACGCGTTGCACCCGGTGGCCACCGCTTTCGTACTGCAGTTCGCGAAAGACGCCCTCACCCTCCATGGCGAGCGATATCTCCTTAAAGCCGCCAAGCTCCGTGGCACTAGCGTCCATTACTTCCATCTTCCATCGCCGAGCTTCGGCGTGGCGTTTGTACATTTCGTACAGGTCGCGGGCGAACAACGCGGCTTCGTCGCCGCCGGTGCCGGCCCGGATTTCCATGATGCAGCGAGTACGGTTGGCGTCTTCGCCGCCAACGGTGAGCCCGAGCAGTTCGTCCCAGATTTCTTCCCGCTCTTCGCGAAGCGTCTCGATTTCGGCTTCGGCGAGTTCACGCATGTCGGCGTCGCCCGCCTCCAACATTTCGCGGGCTTCGGACATTTCGTCGACGATTTGTTTGAAACGTCGGTAGCGACCTGCAAGCTTCGAGAGCGAACCATGTTCGCGGGCGGTTTGCGCAAGGCGATCGGAGCTACCGAGCACCTCGGGGTCGACTAAGTCCTTTTCGAGTTGCTCGAAGCGGGCGAGCTTGGATTCCAGCAAGTCGCGCATGATGGCGGGGGTTCGTAAGAGGAATTAGGGGGCAAAATACCGACAGTCCATAAGCCGGCGCAGACCTTCTGCGCCGAGCGAGTCAGTCGTGCCCTAGCTACTTCTTCTTTTTGCCCTTGGTCAAGCTGGCGTAACCTGCCTTCGAGAACTTGTTCTTGAACTTCTCGATGCGGCCGGCCGTGTCGATAAACTTCAGCTTGCCGGTGAAGAACGGGTGGCAAGCGCTGCAGATGTCGACCTTCAGCTCAGGACGCGTACTACGAGTGGTAAACGTATTACCACAACCGCAGTGCACGTTAGTTTCGACGTAATTGGGATGAATGCCTTCTTTCATGGCGCTTGCGCCTCCAACAGAAAATGCTGCGGGTGGTTGTATCGCTTCGCTCGGGGATGAGCGTAAAGGGTGCTCAGCTCTGTACTTAAGCGAATCCTTGAGTATATCGGTCACCCCTCAACCGGACAAGAGGCCACCGCCCCACTTATCGGTCCTCCCGCCCAACTCCGCTCGGTCCATACTTCCAGCTCCGCTCCGTCGATCTATCCAGCTCCACTCCGCCCACACGAATAGCTCTAATGGGGGGGGGCTGGCGGAATAGATTCCCACCGCCCCGAATAGATTCCCAACGCTGGGCAAATAGATTCCCAATTTACCCACCGATGGGAAAATTGAATCTCCGCCCACGCTACAAAACCAGGTGTTTTCGGCCTCGAATAGATTCCCATTCCCCAAAACGCATCGAGTGGGAATCTATTTTCGCAGTGGGAATCAATCGCAAGTCGTTTGCCAATAGAGAGTTGCATCAACACCTCCACGGAAAGTGCCCAAAATAGATTCCCATGGGTGGGTAACTATTCTGGAAGGAGTCAGGAAACAGGATTCGGGGGCCAGGGGAGTTTGGGATTTATGATTTCTGAATGGTGATTTCTGACTTGGGGATGTCATCTTGAAGGAGCTTCCAGCGACTGAAAGATCTCAGCTAGCCACTTCGAACGCACTACCAACGCGTAAGCCGTAGGATGCGGTCCAGGAGCGACAGCGACGCAGCCCCATCACCCACACGCGCAGCAGCGAACGCCCACGCCGGCAAACCTTCGCCTGCGCGTCGCCAGTAATCCGATATTTAGACAAGCATCACATTTTATTCACCTCCAATCACTAAAAAGCCAACAGCCGATAGCCGACAGCCAACGACTACCTGTTCATTGGAACACCATAGGTGGCCATTTTCCAGCGAAAACTGGAGCATTAAGAAAAATCGTTTAGCCCGCAGCCGAAGGCGATGGCTAGAGATGTGGACCTAGAGCCACCACAAGAATTCTCACGCAGAGAGTCGCCGAGCCCAAGAGGTCGAGAGGTCTAACCCATCCGTGATAATCCGCGTTCATCCGTGGCTAGAAACCGCTATCCACATCCTAGTCCACGCACTACCGCCGATCACTAGTACGTCGTCCCGGAAGTCATTTCCTATAGAGTTCAGGGAAGACGCGTTTGGCGTCTTTTCGATGGAAGGTCCAATTGATTTTGATTTTCTTCCGATTGCGGTCGCGTGAACAGTGGGAGAGTTCGCTTTGAACCTTGTCGAGCGAAGCCAACCGACGTCCCAGGCATTGTCGCTGTATGGCCGAGATTTCGATCTCGGCCATGTTGAGCCAACTGGCATGCTTGGGGGTAAAATGCCACACAATCCGCTCCAGCATTGGCCGAGCCGCCTCCTCGCCAAAGGTTTCGATCAACGACTTCTCGTTGTGCGTGTTGAGGTTGTCCATCACCAGATGAACCCGCTCTGCGTCGGGATAGCGCTTCAAGAGGTCGCGGACGAACCGGGCGAAGTCGGCTCGCTTGCGGTGACGCTTGGCCTGAACGAATCGCTTGCCCGCCTTCGGCTCGACCGCCACGAACACGCTGCAGGTTCCGCAGCGGCGGTACTCGTAGTCCTGCTTCGCGATCTTGCCGGGTGCCGCGGGCTCGGGCGGCCGCGCGTCGTCGACCCTCTGATAGGGCTGCTCGTCGAGGCAGACGACCGGCTCGTTCGGGTCGAGCGGCTTCTCGTACTGCTCGAGGACGTCCTCCATCCGCTCACAGAACTCGTCGTTCAGCTTGGGCACGCACCAAGTTTTTTTCGCCACGGCTTCAGGTCGTGTTCCTTGAGCCACAGCGAGACCTCCGTCACGCTGAGCGAATCGACGAAGCCTTCCTTCACCGCGTGCTCGCACAACAATTCCAGCGTCCAGCGAGCCCGTCCCTCGGGCGGCTCGCTGCACGCCAGGGCGATTACCTGTTGCTGCTGCCGCTTGGTGAACTCTGGGGGGCGGCCCGAGCGAGGCGCATCGTACACCGCCCGCTGGACGCCCTCTTCGCAGAACCGCTTTCGGACGGCTCGGACGTTGCGCGTCGTGCAGCCCACATGCTCGGCGATCTCTTCGTCGGTGCATCCCGAGTCCGATTTCAATAATATCTGGCAGCGACGCACCACTTGCGCCGCGCGGGCGCCTGAGCGTGCTAGCTGCTCCAAACCTCCACGGGCCTGGTGGTCCAGGCAAACAATGTGCTTTTTCATTCCGCAGCATATAGCAGCGGAATGGATTTCAGGAAAGACGTACTAGTTGGGATTCGTTGGCTGTTTGGTTTTTCAGGGGCGGTGACCTCAATTATTTCGTAAGCGTGCCCACGACCTCGTAATGAAAATGTACGATGGCGACTTTACGTTCGACGAAACCGAGCGTGTGCAGGTTGCCATCAATGCCTACGATGCTGGCGAAAACGATGGCACATCGTGTGTGCCACTGGCGAAGCCCATTACTGTCCGGAATTAATCTTAACCGATTCTGAACTTGCGCGGTGGGGAGTGGTGTGGTACGACATAGTCCATGCCTTCCCAGCGAGTTGCTAAAGACGAGCTACCAGTGTGGCCCGAGCAGGTCATTGGGGGGAGTATGTCCGGCTTTTGGAGAAGTTTCTCAAACAACTCCGCTCGGAAGACGCCCACGGTAATCGCAAGTTATTTCTCGATGACGTGTTCGTAGCCTACCTGCTGGCGTTCTTCAATCCCACCATCCGCAGTTTGCGAACCATCGAAGATTTCAGCCAAACGGTACAGGCTCAGAAACACCTTTCGATTCGCAAGATCACTAGAAGTACGCTCTCAGACTTCAATCAACTGGCCGACCCCGAGCGATTGCAGCCGATTCTCGATGCCCTCCGCCGGCAACTTGCCCGCAAGTCAAAACGGCAATCGATAGGTGACGACGATCTCGACGAACTGCTCCAGCAGACCGTGGCCGTCGATGGCACGTTTCTCCCGGCCGTGGCCGAAGTCGCCTGGGCCATGTGCAATACGAACAATCATGGGGCGAAGAAGCATCGAGCGCGGGTGGATGTCCATTTGCCGGTGAGCACGTGGCTTCCCGAGGCAATCGTCATTCCATCCCCTGGCCAGAGCGAGGCCGATTCAGCCATCGAACGGTTGCAGCCCGGTCGTATCTATCTGTACGACCGCGGCTTCATGAGTTTCGCGCTCTTGGCAGCGCACTACGACGACACACACGCGTTGCAATCGCACTTCGTGGCTCGTTATCGCCCAGCGGGGGGCAATTCGCCCACGCTGCGGGAAGTGAAAAGTCGCGAACTCACCGAAAAAGACAAAGCGGCCGGCGTGCTCAGCGATGGAGTGGGACATTTCAAGTCTTCGAATCCGAGCCGACATCGAGTTCCCCGAGTGCAGCTTCGCGAAGTCATCGTCGCTTGCGAAGAAAAGGGAAAACCGTCGCAACTGCGGTTGATCACCAACCTGCTCGATGTACCGGCGCACGTGATTGCCATGCTGTATCGCTATCGTTGGCAAGTAGAACTGTTCTTTCGGTGGCTGAAGAGCTCTGCGAACTTCGGACACTTGATCAGCCACGCAAGCGAAGGGGTGCAAACGCACTTCTACGTGGCGGTCATTGCCGTGTTGCTGATGTACCTGCACACCGGTTATCGACCGAGCAAGTACCTGTTCGCCCTAATGGGACAGGTCGGCCGCGGGGCGGCAACCCTGGAAGAGATCCTGCCGATCCTCCGCGAGCGAGAACGTCAGAACGAACTGGCCCGGCAGTCGGCCGCGCGGCGGAGCGAGAAAAAGAAACAGCAATCGACTTAGAGACGCTGCCACTCGGCCGCGATTCTCACGCTGCCGCCTGCGCAATGTGAAAGGAAAAAGGCGGCGAGTCTTGATCGCGTAAGCCAATCCATGCAATCATAAGACGCCGCGCAACACTCCCGGAATGCAAAGAACCGAACTCCGGACAGTAATGGGCGAAGCCAGTGGCACACAGAAAAGCGATGTGGTCAGTGCCACCCGTCCGAATGTTTATGGCTCGTTGTCACCGAAGCTTTCAGCTGCGAACACAATTTGTGGCTGTGAGTGCTTTAGTTCTTCAATCAAGTTTAGATGATCTGAATACACGGTATTTGTTACTGTCAGATATCGCAGGCTCTGACTTCCGAATAAGGCAATAAGATGGTGTTCTTCCAAGCTGTCGTCGAGAAGCGCGAGGTGTGTAATGTTTGGAAGACCAAGAATAGCATCAATAAACTGGTCATCCAAGCTGACTCGCAATAGTGTTAACTGCTCCAATTGCCTCAACTTGCTGAGGCCTTTCGCGACACCTTTCTCTAATATGCAGTTTCGCATCACGATCTTTCTGAGACTAGCAAGTTGTTGTAGCTGGTTTATTCCATCGGAACTAACCGTTGCATCTTCAATCAATATTGCTTCTAAATCAGGGGAGCTGGTGATAACCTCCCAGCACTTCCTGTTAACGATTCGATCCTCGATAACAACAAGATATGGGCTTTTCAGTTTACTAACGAGTTCACGACAGGCTTCGTAATCGTTCATTCCTGACAAGTTTATAGACGCTATTGTCCCCCCTGTTGTGTCACGCACGATCCTTACACCCTGTGATTCCAGTGCTTCGACATAATTGCTTTCTCTAGCGATTGGCAACCAGAAGAAACAGTAAAGAATCAGAATCATTAGTGCGATAGCCCAAGACTTTCGGACAGCGGCGGGAGCTATTTTCTATTACGCCGCTACGGCCGGGGCGTATTCGGCTTCGAATGCTTCAGGGGTTTTGTAACCCAGCGACTGGTGGAGCCGCTGGCGATTGTAGAACACTTCAATGTACTTGAACACGCTCAGGCGTGCTGACTCAAGGTCGGCATACTCGTAGTGCTTCGTCCACTCGTGCTTCAGACTCCAGAAGAATCTCTCGGCAACCGCGTTGTCGTAGCAGTTGCCTCGGCGGCTCATCGAACACTCGATGCCAAGCGTCTGCAAGGTCCGTTGATAGCTCTCACTCGTGTACTGACAACCGCGGTCACTGTGATGCAGCAGTTCGCCACGCTGGGGGCGGCGCGACTCGATGGCTTGACGTAACGCATCGCTCACCAGCGGGGTGGCCAGCGAATGACTCATCGACCAACCTACCACCTTGCGGCTGAACAGATCGACGACGACCGCCACGTACACCCAACCAGCCAGCGTCGGCAAGTACGTGATGTCGGTCACCCATTTCTGGTTCGGACGCTCCGCATCGAAGTCCCGATCCAAGACGTTCGGCGCTGGCCGTTTGGACGGATCCGCCTTGGTCGTCGTCGGCGTGAACCGCTTACGGACTCGGCTTTTCAGGCCCATTTCTTTCATCGCACGGGCCACCGTGTTACGACAGGCCGTCTCCAACTCCTCTCGTTGCTGGAGCTGTTCGGCGATCTTGGCCGGACCGTAAATGGTGTGATGTTGTTCGAACACCTGCCGGACCGAAGCGTGAATCTTTGCTGTTCGTTTCGCTCGCTTACTTCGCGGACGGTCGACCGAGTCGTAGTAGCCCGATCGACTGACCTGAAGGAGCTGGCACATCAGGGCCACCGGAAAGGAGTCGCGGTGCTCGCTAATCCAGGCGTACTTCATGTCGACTCCTTCGCAAAGTACGCCGTGGCTTTTTTTAGAATTTCTCGTTCCAGTTCGGTCCGTTTGAGTTGTTTGCGGAGCCGAGCGATCTCGGCTCGCATCTCCTCGACCGTGGCGTCGTCACCGCACGGCTCCGGCGGGGGAGCCAGTTTGGCGTGCCAAGCCCGCAGCGTGGCATCGCACACCCCCACCGCAGCACAGGCGGACTTGAACGAATAACCTTCTTCAACCACCAGCCGCACCGCGTCTCGCTTGAATTCATCGCTATACGTAGGCCGCTGCCGCTTCGCTTGCTCGTCCATGTTTCGGACCTCCTAAGGGAACCATTATTCCGGCTCCCGCCACTGTCCGAAAGTCTTGGGCTATCGCAACCACAGTGCGATAGTTTCCAGCAGCATCCTTAAAGATAATAATTCGGGTTTTTGGAGAGCCGCAAGGAGTAAGCCAAATTCCAGACGTGCCTTCCAGGCGAGAATTAGGACTTTCTATGAAACCTTCATCAAAGCAACCCCATCCCAAGTTCCCCTCACAGAACTGTCCAGCCGGTTTCGTTATCCTCAATGAATCTGAAAACTCCGTAGTTCTGAAGCGAAATGCCCTTTCCATCATTACGCAATCCGCCTTGATTTGCGATTTGCGGATCTGAGACTGTGCATCTGTAATGGTAAAATAGGCTGAAATCAACGCTACTCCGGTACATCCAATCCGAACTGTTCTTGTACCCGCTCTCAATTGCTCCGCAATGGTCGCTGCGGTGTCTTCGCTTGCAGCAACTACCACGGCGGCTGACGTTAAGCCAGCCGTCAGTATGGGGCCAAGCCAATTGCCACCATTAACCGGCGCGTAAGGATTGAAAGTTGCGTTCGAGTTGCAGAAGCCGATGCAAGCATCTCGCTTAGCAGTGCAGCTTTCTTCCTCATTTCCGTTCTTCAAGCAGAGTGTATATGCAGCGTCGCAATTTTTGCTGCAAGATCCACCTATAATCCCTGCAAAGTCTTTTCTAAAACAGGGAGGTATCTTGGACCGGTCAGAAAGAGCAGAGAGCCCCATTGGATCAAGTCCGAGAAAGGGATTGCCACTAACATACTCATAGAAATTCATACTACCCCCCGCATACCCAATCGGGTCCCGATTGATGAACCGCCCCAACTGCGGGTGGTAGTACCGATACCTCGAATATTGTAACCCCGTCTAGGGATCGAGTCTGCGTCCGGTATAGAGAAATCTATGGGAATCTTTGTCAAGCGTGGTTTCTTAGGGGATCATCATTTTCTCCTATTGTCGGATGTTTTATTCTGAAGGAAAACCACGTCCTCTGGACGTGGTCACAATCAGGTGGCTACGCCGTACTTCCACTTATTAAACAAATGAGCACGCCCTCCGGGCGTACACTTGAAAGCCCCCGGCTCTGCCGGGGGATCATTTACTTCGTTGAACCAAGACCGCTGGGGTATGCGAGTCATCGGACCTGCCGTCCGTGCTCAAACATCTATGCGGTGATCACCCGCCACTCCGTTGGCAAGTGTCCCATAAAAACGTCGGCGAAGAATGTCCCATTCACTCGTGCGCCGATCGGAGTCGCTCTCCGCCGGCATTCTCTATATCGAGATCATCCTGGCTTACGGTCGGTTCGTTCGTGGATGGCTACTTGGCCGCGGCAAACTGGTAGGCTCGTCCGTCGCGGAGCATGGCGTGGACCACCAACAGCGGCCGCGGAGCCCGTTTTGCCGTCCCGCAATCCCCGGCGTCCCTTCCGGCACTGGGCCTCTAGTAGTAGGCTGGTTGCTCGCAGAAATGTCCATTTCCCCGTAGGGAGCCCCCTGCTCATGCGAATTTGGCTAGCCTTCCAGACCTTTTTTAAGGTGCTGTTTAATAAAGAGTTTGCAACCGACCTCGAGCAACTTCAGCTGGAGGGGCCGCCGCAGCCCGCTGCGCTGCCGACTCCGACCCCCAAGCCAAAACCCCCTGCCCGGAGCGAGGCCATCACTTTGCTGGCCACCCTGCAGCGGGAGGCCCGCTTCGTCGATATGGTCAGCGAGTCGCTCGACGCGTATTCCGACGCCCAGATTGGTGCGGCTGCCCGCGACGTGCTCCGCGACTGTGGTCAGGTAGTCGAGCGTTTATTCGCCCTGAAGCCGATGGCCGACCAAGAAGAAGGTCAGCCGATCGAAGTGCCGGCTGCTTACGATGCCGCGCAGTATCGGCTGGTCGGCAGCGTCAGCGGCGAGGGACCCTTCAATGGAACCTTGCAGCACGCCGGCTGGAAGGCGACCAAAGTGGAACTGCCGCAATGGTCGGGCGACGAAGCCTCGGCCCTGGTAGTAGCACCGGCCGAAGTGCAGGTGGGCTAAGCTTACCATCCAATTAGCCAATTCATTAAACATGGCGAACACGGAGACAAGTCATGTCCGCCAGATATGTCATCGGAATCGACCTGGGAACCACCAACGGAGTGGTGGCGTACGCCGCGCTCGATGCGGAGCAGCCGCAGGTGGAGTTATTAGCCATCCCGCAGTTGGTAGCTGCCAGCACGGTGGAGGAGCGGACTGCGCTGCCGTCGTTCCTGTATTTGGCCCCGGAGCACGAAGCGGGCGGATCGCTCGGCGTGCCTTGGGAAGCGGAACGCGCCTACGCGGTCGGCGAGTACGCCCGGCGGCAAAGTGCCGACATGCCCGATCGCACCGTTGCAGCAGCCAAGAGCTGGTTGTGCCATAGCAAAGTCGATCGCCGCGCGCCGCTGCTGCCCGCGGGAGCCCCGGCCGACGTGCCGAAGGTGTCGCCAGTCACCGCTTCGCAGCGTTACTTGCAGCACATGGTAGCTGCCTGGCATGCGAAGATGCCCGATGCCCCGCTCGCCGAACAGCAAGTGGTGCTCACCGTGCCGGCGTCGTTCGACGCGGCCGCGCGAGAACTCACCCGCGAAGCCGCGCTGGCGGCAGGCTTGCCAGCCGACCTGGTGCTGCTCGAAGAGCCGCAAGCGGCCGTTTACTCGTGGCTCGCCGAACGGGGGGACGACTGGCGCAAGGATCTCTCGGCCGGCGATCGCTTGCTGGTTTGCGACGTTGGTGGTGGAACGACCGACCTGACGCTGGTCGACGTGGCCGAGCAAGATGGCGAGCTGGCCCTCGAGCGACTCGCGGTCGGCGATCACTTGCTCGTCGGCGGCGACAACATGGATCTCGCCCTCGCCCACCAGGTTGCAGGGCTGTTTGCTGAGCAAGGGGTGAAACTCGACGCCTGGCAATCGGTATCGCTCTGGCACGCCTGCCGCGATGCCAAAGAAGCGTTGCTCACCGCTGGCGGTGAAGATTCGCACCGCGTGTCGGTACTCGGCCGCGGCAGCAAACTGATTGGCGGCACCGTGTCGGTCGACGTACCGCGGACGATGGCCACCGAGTTGATGCTCGGCGGATTCTTCCCCAAGTGCGACCTCACGGCCAAACCACAGCGGCAACGGGCTTCAGGCTTTCAGGAAATCGGCCTGCCGTTTGAGTCGGATGTTGCCATCACTCGGCATCTGGCCGCGTTCCTCACTGCCCATGCCGACGACTCCGGCGGAGCCGCCTACCCGACGCACGTGCTCTTCAACGGCGGCGTGTTCAAGGCCGAAGCGCTCCGCGAGTTGGTGCTCGGTCTGATTGGCGAATGGTCGACCACCGGCACTCCCGCCAGCGAACTGCCCGGCGCCCGCGACCTAGATAACTCCGTCGCCCGCGGGGCTGCGTTCTATGGCTGGACCAAGGAGCACGGCGGCGTCCGCATTCGCGGCGGTGTCGCACGATCCTACTACGTCGGCATCGAAACAGCCGGCCTCGCCATCCCCGGCGCCCCCCGCCCCCTACGGGCGCTGTGCGTCGTGCCGTTCGGCATGGAAGAAGGCACCACCATCGACGTCCCCTCGGGCGAAATCGGCCTGGTGCTCGGCGAGCCCGCCCACTTTCGGTTCTTTAGCTCTGCGGTTCGCAATCAAGACGAGCCAGGCGTCGTGCTGCCCCAGATCGACGAAGAAGAACTAAGCGAAACCGACCCGCTGGAGGCCACCCTCGAAACCACCAGCGAGACCGACGACAACTACGTGCCAGTCCGGTTCCAAACCCACATCACCGAACTCGGCGTGTTCGAACTCTGGTGCGTTAGCACGACATCGGACGAACGCTGGAAACTGGAGTTCAATGTGCGGGAGGGGTAGATTGGGGGGCTGTTTCGTGCGAAGTGGGTGTAGTAAGACGAGGGCTGAACGCCTCACCCGCCATCGTTACGGTTCATAAATCTCGCAATCCGGCAACGCCTTATCGAGACGCTTGAGTCCCTCGGGGGTGATCTCGGTGAGCGAGAGGTCCAGCACTTTGATGCCGCTAGAGTTGGCTCAAGGCAGCGCCCCCAACTGGCGGAGCAGGTCGAGCGAGTCGGTTTGCTCCCACTCTTCGGCGATCTTGTCGCCTGCCAGGCGGTAGAAGTTCATGCCCGAGACATGCACCTTGCGGCCGGTGGCCAGGATGCCGTGGAACTCGCCTTGGTGGGTTACCTGTCCGCGCCAGCGGACGGCCACCTGGTCGTCGGTCGACACGATGCTCTCGATGGCAACGCGCCAGTCGGGGAACGACCTACGGCACGAGGTGACAAACAGTTGCAACCCCGCCCGGTCACGCGGTGGTTGGCCTCCCAGATGGTAGGCGAAGTCGCTCGTGGTCATCGATTCCAGCGCCTGGTAGTTGCCAGTGTTCCAAACCGTTTCGATGTAGTCGGTTACCAGCTTCTCTTGTTCCGTCATGGTCGGTGCCCCTCTGGTTAAGATTGCCTGAAGTTTCTCGCGTTCTCGTGTTGGTTGTGGTCAAGTATACGCACTAGAGCCATGCTGGAAAGTCGCAGGATTAGTGGAACTCGGCAGTTGTTGCTGCTGGACCCGAGGCTGCTTCTCGACTGCTCATTCGGTACTTCGGCCTTCTGCACCCCTGGAGAAACTCGTCTTGTCGGGGGATCGGCTTTGGGTACCATTCCGGCATATTCCCATCTCTCGAAGCAGGAAAGGCGAAGAAATAGCCATGGTGCGTATTCTACTACTGGCGGTTTGTGCGGCGATGCTAGCGGGCTCGGCTTATGGACAGGCACCCGTCGAAGGCGAGGCGATTACCTTCGACGAAAACCTAAAGGGTTACCCGTATCCGTTTGAGGTCAAGAACTACGCGTTCCACTCGCAGGGACGCGACTTGCAGATGGCCTACATGTATCTGCCAGCCAAGGACCCGGCCAAGGGGGTCGTCACGCTGCTGCATGGCAAGAACTTCAACGGGGCGTACTGGCAGCAAACCGCCGAGTACCTGCAGTCGCTCGGGTACGGCGTGCTCATGCCCGATCAGATTGGCTTTGGCAAGTCGACCAAGGCCACGAGCTATCAGTACAGCTTTGCAGTCCTGGCTCAGAATACCAAGCAGTTGATGCAGTCGCTCGGCATTGAAAAATCGATTGTCGTGGGGCACTCGATGGGGGGCATGCTCGCTTCGCGGTTCGCCCTGCTCTACCCCGAGGCAACCACGCAACTGATTCTGGTGAATCCCATTGGGCTCGAAAACTATCTGCAGTACGTGCAATACAAAGATGTGCAGTTCTTCTTCGAGAACGAACTTGGAAGCACGCCCGAAAAGATCGTCGAGTACCAGAAGAAGAACTACTACGACGGCGCCTGGAACGGACGTTACGCCGCGCTGACGCTGCCGCTGGTCGGATGGGTGCAAGGCGACGACTGGAACAAGCTGGCCTACGTGAGCGCGCTGACCTACGACATGATCTTTACCCAGCCGGTGGTCGAGGAGTTCAAGGACTTCCAAGTGCCGACGACTTTGATCATCGGCACCCGCGACCGCACCGGTCCAGGGCGCAACTGGATGAAGCCGGGCGTTGAGTTCGAACTCGGCCGCTACGACTTAATCGGCGAGCGCATCCAACAGCGGAATCCCAACATCAAAGTCGTGGAACTCGATGGACTGGGACACTTGCCGCATATCGAAGATTTCACGCGGTTTAAAATGGCCTTTACCGGGGCACTTCAGCCCTAACCAAGCGGCAAAATACGCCCGCCGGCCAACCCGCAAAGGTCATTGGTTGGCCGGCGGGCGATTGTTACACGGAAGTTCCTAATTTGGCCCAATTTGTGGCCGAGTGCTGCGCAGTCTGATGATGCTCCTGCTTATGTTTCTTGCTCAGCCGATATAGATTTCGGTTCAATCGCCATCGAATCCCATTCGCTGTGGCATTGGCCTTCGTCAAGTCGCTATAATGATCCACAAGTCCTATCGCTTCCCACCACTCCATTCTCCCTCGGAGGCAGCGACGACATGTGGATCGGACCCCGTTTGTGGATGCAGGGTGCATCACTAAGTATTTGTTTGCTCGCTACGAGCTTGGTTTCGTTCGTCCAGGCGGAAGATCGAATTGACTTCAATCGTCAGATTCGGCCCTTGCTATCGGATCGCTGTTACCAGTGCCATGGCCCTGATGAAAATCATCGCGAGGCCGGACTGCGCCTCGACCTGGAGGAAGCCGCCACGGCCGAAACCGATTCGGGCACCATTGCCCTCGTGCCTGGCGATACCGAAGCCAGCGAGTTGGTCGCCCGCATCGCGACCGACGATGCCGATCTGGTGATGCCGCCGGTCGATTCGGGTAAGTCGCTCAATGCCGAGGAAATTGCGCTACTCAAGAAGTGGGTCGAGCAGGGTGCCAAGTACCAACCTCACTGGGCCTTCGTTGCTCCCAAAGTGGTCGCCCCCGCCGAGGTCAAGCAAGCTGAGTGGCCAGCAGGCGAAATCGACAAGTACATTCTGGCCGAGATCGAAGCCGCGGGGCTCGAACCCTCGCCCGAAGCCAACAAGATAACGCTCATCCGCCGAGTGACGCTCGACCTCACGGGCTTGCCTCCCACGCCGGAGGAAGTGGCCGCGTTCCTGGCCGACGACTCCGCCGATGCGTACGAGAAGGTGGTCGATCGCTTGCTCGCGTCGCCCAGGTATGGTGAGCACATGGCCCGGTTCTGGCTCGATGCGGTCCGCTATGGCGACACGCATGGCTTGCACCTGGATAACTATCGCGAGATGTGGCCCTACCGCGACTGGGTGGTGCGGGCCTTCAACGACAACTTGACGTGGGATCAGTTCACCAGGATGAACCTGGCCGGCGACCTGCTGCCCGAGCCTTCGCTCGACGACCTGATCGCCAGCGGCTACAACCGCTCGCACATCACCACGAACGAGGGTGGTTCGATCGCCGAAGAAGTTCGGGTGCGGAACGTGGTCGATCGCGTGTCGACCACCGGTACCGTGTTCATGGGACTCACCATGGGCTGCGCGGTGTGCCATGATCACAAGTTCGATCCGATCACGATGCGCGACTTCTACGCGATGTCGGGCTTCTTTAACAATCTCGATGCCAACCCCATGGATGGCAACCGGGCCGACCACGCCCCCACGGTGAAAGCCCCTACGCCTGAGCAGCAGACTGAGCTCGCGCGTCTCGAACAACGACTCAAGGAACTCGCGACCAAGCTCGATGCTCCTTGGCAAGCGGTCGATACCGCCCAAGCGGAGTGGGAAACCAAAACCCGTGAGCAACTCGCCAGCCAGGCGAAGCCGGAGCTGGTGTGGGGCACCTGGCACAGCGTGGGACCCTTCCGTTCCGACCTTCGCTATCTGCAAGGTCAGAAGCAAGGCCCTGAAGGCAAACCAGTGAAGCTTGACGATCAGTTTGAGCTGTCGACCGGCGAAAAGGTCGCCTGGGTCGCCCATCCCGAGTGGGCCGATGGCGAGCCGCATACCGAGTTCGAGCAAATCGTCTCCGCGATGTTCGTCTATCGCACGATCGAGTCGGATCAGGCGCGGGCGATCACCGTCGGCGTCGGTTCGGACGACGGGGTGCGCATCTACTTGAACGGCAAAAAGGTGCACGACAAACGGACGCCTCGGGGAGTCACGGTGAACGAAGATCAGGTGACCTTGAAGCTCAAACAAGGCACCAACGAGCTGCTGATGAAGATCGTCAACCACGGCGGAGGATGCGGCTTTGCCTTCAGCGTGCCCGAGGGGAATGAGTTGCCGGCCGAGGTGATTGCGGCCGTGAACGTGGAACCTGCCGCCCGCACCGACGAGCACCAGCGGACGCTTCGCCAGTACTATCGCATGCAGATTTCCGACGACGCTGGCATCGCCGAGCTACTCGACGAACGTAGCAAGGTGGAGCAAGAGAAGGTGGCTGTCGAAAGCGCCATCCCCACGACGCTCATCATGAAAGAGCGAGCCGAGGTGCGACCCACCTACGTGCTGACCCGTGGGCAGTACGATACGCCCGACAAAGAGCAAGGTGCCCTGCCCCGCCGGGTGCCGGAGTTCTTGCCGTCGCTGCCGGACGATGCTCCCAAGGATCGACTTGGCCTGGCCAACTGGTTGTTGACCGAACAGCAGCCGCTTATGGCGCGAGTCACCGTGAATCGCTTCTGGCAGCAGCTGTTCGGCATCGGTCTGGTCGAGACCTCCGACGACTTTGGTTCGCAAGGCTCCTGGCCTAGCCATCCGGAACTCCTCGATTGGCTGGCCATTGACTTCCGCGAACACGACTGGGACGTCAAACGCACGATGAAGCAAATGGTGATGTCGCAAACCTATCGTCAGTCGTCCAAGACCTCGCCGGAGCTGACCGCGATCGATCCCAAGAATCGGTTGCTGTCGCATGGTCCACGGTACCGGCTGGATGCCGAAGTGATTCGCGACCAGGCGCTCGCCGTGAGTGGGTTGTTGGTCGAAAAGCTCGGCGGCCCCGGCGTGAAGCCACCGCAGCCGAGTGGTCTGTGGGAGGCGGTCGCCTACTCCGGTTCGAACACCAAGACCTTCGTGGCCGATCACGGGCCCGAAAAGGTGCACCGCCGTAGCGTGTACACGTTCTGGAAACGGACGTCGCCGCCGCCGGAGATGACGACGCTCGACGCCCCTTCGCGGGAGAGTTGCGTCGTGCGTCGCGAACGCACCAACACTCCCCTGGCAGCGCTCATGTTGCTGAACGATCCGCAGTACTTCGAAGCCGCCCGGGCGCTGGCCCAGCGAGCAATGCGAGACGCCAAGAACGAGCCCGATGCGGTCGTCGATCGCATGTTCGAGCTGGCAACGCTCCGCGAGCCGACCGACGACGAGCTGTATCGGCTTCGCACGCTGTTCGACGAAAGCCTCGCTCGCTACGAGAGCGATCCTAACAGTCGCGATCAACTGCTCAGCGTCGGCGAGGCTCCGATGGACGACGAACTCGATCACACCGAGCTGGCATCGTGGACACTCGTGGCCAACGCGATATTGAATTTGGATGAGGTGCTCAACAAGGAGTAGCCACTCGCAAGCGGCTCGTTCGCTTGCAGGTGGATCGCTGTCTCCTTACGCATGTTCCTCAAGTCTCAACCCCTTAGATCGACGCCATGGATCCTATTCGCGAACATTTGCAGCAACTGACCCGTCGGCATTTCTTCGGCGGCACCGCCCTGGGGCTCGGCACCGCCGCGCTCGCCTCGTTGACCGGCGCCAAACCGGCGGCCGCCAGCGCGAAGCTCGGCATCGGCAGCGTTCCTCACTTCGCCCCCAAGGCGAAGCGGGCGATCTACCTGTTCATGGCCGGAGCCCCGTCGCCGCCCGACATGCTCGACTACAAGCCGAAGATGCGGGACAAGTTCAAGGCCGATCTCCGCAAGGAAGTGTACGAAGATGGCTCGCCGGTGCTGCGCACTCGGGTGACCACGATGACCTCGGGGCAAAGTGCGTTTCCCATCGCTCCTTCGAAGTACAAGTTCGAGCAGTACGGACAAGGCGGCGCCTGGATCAGCGAGCTTCTGCCTTACACCTCGCGAATGGCCGACGACATTGCCATCATTCGTTCGATGTGGACCGAGGCCATCAACCACGATCCAGCGATCACCTACATCACTACCGGCAACCAACTGCCTGGCTCACCGAGCCTGGGTGCCTGGCTCAGTTATGGGCTTGGCAGCGAGAATGAAAACCTGCCGTCGTTCGTGGTAATGACCCCTAGTTGGACCGGTCGCCAGGAAGCCCAAGCGTTGTACAATCGGCTCTGGGGTACCGGTTTCCTGCCGAGTAAGCACCAGGGGGTCGCCCTGCGTTCGAGCGGCGACCCTGTGCTGTTCCTGTCGAATCCCCCCGGCGTGAGCCCCACCGATCGCCGCCGGGTGCTGGACACCGTGGCCGCGTTCAACCGCGAGCGGTATCAGCAATTCGCCGATCCCGAAACCGAGGCCCGCATCGCCCAGTACGAGATGGCCTATCGCATGCAAACGTCGGTACCGGAGTTGACCGACCTGTCGAAAGAGCCACAGCACGTGCTCGACATGTACGGCCCCGACGTCCACAAGCCCGGCACGTTCGCCGCGAGTTGCTTGCTAGCGAGGCGGATGATCGAGCGCGGAGTTCGGTTTACCCAGATCTTCCACCGCGGTTGGGACCAGCACTTCAACCTGCCAGGCGACCTGCCGAATCAATGTCGCGACATCGACCAGCCAAGCTGGGCGCTCGTGCAAGATCTCAAGCAACGCGGGCTGCTCGACGACACCCTGGTGGTCTGGGGCGGCGAGTTCGGCCGCACCATGTATTGCCAAGGCACGCTCAACGACAAGACCTACGGGCGCGATCACCATCCCGGCTGTTTCAGCATCTGGATGGCCGGCGGCGGCGTGAAAGGGGGCACCGTGCATGGCAATACCTGCGACTACGGGTGCAACATCGTCGATGCATCCGGCGCGCCGACCACCAAGTTTGAAGACGGCGCGGTCCACATTCGCGATCTCAATGCGACTATTCTCCACCAGCTTGGCATCGATCATAATCGTCTGAGTGTGAAGTTCCGTGGTCTCGACCAAAAACTTACCGGGGTCGAAGAAGCCCACGTCGTGAAGTCGGTGCTCGCTTAGCCCATTCGCCTTGCTGCGGAATCGAATCGCGGCTCGTGGTGCAATAGTAGCCCGCGTTGCTCAACAACGACCGCAATACCGCGGTCCGCACTTAGGTTCTATCCATGATTCGTCGATTAGCATCGTTGTTGTCTGGTTGTTGTTTCATGGGCCTGCTGATGATGGCTGGCTCGCTGTCACAGGCCGAGCAGCCCGCGACTCCCTACGAGGGGACCTTCCCCACGGCCGACTCGAAGAAAGGCCTGCAGGTCGAACTCGTCGACGATGCCCTCGCGCTCGGCATTCGCCATGCGACGCTCAACATCAATCTCTCGCAGGCGATGCTGCCCGGCGCGGCTGCCGACGACCCGCGGGTGATTGGCTACCAGAACGCAACCGGCACTTACACCATGAATGGCGACTTCGTCCGCGGCGTCGAGCAGCAGCTCCGTCCGCTGAGCGACGCGGGCGTGTTGGTGTATGCCATTTTATTGACCTACGAGTCGGACGATCCCGACGTAAACCGCGTTGCCTTGCACCCGAGCTACGACAAGAGTGCTCCTAACCACTTGGGGGCCTTCAACACCGAGACGCAAGAGGGGCGCGAGTGGCTGGCTGCTACCATCGAGTTTCTCGCCGAGCGGTGGTCGCGTCCTTCGGGCGAATGCGGCCGGATGGTCGGGTACATCGTCGGCAACGAGGTGAACTCGCACTGGTTCTGGAGCAACTGCGGCCGCGTGACCATGGAGGAGTTCGCCGAAGACTACCTCGACGCGGTGCGTATCGTGCATACTGCGGTGCGGAGTAAGGCTACCTGGCCGCGGGTGTACCTGTCGCTGGAGCACCATTGGAACATCCGCTACCCCGGCGGCGACGAGCTGCAAGCGTTCCCCGCCCGCCCGTTCCTCGAGTACTTTGCCAAGCGCGCCAAAGAGACTCCTGGCGGCGACTTCGATTGGCACGTTGCTTTTCATCCCTATCCCGAGAACCTGTTTGAGCCGCGATTCTGGAACGACAAAACCGCAACCGACACGCCCGACACCCCGCGGGTGACCTTCAAGAACCTGCACATTCTGACCGACTATCTCAAGCAGCCGGCGATGCAGCATGAGGGAGCGACAAGGCACGTGTTACTCAGCGAGCAAGGCTTCCACAGCACGCCCGACAAAGAGGGCGAGACGGCGCAAGCGGCCGCTTATTGCTACGCTTACGAGAAGGTCAACCGCCTCGCTGGCATCGACGCGTTCATCCTGCACCGCCACATCGATCACCCCCACGAAGGGGGCCTGAACCTGGGCCTCCGCCGCCGCACGCCGGGTGCGGCCGATCCCCATCCCAAGAAACCGATGTACGACTGCTTCCAAGCCGCCGGCACGCCAGCCTGGGATGAAACCTCGAAGTTCGCCCTACCGATCGTGGGACTTGAGAGTTGGGACGAGATTTCGGAGTAAGCGAACGGTGTATTCCGCGTGCCAAGGGCGACAAGGTTCCGTAGCGGCGAAGCCCCGTTAACACCGCCAGCGAGTTCACCTAGAATAGGGGTTTCGGTTCCTTCTTCTCCCACGTTCTCCCAGAGCGCAGCACGGATGCCCACACTCAACTGGATTGGAAAAGACGCGGTCGTCGACCATCACCGCCGAGTGCCGACGCGGCTGTTGGAGTGCGACCGCGAACTGTCGGTTGGTGATCCCGATGCCGAAAACCTGCTGGTTGAGGGAGACAATCTCGAAGCCCTCAAGGCCTTGCTGCCCCGCTATCGGGGACAGGTAAAGTGCATTTACATCGATCCTCCTTACAACACCGGCAACGAGAACTGGGTTTACAACGACAACGTCAACGACCCCCGCGTCCGCAAATGGCTTGGTGAGGTCGTCGGCAAAGAGGCCGAAGACCTCTGCCGCCACGACAAGTGGCTCTGCATGATGTACCCGCGACTGGCGCTTTTGCGGGAGTTTCTGAGAGAAGATGGTGCGATTTTTGTTTCGATTGCCGACCATGAAGTCCAGAACTTACGAGCAATCCTTGATGAAGTGTTTGGTAGGCAGAACTTCATTGCAACGGTTGTCTGGCAGAAAGTGTATGCTCCTAAGAGTTCAGCCAAGTATTTCTCCGAAGATCATGACTACATTCTTGTATACGCAAGAAATGCTGAGCGTTTTTTGCCAAATCTAATGCCTCGCACCGACAAGCAAAATAAGGCATACAGCAATCGGGATGACGACCCCAGAGGACCTTGGCGACCTAATAATCTTGCAGCACGAAACTACTATAGCAAAGGGACATATCCAATTACTTGTCCCGGTGGCAGGGTCATTACAGGTCCTCCGCGTGGATCCTATTGGCGAGTTTCTAAAGAGAAGTTGGAATTACTAGACGCTGAAGGTCGCATCTACTGGGGAAAAGATGGGAATAGCGTTCCGGCTCCCAAGATATTTCTCTCAGAAGTTAAGCAAGGTGTAGTTCCGCAGACATTGTGGAAGTATGAAGAAGTGGGACATACTCAAGAAGCAAAGAAAGAATTGGTCAGCCTTTGCGATTTTGACTCATCTGCCGATGTCTTTATCACTCCCAAACCTACTCGACTAATCCGACGCATCATCGACTTGGCAACCGAGAAAGATTCGCTCATTCTGGATTCTTTCGCGGGCAGTGGCACGACTGGTCATGCGGTAATGGCTGCCAACAAAGCCGATGGAGGCAATCGTCGTTGCATCCTCGTGGAGGTCGAACCCGAGGTTTCACAAAGAGTCACCCGGCAGCGACTAGAGCGAGCATCCGAGCAGCTTTCCGAATGTGAAACGGGGGGGGGGGAGCGAGTCTAGCGAATCTGCCACCCCGCTTGGCTTCCGCTACTGCCGTCTCGGTCGCACGCTGCTCGATGAGCATGGCAACATTAATGGCGACGTGCCGTTTGCCGATTTGGCGCGGTACGTTTACCTGCTTGAAACCGGGGTTCCCATCCCCAAGCGACCGCAGAAAAACTGCCCCCTGCTTGGTGTCCATCGAGGCCGAGCCATCTACCTACTCTACAATGGTGTGCTCGGCGACCGCCGGCCCCAGGGGGGAAACGTGCTA
The DNA here is from genome assembly GCF_007748035.1 of Aeoliella mucimassa. Lineage (NCBI taxonomy): Bacteria > Pseudomonadati > Planctomycetota > Planctomycetia > Pirellulales > Lacipirellulaceae > Aeoliella > Aeoliella mucimassa. Next base: position 2,550,147 of record NZ_CP036278.1, read on the forward strand.
ACGTCGGCCATCCTGGCCGACCTGCCCACGCCCGACGACAAGCACCACGCCCCCAATGGCATCGAGCGAGTGGTGTATGGCGAGGCCTGCCGACTTGGCGAGGCCACTTTGCGCCGCGAACGGGTGACGTTCCGGCAAATTCCTTACTCTCTGCGCGAGGCGTAAACCCTGCCCATGCGTCTTCCCCTAAAAGAGTTCCAGATCGAGTCGCTTGAGGCACTCAAGCAATACGCCAGGTCGGTCCGCGACTACAAGCTGACTGGCAGTCGAGTGCCTGAACGCGATGCGTTTGAAGAGACAACCGCCGGCCGCTCGTACTACCAGACACCTAAGTTTGCGGGGGTGCCGTACGTTTGCCTCCGCTTACCCACTGGCGGTGGCAAGACGTTGCTCGCTGCCCATGCGGTGGGAGTCGTTGGACGCCATTTGCTCGAAACCGATCAACCCGCCTGCTTGTGGATTACGCCGAGTACCACGATCCGAGATCAAACCTTGCGGGCGCTCAAGAATCCGTCGCACCCTTACCGAGTAGCCCTTGAAGAAGCCCTCGGCCCAGCGGTCGAGGTATCGACTATCGAGGAGGTGTTGCTATCGCCGCGGTTGGTGAAAGCTTCGGCCCCGCTGGTAGTGGTTACCACCATCCAATCGTACCGCGTGCAGGACGACAAGGGGCGGGAATTGGCCGCCGCGCGTCGCATCTATCGCGACAATGGGTACATGCAGGCGGCCCTGGCAGACTTGCCGACGTGGGTCCGCGACGAATTATCGGCCGATGCCAGCGGTTTGGTCGATCTGTCGCTGGCCAACGCCCTGCGACTTCGGCGGCCAATCGTGATCATGGACGAGGCCCACAATGCGCGGACGCCAACGTCGTTCGACTCGCTGGCCCGCTTTGGCCCTTCGTTTGTGTTGGAGTTGACGGCCACGCCGGAGCATGCGCACGATCCGCAGCACCCTTCGTCTCCTACGTTTGCGAGCAACGTGCTTCATGCAGTAAGTGCCTTGGAGCTAAAGAACGAGGGGATGATTAAACTGCCGGTCGACTTGGAAAGCCGCGGCGATTGGCTCGAAGTGCTGGCCGCCACTCATCAGCGGCGCGAAGAGTTAGAAGTAGTCGCCGACCGAGCCCATCACGACAGCGGTTTGCCTTTCTATCGCCCGATTGCCCTGATCCAAGCCCAACCAAACAGCAAAACCAAAGAGACCCACACGGTTGAGGTGGTGAAAGAGGCCCTTGTCGAGAAACTGGGAGTGCCCGAAGAATACGTCCGCATTTGTACGGGAAAGATCGACGAGTTGGGCGACGAGAATCTGATGGCGACCAACTGCCAAGTGCGTTACGTAATTACTGTCGATAAGCTTCGCGAAGGTTGGGACTGCCCACTGGCCTACGTGCTGGGTTCCATCGGCAACACCGCCACTGCCACCGCCGTCGAGCAGTTGATTGGTCGCATCCTGCGGATGCCGAACGCGACACCGACCCGTGTCCCTGCCCTCGACCGCTCGTACGCGTTTGTGCTGAGCGATTCGGTAGCCGAAACCGCCGGGCAGCTTCGCGATCAGATGGTGCGGACCTGTGGGTTTGACGAGCGTTCGGCCACCGAAGCGTTTCGGGTCGTCGCCCAAGGGCAACGTCGGATTGGCTTTGGCTCTATTCCGCTGGCGAAGGCTCCCGATCCGGAAGTCATGCCCTCTACCCTCGCTGCTAAGGTGAGTTACGACCAAGCCAAGCAGGAGTTAGTGCTTAACGACTTGCCCTCGGCTGGCGAGGTCCGCTTGCTTCGCGAAGCGGTGGCTAGCGAAAGCGACAAGCAGGCAGTCGATGCCTTTTGGGAAAGCGAACGTCCAGTTGGAGTCGCTGCCAAGCCGCTCACCGAGTACGCGAAACCGCTACAAGTGCCGCGATTAACGGTGCTGCAGGGCGAGCGACGAACCTTGCTCGAACCGATCGAACTCGATCAGTTTGAGTGGGATCTCGACACATGCAATCCGGTTCTCACGGAGACAGAGTTTGCTTCGGAGCTACGGGTTGGTTCGGCAGCTACTATCGACGTGGAGCCGGCCGAGAATGCCGATGATGGTGGACTGGTAACTCGTATGGCGGGCGACGTTCGGTTACGACAACTAGAGTTGATTGGCGAAGGCGAGGACTGGACCGACGTGGAAATCGCTCGCTGGCTCGACCGAGAATTGCACCGGGGCGATTCGCTGCAGGGGTTGCCGCATTCGCAAAGTCAGCCTTGGCTGGCTAAGATTGTGGACGGATTGATCGACGCTCGTGGTTTGCAGCGCGGCATGGTGGTGCGTCGCCGGCATGAACTCGCCAAAGTATTGCGGGTAAAAGTTGCCGACCATGGCCGGCAACAAATCCGCAAGGCAACCGACCAGTTATTCCAAACCATGCCCGAAGCAGTGCTCACTTCCGACGAACATGCGGTGTGGATTGAAGAGCAGGAATTTAAACCTGCACGACTAGATGATTCTGCTGTGCGGTTTAACAAGCATGCTTTCGATCAAATCGGGGAGATGAACGACGAAGAGCGGCTGTGCGCCCAGCATATCGATGCTCACGATAACGTGGAACGCTGGATAAGAAATCCGGAGCGCGAACCCCAAGGGGGCTTTTGGCTTCCGAAGAGTCCAGGCAAGTTCTTTCCCGACTTTATTGTTGAACTCAAAGATGGCCGTATCGTGATAGTCGAGTACAAAATGGGCAAGATGTCGAACGATCCCGAGGAGTTGCACAAGAAGTCGGTCGGCGTCTTGTGGGCCGCGCGGAGTGAAGGTCGATGCGGTTTCGCATGGGTGGTCGCCAAGAATTGGACAAGCTTGCTTGATTCTCTTCAAGCCAACTAAACAGTGGCAATTCAGGTGCTGACTGACAGTCGGTTACGCCCTTGTCCTCTGCGGCTCCGCTCCTCTGCGTGAGAATTCTTGTGTCGCTCCTTGTTCCACTTCGCTAGCCTTCGTCTGCAGGCGGAGCGATTTTGCTGGATGTTCCATTTTTCGCTAGGAAATGGCCACCTGTGGTGTTCTAATGGACAGGTTGTGTGTTGTCCGTTGTTGGTGGTCAGTAGTCCGTTGTTGGAGAGTGGAATGGTTTAGCTATTTTTGAGTTCCCATGAATTACAGCATCGACGCGCAGGCGAATGGTTGCTTGCGTGGGCGCTCGCCGCTGCGCGGTTGGTAATGCGGTGGTGGGGCTGCGTCGCTGGAAGCTCCTGGACCCACCCTACTGCCCGTTCTAACCCCCAACTCCCAACTCCCAACTCAAAATACTTTCCCATGGGTGGGAATCTATTTTGGGCAACTATTGCGGAGGTGTTGATGCAAACTGTTATCTGTCAACGACTTGCGATAAGTGCGCAGCGGGAAAATAGATTCCCACTCGATGCGTTTTGGGAAATGGGAATCTATTCGAGACCGAAAACCGCTGGTTTTATAGAGTACGCGCAGATTCAATTTTCCCATCGATGGGAAAATTGGGAATCTATTCGTGAGCGTTGAGAATCTATTCCGCGGGGCGGTGCGAGAGTTCGGCCAGCTGCGTCAGCAGGCGGGCGGCGGCTCCGGAGTCGATGGCCTCGGCGGCCAGCTTGGCTGCATCGGCTGGTTGGTCGGCTTTGCCGGCTGCGATCAATCCGGCGGCTGCGTTGAGGATCACCACGTCGCGCGGGGGGCCTTGCTCTCCGTCGAGGAGTCGGCGAACCAGCGCGGCGCTTTCGTCCGGCGTGTCGATCGACAGTGCTTCGACCGGCGAGGTCGTCAATCCAAAATCCGCAGGGGTCCAAGTGAACGCATCCATCGAATCGGGCGTGACCCGCAGCACCTCGGTGGGACCGCTGCAGGAGACGTCGCCCATGCCATCGTGGCCGTGCACGACGAGCGTGCAAGCGGTGCCGAGTCGCTGCATGGCCGCAGCAAGCAGCTCGGTCAACTCGCCCCGCCCTGCCCCGAGCAGTTGGTACTCGGCCGCAGCGGGGTTGGCCAGCGGACCAAGCACGTTAAAGATAGTGCGGATGCCGAGTTGCCGGCGCACTGGGGCGACGTGCCGCATGGCTGGATGGGCGAGCGGGGCAAAGCAAAAGCAAAGCCCCAGTTGGTCGAGGCAAGCTTCGACCTGTTCGCGACTCGCGTCGAGATTCACGCCGAGTGCGGCGAGCACGTCGGCCGAACCGCTGCGGCTCGTAACGCTGCGATTGCCATGCTTGGCGACCGGCACTCCCGCCGCGGCAGCGACGATGGCCGCGGTGGTGCTGATGTTGAACGTCTGCGAACTTCCGCCGCCGGTGCCGCAGGTGTCGAGCAGCCCGGTGCGAGCGGTACGGATGGTGGTCATGTGTTGCCGCATCGCCGTGGCGGCTCCCACCACCTCGTCGACTGTCTCCCCCTTGGCGGCAAGCCCCGAGAGGAGCAAGCCGATTTCCTCATCGGTGCAGGCACCCTGCATCATGAGGTCCATGGCGGTGTGCATTTGGTCTTCGGTGAGATCGATGCCGCCAGCGACACGACCGATGAGTTCTGCAATTTGTGGATTCATGTTGGAAGAAATGAAGGCTCGAAACTAGTCGGAAATAGGAGCAGCTACAGTGATCATGTGTTTTTGCAACCCTCCAGCGTATCATACCTGATAAGGCAAGCCCATCTGTCCTCTTGCTGCGGATTGTGCTATGGTGCGCGGCTCGGGACGGGGGCAAGGCAGCGGAGTTGCCTGCCGAATTGAGACAAACCCATGTTTAGCCGCGAGAGGTACTGATGCCCCGCAAAGTGATTTTGGATATGGATCCTGGCTACAGCGACGCTGTAGCGTTGTGCGTTGCGCTGGCCGCCGAGGAACTGGACGTGGTGGCCGTGACCGCAACCGGCGGTAACGTGGGGCCTAAGCTCACGAGCCGCAACGTGCAGGCGATCATCGAGCAGCTCGATCCGAAACGCTGGCCCCGCATTGGAGGGGCCTCGCCCGACCAGATTCTCCGCACCGACGCCCGCCACTTGCACGGCGAGGATGGCCTGTGCGGCGCGAACTTCCAGGTTGCTGAACTGGCGAACCGCCATATGTCGGTCAAAGTGCTCGGCGACGAGATTCGTCGCGCTCCGGGTGACATTACGCTGATCGCGACCGGACCGATGTCGAACGTGTTCGACCTGCTGCGTTACGATCCCGATTTGGCCAGCCAGATTGGGCACCTGATCATGTGCGGAGGTGCGGTTGCCGCGCCGGGCGACGTGACTCCCTCGGCTGAGTTCAACATCTACTGCGACAGCGAAGCGGCCAAGCAGGTGTTTGGCTCGCCGGTCACGAAGACGCTGATTCCGCTCGACGTGACACGTAACGTGATGTTGACGTTCGATTTCCTCGAACGACTGAAGAAACGAGATTCGCGGACCTCGAATCTGCTGCAGCGAATTTTGCCAGGAGCGTACCGCAGCGCGCGTCAGCATCTTGGCGTCGAAGGAGTCTACGTGAACGACGCAGTCGCGGTCGTCGCAGCGATGCGTCCTTCGCTGTTCACCATCGAACGGATGTATGGCGACGTAGAGACCGCTGGCACGCTCACGCATGGCGCAACGGTGTTCGATCGCCGACCGAACTCGGTGGAGCAGCCGAACATCGACGTCGCCATGGAAATGGACGCCGCGGCCGTGGAAGCAGTGATCGTGCAAACGCTGGAGTCAGCGCCGTAAGAAGCGGCGATGGCTATTTGCCATTCGACTTTTTGTGGGTCGCGATTTTCACGTCGATTTTCATCGCCTGACGGTCACGAAACACGATGAGCGGAACCTCGCGACCAATCTCGGTGAGCCCTACCAGACTAATCAGATGATCCATGTCCTCTACGCGAACTCCGTTGTAGAGCAGGATGACGTCGTTCTCTTTGAGCCTTGCCAGATCGGCCGGCGAGTTGGGTTCGACTGCTTTAATGCGTGTGCCCGATAGCACGGTGAGCCCCAGCGCCTGGGCGCGACGCTCATCGAACAGCGAGTCGAGCGTAACGCCGAGAAAGCCGTGCTTGACCTGGCCATTGGTAATCAGGTCCTTGGCAATGCGCGTGACCACGTTGATGGGAATCGAAAAGCCGATGCCCTCGTTGCCGCCCGAGTTGCTGGCGATCGCGGTGTTGATGCCGACGACTTCGCCGCGGAGGTTGATGAGTGGACCGCCGCTGTTGCCGGGGTTGATGGCCGCATCAGTCTGCAAGAAGTTCTGCAGGCGGACGTCGCCATCGCCGAGGTCGAGATTGTAACGACCTTTGGCGCTGATGATGCCGCGGGTCACGCTTTGGCTCAGCCCGAACGGGCTGCCGACTGCGAGTACCTGTTCGCCGATATCGATGGTGTCGCTATTGCCCATGCGGGCGGCGACGAGATTCGGGTCGGCGATTCGCATCACTGCGACATCGGTTTGCGAGTCGCTCCAGATGCGATTCGGGTGCAGGTTCGTTCCATCGGCAAAATGAACGTTGATCAGTGCTTCGGACGAGTTCTTGATCACATGGCGATTGGTCAACACGTATGGCTTGCCATTCAAAGTGACCACGACGCCGGAGCCCGCTTCTTGAACGTCGGAGCGGCCGCGAGCTTCGCGGACCGGGCTGGCTTCGATATGCACGACCGAAGGAGTCACGAGTTTGACCACCCGCTTGATGATGCCGAGTTCGCGATCCAAGGCTGCGACATCGCGAGCGAGTTGGTCGTACGCCTGTTCGCGCTCGGAATCCGCGTTGACCCCCGGAGGTGCTTCGAGTGCAGCGAGCTGACCTTGGGCCAGCGGAGCCGACTCGACCATCACCAAGACGACGAGTGAACAGAGGACGTAACGCAGAGAGTGGGGAACAAAATGCACGAATTCAAGCCTCAAATAGCCGGAATGTGGCCGACAGCAACGCTGCCGAATTATAACCTATGAATCCAACTTGCCGAGTCGTTTGCCGACGGAACCCTCGAGAGTTTGCCCATAAAAAAAGCCACTGGCGCGTAGCCAGCGGCTTTATGTGGATGAGCATAAGTTTGCGGCCCCGCGAGGGGCACCTACAGCTCGAGGTCGGTCATCGACACGTCGGCATCGGTGTAACCCGCATCCACCACGCGACCCCAGTTGGCGTCGCGGCGAGCGTCGAGTTCGCCGGTTTCGGCAGCACGTTGGCACTCGATGCACATTGTCGCGTAGGGCAAAGCCTGCAGGCGAGCCAAGGGGATTTTGGCAGCGCAGATCTCGCAATTGCCATAATTTCCCTGACGCATCGTGTCCAATGCTCGCTCAATGTTAGCCAGTTCGCGGCTTTCGACTTCGGCCAATTGCGAGCTAATTTCGTCCTGGGCCGAGTCGAGGGCAGCATCCACAACGTCGCTGCCAGACTGTTCACGAAGTTGCTTGAGCAAGCTCAAGTCGCCAGCCAGAGCTCGTCGCAGGGCGTCGCGCCGTTTGACGAGAATGTCTCGCATTTTCTCGATGGAATCTTTACGGGCCATGGTGTACTCCTCTGTTGCCGGTTGCTGCGTGGCTGTTGGCCTGCCACGCCGACCCTGGGTCCTGATCCTCCTCCAGCACAAAAAAGGCCATTGGTGGTTGGAATAGGGAACGTCGAAAATTGCCCCAGCTGTGAGCGATTTGGGCCGCAGGTGCAGGGGTTACGGTAACTATAGTACGCATCCGCAGGGGGGAAGGTTGCAACAAGTCAGGAATTTGCCGACTGTTTTCGATCCATCAGAAGAACCACCCTAAGTAATACTATCGCAACAACTTAGCCTTTCTGGCGGGGTAGGCAAGGTGGGGGTAACAGGGAATTTCCCCCTTCCTGCGGCATCGGACACCTGGGTTTCCAGGGGGAGATTGTCACCTCCCAAATCGGCAGGACCCGCCCAGACGGATGAGGAGGTTCTCTCTAGTTTCTAGAACTTCCGCAGCCGACCGGTTCGATTTTGACCATCCCACGGATGCGAGCTAGATCATTGCAGCGGAGATTGCATGCGCGGCCGAAATGCCATGGTTTTACTCGCTGATTAGTACTTGGAATCCACTCTCCCTGAAAGTCCCCACCCTCGCAAAGATGAGCACCCTACTGAACAACGCTGCGCAGATCTCCACCGAGGCACAGCCACTGGTTTTGCTCCGTAGCGACACCGGCGAGGTATTGCTGCCGCTCACAGCCGAGAAGGTCACCGTCGGCAGTGGTCAGAGCTGCACCCTGCGCCTGACGGACGCGGGGGTACGCCCCCTGCACTGCCTGATCACCAACGGGGAGCACGCGATCACGATTCGCCGCTGGGCGGATGGCACCCTGCTCAACGGCGAGGCCTTTTCCGAGGCCGAACTACAGCCAGGCGACCGACTGACGATTGGCCCCGTGGAACTCACCCTCGAGTCTCCCACTAGCGAACCCGAAGAGCTGGGGTCGCCGACGCTTGCTTTGTCGCAGCAAGTTAGCGAGCAAACAGAGGAATACACGGAGCAAGTCTCCGAAGAGCAAGCGGAACCGGCCGATGAAGCCGAGCCTGATATTGCCGCTGCTACGGTCGATCGAGAATCGGTCGATTTGCATCGGAATCGCGCGAAGCGATTGCTGACCGAACTGCGAAAGACTCGTCGCGAAGCGGCCGAGTTGCAGGAGTTGATGGATCGGCTGAACAACCAGCTAGACGAATACCAAACCGAACGTTTGACCCTGGTGCAACAGCGGGTCGACCTTCAGACGCAATGTAACGAACTTATCCAAGAACGCGACGAGTTGCAGCAGCAACGCGACGCACTGGCTGGGCAGATTGAGTCGCTGAGTGCACAGCTGACATCGACACGACAAGAGCTGGAAGCCCTAAGCGAATCCCACCGCACCGGCGAGGCCGAGTTTGCCAATCGCATGGCGGAGCTGGAACAGCAGGTCACTGATCGTAACGACTTGGTGCTCGATCTGCGCAACGAACTAGAATTGCTCCGCGAGGAGCTGACGAACCTTTCTCTGCAAGCGAATGATCGCGAGTCGACACAGGACCAGCAAATGGTTGAGACTCATGCAGAGCCTGCTGGTCCGACCAGTGTGATCGAATCACTGCTACGCGAAGTGGCAGATCGCAGTGCGGTCGAAGCCACCAGCGAACCTGATGAGGCGGCGTTTGGTTTTGGGACAAGTGTTTCAGCGATCACGGAACAGCCAACCAGCCCCGTCGAGGAACCGACTCCTGCCCCGCTCGCGGAAGACTCCATCGAGGACCTCCGCTCAGCGTATGGCGACGTCGAAGAGGCTCCCGAGTCGCTCACCTTGGCCGATGCCGAACCGGTTTCCGGCGATACCGAAGTCGCCAGCGAATGGTCGCCAGCGAGTTGCTTCGGACCGATTGCGAATCCACAACCTGGGCTGTTGACCGAACCGGTCAGTCTATCGCAACCAGAAGCTGGTTTGTGGGATATCGAGGTTAAAGGGGCCGAGCCGGTTGCGGAGTCGTTCCCCACGGCCGAAACGCTCTCTGCCGAAGTTGCTAGCGAAACAACTCCCGCTACTCAAGCGATGCCGATTGAGTTTGCTACGGACTCTTCGGTATGCGAGGAGCCCAACACCGACGAAGAAGCTATTTGGAACCGGTTGCATGACTTGCGGGCGGTGGCTTCCGAGCGTTTGCATCACGAGATCGAAGAGTACGACGAAAGCCATGCGACCGAAGCGGGCGCGTCGCCGATGGTCGAAGAGCCGGAAGCGACTCCCGAAGAATCGATCGACGAACCCACAACCGTCACCGACCTGTTCGATCCTCCGGCCGAGGCTGAAGAACCTGCCAGCCAACATGAGGAGCCGGTCTCTTTCGTCGAACGCTACAAGCACCTGCTCGACGAGGATGGTCCCGAAGAGTCATTCGTCCGCGATCCTGAGCCAGAGCCCGCACCAGAGCCCGCCCGAATTCCGCTGCCGGAACCTCAGGCCATGGACGATGGTGAGGAAGAGTCGATCGAAGAGTATATGGCCAAGATGATGAACCGCCTGCGCGGTGGTTCCGATCCCCAGCCCGTACCGAGCAAGAAGCCTCAGGTGTCGGAAAAGCCGCAGGTCACCTCGACCCAACAAATGGAATTGGCGAAAGAGAAGCCAATCTGCACGCTCGCCGAATCGCTTGCGAAAAAGGGGGAGCGTAGCACCGAAGTCCTCGCCCCGCAGCAGCCGCTCGGGAGTTTGGAGGAGATGAAGTCGTCGAGCCGCCTTATCCCAACTACCGATATGAATGCTTTGCGGGACTTGGCGAACAATTCGGCCCGCGAGGCGATTCAGACTGCCAACTCGCGGCAAGCCCGCGAGGACGCGACAGTGAACCTGCTGATGGGGGGCATCGGATTGTTTTCCGGAGCTTACCTAGTGTGGTACTCGAAGCTGGAATTGAGCGTCCTGCTGGTCACCGGCTTGTTCGCCCTGGCAGGAGCCGGCTACTGGATCTATCGCACGCTCTGCACGCTCAAGACCCCTGTCGGCGAAGCTTCCGCCGAACGGATCGAGTCGGTCGTGCAAGGGGCTGTGGATTCGAACGATACGCAAAAGACGCTGTAAACCAACGCCCTAGAACCCGCGGGCGGCGATGATATCGTCCCAGCCGCGCAGGTGGTATTCGACGCCGATGAAGTCGAGGATTCGGCAGAGCGAACGGAGGGCAACGCCCATTCCGTCGGGACCGCTGAAACCACCGAACTGACCGCCACCCTTCAGGTGCGGCTCGAGGTCGAGGAATACGCCGGGAATGCCGCGGCGTTTCAGCTTGCGTTCGAGCTTAGGGAGCACTTCCTTGAAGTCCTCCAGAATGCGAGTGTGGCCGCTGTCGCCCATGTCGCTGGGGACAAAGTTCTTGAGCTTGTCCTCTTCCACGTGCCCTTGCCGACCAGTCAGGCTGGGATCGCGATAGTCTTTGATGTGCATCCAACCCAGGCTAGGCTTCATGGCCTGGTACTCCTGGAACACCTCGTCGGTGGTCATGCCCTGGCTTACCAGGTTGCCGCCATCGAAGATGGTGACCATCGCGGGGTGATTTACTTGCCGGTGCAGTTCGGCGAGTAGTTCGCCGGTCTGGCCAACGAGGTTCGCTTCCACTTCCAGCCCGAACGTCAGGTCGCTGCGATGACACAGTTCGGCGATCTGCCCGAGTTGATCGGCCGCCTGACTGATGTACTCGTATGGGTCGCTTCCCTTGGGGGGATAAAAACTGAAACCGCGAATCAGCTTGGTCTCGAACGCGTGCGCCAGGTCGCAAGCCTTTTGCACTTCCGACTTCAGGTACTTCTTGAAAGGTACGAAGCGGTTCTTGGTGCCGTCGTTCTCGTCGAGCAGCTTCACCTTGCCAATCGGCGAACCAATAGAAGCGACGTTCATGCCGAAGTCGTCTTCCATATGGCGGAGCCGAGTGATTTCGCTCTTGGTGAGCTCCATCACGTTCTTGATGCCGTGACCGACGTCCACGAATCGAAGGCTGTAGTACTCCAGGCCGATGGCCGCAAACGCAGCAAACTGCTCGTAAGCGGTTTTATGGATGGCGGCTTCGTCGGCAAATCCGGAGAGGATGACTCGTGGTGCGGCAGGCATGCGATTCACTTAGGCTAGATGAGAAGGGTTGACCGCGGTCCGCTACATCGCGGCCGTGTACTGGGCGGTGACCGTTTCGGTGATACCGCCACGTGCGTTAAAGGCAGCTTCGATCTTCATCCAACGTGGTTGGCAGATCGCTACCAGGTCGTCGAGCATCGTGTTGGTCACGTGCTCGTAGTAGATGCCCTGATTCCGGTAGCTCTGCAGGTACATCTTCAAGCTCTTCAGCTCAACGCAGACCTTATCCGGAGTGTACGAAATGGTGATCGTGCCATAGTCGGGCTGGCCTGTTTTTGGGCAGACCGACGTGAACTCGGGCGCGACGATTTCGATCTTGTAATCGCGGTCGGGGAATTGGTTCTCGAAGGATTCGAGGATTTGTCGATTTTCGGACATCGTGGTTTGGCTCTCCTGTTAAACAAGTTGTCATTTTGGCATGATGGAACCCCTGGCGAAAGGTGCCACATTCCAACGATCTGCCGTCTAATACCAGTTTTTAAGCATGATGACCCAGAAAACCGCAACCAAAGGCAAAGCCGTTGTCCTGCTGAGCGGCGGACTCGACTCGGCCACCACGGCCGCCATTGCTCGCCAGCAGGGGTTCGAGCTGTACGCGCTGAGCGTCGATTACGGGCAGCGGCACCGATTTGAGCTCGAAGCGGCCGCCCGCGTGGCTCAGGCCATGGGGGTGGTGGAACACAAAACCGTGCAGATTTCGCTCGACACCCTCGGCGGCAGCGCCCTGACCGACGACATCGAGGTGCCGCAAGATCGCGACGATGCGGCGATCGCCACCGGAATTCCGGTGACGTACGTGCCGGCCCGCAACACGGTGATGCTGTCGCTGGCGCTGGGATATGCCGAGGTGATCGGTGCGGCCGATCTGTTCATCGGCGTCAACGCGGTGGACTATAGTGGCTATCCCGATTGCCGGCCGGAATACATCGCAGCGTTTGAGCAACTGGCCAATTTAGCCACAAAAGCAGGCGTCGAAGGTACTTTGCGTTTCCAAGTGCATACTCCCTTGGTAGAATGGACGAAGGCACAGATCGTTACGCGGGGAAGCCAATTGGGGGTTGATTATGGCTTGACGCATACGTGCTACTCGCCGAACGACCAAGGCGTATCCTGCGGTCGTTGCGACGCCTGCCAATTGCGGCGCAAAGGCTTCGCCGAGGCGGGGCTGACCGATCCGATTGCGTACCAGGGTTAGCCTGGCGGTTGGCCATAGCGAACGATGAATAACGCACCGCAAACACGCGGGTAGCGTTGCTCCCACCCCCATTGAAGCTTGAAGAGACTCCCGTGCGAATTGCTGAAATCTACAAATCGACCCAGGGCGAAGGACTGCTCACCGGCACGCCGAGCGTGTTCGTGCGGGCGAGCGGTTGCAACTTGCGGTGCTGGTACTGCGATACCCCGTTTGCCTCCTGGTTTCCCGAAGGACACGACCTGGGAGTCGACGAAATCATCGCCCAGATCGACGAGTGGGAGTGTCAGCACGTTGTGATCACTGGCGGCGAACCGATGCTCTATGCCGAGTTGATCCCGCTGTGTCAGCGACTCCGCGAGCGCGGGCAGCACGTTACGATTGAGACCGCTGGCACGCTCTATTTACCAGTGGAATGCGACCTGATGTCGGTGAGCCCCAAGTTCGCCAGTTCGGCCCCTGCCCGTGAGACGAACCACCGCTGGCATCATCGCCACAACGAAACCCGGTTTCGCCCGAAGATAGTTCGTCAACTCATGACGCGGGGTGACTACCAGCTGAAGTTCGTGATCGACGTGGAAGACGACCTGCCAGAGGTCGAGCAGTTTGTCGCCAGCATCGGCGATGTCGATCCAGGTCGGGTGCTGCTGATGCCTCAAGGGGTGGAACAGCCCGAGCTAGAACATCGCGCGGTATGGCTCAAGCCTTACTGCCAGCAACATGGGTACGTGTTCTGCCCACGTAAGCAAATCGAATGGTTCGGCGCGATCCGCGGCACCTGATTGACTCGCTTGCCCGGTTTGAGCGATAAAGCGCGATCTTGCGCAGTCGGCCGTTTGTCGGCAACACGCTTATAGCAGCGGTTACTTGTCGGTAAGCGGCTGCGCGGGGGTGTTCTTGCCCTTCACTGGTTCGGCATGCTTACTTGGCTTGGCCCCTGGCCGGCCCCCGCGGGGGGCAAACACCAATACCATGGCCGAGCCTGCGATCGACAGGATCAGCCCGGCGATGAAGAAGCCGCTCAGGTCGCCCAGTTTGCCTTTATTGATCGCACTGAACAACACGTTCACCACGGGAGCACCACCAAAGATGAGCGGCATCACAAACACTGGTTTGCCGCCAAAATTGAAGGCCATGATGATGCCGAGTGCGCCGATCGCCCCCGCAGCACCTGCCCCAAGACTCCAGAGCGTGCCTGGGAAACTGTAGCTACTGGTTTCGGCAAGGTTGGGGATCACTAGCAGCATGTTCGGAACCACGACTGCGATGGCGAAGTAGGCGAGTCCTACGCACAGCAGTGGACGCAGACGACTGTGGTCCATCGCAGCCTGGCCTTTATGCAACACCGGCCCGTAAGCACCCCAGCAAAGTATTACCATGCTGATCGACAACAATTGCCAGACTGAATTCATAGAGAACAGGTTGAAGCCCTTCGCACCCGAAGCAGTGGGACTGAAGATGAGCACCGTCACGGCACCTAGCAGCACGATCACCAGTCCGGCCAGGAAGAGCGGGCCGACTTCCTTGAGTTTCTTGGCCCAGACAATCGTCAGGAATGAGTTCACGACCGGAGCCCCACCAAACACCAATGGCATCACATAGATGGCACTGCCACCGAAGGTGAACGCGAGGATAATACCGAGTGCACCGAGCGCACCGGCGGCCCCGCCGGCCAGGCTCCAGATGATGCCGGTCATGGACCAATGCCCTTTCTCCCCGCGCAGGTACAGCAGCGTAGCCGGAACGATCACACCGATGGCAAAGTAGGCCATGCCGACACACACAAACGGACGCCAGCGGGCCAGATGGGGTGGCGGAGCATCCATTGGGCCGCTGAACATGCCTTCTTGTCCGAAGTGAAGTACAGGGCCGTACAGTCCCCAACAGACGATGGTTACGGCAAACGAGGCGATAATCAGCAGCAGGTTGCGCATGATAGAAGGTGGGGATGAAAGGCGGGGCGGGGCGAGAGCACGTGAGCGTACTACTGTAGCGAAACTCAACGCGGGCGGCCACTGTACTTCGGAAAACAAGGGACGAAACGCTATACGCACCGCTCACTTGGTCAATCGCCCTTGGTCAATCGCCCCGCAAGGCTGGCAGGATTGCCTGCCGAAGTGTGCCGCGAGTCGCAAGCCAGGTTGCCAGTAGTCCCACCAGGGTGACGATGGCCAGCAGAGCGGCCGCGGTGCCCCATGGTAGAGCTGTTTGATAGGTGCCGAGCTGCGGAATCAAGGCCAAAACGGCCGCCAAGGCTCCCAACAACAATCCCCCTGCGACCAGGGCGAGATTCTCCAGCAGTACGAGCCAAACCACCCGGCGACGACGGTACCCCACGGCCTGCATTAGGGCGAGTTCGCCGCGGCGTTCGAGCACGTTGCGCAATTGAACTACCGCCAGGCCGATGGTGCCTAGCAACAGACCGAGCCCGCCGAGCGACTGGAACGTGGTAAGGTAGGTGTTCTGTACCGCCAGGAAACTGGCCAAACGCACCTTGGCATTCTCGACGTCCATGCCGTAGTCGGCCAGGCGATTCTCGAGCAACGTATCGAGCGGCATCGCATCGGCGGCTGGTTGCTGTTTCTCGCGAATCAAAAACAGCTGCGAGCCCGACTCGTTGGGATACATCCGGCGGAAGTGTTCGTCGCTTACGATCAAATCCCCCTGCAAAATGCTGTTTTGCAGCAGACCGACTACTTCGAGCGTCACCGGTTGATCGTTTGAGTCGACGATGGTGAGCTGGTCCCCTACCGAGCCTGAGAGGTGCAGGCTGTACATGGCGGTCGCCAGGTCGAGTACCACTGGCACCACCGGCTGGTCGTGGTCGTCCTTGCCGAGGTCGATGTTCAAGTCGGGCGGAGCCTCGGGGGACCAGTCGGTCTTCGACCACGCAAAGTTGTTCATTACCCGCCCGGCGTCGCGAACCCCCAGCACTCGTGGCTGCGCGGTGCGGTAAAGGTTCAGGCAACTGGCATCCTCGCCACCGTGGACACGGAGCGACTCGACCGTGCAGCCGCCCAGGCGATCCATCTCGTCGTCGCGAAACGCCAGTTCGAGCTGACCCTGTTCGGTGCCGAGGTCGTAGTGCACCGGGGCGTCGGTCGTTGCGTACCAATCGTAGTTGCCGGTGCCGGCTTCACTGGGAGCCAACCGGAAAGCGCTGATCGCCAGCAGCAGAAAACTGGCCGAGGCCACCAGGCCCATCGTCAGGGTGCTTCGCCCTGGCTGGCGGGCGAGGTTGGTCGCTGCCAGCCCGACGAGCGACATGCCAGTCGCCCGATGCCGCCCGTACGCTTGCCGACGCCAGTGCCGGCGAACCAACAGCAACACGCCGGTGAGCACGAGCGCACCAACACCGAAGAAGGTGCCCGCTTGAGCTTCGCCCGACAAGGTAGTCCCCCAGGCAGCCATCCCGCCGGCCGCGACGAGCATCGCCTCGGCCACTGGCCATCGTCGGCGTGGTTTACTGGAGACCTGCAAGCTGGAGTCGTCCTGCATGCTGCCAGCCAGCAAACTGCGCGGCGACTGTTTCAGCACCGAACGCAAGGTTCGCCAGGTGGTCAAGCCAGCGGTGGCCAGTCCCAGCAGGAAGCCGGTTGGGATGCTCCACGAGCCGACGTGCACTTCGAGAAACGGGGTCACAATTGCGTCGACCCACAGCGTTTTCAGTCCGGTCACCATGCACCAGGCGTAGAACACGCCGACCAACACGCCGATGAGTGCGCCGGTTACCGCGACCACCATGGCTTCGATGCCAAGGAAGCGGGCGGTCTTCGCCGGGGCGAACCCCACCGCGGTGAGCAGACCCACCTCGCGGGCACGCTCTTCCATGGCCAGGCGGAAGAGCAACACGAGCAGCATGATCGCCGCAGCGATCAGAAACATGCTGAAGCCGAGGAACAACCCATCGAACGGCGTGGTGCCGCTCGCGGCGGTGAGCCCCTGCTGTTTGACCGGCAGCATCGCCATGCCAAGCGTTTTGGGGTCGAGCTCGTTGCGAAGCAGATGCTTCACGTTCGACACGGTCGCTTCTTCACTCGCTGCCAGGCGGATCAGGCTAATGCTCCCCCAACGGGTTTGCCATTGCTGCTTCGCCAAGGTGAGCGAAATAAACGCTTTCGGCGTGGTGCTGTAGTCATCCCAGTAGTCTTCGTCGGCCTGGGTGATGCGTTCGGTGAGTTCAAACGGCAAGTCCCAATCGGAGATCGACTCCTGATCGGTCACTCCTTTGAGCTGCGGGGTGAGATGCGGATCGGCCGCCAGCGTGGGTTGGCCGTCCGCGGTCTTTAGCTCGGCGATCGCGACCAGCTTAAGCTCCAGCGGAGGCTCATGCTCGCGAAGATTGCCGTGTGTGCTCTCGGGCTCGTAGTATCGCAGCGTGACCGTGTCGCCGACCTTGGCTTCGAGTTGGTCGGCCGCCCAACGATTCAGCACCACTTCGTCGTCGGCCAGCTTCAGCGGTTCGCCTTGCTCGTTCAGCAGTGGACCGAGCAAGGCATTCGAATCGACCCCAGTGACCGTGGAGTAAGGCACCTTGCGATCACCGATGCGGATGGTGTTCGCCAAGTACGTAACGACCGGCTGCAGGTTGTCGTCGGCCAGCACCTTGTCGGCTGCCGAGACCACCAGCGGAGGCAGCACCAACTCGCTCGACTCAATCTGCAGTGTCTTGCCGTACTCGACCACCTGGATGCCATAGTCGGCCAGGCGGGGGCGGTAGTTATCGTCGAGCCATTGGCTGGCGTCGTCGCCGGTCGGCTTGGTGACTTGCTCGCTCGTTACCAACAGGGCGTTCGCTTTGCCGGGCTGGTCGATCGCGGTAGCCAGTTCCGTGAGCGGCACAAACACCGCCCGCGGCGGTCGCTGCGACGGTTGCATGCCAAAGCGGGCGAGGCCGCGGTCGGGTAGCACTCCGGCCACGCGGAAACGCTGCCCGGCGATCGTGTCGACCTTCTCTCCCAGTGGACTATCGGCCGGCACTTCCGACATCAGCGGCAACTGCAGCACGATCTCGTCGCCCGGCTTCGCCTGCAGGTCGTCGGCTACTTGTGCGGTGAGCCAAACTCCCTCGGCGGACGGTTCGCTGCGGGGATCGAACTCGCCGATGCTCCAGAACGCATCGGCCACGCCATACAGATTCAGGTTGCTCGCCCGCCGCGTCTTGTCGTCGGCCTGCATCGTCGCGGAGCCCTTCAGCAGCAAGGCGGGCTGAGCGCCGGTGAAGTGCTCGTCGAAGCCCCGCGCTTCGGTCAGTTCGGTCGCCAGTTGGTCGCGGAACAGCCGAGGCGACACTGCCGCCCGATCGATATGGCCTAGCCGCTGGAGCGTGAGATCGCGAAGGCTGCCGCGTACCGAGTCTCCCACCACCAGGGCGCCGGTGATCACTGCGGTGACGATGGCCACGGCTGCAATCACTGCCAGATGCATCCGCCAGTGATGACGCAGATTTGCCGTGATGTAGCTAAACGGATCGATGGTAGATTCTCCTGCGTGAGCAGCGGCCAAACTGCTGTCGGCCGCCGGCAACCAACCACAACGGACTCGTCGCGATTAGGAATCGATGCCGAGGGCCTTGTCCGAGATGTCTTTGCGACACCAGGCTCCTTGCCAACGAATGCACTTTACCGCTTGATAGGCAGCCAGCTTCGCCTTGGCAACCGATTCGCCCATTGCGGTGACGCCGAGCACGCGGCCGCCGACGTTTACCACTTGGCCGTCGATCAGCGAGGTGCCTGCGTGGAACACTTTCACGTCGGGCAGCGCGGCCGCTTCTTCGAGACCACGAATCGGGTGCCCCTTTTCGTAGCTGCCGGGGTAGCCTTCACTGGCCATCACCACGCACACCGCGGGGCGGGGATCCCACTCGAGCTCGCCAATCTCGTCGAGTCGTTGGTCGACCGCGGCGTCGAGCACTTCGAGCAAGTCGGTTTTCAATCGCATCAGCAGCGGTTGGCATTCGGGATCACCGAATCGCACGTTGTACTCCAGCACCTTGGGGCCACCCTTGGTGAGCATCAAGCCCGCATACAAAACACCGCGGAATGGTCGGCGGTTGCGCTTCATTTGATGCACGGTTGGCACCAACACGTCCGACTCGACGCTGGCCAGTAGTTTGTCGGTCACCAGCGGAGTGGGGCAGTACGCGCCCATGCCGCCGGTGTTGGGACCGCGGTCGCCATCGTAGGCGGGCTTGTGATCCTGCGCGGCTGGCAACGTGAGAATGGTGCGGCCATCGGTAATCGCCAGCACGCTCGCTTCCTGACCCACCAGCCGCTCTTCGATCACCAGTTGGTTGCCGGCATCGCCAAACTCTTTCTGCTCGGCGATCCGCTCGACCGCTTCGAGGGCCTCCTCGCGATTGCTGCAGACGATCACTCCTTTGCCGGCCGCCAGACCGTCGGCCTTCACTACCACCGGGGTATCTTCCCGCTCGGTCAGGTAGTGCTGGGCGCTCTCGGCATCGCGGAACACCCGGTAGTCGGCGCTCGGCACGTCGGCGTTGCGGAGCAGGTTCTTGCAGAACACCTTGCTCCCTTCCAACTCGGCAGCCGCCTTGGAGGGGCCAAACGCCCGCAGGCCGGCCGCTTGCAACGCATCGACCAACCCGGCGACCAGCGGGGCCTCGGGGCCCACCACGGTAAGGCCCACGTTGTTCTCTTTGGCAAACTTCACGATGCCTGCGGTGTCGGTGGCCGACAGATCCACGTTCTCGGCATCCACGGCCGTCCCGGCGTTGCCCGGAGCCACAAACACCCGTTCCGCGCGGGGGCTTTGGGCGATCTTCCAAGCCAGCGCGTGCTCGCGGCCTCCGTTACCAACAATCAATACATTCATCTTGAGCATACTAGGCAAGAGTGGGAGTACGGGAAAAAGGTAGGTGTAATCCTACACTTTGAAATGGAGGGGGGGTAGCGCTTCAGAATATCAAGCTATCTCATGCTCGATTTACGGCTATGATT
Source organism: Aeoliella mucimassa (assembly GCF_007748035.1). NCBI lineage: Bacteria > Pseudomonadati > Planctomycetota > Planctomycetia > Pirellulales > Lacipirellulaceae > Aeoliella > Aeoliella mucimassa. The sequence goes on from NZ_CP036278.1 coordinate 2,569,868, forward strand.
ACTGGCATTTGCTCCTGCACTTATGTACCAGTATACTACGGCGTCTGTACGCTTCGGGGGTGGGGTAAATATATAAGGAACGGTCCACGCGATGAGCAGCATGGAGCAGAAACTGGCTAAGGTGCCGTGTCGACAACTAGAGTTGTGGACCGACACGGAACGTGTGGAGTGCCGTAAATACTTGTCGAGTCAACTGATAACGTATATCGGAAACAAGCGATCTCTGCTCAATCAAATTAAGATCGCGGTAGAGCATGTCAAGAATCTATTCGGAAGAGATGGTCTTCGTACCGCGGATATCTTCAGCGGTTCAGGAGTCGTCTCAAGATTGCTGAAGGGATATAGTTCCTACTTAGTCAGCAATGATCTGGAAGACTATGCTGCCATCATTGCAAGATGCTACCTAGCCAATCGCAGTGAAGTGAATCTAACTCGGCTGGGTGAACTGGTAGCGGACCTTAACGCTAGAGTTGACAATGTAGAAATGCCGGAAGGGTTTATTCGAGAACTCTATTCGCCACGTGATGAGAAGCACATCAAGGCTAGTGACCGTGTATTCTATACGATCCAGAATGCTAGACGTCTAGACAATTATCGAAGGCTAATTGCTGAAACGCCAAAGCGTTACCACGATTTTTTGCTTGCCCCGTTGTTAAGCGAAGCATCTGTACATGCTAATACTGCAGGAGTATTTAAGGGGTTCTATAAGAATCGGAATACGAAGATTGGGCAGTTTGGTGGCAGCGGAGCCGATGCACTGCAGAGAATTCTTGGGGAGATCAAACTTGAGGTTCCCGTCTTGAGTCAGCACGAATGTCGCTTTGACGTATATAGCAGTGATGCTAATGATGTCGTAAGACAAGTTCGTGATCTAGATCTTGCATACTTTGACCCACCCTACAACCAACATCCATACGGCTCAAACTATTTCATGTTAAACTTGATTGCTAGTTACAAGCGGCCTGATGAGATAAGTCAAGTATCTGGGATTCCCGTTGACTGGAACCGCTCGGACTACAATGTACGTGCCAGAGCATTCGAGCGGATGGCTGATTTAGTTGAAAATACTGATGCGAAGTTTTTGCTTATTTCATTCAATGATGAAGGTTTTATTTCTCCGAGTGAAATGCGTGGTTTGCTAGCCGATTTTGGCACGGTTAAAGAGTATGAACATCAATACAACGCCTTTCGAGGTAGCCGTAGTTTCAAGAATCGTCCAATTCATGTTACAGAACATTTGTTTTTGGTGGAGAAGAGGTAGGCATGGCTCGCAAGCATCAGTTGAGAGAACAGCGAGCAGGCACAGTCATTAATGTGACCTCGAAGAAGCAAGAGTCTGAGATTATTCAGGCACTATCTGGTGTAGTAGACTATTTAGCGAATAAATATGGCAGCAGGATAAACCTGATTCATGCGAAGCAGTGGTTGCTGAAAGACATTGTAGCTGAGTTGCGACACACTTACCCCGAGGTTAGCTTTCACTACCATTTTGACAATAGTTCGATTCGACCTGATGGGGGAGTTCTATTCATACAGGGCGCGGACACGGACGAATTGACTTATCCAATACTGATATCCGAAGTCAAAAACCAAGGCACAAACGATCTTCGTGTTAAGGAAGGCCTTCCAAAGCAAGCCAAAGGTAATGCAATCGAGAGGCTTGGAAAGAATCTTATCGGATTGCGAACTGCCCTCATTCGGGAGAGTATTTTCCCATTCGTTTGTTTCGGGTACGGCTGTGATTTTGCCGCAAACTCTTCTATCCGAGATCGTGTATCCACAATGGCAATGTTTGGAGAGTTGAACAAGACACATTTACATGTTGAAGAGAGTGGTCGCTTTAATCGAGGGAGCTTCTACTTTCGGGAAGCTCGGTGGTCCGTGGGAGAGATGCAGGAGGTTATGAAAGACATCGCTGAAAGGTCGGTGCTCTACTACTTCTCGAAATATCGTGAGGAACACTTTCAAGTGGACTAATCCGATTCGGAAGCAGTGGTTGAGTCGACAATACCCCGACTCTGCCCATGCAATCACATATTAATGCTCTGCCACCGACAAGCCATCAACCATTTTGCCCGCTTGTGCCTCTGCGATGATTCTATTGTAGGCTCCTAGGAGTTCCGCCTAAGTCGTCTACGGTATGTCGAGGCACTCCCACTGGTTGCCTGTGATGTAGTCCCTCCAGGCGATCGCCACGCACACCATGCGGCTGGGCATCGCGATTCGGCGCTTCGAGACAAGGCACTTCGAGACAAGGCACTTCGAGACAAGGCACTTCGAGACAAGGCACTTCGAGAACAGGCACTTCGAGAACAGGCACTTCGAGAACAGGCACTTCGAGAACAGGTAAGGAGACAAACAATGTCGATTCAAACGACGGAACTCTTGTATCGCCAGCCGCCGGAGCTCGACTTCCGGGCCATTCGCGAGCGGGCGGAGCAGCTGACTGGTAGCACCGTTGAGCTTCCGGAGAGCGACGCTTCGCAGGCGGTCATCTTTCTGCACCCGGAGCACCTTCAGGAATACGCGGATAACAAGATGGCGGCTCCGCAGACCGCGATCCTGCGCGCTGACAAGGTGACCGATCCGGCGAAGTACGTCGACGAGTTGCAGCAGTCGTGGCTCTGCCGCGAGGCCAACGAGTTGATCGCAGGCACCAACCATGGCCTGCTGGTGAGCGAGATGTTGTCGCGGACCCTCACGCCGCCGGTGCGGGCGCGGCTGTTTCATGGGGTGCTGCAGGCGGTCATCGAGCATAGCGATCCCGCAGCGGTGGTCTGCAAGAACAGCCAGCAGATCATCCCCCCTCGGCTTTACCTGGATGGGTCAGAAGTGTCGCTGATCGAACGCCCCAGCGTGCTGAACGTACGGTTCTACAATGTCTCGAACTCACCCGGCACCATGTTGATGGACACCCGCGGGATGCAGGAGATTGGGCTGGTCGACTTGCAGTGCCATTTTCGCGATCTCGATCCACAGCAGGTGGCCTCGAAGCTCTTCAGCACCGCCCTCTACCTGTTTAAGGATGGCAACACGATCGAAGCGGGCGACACGCTCGAAGGCATCGAGCCTGGCACCAAGTGGACCTGTCGCTACGAGGACTCTCTGTGGGCGCCCGAGCGGCCGGTGCTCGATCTGAATCCAGGCGATCCGTTTGCGGCCGGCAACCGCTCGTAGGCAAGCAAAATCGCCAATATCCTGCGACAAAACGGCCAAAAATCGTTGTGGAAACGTCGCGGCAATTTGGTCTAATGAAGCGATGGTTGCGCCCGGTTTCGCGCCACCATCAAGGGTACGCCCGCTGGGCCCCTTCCCTGGTGTGTTGTTAACGGAACCTTAAGTTTTGCCCCCACCCCCACAACCCTTGGAGCACTTACGTTGATTCGAAACAAGGTAAACCCTGGTGTACGCTTGAGTTAGCACATCGAGCCATGTCGTAAGAAATGCCCCCACCCATCGATTTTCGCCAAATGGGGGCAAAACATTCGGTTAGCGCGGTGCCCCTTACCAAGCGGCCGCTCGACGTGGGACAATAGCGGAGAGCCTTCACTACCTCGATGGAACGTTTGCGGAGAAACCCAATGAAAGTTACTTGGTACGGTCACAATTGTTGGATGCTCGAAATCGCTGGTCAGCGGGTGCTGGTCGACCCGTTTCTCGGCGACTCGCCGACCGCACCGGTGAAGCCCGAGGAAGTCGAGGCCAACTGCCTGCTCGTTTCGCATGGCCATTTCGATCATATTGCCGACGCGGTGAGCATCGCCAAGCGGACCGGCGCCACGGTGCTGACAAACTTCGAAATCGGCAACTGGCTGGTCGCCCAGGGAGTTCCGCAAGATCACGTGGTCGGCATGAACCACGGCGGCGGCTACAACCTGCCGTTTGGGCGGGTGGAGTACACGATTGCCCACCACAGTTCGAGCCTGCCCGACGGTTCGTACGGCGGCAATCCTGGTGGCTTCTTGATTCAGGCCGAGGAGAAACGAGTTTACCTGGCGTGCGACACTACGACGTTCCTCGAAATGAAACTGCTCGGCACCGGCGGGCTCGACCTGGCGATCGTGCCGATTGGCGACCTGTTCACCATGGGGCCCGAAGCGAGCCTCGAAGCGATCAAGCTGCTCGGTCCCAAGCGGGTGCTGCCGTGTCACTACAACACGTTCCCCCCGATCGAGCAGGACGCCGAAGCCTGGGCGCAGAGCGTTCGCTACCATACCAACTCGGAACCGCTCGTCGTCGAGCCGGGTGAATCGGTCGAGATCTAAGCCCCCTACCCTCCCTCAGCATGGCAGGCCGCCCTCCTCCACCCAGAGACTCACGTTCGCCTGCTTGCCAAACCAAACATTCATCATTCAACGCTCGAAGAGAGTTCGCATGGCATCGGTAACTCGTGGTTTGTTGTTCGTGGTTGGTTTTAGCTGCCTGGCATCCCTGGCGGTTGCGCAGGAATTGCCCCGTTGGAAGTTCGCCGAAGGCGATCGCCTGCGGTACGAGGTGACACAGCAGACCGAACTCGAAGTCGAGGCCGGCAAAGCAGGCGACACTTCGAGCTTCGTCATGCAGACGTTGGACGTCGTCTGGTTTGTCGACAAGGTCGATGAAAACGGAACCATGACCGGCACCCAACGCGTCGAACGCATTCGGCTCGAGATGCGTCAACCATCCGGGATGGAGATCGAGTACGACTCGGCAGCCGAGACGGGAGCCGAAGGCCGCGCGGCGATGCTTTCGCCGTTGTTCGACGTATTGCTGGCGACCGAGGTGCCGATTACGGTGACCTCCGCTGGCGAAGTGACTCGCTGCGAGTTGGGCGAGAAGACCGTGAAGCAAATCGCCAGCATGCCTGCCACCAAGTCGATGCGCGAGTACGCCGCGGCCGAAGGTCTGCAAGCGATTGCCAAGCAAATTGCCCTGCCGTTGCCGGCAGCCGAGGGAGAATCGGCCAAGCGAAAGATCGACATGACCTTGGCCGTGCTGGGGACGCTCGAGGGCGAGGTGGTGTGGACCGCCGAGGCCAATGAAGAAGGCCCGCTGCAATTCAAACCGACTCTTACGCTGGCAATCGACGCATCGCAGGTGCCCGAAGAGATTGAGGGCTTCGCCCAGCCGAAGCCGCTGCAGAACGCGAGCATTCGCTCGCAAGAACTCACCGGCGAAGCCCAGTTCGACGCCGAAGCGGGCCGGCTGGAGTCGTCCGACTTCGATTTGCAGTTGGAGATCGTCGGCCAACTGTTCGACAACGAGGTGACCAATCACCTGCGGCAATTGATCACCGTGAAACGCAAGCAGTAACGCTACTCTGGTAAGCGAACCTGGATCTCGTCGCCTTCGACGCGGATTTCGTAGCTATCGACTTTCAGCCGCGGATTGTCGCACCAGGTTCCATCGCAAATGCTGAACCGCCAGGCATGCCAGGGACAGGCCACCGCGCCTTCGTCGTCCAGATAACCCGCGCCGAGCGACGCCCCCTGGTGTGGGCAGCGATCGTCGATGGCAAAGTACTCGCCTTTGTGGAGGAACAACGCAATCAACCGCCCTTGGTGTTCGAGGCTCGTGCCTTGGCCTTCGGCGAGACTGCCGACCTTCGCAATGGTTTGAAAATCAGTCATAGCATCCTTTACTCAAGTTGCGCTAGTTTCCCACGCTGGCCGGCTTCTCTAGCACGACGCTGTAGTAGCCGTGAGCGGAGTAGCCCACCGTGTAGGGCATCAACAGTCCGCAAATGGCGTTCTCCACCGCCAGCGGCGGCATCGTGCGACGGATCAACTTCACCGCCAGCGACATGTTAAAGAATCGCCGAGAGAGTCGGTAGAGACGCGCCAAGTCGGTCGCGGTGTCCGCCGAGCGATCGACGACGCTAACCAGCGAAAAGCCGAGGCTCGTTGCCATGGCTTGCCAGGAGTCCATCACCGCAAACGCATCGACGGCCGCGGTCTTCTCGACCAGTCGCGCTGCCTGCTGCAGCGGGGCGTCGAACGACTCGAGCGGTTGGTTGCGAAAACAATCGATTACCATCATCCGCCCACCCGGCCGCAGCACGCGATACGCTTCGGCCAGGGCGAGTTGCTGGTCGTCGGTTTGACAAAGTGTTTCAATCGCCAGCAAGGCGTCGAACGAACCGTCGGAGAACGAAAGTTGTTGATAGTTGGCTTCTACGAACTCGACATTCGCCAGCCCTTTCGCGTCGCGACGCGCCGAGCGAAGGTGGTGCGGAGACAGGTCGACCCCTACGAACTCGCGATCGGCAAACTGCTCGGCAAGCGAACGGACGTTGAACCCCATGCCACAGCCGAACTCGATCGCCCGCTTGGCATCGATCGCGTCGAGCTGTTCGGCAAACAACTCCACGTGCCGGCGGTGGCCCACTTTGTCGTTCGCGTCGGCCGGGGCGTCGCTGGTTCGCATGCCGATGTGCAACGCACCAGCACCGGAGTGAAACATGCGATACGCCCGCTCGCTCTGACGATAGTATTCCACCACCTCGTCGGCGGCGATCTGTCGCGCGCGAATCGACTCGGTGTCGAACGCCTTCTCCACCAGAGCAAGCGCCTGGTCGAGGGGAAGGTCAACAATGTTAGCAACAGCAGGTACCACAGGAGCAATCGACGAGTAATTCAACAGTGGGTGTTTACCAGAGTTCGAGGGAAGCAAGCCTTACCGCTTTGGCTCGATGACCGCCACGCCGACTTCGTCGAAGTGATCCATCGCGGCCAGCGCTGCGGGGGCTTCGCTGAGCAGAATCGAGCGGGTTACCAGTTTAGCAGCTTCGAGCCGCCCTCGGACAACAAGGTCGAGAAGTCGCGGATAGTCGCGTGCGGCCAGGCCATGGCTGCCGACGATTTCCAGCTCATGGGCGATCACCGGACCCATCGGCAGCGGAGGATTACTCTGATCGCCGGCGAGCAGACCGACCTGAACATGGCGGCCACGTTTGCGGAGCGAGAGAATCGAGTTGGTAGCAGTCGTCCGGCTGCCGAGAGCGTCGAGCGACAGATCGGCCCCTCGGCCGGTCAGCTGCCGCACAGCGGCGGGGATATCGTCGATATGGCTGGCGTCGAGCACCTCGGCAGCACCGAGTTGTTGAGCCAACTCGAGCGGCTGCTGGCGGATGTCGATGGCAATCGGCCGAGCACCCAGGGCGGCTGCGATAGCGACTGCGGCCAGGCCCACGCCGCCACAGCCATGCACCGCGACCCAGTCGCCAGGGCGAAGCTGTCCTTGGGCGGCCACCGCGCGGTAGGCGGTTGCCATTCGGCAGCCCAGGCTGGCGGCCGTGGCGAAATCGAGCGACTCCGGCAGGCGGACCAGGTTGAAGTCGGCGTAGCGAATCGCCACTCGCTCGGCGTACGATCCCCAACCGGTGAAACCTGGCTGAAACTGCTGATCGCATACTTGGGCGTTGCCCGTCGTGCATTCCGGGCAGGTGCCGCAGCCCGCGACAAAGGGCATCGTGACCCGATCGCCCGGCTTCCAGCAGGTGACGTCGCGGCCAACCTCGGCAACGATGCCCGCCAGCTCATGCCCAGGCACATGCGGCAGTACGCGGATGTCAGCATCGTGACCTTGCCAGCCATGCCAGTCGCTCCGGCAGAGTCCGGTCGCGTGCACCTCGATCACCGCCCCGTCGGGGGCGCACTCCGGCTCGGCCACCTCGTCGACTCGGATGGGGCCGCGAAACTCGTCGAAAACAACCGCTTGCATGGCCATGTCACTGTGGGCAAAACAAAAAACCGGGGACCGTCAGTCGGCCCCCGGAAGTATTCCGCTCGAATTGTACCGCGAATCCCCTGCTGCTAACAGCGGCGATAAGCGAGCACCATGGCGACCAACAGCGGCATCACCAGCAGCAGACCCGAAGGCTCTGGCACGACGAAGCCCACCCGCTCGACCAGATCGGGCTGCGAGAATTCGGCCGTGAGCGTGCTGAACGCGTCGGCCACTCGGGTGCCGTAGGCGGCCTCGGCCCGCAAGGTTTGCCAGACGTAAAAAGTCTGCCCTGGAACCACATCGAAATCGATGGTCGTGGTCCGCATGGCTTTCGCGCCGGCGGTGTCGTTTTCGATCAGCAGTGTATCAAGATCGTAGGCCGGAGCGTTGTTGTGGCTCAGCACCGTCGCACCAAGCTCGCTCAGCAGCGTGCCGATGCCATCGAAGAACTCGTAGTTCGGCGTATCTTCGAACACCGCGGCACTGGCATGAATGTTCGTCAACGCATTGGCGATCGAGCCATTGGTACCCACGGGGTCGTCGACGATGCCTTCGAGTTCGAAGGTCAGCGACAAGGTGGTCGCCTGCGAACCGGTGTACTGGAACTGATCGGAGACAAACGCGCTCGACCAGGCCACCGCCCCGGCTGGCAACTCACCCGCGAACGCTACGTTCGATCGATTGCCGGTGAGCCGAGCTTCGGCCCGCATGGGGGCAATCACGTTGCGAGTGAAGGGGAGCCCGGTAAACGAGCGAGCGTAGGCGCGGTCCCAGGGACCACGGCCAGCGAAGTCGGTCGTCACGCTATCGTCGAGCAGCGACTCCGCAATCGGAATGCCTGCCCCGCCGGCGGTATCGAACGTGAAATTCGTCTGGCCACCTCCGGCGAAGATGTCGCCGACCGAGCTAAAGGTTTGTGTTCCCCACTTCGGCGGCGCCTGGGCCCAGCAGGGCGACAACGCGCAGCAACTCACCATCACGCACAGAAAGAGATTCAGCCGCATTCCAGCCATGAGATCTTTCTCCCGTTAGAAGTTTTGCCCCTTGCAACGAGATCGAGCGGCGAGGTCTCGAGTTGTCGAAACCGCTCCCCAGCCCCCGGAACGAACATAATGTCGCCCGCAGCTGGAGTCAATCAAACGAACGAGAAAAATAGTGGGTTGCGTGGTGCGCGATTCACTAGGCGGCAGCTCAGCTCGCGTCGTTTAACCTCGCGAGAGGGCGTCGGACTGATCGACGAACGAGTCGCCATCCCACTCAGCGTCGGCCTGGATCATGCGAATATGGCTTTCAGCCTGACGGGCGGCCCGGGCTTCGGCCTGACGGCGGACCAGATCGGAGTGCGTGGTGAAGTACTGCAGCGAGTGGCCTTTGAACTCGTCGAGTGTCTCGAAGCCATGCTGCTCCATGAACTCCAGCAGTTGTTCCTTCATGGTCTGCACGCAGCGATAACCCATTTTCATCACGCCGGTGCAAACCTGCACCGTGTCGCAACCGAGCAGCAAGAACTGCGTAGCGTCGCGCCCGGTCTCGATGCCGCCGACGCCCGACAGCGAGCGGCCAGGGAACTCGTCTCGCAGCACCGTGGCGATCTCCATGCACATTCGCAGCGCGATCGGCATGATCGCCTGCGAGCTGTATCCCCCCGCGGTGCTGTAGCCTTCCACGCTCGGCTCAGGGCGGAGCGTATCGAGGTTCACCCCGACGACGCTGCGGATGGTATTGATGGCCGAGATGCCTTGGCACCCGGCTCGCAGGCTCGCGCGGGCGGGGTCTTCGATGCGGGTGACGTTGGGAGTCATCTTCACCCACACCGGGCGGTCGGCCACTTGCATGACCCAGCCGCAGACTTCCTCGAGCAGTTCGGGATCCTCGCCCATGGCCGAGCCCATGCGACGCTCGGTGAGTCCGTGCGGGCAGCTCATGTTCAGTTCGAACGCATCGACGCCGGTTTCCTGGCAGCGACCGACAATCTCGTGCCAGGCGTTCTGGTTGTACTCTTCCATGATCGAGGCGATCAGCACACGATCGGGGTACTTGTCTTTGATCAGCTTGAACTCATCAAGCCAGGTTTCGAACGGGCGATCGCTAATCAGCTCGATGTTTTCCCAGCCGTAGATCTCGCCAGTCTCGCGGCTACGCAAACGGGCGTAGCGTGGCTGCACGTTCACCACTTTTTCGGCTTCCAGGCTCACGGTCTTGCAGACAACCGCTCCCCAACCTTCATCGTAGGCTTTGCCGATGACATTCGCGTTCGTGCCCGGGGGGCCCGATGCGATGACAAAGGGGTTCGGCAACAACAGGCCATCAACGGTAGACGCGAGCTTTGGCATAGGAAGGGAGGGAGATGGGGACTGGCGTGCCGGATCGTTCGAAATCCCTGGTCCAGCTATCTAGATGTCGCGCGGGTCGCCTGTGGTCGCAGGCCGTTGGGCGGGTATAAATCCCTGGCTGCGTCTGACGCACTCCACCTTTCGAGATGATTAATGGTACACTTAAGGATTCCTGAGTTAAACTCCCCAATCCCCGGCCAGCCAGTAAACCGAGGCCCTTTCGCTGTGATGCAATATCCCAAGCTATTTCTGACGTTCGCCCGCAATAGCTTGATCCGCGATATGACGTTTCGCACCAACTTTCTGATCGAGGTCATCTCGAGCATCAGCTGGATGGTGATGAATCTCGGCTTTTACCTGCTGGTTTACAGCTATACCGACTCAATCGGCGACCCGCAAAACCCGGAAGACGGCTGGACCAAATATCAGTTCTTCGTGTTCATCGCGACCACCATGTTCATCAATAGCATTGTGCAGGCGATGTTCATGCCGAACGCCCAGGAAATGAGCGAATTGGTCCGCACCGGCGGGCTCGACTTTGCCCTGCTCAAGCCGATTGACACCCAGTTTCTGCTCTCGCTCCGGCGGGTCAATTGGTCGTCGCTAGGCAATTTTGTGGTCGCCTTCGGGGTGCTGATCTACGCGTCGCAGCACCTGGATCACACGGGATTCACCCTGGTGCAGTACTTGCTCTACCCCATTTACATCGTGTGCGGGGTGCTGATTCTCTACAGCATTATGTTCTCACTGGCGGCAACCAGCATCTGGCTTGGCCGCAATCAAACGCTGTACGACTTCTGGTTCTACATCACAAATTTCTCGCGGTATCCGCTCGAGATTTACAGCGGCAATGCCTTGGGCAACGCCTTGCAAACCGTGTTTACGTACTTTGTGCCGGTGCTGATTGTGATTAACGTTCCAGCTCGCATGATGGCCAAACCGCTCACTGCCGAATACGCCTACCTGGCGGGCTACGCAATTATCGCCACCGTGCTGTCGCTGGTGATCAACCGCTGGGTCTTCCAGCGGGCGTTGGCCAGCTACCGCAGCGCTAGCAGCTGAGTTGTGCCTGTGGTCCCCTGCCCTCCCCCGCTACTCGCCGTGCACGGTGACCACCACCGAGCGGCTGCGCGGCTTGATATCGCACTCCAGGTGAATCACCTGCTGCCAGGTACCGAGCACCGGGCGGCCATTTTCGACGGGAATCGTCAGCTCGGGACCGAGCCAGGTGGACTGCAGATGCGAGTGCCCGTTGCCGTCGTTCCAAGCCCGCTCGTGCCCGTAGGAGGTGCTGGGGGGAATCAGCTGGTCGAGAATCGCAGGCAAATCGCCGGCCAGGCCCGGTTCGAATTCAATCGCGGCGATCACTCCGGTGCTCCCGACGTTGAAAATGTGGGCGGTGCCGGTTTGAATAGAACTTCGCTGGATGATCTCCGACACCCTGCTGGAAATATCCTGCATGTCGCGGTGACCAGAGGTCTCCAGCTTAAACCGTTCCTGAAACACCATCGGCGCGTCTTTCGCTAAAATCGAGTAAAGGCGAGCCATTGCCCACCGAGTATTCATCGTTCATCCATCCCTAGTTTTGCACCAAGGAAGTATCATGTTCAAGCGTCTCCAGAATGGTCGTTCCCCTGTAAGTGTGACGATGTCGCTGTGGATCGGCTTGGTCGTGGTCGTTATTTCTATGCCCAATAGCGCTCCCGCCGGCGACTACCCCGCGACACGAAGGGTGGACCACACCGACGATTATCACGGCACCACCGTGCCCGATCCTTACCGTTGGCTCGAGTCCGACGTCCGCGAATCGCAGGAAGTGGCCGACTGGGTCGAATCCCAGAGCGAGTTCGCCCGCCAGTACCTCGACACGATCCCCGCCCGCGAGATCTTCGCCAAGCGGTTGGAGAAGCTCTACAACTTCGAACGCTACTCGGCCCCCCGTCGCAAAGGTGGTCGCTTCTTCTACTCCAAGAACGACGGGCTGCAAAACCAGTCGGTGCTGTACCTTGCCGAGTCGGACACCGACCCCGGGCGGGTACTGATCGATCCGAACACCTGGAGCGAAGATGGCACCGTTGCCCTGTCGTCGTTCTCGGTAAGCGAAGATGGCGAGCTGATGGCCATTGCCAAGAGTTCGTCGGGTTCCGATTGGAAGACCATTCAGGTCATGGAAATCGAATCGGGCAAGATGCGCGACGACCTGATCGAGTGGGTGCGGTTCGGCGGAATGGACTGGGACCGCCATGGAACTGGCTTCTACTACGCTCGCTACCCCAAGCCAGGGGAGGGAGAGAAGTTCCAGTCGGTCGCGCTCAACCAGAAAATCTATTACCACAAGCTGGGCACCCCGCAAGCCGAAGACAAGCTCGTCTATGAGCGGCCCGATCATCCCGATTGGTCGTTCGGAGTGAGCGTGACCGAAGAGGGAGACTGGCTGGTGCTGTCGATCGGCTCGGGCACCGATCCCCAGAACCAAGTGTGGGTCAAGAGTCTCGCTGCAGAGGATGCCGATTGGATTCCGCTGGTCGACCACTTCGAGAATGAGTACGCGTTGCTCGCCAATCGCGGCAGCCTGCTCTACTTCCTGACCGACAAAGAGGCTCCGCAAAAGCGGATTGTCGCAATCGATGCGGCCAAGCCGACGGAGATGATGGAGATCGTTCCGCAGCAGGAAGCCACGCTGGTGGATGCCGATATCGTCGGCGGCCGGCTGATTGCTCAGTACCTGAAGGACGTGCACGCGGAAGTCGAAATGTTCGACTACAACGGCAAGTCGCTCGGCCAGGTCGAACTCCCTGGTATCGGTTCCGCAGGCGGGTTCCATGGCGAGGAAGACGAGAACGAAACTTACTTCTCGTTCACCAACACGGTCACTCCCACCAGCATCTACAAGCTCGACATCCCCACTGGCAAAGTCGAAGTGCTCCGCCGGCCGGGCATCGATTTCGACTCCGACCAATACGTGGTCGAGCAAGTCTTCTACCCGAGCAAAGATGGCACCAAGATTCCGATGACCATCTCGCATCGCAAGGGCCTCAAGCTCGATGGCACCAACCCCACGCTTCTGTACGCCTACGGCGGGTTTAACATTTCGATCACGCCAAGCTTCTCGGTCGACTACGCTGCCTGGATGGAACAAGGCGGGGTCGTGGCCATCGCCAACCTGCGTGGCGGCGGCGAGTACGGCGAAGACTGGCATCAAGCCGGTAAGCTCGGCAACAAGCAAAACGTGTTCGACGACTTCATCGCCGCGGCCGAATGGCTCATCGCGAACAAGTACACTGCCAGCGAGCGACTCGCCATCCGAGGCGGCAGCAACGGTGGTTTGCTGGTCGGCGCGGTCATGACTCAGCGGCCCGAATTGTTCGGCGCTTGCCTGCCCGCGGTCGGCGTGCACGACATGCTGCGGTTCCACAAGTTCACCGCCGGGCAGTTCTGGCGGAGCGAATATGGCTCGTCCGACGAGGCGGAAGACTTCAAGTTCCTCTATGCCTACTCCCCTTACCACAACGTGGAGCCAGGAACCTCGTACCCAGCGACCATGGTCACCACGGCCGATACCGACGATCGCGTGGTGCCGATGCACAGCTTCAAGTTTGCCGCAGCGTTGCAAAACGCCCAAGCGGGCGAGGCCCCCATTCTGCTGCGTGTGGAGCTGAAGGCTGGCCACGGAGCGGGTACGCCGATTTCGAAGCACATCGAACAGGCTGCCGACATGTGGGCGTTCCTGTCGAAGGTGTTCGACATGCAGGTCGAAGCGAAGTAAATGCCAGTAAAGTGAATGCCAGCGAAGTAAACGTTCGTATGGCTTCCACTCATCCCCTCCCCCTCTGGGGGAGGTCGGGTGGGGATAGCAGCGGCATCGTTTTGCCCCCACAAGCCGGAAATCGATTCGTGGGGGCTTTATTCTCTCCGGATCGAGGGCAACGGATTCGCGTTTACCCTTGGTTTACCGACACTTTTTGCCTTACTTAAAAATCGCCCGCCGGGAGTTTCGCCCCACCCTGTTCGAAAGTGGGGCAATACGATTGGTGGTCCGTCGTTCGTGGTCCGTTGCAAGTACCGCGCAGCAGCGACCGGGTAGCACCGACACTCGGGCGGAGGGCGTGTTGCTCGCTGCCGATAGCCAAATTGTCAAAGATCACCGCACCGATCACGTGGTGGTGCACTGATCATTAGTGCACATCTGGTGGCCATTTTCTACAAGAAAATGGAAAGATTGTAGGGTGCATGCAATGCACCGGTGTGTTGGGCGTAATCTCTTGTACGTGTGCATCCGTGGCCCAATGATTCACCACGGCCCCATGGCGGTCTCGGCCACATGCCGGCGAGTGGGGAATCGCTCGCTCGACCGCTTCGCCGATTCGCAAACCAAACCTGGGGCGGCACTTCGGCTCGCGGAACTCGCCAGCGTTTGCCCCAGGCCAATCTATTTCGCCACTCCGTGGCTGAAGGGAATGGCGAACTGGCACGCACTGCAGCGCAGGCCTTTGTGGTCAGCTTGTGGGGGAGGCAAGGTGGCTAGCACCGACATTCGGGCGGAGAGTGGGTTGCCCTCGCATCTCGTCATCTCGTGCGAAGCCCAAACTGGCCACGTCCTCACCACCGACGGTAATCGCTCCCAACAGCCTCTCTTGCAAATCATCCTCCCTCTTTTTTACCGCGCATACACACTCTCCCTTCACAACTGACGTTTGAGAAGACTCCACGCCCAAGTAGACTGAAGACTTGCTGGTTTCCCCCAAAACAAGCGGAGTCGATGTGGATATCGCCATGTCATCGCGACAGTTTGCTACCGGTTTACTGCTACTTGTCATAGGAGTCCTCGCAACTCCCGCCACCGCTAGCAGCCTCCACCCCTCTTTGCCAAAAGACGAATTGCCCGAGCTGTCGCTAGAGACAAGCTTGTGGCTGGTGAATGCTTGTGCCTACCGGTACGTATTGGGGTGGGAGTCTGCCTATGTGGACTATTGTATTGAGCATGGCAAGTACGATGATTTCAGAGGCGACCTCGATACTCCCCTTCTGGGAGGCCCATGCCATTTCAAACGCATGGCTTTTCAGGCCCGCGGACGAAGCCATGCCAAGATATCCCTTCGGTGCGTCACACCCATGGTTGGTAGTAGGCAGGTTATGCAAACCACCAGTATCGCTTTCGCCATTTTAGGGGTGAGTGAGGGTGAGTCCGCAACTGATTTATTCTGGCCGTAAGTATCAGACGCGACTGTTCTGCGGTCTCTCTCCTCTGTATCTCATACGTGGCTAGATTGTGTCACCCGAACCGCGTAGCGGTCCGGGTAGGGGCACAGAAAGGTCTAATCGCTCGCTCGACCGCTCAGGGCTAAACGCACCGAAACCCAGCGTAGGTTTTTGGCTCGTGGAACTCGCCGAAAACCAACACTGGGCTCGGATGTGATTCCCTTTCAGGGAAGAAGTTCCGGTGCCATACCTTTTTTAAAGAGCACCAACGCTCAAACGCCTTCAATGGGGGGCCCAGATTCTTTCAGAAGCTTAGACGGCCCTCCCCCCGGCTACTTGGTTTCCAACGCCCGCAGTTCTTTCGGCAGCTGGAACGACACGTGTTCTTCGCGGGTGGTACGTACTTCGACCGTGGCTCCGTATTCGTCGCGGAGCAGGTCGAGGCATTCCTCCACGACCACCTCGGGAGCACTCGCTCCGGCTGTCACCACCACGGTGTTGGCCGCGCTGAGCCATTCGGGCCGGATGTCGCTGGTGCCGTCGATCAGGTAGGCGGGCACGCCACGTTCGCGGGCGAGTTCCGCCAGACGCTGGCTGTTCGAGCTGTTTTGGCTACCGAGCACCAGCACCATGTCGGCTTCGGACGACAGGATGGAGACCGCTTCCTGGCGGTTTTGCGTCGCGTAGCAAATGTCGTCTTTCGGCGGGCTGGCGATCTGCGGGAAGCGCTGTCGCAGGCGGGCGATAATGCGGTTCGCGTCGTCGACGCTGAGCGTGGTTTGGGTGAGATAAGCCACTTTCGACTCGTCGGCCACTTCGAGCCGGGCCACGTCGTCGGGGGTCTCCACCAGCAGGATGGCCTCGGGGGCCTCGCCCATGGTGCCAACCACTTCGTCGTGCCCTTCGTGACCGATCAGGCAGATCGTGTAACCGAGCTTGGCGTACTTGATCGCTTCGAGATGCACTTTGGTGACCAGCGGGCAGGTCGCGTCGATCGCGGTAAGTTGCCGATCGCGGGCCGCCTGACGAATCTCGGGCGAGACACCATGCGCGGAGAATAGCAGCGTGGAACCTTCGGGCACTTCGTCGAGGTGATCGACAAAGACAACCCCCTTCTCGCGGAAATGGTTGACCACGTACTTGTTATGAACAATTTCGTGGTAAACGTAGAGCGGGGGCCCAAACTGCTTAAGGGCGAGCTCCAGCGAGTCGATCGCCATGTTCACGCCCGCACAGAATCCGCGAGGGCTGGCTAGAAGTACTTTCATAGGTAACGGCGCATTTGCTGCGTGGTTGCGAGGAATGGCTCTGCAGCATAATCTCCGGCCGCTGTCGTTAACAGGTCACCAACAAGCGTTCGCTATTGGATTAGCAGTCGGACGAATCCGACGCTTCGTCCTGAGCGGTACCACAAGGTTGCTGGTGCGTAGGCAAAATGGCCTTGCGCTGAGCACCATGACCGCGGCTGGCGTGTTTCTGCTCGAGCCCTGCGAGTTGATGATCGATCGAACCCACAAAACGTCGGTACGCGGAATGGTCGTAAACCACTGGCTGCAGCCAGTCGTGAGGATATTCGACTCTCAATTGATTGGTATCGCTGGACATCGGGGCCTCCTCTCAAGTTCCTAGGGTCCCGGGCGGGAAAATCCGCAACGAGGATGACAAACGATGTCGCAGCCAGGCTCGTTACTTGCTTATACGGTAGACACGCCGTGTTAGTTCCCGGTTCACTGCACTTACCGCGCCAAACTGGATTTTCGTCCGAAATACGAAAACCGGCGGCCGAAAGGCAGGGCCTGAGACCTCTAGTTTTTCGCAGCCGAGTGGCTGTTCTTGGAAAATTGTCGCACCAGTGCGACAAACGCGCGCGAAATGAGATTTTGTGCTGCTTTATTCAGCATTGGTGCGCGACATTGACCGCATCGAGCGGAGGGTTCGGTTGGCCGCAGTTTCGAACTCCCCCTTCGACAACGCCCCGTCGCGGTCGCGATCGCCGAACCGGATGAGTCGCTCGAAGCGTTCGCGGGCTGCCTCCGGCACCTCGTCGAGTACGAGCTTGCCGTCCTGGTTGCCGTCGTACTCCTCGAACAGGGCCAGCTGCTGCGACGGGTCGCGGAGCATCCGCTGACGGGTCAGTGGCTCCGAGAATCGCTGGGACGCTTCGCCCTGCTGGCGGTCGAACTTCGCCAGTTCGGATTCGACATCCCAGTTGCGCTGGCGGGCGATGCGTTGGGCGAGTCGCGACAGCTGCGGGCCGCTGCGGGCGAGTTCCAACGAGTCGAGCTGGCCGTTGCCGTTGTTATCGAACTGACCCGCGATTTGGGTGTAAACGTCGGCCAGCGACTCGGGAATCTCTTTCTCTACCAACTTGCCATCCTGGTTGGTATCGAGCTTCAGCAGCAAGAGCCGCGCGGCATCGGCCCCCGGCAACTCGCCCGAGGCTTTTTCCTCCAACGGCTTCGCAGGCCGGCGCGGGGTTGTTGCGGTGTCCCACTCCCTCTTGGCCAGTTTTCCATCGTTGTCGCTGTCGCCGAGCCGTACGAGCCGGGCAAACAGTCGCGCCTGATCGGCTGGAAGCTCCTCGGCTGCGAGCAGCCCGTCGCCATTGGAATCGAGCCGGTCAAAGAGTCCAGAGTCTGCAACGCGGACCTCCTCTTCGGCCTTTGCGGAGAGGGCGAAACCAGCGAGCAAGCAGAGTACGACCAGAAGGGAGCGATAGGCCATGGCTACGAATTCTTCGGGTGAAACGGTGCATAACGATTGAAAAGCAGCTAGCAGTAAAAACACCGCCCATTCAGCAAGGTTCCGCTTCGCCCGGGGGTCGTACCGGTCGTACCGGTCGTACCGACACCACCGCTTGCAGTGGCCCAGGCGTTGAGGTTTCGCCACATCCGACATTGTACCCCGACTGTGCAGGAGCCGCACAGATTGCACACGCGGCATGTTGCGTGCGATTGGGTCGCCGACGTGAAATCTCGATTTGTTTGCTAGCATCGCCGATGAATTGGGTACGGAGCCACGGTGCACCTACTCAGCAGAACTTTCCAATTTCTTCAGCAACTTGTTCCTCTTTCTCGCCGAGCCTGGAAGAGACCTGAACCACCCCAAATACAGCACGTATAAGTAACCTGACCCCCGTTTGCCCAACGGATAGAGCAAGCCATCGGCGTCAGGTTGCCCTTGACTCGAAACTCAGAAAGCTTTAGTAATTGGCCGCGAACGGATGCACTTTGGCCGCGGGAAATCACTCATCATGCAAATCAACGGCGCACACCAAGTTCACGGCACTCAAGCCCTCAACGGACCCCACTTCAATCAACGCCCTCAGCAGGCCGAGGCTCGCACCTCGAGCCAGCCGGTCGACCAGCTCGATATTTCGCCAGCCGCGCAAGCTGCTAGTGAGAGCACCGGCACCGATGGCATTCGCAACGACGTGGTGGCTCGCCTGCGAGCGGAAATTGCCAGTGGAACCTACGAAACTCCTGAAAAGCTCGAAGCAGCCGTCGATCGGCTGTTCGACTCCATGGGCTAACATGACCGCGGCGCAGGCGATGTGAATCGCCAGTGCGCGCCCCGCGGGAAGTCCCTCGCCCAGTGCGAAACCAAGCTGTCTAGTTTGCCTATATTTCCCCTCTGTCGGGGTAGGACTTCTATAGGCGTTTCTGAGGTGCGGTTAATCCCGGGCTGGTTGTTGGCCGCAGGGGCGTGATCTAGAATGCGTAGACGCCGGGTGCATTAGTTCGGCGGTAATGATTCGCCACGCTCCGTTTGGGCGTGGGACCAGCTTGCCGTGTTCCGCTCGCTTCCCGATGTCTAAAGAGTACGCCCTTGAATCGATCGAAGTTTCGCTCTCCCCGCGGGAGCGGTTCGTCGAGTATTTGCAGAGTCGCGGCAAGCGGGTCACTCAGCAGCGGATGCAGTTGGTCGACCGCATCTTCGAGCGTCACGAGCATTTCGACGCCGACGAGTTGATCGCCCATCTCTCGCAAAATAAAGAGACACGCATCAGCCGGGCGACGATCTATCGCACGCTCGACGAACTCGTCGACGCAGGCATGTTGCGAGCCATGTCGCTCTCAGGGCGTCGCGTTTACGAGCACGACTATGGCTACCCCCAGCACGACCATTTGCACTGCAAGAGCTGCGACTCGCTGATCGAGTTCGCCAGCGACGAACTGGTGACCCTCCGCGACGCGGTGGCTCGCGAGCATGGCTTCCGGGTGACCGGGCATCGGCTCATCATCACCGGCATCTGCGCTCCGTGTCAAAAGAAGCAAAGCCGCCCCGCGTCGCCGCTCGACTTGGTGTAGCTCCAACGCGCGACCGCATGGTTACTTGCCGGTCATTTCGTACAGCGGCAAGTGTCGATAGCTCACCTCGAGCGACAGCAGATTCAGGCAGGTGACGTAGAGCCGGCCGCCATGAGCTCCCCACATATCGGGAATCGGCTTCTGTGGATTCCAGCTTCCAGCCAGGGGGCCTTCCTGGGTTTGGTGGTCGACTAGCAGCGGGTGCAGGTGCTCGTGCCATTGTTGCCAGTTCTCGCCCCCCATGTGGAACATCACCTGCGTTGCGTAGTACCAGTAGTAGGTGTCGCGCTGCGGGTTGCGAGCGGTACCGACCGGCACCAGCCGGAACTCTCCATCGTGGGTCGGCAAGTTCTCGAGCAGATGCTCGGCCCCCCGCTGCATGAGCTGCGAGTCGCGATTCTCGCCTAGATAGAGCTTCATCAGCATGCCGACCGCGGTCATTACCGTGCTTGGCTTGTTGTAATGCTTCATGCCATCGCGGGTGCTGGTGACGTAGGGGTTGTAGCAGTACATGGCTCCCCCGCCAGCCGTGGCCCGGCACTTTTCGACAAACTGCCCGACCCGCCGGTACGTTGGCTGATTGACGCTCAGCCCCGCGAGTTCGCCGCTGCGCATGGCCATCATTTGCCACCCGGTGACCGACAGATCGCTGTTGGTGCCTTCGGTATAGCGCCAGCCGTTGTAGCGTGGGTGTTGGGTTTCGATGATGTAGTTCAGCGCCAGTTGGGCGGGCCGCTCGAGTTCGGGGTCGCCGGTCATGCCGTACGCCTCGCAGAGCGCCAGGGTAGCGATGCCATGGCTGTAGAACCGGGTCGCTCGCGGGCCTGGCAAATCGCGTTCGGGGAAGATGTCGCCCCGGTCCGATTGCTGGCTCACCAGGTAATCGAGACCCCGCTGGATCACGGTGCGGTACTTGTCGTCGTAGTGGTCGTAGCCGCCACCGAGGAACGCGAGCAGCGCTAGTCCAGTAGCGGCTCCGTCGGCTCGGATGCTTGGTAGTTCGTCGTCGTCCACCGGCAGTCCGGCAAACTCACCGAGCGACCAGCTACCATCCTCGCGTTGCACGCGGGCAAGGAACTCGAGTCCCAGCTCGATGGCCGCTTCGGTCTTCGGACGGGGATCGGTGGGGCTGGTGATCGGGGCGGCGCTCCGCCGTTCGGAGCGGGCCGCGAACGCGGGGGCTGGGTTCCGCTTGCGACCCGGCGGAGAGCGATCGCCCCCCTCGGTTTCGTTATCGAATCGGCTGGGAGTCATGCGAAGCGGACTGGCCTGTCGGCGGGCGACACGCTGGGGAATGCCCGCGTCGAGCGTCGGTGCCGCGGCGAGCCCTCCGTCGCCCAGGTCGGCGATGAGCATCGCAGGTCGTTTCGGCGCGACGTCGCGCATGCTGTCGGTGGCCGGAGCCGCAGCAACCGCTTGGCTGGTACCCTTACCAGTGGCGGCCGGCGACATCGGTGTCGGCTCGGCGGTGCTTACGATGGCCGCTGCCGAGGAGCCCCGAGGACCAGCCCCGGCCACACTACCCCCCGAAGGCGATGGTAACGCGACGCTTGGCCCTGCCCCGCGACCGTTGGCCGAGCGGGTGCGAGCGATGGATCCGCCAGCGCGGGGAGGAGTGGCTCCTTGCACGCTCGAGGAGGCTTCTGGCCCGGTGCTCGGCGAAATGGCCCCGCCGCCCGAGGTAGCCCCGGCCGGGGCACGAGCCTGCGTGAGTTTACTGGCGTCCGCCCGGTCGGGTCGTCCCGCAGCACTCGGCTGCAGGGCTCCGCCCGATTGGGTCTCGACGCGGGCGATCGCGGCGGTGCTCGGCGCGGCGGCACCAGCCGATCCGCTGGCTGGCGGGGCCAACGATACCGACGAGGGCGACATCGCTGCCTGGGCGATTCGGCGCGGTCCTAGCCCCCGATTGGTCTCCGGCGCCTGCATCGCCATGCGACCTCCCATCGAGCCGCGTCCCTGCCCTTGCTCGGGAGCGACCTGGGGGGGTCCCGTGTCGAACTCCGCCTCGCCTTTGGCGGCGGTGATGTCGCCGAGCGTCACGTTGGCGAACTGGCGATCGGTCGCAGCACTGCTCGACGCGCTGATGTTGTCGGGCTTGGTTGCCCCAGCGACGTCGGCCATCGGCGTCGGAATCGCGGCGAGGGTCGATTGCGGGGTTGCGGCTGCGGCCCGGCCCTTAGCGACCTGGGCGACCGGGTTCGGGGCCAGCGACGGCCCACGTTCGGTTTGCGTGCTGCGGTTGCGTTTGGCCGTGGAACTGGCGAACGGAGCACTACGACTGGCTGGCGCGGGGGCGTCGCCCACGTTGTTGAGCCCCGAGCCCTGCATGCCGGTTCCCCCGCGAGAGTCGGCCAGCACCCGCGGCGAGGGACTCGTCGACGGAGTCGGCGTGGTTTGCTGCGGCACCGCGGCCATCACCGACTCAGGCGAGTCGGCAATCGCCTGGGCGATCGACTTACTGGGCGACGCGTTGTTCGCAGGCGTCGCCGCGGGGTTCGTCATCGCGACGCGAGTCGGGCGACGATCGGACTTCACGCTCGGCGACGGCGTCGCGGTCGACGAGTCTTCCACCGCCTCGGCGATGTTCGATTGCTGGCGATTCGGTTGCTGCTGCTTGGCCACCGCGGCGGCGATCGGTTCCACCGCCTGATCGGTCGTCGAGGCCGAGCGGGTTTGCTCGGCTGGCCTGCGCGCGGTCGGCGTGAGTTCCACCGCCTGGGCGACGCTCACCGCGGTGCGGCGATCGAGCGGAGTTGGTGCTGCTGCGGGAGTCATCTCCGGCTCCCGCGTGTCGCGTCGTGCGACCATGGTTGGCGGAGTCGGTCGCTCAATCTGGGGCTCAGGTGTGTCTTTTTGCGATACTACTGGTTCGCGAGGCCGTTCCAGCCGCGAGGGCTCGGCCGCTACGCGATTGGTTTCCGGTGTGGTCACGCTCGGCGCGATGCTCGCCAGGGCTGGTTCCACCACCTCGGCGGGCGATTGACGCTGCCGCGGGGTCGGCTCGTTCTGGGCCACCTGCGGGGCGTCGGTGTTCTCGCGGCGAGGAGCATTGGTAGGCGCCGCGGCCGATGCCTGCTCGGGAGCGGGCGTCGACTCGCTTTGGCTCGGATTCGCTTTGGCCACCTGCGCGGCTGGCGACGGCTCGGCCGACTCCGAAGGGGTCGGCTGCTTCGGGCGTACGATCGGCTGCGGAGCCGTGGTCGCCAGCGTGGCCGCCTCGGTCTGCCGGCTCTGCTGCCCTGGCGACTCCGCCCGGTGCGCCAGGGCGGTGCGCGGCCGGCGCTGATTCATCGACTGGGGAGCATCGGTCGAGGCCAGTTCGGGGGCTTCCTGCTGCTCGACACTCTCGGTCGGCGACTCGGCTTTCGATTGCTCGGTTTGGGCTTCGATTTGTTGGGCGAGCTGCTCGGTAGGTACTGGTTTCTCGTACTCCTGCTGCTCGGTTTCGGGACGCACGATCTCGACCACCTCCGGCAGCTTTTCTTCTGGCTGCATCACCACTTGTCGATCGATGTCGGTCACCGGTTCGGTAAAGAAGAACATCAGGTTCGACAGCAACAGCACGATCGCCAGCACGGTATGGAACACCAGGCTCCAGGCGACCCCGAAGCGTAACCGCTGCTCCATCCACTTGCCCGGTTTGGCAGCCAGCCAGGCCAGTAGTGCCCAGGTGACCGCGACCCCCATCAGGCGGACCCATGCGTTGTACAGCATCCGCGGGTCTTCCCACCCGCCGAGCGCAAGCACAAGTACCGTGATCAACATCGCCCAGAGCATCAGCACCCATTGCGTGGTGCTATTACGCTCGTCGAAGGCGTTTGACCGACGTCGCGGCAGTTTGCGAATATTCCGTTGGTTGGGCATTGCGCTCGGCGGGTGGCTATTCGGTAGCGATGTTGTAATCGCGGATATTCGCCTTGTTACATGCGTTGATCACGGCCACCGCGTTGGCGGTGCGTGAGTCCTGGTCGGCGCGAATGGTCACTCGCTGCTTGCCAGGGTTGTTCTCGTAGAGATTTTTCAGCTCGGTTTCCAGCGAGGCCGCCGAGAATTGCTTGCCCTCGATAAAGTAGTCGCCTTCGGCGTTGATGGTGACAAAAATCTCTTTCCCCTCGAACATGGTCGGCTGCGCGGCGCTCGCCTTCGGCAGATTCACCGCCAGGCTGCGTTCTTCTTCCTCGAATCGCGTTGCGACCAGAAAGAAGATCAGCAGCAGGAACACCACATCGATCAGCGGAGTCAGGCTCAGGGTGCTGGCCGAGATTCCTTTTTTGATTTGAACAGGCATGATGCGAACGTGGGAGCTAAGTGCGAGGGCGTGCGGGAGCGAAGCGGCGGACGGCTGCCATCGCGCGGGTTAATTCTTCGCCGGCGTTGGCTGCATATGCGGGGCGGTCGATTTCGACTTCTCCGGCTCGCTTTCCAGGCGCTGCTTATCGAGTCGCAATTTGCCTTCGTAACGCTCCACCTGCGGCAACAGCGATGCGGCCAGGCTCTCGACATTCCGCAGCAGCCGCAAGATGCGACCCTCAAAAAAGTGAGCCAACACCGCAGCGGGGATCGCCACTGCCAGGCCGGCAAACGTGGTGACCAGCGCGACGTAAATGCCTTGCGCCAAGGCTTCGCCTTTGTTCGACGATTCCGGCAGGTTGGCCGTGACAAAGAACGCCTGAATCATGCCCCACACGGTACCCAGCAGGCCTAGCAGCGGGGTGACGCTGGCTGCCAGGTTCAGGGTGCGTACGTTGGAGTACAGCGAGTCGCTCTCGGCCTGACAGGCGTTGGCCACGGTGGTTTCGACTTCCGCGTGCGGGCGGCCTACCTTCAGCAACATCGCGCGGACCACTCTGGCGGCCGAGCTGGGATATCGCTGG
Source organism: Aeoliella mucimassa (assembly GCF_007748035.1). Taxonomy (NCBI): domain Bacteria; kingdom Pseudomonadati; phylum Planctomycetota; class Planctomycetia; order Pirellulales; family Lacipirellulaceae; genus Aeoliella; species Aeoliella mucimassa. The sequence goes on from NZ_CP036278.1 coordinate 2,594,291, forward strand.
CAGAGCTGATACGCCTGGCGCGGGTCGAACACGCTCGATTCGGCGAGCTTGCCGAGTTGCTGCACAAGTTCCTCGGGGATGATCCGCGACTCTCGCAGCCCGAAGGCACGCTCGATGCCGATGGCGACCACCAGGATCGACATTAGCACGATCGGGGCCATCAGCCAGCCCCCTTTGGTCAGCAGATCGAACATGCGTACGGTCGGCACGTCGGAAACTGGCTGCTCGGCGGCCACTTCCGAGTCGGTGGGGCCACTCAGCACCTCGCTCGCCCGATCGTTCGAGGGGCTCTCCTGCGAACCGCCCTGTTGGGCCCAGGTGGTGGTCGACGCGAGCAGGAAGGTCGCCACGAGACCAACCAACAGGTACGCGAAAAATCGATTCATGGCAGCAAGCGGGGTGGAGAGGAAAAGTAGCCTGTGACTCACGGAGCGGGAGGAGCGTCATGCTCTCCCATGGCAAGAGATGCGCGAAGGGGGCTAAGTGCCCCCTAAACTGTTCAGCCGGTTCTTGGCAAGCTCGGCCTTGGAGTGCTCGGGGAAGCGTTCCACTAGCTCCGCGTACACCTTTTTGGCTGCCGAACTGCGGTCGAGTTGTTCCAGGCACCGCGCGGCTTCGAACAGCGATTCGGCCTGCCAGTTGTGGTAGGCCTCGGGGGCCTGGCGGTCGCCATAACCGTAAGCAACGCGGAAGAAGCTGCGAATCGCCGGCTCGTAGTCCTTCGCGGCGAACTGCAATTCGCCGGTGACGAATCGCGCCCGGGCGCCGAGCGGCGAGGTATCGCGGTCGGCCACTTTCAGCAGCAGCGGCATCGCTTCGTCCGGCTTATTCTGCTTGGCCAAGGCCCAGCCGAGTTCGTACTCCACTTCGCTCTGCCCGGCGTAGTCGGGATAGTCGGCGTTAGCTTTCTTGAGCCACGCGACTGCTTGATCCCATTGCTTGAGCTGATTGGCCGCTTGCCCGGCGTGAAGCATGCCGAGCGGGGCGAGTGACTGGGCCGTGGGCTTGTCGGCCTTGGCCTCGTCGTACGCGGCCAAGGCTTTCTCGTATTCTTCCAGGGCAAAGAGCGACTCGCCCCGCATCCACTTGGCGTCGGCCGCCAGCGATGCGGTGGGGTACGCCTGCATTTGCACTTCGAAGCTATCGGCGGCCTGATCGTATTTCTTGTCCTTGAAGCGAGCCCAGGCCAGCATGTGCAGCGCCTTCTCGTGCAGCTCGGGATCGCTCATGTTGCCATCGGCCGATTTGGCAAACCACTCCGCGGCCGCAGGGAACTCGCCTGCTTCGTAGTGCGACTCGCCGATGCGGAACATCGCGTCGCGAGCCAGTGGGCTGTCGGCAAACTGTTCGGCCAGCTTCGTGAACGCCTGTTGCGATTCGGCCGGTTTCTTCGCTTCGCGATAGGCCCAGCCGAGCTCGTACCACGCCCGATCGCGATCGGTAAACTCGTCGCCGGCGGTGGTGGCAGTGGTGAGTGCGGCGATAGCTTCGTCCCATTTCTCAAGGCCGGCCAGGCTGGTGCCGCGGGCCAAGGCGACCTGAGGATTCTTGCCATCCATGCCGGCCAAAGCTTTCAGCGCTTCGGTATGCTTGCCGGCCTGAGCCAGCGAACTGGCTTGCCCCATCTGCCCTTCGCGGGCGAGGGCGTGATCGGGGTATTCGGTCGCTAGCTTGGCAAACCGCTCCGCGGCCGCGGCGGCCTGATCGCTGTTGAGCAGCAATCGTGCCGCGCGATAGCCGGCGTACGGAGCCAGCGGGTGCTTGGCTGCGGTGGCTACCACCTGGTCGTAATCGGCGATGGCCGCTTCGGCGTTGCCCGCTTTCTCGTTGGCTTCGCCCCGTCGGTAATAGGCCTGGGCCAGCATCGTGGCTTCGGGCTGCGAGTCGATGAGCGACGTTAGCGAAGCGATCGCTGCATCCAACTCCCCAGCGGCGGCTTGCGAGCGGCCAGTAATCAACTTGGCTTCAGCGGTCCAGTTGCTCGGAGGATCGAGCGCGGCGACTGCTTTCAGGGCTTCGATCGCCTGAGGATACTGTTTGAGGCGGTAATTCGCGCGACCCACGAGGAACTGGGCCTGCTGGCCATCGCTGCTGTCGGCCGCTGCGTTGAGCGGTTGGAGCGTGGTGAGCACTGCTTGCTCGTCGCCAGCGGTACTATGGGCCCACGCTTTGCGAACGCTCCAGGCCAGGCGATGCTCGTCGTCGGCCGACTTCAGTAGCTCGGCAAACGTGGTTGCAGCTGCCTGAGCCTCGCCGGCTCGCAGCTGGGCCTCGGCCAGGGTGAGTTGGGCGTCGCCGACAAAGCTCGAATCGCCATACTTGGCGATCACTTGCTCGGCGTATTGCTTGGCCTTGGCAAAGTCCTGCAATTCCAGCGCGGTCGCGGCTGCCAGGTAGAATCCCTCGGCGGCCACTTCGCCTTCGCCGGCCGCTGCGGCCGCTGCGTAGACATCTACCGACGCGGCTCGCTGGTTATCGAGGGCATACATCGCATCGGCCTTGGCCAGCATCAATTCGGGCGAGCTGGTTTTGGCCAGCGCCTGGTCGGCGGCCGCCAAGGCCTTTTCGGCCGAGCTGGCTTCGATCAGCGCCCGGACCCACCAGTGGGCCAGGTCGGCATCTTCTGGCTTGGCCTGGTAGGCAGTGCCAAGTTTCTCGGCCGCCTGGGCGTACGACTGAGCTTGGTAGAGGGCTTTGCCAGCCGAGGCGACGTCGCCAAGTTGCTCGTAGGCCTCTGCGGCTTGTTGGTACTCGCCGGCGTTGAACAGGGCGCTGGCTCGGGCCGAGCGGGCAAAGTTGGCGTCCATCAGCGCGTCGCCCTTCGTCAGGGCTTCGCCGTAACGTGTGGCGGCTTCCTGATAACGACCCGCGGCCGAGAGGGCATCGCCCAGGCGCACGAGCGCTTCGCCAGCGACGACAGGTTCGGGGTTAGTGGACAGTAGCGTCTCGAGCGACTTGATTGCCTCGTCGGCGTCGCCGGTTTCGTTCAAGGCCACCGACAACGCTAATCGCACGTCGCCTGCCAAGGGACTGTCGCCATGCTTCTGAAGCCATTCGCGGTAGGCCTTTACCGCGTTCTCGGTTTGCCCCAAAGCGTACAGCGACTCGGCCCGGTAATAGTCGGCCTGCGGGGCGAGCTTGCTAGTGGGGAACTCCTTACGCAGCCGATCGAACGCGGCAACCGCCTGCTGGTAAGCGGTGTTCGCCGGGTTGCCTTCGAGCGCCTGGGCCTGGTTGTAAGCGGCCAGCCCCATGTTGGTGAGCGTCGCTTCGGTCAGCTCATGCTTGGGATATTTTTTCAGAAAAGTTTCGAACGATTGAATCGCTTCGGGGTACTTACCCAGTTGAAACTGGCACACACCCGCATGGTGCCAACCGCTGGCCGCGAGCGCGTCGTCGGCATGCTTGGTGGCCAGGCGTTGCCATTCGGTGAGCGCCAGATCGTACTGCTCGAGCTTCTGGTAGCGGGCCGCGAGATTGTAATTCTCGATCGCGTCGGCCGACGATTGCCCCAGCGAGGCTTGGGCCCCAAGCAGTAAAAAGCTTACAGCTAGCGGGAAAAGTGCCAATCCGCTTCGCAAATTCATAATCGAACCCAATCGTCCAAGAATGGTTGATCGCTTGTAAAGTGCCATGATGGTGGATCGTGCAACCGAAGTGCACTTCCTTTCTCCTATTCGTAGGCAATCCCCCAATTATCGCCGGTTACTGCAGATGATCCAGGTGATCTGCCACTTTGTCACCAAGTTTTCTGCTGTCTCCCGCCGTTGGAGCGACGGGGCTAACTATTCCCAACTCTTTCTTGACAAACATCTTACGTCGGGTTGCAATAGGATGTGTAGCGGTAGCCCGCCTTAGGGGCTCGAAGCGGGCAGCCACAGAGAATCGAGGTAATCCAGGTGATTTCAGCCATCTTGTCGTATCAACTCCATAGCCTCTCTAGAAGGGGTGCGTTGTCTTATCATTTGCTTGGCGCTGTCGTTCGTACGCGGCCCGCGCGTCGACGGGTCGGTTTCACCTTGGTGGAAATGCTGGTTGCCATCACGATCACGCTAGTGATGATGGCTACCGTCGTGGGGGTGTTCGCCACGCTCAGTTCGAGTGTGACGAAGCGGCAAGCCGTGATTGAAGTGAACAATCAAGTCCGCCAGGTACGCAATACACTGCAGCGCGACCTCGCTGGTATCACCTGTCCTACGCTCCCTTGGACCAAGCCGGAATCGAACGCAGGATACTTTGAATACATCGAAGGCATTCACTGCGACTTCTTCCCCAGTGACCTGACTGATGACTTGAGTTCGAATCCGATCCCTGGCGAAATCGACCATGCCAGCTCCACGCTGCCAGCCAGCAACACGAACTTCGCTCTGAGCAACCCCGGTTGGGTGACCGACGGCGGTGGACTCGGCGACTACGACGACGTGCTCGCGTTCACATCGCGCAACGAAAAAGAACCTTTCAGCGGCCCCGCGCCGAAGAACAATGTTAATACCAATGACAACGACGACATAAACCAACAAAATCCATTTGCCAATTGGGGATCGCAGGCAATCACGTCGCCGGTGGCCGAAGTCATTTGGTTTTGTGTGGAGAATCCGGCCGTCGATACCGGTGGTTACTTCGGCACCAGTTCGGAGCAAGGGTTCCGTACTATTTACCGTCGTACGCTGCTGGTGGCCCCCTGGCTCAACTACTACTACAACGTCGACGATGCTGGCAATAAGAGCCGACCCGGCGTGCTACGAATCCTTACCAACCTGGCCGACGAAACAAGCGACCAGGCCGAAGCCCTGGCCGCGTTGATTGCGTTTCAAGAGCGGTACGATATTTCCGCCCGCATTGAGTTCGATCATTCGATCAATGCCCCCGATGGCTGTTGGACCATCAAAGCCAACACGTTGGCCGATCTAACGAAACGCGAAAACCGCTACGAACACCACGGTTTCGCTGGCGACGCCAGCTCCGGCAGTCGCAATTTCCCGTTCGTCATGGTCTCGGCCGGCGGCGGATCGACTAGTAGTGTTCGCTTTATCGTCGATCGCGAGCTGAGTGGCGGAGGAGCTTCTGCCAATCCTCGTGCCGGATCGAGCAACGAAGTGCTCGGTTTTGATGTGCGTACGGGCGGTGGCTACCCAATTCGTCCCCTCGCCATCCTCGATGGCGGCAGCACTGCCCGTGCAGTGGTGAATGAACCGGGCCCGGCAGCGAACGGATTGGGCCAGGTGGTGCATCTAACTACTGGGCTGGTTCCGCTGAGCATCACGGGACCCAATCAAAGCCGCCGCGGCAACGACCTGATGCTGAGCGACGTCTTAGGCTTCGACGTGCGAGTTTACGATCCACAGTCTCCCATCTATGCACTCAATCCCAATGGTTCTGCAGTTCAAAATGGTGATTCCGTGGATCCTGCTACCGATATCACTTCGGTCGATGCGGGGGACGTGGGGTGGCGTTTTGCCCTTAACTCAAGCGATCCCATGCAGGTCGGCGAGGGAGCCTTTGTTGATCTTGGGTACCTAGAACTGCACGAACTGGACGCGCGGCGGTGGGGTGTGAACCTATCAAATCTCCCCTTCACCATCTCCTCTCCTTATGCTGGTTTGCCTCACGCGAAGTCGAAACTCAACGACGCGCGCCTGACCCGCGTGTACGATACCTGGAGCTTTAGCTACGAGAACGACGGGGTGAACCAAGACGGTGACGACCTGAACGGCGTACCGATGGTCGACGAGGGGACCGACGGGTTCGACAGCTTCACCTGGTACGATATGGATGGCGATGGATCGAACGATTCGTGGACCAAGTTGTTAGGGGCCGACGACATGGCCGAGCGCGAGACCTCGCCCCCCTACCCTGCTCCGCTTCGCGCGGTGCAAGTATCGCTTCGCGTCTACGAACCCGACAGCGGCCAGATTCGCGAAGTCACGGTGCGTCAGCACTTTGTTCCCGAATAGGAGGAAGCCCGAGTAAAGGGCAAAGCTCTGAATTTCTGGTCTCCGACTACTGACTTTCCCGTTCGGTATTCATGCACTGCATTCGTCTTCGAGGTCCCTGGCGTTACGAAGTGCTCGAGCGTCAGGCGGGCGACCCTACGCGTTCAAGCGAGGGCAAGCAGCAACTGCCGGCCGACTGGTCGAGCACGTTAGGCGACGACTTTCGCGGCACCGTGCGCTTTGTGCGCAAGTTTCACCAGCCTACGGGGCTCGAAACCGACCAGCAGGTCTGGTTATCGATCGAGTCGCTCGTTTCATCCGCCCGGGTGACGCTGAACGACCAAATGCTGCCCGATTGCGAGGCCGGCAACTGGCGTCACGAGGTGCATAAGTTGCTTCTGCCGAGCAACGAGCTTACGATCGAGGTCACCCACCCCCACCAGGCCGCCGGCCCGGGAGGTCTTGATGGTCTGGTGCAGCTTGAGATCCAAACGGTGCGTCCCCGGCCGGTCGATTGATATCGGCCCGCGGTTGACGTCTGTCACGAGAAAGGTCCCCCTTCGATGCGTACTCTGTTTGCTTCTATGGTCGTACTCTGCTGGCTTGCGTCCGGCGTAGCCTTGGCCGAACTGCCTGCTCCGGATGCATGGCAACCGAATTGGCTCACGCTGCAAGACGATCAAACGTCGGACGACGAAGAGCCTAAAAACGACGCTCCTAAAATCGCCTGTTGGCTCGACAAAGAGATGATCGCCGAGGGATGGCTGCAGTTGAGTAATGATGCGTCGATGTTTGGATGGCAGGCAACGAACGACGAGGGTTGGACGCTCTGCGCCAATCATCAAATGTACTATGAAGGGCAGGAAAAAGGCTGGTTGATGACCACCACCGAGTGGACCGACTTTGAATTGGTAGTCGATTACACTTGTAACGACGAGCAAGTGAACAGCGGAGTGTTTATTCGCAGCAAGCTTGAGCCTGAGAATCCCACGAGCGACTGCTACGAAGTGAACATCGCTCCCGAGTCGAACGACTACCCCACCGGTAGTATCGTCGGTCATGCGCGCGGTAAGTACGAGCCGGACCAGCTGGCCTCGTTAGGGGGGAAAGATAATCAGGTGCATCGCCTGGAGATCACCGCGAATGGCCCGCAAATCGTGGTGAAGCGGGATGGCAAACTCGTGTGCGACTACGTCGATAACAGCCCAGCCCCACGACTCAAGGGACGCATCGGTCTGCAGTACAAAGAAGGGGTGGTGCACTTCCGCCGTGTGCTGCTCAAACCGCTAAACACCAAGCCGATCTTCAATGGCAAGGACCTTACCGGGTGGAAGACCGACCTCGCGGGGCCTGCTGAGTTTTCGGTAACCAAAGCAGGCGAGATGCAGGTGCTCGGAGGCTCGGGCCAGGCGGAGTCGACTGCTGTGTATGGCGATTTCGTGCTGCAATACGAGTGCAAAGTCAACGGCGACGGGGCCAACTCCGGCGTGTTCTTTCGCTCGATCCCCGGCGACAAAATGAACGGCTACGAGTGCCAAGTGCAGAACACCTACGTCGATGGCGACCGCACCCAGCCTAAGGACTGCGGAACCGGCGGCATCTACCGCCGGGTGAACGCGCGGCTGGTGAATGCTAGCGACCACGAGTGGTTCACCACCACCGTGCACGCCGACGGCCCGCACATCGGGACTTGGGTGAACGGACTGCAGGTGGTCGACTGGACCGACACCCGCAAGCCCGACGACAATCCTCGGCGCGGACTGCGGACCGAAGCGGGCACGTTTTGCTTGCAAGCACACGACCCGACCACCAACTTGCTGTTCCGCAACATGCGCGTGCAGTCCATGATTACCCAGCATTGATTTTCCGCCCAAATAGCCTAATTGTCCGGCCGTGTACCGGTGTGCTATCATCGCGGAACGGAGGGTTGGCGAATCGCAAGAAAACACTGGCAATCAAGCGCAAAGTGTTTTCTTGCAAATACTTATGGAAATAATATCAATCTTGACTGGTTTACCCAGACCCGTATAATCCGCTCACACCTGGCAAACCAGGTAACCTCGGCAGGCGCGGCGGATGTTGCGAATTGCAGAGGCGTGTAGAATTGTGTAAATCGTGAGTTTTTTACACTTTACGGCAAACAGGAACTAACGGGGCCCTGGTGCCCGCGACGAAAAGGGACATATCACATCCCAGTGTCGCGTTGGTTTCCGGCCATTGATGGCCGTGCCATTCCCGCTCACATGGCTAAGGAGAGAGGTGGTTGAGCGTATGAAAACCGTGTTCACAACTGGCGAGGCCGCGAAGATTTGCAAGGTCAGCCAGCAAACCATCATTCGCTGCTTCGACTCGGGACAGCTCAAGGGGTTCCGCGTACCGGGTAGCCGCTTCCGTCGCATTCCTCGCGACCAGCTGTACTCGTTCATGCGCGACAACGGCATTCCGACCGACGCTCTGGATAGTGGCAAACGCAAGATTCTGATCGTCGACGACGACGAGGATCTGGTAGACCTGCTGGTCGATCACTTTGAGCGCGACGGACGCTTCGACGTGCGTAGCGTTAACAACGGGTTCGGCGCCGGCATGATGATCAAAGAGTTCGGCCCCGACCTGGTGGTGCTCGACGTGATGCTGCCCGATATCAACGGCATGGAAGTATGCCAGTTGGTGCGGAGCGACAAGTCGATGGACGAAGTTCGCATCATCTGCATCTCGGGTATGGTCGAGCAGGATCGCATTCAGCAACTCCGCGACGCGGGCGCGAACGACTTCATGAAGAAGCCGTTTGATATCGACGCCTTGTCGACCCGAGTGTGTCAGTTGCTCGAAATCGAATCGGCTTCGCCTAACTAATCACACGACTTGTTCGCTGGCACTATGTGATGTTGTGGTTGCCCGCTCTCCATTCCGCTCCGGGCAATCCTCCGTTGGCCGTGTCCGACGCCGCTGCGGTGGCGTTGGAGACTGCGCTGCTCGAGCCGCTGGCCGCTGAGAGCCAGCTTAGTGCCGCGCTGCTGATTGATCCTTGGTTCTGTCGCTGGGCGGCCACCGACTGCCCAGCGGCGCAAACCATTGCCGAGCTGGCCCGCCAGTTTGCAATCGGCCTGGCCGATCGACTGAAGTCGTTGCCCAGTCAGCCGCCATGCTGGTTGCGCCCTAGCGTGGGCGACGCCCAGGCGTTTGCTGCGCAGGCCGAATCGATTCGCAACCAGGCGTTGCAGCTCGAACTACTTGGCTTGCCAGCGGCCGCTTCGCCGGCGTTCTTCGAGCGGCTGCTCCACGCGGTGCCCGACTACGGTTCGCAAATCGTGATGTCGGATTACTTGCTCGAGATGCCTGGCATCGACTGGCGGTTGTCGCGTTTGATCGCGTTGGTGCACCAGCCGAATCGTTGCGAGATCGATCTCGAGCAAGCGAAGCTGGCCGCCATGAAAGAACTCGCGTACGGAGCGAGTCACGAAATCAATAATCCGCTGGCCAACATCTCGGGCCGGGCGCAGTCGCTGCTTCGCGACGAGCCCGATCCTCGCCGGCGGCGGTTGCTCAAGGCGATCGACGCCCAGGCGATTCGCGCGCACGAGATGATCTCGGACCTGATGCTGTTTGCCCACCCGCCAGCCTTGGTGCTGGAGGAGGTCGACCTGGTGCAACTCGTCAACCAGTGTGTTGCCGAGATGCAGCCGATCGCCGAAACGCAGCAAATCGAACTACATAGCGAAACGCCCAGCGAGCCACTAACCGCTCAGCTCGACGCGACGCAAACGCTGGTCGCCATCCTCGCCCTGCTGCGTAACAGTGTGGAAGCGATCGGCTTCGGCGGCTCTATTACCACCGAGCTGCAAGGCTGCGACGAGTGGGCCGAAATCGCCGTGACCGACACTGGTCCCGGCGTGCCGGTGGAAGTCCGTGAGCATATGTTCGACCCCTTCTATAGCGGGCGCGAAGCGGGGCGTGGGTTGGGCTTTGGGCTCAGCAAGTGCTGGCGTATCGCCCAACTGCATGGCGGCAACGTCAAACTCGTGGAGAGCGGCCCGGTCGGCTGTCGATTCGTGCTGCGGTTGCCAATCGCCGAGCGGGAAGCATAGCCATGGGGTGGCTCTGGCAAGTTGGTGCCCGCATGCTCGGTTCGCGGATGGTCAGCGAGGCGAAGCAGGCCGCTACGAGCGAAGTCGCCAAGGCGATGCTGAAGAGTGGTCCGAGTGACCCCGCCGCGGCGATCGCGGTGCTTTGCGAGAACAAGTGGTTGTTCGATGCCGTGGTCGACGAACTGGTCGACAAACGCCGGTTGGAAGCCGACCGCATGCAAATCGCCCAAGGACAGTTGGCTGAGGTGCCTGTGGTGGTCGCCCGCCCTCTCGGCGAGGCGGTTGAACCGCTGCGGATGGTGACCGCGGTGGTCGACGCACACCTGCCGAAGTTCGCGATGTCGGTGGCCGAGGGCATATGTCTCGATCGCGAACTCAAGCACGGCACTTTGGTCATGGCGACCCGACTCATCGACTCCGCGGGGCGCTCGCTGCGAGTCGAACTCACCCCACCCACAGGCGAGGGGCTGCGTGGCGGAACAGTTGGCACTATTGGTGCTCCGGTAGTCGGCGAGCTAGCCGCGACCGAGCAGTTGCCGGTGGTCGAAGATGCCTGGAGCAGTGCGGTAGCGCGGGCGTGCCAGCGAGTGGGGTTGCCGTTGGTGGCCGTGTCGGCGGTGGTGCAGTTGCCGCTGAGCGAGCGTTCGCAGGCGGCCGAGGCCATGCATCGCCAGCGATCGATGGCGGGCCGCGCCGGCGTATTGACCGGCATGCTGTTCAAAAAACGGAGCGGGCTGAAGCATCTCTGGAACGACAAGCAGGCGAAATGGGATGCCACGGTCCGAATCGCTGGACTGGCTAAGTATCTGGCCAAAAGCGTTGAAGTGCCGAAGTCGAATGAGTAAGCGCTCTGCTTGATGTCGCAGCGGGTCGCCGTGCCGGGTATATTAGATGGTGTTCCCCTTCCTTGCAGACATCCACAAGCAGCGTTATGAGCAAAACTGGCGAAGCGTTCACTCACTTTAATTCCACCGTGCGAACCGTGTTGATGGCCGTGTTGGTCGGCGTGTTCGGGTACGGTGGGTTTCAGGCGTATCAGGCTTACAGCGAACCTCGCCGCGAGCTGGAAGGCAAAGAGCGCGAACTCGAACAGGCGTATTCCGACCTCGACGACGTAAAGCAACAGCTTGTGACGCGCGACGAGAAAATCTCGGAACTCAACGACGACATCACCGAACGCGATGTTCGTATCGACGAGTTGCAGGAAGACCTCGATCGGGTGCAAACTGCGGTACGACTGTTGAAGCTCCATCGCCGCCTCGCCCGAGTGGAAGTACTCGATCAGCAGACCGACGAATCGGGGCAGCTGCAAACCAAGATCCGCTTTATCGAGGTGGCTGACGAAGGCCAGCCGATTGGCGAGCCTGCCGAATTGACGCTGGAGGGAGATCGGGTTTATATCGAATACCTGGTGGTAAAGTTTGACGACCAGTACGTGGAGCAGGCCGACATTGAGCGCGGCACCGCGATCTGCTTGTTCGAGAGAATCTTCGGCGAGAATCAGAATCCCGACGAGGGGTTTGTGATCGACAAGGTGGGCTCTCGGCCGAATGCCTACGATCGCGGCTCGGTGACCAGTGACTTCGAGCAGCAGATCTGGAACGACTTCTGGACCATCGCCAACGATCGCAAAAAAGCCGAAGAGCTTGGTATCCGCGCGACACACGCCTTGGCACCTTCGATTCGGATGGAACCGGGCGCGACCTACGAACTGGATCTTCGTGCTACCGGCGAGTTCAGCCTGAAGCGGGTCGATTAGTTCGTCCGCAAAGCGTATTGAGTAACATCTGGTTTTCAACAGCTTGGGAGGTTTCTATGATCGGCAAATTCTTCATCGCATGGCTATTGATGGTGGGTGTCGTGGCAACGGCTGCGGAGCCTCGCACCGCCGAAGAAGTCGATGCGAGCCGATGGACCCTCGCCTGGCAGGATGAGTTCGAAGGGGACGAACTGGATGCCGAAAAGTGGACGCGATGCAAACGCGGCAAGCCGGATTGGCAGAACACGATGTCCGACGATCCGCAGTTGCTGGAGATCGCTGATGGAGTGCTGCATTTGAAAGCAATCCAGAATCCCAATCTCGAACAAGATTCGTCGCCGTACCTCACCGCGGGAGTCACTAGCGAGGGCAAGTACTCGTTCAAGTATGGCAAGGTGCAGATTCGGGCGCGGTTCAAGTCGGCGCAGGGTTCCTGGCCGGCGCTGTGGATGCTCGGCAACGAGAAGGGCTGGCCCGCGAATGGCGAGATCGACCTGATGGAGCATCTGAACTTCGATACCATCGCCTATCAAACCGTCCACTCGAAGTACACGCACCGTCCTGGGGTGAAGGACGATCCGAAGCATGGATCGACTTCCGACATCAACCGCGACGAGTGGAATACGTACGGCTGCGAGTGGGATGCCGACAAGATCGTGATGACCATCAACGGCGAGCCAACGCACACCTACCCCCGCGTCGAGGCGCTGGGGGAAGAACAGTGGCCGTTCTGCCAGGAGTTCTACTTCATTCTCTCGATGCAAGTCGGCGGAGGCTGGGTGAACCAAACCGGCCCAACCGATCCGGCCCACTACCCGGCTGGCATGGAAATCGACTGGGTGCGCGTCTACAAGCCCGCCGAGTGAGCCAGCAGCAATGCCTGGCGAGCAAAGCTCGTCGCCCGCTAAAGCTACAGATTGATTCCAACGGTTTTCGCCGTTTTTGCTGGCAATTGGCCAGTGGTGGTGTTCTAATGGACAGGTATGTGTTGTCCGTTGTTAGTCGTCAGTGGTTCGTTGTTGGAGGGTGGAAAGATGTAACCGAGTGAGCATCAAATCGATTGAAACCATTTGCCACGCATGCGCGCTGTAGCGACTGTCTTGAAAATCAAGTCTCCCGGGGGTCATTCCAGGTGGAATTTGTTTTAATCATGGCATTGAGTATCAGTAGTAGTTTTCGCATGCAGGCGGTAAGGGCGATCATTTTGGCTTTGCCTCGTTGCAGCAGCTGCTGGTAGTGCTCGCGAATGACTCGGTTATGCTTGGTCGCGACGAGAGTGGGCATGTAGAGCATCTTGCGTACGACCGCTCGGCCGCCGCCAATCATCCGCTTGCCTCGCAAGGTTCCGCTATCACGGTTAATCGGTGCCAGGCCTGCAAGACGTGACGCTTCGCCACGATTAAGCGATCCCAACTCTGGCAAGTGAGCGATCAAGGCTGCGGCCGTCGTTGCCCCCACGCCAGGCACCGAGGTCAGCAGTGCCGAGCGTTCTCGAAACTGATCGTCGGCTTGTAATAGCTGTTGGATCTGTTGATCGAGCTGTTCAAGCTGTCGTTGGTAGAAGTCAATGGCTTCTTCAATCGACTGGCGCACCAAGTCATCGTGCTGTGTACCCAACCGGTTTTTCTCCCGCGTCAGAGCATCGCTCACTTGCTGCCGACGTGTCCGGAGGGAACCGAGTTTCCGCTCGTTTTCCGAGGGTTTTTTGGTCTTCTTGGGCTGCATCAGTACCGCATAACGAGCGATCACTAGCGCGTCGAGACGATCGGTCTTGGCAAGCTGGCCTTGAACACGGGCGAAATCGCGAATCTGACGTGGGTTGGCGATACTCACCACGATCCCTTGCTCACGAAGGAAGTCGGCTAACATTCGTTCGTAGCCTCCTGTCGCTTCGAGGCAGGCATGGGTTACCTGATGCTGAGCGAGCAACTGCTGAAGTTGCTGGCATCCCTCTTGGTCGGCAGGGAAGTGATGCACCTGGGTTTGCCCGGCAACGACCACGTCCCAATGACGCTTGGCAACATCAACCCCAATCCAAGTACTTTGCAAACTGTTTTCCATCGGTTACCCTTCCTTGCTTATACGAGCTTGTTGATGAGACAGCTCCGGCGACTGTTCGGGCTACTTCGACAGGCGGCCGACCGGCGATCCAGCTACAATTTCGGTCTCGTGAGGACCCAGGAGGGCACGATCTACCGGCGGCCGCCGTCTTCTGCTACGTTCGCTGCGCTCACTCCGCAGAAGACGGCTCGGTTATTGATACCAACCTTTCTGCAAGATACAAGGAGGGCTCTCCGAGCCCGATTTCGGTTTCGTGGGCGTTTACTGCTGCGCGGGTGGTAATGCAGGTGATGGGTCTGCGTCGCTGGAAGCTCCTGGACCACATCCTACGGGGCGCTCGTTGGTGACACGTTCGAAGTGGCGGGCTGAGATCTTTCAGTCGCTGGAAGCTCCTTCAAGATGACATTTCTACATCCAACTCCCAACATCCAACTCCCAACCGCAGAATACTTTCCCATGGGTGGGAATCTATTTTGGGCCATTTCGCTGGAGGGATCGATGTAAACCACTACCCACTAACGACTTGCGATTGATTCCCACTGCGAAAATAGATTCCCACTCGATGCGTTTTGGGAAATGGGAATCTATTCGGAGCCGAAAACCACTGGTTTTGTAGAGTGGGCGGAGATTCAATTTTCCCATCGGTGGGAAAATTGGGAAACAATCCTCTGGGAGCTTTGAGGACCGCGGAGCAGGGTTCGGCGTTGCGGGTTATCGCGGTTTTCGGTATCGTCCGCCCGAATCTCCTCCGACTCGCATCCAGAACAGAGGGAACGACCATTTTCGCCCGATATAGGGAGAAGAGTCGTCCGCCCGACGAAGTTGTAAACGCTATGTTTTCTATATGGTTTCGCGTTTTACCTACACTCACTAGGTTCGTCATGAAGAGTCTCCTACTTGCCATCGCACTCGTTAGTGTTGGAACCCTGGCGGAAGCTGCCGACTTCTACGGCATCTCCGGTAGCCGGATTCATGGGGCCGAACCAGGTAGTATGCTGAGCAATTGGTCGCCGAAGGTGAACGTCACTTCGATCTCTGGCGATGGAAGCACGATCGCGGGGTCGACCCAAATGTTAGGAATCAATTTTGACTGCGCCTCGCAAGATTGCAGTAGCAGTGGATTTGTCTGGGCGTACGAAGCCGAGCAAGGGTATTCGTTGGGGCGGTTGCCGGAGACGGACTATCCGTTTGCGAATCCGAAAAGGGTCGAAGCGCTGAGCTACGACGGGTCGACCGCGCTGGTGAGTTATGAGCATAGCTTTGGCTACGCGTCGGGATTGGTCCACGGAGAAACCATTACTCCGCTGCGATCGAGCACCCCAACGGACGAATGGCTCAACGGCTTTGCCATGTCGGCCGACGGCAGTAAAGTGGTCGGCACCAGCTCCACAGGGCCCCGAATGTGGACTGCCGAGCAAGGGATGGTCGCGTTGCCTTCGATCGAGTCGGCTCCGGCTACCAGACCGAGTGCAATCTCAAGCGATGGTTCGACCATTCTGCTCAACAATTGGAACACGTATGCGGGAGGAGCGATCACCGCAGCAGGGTTCGGCACCGCGGTTCGTTTCACCCCCGATGGAGAGCTGTTTGAACTGCCGGCCGATAATGCCGCTGGCACCTCGCGGGTGGCTGCATCGTCGTTCGATGGCTCGGTAGTGGTCGGAAGTTGGACTCCAGTGATGACGATGGATGGTTGGTTCAAGTCGCACGCAACGAAATGGGTGAATGGGGAGCCGATCTCACTCGAAATGGGTGGCTCGTCGGTTGCGTTGGACGTTTCGGCCGATGGCGAGACGATTGTCGGGACGCTTGATTTCTCGGATCCCTTGACCGACGCGTACTTCGAACCAATCGCCATGCTCTGGGCGAATGGCAAAAGCTACGAGTTGGAAACTATGCTGCGCGACAAATATGGCCTCGGCAGCAAGCTCGACGGGTGGAAGCTGACTTCGGCGACTGCTATCTCGGACGACGGTCGGGTGATAGCCGGCAACGGGATCGACCCCGCCGGCAACCAATCTGCATGGGTCGCGGTGCTGCGAGTCCCAGAACCCGCGTCGGCCATGTTGCTAGTGGTGGTTGGATGCCTCGTTCTGGCAATGGCTCGCGTGCGTGCGGCAAAACCTGCGAATGCTCTTTAAAAATCGATATCGACCGCGACCGACTCGCGATAAAATGCAGCAGAACGACGTTCCGGTTCACTGCCGGATTCTGCAGATGGTTCCTCGCAAGTAGGTGCGAAGGTCATGGGACTCGACGCTGTTGAGTTGGTGATGGAAGTCGAAGATCACTTCGGCATTTCCATCGACGATCACGAAGCGCAGCAAGTACGCACGGTCGGTGATCTCGTTGCCCTGATTCGCACTCGCATCGAAACCGCCCGCCGGGAAGTCTGTCCCACGTTGCGTTCGGTTCTGTCGCTACGTCGCACGGTCCGCGAAGTGGTCGACGATACGAGGGCTCGCGTTCGAACACGAGCGTTGGTGGTCGACCGATTGGATCGTCGCGAGCGACAGCAGTTGTGGAGAGAGTTGTCGTCGACCATTGCCGCGCTGCCATGGTTGCGTCGCCCTGGTTGGTTGCGGTGGTCGCTTGGTCTCACTACGACTGGGTTAATGGTCGCGTTCACTTGGAGTCTGGTCGAAGCATCGCCGGCGTTGCCGATGGTATTCGTTGCCGCGCTAGGGTGGCCAGTCGCTGGAGTGCTGGCGACGCGGCCGATGCGGTGGGTATCACCGGAAGGTTGGACCACGTTCGGCGACATCGCCCGCAAGTATCCTGGAGCGAAAGTCGCAACCAAGCAAACCGATCTCGAAACAGACGAGCAGGTGTTTGATGAACTGAGGCCAATTATTGCGAGTCAACTTGGAATCGCGGAGTCGAAGATCGTAGTGACGTCGAGTTTTGTGAACGACCTGGGATTGAGTTAACCGAACAACCATAAGCCGAACGGAGGTTTCAACACCGACATAACTTTACTCGCCATCGAGCAGGTCCTCACCGTATCCAGGGGGGAACGGGTTCTCGAAATCGCCATCGGCGGTCGGCGGAGCATGTGGTTGCCGTTTGGTGGTTTTCGGCCTGAGCTTCGGCTGCGTCGTGCGGCGTAGCTCGGCTTCCATCTGCTCGAGTTCGGCCGACTGAAATTGATCGACCCAGTAGTCGACGCTGCCGCCGGGCTTGGGCTTTGTCGATCCCCCAGGTCGCTGAGGCCGACGAGTCACCAGATCGCGATACCATTGGTCGCTGTCGACATAAGCGGCCCCTCGCCGGCGAGCCGCTCGTTGCACCCGATGGTCGCTCGACACCACGGTCAGCCCGCGGGGAGCCCGGTGAGTTTCGATGATCTCCTCGAGCAGCGCGTCGGCATCGGCGTACTCGCGGGCGTACCGCACGGTCATGTGGTCCCAGTGCACCTGCTTGGGCAGCCCCGGCGGAGCCCCCGCGGCATCGAACACGATGGCCATGGCCCGCCGCTCGCCAGCCGAAAGCATGTCGGCCAGCCGGGCAAGCAGGGCTTCGCGAGAGCCTTGCAGCGTGCCCGCAAGCTTGCCTTGGCCGAACAAATCGGTTGCGTGCAACAGGTTATAGCCATCAATTAGGAGTCTCATGGACATATTGTAGCAAAGCATCGGCAAATCGCCCGCGCCCACCCGAAGGGCCAGTCAACCCTTGCGACATGGCGGAAGTATGCGACGATAGACGAGGAAATGAACCGCGTCCGGCGGCCGGTCTCCCCGCTCGCTTGGAGAGGTCCATTCCGTGTTCGAAAATCAGCCGAACCTCGGCACCTTATAGCGATCAAGACCCATCCATCCACAACCCCACGTGACAGACATGATGCTTGAATACAATCTCGACGGAACGCTCATCGGACCTGGCGGACTCGAAGCTGCCGATTTGGAAAAGCTGGCCGTGCCGCTGACCTCGGTGCGAGAAGAAGTACTGGCCGATGCCGATCTGTGGGCCGGCGGTGGCAACGTGCCCGAGGCTAAGCAGCCGCTCGACGCAGGTTTTCACTTGCTGCCGAATCGCTTGCTCGACGAGTTGGCCGAGAAAGGCGACGAGAGCGAGCTGGCCCAGATCAAGGCGACCGCCGATCGCCTGAGCGACCTGGTGGATCGGGTCGTGGTGCTCGGCATCGGTGGCTCGTACATGGGCGCTCGGGCGCTGCTCGAAGCGTGCTGCCATCCGTTCTACAACCAAGTGGCTCCGACGCTTCGCAACGGCCGCCCCGAGGTATACTTCGAAGGCAATAATGTCGACAACGATGCGGCTCAAGGTTTGCTCGATTTGCTCGGTTCCACCAGCGGCAACTGGGGCATCGTGGTGATCTCGAAGAGCGGTGGCACGCTGGAAACCGCCGCTGCGTTCCGCATCTTCCTGCGTGAGCTCAAAGAGTCGCTCACCGATACCGACGATCTCGGCAAGTTCATCGTTCCGGTGACTGGCACCAGCGGCAAGCTGTTTGATCTCTCGACGGAGCTGGGATGCCCCGAGAAGTTCCCCGTGCCCGATGGCGTGGGTGGACGCTTCAGCGTGCTCTCGGCGGTTGGTTTGCTGCCGGCGGCCATCATGGGACTCGACATCGAGGCCTTGCTCACTGGTGCGGCCGACATGAATGAGCACTTCGCCAGCACTCCGTTCGACAAGAACGTAGTGCTTCGCTACGTGGCCGCTGGGCACGCGATGGAAGAGAAGCACGGCGCCGACATCCGCATCCTATCGACGTGGGGCAAGCGGCTCGAAGCTGTGGGCCTGTGGTACGACCAGTTGCTCGCCGAGAGCCTCGGCAAGCAAGAGCGTGGAGCAATGCCGCTGACGATTGTGAACACTCGCGACCTGCATTCGCGTGGCCAGCAGCATCAAGAAGGCAAACGCGACAAGTACATCACGAACGTAATTGTGAAGGAAGGTACCCGCGAGCCTTTGGCCATCGGCGAGAGCGACAACAACCAGGACCAACTCAACGAGCTGGCCAAGAAGACGCTACCCGACATCCTGTCGGCGGCCATCGCTGGTACGAATCAAGCCTATCGCGAAGACAATCGCCCCACGGCCGACTTGGTGCTTCCCAAGTTGGACGAGTACACCCTGGGTGGGCTATTGCAAATGCTGATGCTGGCCACCGTGGTCGAAGGCCGACTGATCGGCATCAACCCCTACGGCCAACCTGGCGTCGAGGCGTACAAGAAGAACATGAACGCGATCCTGCGGAAGTAATCGCAGGCGTCGCAGTTTGAGAATAGTGAAACGAGTTCGCCCTCGCTCACACCGGTGTGAGCGAGGGCGATAGGTGTTAGGTGTTCGCGTAACGATGCGCTGCGAAGCTACTTCGCAGCACCGGCAGCGTCGCGGATGCGGAGCTGCGGTTTTTCGAGCACAACGGTGCTGTGCGGATCGACCGACTTGGTGATCCAGACGCTGGAGCCAATCACCGAATCGTGTCCGATGACGGTCTCGCCGCCGAGGATGGTCGCATTCGCGTAAATCACTACGCGGTCCTCGATGGTGGGATGCCGCTTAAGGCCACGCACCAGGTTGCCTTCGCCATCGGTGGCGAAGCTCAACGCACCGAGCGTTACACCTTGATAGATCTTCACGTGCTCGCCGATGTGGCAGGTCTCGCCGATCACGACACCGGTGCCGTGGTCGATGAAAAAGTAGTTGCCAATGGTAGCACCAGGATGGATGTCGATGCCGGTGCGGCCGTGAGCCCATTCGCTCATCATCCGCGGGATGAAAGGAATATCGAGCTCGTACAGCAAGTGAGCAAGGCGATAGACCGTGATGGCTTCGAGACCCGGGTAGCAGAAAATCACCTCGTCGGGCGACTTGCATGCTGGGTCGCCATCGTAGGCGGCACGCACATCGGTAGCCAGCGTCGATCGCAACTCAGGCAGCCGGTCAAGAAACAACATCGTCTTGGCCTGGCCCAAGGCTTCGAAGTCTTCGATCGTATTGCAGTCGCTGGTCGCGCCGGCTTCGTGGCGTAGGGCGCGGCCGATCTGCCGGGTAAGGCGGTCGTGTAGGCGGCCGATCAGGTCGCCGACGTAGAACTCGACATTGCTACGATGGAGTCCTTCGCGACGGCGATATCCTGGAAACAGGATTTCGTCCAAGTCGTCCAGCACGGCGACCACTTCGTCGTAGCTCGGCAGCGGGCAGTGACCTAGGTGGTTGATGCTGCCGAGGCTGTCGTACGTGCCGACGATGCGTTTGGTTAGATTGGGTAGTTGGTCTTTCAGGCGGAAATCGGTCGCCATGGTTGGCATTCCTTCTCGGGGCGGGGGCTTACCAGGTAAGCAGTGAGCGGGCTTCAGAAACTAGCGGTAACCAGCAAGGGTGGCCGCATAGGCACAGCGGTTCCGGCTTCTAGGCCGGGCACGTACAGATGCACCCGGTCGGGTTGAGAAAGTATGCAAATATTGGAATAGGTAAGCCCATGCTGAACATTTTAAGCGTCGTGGGTCCGGAAAGGCAAATGTCCTCCACCAAACTCGGCTACTCAGAGCCCCATAGTTTAGCGTTTTACGGCGATCGCCTGCTCGTATCGTAGTCGCCAGATGGAAATCGACCGCTGCCTTGCAGGGCTGCTAGCGATGGATTCAACTGGTGGATTGGAGTGTTTCCTTTTGTTTCGCAACCTGTTAACGCGGTGGTTTTAGCCATTTCTGCCATGATTCGACCCGCCATTCAAAGCATGACCGGCTACCAGCCCGGCGAGCAGCCTCGCCGTGGCAAGGTCATTAAATTGAATACTAATGAGAATCCCTATCCGCCGTCGCCCCGGGTGGTGGAAGCCATTCGCCAGGCTGCCGAGGCGGGGCTGCAGAAGTATCCCGACCCCATGGCGGGAGCCTTCCGGCTGCGGGCCGCGGAAGTGCTAGCTGACGACTTGCCGCAGATCACGCCTGAGTGGATTCTGTGCGGCAACGGCAGCGACGACATTCTCACCATCCTCACCCGCACCTTTGTCGGCGAGGGAGACCTGCTGCGGTATCCCAAACCGAGCTACGTGCTGTACAAGACGCTGGCCGACATCCAAGGCGCCCAGGTCGACGTGGTCGATTTTCAGGCCGACTGGCAATTGGGCGAGCGCTTCACCGCCGCGACCGACCGATTGCGCCTGGCATTTGTCGCCAACCCCAACAGCCCGAGCGGCACCGTGCTATCAGTCGCTGAAGTGGCCAAGCTAGCAGACTCGCTCCCCTGCCCTCTGGTGGTGGACGAGGCGTACGTGGATTTCGCCGAAGCCAATTGCCTTTCGCTGGTCGGCGAGAATCCCAGCGTGATCGTCACAAGGACGCTCAGTAAGTCGTACGCGCTGGCTGGTTTGCGCTTCGGATACTGTGTCGCCCAACCTCAGGTGATTGAACAGCTTGTTAAGGTAAAAGACTCCTATAATTGCGACGCCCTCTCGATCGCTGCGGCCACGGCTGCTATAGACGATCAGGCTTGGTTGAAGCAAAACTGCGAGAAGGTACTCGCCACTCGTGCACGCATGGCAGATGCCTTCAAAGATAAAGGGTTTGTGATAACCGACTCGCAGGCGAACTTTGTGTGGTGCACGCATGAGAGTCGCGATCTGAAGCAACTGTATGAGGATCTCAAGTCGGCTGGCATCCTTGTAAGGTATATGTCGTACGACGGTTGGCCTGAGGGAATTCGCGTCTCTGTTGGTACCGACGATCAGGTGGATGCCTGCCTCGCGATGCTGTAAAAATGCTAGCGTTCGGGCGTCCGAAGGGGTGAATTGGGAAAACTCTTCGGTTTCTGACGATGTTGCTGGCCGGCGGGTGCCCGTTTGGTCGATCCCCTTTACCAGGATCGGTGCGACTTTGGTGCGCGGACGGCGTGCACCACAGCACCTCTACCTGATCTCGTCAGGGAGTAAGTACGGGCTCAGGTTCATTGTGGGGGAACATTGAATCATGCGTTGTCGCAGTTATACAGTACGGTTCGCGGTTGCTTGCATCTTACACACGGTGCTGGTTCAAACCGCTCAGGCTCAAACCACGCAACTTGGCACGATGGAAGGTGCGGGTTCGGATATTGTTTATTCCGAGCCGGTGACTCCTAAAGGGAGTGGCTCTTCGGCCTATCCCAATGGAGACTTCTACCGGCAGCTCGGTGCTGCCAGCGGTCAAGGCGGCTCTTGCGGCACCAGTGGGTGTGGCGAGTGGGGATGCGGGGGCTCGCCCTATCGCACCGGCCCAGGATGTGGAGACGACTGGAAGGTCGGCCCACGCTGGCGCATTCAGGCTGACGGGATCTTCCTGTTCCGAGACGAAGTCGATTTGGACCCGCTGGCTACGCAGCTCGGTACCACTCTCGACGCTCTGGATCAGTATGAGAACTTCGACCATTCGGCAGGTGCTCGTTTGGTGGGTACGGCTTACTATCCCCAGTGCAAGAACTATGAGCTGGTATTGGGCTACATTGGCGTCGACGACTACAACGCCAGCCTTATCATGCCGGTAACCAATGTGCCTGCTGTGGTTGGTCCACCAGCCAGTGTGGCTCTCGATGAGCGTCGCTCGCTGAACTACAGTTCGAGCTTGCATGCTCTGGAACTGAACTTCCAAGCATTGAATACCAGCTACTGGAAGCCTTACGCTGGTGTGCGTTACTTCTCGCTCGACGAAGTGGTTCGCGACGAAACGCATCAGTATCCTTCGGTGCCGCTGGCGATTGGCGATGCTTCGATCACGAGTGATGCACTCAATTTGCATAAGGTCGAAAACAACCTGATTGGTTTCCAAATGGGTGTGCGACGGGATCTCTGGAATATCTCGCAAAAGGTTTACTTCCAAGGCTTTGCGAATAGTGGTATTTACTGCAATATGATCAACCGTTCGCATCTGAACCAAATCACGACCACCACGACCGAAGTGTTGGACGACGATCCTGCGACAACCGACACCGACGAAACCGGTACGATCAACTCCAATACCTACACCACGGGTAACCGGGTGAAGACGGAGCGAACCGAGCTGTCGTTTGCTGGTGAAGCCTCGGTCGCCTTGATTTGGAAGATCAACAGTTGCTTTGCCTTGCGGACTGGTTACGAAGTGATGTACATCACGGATGTGGAACTGGCGAACGATGCCTACTTAGGGCTGAATGATACGCACGACATGCTGTATCACGGTGGTTTTGCTGGTTTCGAGTACCGTCGCTAAGCGACGAACCGATCGGGTGGCTGCCACGTGTTAGTTCATGTTGGGATCGCGTGGCAGCTTGTTGTGTGGAACGCCTGGCAGCATGATGTCGATCGCCATGCGTTCCAGCACATATTGCCAAAGATCTTCGGTTTGTTCCTGGTCGGCAAAAACGTCGCCAGGTTCTGCCGAAACAATGTGCCAGCCGCCGGCCTTCATTTCGTCTTCCAGTTGGCCTGCTCCCCAACCGGAGTGGCCGCTGTAGAGTCGCAACCGGGTGTCGGGTGCGAGTACGAGTTTTTCGATCACGTCGCGCTGCACCGACATAAACACGCCGGGCAGCACCTCTTTTTCGCCGAGGTCCTCTATCGCGTGCAGTGCGATTAGCGGGCCGGGGACCGGGCCTCCGACGAACACCGGGGTGTCGTCTTCCAGTTCGCCGCCGTCGATTTGCGCCCAGGCTTCGGATACCGATGTCGTGGAAGGGTGATTCAGGATGACTCCCAACGCCCCTTCTGGCGAATGCTCAATCATCATCACCACCGACTGGGTGAAGTTTGGATCGCGAAGCTCTCGCGATGCTACAAGCAATTTGCCAGCAATGGATTCCATGTATCGGCTGAAGTCTTTGACGTGTGGGCTCGCTAGGCCTGGTTGGTGCGATGCTCGGTAATCTCAATGGCTTTTAGCAGCCCACGAGCTTTGTTAAGGGTCTCTTGGTATTCGGTGGCCGGAACGCTGTCGGCCACGATGCCGGCGCCGGCCTGCACGTAGGCGGTGTTTTCGGTTATTACCATCGTACGCAGGGCAATGCAGGTGTCCATATTGCCGGCGAAATCAATGTACCCGACGGCCCCTGCGTAGGGGCCCCGGCGGTGGGGTTCCAGCTCGTCGATAATCTCCATGGCCCGCACCTTCGGTGCGCCCGACACGGTGCCGGCTGGCAAGCAGGCGGCCAGTGCATCGAAGGCATCCCGATCGTCGGTCAGTTGGCCATTCACGTTCGAAGTGATGTGCATCACGTGGCTATATCGCTCGATGACCATCACGTCCGAGATTTCGACCGAGCCGTATTCGGCAACGCGGCCCACGTCGTTGCGTCCCAGGTCGACCAGCATCACGTGCTCGGCGCATTCCTTGGGATCGGCCAGCAGTTCGTCGGCCAGAGCCTGATCTTCGGCCTCGGTGGCCCCCCGCGGGCGGGTGCCTGCCAGCGGCCGGACGGTCACGTTGCCATCGACCACTCGCACCATGATTTCCGGCGAACTCCCCACCAGCGTGCAGTTGGCGGTTCGCAGGAAGAACATGAAGGGACTGGGATTCACCACTCGCAGCGTTCGGTAGACCTCGAACGGGTCGCTCGTGATCGGCACGTTGAGCCGTTGGCTGATCACCACCTGAAAGATGTCGCCGGCCCGGATGTAGTCGACACACTTCTCCACCGCCTTTTCGAAGCCAGGCTGGGTGAAGTTGGCGGTGTATTGCAGCGAAACACCTCCGGAGGTCGCAATGTCGACCGGCACCAATCCGGCCGGCGGGGTCGACAGCTTGCTCACCAGACGATCGACCCGCCGGCAAGTTGTCTCGTAGATTTCCTTCAGCGAGTCCTTGTCATTGGCCCCTTCCACCTTGGCAAGTGCCAGCACCAGCACGGTTTTGGTCACATTGTCGAACACCACCATATGATCGAAAAAGGCAAAAGCCATGTCCGGCAACTGGCGATCATCCTCCGGGGCGTTTGGCAATCGCTCGACGTAGCGAACCGTGTCGTAACCAGCGTAACCGACAGCCCCACCAACGAATGGCGGCAGCCCTGGCACCTTTGCCACTTTCACCTCGGCAACCCGTTGGCGGAGTTCTTCCAGCGGATTATCGCTCTCGAGCGTGGTCCGTTGTGGGGCGACGTCGGTCTTGTCGTCCGCCAGTTCAGCCGGAGGCCCGAACTTGGTCACTTCCACCTTGTTGCCGTAGGCTTCGAGCAACAGATAGGGCTCGCTGGCCAGAAAACTGTAGCGACCCACTTTCTCGCCACCGATAACGCTTTCGAATAAACAGGCCGATTTGCCATCGTCGATCGCCTTGAACCCGCTCACCGGCGTTAACGAGTCGCTAATCAGTCGCCGGCACACCGGGACATAATCGGCAGAGTCGGTGAGCTTGGCGAAGTCTTCAAAAATAGGAAAGTGTGGCATGGAACGTATACTCGGGGCGGCCGCTAGCGATCGTCGACGGGTGGAATCAGGGGAGTTGAATTGGCTATTTCAGAGGGGGCAAGCCCCCTGGTAGAACCACAGCGTAGACCAGTCGCGGAGCCCTCGCAAGCTCACCGTGGCAGTACGTATCTTCTTGTCTGGTAATGGTTTGATGCAATGCATGCTGGCGTTCACTCGCCTTGACACTATAGGGCCCTCCGATAGAATCCCTAACGAGGGGTTTGGTTTGTTTTTCGTCTTGGTTCCCAGTGAGTGATTGCCACCATGAAGTGTCAGAAATGCGATAAAAAGGCGACATTTCACATAACCGACTTGGTGGACGGTGAACCGAGCGAAGTGCATCTGTGCGAAGACTGCGCCCAGGCGTTCCTGGCTCCTCCGGCCGACGACGATGCGTCGGATGTGATGCCGGCCATGGCGGGGTTGCTGGCTCAGCAGTTGGCCGTGGGGGAAACCGCCGAAGAACTAGCCCGGCTCGACAAGCAAGCTTGTCCAGTGTGTGGCATAACCTTCCGCGAGTTCCGCAAGCAGGGGCGGCTCGGATGTCCCCACGACTACGTCTGTTTTGCTGACGAGCTGGAGCCTTTGCTGCTGAACATTCACGACGAGATTCATCACGTGGGCAAAGTGCCCAAGGGATATGGTGCCAATGCGGAGCAGCAAACTCAGCTGATCCGGCTCCGTCGGGAGATGAAGGAAGCCGTAGCTCGCGAAGACTACGAGGAAGCCTCGAAACTGCGCGACGAGATTCGCGCCATCGAAGCGACCCGCGATGCACCTGACCCCAGCGGCGAAAACGCTTAAACTTTATTGGATGTAAGTTTCGATCGACTAGCCCACTGGGAATCTTTTGGCGATGCCACTCAATTTCGAAGAACTGGCGCAAGCAAGCGGTGAGTGGCTCAAAGGCTCCGGGCCTGAGTCCGACATCGTGATCTCTAGCCGTATCCGCTTGGCTCGCAACCTGGCCGAGTTCCCTTTCATCGCGCGGGCGACACCGGCCGACCGCATCGAGATCGAAAAGATTCTGCACGCCCGGATTGCTGCTTCGAACGATTCGAAGAAGTTTCCCGGCGAGTTGTTGTACGTGGATGTCAGCGAACTGCCGGAAGTCGACCGGGCGTTCCTCGTCGAACGGCAACTCATTAGCCGCGAGCTGTCGGAGAGCGACGGCGCCCGCGCCGTGGCGATCGACAAGCGTGAACAATACAGTGTGATGATCAACGAAGAAGATCATCTTCGCATCCAGGTGATGCACAGCGGACTCGACCTGGAGACCGCATGGGCCCAGATCGACATGCTCGACGACTTGATCGAAGAGCAGGTGACCTACGCGTACAACGAAAAGCTCGGTTACCTGACCGCTTGCCCAACCAATGTGGGTACCGGCATTCGCGTCAGCGTGATGTTGCACCTGCCAGCGCTGGTCATCACGCGTCAGATCGATAAGGTGTTTCGTAGTTTGCAAAAGATTAATCTCGCCGTGCGTGGTTTGTATGGCGAAGGCTCCCAGGCGATGGGCGACTTCTATCAGATTTCGAATCAGGTTACGTTGGGACTTAGCGAGCAGGAACTCGTCAAGAAAGTATCCGACGTCGTACCGGTGCTGATCGATTACGAACGCCAGGCGCGTGAGTTCCTGGTACGCGAAAGCCAGGAGACGCTGCACGATCGCGTGAGCCGGGCATATGGTATCTTGCGAAACGCCCAGACCATCAGCAGCGAAGAAACCTTGCACTTGCTCTCCAGTGTTCGCATGGGCGTGAACCTCGGCTTGATCGGCGACGTTGCCATTCCAACGGTCAACAAGTTGTTTGTGCACACGCAACCAGCGCACCTGCAAAAGCTGGCCGGCATGGAACTCGACTCGTCGGATCGCAATATCGAACGAGCCAGCTACCTGCGCCGCCATTTGGGGGGCGATGGAGCGAATACCACGCACAACTAACGCTGGTAGGTCGCTGTTAGCGGTTATTCCACAATAATATCTTCCAGGCCCTCCTCTTCTTCGGGGAACTTAGGGTCGATCTCTTCCAAGGTGTCGAGCAGCAACCGGCTGACTACCAGGTTGCGGTACCACTTGCGATCGGACGGGATGATGTGCCAAGGCGCGTGCTTCGTGTTGCACTCTTCGAGTGCAACGCGGTAGGCTTCCTGGTAGTCGTCCCACAATTTGCGTTCGGCCAGATCGCCTTTGGAGAACTTCCATCGCTTGTGCGGTTTGTCGAGCCTCGCCTGCAGTCGCTCGCGCTGCTCCTCCTTGCTGATGTGCAGAAAACACTTGACGATTTTTACGCCGCCGTCGGTGAGCAAGTCCTCGAATTCATTGATGCGATGGTAACGAGTGCTCCATTCATTTTTTGGCACCAAGTTATGCACACGAACCACCAGCACGTCTTCGTAGTGCGAGCGATTGAAGATGCCGATGTTGCCACGACGAGGAACCGCCATGTGCACCCGCCAGAGAAAGTCGTGATCGAGTTCCAAGGAGCTCGGTTGCTTGAAGGGCACAATCTGGCAACTCTGAGGATTGATGCCAGTGAGCACGGTGCGAATCGTGCCATCTTTGCCCGCGGTATCCATGCCCTGCAGCACCAGCAGCACGCTCCGTTTGTTCTCGGCGTACAGCTTGTAAGCCAACTCGCGACTCCGCTTGGTGTACTCTGCGATCTGTTCGTAGGCGGTTTCCTTCTCCCAGTCGCCGTCGACTTTGCGAGGGTCGATTTTCTGGAGGTCGATCTTAGTACCAGGCTTGAACGTGATGGGATGACACATAGCTATTCTTCATGCTTGAGTAGTAGTTCAGAGTGGGCACCGGTCTTCAGTTAACCGAATGTTATGTCAGCAAGCCGCCGGAGAATTTTGCCCCCAATGCACGGAAAACGATTCGTGGGGGCAAAATAAAGGGGACTGGCTTGCGGCAGTATTGTCGTAAATCGTGTGCTGGCAAGCGGTTCGGATTAGGGTGATTCGAGCGCTCAGGGAAGATATCGCCCCAGGGGGTGCGATTGGGGGCATTTGTAGTGCTATTGCATGAGACATATTGTCGCAGTTGTCGGTGAGTGTCGATCGCTTCGAGCGAGCTGAGTTCATGTTTTCCCCTATTAGAACAGATTCTCTGGCCATTTCCACAACTGTTTTTGGCCACTTTGCGGCCCAGGTGTGGGCGGTTCAGCCCTGTCGTCACGGGCTTGAACGGGGCTTATGATAGGCGGCTCTATCGAATTGCTAGAAACAGGCTGTCCTTCAAATACTGGATCCCCTCCAGAGGAGTAAATTGCCATGCTGATATCGATGCACCCTGTTGGTCGTTGTCTGGCGATGGCCGCGACATGTTTCGCTGTCGTACTGGTCGCCGGCTGCAGTAAACCAGTCCAAACCCCACCAGCGCCGGAGCCCGCCGACGAAACCGCCCTCGTGACCCCCGCCGACGAAACCGCCCTCGTGACCCCCGCCGGCGAAGTGACTACCACTCCGGTAGTGGCCGAAGCCAAGTCGGAGTTGCCGGAAGGGTGGGCTCCCCTCCCCTCCTCTGCCCCCACGCCGGACGATAATCCCTCGACGGCTGCCAAGGTGGAACTCGGCAAGCAGCTGTACTTCGATCCGCGACTCTCGGTCAACGGTACCGTGTCGTGCAACTCGTGCCACAACGTGATGGAAGGTGGCGACGACTGCCGCTGCGTCGGCATGGGCATCCTCGGACGGACTGGCGAACGTAACTCGCCGACCGTGTGGAATGCGGCCTTCATGCCGAGCCAGTTCTGGGATGGCCGCGCCGAAACGCTCGAAGACCAGGCTGGTGGACCAATGGTGGCCGCGCCCGAAATGGGCATGGCATCGCACGATATGGTAGTCGAACGCATTCAGGCGATTCCTGGCTACGTCGAATCGTTCAAAGAAGTCTTCGGCGAAGACGCCATGAACATCAAGAACGCGACCAAGGCGATTGCTGCTTTCGAGCGCACGCTGATCACGCCCGACAGTGCTTACGATCGTTATGCGAAGGGTGAGCTGAAGGCGATGAACGAACAACAGGTTCGTGGCATGCTGCTGTTCGACGAGGTAGGCTGTGCGTCGTGCCATGACGCACCGCTGTTTGGTGGAGAGTTCTACGAGTTCCCCTCGTCGGCCGAGGAAGAGTTGGTCGCCAAGCATCATCTCGACAAAGACTACGGACGCGAGCTGGCCACCGGCGACGAGTCGGACCGCTACTTGTTTAAGACTCCCACGCTTCGTAACGTCACCATGACCGCTCCCTACTTGCACAATGGTTCGGCCGCTACGTTGGAGGAAGCCGTGAAACTGATGGGTACGCTGCAGTTGGGCGAAGACCTTTCGGACGAGCAAGTCGCCGACTTGGTGGCCTTCCTCTCGGCCCTCGATGGAGAGTTCCCCGAGATCTCGATGCCTCGGCTCCCCTCGACCCCCGGCAGCAGTATCGTGCCGATGGATACCGAAGACGTTTCGGTTTCGAGCGACGAGTCGTAGTCGAACGCAGCCGAATAATCGGAGTAAATCACGCGGGGCCTCCGTTGCCGATGATCGGCAGCGGAGGCCTTTGTCGTTCAAAGGTGAGTGGTGTGCCTGAACCGCACACCGAGTGGCAGGATTCCGCTCGATTTCAGCACACAGAAGCTTCGTTTTTACGGTGTGTTCCGGCCGAACAGCTTTCGTGTCGAGGTCTTGTTTCTTAGCCGCCCCCGCTACCGTATCCCGTGGCCGGCGATTATAACAGAGCATAGGAAACAGGCGGTTTCCAACCGCTTGCTCTCGTCCGGTTGTGTGTCTTACTGCCCATTGTCCGCGGCCGACTTTCGTTCTTCTTATCATCACTGGCCCCGATGGTGCTGCGCAATTATGAATCTTAAGACGCTCCCGATCCTGCTCGCGTTTCTGTTGATGGGTGTGGCCGATGCCATGGGCCCGTTGTCCAATGCGGTAGGCGAGAATTATCAACTCTCCAAAGTGATGGCGACGCTGATGCCGTTCGCCGTGTTTATTGCCTTTGCCGTGTTCAGCGTGCCCGGCGGTTGGCTCGCCGCGCGTATCGGCAAGAAGCCAGTACTGCTGCTCGGTTTGGGCCTCAACACCATCGCCGTGGCGGTGCCGGCCTTTGTGGCTCCTCCTTATGCTCTGTTGCTGGGCTGCATCTTCCTGTTGGGCGTGGGTACTACGTTCCTGCAAGTTGCTGGCAACCCGATCATGCGCGACGTGAGTGCTCCCGGTAACTACAGCCGCAACCTGGCGCTCGCTCAAGGCTTCAAGGGTATTGGTAGTTCGGCCTCCACGTACTTGCCAGCAGTGGTCGGTGCGATTGGTCTGCTCGCCCAATTGGGCTGGCGCGGTGCTTTCCCGATTTACTTTGGTTTGATGGCCATCGCGTTCGTGCTGGTTGCCATCATGCGGATCGACGAGACCAAAGCCGACGAACCACCTGGAATCATCGAGTCGCTCGCTCTGCTCCGGCTGCCAGTGTTCGCGCTGGCCGTGGTGGGTATCTTCTTGTACGTGGGTGCCGAAGTCTGCATGGGTACCTTCCTGGAACCGGTGTTGATGGATGTTGGGCTGACGCAGGACAACGCCAAGCTGCTGGGCCCCACGCTGTTCTTCGGCGTGCTCACGGTTGGTCGCTTGGTTGCTGGTTCGATTAATATCAACCCCCATTTGTTCTTCCGCCTTTCCGCGTTGTTGGGTCTCATTGGAATTGGCCTGGTGATTGCCGGCAGCAAGCCGCTGATCATCACCGGCGTAGTGCTCGGTGGTTTGGGCTTTGCGAACATCTGGCCGATGCTCTTCTCGATCACCGTGGAAGAGAAGCCCGAGCGGGCTAGTGAACTGTCGGGTTTGATGTGCATGGCCATCTCGGGTGGTGCTTTAGTGCCGCTTTTGATGGGACAGCTCATCGACTCGAAAGTAGCCACCACGCTCGCTTTCGCGGTACCGGCGGTTTGCTTCTTGTACTTGCTCATTTTGTCGCTCCGTAGCGGTAAGGCTCCTGCAGCGGCCGAGTAATTCGACTCGACGCACGTGCTCAGCGTCTGGCTGTCGAACATCGACTGCTCGTGCTGCTCGCTTTCTATCATTCGATGGCGGCCGAGGTCCTGGCGAGTCTCGCTGCGACCTCTGGCTGCTGAATCCTGACCCCTTTTCAATACCATGAATAACGATTCTCGCATCGTCATGACCCTCGATGCCGGGGGAACAAACTTTCGTTTTGCTGCCATGCGTGGCGGAACGCCGGTGACCGAAACGGTCGCGTTGCCTTCGAACGCGGATGACCTCGACAAGTGCCTAGCTGGTTTGGTCGAAGGTTTCACCAAGGTCAAAGAGATGTGCCCCGAACCGCCGGTGGCCATCAGCTTTGCCTTCCCTGGGCCTTGCGATTACCCGGCCGGTATCATCGGCGATCTCGGCAACCTGCCTGCCTTCCGTGGTGGGGTTCCGCTGGGACCCATGCTCGAACAGAAGTTCGGCATCCCCGTGTTCATCAACAACGATGGCGACCTGTTCGCGTATGGCGAAGCTATCGGCGGCATCCTGCCATATCTGAACGACTTGCTCGAGAAGGCTGGCAGCCCCAAGCGGTATCGCAACTTGTTCGGTATCACGCTCGGCACCGGCCTGGGGGGCGGTATCGTACGCGATGGTCGTGCGTTTATCGGCGACAATTCCGTTGCTGCTGAGGTGTGGACGCTTCGCAATAAACTGGCTCCTGAGATGAACGCGGAAGAAGGTGCCTGCATCCGTGCGGTCCGTCGGGTATATGCCGAGCAGAGTGGTATTGCGCTCGAGCAGGTACCTGAGCCGAAGGATATTTTCGACATCGCCCAAGGCACGGCCGAAGGCAATACCGACGCGGCGAAGGAAGCCTTCCGCCGACTCGGCGAAGTGGCGGGCGACGCCATGGCAACTGCTTTGACTCTGATCGATGGCATTGGGGTGATTGGTGGTGGTGTTTCTGGTGCCTGGCCCGCTTTCTTGCCGGCGCTAGTGGACGAAATGAATAGCGACTGGGTAGGCCCCGACGGAAATCGTTTCCGCCGGATTCCGACTCAGGTCTTCAATCTCGAAGACCCTGCCCAGCTCGAGCAGTTCCTCAAGGGCGATTCGCGAGAGGTGACGGTTCCTGGTTCCGATCAAAAGGTGATGTACGATCCGCTGCAACGCATCGGAGTCGGCATGAGTCGCCTTGGCACGAGCGAAGCGATCTCGCTGGGGGCCTACGCGTTTGCCTTGCAAGCACTCGACAAGTAACCTGGCGAGCAGCTGCTAACGGACGATTCATCAACCCTCGACGAAAGTCGAGGGTTTTTTTGTGTCTCACGCACCAGCCGATCAATCCTGCGGCAAGCTGCCCCACCAGGTGGGATTCGGCTGCCAATCGCTGTCGAGGAAGCGAGCGTGCTTCTTTTCTAAACCTTCGAGCTGTTTGGTGCGGCTGTTAGTGAGTTTCTGCTCGAACTTCTGGCGATCGAACCGTGGGTCGGCTGTTGGAAACGTCGCGCCGGTTTCAGCAAGCCAGGCGACCAGCTTCGCACGCAGCTTACGGACGAGTTCGGGATGGTCGGCTGCCTGGTCGGTTTGTTCGCAGGTGTCGTCGGGCAGGTTGTAGAGTTCCACGCGGCCGTCTTCGTGGTAGTAAATCAGCTTCCAATCGCCGGAGCGAATGACCGACGAAGGCTCGCCCCCTTGGTTACCGTAGTGCGGATAGTGCCAGAACAGGTCGCGGTCGGCGATCGTCTCTCCCTTCAGCACAGGAACCAGGCTCACCCCGTCGAGGTGCTGCTCGGGCATGGCTGTCACCCCAGCGAGTTCCAGGAAGGTGGGGAAGATGTCCATGCCGATCGCAGGGACCGAAGTCACCGCGCCAGGTTCGGTGATGCCGGGAGCGCGAACGTACAACGGAACCCGCAGTCCACCTTCCCACTGCCGACCTTTGCCGCCGCGGAGCGGAAGCAAGCTAGTCGAGTACGCATCGCCCGACGAAACGCCACCGTTATCGCTGGTGAAAACGACCACGGTATTCTTATCGAGCCCGGTCGCTGCGAGTTTGTCGAGCACGATGCCGACTGCGTCGTCGAGCGTCTCCATCATGCCTGCATAAATCGGGTTGTCCTGCACTTGCCGCACAGGCAAACGCCGATCGAACTGAAAGCGATGCTCGTTGTCGAGCAGTCCTTCATCGGCTGCTTTCTGGCGGTACTTTTCGCACAACGCCTTGCTGGTTTGAATTGGGCTGTGGACGTGATGGAACGCCATGCAGGCGAAGAAGGGTTGCTGTTGATGCTGTTCGACGAACGCAGCGGTCTCGTTCGCCAAGCGGATAGCGAGCGACTCGCCGTTGGGGCCACTTGGCAGGCGCGGATTGTTCCACGGGGCAAAGTAACCGCCATTGGGAGAGCCTGCCGACCAACCACCTTTGTTGATGTCGAAGCCATGATCCTCGGGCCAGGAACCTTTGTCGCCGAGGTGCCATTTGCCTGCGTAAAACGTCTTGTATCCGGCCGCATGCAAAGCCTCGGCAATGGTGGTGTCGCTGGCCGGAAGCCGGCGGGCGTACTCGGCCGGCATCACCGGATCGTTCCGCTTGTATTGCCAGCCGCTGGATGCGCCGATGTAGTTGGTGATGCCGATCCGAGCGGGCGTTTTGCCAAGCATCAAACTCGCTCGCGACGGACTGCAAACCTGGCACGCAGCGTACCCTTGCTCGAATCGCATGCCGGAGTTGGCCAGCGCATCGATGTGCGGTGTCTCGTAGAACGTGCTTCCTTCGACTCCTAAGTCATGGAGCCCAAGATCGTCGACCAGGATGATGAGAAAGTTGGGCTGCTCGGCCGCGATGGCCCCGACGCTCAACAGGGGACCCAACAGCAGCATAACGAACAGGCGGGAGAGTAGGCTCGGCATGGCGCGATTCCTAGGCTGGCGTGTGCAGAAAAGTGAGGACCTTGATTGTACCCGATGGAGATCACTGGACGCCAAACGGGAAATGCTCCAGAAGTCAGGAAATCGATGGGTGGGGGCTTTATTTTCGCTCGACTTACGTCACGGAGGATCGAAATAACCACTGCGTTTGTCGGCTTGTTTGGCAAACGTGTCGTCGTAAGTCGCTGAAGGAGGGGAGCAACATAAAGCCCCCTGGGGGCACAATAGTGGGTGGGATCGGGGGCAATGGGTAGGTGTTCTAATGTTCATTTGTGTGGTTGTTTTATACCGCGCCAGGTGGCCATTTGCGAGCGAAAAATCGGGCAATGCGCAATAGTTTTTCTGCTCGCTAGCGACGAGCGAAGCAACACCCACCCCTTGCTAGGTGACGGCCATTCGACCTCGCGGATATACTGCGATTTGACTGACAAGTGCCTGTCGCGTGCGAATCCTTGGAAGCGAGCATCGGTTGTACCCCATCACGACGATGACTATAGTAATCAACCCCTATCAGTCGCCCGAGGAAGTCGCGGGAGATCCTGTAGATCCGGCAGAGTTCACGCTTCTGCAGTGGGGGCTGTTTGTGGTGAACTTCACCGCTGCGTTGCTGCTTATCTTGGGAGTGCTCATCGTGCTCCCTCAGTCCGATGTACCTAGCGATTCGAAGAGCGGAATCGTACTTCTCTGCCCGCTGGGCTGGTACGCTTACGGAGAGTGGAGCGCTTGGCACTATCGGATTCGAAAGCGAGAGAAGCTACTCGGCATCGCCAACCTTGTGGGGAGCATGTTTGTGCTGATGGCTTCGATGGGAATTGGTGCGCTGCTAACGGATGCGGGTTCTGAGGCCTCCTATTACAGGGCTCCGATCTGGGGCATGATGATCGGTGGTGCGGTGTGTGGTTACCTGTTGTTCTGTGGCATGTACCGCTTGAATGGCAGGCACAGCGATCGATAGCTGGCTGTGAACGGGCGCTGATGGCTCCAGCGGAAACCGCCGAATAGCACTGAGCGTTTACGACCGATGGCAAAGAAAAACCCCCGGCTTTCGCCGAGGGTTTCTGTAGGTTTCGGTTGTCACGAGCAGCGTCGGAAGTTCGCCGCAGGCTCACTTACTCGAACTTGGTCTCGAGCAGGTGCGGACGCTCGTGGTCGATCTTGACGATCAGCTCGCCAAACAGGGTGTTGGCCCAGGCGAACCAGTCGCGGGTGTAGTCCTGTGGATCGTCCTTGTTAAAGGCCTCGTGCATGAAGCCGGTGCCAGCGTGCGTGTCTTTAAGCATCTGCAGGCAGTGGGTGATTTCCGCATCGTCGGTGCTGGTCATCGCCCGCAGGATGATACCCATTGGCCAGATCCGAACCTTGCCGGTGTGGGGGCTGGCCTGACCCTCGGCGGCGGTGCCGCGGAAGTAGTAAGGGTTGTTCTCGCTCAAGAGGAACTTACGCGTGCGAACGTAAATCGGATCGCTGGTCTTGTGCACACCGAGGTAAGCGAGCGACATCAGGCTTGGCACGTTCGCATCGTCCCAGAAGACGCGGTTGCCAAAACCATCGACCTCGTACGCATAGATCTCGCCGTAGTCGAGGTGGTCGAGCTTGGCGTACTTGTTGATGGCTGCTTGCACTTCGTCGGCCATCGCCTTGCATTCGTCGGCAAAATCGTCGTCGTCAAGCTGGTTGCGGAAGATGGCTTCCAGCTGCTTGAGCGATTGCACCGCGAACAGATTGCTGGGAATCAGGAAGGGGAACAGCGTGCTGTCGTCGCTCGGACGGAACGACGAAGCGATGAGCCCACACGGATTCACAGGGCGACCGGTGCCATCGAACGCCGGGGCGTCGAGCATGCGATCGGTGCTGCGGCGGAACCGGAACGGGGTGCCGTTGCGACGTTGCTCGGTGCGGAACGTCTCGACAATCAGCTTTGCACCGCGTTGCCAGTCTTCGTCGAAGATCGAAGCATCGCCGGTGAGCTTGTAGTACTCGTTGGCCAGTCGCACGGTGTAGCAGAGCGAATCGATTTCCCACTTGCGTTCGTGCACGCCGTCGATGGGACTGGGATAATCGTCTTTCCAGTGCGACTCACGCTCCATATCCTTGTAAAACGAGTTGGCGTACGGATCGAGCAGCACGCACTTCGTTTGACGACGCACGAGACCCTCGACCAGCAGGCGAAGCTTCTCGTCTTCCACGATGTAAGGCATGTAAGGCCAGACCTGGGCGGTCGAATCGCGGAGCCACATGGCATCGATGTCGCCGGTGATCACAAACGTGTCGGGCTTGCCATCGATCACCTCGTAGTCGACGGTCGTGTCGAGGGTGTTCGGATAGCAGTTCTCGAACATCCAAGCAAGTTCCGGATCCGCGATCTTGGCCTTAGTCGTGGCAATCGCCTTCTCGATGGTGGGACTCGTAAAGCATCGCTCGCTCTCTGCGGGGCGCTTCGACTCAAACTTTTGAGCCTGCAGCGGGCCGGCGCAGGTGAGGAGCAGACTAAGGCAAAGCAAGTGTTTGATATTCATGATGTGCCTGGAAAGAAGTGTTGGAAGAAGTGATTCGGCAGCCAGGGCGAAGCGAGGCGACCGTCTGCTTGCCCCCCGGGTTCCCACGTAGGAAGCAGGAACCCGAGGGCCAGCGGTGTTTTCAAGAGCAGGACTTGGAGGCCGATCCCTGGCCTCGTGAATCCTTCACAAGACGACCCCTTACTCTTGTTCCCAATCTCCGAAGGGGCGGTCTTCGACGTCGGTGCCCCAGTCTTCGTTGGGCTCGGTGCCCATCTTGACCGTGAGGGTACCGCCGTCTGTGATCTCTTGGTGCTTGATCCACGACCGGGAGACCGACTTGCCGTTGAGGTCGAGCGACTGCACGTGAATAGCGGTGTCGGAGTTGCCGGGAGCATCGATCACGAAATCCTTGCCGCTAGGCAGGTGGATCGTGGCCTTGGCAAAACGGGGGCTGCCGAGCACGTAACCAGCTTTGCCGGGGCAAACCGGGTAGAAGCCGAGCGTGCTGAACAGGTACCAGGCCGACATCTGGCCGTTGTCTTCGTCGCCGCAGTAACCATCGGCACCAGGACCGTACAGCGTATCGCAGACCTGACGCACAGGAGCTGCGGTCTTCCAAGGCTTGCCCGAGAAGTTGTACAGGTACAGCACGTGATGCACAGGTTGGTTGCCGTGGGCGTATTGACCCATGTGGCACTCGACCATTTCGGTCATCTCGTGAATCACGCCGCCGTAGTGACCAACGCCGAACGTCGGCTTGGCGGCGAGCATTTCGTCGAGCTTGCCAGCGAAGGCATCGTCGCCACCCATGAGGGCGATCAAACCAGGCAGGTCGTGCAGTACGCTCCAGCTATAGTGCCACGAGCTACCTTCGGTGAACGGGCCACCCCATTCGTCGGCCTTGAAGTTCGGACGCCATTCGCCGCTCGCTTCGCGGCCACGCATCATGCCGACTTCAGGATCGAACACGTTGTGGTAGTACTGCGACTGCTTGAGCAGCATCGGCACCACGTCGTCGCGGCCAGCTGCCTTGCAAACCTGAGCAGCACACCAGTCGTCGTAGGCGAACTCGAGCGTGCGGGCGGTGGCTTCGCCGGTGCGATCGCTGGCCACGTAGCCGAGTTCCAGGTATTCCTTCAAGCCTTTGCGGCCGTAAGCGCCGTTGGTGCTAAACGCGGTAGCGTCTTTGATGGAAGCCTCGGCGGCCGCATCGAGATCGAAATCGGTGATGCCTTTGCACAGGGCGTCGGCAATCACGCTCTCAACGTGGGTGCCGATCATGCAGTCGCGATAACCGGGGCTCGCCCATTTGGGGAACCAGCCCCCTTCTTTGTAGGCGTTAATCCAGCCGCGAACCATCGAAGCGTTGATATCGGGATCGATGATCGACAGCAGTGGGTAAACCGCGCGGAAAGTGTCCCAGAAACCGTTGTCGGCGTACATTTCGCCTGGTTCCACTTTGCCCGAGTAGGGGCTGTAGTGCACCATCTCGTTTTCGGCGTTGTACTCGAAGAAGATGCGGGGGAACAGCAAAGCGCGGTACAGGTTGGAGTAGAAGGTCACCATCTGCTCGTCGGTGGCCCCTTCGATCTCGATGACCGACAGACGCTTGTTCCACTCGGCTTTCGCTGCCGCGACCACTTCGTCGAACGACTTGCTGCCGATTTCGCGGTCGAGGTTCAGCTTCGCCTGGTCGTGGCTGATGAACGAGCTACCGATCTTCAGATTGACGATGCCATCTTCGGCCGGAGCCAGCTTCACGGTGATCCAATGTTGGTCGGGCGAGCGTTCGACATCCACGATCTTGCAATCGAAGTCGAGCACGTAGCGGCAACCAAAGTCACCGGCAACACCGCCGCGTTGGACGCGACCAGTGCACTCGATGGTGCCTTCGGCTTCGTTGATCTTGAACTCACTCCGCCCGTAAGCGTCGACCTGCATCCAGGCCTTGTCGCTGCTGGGATAATCGAACCGCATGGCCGAGCTACGGCAGGTAGCCGACATTTCGGCCCGCACGCCGGAGTCTTCCATGGTGACACCATAGTAGTAAGGCTTTGCCTCTTCGGTGTCGTGGCTGAACTTCGAAACCGGCAAACGACCCTTGGCCGGGCCATTGTCGAACGGCATCACGCCGAGCATGCCGTAATCGCCCATCCAGGGGCTCGGCTGATGCGTAGCGTGGAAGCCATGGTGCTCGGTCTTGTCGTACTGATAGATCCAGCCCGACTCACGACCAGTCCGCGGAGTCCAGAAGGTCATCCCAAAGGGAGTCGCAACGGTCGGATAGATGTTGCCGTGCGAGAAGCCCGGCTCCGAGTCGGTGCCGATCAAACCGTTGACGAGCGAAGCGTAGTCGGTGTCGGCTTGGCTGCTGCGGCAAACGAGCAGCGCGAGCAATGTACAGATAGCAAATGTGACGCAGCGGTAGCGGCGGCAAAGCATAGCATACC
The DNA here is from genome assembly GCF_007748035.1 of Aeoliella mucimassa. Lineage (NCBI taxonomy): Bacteria > Pseudomonadati > Planctomycetota > Planctomycetia > Pirellulales > Lacipirellulaceae > Aeoliella > Aeoliella mucimassa. The sequence continues at coordinate 2,633,379 of NZ_CP036278.1, forward strand.
TCGGGTGGAAGGTAACTTAGATTTAGACGAGCCCATAAGGCTCCCACAGCCGATGACCACCCGGGGCAGCAGATAGATCGTTGGCTTTGACTTGACACTTATTTTGCCCTGAACAAGGGTAGTTTGGGAAGTGTCCCCAGGCAAAAAGTGCAAGGAAAAGACGCTGAATTCACCGTGAAAAGCATGGTAGCTAGCTGGCGAAAGCGAATTGCTAAATTGCAGAGTTGAAGCTGCAGAAGTCCGTATGCTGCTTGCTCTGTGAGTTGATCACGACGCGATAGTGCTTGTTCGACTGATTGGGCGACGAACGACTAAGGCTCGGTGGACTCCACGGGGCTTTGCTGCGCGCGGTGCGTAGAAAACTTCTTCAGAATCTTTGCCATTTTTTCTGTTACCTCCGGCGAGGGAAGCTTCTCTCGTTTCATCGCGAGCAAAGCAAAGTTGTCGGCCAGAATTTCTTCGGGGTGAATGATGTAGCCGGTGTTATTTCCGACTTGCTCAAAAAAACCGCTGGCTTGTCGCAAATCGACGAGCTTCGCCTCGGCGGGCGGAGTGCTTTCGTCGGTGGTTTTCTCGGCCTCAGGATCCGCGACCACCAGCAGCTTGAACTCGAGGTAGTTGAAGAACTCACCACCGCGCTGTGGGTCGTACCGTTTGGAACTCGATAGCAGCACTGGCACCATCCATTGCTCCTGGTCGTCGATGCTCAGCCGAATGCAGTGGTCGTTTTTCGGAGCATCGGGGTTCGTGATTTTTCGTGCGGCGAGTTCCTTCGGCAGCTGTGGCTCGTCGCAAGCGACGAAGCCGATCGAATCGTAAAGTTGCTCACGAAGCTCAGGGTTCGCCCGCGAGAGCACATGGAACAACTCATGGCACAGCAGTTTGTTCAACATGGCTGGAGACTCGGCCATATGGCTGTTGTTCAGCACGATCGCGTTGCCCCGCGTGTACGCGGCTCCCCCTTCCTCGCTGCCAGTGGTCTTGATCAACAACACTTCTTTCGGCAGCGGCAAGTCGAGCGATTCCAACATCGGTTGAACCGTCGCAAAGGCGGCAGCGATATGCTGCTGCTCTACGTCGCTCCACTCTCGAACCTGCTGGCCGACGAACTCCAGGTACTGGTCCTCGGCAACCTCTTCGCCTGACTTCAAACGCGCAGCACGATCGAAGGGGCTTAGCCGCTCGACAAAGTCGTCGCGCGCGGTCAGCACCTCGCGCCCTTGCTTGGCGGTAGCAAAGTGGAGCGATGTCGTATCGTTCAGGCGTAGCTGGGCCAGTCCATGGCTGGAAGTAAGCAGCCAGCCAGCGATCAGAAGGAAGCTTACGTGGGAAAGTCGGGGCATGCGTCAGCGTGGGGGCAGGTGTCGGAAGGGGGAATCGCCTGGGTCGGCGGCGAAGGCCACTCAAGTGTAGCAGAGATGGCTGACCTGCTGGTATTGATGTGCCGGGAAGGGCATTAGGAACCCTGCCCGAGGATGCGGGCGATCCGCGAGCGGTACCAGGCGTTCGCGAACACCAAAGCGACACCAACCGCGATGCCGCACCCAACGCCTTGCGTCAGGCCAAGTCCCATGCCGAGTTGCAGAAGACTCGTCCCACTGTTGTTAGAGATGTGGAATACCATGCGATAATAATCCGGCGCGAGCAGGGCAATCATCAGCCCCAGCAGCGAGCCAGCCAGGCCGAACCCAACGCCGCTCATTACCACGATGGCGAACGATCTCCACATCGATAGACTGCGGGCGACAGCGGGGCTCTCGGGCGATTGGTATGGGTTCATGGCGTTCTGAAAAAAAGACCAGTCGAAGGAGATGACTAAGTAGAATCAGGGAGTCCCCAGTTCCTTACTTTACGGAAGTAGTTTCGATAGCCGGTTACGGAGGCATCCGCAAACAGTTTGGCCATAAGCACCATCACTAGCAAGTCGATCAGAAACCTGCGGTATTCGAGATGCCATCCCCAAACGTTCGCCCAGATGTAGGTCAGCGGCCAGCCAAACTCCCGAGAGCCATCCAGGTAATATGCGTTCCACGTATCTACCAATCGAAGTAGGTGCAGGACAAAAAGTACTGCAGTGGCCATCGTAAAGTAGAGCCACCACCTGAGGTTCTTATTCATGGGAATCGGGCATTCGAGAGTCGTACTAGTCCTACGACTGTTGAGCTTCAGCTATTGTGCATGGAGTTCGGGTCAAGTCAATCTTTCACTGCAACGCAGGCAAAAAGTGTTAAATGAAATGGAGGCTGAACCAAAAGAAGTCGTTAGCGATCCTTCCGTACCAAAGCGACCCAGTCGTGCGAGTCGGTACTGGCAGGCGGGGAGCCGATGTCGACGAGCCGACCGGCGGAGACGGTCGGTACGCTTCCGGCTATTAGCTCTCCACCATCGCGGGGATTGAACCATTGGATGTCGAACTCACCAGCAACATTGCGGAGGTCGAGTTCGGTGTGGTCTAGCTGGGGAAGGTAGATCACGTAACACTCGCCGATGCTAGCCAGGCAGTACTTCGTGTTGTCGTGATCGGGGTTTCCGACCAGCGAGTCGTGATTGGTCATTTGCCAGTACGGAATCTGCTGGTCGCGGAAGAAATCAATCGCGATTCGGCAGTAGTTCCAACTGCGATCGCGGCTACGCCAGTCCTGGCACAGCAGATCGTTCTCGTCGAATTGGTAGCCAAAGTAGTACTCGACACCAGCGCCGCCTCCCATGAGGGTTCCCCACAGCGTTTGCCAGCGGACCTCATGCTCGGTATACGCCATGTTGCCCGCTTTGTCGTGCCCATCAAAGCCGCGATAGCCAAGGTCGGGGCAGACTCCGTGGGCCGCGGAACCCGACTCATCGAAGGCGACCACCCACGGTTTGCCAGCAGCGGTCGACTCTTGCACCCATTTCACGGTTTGAACGTGGGTCTCATGGATGTGGTCGTTCTGTAGCGACACGCCGGTTAATTGCGAACGCTCACCGAGTAGCGGGCGGTAGACGTTGTCCTGTTGTTGGGGATAGGTATGCAGCACGCGGAGGTGCTGGTAGGGATCGATCTCGGCCAGGTAGTCGAGCATCGCTTGTTGCTCGACGGTTGACTGGGTGTTCTCCTCGCCGAGATTCCAGTTGAGCGCCAGGTTGTGGGCGAAGCGGGCGACCAGTTCGCGGCAGTAGAGCTTACGTTCGGGACCAAGTTCTCCGCCATCGAGGGCGGTGGGTACTGGTTTGTCAGAGCCACGTTGGTCGTCATTTTCGGTCTCTTGCATCTTGAAGTGCAGGTACATCCCTTTGGTAGTCGCGTGTTCAAACACGATGCCCCATTGATCGAGCTTACTGCAGTCGTAATGCAGCTTCTCGTTGCGTTCGACGAATGGCCAGACGTTATCGCCATCGCCGCCGGCGTTGTAGGTGAGAAACGAGAAGGCGTTGCAGCCCTTGCCCGACAGGTAGTTGATCGCCCCGATGAGTCCCCTGCCCTTCTGCTGTTGCCAGGTGGGATCTCCCGGTTGCCAGTCGCGAACATGCGGTTGCCAGGTCTTCAGCGGAACACTCTTTCCCCGGCCGGCGATGGTGTTGTCGAAGTCGACGTAGCCTAGCAGCGTTTCGGGTGCGTCGGCTCCGACCTTCAGGAAGTACTCCTTGGTGCCGCTGGTCTGCAGGTATCGCTCCCCGACATAAGCGAGCCGGCCATGAGCGCGAAAGTCGCGCCCACGCTTGTCGGTCGGTGCCACGGTGAACTTGCCGCTGAGCCCATCGAATGGAGCGAGCGGTTGGCTGTCGGCCGATGAGTCGATCGCCGCGTGGTGACCTTGCCGAAACGAGATGCGATATGTCCACTCGCCGGTGAGATCGGCCGCCAGATGCGCCCGCCATTTATTGCCGGAACTGGCCGAAGTATTCGCTGCATCGCCATCGGCGGCAAAATAGCCAGGCACCACGTACTGCAGTTGCCCCGACTCGTGGGCGAAAGTCACTTGCATCGCGTAGTCGAGAAACGGATTCGGGGTGTCGTCCGTTTCGGCCGCTTGAGGGCCATCGAGGGTGAGCGTGATGTTATGCCATTGCTTTAGCTCGCCGGAGAGTACCACCTGCGCGTCGGTGGAGCCAGCGGCCAAACAGGTCGACGCGACCAGCAGGAGTATCGAGCCCAGAAACGGTTGCGTGTTCATCGCCGATACCCTCGCCTAGTAGGTGGAATAGGGGATTCGCTTACGGTGCGGCGGCCTTCTTCTCTTCGTCGCTAGGGCCTTGCCTGCTCTTGGCGGCCATTTCGGTGTCGAGTCCTTGGTCGCCTTGTTGGTGCATCCACTCGTCGAGTGCCGCCCGCAGCCGCTGTTTGATCTCAGTATACCCGGGATCGTCGGCCAGGTTGTGAGTTTCCAGCGGATCGGACTCCAAATCGTAAAGCTCCTCGGCGGGGCGTTTGCCTAGCCAGTCGATGCGGGCCTGCAGTTCGGCATCGTGTTTGGCATCGGCCTGCCAGGTAGCCAGTAGGCGATGCTTGTGGATGCCGCCGATGGAGTAGGTGTTTTGCGGGGTGAGGTTGAGAATCAGCTTGTAACGCGAATCTCGCACCGCCCGCATGGGATAGGGCTCGTCGTAACCATGGATGCCGACCGTGGTGTGTTGCGAGAAAATATAGTCGCGTAGGTGCTGCTGTTTGCCAGTGAGGATGCCGAGGAAGCTCTGCCCATCGTACCCGGTGGCTCCCTTAGCGTCGGGGCAACCGACGTCGATCGTGGTGGGATCGATGCCAGCGGCTTCGAGAAAGGTGGGAACCACGTCGACGTATTGCATTAGTGCATCGCTAGTCGAATCGGGTTGCACCTTGCCAGGCCAGCGGACGAGTGTCGACACGCGGATGCCATTGTCGTAGAGGCTCCATTTGCCTCCGTAGGGGAAGCTGCTCCCTTGCTCACTGACGAACACCACCAACGTGTTGTCGCTTTGCTCGCAGTCGTCGAGCAGTTTCAGCAGATTGCCAACCTGGTTGTCGAGCTTCGTGATCTCAGCATAGTAGTTCGCCAGTGCGCGGCGCGTATCCTGATTGTCGTGCAGGTACAGGGGGACGGTCAGTTCGGCAGGCTTGAATCGCTTCTTGGGACCGCGTGTCCAAGGCCCGTGCGGATCGTTCGAGGCGTACACCAGCAGCCAGGGTTCTTCGCCGCTGCGGCGCACGAACGCTTCGGTCTCGGTAAGGTCATCAGCCCCTTCGATATGCTCGTAGGGAAAACTCGACGGAGGCCCCACGTGCGACTTGTTCTGCAAGGCAACCCGATACCCAGCTTGCTTGAGCAGCGTGAACACACTCTTGGTTCCCTCGTAGACCCGCGTATGATTCGGGTAAGCTCCGCTGCGAATCGGATAGAGCCCGGTATACAACGCATTGCGCGAAGGAGAGCAAGTGGTCGCTGGCGTGAACATGCCAGTCAGGTGCATGCTCTCTTGGCAAAGCTGGTCGAGATTCGGCGTATGGACTTCGGAGTTGCCTTCGTAGCCGAGGTCGGTCCAGGTGAGGTCGTCGGCCACGATCAACAAAAAGTTGGGGCGATCACCCGCGGTGGCCACAGGTGCCACCCAGGCGAGTGAAGCGAGGGGCAATACCAACAGAATAAGAATAATGCCGAGCTTGCATGACCGATGGGTTGGCATCGAAGTGGATCCTGTAGAATAAGGTTACTCGGTTCGAGTCGGTTGATCCGCACCAGCGTCTTGCGGGAGCGTTGCGTTCCAGTCCATCGCCGCTTTTTGCAGCGACTGAGCTACGTCGGGGTAGCCGCTGGCCAGATCGGTGGTTTCCGACTCGTCGTTATCCATGTTGTAAAGCTGTGGTAGGCTACCATCGTAGTTGACGTAGAACTTCCACTTGCCCGAGCGCACGGAGAGATCGGGATTGTCTTCCTGAAAGCCTTGGCTAAAGCCAGGGCGATCGGGCGGGCGTCGCCAGAAGATCGGTGCTTGTCGACTTTGGTTCGACTTGCCGAGTAGCGTGTCGGCCAGTGGTTCGCCGTCGAGCTGGGTGTCGGCCGGGGGATTGATGCCGGCAATCTGGTAGAGCGAGCGATTCAGATCGATCGCGCTGAACATCGATTGTTTGTTTATCTGCCCCACGCGATCGGTATTGATCAGCCCTGGCCCCCATACGATCAGCGGCGAGCGAACCCCTCCTTCGTAGAGCCAGGTTTTGGCCCCTCGCAGTGGCTTGCAGGTCCCCGCGCCGAACTCGGGGCCGTTGTCGGAGCAGAACACGATAAGCGTGTTGTTGCGAAGCTGCTCGTCGCTACGAATCCGCTCGAATAATGGACCGAGTTGGCGATCCATGTTGTCGAGCACCGCTTGATAAAGTCCCGGTTTGGTATCGGCCCAGTCTTCGACCGGCGGGAAGAACGGAGAGTGCACATCGTCGGGCCAGACGTTCACATAGAATGGCACCCCACGGCGTTGGCTTTCGTCGATGAACGAGATGGCCGTCTGGACAAAGCCACCGGTGATCTGCGATCGCAACTTCCAGACCGGAGGGCCACCCAGGCGGACAGCTCCTTCCCAAATCTTACGTGGTTCAGGCCATTCTGGAGTCATGGCGAGCGGCAACAGCTTGGGACCCATGCCTTCGAAGTTGGTGAGGCTTTGGTCGAACCCATAGTCGGTGATCGGGGGAGCGTCGTCGACGTCGCGCTGCCCCCCCATGTGCCATTTGCCAAAGTGCCCGGTCGCGTAGCCAGCTTGGTGAAGCTCGCGAGCGAGAATCGGAGCTTTGGGATCGAGCCATTGAGCGACTTTGCGATTGTCGTTGCTCTGCCGGTTGTCGAGGTACGAAGTGATTTGCCATCGCTGCGGGTACTGGCCGGTGGTAATGGCCACCCGCGAGGGAGAGCAGATCGGCGAGTTCACGTAAAAGTGGTTGAAGCGAATGCCTTCAGCGGCAAGTTGGTCGATATTCTCGGTGGTGGGTCCCTCGCCGCCGAAGCAGGAGAGATCGGACCAGCCCATGTCGTCGATGAACACCAGCACGATATTCGGCGGAGTCGTCTCCGCGGCCGACAGCACCCTCGGCATCAGCACGGCCAGGACTACAAGGAACATCAGACGTCGAATGGTGCAAATCACGCTCAAGTATCCTTTTCCCCTTGCTCTTAGGGGAATTGTGGTGGTGCCAGGCTTGGCATCACTAGTCTGTCAAAACTCTTAAAACGCCCGGTAGTTTGACTGTCCAGCGTTTTCTGTGAAGCACCCCATCGTAGTACGGGGATGGCTGCAATGAAAATGGCGAACCGCGGCATTGCCGGTTGAGTGGCAATGCCGCGGTCGTTGGTCTTGCAGCTAAGGTTGCAGCTGGTAGGCATGGCTTCGGCCCATCACGCGAACCAGCGCGGCTGCATTACTTCTCATCGGCCGGTACTTCGTACAACGGCTGATGCAGTTTCGCCAGATCCTCGGCTGGCAACTTGATGACCTTGCGGTCGTAAGTCATCAGGCCGTTGATCTCGCCTTCGACGTCGGTGGTCTGGGTGTAAACACCAGCGGCGATGCCTTGCAGACGGAGCGAGTTCAGACGCTCGATCGAAGTCTCGTAGCGCTGCTTGTACTCCTCTTTCGTCTGCGGCAGGTCGCCGTAGCCCCAGTTGCGGGTCTCGGGGTTCCAGAGGTGCTCCTTGATGGGATACCCATGGCCGCCGAACTCGCCAACCACTTTGATGAAGCCATCGAAGCGGCCCCCTTCTCCTCGTTCGAAGGGGAATCCAGGGTGCGGATACTGGTGGGCGTCGACCACATCGCCGACTGGCCAGAAGTTACCGCCGCTGGCGATGTTCACCAGGCGCGAAGGATCGCGTTCGACAGTCCACTTGCCGACTTCCATCGTGCGGTGCTGGCCCCATGCTTCGTTGAACGGAACCCAGACCACGATCGAGGGATGGTTCTCAAGCGTATCGATCATCCGCTCGAGTTCTACCATGTACTGCTCGTGGGCGCTGTCGGGCCACTGGGCGTCTTCGGGATTCGGAGCCAAGCGGGTCCAAGCGGGACCCTTACCGGCACTCACCTGATCTTGCCAGAGCATGATGCCGAGCTTGTCGCAGTGATAGTAGTACCGACGAGGTTCGACCTTGATGTGCTTGCGAATCATGTTGAAACCGGCCGCTTTGAGGTACTCGATGTCGCTGGCCATCGCTTCGTCCGAAGGAGGAGTCAGCAACCCATCGGGCCACCAACCTTGATCGAGCGGACCGAAGTGAAAGATGGTCTTCCCATTCAGCGTGAACCGCAAGTTACCATCTTTATCGGTGACCTTACCCACGGTGCGAATACCAGCGTACGACTTCACCGAATCCGCCGACGAGCCATCGGCAGCGAGCGTACTAACTTCCAGCGTGTAGAGATGCGGTGAGTCGGGCGACCAGAGCTTGGCGTTTTCGATCGTAAGTTCGATGCTGTCTTGATCGCTCATTTGCTCGGCGACCACTTGCTCGCCATCCTTCACCACGACCTTTACCTTGGCTCCCTCGGCTGCCCCCTTCAGGGTGGGACGCACGGTGATGCTGCCATTCTCGGCGTCGGTCGCGATCTTCAGCTTCTCGATGTAGCTGGCAGGAACCTGCTCGAGCCACACGGTTTGCCAGATGCCCGAGACGCGGGTGTACCAGATGCCGCCGGCGTTGAACACTTGCTTGCCTCGAAGCTGATACTCTTGGGTGTTGTCTTCCACACGCACGATAAGTTCGTTCTCGCCAGCTTTCACTTCGTCGGTGATGTCGAAAGCGAAGGGAGTGTTACCCCCTTTGTGAGTGCCGACCGAAGAGCCGTTGACGAATACTTCGCATTCGTAGTCGACCGCTTCAAAGTTCAGCAAGGTTCGCTCGTTCTCCACAGGAGTCGCGGTGAACGTGCGGTGGTACCACAAGGCGTCCTTCGGGGTGAGCAGTCGCTGCACCCCACCGAGTCGGGATTCCAGGCAATAAGGCACTAGGATCTCGCCGTCCCATTTCTTGGGAGCGTTCTTGCGGGTTTCGAGCCGGACCGCGTAGTCCCATTTGCCATTCAGGTTTTGCCAATTGCTGCGTTCCAGTTGCGGGCGAGGATACTCGGTCCATGCGTTCTCGGCAGTGACCTCCTCGCCCCATTTGGTAATGAGCTCCGAGGCGAATGGCTTCTTCACTTCGCGTTCATTCGCTTCTTGCGCGTTGGCCGGAGCCATCGGCAGGCTGCAGCAAAAACAAATTGCTGCCAGGCAACTGCCAAGGCGAAATGGTTTCGAGTGGAAACGTCCAAGCAGGTAATCACTCATCATTTGTTCTCGGGGATTTGTGGAAAGGAAGACGATAATTACGGCCGAGCCAGGCTCGTTAAATCGATCGCGATATCACGATCGCAGGTCAGCTGCCCCTGTTCGAGGCTCAACTCGGCCATTTGCAAATAACTGATTTTCTGGTGCGGAGTCCGCTCTTCGGGCGGTGGGGTTGGGTACGGACGATTCGGTTCGGTGTGATAGAAAACGAACGCCCGCTCGCCGACGACCGCCACACTAGGGTGACGCGCGCGGCTGTTATCTTGCAAGCCGGTACCTGGTTCGAGCAAGATGCGAGGTCGTTGCGTCCAGGTGATCGCGTCCGCGGATTCGTACACCGCAAGCCCTTCATGGGGATCGGTTAGCATCCAGTAGCGATCTCGCCAGCGAAACACATAAGGGGCTTCCTGGTAGCCGAAGCCGCGCTGCCGGGCTGGGGCGTTCACGTCGCCGGGGCATTTGCCTTGCGGAGTCCATTCGCTCAGGTCGGTGCTGGTGGCCCATTGAATGCCACCCCCCTTCCCGACGCGATAGTACGCGCGATACTCGTCGCCGATTCGCAGCAGCGAGGCGTCGATCGGATCGGGCTGGTTAAAGTTGGGGACATTAACAAGCTTCCAGCCATCGAGCGGTTGAGTGGCAGAGGTCACGTAGTGCCGAATGACTCCTTTACCTCCCCAGGGAGGAATGGCGTTTTCTTTGTAAGTGACAAACATGTGCAGCGAGTCGCCATGGCTGATGATGCCCGGCGCCCAAAAGGTGGTCGACATGTCGGGCTTGCCTGGCACTGCGTCGAACGACACGTAGCCGCGAAACGTCCAGTGCACAAGATCGGGCGACGAAACCGCACCGATCGGCGTGCCCACGTAGATC